>JALWLD010000001.1 GCA_027081115.1 Sulfurovum sp.
AATGATGGCGTGATCGTTGCTAAGAAAATCAATGAAGGGGAGATGGCTATCCCTGGTATGCCGGCTGTTGTCTTAACCGATCTCAGTCGTTTGAAAATTGTGGCTGAAATTTCAGAATCACAACTTAAAGAGATCAATATAGATAAAAAAGTAGAGGTAGAGATACCTTCTATGGCGTTACATACTACAGGAAAGATTTCATCGATCATTCCTAACTCCAATCCTATGACACATAAGTTTAAGATCAAAATAGAATTCGATCCTAAAGGTCGTTCCGTTTATCCTGGCATGTATGCCAAAATTCTTATAAAGTAGTCGAAGATGTCTGAAAAAAATGAATATCAGGTAACCGATTGGGCAGGAAAGCTGGCAAAAGGGTTTTTACGTAATCCCTTAACAGCTGTTTTGGGTGCATTTTTACTCATTATGGGTTATTTGGCACTCAACATTATGCCAAGAGAAGAAGATCCTCAAATTGCAATTTCTGGGGGTGCGGTTATTGTGGCTATGCCTGGTGCTACACCACATGAGATAGAAAACATTATTGTCAATCCTTTGGAACGAAAGTTACGGGAAGTAAAAGGTATTGAGCATGTCTATGGTATGGCTATGGATAATGTTGGTATTGTCAATGTGATGTATTATATTGGGGAAAATAGAGAAGATTCTAATCTGAAGCTTTATGATAAGGTAATGCAAAATATGGATCTTATGCCTAAAGGTGTGATGCAGCCACTTATTAAACCGTTTGATATTGATATTGATATTCCTATTATGACTGTGGCTTTTTATGCAAAAGATGGAAGTACGTTAAATGATGCAGCACTCTTTAAAATTGTACGAAAAGTACAGCAAAAACTCAATTCTGTAGACAATGTAGCAAAAACAACACTTAAAGGTGCCAGAAAAGAGCAGTTCAATATTGAAGTAGATATGGGAAAACTCTCTGCTTATCATCTCTCTTTAGGGCAGATCATGAAGGCAGTACAATCTGTTGCAGTTGATGTTCCTGATGTAAAAGGTCGTACTAGTGAACATAAGTTGGTTATTTTTGGTGTGAAGAATGCTATTGAAAATGTCTCTGATGTAGGCTCTGTAATTGTTGCACAATATATGGGTTCACCAATTTATCTTCGAGATGTAGCAACAGTAACTGAGGGTGTGGATATACAGAATTTTAAAATTGCCAAGATCAATATGAGAGAGCATAACAGTACTGAGATGGGCAAACAGAAAAGTCAGATCACCATGACCGTAGCAAAATTAGCAGGAACTAATGCTGTATTCGTGGCTGAAGATATTACAGAGATATTAAAAGAGTATCATGATGAGTTTGAAAAAGAGGGTATTGGTTATCTGATAACAAGAAACTATGGAGAGCGTGCAAATGAAGCAGTAAATGAGCTCATGAGCCACCTGGTGATAACTATTGTGATTATTGCACTTATGCTTGTATTTGCCCTGGGCTGGAAGGAATCGATCATTGTAACCTTTACTGTACCAGCTATTTTAGCAGTAACACTGTTTATTGCTTATTTGTCCGGACAGACCATTAACCGTATTACACTTTTTGCTTTTCTTCTCTCGTTGGGACTTTTGGTTGATGCCGCGATTATTGTAATTGAGAATATTCACAGACACTTGCATGCACATGATGTGGATGAAAAAGAGATGGATCAACTGTTGATAGAAGCAACGGATGAGATTGGTGCCCCTACGAATATTGCAACACTTGCGATTATCCTTACGATGGTACCTATGGCATTTGTTGGAGGTATGATGGGATCATTTATGAAACCAATTCCATATAATGTGCCTGTGGCATTGATCGCTTCACTTTTTATTGCTTATATATTTACACCGTATTTGGGTCTTAAACTTTTGAAAAAGCCAGAACATAAACACCATCAGGATAAAAAGAAAAAGGAGGTAAAATAATGAGTGGTTTACAGAAATTGGTCTATGGTATTTTAGATTCAAAAGCAAAAAAAACATTGGTCATTACTTTAACAGCTGTTGCATTTTTTGCCTCTTTGCTGATGTTCCCGTCAAAGCTTGTTTTGGCAAAGATGCTTCCGGGTAAATCAGATAACACTTTTTCCGTCTACATAGATACCCCTACAGGCTCTTCTATCTATCAAACCAATGAAGTGAGTCAGTGTGTGATCGATATGCTAAAAGAGGAAAAAGAGGTGATGAATATTGAACTCTTTTTAAGTCAGGGGATCCCTTTGGATTATGCTGGTCTGGTTAAAGGGGCCTCTATGAAAATGACAGAGAATGTTTCTGAGATTTCTGTCAATCTAACCGACAAACACCACAGAACAGAACCATCATTTTTGATGGTACAGAGACTAAGACCTCTGATTAAAGAGAAGTGTCTCCCTGTGGTAAAAGGTACCAATATCAAGTTTATTGAACAACCAGCAGGACCTCCTACATTGGCTTCTATTGTACTTGAAGTACATGGAGAAAACCTGGAAAAGGTACGTGAAATTTCACTGAAAGCCTCTGATATCCTAACTAATACCAAAGGCCTTGTAGATGTAGATATCATGGCGGATGAAATTTATGACAAGTATGAATTAATTCCTGACAAAGAGAAAATTGCACGCTCAGGGTTGAGTGTAGAACAAGTCAATAACATCTTATATCTTGCTTTTGAAGGTATGGTCATTGCTCATAAAAATTCAAAGAATGTACCTGATCAAATTCCTATGTTTTTAGTATTGGATAAAGAGAGTCGTAATTTGTCAAACTCTGAAGAACCATCTTTAAGGTCAAAGCTATCATCCTTAAATCTTATGAACCAAAGAGGGATGATGGTACCACTGAATGAAGTGGTAAGTATCCGTAAAGTGAAGTCCAACCCAATGATCATGCATAAAGACCTCTCACGTATGATCAATGTTATCGCAGAAACAGATATGGTCTCTCAGGTCTATCCTCTTCTTGAAGCAAGGGATGTCATCATAGAACAGTTTTCAAATGATTATGAGATAGAAAAAGCAGGATTTACTACTTACATGTTTGATCTTTATCTAACTGATAAAAAGAGTGGAGAGAAGTTCCTTTTACGTTGGGATGGAGAGATGAAAGTAACATTGGATACATTTAGAGACCTTGGCGGTGCCTTTATCTCTGCCTTGGTGTTGATCTTTTTGTTATTGGTTATCTATTATAAGAGTTTTGCAATATCAGGTATTATTTTGTTAGGTTCTTTCCTCTCTCTTATTGGGGTTATTGTGGGACACTGGGCAGCAAATCTCTTTACCTCGGAGACTTTCTTTTTGACGGCAACTTCACTTATTGGCTTCATTGCTTTGATGGGGATCTCATCAAGAAATTCACTGCTATTGATCGACTTTGCCAAGTCATTGATGGAGTTTCATGGCATGAAGAAAAGAGAAGCAATTGCAGTAGCAACAGCGACCAGAGCAAAACCTATTGCCTTGACAGCAGTTGCGATTATTTTAGGTTCTGCACTACTTGCATCTGACCCTGTGTTTGGTGGTCTTGGTGTAGCACTTATCTCCGGTACGGTAGCTGCTGTTTTTGTTTCATTACTTTTTGTTCCTGTATTGATGGATAATTCCAAAGCAATGGATTTTGATTTGAAACTGCATACTAAAAAAGACAGTATTGCAATTACACGTTAAAATATCATAACGTTATTTTTTTGATAGGCACAGCAGTGCCTATCTCTTCAAGCTTTTAACCAAGCATTCGCTATAATCGATAAAATTTATTTCTAGGATATACAATGGCAACAATTGGCATGGGTGACATCAAAAAAGGTGCAAGACTTGAGATTACAGGAAACCCGTATAAGGTAACAGAGTTTCAACACGTAAAACCGGGAAAAGGTGCAGCCTTTGTACGTATGAAGATTAAAAACCTTTCTACGGGTAAAGTGATAGAAAAAACTGTACATGCCGGTGACAAATTTGAAGTACCTGAATTAGAACAAAAAACAATGCAATATCTTTATGATGATGGTGAATTTCTGCAATTTATGGACACTACAACGTTTGATCAGATCGGTTTGACACATGAACAGGTTGGGAAAGATACTTTTGATTATATGATAGACGGTATGGAAGCTGACATTCTTTTTCATAATGGAAAAGCAATATCTGTAGAGATTCCTCAGACGGTTGTACTTAAAATTGTCGAGACTCCACCTAATTTTAAAGGTGATTCTCAGGGTGGTAAAAAACCAGCAACACTTGAGAGTGGCGCTGTTGTACAGGTCCCTTTCCACATACTTGAAGGTGAGATGATCAAAGTAGATACCGTAGAAGGTAAGTATTTGGAAAAAGCAAAATAATCTAATATCCTTTTGTAAACAATAAAGGCACACAATGCTACAGAAACATTTTACTGAACAGACAGCAATTTTTTTCTCTGTAGCCAAGTGGATCTTTCTCTCCTCTGTTGTTGGTGTTATTATCGGTGCAACAGTGACTCTCTTTTTAAAAATGCTTCAAACTGCAGAGACAAGTCGTTCTTTTTTACCTTTTTCGTATTACTATCTTTTACCGTTTGCATTAGTACTCTCTGTCTATCTGATCAAAAAATTTGCACCAGATGCAGAAGGGCATGGTACAGAAAAGGTTATCGAAGCAGTCCATAAACGCTCAGGCCTTATAGACATTGCTGTGATACCTGTTAAACTTTTGACAACGATTGTTACTATTTTTGCAGGGGGTTCTGTGGGTAAAGAGGGGCCTGGTGCACAGATTGGGGCAGGTGTTGCTTCCTTTATCTCTACGCAACTTAATTTTTCTAAAGAAGATAGAAAAAAACTTGTCATTTGTGGTATCTCTGCAGGTTTTGCCACAGTTTTTGGTACACCTATCGCTGGAGCGATCTTTGGTGTAGAAGTTTTGATTATTGGTGTCATACTCTATGATGTCCTGCTTCCCTCTTTTATTGCAGGTTTTGCAGCTTTTACTACGGCACAACTTTTAGGGATCAAGTATACCTATTTTGATCTACACTTTTTTCAAGATGTTTCTTTGGACCTTTTTCTTATTGTACAAGTAGTCATTGCAGGACTTTTTTTTGGTATTGTGTCAGATTTTGTTGTCACCACTGTTTCACAAATCTCTAAATGGATCAAGAAGATACCCTTAGATCCTCTGATCATTGCCTTTTTGGGAGGGATATTGATTGTGATCATGGCAACTATTTTTGGTACACAATATTTGGGACTTGGGATGGATACAATCAAAGAAGTGTTAGGTCCTTTTCCTCTGATGCATGACTCTGTGCCATGGTATGCCTTTTTGGCAAAAACATTTTTTACCTCTATTACGCTTGGTGTAGGGGGAAGCGGGGGGATTATCACACCACTTTTTTATATAGGTGCTACCTCAGGTCATTTCTTTGGTGCTATGATAGGTAGTGATCATGTCGCTATGTTTGCAGCCTTGGGCTTTGTTTCTGTACTTGCAGGTGCTACCAATTCCCCTATTGCCGCAACTATTATGGCGGTAGAACTCTTTGGTATTGATATTGCACACTATGCTGCTATTTCTGCGGTGATAAGTTTCTTGATAACCGGGCACAGATCTGTTTATACCTCTCAAATTTTGGCAATGAAAAAATCTGATATGCTTTCAATGAAGTTTGGAGATGAGGTAGATAAAACAGAAGTATTACTTGAAGAGAAAGAGATAGGCCGTATTAAAGATGTCAAAAAGAGACTCGAGTTGAGAAAAAAGTTAATGAAGAATAGAAGGAATATAAAAAAATAAAAGAGTTTTGTACTCTTTTATTGGAAAATACGTGAAATATCTTTAATGATCGCACCGGGAACAGTCGCAATGGTCATAAACTCAGACATTTGTAACAGTGGGTACATGACTGAAATATAGTACTTTGGCTCGAGTATTTTTGCTTCTCCATTCTCAATGAGTACAGGGTAGGGTAGCAGTGCTGCATTGTTTGTACCGATCTTTGAGGTAAATTTATTGGTTTTTCTTCCTAACTTTACCCCTACAAGTGTAGCACCATTGTTGAGTTTTTGTGTAAAGACTACATTTTTGTTCTCTTTGAGTTTTTCTAAGAGGTCATTACCTCTTGCTACAGTTACCATATCTTTATATTGTGGCATACCATGCATGAATTGGTACTTTGGTAAAAGTTGGAATTTGAGTTTGTCTTTAGAGTTGAGTAGTCCTGTAAACTTTGCAGTGATCTTATCGAGTACAGCTTTTGCTTTTACTTCATCATAGTGATCTTGCATAAACGCTTTGGCTGCATATTGTGGATTGATGATAGAAATATGATTGTCTTTTTTGTTAACAAGCAGACGTAAAGAGGCTATAAATCCAGTGTTTTTTTGGCTTCCCATTTCCATAAGAGTCTTATCTGTAAAGACAATAGAGATCAAGGTACCCTTTTTATTGACAGGAGAGGTCGATATGATATCAAATCCGGCTTCCTTAAGTGTTTTTTGTGCAGTTTTCACATCCATGAACTTACCACGCAGATAAGTTGAGATCTTTCCATTGGTTACCTCACCGATATTGGTGCTGCTGTTTTGTGCTTGTGCTTTTACTTTACGTTGCTCACGGGGGATATAGTTGGGTGGTACACGTTTTGAAAACTTGATGGAACGTGTATTGTTCCCCGAAGAGTTTTTTGTAATTACATTAATCACTTTAGGTACTTCAGGTGGTTGTGGAATGATGATCTCTATGGTCTCTCCACCATTTTCAATGATCTGCTTATTCTCTTCTTTTTTGGTTGGAGCAGATTTTTCTTTTGCCTTTTTTTTCTGTGCAGGTACGGTGACTTTTAAAGGTTTTACTGCCTCTTTTAGCGGGTTTACATTCTCAACGGCAATAGCGCCTAGCCCTACAAGTATTTCAGGAATCTCTTTGTCCAGTTTTTCAACAAGTGAGACTCTTGTAGGGTCTTCAATACCCAAAGTATCTGACCAGTTATGCAGTCTATACATACCGATGACCAGTTTACCACTCTCTTTTAGAATATACATATACATAGTACACGGTGCAAAAAGGCCTGCATCCGGTCTTGCCCCTTTTGTATCGAATACATTGTAAGAGAACTCCATATGACACAAAGAGTAGGTCCAGAAGGCATCATAGTTTTTTAGTATCTCCTGGGCATCTTTTGTACTTTGCATGAAGTCGTGGTACCCTGCTACCAAATATTTTTTATCTGTCAGTGATGTTTCGAACTTTTCCTGGAATTCATCGATGAAATCATCAATATCATCTGGAATATCAAAGGCATATTCAAAATTCATCATGGTTTGTTTTGGCAGTGTGTTGATGTTGATATAACTTTTTTCTCCACCAAGCTCTTTTTCCAACATCTCATCTAAAGCTTTAAAAGAGGCCGTGAATTTTTCTCTGACTTCTTTGTCCTTAATATCTAAAATATCTAGCATCGCTTTTGGCATAAGGTGTCCTACATGTGTATTCTCCTCATCCAGTCTCTTTTCAATCAGCATATTGAAAGGTGCAAAACCTGCAATACGAGGATCGATATTCAGTAAAGGTAGAACTACTTTGTCATTAACTACAGGCATAAAACTCAGTACATCCAGTACAGTGGATCCAAATTCTGTTTTGTAATGGTCATTGACTCTTTTATGGGGGTCTGTAAGAGAAAAGTTTATCTTTTTTATCTTCTCCTCTACAAGCTTATTGTATTTCTCTTCAGCATTTCCTTTGATAGTGAAGAATACAGCCAATGAGTTTTCGTTGGCTGTTTTGCTAACTTCAGGTATCTTTGCTAAAAGTAAGGAGGGGAGAAAGAGAATCAGTGTGGAAAGTATGGTTTTTGTTATAAAATGCATGGATCATCCTTAAAAACATTATGTTCATATAGAATAGCATATTATTGATAGATAAAATAAATGATAATAATGAATTTTAATCAAAGAAAGTGAAAAGCTACCAAAAGTGACGGTAGCTTTTCGAAAGTTAAAGAGGGTTTTACTGGTGGTTGTCGTCAGCAACTTCTTTGACCGACTTTCTTGTCTCTTTAGAGATAGTCTTAGTAGAATCATTGGCATTGTCTGAAATTGTTTTTGTAGAGTCATTTGCATTGTCAGAAACATCTTTCACAGATTTTCTAGTATCGTTAGAGATAGTTCTTGATGTCTCATCTAAATCGTTAGAAACAGTTTTAACTGAATCTGCTGTGTCGTTAGAAACCGTTTTTACAGAGTCTCTTGAGTCATTAGATACAGTTTTTGTTGTATCATTGATGTTGTCAGAAACATCTTTTACCGAATCTCTGGAGTCATT
>JALWLD010000002.1 GCA_027081115.1 Sulfurovum sp.
GAAAGCTATACTTGTACAATAAAGTGAACATGTTTAGGAGTAGGCTATGACAGTCATAAATTACACAGAAGCACGAAACAATTTTAAGTCGGTACTAGACTCCGTGGTCAATGATGCAGACTATACCATTATCAATAGACGTGATGCTGATGATGCTGTTATTATGTCGTTAGACTACTTTAATGCAATGCAAGAGACGCTACATTTACTGAAGTCTCCTAAAAATGTAGAACATTTAAGAAAGTCTATAGAACAGTATACTAATAACAAAGTTGAACATCATGAGTTACTAGGTGAGTAGAATACTCTCTTGGACAGCAGAAGGGTGGAAGAGTTATGTATATTGGCAGACGCAAGATAAAAAAACACTCAAACGTATAAACAAACTACTAGATGCAATTTTGTGTAACCCTTTTGAGGGGATAGGAAAACCAGAAGCTCTTAAAGAAAATTTATCAGGATTTCACTCTAGGCGTATAGACGATACACATCGTTTAGTGTATGTAGTAGAAGAGAAGCAAATAGTAATCATCTCATGTCGAAATCACTATTGAACAAGGTAAAATATAATGATAGCAATTGACTTAGGTTCCAATAGTTTTAGGGTATTAGTATACGACTGTGTAGAGGGCAAGCAACTTTACCAATCTGAAAAGGTAGTGAAAACGGCTGATGGTTTAGCTGAACATGGTTTTATAAATGATGATGCTATTTTTAGAGTCATTAGTGCTATAAAAGATGCGCAAAGTAAAGTAGATTTCTCTTCTCATGAAATAAAAGCAGTAACCACTGAAGCTGTACGAATGGCTTCTAACTCTAATGATGTACTAATAAAGATACAAAAAGAAACAGGCATAGCTTTTGAAGTCATTTCAGGAGAAGAAGAAGCAAGACTTACACTACTTGCTGTGCAACATAGACTTAAAAAACTACATTATGCCTCTGATACCTTTGTTTTAGTAGACATCGGTGGAGGGTCTACAGAGCTTATATTTCATTATGGTGACAAGAGTGTGAGTAAAAGTTTTCAAGTAGGCATTGTGACCATTGCTCAAAGTTATGAAAATTTAGAAAATATTGAAAAGGCACTACCTAGTGAGATGTTGGATATGCAAAGATTTTGTGCTGAGATGGTTGTGACTCATGGAAAACCTAGTTCTTTTGTGGCTACAGCAGGTACACCTACAACAGTGGCAGCCATGAAGTTAGGATTTAACTATGAAACGTATGATGCAGCTAAGATAAATGGGACTTCACTTCAAAAAGAAGAATTAGACTTCTACCTTAAAAAACTCCTCTCTATGCCTTTTGAGGAACGAGAGATTGCAGTTGGAACTGGACGTTCAGACCTCATAGCAGCTGGCATTCTCATCTATAAACAACTCTATACGTTGTTGGAATTTAACGAGTGTGTGGTGGTTGATGATGGTTTACGAGAAGGTGTGGCTTTAGATATGTGTCATAAAATATAATTTAATTTCGCTATAATCAAAAAAATAATTTAATGGAGTGCGTAATGGGACAAATGTCTGGTGCACAAATGGTATGTGAAGCGATTATCGCTGAGGGAGTAACCACAGTTTTTGGTTACCCTGGTGGGGCTATCATGCACGTGTATGATGAAATATATAAGCAAGATGGGTTTGAGCATATCTTAAACCGTCACGAACAGGCATCAGTGCATGCTGCTGATGGATATGCAAGAGCTACAGGCGAAGTAGGGGTAGCTATGGTGACTTCAGGTCCTGGATTTACCAATGCAGTCACTGGACTGGCAACAGCATATATGGACTCTATTCCTCTTGTAGTTA
>JALWLD010000003.1 GCA_027081115.1 Sulfurovum sp.
GCAGTTCACCGGCGGCATCTCGCCCTATCTGCTCGATGCGCTGAACCTGCCGCCCAACGCCACCTGCGAGATCGAGGAAATCGATGATTTCCGCGGCGATCCCGACCTCGTCACCTGGCGCCGCTGGCGCCGCAGCCGCTCCAACCGCGGCCGCTGAAGCCTCAAGGCACGGGATGGGATGCCCAATGGCACGGGATGCCCAGGCCTTTCGTTCCGGCGCCCCGGAGGCAGAGGGCAGCGAACAAAAAGGGCGCGGCCCATGAGCCACAAGGAAAGGGTGATCGATTATGAGCACGCGCAAGAAGATTCCTGAATTTGCCAGCGAGGCGGAGGAACGCGCCTTCTGGGAAGAGCACGATTCGGCAGATTACGTGGACTGGTCGAAGGCCAGAAAGGTGCGCATGCCAAACCTTTCCGCCTCCACCCCATACCGGCAAAAGCCTGCCCCTCGCACAGCAGATTCATGAGTTTGCTATCAAAAATTCGAGCTTTTTGCCGGAGGGAGGGATGAAGCGCAACTTCTAATGTTCCTCTCCCGCGTCATGCCGGCGAAAGCCGGCATCTCGTGCAACAACTTCATGAGCAAGTGGCCTTAGACCCCGGCTTCCGCCGGGGTGACGAGTGGGGAGCCTCCAGTTATTTGGTGCAAGCTGAAATCTCGTCCCCAACGCATGCCCCTGCGTTCTAAACCCCAGAACTTCCTTCAGGGGAGAATATAAGGTAAGTCATACAGTGAAATTGAAACCTGAGCGAGCAATAATGATCTTGGGCAATGCCGGAGAGAAAGCCCTGTGTTTACATGCTTTCCAACAGGCCATACGGGGTGCTTTACGTTGGTGTGACATCAGATCTGCCAAGACGTATATGGCAGCACAAGCAAGGTGAAGGCAGCTCTTTCACCAAGAGATACAATCTGAAACGGCTTGTTTGGTATGAATTTCACGACACCATGGAACAAGCGATTCATCGTGAAAAATGCATCAAGGAATGGAAACGGGCCTGGAAGATCGAACTGATTGAATCGGTCAATCCGGAATGGAAAGACCTTTACGAGACGCTGTTGTGATCTTCCTCGTCATGCCGCCCGCTCCCCGTCATCCTGGCCTTCCACGTCATGCCGACCTCTTCACGTCATGCCGGCGAAAGCCGGCATCTCGTGCAACAACCTCATGAGCAAGTGGCCTTAGACCCCGACTTTCGCCGGGGTGACGAGTAAAACACTAACGCATCCGCATTGCCGCCAACAAGCGCGACGTGCCCTACCAGTCACTCATCAAGATCTGGCTGGCGGAGAAAGTGGAAGAGGTGACATAACGCGCCGCCCCTCACTATCATTCCCACCGCCGGAAGGATGTTATACATCCTTACCCGACGTTTCGGCGTATTTTTCAATCTCACCTAAAGCTTGAATGGCGGGGTAACATACCCCGCCAAAAACGTTCCGGAACAGGATAAAATCCCGTTCCGGCAAGGTGGATGTTTATGAGTCTACGCCTAATGCAACTTGGTAAAAAATTATAAAATCATAACTATATATTTTGTTAATATTGCCGTTATTAAGGGTATTAAAATTTGATAGCTTATACTAGAGATAATATTATTTTTAAATCTAGATTCTCTTAAATCTCTGAATAATTCAATACAAAAAACGCAGCTTTTGTCGTTATCTTTATAATAACAATCAATAATTTTTTTTAGTATAGACGGTGATAACGCTAAATACGTTTTTTCCGCAACAGTATAAGTAGCATATATAAGAAATATTCCCATTA
>JALWLD010000004.1 GCA_027081115.1 Sulfurovum sp.
AGAGTGGAGTCGAGTGACGACTGCCAAGGCCTTCGACGTTGACCGTTGCAAGCCCCATATCATTGGCATCTTCAATCGCTTGACGTAACTCGAAGATATACTCTTCTTCTTTTTGATGTTCTCCTTTGATCCCCATCTTATCTGCAATAACACCATATAACATTACCGTTATCATCGGGAATAGAGAAGCAAAAGCGATCAGTCCAAAACCATCAACAAGAGGATCACGACCCTCAATGTTCGTTGCCAGACCAAGACCAAGTGCTGCAACTAAAGGAACGGTAACGGTAGAGGTCGTCACCCCGCCACTGTCATAGGCAATACCTATGATGTACTTTGGAGCGATCACCGTTAGAGCGATCACAGCCAGATAGCCTGCGATGATATAGTAGACTATCTGTCCACCATCTACGATCCTAAATGAACCTAAAGCGATACCCGATGCCACTCCAAAAGCGACAAACATACGCAAAACAAAGTCATTGATACGTCCATCACTGATCTCTTTTGCTTTTTTAGCGATCGCCGTCAGTGCAGGTTCTGCCATCGTCGTCGCAAAACCTATAGCAAAGCCAAAGGCGTAGATAATAAAGTTACTATCACCCCGCGTTAGCTGATAGGCCATCGTCTCACCTAAAGAGAAGAGACCCATCTCCAAACCTACGATGAAAGCATAAAGACCTAAAATAACCAGTGCAAAACCGATCATCACTGTCTTAAGGTCTTCTATGGGCTTTTTAAGAACGATATACTGAAAGAAGAAGATAATAGCTAATATAGGCACAACATCTTTAACTACTCCGAACAGACCCATCAAAAGACCAGAAAGAGAGTGGTCAAAAACAGCTTTCTCTTCTACCATTGCTATGATAGGCACACTGCTTGCTTGAACATCTAGTAACTCATAGACCGCAATACCATAGACTTGCACAAAGATCATAGGTGTCAACGAGGCAAAGGCAATCAATCCAAAACCATCTAGTACAGGACTGCGCCCTTTAATAGTACTCGCCAGACCAATACCAAGTGCTGCAACAAGCGGCACTGTCACTGTAGAGGTGGTCACACCACCCAAGTCATACGCCAGTCCTACGATCTCTGGTGGGGCAAAAGGGGTCACCGCAACAGTAAGTATATACCCTCCGATGATGTAGTACTGTATAGGATGACCTTTAATGATCCTCCAAGCCCCCAGCATAATGGCAAAACCAACAGAGAAGGCGACAACCCCTCTTAGAACATCAGCATCGATGCGGCCACTACTTATCGCCGCAGCCTTTTGGGCGATGACATAAAGTGCTGGCTCTGCAATAGTCGTACCAAAGCCTATAAGAAAGGAGAAGACAAGGATCCAAAAGGTGGAACCTTTATGGGCAAAGTCACTGGCAAGGTTCTCTCCCACAGGGAAGATAGCCACCTCAAGCCCTAGTAAAAAGACAGCAAGACCAAAGCCAACAATACCCAGTCCGATAGTTGTTGCTAACCACCCAACAGGAATTGACTGGATAATAGCTAATTGGAAGAATAGGATAACTAAGACAATGGGTAATAGATCTCTAAAAGACTCTTTTAGCAGTGTCAAAAATGATTTTAGACTTAACATTTTCTCTCTCTAATGACAGACTATCTCCTAACCGTAAAGGTCATTGAAGGTAGTCTCAACAAATATTTTTGATATTTTACACAAATTTGATTCAGTTAAGATTGCCTGCGTCAACTCATAAATAAGATAGGGTACATA
>JALWLD010000005.1 GCA_027081115.1 Sulfurovum sp.
TCGTCCAACAGCACCAGCGTGTCCACGCCCAGCAGCCCGGCGTGATAGGGGCGCATGCGGCGGCTGACGCCATAGCCGGAGAACAGCAGGCGCGAGCCGATCATGTCCACGGTGCCGACGATGATGGCGGGGCGGGCCGGGTTGGCCAGCCATTCCCGGTTGTCTGCCAGCTGGCCGCGCAGGGTGGAGACGGGCAGCCTTTCGCCCTCCGCCAGCCCGAAGGCCTCGCGCATCCAGCCGAGCGCCTCTTCCGTGGCCAGGTTTTCCCTCAGCCTTTCCGCCTCCGTGGTGGCCTGATCCACCACCGCGCGGCGATCCACCACGTAAACGAGCCTTTGCGGCAGCTTCGGCGTGCCGTCCTCGCGCATGTGCGCCGCCAGCGCCAGCAGCCACAGGGCCATGACCGTGGTCTTGCCCAGCCCGGTGGGGATATCCACTGCGCGCGGCAGCTCACCCTTCAGTTCGCATCATGTTTGAATTTTGCCAGTTGTCAATAGGGTGATTGGTTGTCCACAACTTTTGCGCTACAATCCTGTGCAAGTGGCTGTTGCGGAGGGCGTGTTTTCCATGCCTCGCCGGGATTCGCAGTTGCGTCTGCCCCTGCCGGCTCCGCCGCGGGCGGAGGATCAGCCGCTCGTGCCGGTGCGGATGGTGAACGAGTGGATCTATTGCCCGCGATTGGCCTACCTCATGTGGGTGGAAGGCGAATGGGCGGAAACAGCAGATACCTCCGCCGGCAAGCGGGCGCATGCGCGGGCGGATGCGGGCGGCGGCAGCCTGCCGGCGGCGGACGAGGCGGACGAGACCACTGATGAAGGGGCCGAAGAAGACCTGGCGCGCAAGGCGCGGGCTGTCACCCTTTCCTCCGACCGGCTGGGGCTGATCGCCAGGATCGACGTGGTGGAGGTGGAAGGACGGCGCGTCATCCCCGTGGTGTGAGGGGGCTGGTCAGATGGCACAAATGGAAAAGGCCGGATTTGAGGCGTAAAGTATTGAGGAGGAAGGGGAATTCGGGAGGCGGCGGAGGATGTGGACTTGGCGCAAAAATGCGCGGAAAGGCCCTTCCAGGCGGCAGACTTGGCGCAAAAATGCGCGCATTGCGGTCGACTGGAAGGGCCTTTCTTCAACGTCTTAGGAAAAATTGCGGCGCGGGGCGTCCCAGTTAGACAAAAAGAAAGTGGGACGTTGCGTCCCACTTTCCTTCAGGCGTCCCACTTTCCGTAAGGTGCTGATATTGATATAAATTTTCTGCATTGCGTAGGGTATAAAGATTGCTTTAAGTGGGACGTCAATCCTCCACGTAAAGGTCGACCTCGTCCAGCTCCGGATGCTTATAGGCGTCCTCCCACCAGCCTTCCCCGATGACGTCGTAGAGGATCCGTTCGATGTCGTCGCTGTCGGGTTGCGGGCCTCGCTGCTCATCCCAGTCGTAGCCGTAGCGGGCATAAGCTTCGCGGAGCTTGTCCTCATCCACCTTATAGCAGTTGGTCGCCCGCATCTTCACTTCCACGCAGAGTTCGATCTCCTTGCTCATTGTCCTTCCCTCTTCCTGCGGATCATGGCCTTGAAGGCCTCGATAACCTTTTCCGCCTGCTGCGGCGTCAGCCATTCGGGATCCTCGACGCCGGTCTGACGCTTCACGAAGGCGCGCAGGGCGCTGCGGCAGCGGTCGCGGAAGGCGCCGGTGCGCTTGGCCTCGCCCCAGAGCGCGTAGACCTTGCGCACCCAGGGC
>JALWLD010000006.1 GCA_027081115.1 Sulfurovum sp.
AGCCCAAGCAGCACGTTATGGACTCAAACGTTCTGATGTAACCACACAACTGCAACTGGCACATCGTGGTGCGCCAGCGGCAAGTTTTGCTAAAGCAAATGCGATGGACTATACCGTCAGAGTTTGGTTACCTCAAGAGCAAATTAGTCAGTTTAATACCATCCTTACTATGTTGATTGATACACCTAAAGGTAAAATACCACTCAGTAAAATAGCAACCATCACACATAAAAAAGAGCCAAGTCTCATTACAAGAGAAGATTTACAATATACCTTAGAAGTGTATGGTAACCGTGAGAAAGCAGCGATTTCTCATATTATGTCAAACTTTGAAGAGCAACTGGCGGAGGTAAAACTTCCTAAGGGTGTGGAACTAGAACAAATAGGAGATATTAAACAGTTTAAAGCCTCTGCTGAGCGTATGATAGGGGCAATTATTGTAGCTGTGGTACTCATTTTCTTCACGCTTATTGTAATGTTTGCCAATGTGAAAATATCGCTTATGATACTCTTTTCTATTCCACTGACCATCATAGGGGCATCATGGACAATGCTTGCCATTGGGTACCATGTCTCTATGCCTGCAATGATGGGCTTCATGTTACTCTCTGGAGTGATTGTAAATAATGCTATTTTACTTATCCACTTTGCTATAGAGCAGGTACAAAAGGGTATGAATAAACGTGACGCGATGTTAGAGTCTATTAAAATACGTACACGTCCTGTACTGATGACTGCCTTTGCAGTATCTGTGGGTATGCTTCCTGTTGCACAAGGGGCTGCTATAGGGTTAGAGCGTCTGGCACCACTAGGTGCAGTAGCCATTGGTGGGCTGGTAGTAGGTACATTCATGACACTTGTGTTTATCCCAATCGTCTTCATATGGACAGTTAAAGAAGAGAAAATTTTGGAGATGTAAATGAAGTATCAACGTGCTGTATCACTCTCATTAGGATTGACATTTATTGTGATGTTACTCTCTAGTGGGGTGCTTTATTTTATCCCAGACAGAGGAGTGACTGCATGGAGTGCTTGGTCATTTTTGGGTTTAGACAAACAGCAATGGGACAATCTACATATTAATTTGGGGTTACTCTTTCTTATATTTTTGGTTTGGCATGTTTACTATAATTGGAAGCCTATTAAAAATTATCTTAAAGTAAAAAAAGAGTGGGTTATTTTTACCAAAGAGTTTAACTTCTCTTTGCTCCTTGTGTCACTCTTTATGATAGGGACTATTTGGATGATTTTACCCTTTAGCTTTTTTGTCAATATTGGTAATGGTATTAAAGCCATCAATGCCAAAAGTGCAGGTACGCCACCTTTTGCTTATGCAGAACAAGCAACATTAAAAGATTATACCATTTTAATGCATCTTGAGTATGCAGACGTTGCAAAAAAATTAGAAGAAAAACAACTCTCTTTTAAGGCAAATGAAACGCTCAAAAAAATTGCATTAAACAACGGTCTTTCACCACAAAAGTTAAGCGAAATGATACTCCCTAAAGGTACTAAAGTCACACTTCCTAGTGACTTGCCCGTTGGGCTTGCACATAAAACACTTGGGAGCCTAGAGAAGGAGTATCGTGTAGATATCAACCGTTTTATTGGTCATTTAAAAGCATACGATATTGATGCAGATAGAATGATAAGTTTTAAGAGACTCTCAAAAGAAGCCGAGCTACATCCCGCAACACTGTATAATATGTAGCTGGCATCTCAAA
>JALWLD010000007.1 GCA_027081115.1 Sulfurovum sp.
CTTTTGTAAGATCTCTAATGCCTTTTGTGCAGCTGCTTGGTGCGCCTCTTTTTTAGAGCCCCCTTTTGCTTTGGAGACATCTTTTCCATCGATGCGTACCATTACTTCAAACTCTTTTTTATGATCGGGGCCTAGCGCTGCGATGACGACATACTCAGGTGTCACCCCCATCTTGGCTTGTGTGATCTCTTGCAATGTCGTTTTATAATCTCTAAAGACACTTTTAAGATCGATTTTGGGATAGGCCTCTTCAAGAAGCTTTAACGCAATCTCTTCAGCTTTTTTAAGTCCACTTTCAAGATATATCGCACCAATCAATGCTTCAAATGCATCCGAACAGATCGAAGCTTTTCCTCTTCCATCGTTGTTCTCTTCAGCAGCAGAGATATGTATGTATTGTCCTAGTTCAATCTGGTTGGCCAGCTTTTGAAAACCTTTCTCGTTGACAAGTGATGCACGGAGTTTAGATAAATCCCCTTCATCTACGTCTGGAAATTTTTTAAAAAGATATTCACCCACGATCAAATCTAGTACCGCATCGCCCAAAAACTCTAAACGCTCATTGTCATACGGTTTTTTACAACTTTTATGCGTCAATGCTTCTAATATAAGTGCATCATCCAAAAAACGATACCCCAGTCTCTCTTCTAATACTCGAAGCTCGTTCATCTTTTTCTCCTTAGATTTTCTATCGTTCTCGCTTCCCCGTATACTATTTTAGCACATTTTTTGCTTTCTGCGTTTTCCTGACGTTTTTTTAACTAAAAAAACAGTGACTGAGCCATTTTAAAAGCTACTTTTACTATATAAAGGAACCTTCTTCATAATCTTTTTTTATTAAATTTGTCTCAATCTCAGTGGTATCGATCTGCTGGCACTTTGGACAACGATAAAAATAGAGGGGAAAGACATTTTTACAATTATTACATAAATAAGAGAAACTTAAATCTGCACTTTCATCATGTTGTAAACGTAGTTTTATCAAGACATTAAGTGCAAATATATCACTCTTCTGAGCTTGTAAAATCTCACCTTTTGCTGTAAATATCTCACTTAAAAGAGGATGTGATGTAAGGAAATCTGGTTCAAATTTTTCCATCTTTGTCACCCAAAGAAGATCTATGAGATTTTCAAAGTGAAACTCTTTAAGTATCCCTGTCTCAAAAGGGAGATTATGGCTTTTAAGAAACTCAAATAATTTACGCTGTACAAGTTTATTTTTTACACCCAAAGCGATGAGTGCGTCAACCTTCTTCTTTTCAGACAAATTTGCATTGTGTATGATACTTAGTGTCTTAAAGTAGAGCTTCTTTTCCCCGACTTCACAGCCAAATGCTTCAAGCGTATCTAAGACATCAATCGCTTTATTGTATTCACGCAGGGTCTCATAAATCACAGATAGGTAAGTCAATGCTTCTTCATTTTTAGGATGTAGTCGCAAAGAGGTGAGTAAAATCTCTCGTGATTTTTGTAAAAAACCTGCTTTGTAGTAGGTCTTTCCTAAAAGGGTCAAAAGATCTTTTCGTTTTTGAGGTCCTACCATATTTTTCAGTATAGAGAGATAGATCTCAATGGCTTTTTCATACTCCCCACTTTTTTCATAAGTTAACGCCATCAAAATAGCAGATTCAATAGGAAGATCTTTTTTTTGAATGAGTTGTTTATAATCATCAAAACTATCGTACTGATCAAACTTATTTACAAAATGTTTAATAC
>JALWLD010000008.1 GCA_027081115.1 Sulfurovum sp.
TCCTTCTTTTAAATGGTATAAAATGGTTTTCTGTGTTGGTGTGCTATAGAGAGTATCACGATTGCATCATCATCAACCCGATAAAAAATATTATAAGGAAATCTGCTTATAACTTTACGATGAACGGGTGCAGCAATAACCGGATAAAGATATGGCGATTTAAAAATCTCTTCTATACTGTTTCGTATAGTCTTTTCAAACTCATCACCTAATGCAGCCTTTTGGAGGTTATAGTATGCTTTTCCTTCTTCCAGCTCTTTTAAAGCCAGTGTCGAAAGAAGATGTTTCATTTTCCGAAGACTTCTTCGTATACTACCGTTTCGAGTTCACCTTTATCATACGCTTTGGAACGCCGCAAACTCTCTTCTATCCAAGCTTTCTCTACATCAGGATCTGTTGCGTGCAGACTGTCGTTTAGCTTCTCTATGATCAAATAACGCTCTTTCGGCGACAAGGCAAGTGCTTCATCGATAATCTCATTGATACTCATAGGGCATCCTTTAATTCTCTATTGGAAATATTATAACATAACTCTATGATGCATGATATAGCTCTACTTCGCCTTCTATCTTTTTAGAGAGTGTATCACGTGCCGTCTCCAAGTCATACTTATACTGGAGATTCATCCAAAACTCTGCACTGTTGCCAAAGAACTGCGCAAGTCTTAATGCCGTATCGGCGGTGATCGACCTTTTGCCATTGACGATCTCGTTTATGCGTCTTGGTGTTACATGCAACGCTTTTGCCAAAGCATTTTGACTAAGCCCCAATGGCTGCATAAACTCTTCGAGGAGGATTTCTCCCGGGTGTACATATGTTATTTTCTTCATTTTAAATATCTTTGTATATCCAATGCTCCGTGAAACACTCCCAGAACTGAAATGCTCTTCTCATCTTTTATCAAATATGCTATCCTGTAATGCCCATAAAGCAATATACGTATTTCTAGATTCTCTTCATTGGGATAGAGGTACCCAATCTGAGGAAATGTAGCCAATATTTGTACTTTGTTGTAGATCTCTTTTACAACTTTGTCTGCAATGTTTTTATTGTCCTGTGCAATATACTCATGTATATCTTTGAGCCAAGACTTTGCTTCTTGTGTCCACTCAATGGCTACCATTTGGCTATAATACTTTTCATCTCTTCGTTTGAAATGACTCTGCCTTCTTCCACATCCTCCAAACCACGCTGTACCATCTTATCAAATGCCAGTTCTTTGATGATCTCTTCGTAAGTAGCATCTTCTGGTAATGCATCAATGATCTTTTTGGCTTCATCTTTGGGTGCCGTCATAAAATATCCTTTTTTATGATTAGTGGAAATATTATAACATACTTCGATTATCTATCCCTCACATCATTCCTGATGGAAGAATATACAAAGAGATGAATGGAGTAAAAGCAAAAACATTTCCACTATTTCCTCTAAAGACAAATGTGAGCTAAAAAAATTATTTTGCTTTTTAGGTTGACCATCTCAATCAATAAAAATCTATTTCAGCCATTTAAACTCAATTCTTCTATTTGTTTTTGGTTTTCAAGATGATACTTTCTACGTACTTCCGTATCTTTTTTCATTGCCCCATTGACCTGCCCCAAAAAGTAGTACCATTTCCAAAGTTAGACTCTGATTGTATATCAAGCAGCATTTTGTCTGCCTGAAACCTTTGCCGGTGGTTGGTTATCCAGTGAACTGTGTGGTCGTTCATGAT
>JALWLD010000009.1 GCA_027081115.1 Sulfurovum sp.
GCTCTTTCAATGAGGTTCTTGGTCAAAATATCTTTTTGTTCCTCTTTAGTATAGACACTTTTATGCTTACTGTCTCTGATACTTTGTGCCACTTCATCAATGTTGTACCCTTTTCTAATAGTAGCTACAACGGTGTTGACCATCGGCATACTGCCTGTACTGTCTTTAATGCCTCGTGCTCTGTCATTGCGTATACGTTCATTAGAGTAGGAAAACTGCAATTCCTGTGCATCTTTGAGGCTAATATAGACCAAAGGGTCACCCCCAGAAGAGACCGTACCATGGGTGATACCTACCACCTTGTAACTATTTCTTCCTATAGGTATCTCTTCACCCATAGTAAAACCAATATTATCAGAAACAACAATTTCATAGTGGTTACGCTCTAGTCCTCGTCCTTTTACAATACGCGCAGAATTAATAGGGTCAAAGCTACCAAAAGGGTTAAATCCTACAGCAACCACACGTACAGGCTTTTTAGAAGTATGCAATTGTAAGTTCTGAAAAGTCAGTCCTGCTGTTTTATGTACACCATCAATGACATAAACAGAGTCTTTTAAATCTTCATGTACTCTAGAAGCTTCTGCAAAAGGTCCCAATGTATTGTCTTGTACTACCCAAAGATCTACATTAAGATCATCAAGCAGTACTTTAGCATCGACTATCATACCACGGTAAACCCCTATCATAATAAGTACAATACCAAGCAGCATACCCACACCCATCGCAGTAACGATGAATGTACCAAAGGTATGTTTGATGTCTTTTTGGGCTAAATTAATCATTAGTGTACGCTCGATCCCTCTTTAAGAGGTTTGTTGTTACTTGATTCAATAAGCAGTGTTTCATCTTCATCCAGTCCTGAAACTGCTACCTCTTTGTGCCCTCTGGAAATAATTTCTAATGGAATAAAATGTGCTTTACCTGATTTCTCTGTCCATACACCTGTTTTTTCTTTATAATAACTCAATGCCTCTACAGGTACTTTTACTATATCTTTATAGGTTTTAGAGGCGATACTTACTTCTGCTTGTTCATTGATATAAAAAGGAATAGGTAATTTGTCAAAAGCTACATTTACTTCTCTTTCTTGTGTTACTGCATCACTTTGTGCCACAATACGTTTGACCGTACCAGAAAAACGTTTTTCATGTTGTGAACGCAGTTTTATCGTTGCTTTTTGTCCCACTTTTACACTGCCACTTATTTTTTCATCAATATAGGTTTTAATCCATACACTTTGAGGATCAACAATTTGTAAAATATTCTGTGAAGGTAAAACACTTTGTGCCACTTCTGCATTTCTAGCAATCACATAGCCATTATGAGGCGCATATATTTTATAACGCGCTAGTTTTTCACCCAGCGCTTCTACAGCTTTATTTGCCCGTGTTACTTCCATTTTAGCTGATGCAATATGTGCCTGAGTCGCTGCTATTTGTGCATCAATAACATCAAGATCTGCTTTTGCTTTATCATACTCTGCTTTAGAAGCAAAAGATTGTTTTTTAAGTTTAGCATAACGCTCATACGTAATCTGAGCCAAACGTTTTTGTGCAAAAAGACTATCCATCTCTTTTTGTGTGGCAATATATTCAGATTTGGCTTTCTCTACAGAAATTTTGGCTTCTTCTAAAAGTTGGGGGATATCAATACT
>JALWLD010000010.1 GCA_027081115.1 Sulfurovum sp.
TATTAAAAGATTTTTTATCTTTATCAGAACAAAAAATATCATTAGGATTCACTTTAGGGTTAAATGTCCAAAGTAATCCTATAAGATTCATCACCCATGGTGATAATAAAAGAAACCCCATTATTGATAAACTAGAAAAGATTCCTATATGTAACTCATTTTTATAAATTATAAGTAAACTTCCTATAAACCCCAATGCTAAACCATTGAATGAAAGTATATATCTTATCTTTTTATCCAAAGCACGTATTGTATCTATTGAGTCTTTTAGAGAGTCTCTTAGTACCTCTATTTTAACTTTTTCTAATTCATCCAAAATGTAACCTTATTATCTATTTTCTTGTACCCATTTATTCATGTGTCTATTGATTACATTTCCATGATAACAATCATGTGCATAATTCTCTGTGAGCAAATTCTTATTATGTGTTGTTAGGTTATTGTAAACTGTTTCCGAGACCATAATCTCACAATCAGTTGATGTCTTATTTCCATAGGAACATAATGCAGCGGTTTGTCCAACTATTTTTCCAATCCAAACAACTTCTTGAATACCACTCCCCTTGTATCCTGCTTTTATATATAAAGATTCACCATCATCAACTCCAATACCAATTTTTAATGTAGAATATTTCTTTTTTGCTAACTTGACATTTAATATGTCAATTAATGAAGATATATTAAATGCTGTTCCAAAAACTGAATCTACTTCGGTCTCAGTAGCTGTATTAAATACAGCCCATAAACCATCACCTTCAATATAAATTTCATTTATACACATATTACCTTTCATTACTGTAATTATTTCGGAGATATATGCCCTATATATTTTCGCTAATACTGGTCTGGTGTGCTTTTTAGATAACTCTTTTGATCCACGAATATCAACAAATAAAACTGTAACATCTACATAAAATCCATTATTATATGTTAAAGAATTTTTAGAGGGTATCCCTTTATGTTTATCATAGTTTGAATCTGAACTATTTAATATATTATCTATGCGTTCGATACTTTTGGTGTAGTCATAATACGAATATGTTGCATCCACTAATAAAATCTCCTTTGGGTGTCTAACGACTGAAGATAGCCGATAAGTTGCCGCTAGGTAACTTATTGGCTACTCTGTTTTGTTAAATGTTTATTCAAACGGCTTTTTTGTTAGTTTATTCAAATCAATTTCTTCTTCTTTATGCGAATGCCTTTCAAGCTCAAATGAATAACTATCGCTAAACCGAGTCTCATAAGAATAAAAATGGGGATGACATTCTTTGGAATTAAATACAAAACTAGCTATCCAAGCGATATTGTTATCTTCAATTGACTTAACTAAATAGTATTGTACATTAGATGGTGTTGGAAAATATCCACCAACAACTATTGGCCAATAATAGCCAATAACTTGAAATTTACTACCTATTGGATATATTTTCTTTTCAATGTAAGGTGTCCAGTCTCTATTTTCTATGTAGTCATGATATTCTTCAAGACCATTACGTGTAATGTGATATAGTGATTCTTTCATCGCACTTTCACCATGAACAACTAAAGCCATCTTATTAACAGTTTGAAAAGTATGATTTTCGCATGGATAATCAGAATATTTATATAGTTTTGAAGTTGTGCACCCTGAAAAAAATATAATAAAAAG
>JALWLD010000011.1 GCA_027081115.1 Sulfurovum sp.
TTGCGGGTGATCGGGTGAAGTTGTCTGGAAAATGTGTAAAATATTTGGAGGGAGAGATAGGTTAAGCATAATTATTATAGTATGATAAAATATTTTACCTATCTAAACTTTAGGACATCATGATGCCAATCAACACTTTCTCACTAAGAGAGAAAAAACAAGCCACACTCAAACTCAAAATTCTCGACACTTTTGATGAAAATCTCAAAACAAAAACCTTGGCAGATATATCAGTCAAAGAGGTAGCAAAAGAGCTTGAGATATCGGAGATGACCTTTTTCAACTACTTTGGAAGCAAAAAAGAGGTGCTGATTTATTTTATAGAGCTTTGGAGTCTGGAGATGCAGATGCATATAGAAGGACTTGAACCTTTGGAGGCTATTTATCGTATTTTTGAAGAGACGGCTAAAACGATAGAAAAAAACCCCAATCTTTTTATGGAGATAGTCGCTTCTATGGCACTGTACGGGATGTCCAAAAAAGATATACCCATAAGCAGGGCTGAACGCATACTGCGTTTTGGACAAGATGTCCCCTATGAAGTGGGCGGATTCCCCAATATCGTCAAACCTTTACTCTCAAAACTCAACCTTACACCAAAGAAACAGGATTTTATCTATACGGCACTTTTTAATACCTGTTTTGCAACACCACTTTTGATAAAGTGCCCGGAGTTCAGCAATTTGAAAGAGCGCTATTTTGAGCATTTGGATTTTATTTTGAAGGAAGTGAGATGACATTTTTAGCCAATAAAAAGAGTGTCATACTTTTGGCAATACTTACTGCTTTCATGGCATTTGTTGTGATGGGGATTGTAAATCCCATGATAGACGGTAAAGACGGTTTGAGCGTCATTGCCCTGCAACTCTCTTTTGACAAAGCAGCTGCAAAAGAGATCGTCTCTGTATGGGACATTGAAGCATTTAGAGAGTGAATATTTACGGATTACATCTATGCATTGAGCTATTTGCTCTTTTTTGCATCTTTGCTTTTATGGCTTGGAAAAGAGAAACATGTAAAAGTAAAGTGGTTTGTTGCTATCGCTCTTTTTGCCGGTATGTTTGACTGGGCGGAAAATAGTCTGGAGTTGTGGTTCTTGAAGGATACTGAACACTTCCCCTCTACACTCTTTTTCATTCACTCTGTGCTATCAACCCTGAAATGGCTTGCGCTTCCTGTTGTTTTATGGAAGATTGTGAAACTTGTAAAAACCAAAAGAGTCACAGATGTATGATACCCCATACTGCCGACTCCAACACCTAAAAGAGCAAAATGCCATCCTTTGCAAATGGAAACAGTTTTGCAAAGGTGATGACTACCGTAATCCGTTAAAATTTGCCGCACAAGTGATAAAGAAATATCAAATCAGTACATGGATAACTGATACTACCCACGGATTTGAGAGTGATGAGGCAGATACCAAGTGGCTTTTGGAGGAGTTTGTACCGAGTATGATCAACAGCAGCATCAAAAAAGTTGTTTTTATCATTACTCAGGATAGTCCTTTGATAGATGAGATAAAAAACAAGAGGTGGCTTTGAGTCGGTTTTTTGAGGTAATATTAATGGAGGATTTGGAATCACCATAGTATATTAAACAACAATACACATAAAGCCAAATAATATGCTATAGTTTTATCAAAAAGG
>JALWLD010000012.1 GCA_027081115.1 Sulfurovum sp.
AAGAGTAAATCTGCAGGAGCTGATGCTCCGAAACTTTCCATACCAAGTACATCATCTGCATAACGGTAGAACTCCGTTGCTGTAGCTGCTTCAACTGCCAATACTTTTGTGTTAGGATCAACCACTGTTGCTTTGTATGCTGCATCCTGTTCATTAAACAAGTCAAGACATGGCACAGAGACAACGTTTGCAACAATACCAAGCGGCTTGAGATAACATGCAGCTTTAAGACAAGGCATAAGCTCTGAACCTGAAGCCATCAATGTAAAGTTCGCATCTTTACGTTTTTTTACGATGTATGCACCTTTACTGACTTCACCAAAATCTCTTTTTGGTTTAAGTGTTTTAAGCTTTTGACGTGAAAGTACAAAACCGTGTGGTGCATTTATCTCAAGTGCTGTTTTCCATGCTTCTACATTTTCTGTAGCATCTGCCGGTCTCCACACATAGAAGTTTGGCAATGCTCTAAACTGAGAAATGTGTTCAATAGGCTCATGTGTTGGTCCATCCTCACCTACACCGATGCTGTCATGTGTCCATACAAAGAAGTTCTGGATCTTTGTCAGTGCTGCAATTCTTGCAGATGGTTTCAAGTAGTCAGAGAATACAAAGAACGTTGCATTGAATGGAATCGTCGTACCATACAGTGCCATAGCATTGGTAATGGCTGCCATAGAGTGTTCTCTGATTCCAAAGTGAATGTTTCTTCCTTTTGGGAAATCTCCTAAATCTTTCAAATCTGTCTTGTTGGATGGTGCCAGGTCTGCAGAACCACCAATAAATGATGGTATCGCTGCTGCAATGGCATTGAGGATCTTACCGTTTGAGTCTCTTGTAGCTACTTCCGGTGTATCTGAAAAATCTGGGTAGTTAATAGTTGAAAAGTCAGGGTTTAACAGCTTTTCAAGTGCTACATTCTGTTCTACAAGTGGTGCCTCTTTTTGTCTGTGAATCCACTCTTTTTCAGCCAACTCTCCATTTTCAAGCGCACATCTGAAACGTAGCAGTACATCTTCAGGAATCTGGAATGTCTGCTCAGGGTCAAAACCTTCTTTGGCTTTAGACTCAGCAATAATCTTCTCTCCAAGAGGTGCACCATGTGTATGGTGTGTCCCTTCAAGCTCTCCTGCACCTTTGCCGATGATAGTATTGGCAATGATAAGCGTTGGTTTTGTTGCTGTCTTAGCTCCATCCAATACTTTTTCGATCTCATCATAACAGTGACCATTCACTTTCACTACATCCCAGTTCTGTGCTTCAAAACGCTTTTCAACATCTTCTGACCAGGCAATACTTGTATCACCCTCAATAGTAATATGGTTTGAATCATAGATCAGTACAAGATCTTTTAGTCCAAGGTGTCCGGCAAGTGCGCACGCTTCATATGAGATCCCCTCTTGCAAGTCACCATCACCACACAGACAATATACTTTATGGTCAATAAGCTCACACGTCTCTGAGTTAACCTGCTCTTTGGTATAGGCTTCTGCCATAGCAAAGCCTACTGCATTGGCAATCCCCTGTCCTAAAGGACCTGTTGTGATCTCAATACCTTCTGTATGACCATATTCAGGATGTCCCGGTGTTTTAGAGTCTAACTGACGGAAATCTTTAAGATCTTCAAGGCTTACATCATAACCCCAGAGGTGCAGCAAAGAGTAGATCAGTGCTGATCCGTGTCCCCCTGAAAATACCAGACGGTCACGGTTGAGCCATTTTGGGTTCTTAGGGTTATGGCTGAGTTTTTCACTCAAAACCACTGCAATGTCTGCAAGCCCCATTGGTGCACCCGGGTGTCCCGAGTTTGCTTTTTGTACCATGTCTGCTGCCAAAAATCTAATGGTATTCGCCATTTTCTTACGCATTGTATTCTGCTCTGTCATTGCCATAAATATTCCTTTATTGGTGTCTGAACAAATATTTGTCCATTAAGGGTTGTAAAGCTGTTTGCAACTTCTCATCAAAGTTCTCAAATCGTCTTTGTAAATCTTTTGCCAAAGTATCTGCTTCTTCAACAGTCGCTTCAAGCCCTAAAAGATTGACAAAGCTATTTTTATCGCCGTCATTTCCTGTGGTTTTACCTGCTTCTTCTTCACTCTGCGTCTCATCAATAATATCATCCTGAATTTGAAACAAAAGTCCAAGATCTAGTCCAAAATCATAAATCTCATCCTGTACTTTTTTCTCAATACCAACGATCACTGCACCCATTTGCAAAGAAACAGCGATCAGTTTTGCAGTTTTATTTTTGTGTAACTCTTTTACCTGCTCTATACGCAAAGGGGTATTTTCAAAATAACAATCAATCGCCTGACCAAGTACCATGCCTTGACTTCCACCATCACGGGCAAGCAGTTCAACCAGCTTGATCTTCACATCTTCACGAAGCGGTGCTTTTGCAATGAGGAAAAAGGCATCGGAGTTCAATGCATCTCCTGCCAAGATAGCAGTCACTTCATCATAACGTTTATGCAGGGTCTTATGTCCACGACGCAAATCTGCATTATCCATGGCCGGCAGGTCATCATGGATGAGAGAGTATGTATGGAACATTTCAAGCGCAAGGGCTACAGGCAGCGCAGAGTTGTAAAGCATTGGTTCATAGGTATCTACAATACTCAAAAGCAACATAGGACGAAAACGTTTACCACCAGCTACCAGCATATCACCTAGCGCGGCTTCATACACAGGATGAAAGCTTGGTACATGAGGAAGGTTTTCATTTAAATATGTCTCAAATCGTTGCATGATTACTCTCTACATTAAATTGGTAGAATTATATCTAAATAGGATAAAATAAGCGTATGAAAAAAGAACAACAACATAACCTTATAAAATGGATAAAAAGAATCTCTGCTGTAGCGACCATTACAGTCTGGGGATATGTCATGGTGATCTTTCTAAAAGACCCCGCACCCTTTGCCGAACTGGCACCTTACTGCATGGGAAGTACTATGCTGATATTTGGTGTATTGACCGGAATATTTAAAGGATTGGAGTATTGGGAGAGAAAAGTGTAGGGTGTGGTTGCCATCAGATCTTGCATTTCTTGGCAATAAATGCGATCTGATCATCAAGTGTCAAGCCCGCAACATCTACAACCACATCTGCCAAAGCCTTATAGGCCTTCTTGCGTTCTTTATAAAGTACCTTAGCTTTTTTCTCATCAGCAAACAGAGGACGTTTAGCCAATTTTGCTTCCGAATTCTTTGCTGTTTTAAGACGATTATGTATCCATTCAAAAGAAGCATCCAAAAGTACAACCGTACCCAGCTTCTTCAGGTTGTTTACCTTATAAAACCCACCACCACAAGAGATAAAGGTCTTATCAACACACGCTTCTATCCAGTCCGCAGTCGCTTGTTCCTGTGCACGAAAATAGGCTTCACCTTTTTTCTCAAAAATCTTTTTAACTTCTTTGTTCTCTTTAGATTCTATAAGATCATCGGTATCTATAATGTAGGTACCGTATTTTTTGCTAAAAGCACGCGCAGTTGTGCCCTTGCCTACACCCATAAAGCCGATTAAAATAATATTTTTTTTCATTTTACTATATCTTTCTAACAGTTTTTATCTTAGCATTCTAACCTAATCTATATACTAAACTTATGAAAACAATATCTGGATTTGTCTTTAGAATGTTTGTGAAAAATTTAAGGTTTAGTGTATAACGCAGGTTATACCATATGGTAACGGTCAATGATTTTTTTCAAACGCTTACGTAAATTCTTCACGGCTTCATCTGCTGTAGCACCTTCAGCCGTCAATGACTCAAATGCATCAAATTGTACTTTGGCTACCCATCCTATCATATTATGTTTCTTTATACCGGCAAAACGGATCTCACCAAAGTGTTCTTCTGCAAGTTTATAAATTCTGTCTATTCTCTCATCTAATGTTTTTGCTTCTTTGCTCATGGATGTCCTTCTTAATTTTGATATAATCATATCATAGCAACATAACAAAAGTATTACTAAAAAGGATACGAAATGCAAAATATATTCATTACAGGCATTGGCTCCGGACTGGGAGAAGCATTGGCCAAAGCCTATCTGGAAAACGGAGACAAGGTCTATGCCATTGGACGAGAGTTCCCCAAAGCCTTTGACCATTACCCCAACTTTATCTTCTTTCCTTATGACTTGACTCAAACCTTTCTTATCAATTCTGACCTGCAACCCTTTATACAAAACCACAGCTTTGATCTGGTTATTTTAAATGCTGGTGTATTGGGAGGGATTGAGACATTGAGAGAGACTGAGCTTGAACATATTAAAGAGGTTATGGAGATTAATGTCTGGGCCAACAAAGAGCTTATAGATGCTCTGAGCACGTATGCCACTGTAAAACAGGTAGTGGGTATCTCTTCAGGTGCAGCAGTCAATGGTTCTAAAGGATGGGGTGCATACTCTTTGTCTAAATCTGCGCTCAATATGCTTCTTAAGGTCTATGCAAAAGAGTTAACAGATATACACTTTACAGCATTGGCCCCGGGGATCATTAGAACGCCTATGGTTGAGCATATTATAGAAAAAGTAGATGATAGCATCTACCCTTCAGCTAAAATACTCAAAGAGAGCTACATCCAAACACCAAAGGAAGCAGCAAAAAATTTAATGTTTGTCATCCCCAGGCTGCTGGAGTATGAGAGTGGGAGTTTTGTAGATATAAGAAAAATGGACTAAGCAAACATTTTTTTCATTTTCGAAAAGAACATTGCAGCCAACCCCTTTGGCTTTGCAAGATCTTCAATGAATTGATCATAATTCATGTTATTCTCTTCCAAAAAACCTTGTAGATATGCTAAAGAAGCATCCATGTCATGTTCTTTTTCTATCTCTAACAACTTGCCATATAAAGGTTCTATTTCACTCACTACATGCTTGGGTGCCGCCTGACGAAAAGCTAGGTAGTGTCTAATGTTTCCCGATTGATCACGTTTGATATCAAAATCTGTAACAACCCAATAGTGATTACCGTTTTTCGCCAGATTTTTGACCACTGCCATGATATTTCTACCATTTTTCAAGTGTTCCCACATAAGATAAAAAATAACCTTGGGCATATCCGGATGACGAAGTATATTGTGTGGTGATCCCACAAGTTCACTCTCTTTATATCCTGAAATCTCCGTAAAATAGTCATTACCATAAACTATTTTCCCTGTCGTATCAGTTTTACTGACAATAAATTGTTTTGCGTTCAATTTAATTTCATTCCCTGTGGGAACTGGACGTAGTACAGACATATCTTTCCCCTTCTTCCTTTTTCATTAAAAAAAGTCTACACACCCAATGTGAACCAAATATGAACCGGAGGTAAATTTTTATATTTTCCAGCCTCAGTCTTCACATTATTTTATACTTTGATCTTCTGCCATTTCCCTTTTTGAAAGGTTATCCAAAGCCATATTGCTTTAACAAAAGTATCGGAGATCATGGCCAAATAGACCAGTAGAATATTGTGAAAATACCACGAAAGAAAAAATGCAGGAAGAATACGGACAAACCATAAAGAGACAAGATTGATCCTAAGGGTCCGTTTGGTATCACCTGCCCCTCTAAGTGCACCGGAGAGTACAAAGTTGAATGCCAGAGGGATCTGGGAAAGCCCTACGATACGTAAATAAAGACTTGCTTCTTTAATCGTTGCTTCATCATTGGTAAAGAGCCACACAATCTTTTCAGGCATAAAGAGCATAAAGAAAGAGAGGAAGAACATAAACCCTGAAGTGTATTTTAAAACCAACAAAACATCTTCTTTTGCCTGTTCAGGTTTTTTGGCACCCAGTCCCTGTCCCATTAAAGCCATTGCAGCAATGGTAAAACCAATCCCAGGCATAAAGGCCAAACCTTCAACCCTCAAACCTATCTGGTACCCTGCTAGTACCGATGTACCATAATGCGCAATAACTACAGTAAACAGCATAAATGACCCAAAGGTCAAAGAGCGTTCTATGGAGGCAGGAACCCCTACTTTAAGTGCACGTGCAAGCAGTGATTTAGAGTAGTACCATAGTGGGATAAAGGGTGTTCTTTGTTTCAAATACAGATAGATATAAACAAAAAATTCCAAGGCATTCACAATGACCGTACCCACAGCGGCACCCATCACACCAAGTTCAGGAAAACCATAATTTCCAAAAATGAAAAGATAATTTAAAATAATATTTAAGACAATAGAGACAATTTTGACTTTCATCGGTGTTTTTGTATCACCTGCAGAATTCAATGCAGAGACAAAAACCAATTTTATAAAGATAAAAGGCATCATCCACGTCAACATCTGGACATAGCTCTCTCCCAATGCAACCACTTCTGGTGCAGTATTGAACCAGACATATATATTGGAGGCTAAAAAATACCAGACAATCATAGCAGGGATACTCAACATGAAAGCAAAACGTAACAGTGTTGAAAGTCCGATAGACGCTCGTTTCATACGTCCTGCACCCACAAAACGAGAAAGAAGTGCGGAGGTTCCTACATGGAGTACAGTGAGCACAGCAAAAACCAGCATCAAGGACTGCAATCCAAGTCCTACAGCAGCCACAGCAAATGCCGAGATACGCCCCACCATAATAAGATCAGTAATAACCTGTAACATATCCAACAACGAATTGATGGCAGCAGGAATAGAGAGTTTCAGTATCTTCTGGTGTTTAGGGGGGAAAAGGCTTATCATCTATACACTCAATTTACGAGTTGTGAAAGATGTGCATAGAGTGCCACAATGATCACCGAAGCCCATGCCATCATCCAGGCAACAGCACGCAGTCTTTTACCTGATTTAAACATTTTAAGTGTTTTAAACATCACGACAGGATAGCCTATAATAGAGAAAAACTCGGGAAGGTAAGTCATAAATGTCAAGCCGTAGGTAGCCACTGCCATTTTTACAGCGATCAGTGAAGTATAGGCAAAACCATACACCGTCAGGACCATGAACATTTGAAAAAACATAAAGAGTACATTGGCAGCAGCATCATTGCTTTTGTCATTGTAGTATTTCATGACTCTCCTTTATTTTCAGACACAATTTGCAAGATTGCTTCTCTTAGTGCCTCTTTTTCCAAACTACGGATTTTTTTGTCATAAGCAGGAAAATCCAATTTCTCTTTTAATATCTCTTTTTGAAGTACTATCTCACCCCCATCAAGTTCAGAAGAGACATAATGCACAGACACACCACCTACTTCAAATTCATCTTTAAAACTCTTTTTAATAGCATCTAAACCTTTATGTCTTGGCAATAAAGAGGGATGCAGATTGACAGCCTTGACAGTATCTGTAAATACCGGTGTCAAAATACGCATAAATCCTGCCAAGACAGTTAAGTCAGGGTTGTAGCTTAGTAATCTTTCTACGATGACCGTATCAAAGGCTTCTCTGTTTTCATATAGTTTTGAATCCACGATTTCCAGAGGTATCTCATGCATTTGTGCTACTGCGATACCCTCTGCATCCGGATTGTTCGTCAGAGCGACAACCACTTCGACCTTCTTTAGATGTAAAGCATTGACAATATGGGCAAAATTGGAACCTTTTCCACTGAACAGTATGGCGATTTTTTTCATAATCGTATTTTAGCGTTTTACGCTTCAAGAGAGTAAAACAGTATCAAAAATGATAAATGATATGTTACACTTTCATATGATCAAAAGACTATTTCTATATTTTATTTCTCTATTTATTTTCATGGGTACTTTACATGCAAATATACTTCAGGAGAGTATTGACAATGCACCTTCAGGAGCTACAATTAAACTTCCCTCAGGCATTTATAGCGGCAACATTGTCATCTCTAAACCACTGAGCATTATAGGAAAAGAGAAAAATGTCATCATTGAAGGGGAAGGAAAAGGTACTGTCATCACAGTCAACAGCTCTCATGTGATACTCCGGAATTTGCAGATCCAAAATTCCGGAAGCAGGATGGAAAACCTCGATTCTGCCATAGAATTACATCATGTAAGGTCATGTGAAATCAGTCACTGCCGTATCACGGATGTCTTATATGGTATCGATATGAATATGGTGGAGAATTCTGTTATTTCAGACAATACCATTCGCTCTAAAAAAAATAATATATCTCTTAGAGGCGATGCCTTAAAGATATGGTATGCGAAAAATAACCTTATCAAAAACAACACCATTGAATTCACTAGAGATGTGACACTCACCTATGCACACAATAATACTATACAAAACAATACTTTTTTACATAATAGATTTGGTCTACACCTCAGCATGAGCCACAACAACACCATCAGAAACAATACCTTTAAATACAATTCTGTAGCTATCTTGCTGATGGGAGTCAAAGACATTAATGTCACAGGCAATACACTACTCAGTTCCAAGGGAGCTGCAGGTATTGCTGTGGTCGCTGACAAAGTTTCCAATTTTCATTTTCAAAACAATACACTTAAGTATAATGCAAAAGCACTCTATATTGATACCAAAGGGGAAGAGAGAGGTAAACAGAGGTTTATTAAAAATAACCTGATTTCACATAATGGGGAAGCCCTTCATTTTCATGCTTCCATCAAAAATAATGTCATCACCCACAATACCATCATAGGCAATATGGATGATGTGGTCAAAGACACACGAGATGGGTACAAAGGTGATAATACTATTGCATACAACTACTGGGATAGATATGAAGGGTTCGACAAAGACAGAGACAACATTGGGGATACTCCTCACCAAAACTATGTCTATGCCGACCAACTCTGGCAGTATGATCATCAGGTAAAGTTTTTCTATGGTACACCTATTATGTCTATCATTGACTTTTTAGCCAAAATTGCACCTTTCATTAAACCCGTACTACTGCTTGAAGATACCAAACCACTAATGAACACACCTGATAAATAGATAATACCTAAATGGGTTTTGCCCTATTATCAGACGTTCTCATATACACCCTCAAGCATGCTAAGCTGGTCTATAATATCTGTAGACAACAGGGAATAAGAGGCTCCTTCATATCTGTTGGCTGCCAGGACTAATGCCAAAGAGCCTTGGATCGTTGCATCAATAGCCGTATACCCTTGTGCCAAGAGAGAGACGATCAATCCCGAAAGTACATCACCACTGCCACCCTTAGAGAGTTTAGAGCAGCCCAAAGGATTGATATAGAGTCTCTCCTCCTGCATAATCAGCGTATTGGCTCCTTTTAAGAGTATCGTTACATGAGGATATCTCTTATTGAATTTTCGAATCATTTCAAAACGGTTTTTCTGTATCTCTTCTACACTTAACTGTTCTCCTGTCAGAATTTTCCATAAACGAGAAAACTCTTTTGGATGTGGTGTAATGACAACTTCTCTGTCTTTTTGTTCCAAGATAGAAAGTATCTCTTCAGAATGAAAACTGTCTGCATCCAGGACAATGGGTAAATGACTCTGTACAACATGTTTTTGCAGGAAATCAGAATCAAAATGGTCACCCAGCCCCATACCTATAGCCAAAGCCGTAGAGTTTTCCGGGACTACAGTTGAGTGCATAAGATAGGCAGGAGGAGAGACTTTTTCATGTACTACCAGAGTAGTCAACCCTGCACCAAACCTGCTCGCTGCCGTACCAGCAATAATACCTGCACCCTCTTTTTCTCCACAAAAAACAGTAGCATGTCCAAAACTTCCTTTATGTGTATATTGACTGGTTCGACTGGGTAACTTCAAATCACTCTCTTCCAGTACAAAGGTCTGACTCTCTTTTTCATAAATAGTACTACTGACCCCCAGGTTCACACGTCGAATTTCACCTATGACATCTTTACTCTCATCCATATAAAGTGACTCTTTAAATGCTCCCATTGTTATGGTCACATCGGCACGAAACCCCAAAGGAGAAAGCAGACCGTTCTCATCTACTCCCGTTGGTACATCACAAGCTATTTTAAAACCATGAAAACTGTTAAGTTTATGGACTAACGTCTGTATATCCTCATCTATCTCTCTGTTTAATCCTGCACCAAAAATGGCATCTACGATAATATCGGCATCTTCAAGTGTAGAGACCATCTGCACACCCAGAGCTTCTGCTCTTTGCAGTTGTACAATAGCCATCTGGGACTTAACCCCAAAAGGCAAAGCAAGTCTAACAGCATACTGTCCATACAATTGCCGGGCCAAGACCACTCCATCTGCACCGTTATTGCCTACTCCGGAGACAATGAGTATGGAAGCACCCTCTTCAAAATGCTTTTCTATATATTCTACCATTCCTCGCGCTGCATGCTCCATGAGTATATCTTCAGTGAGACCATAGGTATCGTAACATCGTTTATCCAACGCATAACAGGATTTAAATACTTTTTGCATCATTTTTCCTTCAGGTATTCTATAGTTTTATCTTACCATAATTTTATTTCGATATAATCCGCTACTTTGTTTCCACTTTGACTTAAATCAAAGTAATTTTAAACAGGAAGGGGGTGCTTTTTTATGCCAGGAATTAAACTAACTTCACGTGATTCATTTGATGACGCTTACAGAAAATTCAAAAGACAATGTGACAGAAACCTAATCGTAACTGAGGCGAGAGCCAGACAGCACTACGAGACTAAGACGGAAGCTAAAAAGAAAGAGAAGATTGCAACGCGCAAGAAAATTCTTAAAAAACTCTTCATGCTTAGAAGATACGAGTCTAGACTCTAAGAAGTCTAAAGTAGAGCTTCGGCTCTGCTACTCTATCTACCTTATTTTATTTTACCCACACAATTTTCCTAAAACTCATTACACATTATCTAACTTTTCGCTAAAATAAATACAATATTTTTCCAAAGGTTTGACCATGACATTTACAACTCCTCTACAAGAAAACGCAATTAAAATCATGTTACTCGGTTCAGGTGAACTTGGTAAAGAAGTCGCTATTGAAGCTCAAAGACTTGGCATCGAAGTCATTGCCGTTGACAAATACGAAAATGCACCTGCGCACCTTGTAGCTAACCGTGCCTATGCCATTGATATGCAAGATGAAGCAGCCGTGATTGAAGTCATTGAAAAAGAAAAGCCAACATATATTTTACCTGAGGTAGAGGCTATCTCTATCTCAGCGCTTTTTGAAGCAGAGAAAAGAGGCTTTCATGTCATTCCTAATGCCGAAGCGGTAAACAAAACCATGAACAGAAAAAACATTCGTGTCTTTGCTGCAGAAGAACTTGGTCTAAAAACATCCAACTATGAGTTTGTAACAACACTTGAAGGTCTAAAAGATGCGGGAGACCGTATTGGTTTTCCCTGTGTTATTAAGCCAGTAATGTCATCTTCCGGCCATGGACAGAGTATTGCCAGGACACCTGAGGACATTGAGAAATCCTGGGAGATCGCAAAAGAAGCACGGGGAGATGCTTCTGAGCTCATCGTAGAGGCATTTGTACCTTTTGATTATGAGATTACACTCCTTACAGTTCGTAATGAAACAGGAACTGCCTTCTGTGATGCCATTGGACATATACAAAAAGATGGAGACTTCATTCTTTCATGGCAACCTATGCAGATGAGCGCAGCAGCACTACAAAAAGCAAAAGAGATTGCCAAAGCAGTTACAGATGGTCTCGGAGGAAGAGGGATCTTTGGTGTAGAGTTCTTTGTAAAAGGTGAAGAGGTGTACTTCTCAGAGCTAAGCCCACGTCCACATGACACGGGTATGGTTACACTCATCACACAGAGCCAAAGCCAGTTTGCACTACACATTCGCGCAGTACTTGGTCTACCCCTTGCCTATACAACCTATGGGGCAGGTGCCTGTGGTGCCTATAAGGCAAAACATGAAAATAGCAATCCTACACTGGAGATCCCTGACAGTGCTTTTACCGAAAAATCATTTGTAAGGGTTTTTGGAAAACCAGAAACACATACAGGACGAAGAATGGCTGTCTCTCTTGTACTTGATAATGATGTTGAAGTTGCCAAAGAACGAGCACTCGAAATTGCTGCGAGTATCAGTGACAATTAAAATGAAACTTGTTCTTCTTGATGCCAAAACACTCGGGGATGATTTAGACCTCTGTACACTTGAGTCCTTTGGTTCACTCATACAGTACCAAACCACTACTCCCGATGAGACACTAGAACGCATTATAGATGCAGAAATTGTCATTACCAATAAAGTCGTAATTACCGCGGAGATGATGGATGAGGCAAAATCATTGAAACTTATCTGTATTGCTGCAACAGGAATGAACAATGTTGACTTGACACATGCCAAAAAAAGAGGGATTGTAGTTAAAAATGTAGCAGGGTATTCCACCAAATCTGTCGTCCAGCACACCTTTGCTTTGGCACTCTATCTCATTGAAAAAATGGCCTATTACGATACTGTCGTTAAAAGCAAGATGTGGTCAAGATCGGGACTCTTTACTGATGTCTCCAGACCCTACAGTGAAATATCAGGTAAGAAATGGGGAATCATCGGGCTAGGAAGCATAGGAAAAGAAGTAGCCACTGTGGCTTCAGCCTTTGGAGCAGAAATTGTTTACCACTCTACATCAGGGAATCTACGTAAAGAAGCCTACCCGCATGAAGATTTGGAGAGCCTTTTAAAAAGTTGTGACATCATCTCCATTCATGCTCCACTGAATGCACAGACAGAAAATCTTATTAACGCTTCCAACCTTTCTCTACTAAAAGAGGGAGCCGTACTATTGAACCTTGGGAGAGGAAGCATTGTCAATGAAGCAGACTTGGCAAAAGAACTTGACAGACGTGAAATTTATGCAGGCTTGGATGTTTTAACACCTGAACCTATTTTGGAAGAGAACCCTCTTCTACATATAAAAAACCAAGATCAACTTTTGATCACACCACATATTGCCTGGGCAAGTATAGAAGCACGTCGTAAGCTTCTTGCGGGTATCGTGCATAATATTGAAGAATTTTTAAAAGGCTAAAGATGGTTGACATATTGATTATCGGCTCGGGTGGTGCAGGCTTAACTGCTGCTCTGTCTGCAAAAAAAGCAGGTGCATCGGTACTTGTTGTAGGCAAGACCTACCCTAGTAATTCACAAACTTCCATGGCACAAGGGGGCATCAATGCTGCACTTGGCAATGTCATGGAAGATCATATCTCTTCACACATTGCAGACACTATCAAATCTGCCCATGGATTGTGTGATGAAGATATGGTACGCAAGATGTGTGGAGATGCTCCACAGACCATAGAGTGGCTGGAAAACCTAGGTGTACCTTTTTCACGACTGGACAATGGAAAATCAGGGAAAGAGACCGTAGCCCAACGTCAAATGGGTGGGGCCTCAGCCAAACGAGCCTGTTATGCACAGGACTATACAGGACTAAAGATCCTGCATACACTTTATGATACTTGCCTAAAAGAACATATTGATTTTTTAGATGAGCACTATCTGCTTAATCTCATTGTGAAAGATGAGATCATCAAAGGAGCAACATTTTTAGAGATACGTACCGGTAATGTACTACAGATAGATGCAAAATCTGTAGTCATGGCAACAGGTGGGTATGGCTCACTCTATTATGGAAATACCACCAATGCTTATGGTTCTACAGGAGATGGTGTGGCAGCAGTACTGCGAGCAGGAGGTGCTGTCTCTGATATGGAGTTCATTCAGTTCCATCCTACCGCACTCAAACATTCAGCCATTCTCATTTCAGAATCTGCAAGAGGTGAAGGCGGTTACCTTGTCAATGAGAGAGGAGAACGTTTTGTAGATGAACTCAAACCTCGCGATGAAGTGGCACGTGCTATCTTTGCACAAATTACAGAGGGGCAACGTGTCTTTTTAGATGTGCGCCACTTAGGTAAAGAAAAACTGATGGAACTGCTACCTCAAGAGGTTGAACTCTGCAAAATGCATGAGCATGTTGATCCTGCTACGGAACTCATTCCCATAAAACCTGTAGCTCACTACACTATGGGTGGAATTGATGTGGACTATGCCCTGGAAGTCACCGGTATTAAAGGATGTTTTGCAGCAGGAGAGTGTTCCAATGCCAAAGTACACGGTGCCAACAGACTTGGAGGAAACTCCCTACTGGAGATTGTTGCTTTTGGACGATTTGCAGGAGAGAATGCATACAAACATTCCATTTATGCTTCATCAAAACCTGCAGAAGAGACACAGAAGCAAAAAGACCAGACAGAGATAGATTTACTACTTACACAAGAAAATGTACAGAATTTCTACCCCTATAGAGAGTTACTTGGTAACCTCTTTTATGAGAAGGTTGGGATCGTCCGTGACAATGCACAACTTCATGAGGCTCTTGAAGAAGTTATAGAAATACAAGTAGGACAAAAGCAGATGGGTATTGCAGATAAAAGCAAAACCAACAACCAGAACCTCATTGATTTTTTAGAGTTTAAAAATGCCCTACTTTTGGCTCCTACCATTATCTCCGCAGCTATTGCAAGAGATGAAAGCCGTGGGGCACATTTTAAAGTAGGGTTTGAAGAAGAGAATGAAGAACTTAAAAAACATATTGTTCTACAATGGAAGAGAGAGTCATAATGCAGATAAAAATTTTACGCTCTGAAACAAACAGCCACCAACTCTATACACTTCCAGCAGGAGAAATACCACTTCTCAATGCACTCACGTATATTAAAGAAACCCAAGATGCCACGCTGACGTTTTCAGCAGGATGCCGTGCTTCAGTTTGCGGAACCTGTGCGGTACGTGTCAATGGGAGAGAAGAACTTGCTTGTGCCTACAAAGTCAAACCTGGTGATATCATTGAACCACTCCAGTACCATCCTGTTTTGAGAGATTTGAAAGTAGATAAAGATAAAGCCAAACAAACCTTACTAAATGCCGGTGCTTGGCTGCATACCTCACAAGAAGCATCACTTACACATGCAGATGAAAAATTTACAGAAAAACAGACAGACTGCATACTTTGTAACTCATGCTATTCTGCTTGTCCCGTCTATGCTGTCAATCCTGACTTCTTGGGACCTTTTTCACTGACACGTGCCTACCGTTATACTTCTGATAAACGTGAAGGTGATGCCAAAGCCATCATAGACAACATTCAGACCAACGGGGTCTGGGACTGTACTTTGTGTGGAGAGTGTACAGCTGTCTGCCCTAAAGGTATAGACCCCAAGATGGATATTACTATGTTGCGCGGCACCTCTTTGCAACATGGACATACTGATCCCTCTTTTACAACACAGAGTTTTGGTACACCGGATTTTGGTGGGGGTGGCAGTGGATTTGGCTTTGATCCTAATGCAGGGTTTTAAAAGTTTTTAAAGCCTTCAATTATCTCAACTGGGATCTTCATAGGTCTCATCTTCTCAGAATCTACAAACACCCATTCTGTTTTTCCTTCACAGATCACAGCTCCGTCACTTGGACGTATTAGTTCATACCGACGGGTCGAAAGTATCTTCCCGATATCTTCAATCCATGTTTTCATTTGTAGCTCATCATGTTCAAAAGCAGGTTTTTTGTATTCGATAGTGTGGGATTTGGCAACCCAAGTACCACCTAGATCAAGGCACTTTTCATAGTCAAACTCTACAGCAGCAGAGTGTGCTGTTGCAGCGTCTATCATCCATGAGAGGTAGGTGACATTATTGACATGGCTATTGAAGTCAATATCATCTTTTGTTACCGTGATAGTATAAAAATATGGGGTCAATTAGATATCTCTAGGATCTACTATCTTGCCTGCTATTGCTGAAGCTGCTGCTACGGCTGAATTTGCCAAGTAAATTTCAGAAGTTCTAGCCCCCATACGACCTACGAAGTTACGGTTGGTCGTTGCCACACAACGCTCACCGTCACCCAAGATTCCCATATATCCACCAAGACAGGCACCACAGGTAGGATTTGAAACAACTGCACCCGCTTCAATAAGAATATCTAACAAACCTTCATGCTGTGCCTGAAGCAAGATCTTCTGTGTTGCCGGTGTCACAATCATACGTGTACGTTTGGCTACCCTCTTGCCCTTCATAATCTTCGCAGCGATTCTCAAATCTTCAATACGTCCATTGGTACATGAACCGATCATCACTTGATCAATGGCAAGATCATCTTCTACCGCCTGCTCTATCGGCTTACCGTTACTTGGCAAGAACGGGTACGCAATCACAGGAGAGAGGTTTTCCATATCGATCGTAATCTCTCTGCAGTAGACTGCATCATCATCCGAGTAGTGAAGTTTTGGCTCTGCTCTTAAGCCTCCGTTTGCTTCTGCTCTTTCATCAAGATACGCTTGAGAAATGGCATCCACTGCAAAAATACCACTTTTTGCTCCTGCTTCAATAGCCATATTACACATAGAAAATCTGTCTGCCATACCAAGATACTGCACACCTTCTCCTGTAAATTCAATTGCTTTATATAAAGCACCGTCTACACCCAAAATACGGATCAATTCCAAGATCATATCTTTACCATAAATGTGTTCTCCCGGCTTACCCACAAGGTTTACCTTGATCGTCTCAGGTACCTTGAACCAGTTTCCACCAGTGATAATGGAAAATGAGATATCCGTAGATCCCATACCTGTTGAAAATGCGCCTAATGCACCATGTGTACAGGTATGTGAATCTGCACCGATAATCACATCACCAGGGATTACAAGTCCTTTTTCAGGGAGCAATGCATGTTCAATTCCCATATCTTTTTCATCAAAAAAGTACTTAAGATCATGTTTATAGGCGAACTCTCTTGAAATTTTTGCCTGATTGGCTGAAGCAATATCTTTTGCAGGAATATAGTGATCCATTACAATAGAGAAACCATCCGGATTGGCAAGCTTTTCTGCTCCGCTCTCTTCAAATGCTCTAATTGAAATAGGGGTAGTGATATCATTTCCAATCGTCATATCTATTGGTACTCTTACGATCTCCCCTGCAAAAACATCTTTACCTGCATGCTCTGAGAAAATCTTTTCTGTAATGGTCTGTCCCATTTAAAATCCTTAATTCATTATCATTATTACGCGAATTATAGCGAAAAAAAATTAGGGTCAATTTTACAGAAGTTGAACTAAGTGAATGTTAGTCAATAGACATCATCCATATTAAACTCAAGATCCGGTTCTATGACTTCAATGGAATCAAGAGAACTTGGATCTATTTCAGCATACGAAAAATCATAATCTGCACCTTGATAAAAAGTTTTTTCTTTGGCAAATTTCTTTTCTCTCTCTATTTGCTTTTGTAACTGTTTTTTTGCTTTGGCTGTTGCATTGGTTTCGGCATTTGGGTTAGTCTTATTTGTGTCTACTTCATTTGCATTAAGAGTAATAGAGTAAATCAGCACTAAAAAAGAGAAGAAAAAGTACTTTTTCATAATTCAACCTTATTAAGTAGTTAACTTTAAATTATGATAGTATAGCGTAAATCCTTGAAATAACCTAATCTTAGATACAATACCTGCAAGATATCTGCTACTATGGGAATACACAATGAAACTCTACGAACTTAAAGCCATTGCCAAACGTCTCAGCCAATATACTTTTATCTCCAGGGCAAGACGCATAGAAGACAATACACTTGAAATTATGTTTGATAAAAAAGAGAGTTATTTTTTCAATATGACACGTGGACACTCATTTATCTACAAAGCTCCATCGCAAAGACCACTGCAAGGGTATAATGCTCCCTTTGACACACTCTTGCATTCACTACTGAGTGGCAGTAAACTTATTTCTGTCGACATACCCAATAATGACCGTATTTTACGTTTTACTATTGCCCCTAAAAGCTCATATAAAGACAAGATCATCTACCTGCAACTTGAATTTACAGGTAAAAATACCAATGCCATACTCATAGATGACAATGAAGTCATTATTGAGGCACTTCGGCATATCGATGCAGACAGTTCTTTCCGTGTGATTCGTCCAGGAATGGAACTTTTAAGTATCCCTCCCTATGAGAGAAAAGAAGAGACAAAAGAGATCGAAGATATTGATGCATATCTGGAAGAACATTTTAAAACCATTCAGGCAAAAAAACTGCTTGAGATGAAAAAACAAAAACTCTCTGTCACAAAAAAGAAAAGTGAAAAACTTGCAACACTTTTAGAAAAGCTTCCTGATGAAACTTCATTGGCCAAAGAAGAAAAAAAATACAAAAACCATGCCAATCTCATCCTTGCAAACCTCTACCAGATAAAACCCTACGATACAAAACTAAAAACCTACGATTTTGAAGGTAATGAGATCACGATAAAACTTCCTAAAGAAGTCAAAGTAAACCGTATGTCTGACTACTATTTCAACCTCTCGAAACGGGCGAAAAGTAAAGCTAAAAATGTGCATATTGAAAAAGAGAATCTTGAGAGCAAAAAAGCCTTTTACGATAACATCTATTATGCACTTGAACAAGCAAAAGAGCCTTATGAACTCGAACTTCTTGTCCCTAAAAAAGCAAAGTCTCTACGTAAAAAAGAGAAATTACGAGAAGGAGAACTTTTTTGGATAGAAGACTATAAAGTCATGGTCGGACGAAATTCCAATGAAAACCAGAAACTCCTCTCTCTTGCCAAAGGAAATGACATTTGGATGCATACCAGAGAAGTACCAGGTTCTCATGTCATCATCCGTACAGACAAACAAAACCTGCCGGACTCTGTTATAGAAGCTGCGGCTAAACTTTGTGTTGACTTTTCCGTGAAGAGTCCGGGAGATTATCTTGTTGACTATACCAAACGGAAGTTTGTAAAAGTACAGGAAGGTTCCAATGTCGAGTATGACAAGTATCAGACGATTGCTGTACGTAAAGATGGGGTTGAGATTCGAGAGTAATCAAAATGTCCTCTTTATTTAAATTGAGTCGTTGGTTCTCTGATCCTTTTTTAAATGATTATTTCTTTCTGTGTCGTAAAAACCAATACATCAATCCCAAACCAAATAACAACCCGCCAAGTACCTGCACCCATGCAGTCATAAGTAAAGACTTATTCACCAGAGTATGATGCATATCATTATCTATCTTGACTCCTGCGAACTTAGCCGTATGTACCAAAAGCGACACAGCCAGATCTTCATTAGGCATCTCCTTGTGGCAAGAGAGACACACCCCTCGTCTATCCATCTTTGATCGTGTCTCATTGTCTAAAGCTTGCGAGAGTTTCCAATGGTTTCCAACTGTCTGTACCTGTGTACCATTTTCATCTACAAAACGTGAGAGGTCATCTTTTAGATTGGGAACCGCGGGTATCTGTTCATCTACTTTATGAGGCAACACCGTTCGATCTGCATTCATAAGATCAACCACGGTTGTTTGGGTCTGATCCATGAAGTATTTTCCACCTTCGATACCATATCCCAACGCTTTTGCAGAATCATGACAGGAAGAACAACTTCTGCCTTTTTTGGTAATCGTATGTGGATTTACCGGAGACATGACAATGGAGTTGACCCCCTCTTTACCTCTACCTTCAGAATTTGGAATTTTAAAGATATGATTTTGCAACTTGGCTTTCCCATCTTTTCCAATAACTGTTAAAATAACTTGACATCCCGGGATTACAGGGGAAATACGTCCCTCTCCGTTTTGTGCCAATGCCGGATTTTCCCAACGCAGATAAGAACGTGTCTCTGTCACTTTTCCATCTACAAGAAAATCTTTTAGCGAGTTGACTTCTCCAGTTACACCATTATGGTGTGACTTTGAAGCAGCCAGATAATCAGGGTTTTGTTTGCCGCCCGAATAATCAATTTTAACATGACAACCGTAACATTGAGGTGCCCAAGAAGCATGACAGGTATAACATTCAAGCTTATCTGTATGGGCTTGGATCTGATCCATAGCCACTAAGCCTTCCTGCGATATCTTGCCCTCTTTTTTAAGCGTTTTAAGTGGCTTAAGTTCAATATCTTTTCCTGAAGCCAGATGCATAATGACCTTATCTCCATGTCTCACTGCTTTGGTTAAGGGATTCCCTCTGGCTGACAATAAGAAACCATCCCCTTGATCTTTAGGAATAGCTCCCTGCTTCAAATACTCTGCCAAAGTGTTAGTTGTCCCTCTTGCTTTCCCTGTCTTAGGTGTCGTTTTGAACTCATCACTATACCCAAGCGGCAACTCCCAAGGATATTTGTCTGTGGTACCGTGACAATCCTGACACTCTATCTCTACAGCACCAAGATTGGCCCCAACATTAAATCCATCTCCATGATGGTCAATCGAAGTATGACAATCCTGACACAGCATCCCTTTGGAGTAGTGAATATCCTCTTGAAGGTGCATATAACGCTTAGTATGCAGTTTTGGCTGACCATTTCCCTGAGCATCAAATGTTGCCTGATACTCTGTTTCCATCAATCCCTGATACGATACACCAATGCGTTTACCACGATTATGACAAGTTGTACAGGTCTCTACAGGAATACCTGAATAATTATTGTCATGTACCTGTACTTTTACTTTTCGTGAAGATTGAATAGAGTGTACAAGCAGATGTCCCTGCTCTTTGGAGATATTTTTATCTCCACCTTCATAGTAACCTTCATTTGAGTAAGGGATATGACAAGAGGAACAGCCGATACCTCTAAAATCTCCACGTCTTTTACGCCCTTTCCCTGTAGTGTGACAGCGCAGACATTCTTGACGCAGATAGGTATAGACAGAGAGACTTGGGTCTTTTTCTATCTCATCTGCTGTAGGTGCAGGTGGTAGTTCATGCATCTCTTTTGGAAAACCTTGAGGTTCAGTCGTTCTAAGCTCTTGCATATATTTGTCATACACTTTTGTACCGATACGCTGATGAATATCTTTGTTTCCAAAGTTACTGTGGTTATGGTCATACCCATCTTTGGCACCAAAACCCCAAAGTGCTCCGTGGATCTTTCCTGCTTCCGTAGCCATAAGGTTATTCCATTGGGACTTTATCTGTTTGGGGTGACACATTCCACAGGTATGTTCATTGATCCATGGACTTCCCGGTGCAGGGTAAAATGCTTTGGGACCTTTGTTTTCTTTGAAGTAGGACAATGTACCACTATGTGCTTCTTCTTTTAATTTCGCTTCAGGGTTACCACCATGACAGACCACACAATCATTTTGAGGTACACCTGCTTTGTCTGCCACTTTAAAGATCTCTTGCATCATTTTTGACTTGGGGTCACGGATATCTTCTATCCCTTTATGACAAGAGAGACAGCCATTGTTTGCCAGTAGCAAAAAAGGTAAAAAAAGTCCTAAAAACAGTAATTTATACATCGGCATTCCTTATGTTCCTTCTAACTTAGTTGCATTATATCAGAAGCGGCTAAAATCAGAGTATTAAGGGTACCTCTAAAGCAAATCGCGATATAATAAAGGCTAATACAAACTAGGGATTTTTATGACAAAAATTTTTACAGACCATCAAGAACGTTGGCTTACAGGCATTGGTTTGCTTGCACTCGTTGGCATTATCGGTTGGATAGACTCTTTCTTTATCATGTGGTCTTTTTTAGGTGTTATCTACATTTTTGCGTTTTATGAAGCTATGAAACTCTTTAAACTGGTAGGTCCTTCTGCCTATTTTTGGGCTATTTTACTTTGGATATTTGCCTACTTCTACCCTAATCCTGATGATCTTTTCTATTTTGTTGCTATTATCTTTGGTGCGGCCATTGCCTACCTGCACAACTTTGACAAGCGCCTGATCCTGCCTTTTCTCTACCCTGTTTCAGGTATCTTCTTTTTTCTTATTCTCTACCAGGACTTTGGTATCCAGGCTATGTTTTGGCTGCTTGTGACTGTTGCACTGACAGATGTATTTGCATTCTTTACAGGAAAAGCTATTGGGAAAACAAAATTCTCAGATACTTCTCCGAACAAAACTCTTGAAGGTGTCATAGGAGGTGTTATTATCGCTACACTTGTAGGTACATATGCGGGTCTCTATATCGCACCTTTCTGGACTGCACTCATCGTTACCTTTGCTACCTCTTTAGCCTCCGTATTTGGTGATCTTTTTGAATCATACCTCAAACGTGAAGCAGGAGTCAAAGACTCGGGAGATCTGCTGCCAGGGCATGGCGGTATTCTTGACAGAATAGACGGGTACCTTTTTGGTGCACCAATGATGGTTATTGCACTAAGAGCATTTTTATAGAATGGACGTAAAATGAGCAAAGTCCTTTTTACTACACCAACACTGAGTTCGTTTCAGTCACAGATTCTCGCGACTAGTCGCGTTTTGGGTTAGATCTGTGTCTATCGTCCTTCTCGGTTCTACTGGCTCCATAGGAGTCAATACACTCATTATCGCCCAACGTTATAATATTGCTATCGAAGCACTGGTCGCTGGTCGCAATATTGATCTTCTAAATGAGCAGATCAAAGTACACAATCCAAAAGTTGTTGCCATTGCCAAAGAAGAAGACAAACATAAAGTCAATCATAACAATATACGCTGTGGGACAGAAGGCATACTCTCTGTTATTGAAGAGTCACAAAGTCAAACCATTGTCAATGCCTTGGTAGGTTATGCAGGTTTAGCTCCTACACTCAAAGCTACATCACTAGGCAAAAGTGTTGCACTTGCCAACAAAGAGTCTCTCGTGGTTGCCGGAGAGTTTATAGATATGTCACTCATCACACCTATTGATTCTGAACATTTTGGGCTCTGGTACCTGATGAATGAACGTCCTGTCTCAAAACTTTTCATCACTGCAAGTGGCGGTGCTTTTAGAGAGTGGGAACTGAACAAAATGAAGGATGCCACATTTTCAGATGCACTCAAACACCCCAACTGGTCCATGGGGAATAAGATAACCATTGACTCTGCAACCATGACAAACAAGCTGTTTGAATTGCTTGAGGCAAAATGGCTTTTTAATACATCTAACATTGATGCAGTCATAGAAAAAAAATCCATCATCCATGCTTTAGCAGAATTTAAAGACGGTTCAACCACTGCTCATTTTGCTGGAGTAGACATGAAACTGCCTATTGCCTTTGCTCTTCGAGGTGAAGTTACAGAAGAGATCTTGCCTCCTACCGACCTACTAAGTATCGGTGCTTTGGAGTTTTTGCCTATAGAGACATCTCGCTATCCCATCTGGAATATCAAAGAGCATATCTTGCAAAATCCTCATTTAGGTGTAGTAGTCAATGCAGCCAATGAAGTAGCCATTGAAGCATTTCAGCAAGAAAAATGTTCCTTTTTTGCTATGTCAGAGATGGTTTTAGATGCATATGAAAAATTTAATACTATCAGAGCAACAAATATAGACGAAATCATCAAAATAGACCGTGAGGTAAGAGACTATGCATCAAAAAGATAAAGTACTTATTTTACACGGGTGGGGTGGTTCAGATGCACCACATTGGCAAGCAGAACTCGCTGCAGAAATAGCCAAAAACTATGGTACCGTCTCCTTCCCTCTCTTGGACAACTGTCACTTCCCGTCCAGAAACAGATGGATCAAACAGGTTAAAACTATTTTAAAATCATTTAATCCCGATACTGTAGTCTGCCATTCTCTTGCCAATACCCTTTGGTTTTGGCTTTGTGAAGAAGAAGAGATGCAGACGATTAAACGTCTTTTTATGGTCTCACCACCCAGTCTAAATACAGAAGAAAAGACCATCAAAACCTTTTTCCCCTCTCCTATGCCCAAAAGTCTCTATGCAAACGAGATTCAAATGATCGTTTCAGATGATGATCCATGGGTAAAACTGGATGAAGCACAAAAAATTGCTTCACACTATAACACTACATTTACAACCTTGCATAAAGCAGGACATATCAATGCTGACAGTGGCTATGGAAAGTGGGATCTAATAGAAACACTTGTAATGGATAAAAAATGATCTTAAGTATTGAATCAAGCTGTGATGACAGCTCTATCGCCATCACCGAAATAGCCACGAACAAACTGATCTACCATAAAAAGATCTCTCAGGAAACAGAACACTCCTGCTATGGTGGGGTAGTACCAGAGTTGGCTTCACGGCTACATGCGGTAGCTCTACCTGAAATACTCAAAGAAACAAAACCATGGTTTAACACACTCAAAGCAGTTGCCGTAACCAATCAACCAGGTCTGGGTGTTACCCTTCTTGAAGGTATTGCCATGGCAAAGACATTGGCTACCTTGCAAAAGATTCCTCTCATCGCAGTACATCACCTCAAAGGGCATATCTATTCACTTTTCATCGAAAAAGAGACAACCTTCCCTCTTTTGGTATTGCTTATCTCTGGTGGACATACACAAGTGATACGTGTAAAAAACTTTGAACATATGGAGATTCTTGCTACAAGCATGGATGATTCTGTAGGAGAAAGTTTTGACAAGTGTGCCAAAATGATGGGATTGGGCTACCCGGGAGGACCACTCATTGAGCAACTTGCACTCAAAGGAGACGAGAACCGTTTTGATTTACCTGTACCCTTGCGTAACTCACCCCTTATTGCCTTTTCTCTCTCTGGCCTAAAGAATGCTGTACGATTAGTGGTTAAAAAGCTTGGCGGGGATTCTGAAATGACTCAACAAGACAAAGCAGACCTCTCCGCCTCTTTCCAAAAAGCAGTCAAGCTTCATCTCTTACAAAAAAGCAAAAAGATCTTTACAAAAGAACCTATTAAAGACTTTGCCATAGTCGGGGGTGCTTCAGCAAACAAATATATAAGATCTGCCTACGAAAATCTCTGCTCTGAGTTTGGGAAAACCCTACATGTGGCTCCTTTGGAATACTGCTCCGATAATGCCGCCATGATAGGACGCTATGCCATTGATGCTTATGAGCGAAAACAATTCATAGATCCTAATGAGATTGACATCATTAGTACCAAAAAACAGCAAAACGGAATGTTATTGTAAATAAAAAACACTGTGGACAAAGAGAGAAAGTGCCCTTGGGCCAGAAGAGAGTAGCAATGCTACGATATTGGACTATATGGTAATCCAAAACGAACAAACAAAAAAGATTAAACAAAACCCATGAAATGCCCACCATTTCACACTTTCCCTAAGTTTATTACGCTAAAATATATATACTTAAAAACTCTACAAGGGAGTCTCAATATGGCAGAATATGGTGCTAGTAATATTAAAGTCCTCAAAGGACTTGAAGCGGTAAGAAAAAGACCCGGTATGTATATCGGGGACACCTCAACAAAAGGTCTTCATCACTTAGTCTACGAAGTGGTAGACAACTCCATCGATGAAGCTATGGCAGGCTACTGTGATACGATTAAAGTAACTCTGACCAAAGCAGGTTCAGCAATCATCGAAGATAACGGTCGTGGTATTCCTGTAGCCGAGCACCCTACTGAAAAGATTTCTGCTGCTACTGTTGTACTTACCGTACTTCATGCCGGTGGTAAATTTGATAAAGATACCTACAAGGTTTCCGGGGGACTTCACGGTGTTGGTGTTTCTGTTGTAAATGCCCTCTCTAAAGACCTGCACCTTACCATCAATCGTGACGGAGAGGTCTTTGAACAAGACTTTAAAGGCGGGATCCCTCAAGAACCGCTGGTTGCTACAGGCAAAACTCGTAAAAAAGGGACTAAAATTGAATTCTGGCCAGATGACTCTATCTTTACAGAATCTGTAAATTTTCAAAAAGAGATCTTGATGAAGCGTTTCAAAGAGCTTTGCTACTTGAACCCAAAGATCACGATTGACTTTAAAGATGAGAGAGATGGTACAAAAGAGCTTTACCATTTTGAAGGTGGTATTAAGCAATTCGTAGAAGATATGAATACCAAAGAGCCACTTTCAACAGCACAGTTCTTCCAGGGAAAAGCAGATGATATCGAGATCGATATTGCGTTAATGTATTGTGATGCAGATTCAGAGAAGTCACTCTCTTTTGTAAACAATATTAAAACGCCAGATGGCGGTACACATGAGGCAGGTTTTAGAGCAGGGCTTACACGTTCTATGGCTTCATATATTTCAAAAAATGCCAATGCCAAAGAGAAAAATACCAAGATTACCGGAGACGATTGTAAAGAAGGGCTCATTGCCATTGTCTCTGTACGTGTACCGGAACCTCAGTTTGAAGGTCAGACCAAAGGTAAACTCGGTTCTTCCTATGTACGTCCACTGGTACAGAAGTTCTTCTCTGAAAACTTTAACAAGTACATGGAAGAGAACCCTATTGAAGCTAAAGCCATTATGGCACAGGTGCTTCTTGCTGCACGTGGTAGAGATGCGGCCAAACGTGCCAAAGATCTCGTCAAACGTAAAGACTCTATGAGTATCGGAACACTGCCGGGTAAATTAGCAGACTGTCAGAGCAAAGACCCTGAGATTTCAGAAATTTACCTGGTGGAAGGGGATTCTGCCGGGGGTTCGGCAAAACAGGGACGTGACAGAGTTTTCCAGGCTATCTTGCCACTTAAGGGTAAGATCCTCAATGTTGAGAAAGCACGTTTAGAAAAGATCTTAAAATCTGACGAGATCAAAAATATGATCACTGCTCTGGGATGTGGTATTGGAGATGAGTTTAACGAAGAAAAACTTAGGTACCACAAGATTATCATCATGACGGATGCGGATGTCGATGGTTCTCATATTCAGACACTGCTTATGACCTTCTTCTTTAGATTTTTACAACCAGTCATTGAAAAAGGATACCTGTATCTTGCACAACCACCATTGTATCGTTACAAGAAAGGTAAAAATGAGACCTATCTAAAAGATGATAAGTCACTCAATGATTACCTCATTGAAAATGGTATCTCAGTCATTGAAAGTGAGACTATGGGTCAGGCCGACCTTATTGACCTATTCAAACTCGTTGCATACTACAGGATGACACTCAAAGAGATAGAAAAACGTTTTGCTCTACCAGAGGCACTACGCTATATGATTGAAAACCCGGATCTCATAGGTACAAGCAACAAAGAGTTGGCAAAAACTTTGGAAAAGTTCATTGATGACCTGGGATATAACATCTTGAACAAAACTATCACGGAAGACAAACTACACTACTTTGTCCAGACCAATGATGGTCTCGAAGAGCTGATTGTCGATGAAGTACTATTTACAAACCCTCACTACAATGAAGCGATCCATATCCATCAGAAGATCCAAGAGCATATCACAGATGAGTTTAAAGACAAAGACCTCCTTGAACTTTTCGCCGAGGTAGAAGCCTCAGCTAAAAAAGGTGCTTATATTCAGCGCTACAAAGGTCTGGGGGAAATGAACCCTGAGCAACTTTGGGAGACAACAATGACACCGGAAAACAGAAGATTACTTCAAGTAAAGATTGATGATGTAGAAGAAGCAAGTGACACCTTTACGCTCTTTATGGGTGATGAAGTAGAGCCTAGAAGAAACTATATTGAAAGTCATGCAAAAGACGTCAAGCACTTGGATGTTTAATGTTACTGTCAGAGATTCAAGAGAGAGAACGACGGTTTAAACTTGCCCTTAGAGCAGGTATACCCGTTGTGCTACTTATCTCTCTGGTTCTCTATTCTACCTTTTTCAAAGACAATACCATAAAATTAAATATGGAAAATGGCATCATTATGGCTGCCATTTTCTTTATTACTGTCTATTTTATCTATTTCCTCATAGATATATCTGTCAAAGAAACCCTTATTGACCAAGCTACACAGGGGTATAATCAAAAAGCATTTATTGCACAACTTGAAGACTATAAACCAAATACTCTGGTCATGCTGATCATCAAAAACCTCTCAACCATTTCAGAGAACTATAGTACAGAAGATGTAGATCTGTTACTCTATAGTGTCATTCATAAACTCAATCAGGAACTTGCTAAACTTGGATATTCAAAAGCACTGATCGCACGGCGTTACGGAGCAGAATTTCTTATTGCTATTGACAAGGATGCCGATGATATTCAAAAAGTATTTGAAAACTTCATTGAGAACAACAAAATCATCAATGAAATAGCTCTGCATTATCAATTTGCCGTCATTACCAACACGGGCGAAGAGTTAGAAAAAGATATTATCTACCTCAAAGATATTATGGCAACCCAATACCAAAGTAACAGAAAAGATAAACCTGTACAGCACATCAAAGATGCAAAGGAAGTCTCAGAGACGGAAAACTGCGTTATTAACTCCCTTAAAAAGAAAAATTTACTCTTGAGTTTTAGACCCCTACTCAATACTAAAACAGATACCATCGATATCTACGAGATATCTGTTAAACTTAAATCAGTCCAAATAGGCAACATCTTGCCAAGAGTCTATCTTCCTATTGTCAACCGTTTAGGACTGGGAAGAGAGTATGACATGGCACTGGTCAAACATATTATCGATCTTTTACCTCTGGTAGACGAGTCCATTTCCCTCTCATTCAACCTCTCACCATTTTCTCTACGAGATGAAAATTTCCAAAAGAAGTTTTTTAGCTATCTGGAAGAGAGTAGTGTAGATCCTTCTAGATTGATTATTGAACTTTATGAACGAAAAACACACCATGACTTAAGTGCCTACCTCAAGACACTCAATAAATTCAGAGCCAAAGGCATACGTATTGCTATAGACAATTTTGGCTCATCCAATGCATCCATGGAATACATGAAACACTTTAACTTTGATATTGTACAGTTTGATAGAGACTATGTAACCAAACTAGAAGATGCAAATACCTATGCCATGTTAAATTCTATGGTAAGTATGACTAGAGAGTTACGCATTACTACTGTTGCCAAATGGGTAGACAAAGAGAGTCAAAAGAACAAACTCAAAGCCTTAGGCATTGACTACCTGCAAGGCTTTGGTATTGCCAAACCTATATCAGAAAAACAACTAATAGATACTTACAACTAAAGGAATACCATGAAATACGGCGAAAAAGAGATACAGGAATTTGATATCAATGCAGCAGAAAACTTCTGGCCTAATGAACATGAAAAGAATTATACTATTAACATTGAACTCCCGGAGTTTATGTGTCTCTGCCCACGTTCAGGCTATCCTGACTTTGCAACACTCAAGCTCTCCTATGTTCCTAACAAAACCGTCATAGAACTTAAAGCACTCAAGCTCTACATAAATTCATTTATGTACAGACATATCTCCCATGAGAACTCAGCCAATGAGATATTCGATGCGCTCTACACTAAACTCTCCCCCAAATCCATGAAGCTCATTGCCGATTTCAACCCTAGAGGAAATGTACATACAGTAATTGAAATAGACTCAGATAAATTCTAAAAATTATGACAATTTGACATAGTTTTAATACTTCTCCCCAAAATCTATTATGATTTCTCCCTAGTGAAACAGTAAGGATATAGAATGATAGATTTTCAAGATGTAATGCAACGGGTTAGAACTATACTTTCCAACGAGAAAAAACAAAGTAAGATCTTAGACAGAGATATAGCCTCTGCACTTGAACTAGATGCACAATACTTTGCAGTGATTAAAAGACGTAATAAAATCCCCTATATGCACCTTGCTTACTTTTGCAAAAGCCATAATCTCAGTATGAACTGGATACTCCTGGAGCAAAAACCCCAATATTTGACCTAAAAAGAAATTATAGCTATAATAAAATATAGTTAAATTTTATTAAAGGAATAATTATGGGAAAAAGAGAAGAAAAAATTGGACAGTATACTGCAGAAGCAAAGAAACTGGGGCTAAGTCTATCAAATGATCTAATTGAAAAAGTCACAGTAGGTCTTGGTCCTTCAATCTATAAAAAAGACAGTGAGACTATTGCATGTAGTCAAGCTTCAGAACTTGAAACTGTAAAAAAGAACTTCTTACAGAAAAAGCTTGGATTAACTGATGATGATGCAACACTTGATGCTGCTATCAAGAAAGTATGTGCAACTATGGGCAGTTCAAACCGGAATAAATACAGAGCACTCTTCTACGCACTTCTGGCAAAAGAATTTAAAAAAGAGTCTGTTTACGCATAAATAGACCATAGAGCTATCCCCCGTATTTAAACGTTATATCTTTATAAATAAAATATAACGTTTCTCCTCCTCATTTTTACCAAAACCAATAACTTCCATATCATTATATTGAACATTTACATCAATTCTAAGCTCGAACATCATCTTATCCATATCAGATATCAAAAGAGGTGGGATGAGCTCTCCTACAGCAATCGTACTATCACTACTATCGATTTCAAAGATAAGTTGTTTTTTTATTTCATCTATCTGGTAGGTATTGAGTATGGCTTCACCTGAATAGATGAGTTTGTTACTATCAGTTGGGTCTTCTTTTAAGAGACCTGCTGTGATTGTGTAGGCTTCTTGATTTCCTATTTGTTCTCTTATGTCTTCTATTAGGTCTATGATGAACTTCATGTTTTCTTCTTTGTGTTATTAATGTTGAAATTATAGAGTAATAGTTTTAATTTTCGTAATAGAAAATCTTAATTCTTTAAATTGAATTAAATAGTTTCAATTTTTGTAGTAGGTTACTGTAAGTTTGATTGAATGGGGTTTGCGTAGTAAGTGACCGAACAGAGAAAACTCCATTCGGCCGAAGTTATAGTGAAATCCTATAAAAGATTAACTATTTCTCTTTTCAATGATCTCTTTGGCTACATTCTGTGGAACTTCCTCATAGTGATCAAATTCCATAGCATATGTTGCACGTCCCTGAGACATTGAGCGAAGGTCAGTTGAGTAACCGAACATTTCAGAAAGAGGTACAAATGCATCAACGATCTTAGAACCGGCTCTGTCACCCATTCCATTCACCTGACCACGTCTTTTAGAGATATCACCAATAACATCTCCCATGTAATCTTCAGGAGTTTCAACTTCAACTTTCATCATTGGCTCAAGAATAACAGGATTAGCTTCTCTACAACCTTCTCTGAATCCCATTGATGCAGCAAGTTTAAATGCCATTTCAGATGAGTCAACATCGTGGTAAGAACCGTCATAAACAGTTACTTTAACATCTTCAACCGGATACCCAGCCTGAATACCTCTAGCCATTGCTTCCTGGATACCTTTGTTTACCGGCTGGATAAATTCTTTTGGAATAACCCCACCTTTAACAGCATCAACAAACTCATAACCGAAACCAGCTTCCTGCGGCTCAATATGAAGATAAACATGACCAAACTGACCACGTCCACCAGACTGCTTAGCATACTTGTACTCTTTCTTAACAGAGTTTCTGATTGTCTCACGGTAAGAAACTTGTGGTGCACCCACTTCAGCTTCAACTTTGAACTCTCTTTTCATTCTGTCTACAAGAATTTCAAGGTGAAGTTCACCCATTCCTGAAATAATAGTCTGTCCAGTCTCTTCATCTGAAGAAACACGGAAAGATGGATCTTCTGCTGCAAGTTTAGAAAGTGCAACACCCATTTTTTCCTGGTCAGCTTTTGTTTTAGGCTCAACCGCAACAGAGATAACAGGATCCGGGAAATCCATTCTTTCAAGTACCACTTTATCTTTATCAGAACAAAGTGTATCACCTGTAGTTGTAGATTTAAGTCCAACAACCGCACCGATCTCACCTGCGTAAATTTCAGCTACTTCTTCTCTTTTGATCGCGTGCATCTTCATAATACGGCCGATACGTTCTTTCTTCTCTTTTGTAGAGTTAAGTACGTAAGAACCTGATTCCAAAGAACCACGGTATACACGGATAAATGTCAACTGTCCAACAAATGGGTCAGTCATGATCTTAAATGCCAATGATGCAAATGGTCCGTCATCAGTAGATTCAACGATCACTTCTTCATTTTCATCTTCCATTTTAGTACCCTTGATCGCAGGTGCTTCAACAGGAGATGGAAGGTAAGCAACAACAGCGTCAAGTAGAGTCTGAACACCTTTGTTTTTAAATGCAGAACCAACAGTCATTGGAACGATATGCATACCGATAGTCGCAGCTTTGATTCCCGCTACGATCTCTTCTTCAGTAAGCTCTTCACCTTCCATGTATTTTTCCATAAGCTCGTCGTTTCCGTCTGCTTCAGAAATACTCTCAATCAGCTTTTCACGGTATGTCTCTGAAATTTCTACCATATCTTCAGGAATCTCTTCTACGTGGTAGTTAGAACCCATTTCAGCATCTTTATCCCATACGATCGCTTTCATCTTAACAAGGTCAACAACACCCTGGAAGTTCTCTTCAGCACCAATTGGTAGTTGAATAGGAACCGGGTTACCTTTTAGTCTCTCACGGATCTGTCTCTCAACTTCGTAAAAGTCTGAACCTGTTCTGTCATATTTGTTAACAAATACGATTGAAGGTACACCATAACGGTTTCTTTGTCTCCATACTGTCTCAGATTGCGGTTGAACCCCACCAACTGCACAGAATACAGATACAGCACCGTCAAGTACTCTCATTGAACGTTCAACTTCAATAGTAAAGTCAACGTGTCCCGGAGTGTCAATGATGTTAATTTGTTTACCGGCCCACTCACAAGTTGTTGCAGCAGAAGTAATCGTAATACCTCTTTCCTGCTCTTGTTCCATCCAGTCCATTGTTGCAGCACCATCATGTACTTCACCAATCTTATGCTCAACACCTGTATAGAAAAGAATTCTTTCAGTTGTTGTTGTTTTTCCTGCATCAATGTGAGCAGCAATACCGATGTTTCTTACGTCGTTAAGTTTGTGCGTTCTTGCCATAACTTTATTTCCTTACCATCTATAGTGAGCAAACGCTTTGTTCGCTTCAGCCATCTTGTAAGTATCTTCTTTCTTCTTGAAAGCAGAACCCTTATCTGTAGCAGCATCCATAAGCTCGTTGCTTAAACGCTCCATCATAGTTCTTTCATTTCTTTTTCTAGCTGCATCAACGATCCATCTAATTCCCAAAGACTGTTGTCTTGCAGGTCTAACTTCAATAGGCACCTGGTACGTTGCACCACCTACTCTTCTTGATTTTACTTCCATTACAGGTTTAACGTTATCCATTGCTTTGTTGAATACGTCAATACCTTTTTCACCAGATTTTGATTCAATTCTCTCTAACGCAGCATACATTACTTTTTGCGCTGTGCTTTTCTTACCATCAAGCATTACTGCATTGATGAACTTTGTTAATACTTTAGAACCGTGTACTGGATCTGGCAATACCGGTCTAACGGGAGCTTTTCTTCTTCTCATTATGTTTCCTTATTATCTTCAATCTGTTAATATTGATTTACTCAAGTCTTGTCCCCTAAGGCTGATTCTAACGATCATTGACAACACCTGCTCAAGCTCATTTCTAAGCTAAACTTTACTTTTTAACGCAAATAATCAAAATGATTATTTTTTAGGCTTTTTAGTTCCGTATTTAGATCTAGCAACTGTTCTACCTGTTACTCCTGACGCATCCAATGCACCACGAACGATGTGATACTTCACACCAGGTAAATCTTTAATTCTTCCTCCACGTACTAGTACAATAGAGTGCTCTTGAAGGTTGTGTCCCTCACCACCAATGTATGAGATTACTTCAAATCCTGAAGTCAATCTAACTTTAGCTACTTTTCTAAGTGCTGAGTTAGGTTTCTTTGGAGTTGTTGTATAAACTCTAGTACATACGCCTCTTCTTTGAGGACATTTTACGAGTGCAGGTGATTTTGATTTTTTCACTTGCTTTTTACGTTCTTTACGAATCAATTGGTTAATTGTAGGCAAATTGTTTCCTTTCTGGTTAGTTTGAATTGAGATCAATGTCTCTTGAATCTGGGTTCTTACACCACATAAAAATGCTATAAAAGCACTTTCATCTAGCATATTCGCGCAGATTTTTGGAGGCAAATTATATCGAAATAGTCTTTGATTTTTCTGAAGTGCCTAACACAGAGGCGATTGGAGGAGCAAATGCATACCATATAAATGAAAGATTTAAAATAAAATAAGCAAGGTAAAGTTTGAAAGAGGATTCAGTACTACGGAGATCCGTAGTACTGGATGTAGCGTGACTACTCAGCAGCAGTCAAAACAATGTCATCATTGTCTATCATTCCTGTTCCCACAGGTATAAGACGGCCGATAACAACATTTTCTTTCAGGTCTTCAAGCATATCAACTGTTCCTGCAATAGATGCAGAAGTCAATACCTTTGTTGTATCCTGGAATGATGCCGCAGAGATAATAGAGTCTGCACCAACAGCTGAACGCGTAATACCAACCAACATCGGCTCAGCAATTGCAGGTTCTCCGCCAAGTGCAAGTACTGACTGGTTCTCTTCTTGGAACTTACGTCTAGAGATAATATCTCCAGCAATAAATTTGGAGTCTCCAGACTCAACTACTTTTACCTGTCTCATCATCTGAGAAGTTACAATTTCAATGTGTTTGTCAGAGATATTAACCCCTTGTCTACGGTAAACCATCTGCACTTCAGAAACAATGTACTCATACAATGCTTTTTCACCAAGTGCTGCAAGGATGTCATGACTTGAAACAATACCGTCAGTCAATTTTTCCCCGGCATGTACATATTCACCAGCATTTACAAGTGCCACTTTGTTTTTGTCAACAAACTGCTCAGTAATCTGACCATTGTCTCCAGAGATAATCAGTCTCTCTTTACCTCTTAATGGTTTACCAAAGCTTACCACACCGTCGATCTGTGCGATCAATGCAATATCTTTTGGACGTCTTGCTTCAAAGAGTTCAGAAACTCTAGGAAGACCCCCGGTAATATCTTTTGACTTGATTGCCGCTTTTGGTGTTTTTGCCAAGATATCGGCAATACTTACTTCACCACCGTCTTTAACAAAGAGGATCGTCTTAGGATCCAATGCATAACGGATAATATCACCTGACTCAGTTGCAAGGATAATTGCCGGCTTATACGCAGCAGGGATATACTCGTTCAATTCAAGTCTTGTGTCTCCGGTTACTTCATCAAACTGCTCAACAACCGTTACACCAGGAATGATATCTTCAAATTTCAGTGTACCTTTCTGCTCTGCAATAATTGGTTCAGAGTATGGATCCCACTCAGCAATAACCACCTGAGTAGATATTTCAGGGGCAGAGAGTGTTGCTCCTCTTTCTACTTTTGCATCGTTGTCAAGTGCTACTACGGAACCTCTTGAGATGTAGTGTCTTGCAGCTTCTCTGTTATTTTCATCAACAATAACAGCAAAGAGACCTTTCTCTTCTACTTTATCCCCTGCCTTCACAGAGTTGTGTGCTTCAAGATAATCACCTTTAAGCAAGAAGAATTTCACAGTACCTTTTGATTCTGCTGTTACCTCTTGTGTAACCGGTGCACCATCTTCCACTTTAAGCTCTGAAGCAAATGGGATACGTGATGGTACAGACCAACCTTCGTTGATCACTTCAACAATAGAGTCACCCTCTTCTACCATATCTCCATTTTCTAGAGGCAAGAAGAGTTTACCTTCGATCTTACCTGCGACACCTGCAAGTTCATTTGACTTGGCAACATCAGATTTTCTGAGGTTGTACTTCACTTCATCTTTACCTTTTGCTACCACAGATATAGCGATCTCGTCGTGAGTAACCACAATAGAGACTTTACCCGAAGTAACTGCTTTGATCTTAGGTTCAACCAATAAGATACCCGCATTTCTTCTGTTCGCAACAATCAAGTTTCCATCAGTATTTCTAAAGACTGAAAGTTTATAGTATCTTACAAAACCTTCTTTTGTTGCTACTACTGAACGCTCTTCTTTACCGGCAGTCGCTGTACCACCGGTGTGGAATGTTCTTAGTGTCAATTGTGTACCTGGTTCTCCAATAGATTGTGCGGCAATAACACCGACCGCTTCACCTTTTTTAACCATTTTGTTATCTGCCATGTTCAGACCGTAACATTTTGCACAAAGCCCTTTTGGTGCTTTACAAGATGAAGGGGCTCTCATCACTACAGATCTTACACCTGCATCCTGTACTCTTGATGCAGTATCTTCATCAATCATCGTACCTTCAGATACCAAGACTTCAGAAGTGATAGGGTCAATAATATCTTCTGCCAAAACTCTACCGTAAATACGGTCAGATAATGGCTCGATCATCTCATTACCCACAACAATATCAGATACTTCCACACCTTCGTGTGTACCACAATCTGTCATAGATATCTTCACGTTCTGTGCAACATCAATAAGCTTTCTTGTCAAGTACCCAGCATTCGCAGTTTTTAGTGCTGTATCGGCCAAACCTTTTCTTGCACCGTGTGTTGAAATAAAGTACTCAAGTACGTTTAGACCTTCACGGAAGTTTGAGGTAATTGGTGTTTCAATAATTGAACCATCCGATTTTGCCATCAGACCCCTCATACCAGAGAGCTGTCTAATCTGCGCAGCAGAACCTCTTGCCCCTGAATCTGCCATCATGTGTACTGAGTTGAATCCGTCTTTGTCTTGCTTAATAAGTCCCATAAGACCCTCGGCAATGTCAGAGTTCGCATCTGTCCAGATATCGATAATCTTGTTGTAACGCTCTTGATCAGTCAATAGACCTGCACCAAACTGACGCTGGATCTCTTTGACTTTCTCTTTTGCTTCTATAACACGAGGTACTTTGATTTCAGGAATGATAATGTCATCAATTGAAATAGACACACCAACCTTAGTTGCATATTTGAAACCCATATCCTTAAGATCATCAAGGAAACCGGCAGTCTCGGAAACACCACCTATTTTATAAATATAGTCAACCAAGGCACCAATATCTTTTTTCTTCAAGATTTTGTTCCAGAATTTCTCAGGAACATAGTCAGGTATGATAGATTTCAAGATCAATCTACCTGCTGTAGACTTGGCAATCTTTCCATCGATGACTGTTCTGATACGTGCGTTAAGGTCAAGCGCTTGCTGATCAAATGCAATTTCAACTTCTTCTACTGAAGAGAAAAGTTTATTCTCACCTTTGACATCATTCTTTTCTAGGGTTAGATAGTAAAGACCTAAAATCATATCCTGTGAAGGTACTGCAATCGCTTTACCTGATGCTGGAAGCAAAATGTTCATAGATGCAAGCATCAATACTTTTGCTTCAGCAATCGCCTCATCCGAAAGTGGTACGTGTACCGCCATCTGGTCACCATCGAAGTCGGCGTTAAACGCAGAACATACAAGTGGGTGCAATTGAATCGCTTTACCCTCGATAAGTCTTGGGTGGAACGCTTGGATTGACAATTTGTGAAGTGTTGGTGCACGGTTCAATAGAATTGGATAGTTATCAACTACCTCTTCTAAACACTCCCATACTTCATTCTCTTGTTTTTCAATCATCTTTTTGGCTTGCTTCAATGTTGTCGCATAACCCTTCTCTTCAAGTTTTGCCATCAAGTGTGGTTTAAAGAGTTCGATCGCCATTTTCTTAGGAAGACCACACTGATCCATTCTCAAGTCAGGACCAACTACAATAACAGAACGTCCCGAGAAGTCAACACGCTTACCAAGAAGGTTTTGTCTAAAACGTCCCTGCTTACCTTTGATCACTTCAGAAAGTGATTTCAATGGTCTCTTGTTAGCCCCTTTAACTGCGTTTCCACGTCTACCGTTATCAAATAGTGCGTCAACTGCTTCTTGAAGCATACGCTTTTCGTTTCTAACAATAATTTCTGGTGCATCAAGCTCAACCAATCTTTTCAAACGCTGATTACGGTTGATAACTCTTCTATAGAGATCATTTACATCAGATACCGCAAACTTACCGCCATCAAGACTTACAAGAGGTCTAAGGTCTGGTGGGAGAACCGGAAGTTGTGTCAACATCATCCACTCTGGTCTATTACCTGAGTGAAGGAATGCCTCGATGACTTTCAGTCTCTTCACAATGGTCTTTCTTTTTGCTTCAGATTTTGTTGCTTGAATATCTTCTTTGAGCTGCTGGAACATATCTACAAGATCAAGGTCTGCAAGTAACTCTTGGATAATCTCTCCACCCATTCTTGCATCAAGTCCAGAGTCAGCAAAACGCTGAGAGATCTGCTGATACTGCTCCTCATTCAAGACATCATATTTTGCCAAAGGATTTAAACCTTCAGAATCATAAGAAGCTTCACCCGGAGCTTTTACAATGTATGCTTCGTAGTAAAGTACTCTCTCAAGGTCTTTCATCTTAACACCCAAAAGTGTACCGATACGTGAAGGCAATGAGGAAACATACCAAATGTGAGCCACAGGAGCAATAAGGTCAATGTGACCCATTCTGTTTCTTCTTACCTTAGAAGTGGTTACTTCAACACCACATTTTTCACACACTACACCTTTGTAACGCATCTTCTTGTATTTACCACAAAGACACTCATAGTCTCTGATTGGTCCAAAGATCTTTGCACAAAAAAGTCCGTCACGCTCTGGTTTGAGGGTTCTATAGTTGATTGTTTCTGGTTTTTTTACTTCACCATAACTCCAAGACAATACTTTTTCAGGGCTTGCAACTCTTAGTTGAAGGGCTGCAATATCCTTTGGTCTCTCTTCGCTGTTTAGGTCAATTGGTGTTAAATTTTCTAAAAACTTACTCATTTTCAAGCTCCACTTCTTTTTTACTCTCATATAGCTCTGTATCTAGTCCTAGAGCCTGAAGCTCTTTGGTCAATACGAACATGGTCTCTGGTACACCTGATTCAGGTACGGACTCACCTTTAGTAATAGCTCTGTACGCTCTTGCTCTACCATCAACATCATCTGACTTGATCGTTAACATCTCTTTAAGAATATGTGATGCACCATAGGCCTCAAGTGCCCATACTTCCATCTCTCCAAATCTCTGTCCACCGAAGAGTGCTTTACCACCGACAGGCTGTTGTGTAACAAGAGAGTAAGGCCCCGTTGAACGTGCGTGTACTTTCTCATCAACCAAGTGGTGTAATTTAAGCATATACATATACCCAACATTTACACGCTCAATCATCTGTTCACCTGTTTTACCATCAAAGAGTTTCATTTTACCATCAGAATCGATCTTCGCAAGTTCAAACAATTTATCAAACTCAGCTTGGTTCGCCCCTTCAAATACCGGTGCAGCAAATCTAACACCTGTAGACCAGTCTCTACCGTATTTGATAAGATCTTCATCAGACATATTGCCAAGAAGCTCTTTGGCATTCATCAACTTCGCTACATCAGCGATCTCGATCATCTTGGCTCTAAGATCTTTTACAAAAGTCTCTTGCTGTGCTTCAAACATTTCAGCTATCTGTTCACCCAGTCTCTTACCTACAAGTCCAAGGTGAACCTCAAGAATCTGTCCGATGTTCATACGTGAAGGTACCCCTAGTGGGTTAAGGATGATCTCAACAGGTCTTCCATCTTCCATGTATGGCATATCGATCTCTGGTACGATGTTGGAGACGATACCTTTGTTTCCGTGACGTCCCGCCATCTTATCTCCCACTTTGAGCTTTCTCTTAGTAGCGATATAGATTTTTACAAGTTTAGTCACACCTGAAGGAAGAATGTCGTCTTTTTCAAGGATAGTCAACTTCTCTTCATGCTCATTTTTAAGTCTCTTCTTCTGTTTTAAGAAGTAGTTTTTCAACGTTTCATACTCATTTTGTACATCATCAGAGTAAGACTGGACCACACCTCTTAGTGCAAATCTGTTTACACCTTTGATAGTCGTCTCATCGATCTTGGTACCCGCTTTGAATTCAGCATCCCCAATAGTCACATCTTTTGCCAATTCCTGGCTTGAAAGGTAACTTGCAATTCGGAGGATCTCTTCTCTGTCGATCATTAAAAGCTGATCATGGTGATCACCGTCTAGTACAGCTTTCTCTTCTTCATAAGCCTGGATCGCTCTTGCATCTTTTTCGTATCCTTTTTTCGTGAATACTTTAATGTCAACAACCACTCCTTCCATAGAAGCGGGACAGTAAAGTGATTTGTTTACCACATGTCCTGCTTTTTCACCAAAGATTGCTCTAAGAAGTCTCTCTTCTGGTGTTGGTTTGATCTCACCTTTAGGAGAAACCTTACCCACAAGAATCATTCCTGGTTTAACATATGTACCGATCTCAACGATACCTGATTCATCAAGATGTAACAACTCATCTTCACGGATATTAGGGATATCTCTTGTGATCTCCTCTGTTCCATGCTTAAGTTCTCTAGCCTCAACCTCTTTTTCATAGGTGTGTACAGAGGTAAACGTATCTTCTCTAATGATCTTTTCAGAGATAATGATCGCATCTTCATAGTTGTATCCATACCAAGGCATAAATGCAACCATGATGTTCTTACCAATCGCAAGCTCACCTTGATCCATATTTGCACCATCGGCAATAACTTGGCCGGCAGTTACCACATCACCAAGTTTTACAATTGGTGTTTGTGTAAATGTAGTGTTTTGGTTGGTTCTCATGTTCTTTTCCATTGGATAATGGTCAATGAACACACCTGTTTCATCTTCTCCCATTACGTAGATACTTTTTGCATCTACTTTTTCCACTTTACCTGAACGTCTGGCTTTCACTGCTTCCCATGCATCACGAGAAACTATTGCTTCCATACCTGTACCTACAACTGGGGCATCTGTCTTTAACAATGGTACCGCTTGACGCTGCATGTTTGAACCCATCAATGCACGGTTGGCATCATCATGCTCAAGGAATGGAATCAAGGCTGCTGCTGAACCAGAGATCATCAATGGAGAGATATCGATAAGATCCACTCTCTTTGCATCATTCAACTCGATGTTACCATTGAGTCTAGTCTCAATAAGATCTTCTTCAATACGTCCGTCTTCTGTCAATACCGTAGAAGCAGGAGCGATACACTTATCCTCTTCCTGCGTTGCCGTAATATAGATAATCTCATCAGTTACCTGACAATCTTTTACAACTTTATATGGTGCTTCAATGAATCCGTGCTCATTTACTTTAGAGTAAGTAGCCAGTGTATTGATAAGACCAATGTTTTGCCCTTCCGGCGTCTCAATTGGACAGATACGACCATAGTGAGTAGGGTGTACATCTCTTACTTCAAATCCTGCTCTCTCTTTAACAAGGCCGCCTTCTCCAAGTGCAGACAGTCTTCTTTTATGTGTCACTTCTGAAAGTGGATTTGTCTGATCCATAAACTGTGACAACTGTCCAGAGGAGAAGAACTCCAAGATCGTATTTGTGATCATTTTAGAGTTTACAAGGTCATGTGGCATTAACTCATCAAGTGTACCAGATACAGTAGTCATCTTATCCTTGATCGCCTTTTGCATCTTAACAAGACCATTGTGCAACTCGTTTCCAAGAAGCTCTCCAATAGCTCTAATACGTCTGTTTCCTAGGTGATCTCTATCATCAATGTGACCCTGACCATTTTTTACCTTGATCAAATACTTCACTGTATTAATAAGGTCTTCAGAAGTAAGCACAGTAGCATATTCCGGAATATCAAGTCCTAGTTTATGGTTCATCTTCATACGACCTACCTCAGTAAGGTCATATCTTTCAGGATCAAAGAAAAGCTGTCTCAAGAATGCTTTTGCCGCTTCAGGGGTTACAGGCTCGCCTGGTCTCATTACTTTATAGATACGAATAGCAGAGAGTACATTCTCATCATCAATCTCTTCTGTTTGCTTCAATAGTCTCAATGACTCAGAATCAGCAATAAATGCATTAATGATTGAACGGTCAGCACCATCAGCCAAGTCATTGATGATTTCAATACTTTCAATACCCTGCTCGATCATTTTCTTCAGTTTCGCTTCATCCAAAGATGCAACCACATCATAAAGCACTTCTCCACTCTCCTGGTCGATCACTGCCGTAGCCAAGTGTCTTTCCATAAGTATTTCAAGAGGATATTCAATCCACTCCAAGCCATCATCGATAAGCTTTTGCGCTTTTTTCTTAGTCAATCTCTTCCCAGCGTTGACCACTGTGTTACCATCAATGTCTTTTACATCATACTCTGCTCTACCGGAGAAGTCTGCAGGATCAAATTTTGTCAAGAATCTGTTATCTTTAATAGATATCTCTTTTGTCGAGTAAAATAGTTTTACAATATCATCTTTAGAGTAATCCAAAGCTCTAAAAAGAATAGTTACAGGGATCTTTCTTCTCTTATTGATTCTTGCATATAAAATGTCTTTAGAGTCATACTCAAAATACAACCAAGACCCTCTGTCAGGAATAATCTGCGCAGAGTAAAGAAGCTTTGCATCAACTGTTGTTCCCTCTTCTTCTTTGAAAATTACACCCGGAGATCTATGAAGTTGGTTTACGATAACTCTCTCCACACCGTTTACAACAAATGATGTTCTCTCTGTCATCAATGGAATATCACGAACAAATACTGCCTGTTCTTTGATCTCTTTAGGATCCATTTTTTCACCAGTTTTCTCATCTCTGTTCCAGATAGTCAAAGCGATATTCATCTTCAAAGATACAGAATAAGTCAATCCTCTCTCCATACACTCTCTTACTGTGTATTTTGGTTTGATGATCTCTGAGTTTTTGTAGGTAAGTGTCAATCTGTTTTGTTGATCATGGATTGGGAATGCAGAACGGAATACTTTCTCTAAAGTAGAGTTTTTTCTGTCTTTTTCGCCTAGCATTAAAAAGTTTTCATAACTTTTTTGCTGAAGTTGGAGCAAGTTTGGAATTTCAATTTCTCTTGGTGTTTTTGAAAAGTCAACACGGAGTCTGTTACCAGAATGCAAAGAATTTAACATGTTTATCCTTAGTTTGGTTGTTGGTATGGTTTGTATTAGTTAATTGATTAATATCGTCTCGAATTTGGTTGTCAAATTCTGTAGATACACAAAGAAACTATTAGAGGAGGGTATGAAATGTCTCCGAATAGCTTTTAACTATATCTTGGTAGGGTTGAGACTGAGCCTAGGCCCGGTCTCGAAAATAAGTCAAAAGACTTATTTAAGCTCACACTTAGCGCCAGCTTCTTCGATCTGCTTTTTGAATTCTTCAGCTTCATCTTTAGATACAGCTTCTTTAAGTACGGAAGGTACTTCTTCAACTGCAGCTTTAGCTTCTTTAAGTCCAAGACCAGTAATTGCTCTTACAACTTTAATTGCATTGATTTTTTTGTCTCCAGCATCTGTAAGAACTACATCAAATTCTGTTTGCTCTTCAGCAGCTTCGCCACCTGCAACTGCACCACCGGCTACTACTGTAGCTTGCGCAGATACGCCAAATTTCTCTTCAAATTCTTTTACAAGCTCAGAAAGCTCAAGTACTGACATGTTTGAGATAAACTCAAGAACATCTTCTTTAGTTGTTGCCATAATTAATTCCTTAAATATATGTTTAGTTAAATGCCTTAGCATTTTCAAAATTAAAAGAGCCTAGAGGCTCTCACCACTCTATGCTTCTTCTTCTAATTTAGTAGCCAATGCATTCATACCAATTGTAAAGTTCTGAACCGGTGCATTCCAAACATTAAGGAGCATACCAATAAGTTCATCTCTAGTAGGCAATTTAGCCATCGCATTGATGGTTTCCATACTAGCAACTTCACCCTGGATCAAACCAGTTTTGATTGCAAAACTATCTTTAAAATCTGTTGCAGCCTTGTCAGCGATTTTACAAGGCAAAACTTGTGTATCGCCCCAAATTACAAGGTTAGTATCTGTAAATTCAACTACTTCACAACCAGCATTTTTCAATGCGATCATTGCTAGTTTATTTTTCACAACTTGTACTTTTGAATCTTCATCTTTCGCAAGATTTCTTACGATTTCAAGATTTTCAACAGTCATACCTTTGTAATCACAAACGATAATGGCACCAGCGTCTTTAAACTCTGCTGTCATCTCTGCAACCAATTCTTCTTTTCTAGTTCTAGTCATATATTTCTCCTTCCGACCTACAAAAGGGTGTTGTTTCCAACCTGTCTACGCTTTCACGCACACTTATTAAGCTTTCGCCCCTATTGTCTAAGACCTAAGATTATGAGCAGTACAAAAAATACTCTCAAACAAAAATTACACTTAATTTTTATTTGAAAATAAAAAAGGACAGGCAGAGCCTGCCACTGTTTTATTTGATCTCCATAACCTCTGAAGTGTCAAGGGTAATTGACGGGCTCATAGTCAATGAAATCGCTGCATTGGTAATAAATCTACCTTTTGCAGATGCTGGTTTTGCTTTATTCACAACTTCTAGTAATGTAATAAAGTTCTCTTTGATCTTATCTTGATCAAAAGAGATCTTTCCTATACCTGCATGGATATTACCTTTTTTGTCAACTCTAAAGTTTACCTGACCACCCTTAGCATTTTCAACTGCTTTTGCTACATCCATAGTTACGGTACCTGTCTTAGGATTTGGCATAAGACCTTTTGGTCCAAGTACTCTTGCTACTTTACCAAGAACACCCATCATATCAGGCGTAGAAATTACGATATCGAAATCAATATTTCCTGCCTGAATCTGCTCAATAAGCTCATCTGAACCTACCAAGTCTGCACCTGCTGCTTTTGCTTCATCCGCTTTAGCATCTTTTGCAAATACTGCTACTCTTACTTTTTTACCAGTTCCATTAGGAAGAACAACTGATCCTCTAACCATCTGATCTGCATGTCTTGGGTCAACATTCAAGTTTAGTGCAACTTCAACAGTCTCATCAAATTTAGCTGATTTAAGGTCTTTAAGTGTAGCCATCGCTTCATCAACACTATACTCTTTGGTAGCATCTACTTTTTTAAGTAATGCTTCTCTTCTTTTACTTGGTTTTTTTGCCATTTTAATTCTCCGCTTTTAATGCTCCCACATATTTTAAATCTATGTGGTAATGATTTATTCTAAAATTCTATAATGAATCGCAGATTAGTCTACGATCTCAACACCCATACTTCTACAAGAACCAGCAATAATATTTGCTGCCATCTCTCTGTCATTTGTATTAAGGTCAGCAATTTTCTGATCGATAATTTCGTCAAGCTTTGCTTTAGTGATAGATCCAACTTTATTCAAAAGTGGGTTATCTGTACCTTTTTTGAGTCCTGCTGCCTTTAAAATAAGGTCTGATGCCGGTGGCTGCTTTGTTTCAAAAGTAAAACTTCTGTCTGCATATACTGTTACGATAACAGGGATCTTGAATCCCATTTTATCTTTTGTTTTTTCGTTAAATGCTTTACAAAACTCCATAATGTTTACACCACGCTGTCCAAGTGCCGGACCTACTGGTGGTGATGGGTTAGCTGATCCTGCTGGGATCATCATTTTGAACTTTTCAGTTATTTTTTTTGCCATCTGTTCTTCCTTAATGTAATTTGAATCTTTCTGTTTTAAGTCCCAAGATCAAAGACTAGAGAAATTAAAGAATCTTCTCAACTTCTGTATAATCGATTTCGATCGGTGTATTTCTACCAAAGATAGAAACATTCAACTTCAGTTTTCCATGATCAAGATCATACTCTTCAACCATACCTGTAAAGTTGGCAAACGATCCGTTGATAATACGTACCATCTCACCTGTTTCGAAATCGACTTTTGGACGTGGTGCAGCTTTTTGCTCCACTTTATCCAAGATATTTTTTACGTCTGCATCGGTTAATGCAGTAGGTGTCTTTTGTTCACCGATAAATCTAGATACTCTTGGTAAAGATTGAATCTTGTGCCAAAGGTCAGTATCCAGGTCTATATGTGCGAAAGCGTACCCTGAATACAGTGTTCTTTCTGTAATTTTTTTCTCACCGTTTTTTACTTCGATCACTTCTTCTGTCGGAACGACAATACGCTCAACTTTCTCTTCGATCCCATGATCGATAACAAGTTGTTCAATTGCTCTTTTTACTGATTGTTCTGAACCTGAATATGTTTGAATTGCATACCATTGAAAAGCCATCTTTTATCCTATAAAACTGATGATACGATTGATGACATTAAGAGGTCAACCAATGCTAAAAATATTGATATGACAGTTACTACGAGAATAACTGCTAAAAATGCTTGTCTTACTTGTACTTTTGTTGGAAATATTACTTTATGGATCTCCGCTTTCGCGTTCGCTATAAATGTAGAAATTTTTCCCATATTATTACCTTTAATTGTGGCAGGCCAAGAGGGACTCGAACCCACGGCACCTGGTTTTGGAGACCAGTGCTCTACCAACTGAGCTATTGGCCTAAAATGAGACTATAAAATAGTCTCGATTAAAGGACAAAACTGTAATTACAGCTTCATCTCTTTGTGAACAGTATGTTCTTTACACCATTTACAATATTTCTTAAGTGCAAGTTTTTCTGTTGTTGTTTTTTTATTCTTAGTTGTATGATAGTTACGTCTAGTACATTTCTCACAACCTAAGTGAACTGTTTCTCTCATGATTTATCTCCTATGATAAGTTTGCAAGAGACTAACGTCTCTCACAATGTTTGTCTTAAGCGATGATCTTAGAAACAACACCGGCACCAACTGTTCTACCACCTTCACGGATAGCAAACTTAGTACCTTCATCAAGTGCAACTGGAGCAATAAGTTCAACATTAATTTTAACATTGTCCCCTGGCATAACCATCTCAGTACCATCTTGAAGCTTCACTGAACCAGTTACGTCTGTTGTACGTACGTAAAACTGTGGTCTATAGTTATCAAAGAATGGAGTATGTCTACCACCTTCCTCTTTAGTAAGTACATAGATCTCAGCTTCAAATTGAGTGTGAGGAGTAATTGAACCTGGCTTACAAAGAACCATACCTCTTTGTACTGCTTCTTTGTCGATACCACGGATAAGAACACCACAGTTATCTCCAGCAATACCACAATCCATTTCCTTACGGAACATTTCAACACCTGTTACAGTTGTTTTTTGTGTATCTTTAAGACCAACGATTTCAACTTCGTCTCCAACACATACCTGACCTCTGTCAACTTTACCAGTTACAACAGTACCACGACCCTGAATAGTAAAGATATCTTCGATTGCCATTAGGAAATCTTTATCAGTTTCTCTTTTTGGCTCAGGGATATATGCATCTACTTGAGCCATAAGCTCAGTAATTTTTGCTGACCACTCACCAAGAGTTCCAGATTTTGCTTCTTCAAGTGCCTGGAATGCTGAACCAGCTACGATTGGAGTATCGTCACCTGGGAAGTCATACTCAGAAAGAAGTTCACGAACTTCCATCTCTACAAGCTCTAACATCTCTTCTTTATCTTCCTCATCAAGCTGATCTTCTTTATTCAAGAAGATTACGATGTATGGAACACCTACTTGCTTAGAAAGAAGGATGTGCTCTCTAGTTTGAGCCATTGGTCCATCAGTTGCAGCAATAACAAGAATAGCACCGTCCATCTGAGCAGCACCAGTAATCATGTTTTTAACGTAGTCAGCGTGACCTGGACAGTCTACGTGAGCGTAGTGTCTGTTTTCAGTTTCGTACTCTACGTGAGAAGTTGCAATTGTAATTCCTCTTTCTCTCTCTTCTGGTGCATTATCGATTGCATCGTAATCCATAAGCTCAGTATCACCTGCTACAGCAAGTACAGCTGTAATAGCTGCTGTTAGTGTAGTTTTTCCGTGGTCAACGTGACCGATAGTACCGATGTTAACATGCGGTTTAGTTCGTTCGAATTTTTCTTTAGCCATGCTTTTCTCCTAGCGTAAAATGTTTTAAAGGCAGTATTATACCTAAATTTTCTTAGACCTCATACTATATGGACAGAACTATTACAAAAATGTAATACTTTTGTCCATACATTCAGGGTGGAGCCCATAGTGAGACTTGAACTCACGACCTCTTCCTTACCAAGGAAGTGCTCTACCCCTGAGCCATATGGGCATTGTGCTGTGCACACGTAATCGTTTTTTATGTATAAGTTCATAAATTAAATAAAATAGGAAAGCTTTTGTATGTGAAGTAAATAAGTTAAGTACATAATTCACACAGCTCCCAGATTATGGAGCGGGCGAAGGGATTCGAACCCTCGACAGCCTGCTTGGAAGGCAGGAACTCTAGCCACTGAGCTACGCCCGCGTCTTTATGCAACTTAACAAGTTATGGTGGTGAGTGAAGGATTCGAACCTTCGAAGACATAGTCAGCAGATTTACAGTCTGCCCTCGTTGGCCACTTGAGTAACTCACCACTTGGTTGTTTGTTGTTATTCTGGTACAAACACTGATAATTATATTTCTATGGAGCTGGTGAAGGGACTCGAACCCCCGACCTGCTGATTACAAATCAGCTGCTCTAGCCAACTGAGCTACACCAGCGCCATCATTAGAAGTTGTTACACTTAAAATGGACGGGAATTATAGACAAAAACATTTTAAAAGTCAAGTGTTTTTGTAAAATAGTTTAAAATTTCTCTTTTTTTAGATACTTTCACTAAAATACAAACAAGAAAATAGAGGCTTATCCATGAAAATACTACTGGCACCCAGTGAAACAAAACGAAAAGGAGGGGAATTTCCCTTCGATCCAAATGCTCTACTTTTTGAAGCCTTACGTCCCTATCGTATGACTCTTTTACATACGTATACTAATGTATTACAAAAAGGAGATATGGCAGCATTGTCAAAAATGTTTGGTCTGAAAAAAGAGGCAGATATCCTCTCTCATAAAAAAGATATCATTCATGAACTATGTATGAAAGCCATTGAGCGTTACACCGGTGTTGCCTTTGACTACCTTGGATATGAGACACTTCAACATAATGAACAAACCTATATAGATGAACATGTTATTCTCTTCTCTAACCTCTTTGGTCCCATCATAGCCTCTGACCTCATCCCTGAGTATAAACTCAAACAAGGAGAGCCTGTAGGAGAGATAAAGGTTGAAAAGTTTTATCATGAACACTCTGCATCACTCATGGATGAATATCTGTCAGGTGAAGAGATACTTGATCTACGCGCAGGCTTTTACGATAAGTTCTATAAACCTACGAAAGCATATACCACACTCAAGTTCATTAAAGACGGGAAGGTAGTTAGCCACTGGGCGAAAGCATATAGAGGTATTGTCTTAAAGGAAATTGCAAAAGCACGGGTAGAGAGTATAAAAGATTTTATGAAACTACCTATTGAGGGGCTGAGTATTAAAGAGATACAAACAAAAAAGAATAAAACTGAAATCATCTACAACATAGAAAAGTGAGACGACAATGAGACTACCCAGTGAGCAAACACTTTATAGACTTATGGTATTTCTACTTTTTGGCATGGTCATTCTGGGCATACTCTTTGATACAGATTTTAATTAAAGGAATACAATGAAAGAAAATTTATTTGAAATGGGTGCAGATTTTTCTGATGGTTGGGAGAGTGACAATAAAAAGAAAAACAATGCTACAAAAACATCTCATTGCAAAGAGATACTCTCTCCAGAAAAACATCAACTTCATTTTTCAAAAGAGAAACGTAGAGGGAAAGTAGTCACTATAGTAAAACCATTTTGTCTAAAGTCAAATGAGCTCAAGAACTTACTCAAAACCATAAAGAAAAAACTGGGAACAGGCGGGACAGTAAAAGACAATACCCTTGAATTTCAAGGCGAGTTGCAAACACCACTCAGAACAACGCTTGAAACTTTAAATTACAGGTTTAAAAAGTAACCTTAACTACTTTTTGCAATGGAGACAAAACGTTTAAAGGTTTCAAAATTTTTAAAGAGAGACTCCTCTTCAATGACTTCTGGAATCAATTTGATATTTCGGAGCATATCTTCAGGCTGTTTTTGTATACCCGTCAGAAATACTTCAATACCACGTTTCTCAAGTTCTAAAACTGCATCTTCTATAGCATACATCCCACTCTGATCAATGTAAGGTACATTTTCCATACGGAAAACCACCATCTTTACATTGGGTAACTCAGAAATAAGCTTTTGGAAATACGAAGTAAAACCAAAGAAGATCGGACCATCAAAAGTCTGAACGTAAACTTGACACTCAGGGTCAATACCTTCAAGCAGACCACCCTTTGAAGCATCCATTGGCATTGCCTGTGCCCTCTCTTCTGCTACATCTCCCATCTTTTTCATAAAAAGTATCGATGCCAAGACCATACCTACAGCAACTGCTTGCAAGAGATCTACAAATACCGTAAGCCCCAACACAATGATCATAATCACCGCTTCAGAACGAGGAACATCTTTAATGTGTTTTAATCCTTTATAATCTATGATACCCAGTCCCACAGTAATCAATATACCTGCCAGTACAGGCAGGGGGATCATGGCAGCATAGGCTCCGGCACCTAAAAGTACAATTAAAAGCCCAACACCGTGAATAATACCTGAGAGTCTGGTTCTACCGCCTGCATCAATGTTGACTACAGTTCTCATCGTTGCTCCTGCTCCGGGGAGTCCCCCAATAAGTCCCGCACCGATATTACCAATACCCTGACCGATCAATTCTCTGTTAGAGTTATGTTTTGTCTTGGTTTTATTGTCTGCAACTACAGAAGTAAGCAGTGAATCTATCGCACCCAAGGCAGCCAATGTTAACGCGGGGATAACCATGACCATAGGATGATGCCAGTCCATAGAAAGTAGAGTATCGACATGCACATCAGGCAAACCTTTGGGGATATCTCCAATCACAGGGACATTCAGGTCCAAGAGCACCGTTGCAATGGTTAAACCGATGAGTGCTACTAAAGCAGAAGGTACTTTGGTTGTTACTTTAGGGAAAAGATAGATAATCGCAATTGTTGCTATAGACAGTAGCACAGCTTGCATATTCATATGGATACCGATATCTCCCAAAGAAGCAAATACATCCACGATCACTGCTGGAGAATCCAAACCAAAGAAAGGAAAGATCTGTAAAAAGATAATAATCAATCCAATACCGGACATAAAACCAGAGATGACCGGATAAGGCATATAACGGACATACTGACCAATACCAGAAATACCCATGAGCACTTGAAATATACCTGCCAGTACAAAAGTTGCCACAATCGTACCAATGGCTGCTTCAAGGGAACCATAGATAGCAATCTCCCCCGCGATGACTGCAGCTGCAACCACTGCCATAGGCCCTGTAGGCCCAGAGATCTGTGTTGTGGTTCCACCAAAAATAGCTGCCAAGATACCTAATGCAATTGCCCCATACAGTCCTGCTATAGCACCCATACCAGACTGCACGCCAAAAGCCAATGCCAAAGGAAGTGCCACCACTGCTGCTGTAATCCCCCCAAATATATCACCTGAAAGGTTTTTTGTATCAATCATGATTCTTCTCCTTTCGCCAATACAGAGAGTGATTTAAACTTGCCTGCATCCGGGTCATAATATTCTATCTCACCACTTTCAATATCGTAGATCCACCCGTGAATATATAAGGTATCATTCTCTACACCTTTTTTTACATCAGGATAGGTTAAAAGATTCTCTATTTGTGAAACTACCGAGAGTTTTTCTGTCAATCGCAACAACTTCTCCTCTGAGGCATCTTTTCCTAATGCCAAAACAGCAAAGTTCTTTGCTTTACGTCCAAGGGAGAGCCAATTTCTGGTATGAAGGAGAGAAGGATTGTCTATCTCTCCAAAAAGAGAGTGAATCACACCACAGTGAGTATGTCCACAAATGATGATTTCAGAGACTTTTAAAGCGGTAACTGCATATTCTATGCCAGGTGCGGAAGCATGAAGTTTTGTCCCGGGATCAAAAGGGGCTACAAAGTTACCTACATTTCGTACCACAAAAAGATCTCCAGGAGCAGTACCTGTCATCAATGCGGGCACCACTCTGGAGTCTGCACAACCAATAAAGAGTGCTTTGGGATGTTGCCCATTCTCTACAAGATCAAGCAACTCTTTTTCATGGTTTTTAAAGTAACTGTTTTTAAATTCTTCGTTCCCTAGTGAGAACGTATCATTTCTTGGCATAGAGTACTCCTTAGTAAAGTAAAGAGTATTATAACCTATAAAAAAACTGTTTATATTTATATTTGATTAATATTGTCTATTTTTTATCTGGTCTTTGATCGTCAGGAAGTTTACACAAATCAGCCTCATCAAACATCTCTTTTTTAGGGATCAAAATGGCTATTAATGTAACCACTACACCAAATAGAAGAACAACAACATGTTCATTCCCTGGGAATAACTCCGGGAGGGTCATTTTTCCCAAACTCTCTCCCATCAAAGGCTTAAAGAAGTCATCATAATAAAGCGTAAATACCAATCCACCGAACAGACCACCGATGGCACCTATCAATACATCTATACGACCCTCTGCAATAGAAACAGGTCCTGTTCCTGGACACTTACCTAAAATAGCCATAGAGATACCAAACAGTGTACCGCCAATAACCAGTCCCTGTAGCAAAATAGGCTTCACATGATAATGCGCACCTCCTGCTTCTATCATAAAATAAAGTCCAACACTTGTAAGTCCTACCGCCAAAAAGAGCATCTTGGGGATAATCGTATCTTTAAGCATTGAAAAACCGGCTATTTTTTCAAATTTGTCCACTCTTGTATACTGGATGATCCCACCAAATATAATACCTATTAAAAAAACAAGGGCTAAAGAGCCATGTCCTTGATTTATCACATTTTCAAACATTTGGGAAATACGAGAAAGTATATCTTCCCCTTGTGTCATAACAACAACCTGCATCTACTGCTCCTTTGTACGGTAAAAAAGTTTTCCAGTAACCACCAAAGAGATCATTACTACCGTACCAAATATCATTGAGGAGATCGCCATTTGACTCATCCCTGACATAAAATGTCCAGAGGTACATCCTCCTGCCAACCTTGCCCCGATGATCATGACAAATCCAGAGAAAAAACTCCAGAGTAAGCGAGAGACTACAGAATGGTTCTTATACTTTTTCCATCCTGTAGGGATCAAAGAAAATCTAAAACTTTTGGTAATAAACACAGAAGTGACAAACCCCCCGACAAGGGCACCAAAAAGCATGACCCCTTCCCATGCGCCTGAAGCTTCAACCTCTTTTAAATAACTGTATTTATCTGCATCAAGGTCAAAAATAATTCCTGCGAAATAAGGGACATAGGTAGAGGCACCAATAGGTCTGTCCGCACCAAATACCGAAAAAGTCAGCAAGAGGAGACCAGACATTAATATACCGCCCATCCACCAAGGTAATCTATTCATCATAATCCTTTTTTATTAGAATTATAACATAAGATTAACTAAAATATAGTATTTAATTCTTTTATGAGATGCTTCAGTAATATTGTATTATTTACCTATGGCCAAGGCATATAATACCATTTCATCATTTTCCACAAATACATTGACTTCATCATCATAATAGGCACCAATCCCCGAACATCTTATCCCAAGATAAAGCGATGCTATATAAAGCCGGTGTCCAATGATCCCTGCCTTTTGATAAAGTGCCTGATAATTCTCTGAAGAAGAAGTAAGGAAAAAGGTAACGGCACCTTGCATAGAGAGACTGTACTGTTCCAGGCTCAGATAACCGGCTTTGCGTGAAAAATCCCCATATTTTATATATTTCCCCTCTTTACAAAGACCCAGAGGCATATCCAACACACGATTCACTATCACATAGACAGTCACTTGTTCATCACAATCTGAAAGTATAGGCTGATGGATCATCTCCATGATAAAATTAAACTGTCCTTTGGTAATGGCCCCTTCATTAAACCCTCTTTGGGATCTTCTATTGAAGATAGTCTCTTTAAGCGTTGTTGTATTGTAGGTAAATTTTGGCGCTTTCATACCTTTTTTACAAGCCTTCAGCTCAGCTGTTGCTTCATAAGCCTCTTCAATCAAAGGATTTTTTTCAAATGTACCGCTTGCCTCGACGTAAAACAAAGCAAATTCCAGAGCTTTTACTTCTTGATGTGGTATAGGCACAGCCATGCTGCAGCCTGACAAAAAGCATTCTCTCTCTTCAAAACCAAACATTCGGTTTAGCTTTTCACGTTGTATCCTATAACACATTTGTACAGCATGAGGTTTTAAAAGTGCAGAAGCTTCTATGCTTCCCAAAAGATGTCCTGCATCCAAAAGGCAATAGCGAAATGCCCGGTTCTTATATTTCCATGAAGATCGATAATAGACAGCTGAAACCAGAAACAAATACCCTCTCATGGCCGTTTTATAACCAAAATAGGGTTCTATCCCTTCCTCTTCTGAGATAGCCTGCAACAAAACAATAGATGAAGACTCAACTTCATAATGATAGATACCATCTTTCTTACCTTCAATACCTCGTACCTGAAAGTAAAGTTCATTGGGGTACAACGCACCTGCACTTGGATTGATACGTAAGTAATATTCTCCACTGGGATACGTTTTTTTTTCTGTGAGTCCAGCGATATGATAGAGAAAACTATCTTCTTCTGTATCAAGGTCAAGTTTGTACTTAGTATAACTATTGGGATAGTTCTTATAGGTACGGGGCTGATCTTCCCACAAGAGTCTGTTTGGGTTTGTCCGTACAGAATTGTATGAGTGTTTTGTCATATTGTGATACCAGAACATTAAAAAACCTCAGAGTGTGCTGACTTTAATGCTTCTATCTTCTCGCAGGCTTCTTTAAAAAGTGAGGCATAGTCAATCTCATGACTACAAAGTCCTTTATATCTCTCATAAGATTCCATGACTCTAAGAGCTTTCCTTCCTGCATCTTTTTTGTTACGCTTTAAGTGTTCAAAAGAGACAGCACCGTTTATCAATCCTTTAACAAGATTTTTTAAAGGATGATCACTTAGTCGCAAAGGGTGCCAAGCTTCTTCAAGGACTTCATGCGCTTCAAAGTACTCTTCTTTTGCCATCAGTTTCAAATAATTTTCAAGTGCACCTTCCAAGTCATCATTCATTGTTAACATATTTACTTTACCATCTTATTTATTTTTTTTATCAAAGCTGTAATATTAATATCATAAGCAAAACAGCTATTGACTCTGCACGCCAGATATTTCTCTGTCTCTTCTGTTTTAGTGAGTATAAAAGGATAGCGTATATTTTCTATCTCCGCTTTGGAAGCCTGCAAGTTATCTAACTTTGACTTAATAATTACATCTCCCTTTTTCAAACGTATAAAAGTATGTAAGAGTTTGGAAGCTTCTTGGGGAGACTCTTCTAAAATAGCACCCTGCACTTTTAACGTTTGTTTAACGATTTCTCGGTATTCAAGTACTTCAGTTAAAGAAGCTACATGTATAAAATCTTCCAAAAGCAAAGAAAGAGATGCTGTATAATATTTGTCATCAAAGTCAGCCAAAGCATCAATATCATCATCACTCAGATACCAATGCCCTTTTTTGTAAAACTTCTCTCTGCTCTCTTTTGCCAATATTTGAAGTAGAGACAAATAATTTTTATTGTATGTTTTCAGATAGCCTTCAATCAAAGCATCCATCAAAAAAGCATAATCTTCCAGTAAAGCCTTCTGTTTAGGTTTTTTTCCTAAAAGGGTTTGATGGTATAAAATACCATCTTCTCGCATAAGTGACAGTAAAGTACCCAATCTCTCTTCTGCTCTTACTCTATATCTTTCTTCAATTTTTGAAGCCGAGAAAAGGGCTTTGAGCATCATGGCATTCCAGGAAGTAATGATCTTTGTATCAAGAAAGGGGAACTCTCTTTTTAAACTTACTGTTTTTAAATATGCTTTTACCGCTTCAAGCTCTTTAGGTACTGTTTGACCAGTAATATGAGGGTTCGACAACTCTCCATCAATATTGCCATCCTCTTCTATACCTAAATAGGCCAGAGTCTCTTCAATATTTTGAAGCTTCAAACCTTTTTTAAGCAGTTCCTCTTTACACTCTTCATAGCTAAAGATGAAGTATCCCCCCTCTTCTCCCGAAGAATCCGCATCAGAGGCAGAGAGGTAGAGCCCCTCTTTCATAAAATTATTTTCCATCTGAGCAATGGTTTCAACAACAACTTTTCTATAAAGAGGATCTTGTGTGATCTCATAAAGTTTGACATAAACAGGGATCAACTCTGCATTGGTGTAAAGCATCTTTTCAAAATGTGGAATCTGCCAGGACTCATCAGTCGTATACCGGAAAAAGCCTCCACCTATTTGATCATAAATGCCACCCTCTGCCATTTTTCTTAAAGTAACTTCTGCCATATAAAGAGCTTCTTTATTTCCATACAATGCATAAATATCCAATAACAGCATCAACTTGGAAGCTTCGGGAAACTTAGGTCTTTTATAAAAACCTCCATTTACAGAATCGAATTGCAGTTTTACTTTTTGCATATATGTTTGTACAAGATCTTCCGTCAATTTTGTTTTAGATACTGTTTGACGATAACTCTCTTTTCTTGCTTTGTGATGTTCTGTGATCAATGCCTGAAACTTTTCTGGATATTTCTTAAATATTTCAGTAAATGCGGGAAGCATATAGTACATACCTTTTGAACCATATCCCTCTTCTGCAGGTATATACGTTGCCAGATGAAAAACTTCTGCTTTAGGAGACATAAACACAGTCAAAGGCCAGCCACCTCTTTTCCCATGCTCCGCCATATACCACTTTTGATACTTCTTGTCCAGTTGAGGATACTGCTCTCTGTCCACTTTGATTGCAACATAATTGTCGTTTAAGAGTTTGGCCACAGATTCATTTTCAAAACTCTCTTCTTCCATAACATGACACCAGTGACAAGTACTGTAACCTATGGAAAGGAAGATCAGTTTTTTCTCTCTTTTTGCTTTTTCAAAAGCTTCCTCTCCCCAAGGATACCAATTGACCGGATTATGGATATGTTGTTTTAGATAAGGGGAATCTTCATTAACAAGGGCATTGGTAGTATTATGTTCTGCAATCAATACACCTAAACAGATAGATAATAGCAATAATATTTTCATAAACCAAACCTTTGGAATTTGTTATAATAAGTCCAATATACCATATTTGAGAGCCACTATGACACAAAAAGAAAAAGATACACTAAAAATAAAAATAGAAGAGGACATTCTTCTCACGCAAGAGCAGATTAAAGACCTGGAAGAAAAAGTAAAACCTATCGCACCAGACTGTTCACTAGGAAGACTGACCCGGCTAGAAGCAATGGGGGAACAGGATGTCAACAATAAAATACTGGATGAATCACGCATCAAACTCACTCGCTTGAAAAATGCCCTTTTGAGAATTGATAAATCGATGTTTGGTATCTGCATTGAGTGTGAAGAAGAAATCGGGTTTGGGCGTATGTCCATACGCCCCGAATCTGTACGCTGCGTAGAGTGCGCAGGAAATTTATAGTCTATAGGCTTTCTATATTACCTACTACTTTCCCCACAATTGTGACCTCTTCTGGATGTATAGCCTGTGGAGGGTAAACAGAATTGTCTGAGATCAACTCGATCATTCCGTCAGCCCTCTGCTGAATACGCTTAATAAACAGTCCTCCCGTGGTAGAGGCGATAAATATACCATTCTTATTGATATTGGTCTGTGTTCTGTCTACAAAGACAATAGATCCATCCTGCAGTGTTGGTTCCATCGATTCTCCATCGACATGAATTGCTTCAAGTTCTGTATTTCCCGTCCCTACCATATTATGCATAATCTTTTCATCTATGGAAATCGTCTCATACCCTTCATCAAATATTTCAGCTCCACCACCTGCTGAAGCTCTGATATCTGAAAAGTAACGCACCTGAAAGAACTTCTCTGTCTCTGCTTTAAGCATATCAACTGCCTGATCAAAGAAGAGCCAGTTTACTGAAATCTTTTTAAGCGCACAAAATTCCAGGATCTCTTCATAGGGGATAGAGTTTCTTTTTTTCATGGTTGCAAATGTAGCCTGAGGGATATTCAGTGCGTTGGCCACATCCTTATCAAAAACCTTAGCTCCAATTTTTGTCTCAGAGATTACATCTTTGAGTTTTTCTATAATTTCTCCTAAATTCATCATCTTATACTCCTTTTTTCTAAAACATGTCATATTATAGGATATTTTTCCTAAAAGTATGACAATTTGACATATTTTTTATATATTTTTAAATTTTAACATACAATTTGACATATTTTTAATACAAAGGATTTAAAATGATCTATACAAAAGATAAAGAGTTATTTTCATATGCGGTTAAGATGGGTTGTAAAACAGCAGCAGAGTTTGCAATGTTTCTCAAAGCAAGAGAATCTATCCTCTCACTTTAATAAAATGCTAATCTAATAGTAAAATAGAGACTTCATCTCCCACTTCTTTAGAACTCTCCTCTTCAGAAGTAACAAGTAACGCAACATTACCAAGCATATTGGTAAGAATGGCAGAAGAGCCTACTTTTTTACCTTTAAAGTCCACATAATACTCACCTTGAAGAAGTGTCACATTACAGGCAGTAAATTCTGCTTTTTTTGCACGTTTTATAAAAGGTTCTTTGAGTTTTGCTTTTACTGTACGTAAATTAGACTTCCCTTGTTGTAATTTCTCTATCAGAGGTACAACATAAATAAGTGCAGTCACAGTAGAGGAGTAGGCAAATCCAGGGAGTCCAACTATAAACTTGTCACCTTTTCTTGCAACCACTATATGTTGTCCTGGTTTAAGACGCACACCCTTAAAAACAATCTCACAGCCAAGCTCTGTAATCACATCTTTTACAAAGTCAAAATCCCCCACAGAGACACCACCAGTTGTCACTACTATGTCACTCTGCTCAAAAGCCTTGGATACCTCTCTTTTTATATTCTCTTTGTCATCCTTTATACATCCCAGCTGCATAGGAATACCATCATACTTTTTAATAATTGCTTCTAAAATATAATTGTTTGAAGAACGTATCTGTGCATCTGAGGTTTGAGGCTCTCCCAATTCAAGTAACTCTGACCCTGTAGACAAAATAGTCACAGTCGGCTTTTCATAAACCAGAGGAGTGACAATATTGAGTCCTGCCATGACACCGATCTCCGGGAAACCCACCTTCGTACCTTTAGGGATGAGCATCTTCCCTTTTGCATAGTTCTCCCCCACTTCTCGTACAGAAAAACCTTGAGGAACCTCTTCTTTAATGATGATCTCATCACCATCCACTTCTACATTCTCGATAGGGATCAGTGTATCTGCCCCTTCTGGCATAAGGGAGCCAGTAAATGTTTTAATACAGGTGCCTCCTATGACCTTATCATTCAATGCCGTCCCGGCAGGATTTATGCTAGCAACTTTCAAGCGTCCAAAAGCCATATCATCATGCTTTAGTGCGTAACCGTCCATGGCAGAAGTAGGAAACTCAGGAGAGTTGTGATCTGCTACAATATCTTCAGCCAATACATACCCAAGAGTATCAATGAGATAGAGTTTTTTTGTTTTATAACGCTTGATCTCAAGATTTTTTAAGATCTCAATTGATTCATCAAAATGTAACATGTGAAAAGTTCCTTTTCAAATTAAAAATTACGCGAGTAATCCTGACCCAACCATAGGGGTGCTTCTGTCTTCTGCATATATACGCTTGCCATTTTTCACATCATATTTCCAAATAGGAGCATTGGCTTTAAAATCTTCTACAAATACATCAATAAGTTCTAACGCAACACGCCGTTTTGGGGAAAATACTGCTGAGACATAAGAAGAAGTATGCAAAGGGACATCTCCCTTTGCATGTGCCATTTTTACCACAGCACCCAAATCCTTGGCTCTCTCCTGCCAGGCATCAAACCATGTCTGTAATACAGGTTCGTAAATATCAAAGCTCAATGCCTCAATACCATCTTCTGCTCGTATAGTCCCTACAAAAGGAATATACGCTCCATAGTTAGACTCTGCCTCTTCATCCAACCATCTGCCAAAGATCTCTTTGACATCTAAAGGTCCGTCATACAACTCCATGCATCACCCACCACAAACAGGAGGGAGGATTGAAACTCTATCTCCGTCTTTTAGTGCAGTATTCAGATCATTGACCATGGTATCGTTCAACGCAACTGCACATTTGTCTAACCAGGAGGCAAGTTCACTCTCCTCTTTCAGCTTCTGTGCCACATCTGCCAATGTTGCAGCTTCCATCTCCATCGGTGCTTTAGCAATGGGACCTAAAAATTCTACTTTTATCATAAAAAACTCTTTCAAAATAAGAGGTACATTCTCCTCTATAATGACGCGATTATAATTCTTGTTTGGTATAATTACGCTTAAAAAAGGGGAGTTATGTTATTTGGTTCAATCTCATACCTCAACCTTTTACCTTTTCAACTCTTCCTTAAACAGCATATTACGGACAATGCTTCAAAAATGGCTTTTCACTACAATCGTGCTGTACCTTCAACCATCAACAGAGCACTTAAACGCCGTAAAATAAATGCAGCATTTATCTCCTCTGTCACATCTAGGAACTGCCAATGTACAGATCTTGGTATTATCGCCAATAAAAAAGTCTATTCTGTGCTTCTGCTTCAAGGAGAAGATGCAACTGACCCTGCCTCTGCCAGTTCCAATCACTTAGCAAAGATACTGAATCTAAAAGGGCAAGTACTTATTGGTGATGATGCATTAAAACATTATCTTGCCGGAAAGCCGGGAGTAGACCTTGCTGAATCATGGTATCTAAAAACACAATTGCCTTTTGTATTTGCCCGTCTGTGTTATAACAAGCATGGAAAAGCTATCAAGAAACTGGCAAAAAAATTTGAAAAAACGAAAATAAATATACCACAATATATTTTAAAAAAAGAAGCAAAGAAACGAGGGATTACAGCAAAGCAACTCAGCTGGTATTTGGAGCAGATCTATTATACAATGGGTCACAAAGAGAAACAGTCTTTAAAAAAATTCTTGTCTCACTAGCGTTCATCCTCACCTAAGGGGATTTCCCTTAGCTAATTGACACTATTCTATCGTTGTAATCGCTTTTTCAATACGCGAAACTATCTCATCTACACCCAATATAGCCATAATCTCATCCATCCCTGAACCTGTCATTGCACCCATGACAGAGACACGAAGCGGCATACCGATCTTACCAAAACCTATCTCTTTATCTGCAACAATCTTCTCCATAACGGCATGATAGTCAGAAGGAAGATGCAGAGGTGTCTCCCATGTTTGCAACATTGTCGCAAAATCTCTCAAGATCTCTTTTGCCTCACCTTTAAAGGCTTTTTTGGCTGCTTTTTCATCATACTTTGTTGGAGCAGAAAGTATAAGGTTGATCTGTTCTGCAAGCTCGACCAATGTTTTTCCTCTCTCTTTGGTGGCATCCAAAAGCATTTCAAGCTTGTCATGCTCTGCAATATCAACACCAAAAGGTATCAGCATCTCTGCGAGTTGCGCATTGGGTGTATTTTTAATATAGTGTGCATTCAGCCATAAAAGTTTGTCTAAATTGTAATTCGATGAAGATTTATTGATATTTTTAGGGTCAAAAAGTGTGATCATCTCTTCTAAAGAGAATATCTCCTGATCTCCATGACTCCACCCTAAACGCACCAAAAAATTTAAAAGTGCTTCTGGTAAATACCCCATAGCTTTGTAATCCATCACATCTGTTGCACCATCACGCTTTGAGAGTTTTTTACCCTGTTCATTGTTTATCATGGCTACATGGTAAAAGTTTGGTATCTTAAACCCCAGCGCATTGTATACAACGATCTGTTTTGGGGTATTGTAAAGGTGATCATCTCCACGGATCACATCGGTCAATCCCATCAAGGCATCATCTATAGCAACCACAAAGTTATACGTTGGTGCACCATCTGCTCGGGCAATAACAAAATCATCTACTTCATTGGCAGCAATGTTCATCTCTCCTTTGACACCATCCACAAAAGAGATAATCCCTTCTTGTGGCGCTTTAATACGGATAACAGGATCTATACCTTCTGGAGGAGTACCCGTAAAATCACGATAACGGCCATCATAGCGTGTACGTTCTTTTTTAGCCATCTGCTCTTCACGCAGTGCTGCTAATTCCTCTTTGGACATATAACATTTATAAGCCTTACCTTCTTCTAAAAGCTGATCAATATACTGTTTATACAAATCAAAACGCTTGGACTGATAGATAACCTCTCCATCATGACTCATCCCTACCCATTCAAAGGCTTTTAAGATAGCATCTTTTGCCTCTTCGGAGTTTCTTGCCATATCTGTATCTTCAATACGAAGTAGGAATTTTCCATCATTGTGTTTGGCAGTCAGCCATGAAAAAAGTGCTGTTCTTAAACCGCCAATATGCAAATAGCCTGTAGGAGATGGTGCAAAACGTGTTACTGTCATAATCAATACCTTGAAATAAATTATGTGATTGTAGCTAAAATGTGGTTAAAGGTGTTTTTGCATAGCATATGGGGCACCATGCCCATACAAAAAAGTCTCTCTTACTTTTTCTTTTTACTGCTGCTCTTTTTAGTGCTCTTTGTTGTTTTTTTAGTACTCTTCTTGCTTGATTTTTTCGTACTTTTGGTACTCTTCTTACTTGACTTTTTTGTACTTTTTGTACTCTTCTTTTTACTACTCTTTTTAGTGCTCTTTTTGGGCTCTTTTTTCATCTTGACGTCATGCTTAACATTCTTTGCTGTCTCTACACCAATTCCCTCAACCCTTTGAAAGTCTTCAAATGATTTGAATTTTCCTTTTCTACGCTCTTTAATAATAGCATTTGCTTTTTTTTCACCTATTCCATTGATCTCCATAAGTTCTGTTTTTGATGCTGAATTCAATTTACTAAGGCTCATTCCAAACAGTGATGATGTTGCAACAATGAGTAATCCTGCTATGATTTTCTTTAACATTTTTTATCCTTTTGAAATTTTATATTATCGCTTTTATAATATAAAATATTGTAACTAATCTTTTCTTACAAATTCAGGTACTATCTTCTGTAAAGCTTCTACTTTATTTTCACTTTTTAAGAGACTCTCTATATCATCACTTAAGCTCTCTATATCATACACTGTAGACTTTGCAATAAAAATAGAACTGTATTTTGTCTGCTCTTCACTCTCATCTAAAAATAACTCCTCATAGAGCTTCTCTCCAGGTCGTAAACCGGTAAATTCTATAGAGACTTCCCTCTCTTTTCCGTAAAGACGTATCATCTGTTTTGCCAGATCAACAATCTTAATAGGCTCACCCATATCTAAAATAAAAAGTTCTCCCCCCTTGGCAATAGCTGCAGTTTGAAGTACCAACTGACAAGCCTCAGGAATCAGCATAAAATAGCGGGTAATCTCAGGATGGGTCACGGTTACAGGACCACCTGATTCTATTTGCTGTTTAAATTTAGGAATGACTGAACCACTGGATCCAAGCACATTACCAAAACGTACAGAGACTATCTCTGTAGCTTTACTCTCAATGTTGTTGGCATACAGCTCTGTTACTCTTTTAGTCGCACCCATTACATTTGTTGGACGCACAGCCTTATCTGTAGAGATAATAACCAGCTTGGAAACTTCAGAAGCAATGGAGATATCCACAACATTTTTTGTACCAAGCACATTATTGAGCACTGCTGCTTCCTTGTTCTCCTCACAGATAGGAACATGTTTATAGGCTGCTGCATGTATCACAATATCTGGTCTTAGCTCTGCAAAAAGTCCATCAAGACTTTTACGTTCTGTCACATTTAACAGTTTAAGGGTCGCTTCGGGTATCTGCTCTCCAATCTGATAGAGATTGAATTCACTGTTATCAACCAATATTAATGATGAAGCACCAAAGTACTGACACTGTCGGCTTATCTCAGAACCTATACTTCCTCCCGCACCGGTAATAAGAACAGATTTATCTTTAATAAATGTAGAGATCAACTCTATATCCAAATCTTTTGGATGTCTTGCCAACAGATCTTCAATAGAAAGATCTTCAAGCTTTTCATGCTCTCCCCCCAAAAGTTTAACCTGTTTGATCTCATAGATACCCAGTGCATTGAGTTGATCAACTAACGCTTTTAATGCTTTCTGGGTTAATGTTTCAGTGATGATGGCAGAACGTATACCTTTTTCATCAATAACAGATTTCAACTCTTGAAAATCATACACTTTTACATTGTTGATGTAAGCATGTGTACTGCTCTCTTTCTGGGTCAGAGAAACAATCGCAATAGGATAATAGTCAATCTCATTTTTAAAAGCACTTTGTATCATTGTTGCGGTTTTACTGTTTACCCCAACGATCAATGTTGGTTTCACATGGCTACTTCCATGTCCTTCCGTTAAAACCCGTTTACTTGCCCGCAAAGAGCCAATAAAGATCAACGATAAAAAGAAGTCTATCACAATGACGGAACGAGGGAAAGGGGTAAAACTTTCACTAAACAACACATAGGCAAGAGTAAAGAGCCCATACGCAAAGAGATGTGCCTTAATAATATTTTTTGCATCAGCAAAGGAGAAAAATCGCCAGATCACAGCGTAACTTCGAAACAGATACAAAGAGAGTATTTTAAAGAGCGTTAAAATACCAAAAACCAATCCAAAAGAGCTAAAAAAACGTGCCTCTATGTGAAAATTGAAACGCAGTTCATACGCCAGGTAAAGGGTAATAAGAGAAAGCAGTATATCCGAAAGCATAAAAAAGAGGGCTCTTTTAAACGATGTAGGGCGCAACCACTCTTTCATTGTAACACCTTCTTAATCACACTGCACACTCGAACTACCTCTTCATCATGCAAAGAAGAACCACTGGGGAGACATAAACCTTTTTTAAAAAGTTGTGCAGAAGTACCATCTTCAACAATCAATGCATTTTTAAACAGAGGTTGGAGGTGCATAGGTTTCCAAAGCGGTCTGCTTTCAATATTTTCTCCTTCCAGTGCATCAAGAACTCGTTGTGGATCTGTATGGTCAAAGGTAAGTGTCGTTAGCCACCTGTTGCCTTGACTGTCTGTAACTTCTGGCATGAAGTTAATTTCATCAATACCTTCAAGCTCTTTTTGGTACAGAGCAAAGATCTCTCTTCGTCTATTCACTCTTGCTTCTAAAACTTCCATTTGGGCCACGCCAATAGCCGCAAGTACATTGGACATTCTATAGTTATAGCCAAACTCTTTATGTTCATAATGCAAAAAGTCTTCTTTTGCCTGAGTAGAGAGGAATTTTGCTTTTTCAATCCATGATGCATTGTCAGATACCAACATACCTCCCCCCGAAGTGCTGAGTATCTTATTGCCGTTAAAAGAGTAGACTCCTATGTCTCCAAAGGTGCCACTCTGCTTCCCATGGTATGTTGCCCCCAGTGATTCTGCAGCATCTTCTATAAGGAAAATTCCCTCCAAATGACAAATATGACGAATTTCATCAAGCTTGCACAATTGACCGTAGAGATGCGTGATGATCAGGGCTTTAGGCTTTTTGGGTGCCGATAGAATAGCTTTTTGTAACAATTCAGGTGAAATATTCCAACTCTCGTCTGAGTCTACAAACAGAGGATGTGCATTTTGATATAAAATAGCTGATACAGACCCTATAAAGGTAAAACTGGATGCCAGCACATAATCTCCCTCGCCTACACCTAAAACCCTTAGTGCCAAATGTAGTCCAGCCGTTGCAGAAGAAAGAGCCAAGGCATGGGAGCTCCCGGTATACGCTTTGATGTCCTCTTCAAACTTTGTTACAAATGTACCAATTGGCGCAATATAGTTACTCTTAAACACTTCTGCAATATACTGCTGCTCTTTACCACTCATATGAGGAGGAGAGAGAAAAATTCTATCCATAGATTTATCCTGTGATTGTTCTGATGATATATATTATATCTTTTTTTAAAGACCATGATTTTAGATAATCCAAATTTATCTTTACCTTATCGGGCCAGATAACCTCACGATTATAATTTTCCGAATTTTCCTGCTCTGCCAACAGTTTCTCTTCCTCTTTATATTTTAATGAAGCAGGACCGGTAATGCCTGGACGAAGCGAGAGGATATAACGATCTTCCCCCTCTAGCTTATCTGCAAATCCGGGAACATCTGGGCGAGGCCCTACAAAACTCATTGAACCGAACAAAACATTAAAAAGCTGGGGAAGTTCATCTATCTTGAACTTACGAAAAAATGCACCACTTTTCGTAATACGTTTATCATGGCTTGTTGTTACTGTTGTATCTACCCCATCAAGGGCTCTCATCGTTTTTATTTTATAGAGAGTAAAAGGTTTTCCCTCTCTGCCAATACGCTTTTGTCTAAAAAGTCCATGACTTCTTGTCTCTACTGTAGCAACAATCCAGGCAAGCAAGATAACCCACCAACTCAAAGCAATAGCGAACAAAGCCACAACGATATCAAAAGTTCTTTTGAATAGGCGTTCTGTTCTACTTAACATCTATTTTTTTAATTTGTAAATTTTACTGTATGGTGATGAAACAACCAGTTCAAAGAGGTTTTTATCATATTTTCCAAGCATGAACATCTGCACATACATAGAATTAAAGGTTTCTATATCCATCACAATAAACTGACCATAACTTTTCAAATACAGAACAATCAACCCGCCTTCTGCATGGTAAAATTGTGATTGCAATTTGGTATTCCCTGCTTTATCTAACGTTGCCACAATGAAGTATTTTGCAGGAATCTTCTGTTGCCCCATGGAGATCATACCTTTTTTTGCATCAAAGACAATCCCGTTTGCAAAACTCAATACCCCATCTTTGTTATTTGTAACAGAAGTAGGATAAAAAGTGATTCTTCTCTCTGCTTTACCTGTAGTGAGATCAAGATTCCCAAATACAGCTACTGTAGGAAAAATATTGAGCATCCGATAGGGGAGATATAGGTAAATGTCTCGTGTCTTTTTTGGTAGGACATAACTGCCATTTTCCAATTCTCCTAAAAAGATATTAGGGTCAACTTGATCTTCTTTACCATTTTTAAACAAGGTGTTGGCCACAATAGAGTAGTTGGAGTCTACATAGGTCTCCACTGCCAAACGACTCAAATTTGCTGCTAGTTCAGGAGAGGTGGTCTGCATAATTTTAGAGATGATAAAATTATCATTGTTATGCTTTCCTCCATCAATGAGAGTAGAAGTATCAGAATAGTACCAGACAGGATAACCATAATCCCACCACGACAAAGTATAATCCTTGCCACTTGCTATTTTATTGAGTTTATCAAGATCCTGCACCTCTGCCTTGTTTAGTACTGTTGGTACTCTATAGCCAATAATATGCATAATGTTGGGGTATATCATCGCCGCAGTTGCCAATACGACAAAAGCATACTTTATTTTTTGATCTTTAAAAAGATCTCCCAAAACAAAAAAGAGATACACTACAGACATCGCTGCAATCGGTACTGCATATACTGTAAATCGAAGTCCACCAAACAAGGCAAACATACCTATGCCTACCAGAGGTAATGCCAAAATAAATGCACGGTGCTTAAGGACCAATACAATATATCCGATCAGCGAGAGTACGACCCCTACCTGTGAACCGGATATACGGTTAGCAAACGTACTAAAAGGGATTTGTCCTGCCTCTCTTACTGTTTGAACCACAGAGTAAAAATGCAAACCACTCTCTTTTGTTCCCGTCGAAATATAATTTCCAATTTTTCCAAGTACCAAATGAATTACATTACCAAAAAAGAGGAACAGCACAAACAGTACTCCGGCAATGATCATCGACTTTTTCTGGTCCAATGTTGATCTTTCCAGTATTATATAGAGGAAAATGAGAAGAAAGATCTTCGCAATATAGGAGTATGGGGACGCAAATTGAAAGGGAAGAAGAGAGACAAAGACCAGAATTAAAGAGAGATAGGTGGTACTGTCTTGACGATGGTAAAACACCATATAAAGGGCATACATGATCCCCATCGCATAGACAATGGAGAGTCCCGCATCATATAGAAATGGATAAATGGCTATAGCAACCGCTGCATACAACGCAGAACGCAGATTGAAATCCATGGTACTTTTCATGAGGAAGAACAGAATGATCATCGGCGCCATAGCAGAGAACATATCCGTATCATAGTATCCTGTCATCGTACGGTTATAATAACTCCAAGCAATAGAACCAAGCAATGCCGCGAAAAATCCCCAGAGTGATTCACCATATAGTCTTGCTATTAAAATAATCGGAATAACAACCAGTGAAGAGATAACCGCAGGCATATAGAGGATAATCGTCTCTAAAGAAAAAGGTGTGATCTTTGCCAATACAGTTGTGAAAAATATAACACCATAATCCCACATACCGAAAACTCTTGGGTTCTCAGCATGCAATCCAAAAAGCTCTTTTTGTGCTCCAGAGGCAAAGAAGTACCCATCATTGGTGTTGATCATCAACTCTCCATTCCAGAAAAAATCAGCATTATCTTGAAATTGGTAGACCCAGATCATACGGATGGCAAAAGAGAATATGTAGGCCATAAGCATAAGGCCCAACATCTGTTTTGAGGTTACTTGATTGATAGTTTGATTCACTTTTTACCTTTTATATATGTCATTATACTGCTAAAAATACCCATAAGCGATCCCCACCCATATGAGACATGCAGCGTCAAAAAGCTCATAACAAGGTAAGGAATTGTGTTAGTCCCATTTTTCATCTTTATACTTATGATTATAACAAAAGAGAGATAACTTACCAATGAGAATATACTGATCCAAAGAAGCTTGGAACAGCATAGAGAAAAAAGAAGAGGAAGAAGCCAAGAGAGGAGAAACAAAAGAGGGATAAAATGTCTTAGACTGAGAGATCTTACCCTCTTTGTATAATAGGCAGTCAAAATGTTCCAAAAACCATTGGCATAACTGTTTTTAGCCAGATCTAAAAAATTTTCACGTGCATAGTATGTAGCACTAACATCGGGTATCACATATATTTTTCCACCACCATTGACAATACGTTTGTTAAATTCTATATCCTGATTTCTGATTAGTCGTTCATCAAAAAGGCCATACGTTTCAAAAGTGCTTTTTTTATAACAACCAAAAGCGACGGTATCTACTTCTTTTATCTCTTTTGAACCTGTTCTAAAGTAAGCATCTCCCACACCAAACTTATGTGTTAATACATCTTTTATAGCATCTGATTTGTTATTTTTATTTTTTACATCTGTCACAAGTAAGGGTCCTACACAATCTGCATCTAGTATCTCTATTGCTTCTACCAGTTTTGTAAAAAATTGATCTTCATACTTTGCATGTGCAGAAAGTATGAAAATATACTCTCCATCCGAAGCTTTTATACCCAAATTCATACTTATTGGTGTATATTTTTCAGGATTCTTCAAGAGACGAATAAAAGGATATTGTTCCATATTCTCTCGAATAATATTTTCTGTCGAATCAGAACTTCCCCCATCCACAAAAATGACTTCTGCTTGCCCCTGGTCCATACCCGATATTAAAATAGACTCTATACAACTTTTTATATACTTTTCTTCATTCAGGCAGGGGATGACAATCGATATCTTACTCACTACTCTCCTTTATCACTATGGGAATACCTGCAGCGACTTTTCCATCTGGTATATTTTTATTGACAAGACTACCTGCACCTACTACACTTCTCTCTCCAATTGTGATCCCCTCTTTACCCGAGATCACATTGCAGCGCATACCAAGATAGGCGCCTTTTTTAATATGAATCACAGTATGCCTCTGCCCTTTACCATGACAAGCAAAATAACATCCGTAAGAGATGGTTACATCTTCTTCAATATGCATCATCTCCATAGCCATATCATCCAGATAACATTTCATACCTATAAAGACATTTTTCCCTATATTAAACCCAATCATACGATACAAAGAAACACGTAAGTTTGTAAAAGGTACATTGGGGATGACCACAACATTCAAATATTTTCGTAGAGGTTTCCAAAGTATCATGAATAACGAATACTTTGCATAATAGGGTGCTTCTTTTCTCAATACTTTCTCATAAAACTTTTCAACTAAGTACATTTTTATAGACCTCAAACAATTTTGCTTCTTCATTTTCCCAATTATACTTCTCTTTTATAGCATTTTTGCCATGTTCTCCCATCTCTTTTGCCAATTGTAAGTCACAGATCACTGTCTGTATTGCTTCTTTGATGGCACTTACATCAAGAGGATCTACACATAACCCACTTCCATTTTGCATGACAAAACTCTGGTACAAAGGAAAGTCAGAAGCAATAACGGTTAAACCTGCTCCCATATATTCAAACATTTTAACAGGATAAGCTTCTATATAACTAGGGGTGGGGTGGAGCGTGACAAGTCCCGCCATAGACTCAGACAAAATCTTTTTTATCCCCTCCCTATCAACAAATCCTCTAAAATCTACCTTTCCCCAGCCTCTAAGTGCCTTTATCTCTTCTTCAAATGCCTCATCATGAAATTTGCCTGCAACAATCAACTTCAGATCCAAATCTTCAACAGCTTGTACTATTTCTCTAATACCCCGTGTGTCATAAAGCAATCCTATATAACAAATGGCATGGGTACTATAGGTAGGGTTAATCTCTATAAGCTCATCCAAAATAGGAAAATTATTAATATCGATAGCTTGTAGATTATGAGAGAGAAATTTATCCCTTATCATTGGAGTCGCACCTACTATATAATCATACTTACGAAGTAGAAATCTTTCACCATATCCAATCAGCTTTGAAAGAGGTACTTTTACAAAATAATTCAAATAATGTTTTGCCATCACCTGTTTAGGTAAATCTTCATGCGCATCAAAGATGATTTTTTTACCCATCTTTTTTAATTTTAATCCTATGGGCATCAACTCAGGGTCATGCAGATGATAGATGTCACTATCTAATTCTATCGCCTTTTGCAAAACCTTTTTTGTTGTTTTGAAAATACGATTTATTCTCCCCTCTATTTGACCTACATCATAGATTTTGACACCATCTTTTACCTCATCTCCCAATCCATCAGCCACCACTAAACTTACTTCATAATCATTGATTTTAGTAAGAGAGCAACACTCTTTGATGAATATTCTTGTATCGTATCTTGGGTGGGCCGAAGTGAGGTGAGTGATTTTAGTTTTCATAAATATCAATATACCTTTGCTTGTTATACGATTTGGAAAATAGTTCTTTTAACTGCTTCGCACTCTTTTTATGCTCTACTCTATCTATATTCATATAATCAGAGAATTTTATATGTTCTAAATCTTTACAAATCAATCCTATTTGATTAGTGACTACCTCTTTGTTGGCTGGTAAATCAGAAACAAATACAATACAACCACTTACTATGGCCTCTATAAGACTAAGTGATACAGAATCACTTTGGGGGATAGAAACATATATTTTTGCACGACAATAATACTGAAAATTTGTCACACTGTCTACAAACCCAATGAATTCTACATATTGCCCTAACTCTAACTTTTCAACAAGAAGTTTTAATTTTTCCGTATCCTCTCCACTTCCAGCAATTACCAATTTCCAATCATTATTTTTTTGCACAAATTGAGCGAAAGAACGTATGATTTTATCAATATTGTACAATGACTTATGTAAACGGTTGGAATAAATAATATTCTCTTTTTCTTCCATACATTCTAAAAATTCAATACCAAAATTAATATTTTTGGTTTTGATATTTGGTACAAGTTTTTTTGCTTCTTCAAGTACCACATCACTGTCTGCTACTACAACATCTGCATGCTTCAAATTAAACTTAACCATTTGTCTAAGAAAAAAACTTTTTTTAGGATTAATCAATATATCGCTACCCCAAGCATTTAAAACTTTTTTTGCATCATACCCTTTTGTCGCCATAAGTGTAAAAAATGCATAGGTATTTGCTTGATGTATATGTATATGTGTAGGTTGAAACTGTTGCACTAGTCCCTTTATCTTTACAATTGTGGACAAAGATTTAAAACGAAAGTCCAATGCATGCACATTAAAGTCCAATACCTTCTTTTCATATTTTTCATTTGTAATCAGTAAAATTTCATCAAAATAATCTTTAACAAGGTCTATAAAATTATAGGTATGAATCGTTTTACTTCCTACAACCAAAAGCTTTTTATGCATGAGAAATAGCCTTTACCTCTACTGCAGGATTTCCTCCATACAGATAACCACTTTTTAGTCTTCCTTTGAGAGTTGAATTCGCGGCAATAACAACATTGTCCTCAATGATTGTATTGGGCAAGATAATACAGTGTGTGCCGATAAAGACATTATTCCCTATATTCACATCCCCTTTTGTGTAACTATCTTTAAATAAAGTATTTTCATCTCCTGAAATAGCATTTGTACTACAAAATATAGAACAAAATGGTCCAATAGCGACATTATCTCCTATTGTGAGCTTTTGTTTTTCTATTAAAAAATACCCATACGGAGCAATATGACTACCCTCTCCAATATCAAGATAACCCTCTTTTTGTTTATAGATAGTGATATTTTTATAAAGTATACTTTTCTTTCCTATGGATATATTATTTTTTTGTTCAATTTCACATCGGTAGTCTACAATAACATCTTCATTGAACTGTAGTGTTCGATAAAACAGTCTTAAATAATAGGTATATATTTTATTCCATATTTTTTTAAATATCATTAGGGTGTCCCCTTTAATTTGTTTAGCATCCATCTAAGATTATAAAGTAATATGCAAGAGGCAAAAAGACTATATAGTGTCAAAGAAAGATATAAACTATTATAATGCATACCCATGAAAATTGCAACAGAGATAACAAGAGTATACACAAAAGAAACCCATAAAGCTTTTTTTTGCATATTCGTCAAACTAGGGATAAATGCTATCACAGAGACGATAACATTTAGAAATAACCAAGGTGATAAAATCTGTGTATACACACCTGCTTCTCTCCACTCTTCCCCAAAAATAAACCCAAAAATATTTGGAGCAAATATGACAATAATACTAAACGGAATAATAATCTTTTTCACAAACGATTTTAATAGCCGTACAGTAAAACCATAGGCATCTCCCTTTTCATGATAAAGTTGTGTTACCTTCTGATTATATACTTTGGCACTTGCACCAGAGAGTATCATCATAGGGGCAAAAACTATTCTCGTACTTAATGCATATAACCCAACCACGTGTAAACCAAAAAAAGGGGTAAAAAGATACACAGGCAACTGGGCAGAAAAGGTATTTAACATAGCATGTGGTGCTTGGTATTTCGGAAAATCCTTATACTGTTTTGCCAAGGTAATCATTTTTATTTTACTTATTTTGGAAAGTAACATTTTATTTTTTATGATATTTTTAAGCAGGCGCATATTGGCAAACAAAGAAGAGATAATCTGCCCACTGATTAAACCACCCGGACCCGCTTTAAATAGTCCTATCCCTACTTGAAGTACAGCTAAAACAACGGACTTAACAATTGTAGCATTAGCAATATCACTATAATGTTTGATTCTGTTATTGTAATAGCTAAGTAGATTAAACAATCCTATAAACAAAAATGCCACAGGAACAAAATAGAGCCAATATCCTATAAGGTTATTGTTCACCATATTTACAATATAAGGATGTAATATAACAATGAACAAAAGAAGTAACAAGGATAAAATAAAAAGAATAACCAAACCTAAAGCAAAAATATTAATGGCATCTTCTTCTTTTCGAGGAAGCATCAGTGCTAACTCATATCGACCACTTGCGACAACAGAAAACACACCTGTTATCGCTAAAAATAAAGCGAAAACCCCAAAATCCTCAGGCGTATACAGTCTTGTCAAAATAGGACTAATGGCTATAGGAATCGCTTGTGCTATGGTCGTACCTGTCATCAAAGTAAGGACATTACGGGAAAACTCTGATTTAGGCTTTATTTTTTTTAACACCTATAACTTCTCACAAATATACGCTATCTCTTCATCATCCAAATAAGGATTCATCGGTAACGACATGATTTCATTGGAAACCTGTTCAGCTATAGGGAAATCTCCCTTTTTGTATCCTAAATATGCAAAACATTCCTGTAGATGTAGAGGCATAGGATAATGTACTGCGGTGGGAATACCATTCTCTTTGAGTTTAGTTTGAACCTCATCACGATTTTTTACACGTACGGAATACTGAGCCCAAGCAGAAGTAGCTCTTTCATCTACAAATGGCAAAACCAACTCTTCACTCTTAACTCTTAACTCTTCACTATATTTTTTCGCTACTTCCTGACGTAGAGCCAAATCTTTTGCATAATACTTTAATTTCACATCCACAATGGCACACTGTAGTGTATCCATTCTTCCACCCATCCCAATATATTTATGGTGGTATCGCTTATTCTGTCCATGCACTCTAAGCATCTTTATTTTTTCTGCCAATACATCACTATTGGTAAAAACAGCACCCCCATCACCAAAACACCCTAAAGGTTTTGCAGGAAAAAAGCTTGTAGTGGAAATATCTCCCAAAGCACTATCCGTTTTACCATTATACGTAGCACCAAAAGATTGAGCACCATCTACAATCACTTTTAAATCATACCTGTTTGCAATATCTTGAATGGGCTTCATATCTGCAGGCTGTCCATAAAGACTCACAGGCATTATTGCTTTTGTTTTCTCGGTGATCTTCTCTTCTATTTTAGTAGCATCAATCGTATACGTTTTTTCGTCTATATCTACAAAAACAGGTACTGCCCCCAAAAGAGCAATGGTCTCTGCCGTGGCAATGAACGTAAAGGGAGTAGTAATCACCTCATCACCAGGTTTAATATCGAGGGCCATCATAGCAAGCAATAATGCATCTGTTCCTGAACTACAGCTTATGGCATGTTTTGCACCGGTAAATAACGCTAAAGAATCTTCTAATTGTTTGACTTCTTCACCCATGATGTAATTGGATTTATCCAATACTGCGTGGATTGCTTCATCTATCTCTGTTTTATACAATTGATACTGCTGTTGAAGGTTTACAAAATCTATCTGCATAAGACAACTTCCAAATCATCATCAACCAATACATACTTTGCAAAGGTATCACTTGCGCTATTATCATGAAAAACCAATGTATTTCCAGATATACCAACCCAGCCTATCTGTTTGGCAGGGATACCTACCATCAAAGCATAAGGTTTGACATCTTTATTGACAACAGCTCCTGAACCAATAAATGCATATTCGCCTATGGTTACCCCACAAACAATAGTGGCATTGGCTCCTACAGAACAACCCTTTTTGAGTAACGTCTTTTTAAATTCCTCTTTTCTTCGAATAAATGCCCGAGGATTGACCACATTGGTAAATACCATAGAGGGTCCTAAAAAAACATCATCTTCCACTTCAACACCTTCATAAATAGAGACATTATTTTGTACCTTTACCCCATTCCCAATATTCACATGGGGACCAACAACACAGTTCTGTCCAAAAGAACACTCTTCTCCTATATGGGTATCTGACAAAATATGAGAAAAGTGCCATATTTTTGTATTTTTCCCGATATTTACATCCTGATCTACATAGGCAGATTCATGTACAAAAAAGTCAGCCATCAAGTAAGCACCTTTTTACAGAAAGGATGCCAATTGCCTTTGAGCCCTACTGCATCAAGATTTCGTATGGCAGAGACTATATTGATGGAACCATAGGCCTCATCCAAGCCAAAACCATTGCCTTTCAGGATCTCCTCATAGGAGCGTGTATGCAGATCTGTAAAGCCGCCGGAAAACTCTATTTCTTCTCCATTCACTGTAATGGAACGATATGTTCTTTGTCCTTCATCTTGTATCTCTTTGGGAATATAGTCATAATTCACAGAAAGAAACCAGCGCACATTGGCATGTTTAAGTTTGAAAGAGCCAGCATTACAATCTACAGTTTTCACATGGACAATATTCTCTTCCACTTCTCCAAAAATCCAGGTCAACATATCATAAAAGTGTACACCGATATTTGAAGCAATACCCCCAGATTTCGCCTGATCACCTTTCCAGGAGATAAAGTACCATTTGCCTCTACTTGTCAGATAGGTCAAATCAATATCGTAAACTTTATGGGGATCTTTTTTCAGTTCTTTTGCCACTTTTTCTTTTAGTGCGATGATGGAAGGATGCAGCCTAAGCTGCAAAATATTGTACACTTTTTGCCCTGTCTCCTGTTCAATGATCTTAAGCTGATCAATATTCCAAGGGTTCAGTACCAATGGTTTTTCACAAATGGCATCCGCACCACTCTTCAAAGCAAAGCGGATGTGGGAATCATGCAAATAGTTTGGTGAGCAGATAGAAACAAACTCTATCTTCTTACCTGTATCTCTTCGCCATTTATCTACAAACCTATCAAAACGTTCAAACTCTGTAAAAAAATCTGCCTGAGGGAAATGACTGTCCATAATACCAATACCGTCATAAGGATCAAGTGCTGCAACAAGTTCATTACCTGTCTCTTTAATAGCACGCATATGTCTTGGTGCGATATAGCCGGCTGCACCAATGAGTGCAAAATTTTTAGACCCCATCCAGTATCTCTCCCTCTTAAAATAACAAATAATGATTTATTATACCAAAAGTAGATTATGCTTACAAAGAAACTTAGGCTCCGGGGGCTTTCCACATAGATGCTGTCAAGCCTCTGTCTACCAATGTAAGTTGGTTTTCATACACTGTTTTCCAATTCTCTTTTATCTCTTGGTATACCCTATAGTTTTTCCTGTTTGGACTATATATGTTTTCCCACTCAACCAAAGACTCTGCAGCATTTTCGAGGCTAGTATAGATACCCACACCCACCCCTGCTGTCATAGCAGCACCCAGAGCAGTAGCTTCTGTTACTTTTGGTACTTTGACAGTACACCCTGTCACATCTGCCAATATCTGACACCAGAGTGCCCCTTTGCTGGCACCTCCGGCAAAGACGATCTCATCAAAGCTAAGATTGGTAAAGGCTTTAATTTTTTCCAGATTAATCGCTGAAACAATACAGGCATTCTCCTGTAAAGCTCTGAACATAGAAGCTTTATTGCACATTTCAGGGTCTATAGAAAGATTTAAAAAAGAGGGGGCAGCATGATACCACTTTCCATACTTCATCGAGTCAGAAAAAATAGGAATGATACCATTTGATCCAACCGGTATTTTTGAGGCTCTCTCTTCCAGTATTTCATAAACATCGATCCCTCTTTTTTCTGCCTCTATCTTTTCCAAATCACAAAAAGCATCTCTAAACCAGCGCATAATAAGCCCTGAGAAAAAAGTAATGCCTTCAGCCTGAGAGAGTCCGTCAATCACATGAGGGTTGACCCGTACAGACATATTTTCAGGAGGGGTGACACTACTTTTAAGATTGACTACCTGTTGCCAAAATGAACCACCAAGTATTGCAACCTGCCCCTCTTTAACCACACCAAGCCCTGCAGAACCAAGCTGTACATCACCACCACCCATAATTACCTGCGTAGAGGTTGACAAACCTGTCAACACAGAAGCTTCCTCTGTCACATATCCAATAACCGTTCCAGGTTCCAAGGGTGAAGGGAAGATATTTTCTTTTAGCCCTATTTTTTTTGCCATAGAAACATCCCAATCTCTCTTTTCCAAAGAGAAGATTCCTGTTGTACCTGCATTACTTGGATCTGTTGCAATAATCCCTGAGAGTTTGGCCAAGACCCAGTCTCCTATCATAGAGACATGGGCTACTTTTTCATACAATTCAGGTCTATTGTTTTTCAACCATAATATCCTTGGTAACGCGCCTAAAGCAAATGTTTGCCCTGAAGTTTTATAAAAATCTGCTTCAATCCCTTCATAATTCTCTTTTAAAAAACGTACCTCCGTATCGGCTCTGGCATCTACGTTTGCCACACCCCAAAAGGCTTTCTTCTCTTTGTCATAAAGTACAATGCCTTCACGCATACTGGTAGCTGATAAAGCAGCAATGTCCGAACCTTCTAGCTTTGCACTTTTTAAAGCCTCTCGAATACACCAAACTGTCAAATCCCAGTTTGTATCTGTATCAAAAGTCATAGAGTTAGGGACATCTTCCTCTTCCAAATGTACCCACTCTTTTTGTGCGACAGAAAGTTGTTTCCCCTGCGTATCGAAAATAACAGCACGTACAGAGCCTGTACCGGCATCTATTGCCATAAGGTATTGCATTTTTTCTCCTCTTCTTCTCAATGAGAAGGAGTTATTTCTTGAGCTTTGCTTGTTCCAATTCCCAATACTCCATATCAAAACTGTCTGGAATGGAAATACTCCGATACCCACCAATCTTATCGGCACGTAACACTGCCATCATGGTATGTTCAACCACATCATTGATCACATCAGCCTCTTTTTGTGTCCTGCCAAATGTAACCACACCAAACTCTTTGATTACAGCATATTTCGGTTTAGGATCCAACATAGTTTCATTGGTCTTATAGGCATTAAAATACGCCTCATAATCGACAATATAATGTTTAAGCGCGTCTTCTATGTCATTGTCTTCCAGAACCAAAGGTACACGCTTTGTACGGATAATATGTTCTGGAGTCAGTACACCTCGGGTTACTTTTGCTCTCAGGTTTTCCTGAGAAGCATAGTATAGTGCCAAAGGGGTTTGGTTGATATGCATGAATTTATCAATATCCAAAGCATCAATATCTAAAGATTTTGCCTCTATTGCACCCCATTCTACACGGGCATGCTCTTCTAAAAAAGCTTCTGCCCTAGAGACAGCCTCTATCATCTTGTCATATGATTTTTTTGCATCGTTATCAAAAGTAAAAATACCATGATTATGCAGGATAATCCCTTCACAGGCATTCCAATCAAAATTATTTTCTGTCATCTCATAAATTTTCTGTGCCAAAATAAATCCTGGCATGACATAGGGAACAATCAAAAAGTTAGGAAACAGTTCATCTATCAACTTCTTCCCATTTTTAGAATTGGAGATGGTAACCACTGCATCGGCATGGGTATGATCTACCACTTTAAAAGGAATGAGCGCATGCAGTATGGCTTCCACAGAAGGGTTTGGAGCAGTTTTGTCTATCATCGCTGCCTTTTGACCAGAAACCATCTCTGTGTCTGTAAGATTTTTCATTTTTGCCATCTCCAAAAGTGTTGCCATCTTTACAGGAGCGAAACCTTCTGCCTTAATAGAAACCAAATCCCAACCTGAGCCTTTAACATAGAGAATCTCTTCTGCATCTACTATGCTTTTGACTGAAGTATTTCCCCCACCGTGCAGTACCAATTCATCACTTTGACCTAAAAGGTTAGAAGTATATACTCTGAGATCAAGATCGTTTTGATACTTTTGTGCCTCTTTATCATCCCATAAATTCTTCAAGATCTACCCTAACACTTCTAGGTCATCAGAATATTTATGTTCACAATAAGGTTCATACGACGATTTATACACGGCATAGTGTGCAGAGGCCTTATGCCCATCTAAGGCTGCTTCATTTTCCCAGCTCTCATAAGCCATAAATTTTCTTGGATTATTTTTATATTGAAAGATCTCATAAAAGATCACACCTTTTTCTGCTTTACTTGGCACAACCATTGCAGAAAGGAGCGCTTTCATCTTCTCTTCGCATCCCTCTTTTGCTATAAATGTTACACGTTTAGTAATTGTCATATTGTCTCCATTGTATATTTTATTGGAATAATTATACTTATCTTTTGCTTTGTCAATCGGCATAATACGATTTTTACACCTTTAATGATATAATTGACACCTATACTATAAAAGACTGGAAGATATTTGAATGCATAAATTGATTTTACTAGGGTGTGTAGTGCTCTTTTCACTTACACAGGCAAAAATGGTTGACGGGATAGCAATGATCGTTAATGGAGAGGCGGTCACTACTTCCGAAATACGTGCTGTACAACAGCAGTTGGGTGTCAGTAAAAAACAGGCAGTAGATATGCTTGTTCAAGATAGACTGCAAAAGTCTGCTATGCGCAAAATCAAGATTCCAGAAACAGATATTGATAATAAAATTGCACAAATTGCAGCACAAAACAATTTAACTATTCCTAAAATGCAAAAGCTTCTCAAAGCACAAGGAACCTCTTGGCGTAAATACAGAAAGTCTATTAAAGAGTCGCTCAAAAAACAGAAGTTTTATAGAGAAAAAGTCTCAGCAACACTTGCAAAACCTAGTGAAGATGAACTTAAGATTTTTTATGAAAACAATAAAAAAGACTTTATCATTCCTGCAACTATTTCAATGATTGAGTACTCCGCTACTTCTGAAGATACTTTAAAGAAGTTTCTTACAACAAGAAAAAAAACCAAAGGAATTAAAAGCCACTCAGTTAAAAAGAATACATCAAGTATGAACCCTGCACTTCTGGGACAACTGCTTCGTACACAAGATGGTTCATTTACCCGCCCATTCAATGCAGGAGACCGGTTTATCTCTTATAAGGTACTCTCCAAAAATGGCAAAAAAAGTATGTCATTTGAAGAGGCCAAAGGTGCAGTAGCAGGAAAATGGAGACAGCAACAGCAAGGTAAAGCACTCAAAGACTATTTTGAAAAAATGAAAACAAATGCAAATATTAGAGTTATCAGGTAAGGAAAAACATGGGATTAAAAGCAGATAAATGGATACGTGAAAAATCAGTCAATGAAGCAATGATTACACCTTTTTGTGAAGGTTTGGTGGGAGAAGGGGTGGTCTCTTATGGTCTGAGCTCATACGGATATGACATCCGTGTCTCTGACGAGTTCAAGATCTTTACCAACATCAATGCCGAAGTGGTTGACCCTAAAGATTTCAACCAAAACAATGTTGTAGACTTCAAAGGTGATATCTGTATCGTTCCTCCCAACTCTTTTGCTTTGGCAAGAACCATTGAGTACTTTAAAATGCCAAGTGACACACTGGCGATCTGCTTAGGAAAAAGTACTTATGCACGCTGTGGGATTATTGTGAATGTAACCCCTTTTGAACCAGGGTTTGAGGGACATATTACTATTGAGATCTCCAATACCACCCCACTACCTGCAAAAATCTATGCCAACGAAGGGATTGCACAGGTTCTCTTCTTGCAAGGAGATGAGCAGTGTGAAACCACATACTCTGACAGAAAAGGGAAATACCAGAGCCAGACAGGAATAACTTTACCTAGGATCCTTAAAAAAAGTTAATGCTCTTATAGCTACTGGTTTTCCCAAACTAACTTAAATCTTTCATACAGTTGTACGGAGACACAGTGATGATGTGCCAAGGAGTAGTACCCCTCTAGAAAATCAGGTTTTGGATCTTCTGATACGAGTATTTAATCTCTTCTGCTGCCAACTCCAATGCGGTAAGTACATCATCTTTACTCTCCGCTTTAATACCCAGCTCAGCAGCAATTTTCAATTCATCGAATGAATCATCTGCCACCTCAAAGATTTTTTGACTTTTTTCTTTGAAAAGTTCATACCTGTCATTAAGCTTTAAGAGTTCATCTCCCGCGTTTGCTGCACCCAAGTTTGCTTTTAATGCCAACTCATCACGTATTTTCTGTGCTTCTGCTATGGCTTTATTGATATTATCTTCTATTTCATTCATATTTTTGTCCTTTAGTCAAATATTTGCATTATCATAGCTAATAGTAGACTATTTGTCTATCCTAAAAGAAAAAGTCATACACCGTTACCTGTATTTTACTTATGTAGGTATAGAGAGTATCTCTAAACCCATTGTAAATTTGATATAATCTAGCTAATTATTTTACAAAGGCATCCCTTGTTCAGAAAAATATTCTCTTCACTCCTCCTACTCACTCTTTGGAGTAACCATCTTCATGCCCAACAACGTGAACAAATAGACTTTTCCATGGTCATTTCGGGAGGAGTAAGTCTTGGTGCTTATGAATCTGGGTACAACTGGGCCATGATCAAAATGCTCTCAAAAATAAGAGAACATGGTACCTTTGCAGAACCGGAACTTCGTTCCGTAGCAGGGGCTTCAGCAGGATCCATCAATGCACTGATAACTGCAATGTACTGGTGCCAGAAAGATGATATACCGTTAAATAATGCTGTTGCTGACAACCTTTTTTATGAAACCTGGGTCAATCTTGGCATTGAAGATCTGGCGATTAAGGGAGAAGACCCAAACAACAAAAGTACACTTTTTACACGTAAAGGTTTGAAGAAAAAAGCCAAATACATTTTAGAACAGATGAATAAACCCATATTCCGAAAAGGCTGTGAAGTACCTTTGGGAGTCTCTGTTACAAAAGCCACACCTATTGTAGAAGAGATCGCCGGTATTAAAATTAAAAATCAACACTTTTCTGTCCCTTTTACCGTCAAAGAGAAACAGGGAAAACTAATAATAGAAAACAGAGAAATGCCTCCAAGCACAGATTTCTATATCTCCATTCCTGGTATAGAAAAAGATACCAGTAAAATTGTGGATGTACTCTTTGCCTCCTCTGCTTTTCCTGGTGCATTTCAAAGAGTTAAACTTGATTATGTCTATAAAGGGAAGAGGGAGTCCCACTACTTCATCGATGGAGGTGCCTTTGACAATGTACCGCTTCAGCTTGCTATAGAGCTCAGCGAAAAAGCCTCATTTTTCCTTTTTATGGACCCAAGTAATATGAGGAAAGAGCCACCAAAAACGGAAAAAGACAAAAAAGAAGAACCTCCCGTAGGCTTTATTACTACCAATGCCATACCCCTCTTGAGTTCACTTGAAATCTTTCAGTCTATGCGACTTTACCAGGCAATCAATAAATATTTTAGAAACAATCATGACCGGACACTGATCCTCTCCTCACGTTACCACCCTATTACAGGAAAATACCTGGAACATTTTGCAGCCTTTCTAGACAAAAACTTTCGCGTCTATGACTACTACGTGGGTGTTTATGATGCTATCTACCATTTAGCTTCCTCTCTACGAAAAAAACCACAATATCAACACTTTTCTCAAACAACCCTGATGAATAAACTTAAAATCAGACTTGGTCTTGATAAAAATAAAGAAGCACTAGCTGCCTATAACTTACTTAGAGATATTGAATTCAAACATATCACACCTAAAACAACAGACCGTTTTTCTGCTATTTATAATGCTTTCAATAAGAAAAAACGTGATGAAGATCGCTATGACATAGATGAGTTCAAAGCCTTTTTAACAAAACTCGATATTCATTATCTCGATATGAAGGGAGACACAAGTCCTTTTCTTGTATATGTCAAAAAAGATGTAAACAAGTGGTATAAAAGACCATTCCGTACTATTATCAACCGCGTAACCACCCTTGAAAATGACAGAGCAAAAATCTATAAAGACCATATGGCTTTTGCAAAGATGACTTCTCTCTCTGCATGGGTAGCCAGTACCTTTGTTGCAGAAAAAGATGGTTGGGATATCTTGCCCCTTCATGTTCCACAAGATGAAGGTAAAGCCGGCTTTAGAACTGCACTGCGCTTTCTTCCCGGAGAAATAGCCACAGACATGAAAAATGGTGGTGTCAGTTTTGGGTACACTGCACTCTATTATGCCAACCTTAAATACCTCTCCGGATTTGAAGCCAAAGCTGCCTATGTCATAGCAGACAGAAGTTCAGATTTTGTACGTGTAGACCTGGATGCTTTTTATGAATATGATGACTTTTTCAAGTTTGGTATTGGTGCTTCTGTCTTTGGTAATATGGAAGGTGGCTTTTATGAAAGAGAGACGGCTTTTGGAGCAAATACCTATCTTGATATTATGGATATTTTTAGGCTTACCTATGTACATAGAGCAGGAGACCCTGATACAAAGAACTATATCTATTTTGGTATAGAGAACCTCCCAAGTCTTATCTACTGGATGAACCGATAGAAAAAAATATATAAAATCAGAGACATTGATTCTTTATACCCCTGCACTATATGTTACTGAAAGGTAATAATTTTGGGCATATCTTTCACTCTTTTGTTACCGACCTTCTCCAAACCAAGTACCTGTTTTGGAGTCATCATAGGCTTATCTTGTTTATAAAAGACTTTAAAGCCTCCAGTTACCAATCCCGCACGGGTATCAGTGTAGAGACCATTATAGGTTTTTATCTTTAGCGCCGGACTTCCATGCCCATCAAGATGCATAGCCAGGTGTATTCTGTCCGTATACTTAATAGATTTTTTATTAGTCACCATATGCTCAGTGAACATATGTACTAATAAGATTTTATCTTCTTTAATCCCATTAGCTTTGATATAGTCTCTCATCATATGCTGTACCTCATTGATCTGCTGTCCTGTGATAGAACCAATTTTTTTACCTGGACGTACCTTAAGGTTATCAACTGAAAATTCCGGGTCCACCGCAATATGTACATTACTATACTTCAAATACTTCAACAATGGTTTTACTGCTTGTGCAGGTGTTTTCTTACCAAGCTGCACATCAAGAAAAACTACAATTCCATTCTTTTGTGCTGCAATAATGTACTCTAACAATGTTTTATGATTCAAGGTAATAACATATTTACCATTTTTCCCCGGTTCAGATGTTGCCATTTCATAAATAAGGTCAAACCCCGGCGTAACATGTTTTCCTGTACCCCAGGCCTTTTCATAAAGCTTCGCTTTTACTTTTGCTTTCTCAATAGTCTGTGCTAAAGGCTGATGTCCTAAAGTACCCAATGCTTTTGAGTAAGGACGACCATATAGTGCTACGATCATATTGTACTCTTTAGGAAGTGTTCGTAAACTCTGATTGGTACTGCTTGTGTCAGATACTGCATGCAACATGCTTAGCATTAAAAAGGGGAGTAGCATTTTTTTCGTGATGTGTTCAATATTCATTATGATTAAGTCCTTGTTTTTATACGTTTTGAGATTATAGCGAGTAATCATTGAAGTATCTATCCTAGAAGCGAATAAATATATTTTGTCTCCATAAATGAAATTCTTTTATCTGCGATAGCGTAAATTGGATAGACAAAAAAAAGAGAACCTGCTATAGTATTAGAAGAACATCATAAAACATTCCCAAATATCTATATGAGGATAAGAATCAATGCAAAAAGCATGGCCAATCAACCAATTTCTCATACTTTTAACCAGTATCTCTATTCTATTTGTCATTATGAAATATGCCGCTGGAGTCTTGGCACCATTTCTTATCTCTATAGCTTTGGCCATCGTACTCTCTCCTCTATTAAGAATGCTCCAAAAAAGGCATATTCCTAAGGTTGTGTCCCTGATGATTCTCCTTATCCTCTCTGCTATTCCTATTATTATGTTTGGAGGGTACATTGTTGCAGAGGCACAAGAGTTTGCCAAAAACTTTCATACACTGAATGCACAGTTCGATACAGCACTTGGGAAATTCATACTCTACCTTCAAAATATAGGTCTTTCTGTCAACCAAACCGATATTGAAGCAATGTTGGCAAAAAATAATGTTTCAGGCATCGTCAAAAACCTGGCATCTCAAACAAGTACACAATTCTCCAACATTTTTCTCATACTTTTTACTGTTGCATTCATGCTCTTAGAGTCACAATCTATGCATCGTAAAGTACAGACTATCCTCTCTAAGAGTAAAATAAGTCTTGAAGATGGTATGCAAATTATCTCCAAAATAAATACTTATTTCATCATCAAGGTCAAAACCTCTTTGATCACTGCATTTTGGGTACTACTTGTACTTTGGTTTTATGACATTCACTACTTTTACCTCTGGGCAGCACTTGCCTTTTTCTTTAATTTTATTCCTGTAGTAGGGTCCATTTTTGCAGCATTCCCTCCCATTATACTCACGATGATAGATCAAGGGATGATGACAGCACTTTGGGTAGCACTATGGTATTTGACCATCAATATGGTTATAGGAAATATTTTAGAGCCACGCATTATGGGAAAGGGGCTGGGGCTCTCCGCACTTATCATCTTCCTTTCCATGACACTGTGGGGATGGATACTTGGACCAACAGGGATGATACTCTCTGTACCATTGACTATGGCCATGCAATTTCTTTTTGCACAATATAAAGAGACAGAATGGATCGCACTCATGCTCAGTGACTATGGTATAGAGCCTATTAAAAAGGTGGTATAACATGGTAAAAAGGACTATGCATAAAGAACTTGAGGCAGCCTCTATACTGACCGGAGTAAACATTGCCGTAGCTGTGATTTTCTTCTTGCTTACCTCTAGACAAAGTATAAAAAAGGAAGCTGCTCCCATAGAAGATATTTGCGACTTTACAGCAGGAGATGCTTTTGGTATTAAGAAAGTATTGCCTATTATCACAACATTGATAGACTTGAATAAAAAGTAGTAAGGTACTCTAGATGATTATGATTATTATTAATGGCAAAAAAGCAGCAATACCCACAATACGTAATGCCATTACAACCCTTCGCAAAGAGGTAGCACAACTTGTTGAGGTACGTGTAACCTATGAATATGGAGATATAAAGCGCTTTATGGGCGAAGCCCTGCAACTTGGTGCAGAGCGATTCATCATTGGAGGTGGCGATGGTTCTGTCAATGAAGCAGTCAATGCTCTGGCAATGCTACCTAGAGAAGAGCGTCTGACACTGGCTATTTTACCTCTGGGAACCGCCAATGACTTTGCAACGGCCTGTGAAATCCCACTTGATCCCCTTGCAGCCCTACGTTTTGCAGTATCATATCCCTCTATCCCTGTTGACATTGTCAAAGCCAATGAAAAATACTTTATAAATATGGCAACCGCTGGTTTTGGTGCAAAAATTACTGCAGAGACTCCCGTAGAACTAAAAAACTTTTTAGGCGGTGGGGCCTATACTTTGACCGGTGTACTCAAAGCCATGGACTTTGTACCTTACCATAGCCATATTATAACCCCACATAACAGCCTACAAAGTCTTCACATTATTGCCGGTGCTGTAGGCAATGGCAAACAGGCAGGAGGAGGACAGGTACTCGCTCCTCGTGCGCTCATTAATGATGGTCTTCTTGATGTCATCAGTATCTCACAGTTTAAACTGACAGACATTCCCCAAGTTCTGGAAGAGATCAAAAACCCTTCCCACAATGGAGAGTTTATTAAATATATCAAAACACCTTGGCTTGAAAGTGAATCCAAGCAAATCATCCCTGTCAATCTAGATGGAGAACCATACAATAGTCATAAGATACGTTTTGAAGTGATATCCAATGCCATTGACCTTGTAGTCCCTAAAGGAAGCCCATGTCTAAAATAAAAAAAGTTACACGTATCCTACATTTTTCGGATACACACGTTGATCTTCAAATTCGTCATATGGCATGGAAGCGATGGTTTTCCAAACGTGCTATAGGTGCCATTAACCTCCTTAGAGGCAGAAGCAAATATTTTGATGATACAGAAAAGAAAATAGCCGCACTCATCCAATTTAAAGAAGCCCAGAAAATCGACCTGGTCATCCACACTGGCGACTATACTGCTTTGGGTTTGGAAAGTGAATTAAAACTGGCAAAAGAGCTTGTTAGCCCACTTATGAATCCTCCTCAACGTTATGTGACAGTACCGGGAAACCATGATATTTATGTGCATGAAGGAAACAGTCACTACCGTTTCTCTGAACAGTTCTGTTCTGTTTTACAAAATGACCTTCCCGAGTACTGTAGAGGTGGTCACTGGCCACTCATACGCTTGGTAGGAGACGATATAGCCGTCATCGCTGTAAACTCTTCAAAACCCAACCCTATTCCTTGGCACTCAAACGGGATGATCCCACAAGAGCAACTGGATGCACTCGAAGAAGTCCTGCAAGATCCACGCGTAAAAGAGCGTTATATTTTTATTATGACACACTATGCACCTCGTTTGGCAAATGGTAAACCCGACACTAAACTACATGGACTCATCAATGCAGATGATTTTTTGAAAAGATGTAAAGCTGTCAAATCGGGAGCCATTTTATGTGGACACATCCACAAAACCTATCATCTTGACTTGGAAGGTTTAGCCTGCGATCTTTATTGTGCAGGGTCAGCAACCATGGATAGACACGAAGGTTTTTGGGTCTATGAGGTAAAAGAGAAGCAACTCCAAGCAAGCCCTGTTTTCTGGGACGGAAAAGAAGGCTGCTATAGCTACCACAAGTAATTAATGTTAAATGGGAGAGTATATATCTATCCTAAAAGCGAAAATAGTCTATACTCTTACTATGCATAGTAAAAAAAATATCAAAACTATAAAACTTAATAAAGGTGATTCTCTTAAAAAAGAGTTTATCAATTATGAAGAGATGGCAAAATATGCTGTGGACTGGACACTTTTTTGCTCTTACCAACTTAAACCAAAATTCCCTAAAGGTATCTATAAAATTCTACAACTCCCTTCTATGCAAATTGTCTATACCGATATGGCAGGAGGGATCATGTTTAATTATGTCACACCTGAAGAGTGTATCACATTGTCTGTGATGAAGAATATTTCACAAAAAGCCTGCATTGATCAAATGAAACTCGAAACAGATATGGTTGTAGTCACAGATGATACAAAAGTTTACAATCTTATCTGCTCTGATCACGTAGAATTTTTTGATATTTCTCTCAATAGAAATGCTGATCCAGAACTAAGAAAAAAGCTTTCAAACGTCGTAGACAGATATTTTATAGATCATGATCAGAAGATAATAACACTTATACAGGGCCTTATTGATACATGGGCACAAAACTCTCCACTTGATCTAGGAACCTCTATAGAGATAGAAAAACAGATTACCCAAGCCATAATTGAACTTCTTAAAGAACAAACAGCACAAATACCATACTTTACCAAATCTGAAAAAATTGCCCTTAAGATAAAACAGAAACTTTTCAAGCATATGGATGGGAAGATGCGTATCAACAATTTGGCACAAGAGTATAGAATCTCTACAAAGAGTCTTCAAAATGCATTCCAATCACTCTTTGCACTCACTCCCAATAAATTTATGAGACTACTTAAACTCAATCTTGTACATCAGGACCTTGCCTACACTAATGCTTCAGAGACTACTGTTCAAGCTATTGCACAAAAATGGGGATTTGGACATATGGGACGTTTCTCCAAATACTATACAGAGCTCTTTGGCCAATACCCTTCATCAACCTTAAAAATGGATGGCCCAAAGATGAATGCTATGCAGGCACACTGTGTAGAAAGACAAGAAGAGATGCTCTAATTCTCCTTCTATTATGCATTTTTACATAGCCTTTTATCTACTTTTGTGTTACAATGCCACAAATTACTATGAAATTTACATATATAAAGTAAGGCATTTATGAAAAATTTAATTATCGTCGAATCACCGGCAAAAGCACGAACCATTACCAATTTCCTGGGCAAAGACTATAAGGTCATTGCCTCAAAAGGACATATTAGAGACCTTCCTAAAAGTACATTTGGTATTACCGTAGATGATGAGACTGGCGATCTTGTACCAAAATATTCTATTCCCAGAGATGCCAACCCCACCGTTAAAGAATTGAAGAAACTTGCGAAACAGGCTGAAACAGTCTTTATCGCAACCGATGAGGATCGTGAGGGAGAAGCCATTGGATACCACATTGCAAAAGCCATAGGAAAAGAACCCACAGAGCTTCCACGCATCGTTTTTCATGAAATTACCAAATCAGCCATTCAACATGCACTAGAGACACCACGTAAAGTAGACATGGACTCCGTAGATGCACAACAGACAAGAAGACTACTTGACCGTATAGTGGGGTATAAACTCTCTCCACTACTTGCCAGCAAGATCCAAAAGGGTCTAAGTGCGGGTAGAGTACAGAGTTCTACTCTCAAGCTCGTAGTGGACAGAGAACGGGAGATCAAAGCATTTAAACCAGAAGAGTTCTGGACCATTGATGCCATTTTCCAAAAAAGTATAGATGCTTCTATCTATGATTATAATGGATTAAAAATTGACAAACTGACTATTAAAACAGAATCCGATGCCACAGAGATCACCACTGCAGCAAAAGGAGAATCTTTTGTTGTCTCTTCTATTGAAAAGAGTAAAAGAAAGACCAAAACACCTCCACCATTCATGACCTCAACCTTGCAACAAACAGCTTCTACACAGCTTGGTTTCTCTCCAAAAAAGACAATGATGGTTGCACAGAAACTCTATGAAGGAGTCAAAACAGACCAAGGGACCATGGGGGTCATTACCTATATGAGAACTGACTCTATGAACCTTGCAAAAGAGGCTGTTGAATCAGCAAGAGAGTATATCAAAGCAACCTATGGAGATAAATATCTTCCGACAAAAGCAAAAAATTATGTAACTAAATCCAAAGGTGCGCAGGAAGCTCACGAAGCGATCCGTCCTACAATGGTTGATTTTGACAGCAAAAAAGCTGCTGACTATCTCTCTGTGGATGAACTAAAACTCTACAGACTCATCTACAACCGTTTTCTTGCCTGCCAGATGACAGAAGCTGAACTTGAATCGCAAACCATTCTTTTTAAAGGTGATAAATGTACCTTTAAGGCAAGTGGCAGAAAACTCCTTTTTGACGGTTTCTACAAAGTGACAGGTCATGGGGACAAAGACAAACTGCTTCCTGACCTTGAAAAGGGACAAGCCGTAACTCTTGATGAGATTAAGCAGGAGCAACACTTTACAGAGCCTCCTGCACGGTACAATGAAGCAAGTCTTATTAAGAAACTTGAATCTTTAGGCATCGGTCGTCCAAGTACTTATGCTCCAACAGTGACTACACTACAAACACGTAAATATATAGAACTTGAAAAAAAACGTATTCACCCCACAGAAATTGCCTTTACAGTCACAGAGATGTTGGAAAAACACTTCCCTGAAATTGTCGACTCCGGCTTTACTGCAAATATGGAAGAGACCCTCGATGAAGTAGCAGAAGGCAAGACCGACTGGCAAACCATACTCAAAGCATTCTATACACCATTCCTTCAAAAAGTAGAAGAGGGTAAAAAGAATATAAAAAGTTTAAAAGTAGCCATTCCAACAGGAGAAGACTGTCCAAAATGTGGATCTGAACTACTCTTGAGAAAAGGTCGTTACGGAGAGTTTATTGCCTGTTCCAATTTCCCAAAATGTAAATATACCAAAAATACAGATGGTACAGAAGTAGAAGGTCCTGAAGAGACCGATGAAAAATGTGAAAAATGTGGTTCTATGATGGTCATCAAAAACTCAAAAAGAGGTAAATTCCTCGCCTGCTCTGCCTACCCTAAATGTAAAAATGCCAAATCATTGGAGCCTGCAAAAGAGCTTACCGTACCTTGTCCGGAATGTGGAGGAAAACTCCAGGAACGTGAAGGAAGAAGAGGTAAATTCTTTGGTTGTGTCAATTACCCTAAATGTAAGTTCATCGCTAACTTTGAACCTGTAGACAAAAAATGTCCTGAATGTAATTACACTATGGGCAAAAAAACCCTTCGTGGAAAAGAGGTCTATGAGTGCTTCAAGTGTAAACACAAAATTGATATGGCAGAAGAAAGTAAATAATGTCAAACCAGATCTTTTTATGTGCTATTAACAACATTCTGAGTGGAACCTGCCAAGAGGATTGTAAGTTTTGTACACAATCTGTACGCTACCATGCAGATATCGAGCGTTACAGCTACAAAGATATCTCTCAGATTGTAAAAGAAGCAAGAGCAGCAAAGGCACAAGGGGCACTTGGGTATTGTCTTGTCACTGCAGGAAAAGGCTTAGATGATAAAAAAGTAGACTTTGTCGCACGTGCAGCACAAGCTATCAAAGCAGAAATTGAAGGGCTCAATCTTATCGCTTGTAACGGTACTGCCAATAAAGAGCAATTGACTTACCTCAAAGCACATGGGATTGACAGCTATAACCATAACCTTGAAACCTCAGAACGCTATTATGCCGATATCTGTCAAACCCATGCATGGTCAGAACGCTATGGAACCTGTGAGAATGCGCAATCTGTAGGACTAACTCTCTGCTCTGGAGGAATCTTTGGTATGGGAGAGACTGAAGAGGACAGGAATGAACTGCTCAAAGCAATTGCCTCTCTGTCCCCTATGTCAACACCTCTCAATTTTTACCATCCCAACCCGGCACTTCCTATCAAAACACGTAATATCGAAAGAGAAGAAGCACTGGAGATCATTAGCAAAGCACGTCATCTTCTTGGGGAGGAAAGACTGTTAATGGTTGCGGGAGGTAGAGAATTGCTTTTTAATGGTTATGAAGCTGAAATGTTCAAAGCCGGAGCCAATGCCATTGTTGTAGGAAACTATCTTACAACTGAAGGTCTTGCACCAAGTAGAGACAAAGAGATGCTCGACAGACTTGGATATGAAGTAGCGACTTCCTGTGATACACAGTAATATTACCCTTATCCTTACACTCTCTGTCCTTATCTGGGGCAGTCCATTTGTCTCCAAGCTGATACGTCTGCCCATACCTCCTGTTGAAATTGCATTAGGTTCATTATTTGCCTATTTTGGGTTGATCACAAATAACCAGTACTTTAACCTCATTGCAGAAGTAGGCTTTCTCTACCTTATGTTCCTGGCAGGTATGGAGGTTGATCTCAAACAGATCACCAAAAGTTCAAAAATTGTCATCCAGAAATCTATTCTTTTTATCTTCATTATGACATTCTTTGCAGTAACCATGGGGATGATATTTCGTCTGAACATGATCACTATTATCTCTATGCCACTTATCTCTATTGGACTGCTTGCTTCTTTGTCAAAAAGCTATGGGAAGGATGAACCTTGGCTTAAAATGGCTTTTATTGCAGGAATTTTAGGTGAGATTATCTCCATTGCTGCCCTTACCGTACTTGATGCAGCAAGCACCTCTGGTTTTGGTACAGAACTCCTCATAAAAGTAGGATACCTTTTGGCATTTATTATAGCTGTCTACCTCATATACAGACTGCTTCACCTTCTTTTCTGGTGGTATCCGGAACTCAAAAATACACTGGTACCCAAACTCGATACTTCCGATCAGGATATACGTCTTGCTATGGCACTCTTCTTCATTATGATTGCAGTAATGTTCTCTTTAGAGTTGGAGTTGGCACTGGGCGCATTTATTGCAGGGATCGCTATTTCTGCATTCTTTCATCATGAAAAACAGCTTGAAGCAAAGATCTCAAGTCTTGGATTTGGATTTTTGGTTCCACTCTTTTTTATTCATGTAGGGGCATCTTTTGATCTTAAATCATTGGCAGTGGAGGGAGTTGTTTATGGAGCACTGCTCATTACAGCCCTGATGATACTCTCTAGAATTTTTGCGGGGGTAGCCCTGAGAAAGATCAATGGTTCAAGAGATGCACTGATGATAGCACTATCCCTCTCTATGCCACTAACACTTCTTGTTGCTGTTGCCACCATAGGGTACGAGACAAAAGCAATTGATATATTGAGTTACTATCAACTTATTCTGGCCAGTATCTTTGAGATTATTATCTCAATGACCGCCATAAAAATACTTCATGCAAAACGAAAAACAGATAAGGGATAAAGGTTAGCCCTTATTCATCCATCATTTTAATAGCTGCTTGAAACTCTGCATCTGCAGCTTTAGAAGCATCCTCCTTTTCTTTACTGATATTAATATCTGTAGCATTCACAACCAAAGATTCATCACTTTTTACAGCCTCTTGCTCTGCAAGTGCCTCTTCTTCACGTTTCTTCTCTGCTTTGGCTGCTTCTTCTGCTGCCAATTCTTTTTCCAGCTTTGCCTTTTCAGCTTCAAGTTTAGCCAACTCAGCCTCATCACGTTTTTTCTGTTCTGCTTTTGCAGCCTCTTCTATGGCAAATGCCTTTTGCTGCTCAAGTTTTTCAGCCTCTAACTTTTCAGCTGCTAATGTTTCTGCTGCCAATTTCTCTAAAGCTGCTTTTTCTGCCTCTTGCTTCTTACGAGCTTCTTCAAGACGTGCCTGATCCTCTTTAACCTTTTTTAGTCTTTCTTCTTCGATCTTAGGATCAACTTTCTCTACTGATATTTCAGGTGCGGGAACACTCCCTTCTTCTGTGGCTTCAGGAGCAGTAGTTTCTTCTCCTGTTTCTGTAGATGCAACAGGTATTTCAACTACAGGCTCTTCTGCCGTTGGAGATTCCTCTTCTTCCTCATCATCTTCTTCCTCTTCAGCAGCATCAGCAGCAGCCTCTAGTTTATCTGCAATCACTTTAAGTTCTGAAAGTAGTGAAGCTTGATCCTGCTCTATTTTTTTTACGTTTTTCTCTACCTCAAATGGGTTCTCTGATGCGTTTGCACCTACAAACAAAAATGCCACGAGTGACAACAATATCTTTTTCATACACTATCTCCTTGTTTTTAGTTTTACGTTTCAGGTTCCAACTGCTTGAGCTCAAAAAACTCTTTTTGTAACCTTTGATTTTCACTCTTTAACTCTTTGCCTTTGATGAGCAAACCTTGTTTTTTCTCTTTTAACTGGTTCAAGACAGTCAAAGAATTTTCTCCGTAAATCAAAATACCCACATAGATACCAAAAACAAGAATCCCGATAAGGGCTATCAGTAAAGTCTTTACCGATAAGCCTGCAAGTGCTCCTACTTCCTGTGTATCTGCCAAAGCTACCTCTTTTTACCTATTTGGTAAAAAGTGTCTCTCCAAGGTACTCGAATTGACCAAGTTCTGCTTCGATCTCCAACAATCTGTTGTATTTTGCAATCCTGTCTGATCTTGCAGTAGAACCCGTTTTGATCTCTCCGGTGTTCAATGCCACAGCAAAATCTGCAATGAAAGTATCTTCACTCTCTCCTGACCGGTGAGACATTACACAAGTATACCCTGAACGCTGGGCAAGACGTACTGTCTGCATTGTCTCTGAAACCGTACCAATCTGATTTGGTTTGATCAAAATAGAATTGGCAATATCTTTTTCAATTCCCTCTGCCAAGATAGCTACATTCGTTACAAAAAGGTCATCACCAACCAGTTGTACTTTATCCCCAAGTACTTCAGTCAACTCTTTCCATCCATCCCAGTCATCTTCACTCAAACCATCTTCAATAGAGACGATCGGATACTTTTCGCACATATCTGCATAATATGCGATAAGTTCTGAGGATGTAATCTCTCTATTCTCAGACTTTAAGACATAAAGCCCTTTATCGTTAATAAGTTCAGAGGCAGCAACATCAAGTGCAATAGCAATCTCTTCACCCGGTTTATAACCAGCTTTTTCAATCGCTTTTATAATAACTTGTACCGGTTCTTCATTACTCTTCAAGTTGGGAGCAAATCCACCTTCGTCACCTACAGCCGTACTCTCGCCCATCTCATCAATAATTTTTTTCAGCGTATGGTAGACTTCAGCACAAGCTCTCAATCCTTCTGAAAATCTATCAAATCCAATAGGCATCACCATATACTCCTGGAAGTCTACAGAGTTATTCGCATGTTCTCCACCGTTAATGATATTCAACATTGGTACTGGCATCACTACAGCGTTGGCCCCACCAAGGTAACGATAGAGTGGCATTCCCATACTCTTTGCAGCTACACGAGCTACAGCCATTGAGACACCAAGTACTGCATTAGCACCAAGATTTCCATAGTTTTCCGTACCATCTACCTCTTTCATCGCTAGATCAATTAATGCTTGGTTAAAAGGACTGAGTCCTACAAGTGCATCTGTAATGGGACCATTAACATTTTCACATGCCTGAAGCACACCTTTACCCATGTAGCGTGTACCACCATCACGCAATTCCAATGCCTCACGTTTACCTGTACTCGCACCACTAGGTACAATAGCACTTTCAGAACTTCCATCACTAAGACTTACTGTTACGCGGACGGTAGGATTTCCTCTACTGTCCATTACTTCTGTTGCTACGATCTCATCGATAAAAATCATCTATATCCTTTAAAAATTTCAATTATCTATTATTTTATCAAAATTCACCCTAACCTTAAATGAATAGCACTAGAGTATAGTTTTACTTATTTGTATTTGGAGCAATTGGCTTCATTGTTTTCAAATATGCTTTAATATATGCTGGTGTCTGAGAATGTTCTTTATAGCCACTCTTGCGTAGATCATAATAGACAAACGGCAAATAGTGTTCACGTGTTATAACAACCTTTGTCTGCCCTTTTTTTGCCCAGTTAAACATACTTTTGGCACCTTTGGCACCCACATGAATACAGCCATGGGACATGGCATCATCATTACCCATATGAATGGCATGTCCTTGCTGTGTAAACCATAAAGAGAAATCCATATTATTCACACCATTTGGATCCGGATGCGCTTTGGACATATAAAAACGCTCTTTTCTAAAGATCGTAAAGATACCCGATGGTGTTTCATGCCCTTTTGCACCTGATGAAATAACAGCAGCCCACCAAACCACACCATCTCTATCGATTGCATAGGCAATTCCATCTGCACCTTTTTCCCGCAATGACACAACAATATAATCCTGACCTTTCAGATCAACTATCTTTTCTCCTCCATTCGTAATAACAGCAAATTTTGTTTTACTTCGGGGGAAGACTCTGCTGGTCGGGTCTCCGGCATTTAAAAATCCTGCTCCCATAAGCAGAGTAATGACTACAGTCATCCATAATTTTTTCATTTCAATTCTCCTATTTTTTAATATATAAATTATATTATTTTTAGTAGAGATTATCATTAAGAAATTTATATTCTGCTATAATTTTTTAAGAAAAAATAAAAAAAAGGGAAAGTATGAAAAAAATTATCACATTATCACTAATTGTGATCTCATCAACACTTTTTACCGCCTGCACCGGTTCAGGTATTGATATAGGAAAACAGACACCAAGTTTCCAAAATGGAGTCAAAGATGGTTGTGCTACGGCAAATGGAGAATACACCAAAAACAGTCATGCTTTCAATAATGATGAAGAATATCATAATGGCTGGTTCCATGGTCGCAAAAAATGTAACCCTGCAGATTCAAAAAGATAATCTCTCAAGCCATACTCCAGTACGGCTTGTCAAATTAAGTATATTCCCTAAACTTAATAGTTAAACAATGACTAATTCTACTCTTTACTCGGTGGCATAGGTACAAAATACCCTATGAGTAAAAGTAAAGTGCCTACCACCATAAATGAGATAATACGTTCTATCGTTCCTGAATTTGCAAGTTCTACAAAAAAGAGTTTAAATACCACAACGATGAGTAAGCCAAAACCTGCCATCCAAAGTACTCTAAGGACATAACGTTTAGAAAGTACCATCAACACAATAGCTATTAGACTCCACAACAGTGACAACCCTGTTTGAAAGTAGTTACTCTGCCATAGTGCATGCACACTATATACAACATCTTGCATCTGATGTACCACCCTTGAAAAAATCACGGTGATTAACAGAAAACCTAGTATAGACAATACACCATAAAGAGACTTGCTCTCATCATCAGATAATACCTTTTTATGACGATATCCCCAATAAACCATCACAGCAAATACTCCTATCTGCATCATATCTAATAGATTAAACACTGGAATGTATCTACCTACAGAGACTAGACCAAAGGCACGCAGTTGCCATAATCCAAGTACTATAAGCAAACCACCCACACCTAACGTCTGATAAACTTCCCTTTGTGCTTCCAGCCAATCTTTATAGGCTTTAGGAAGTAGTAGTACTACAGACACAACCAATGGTACAACAGCCATAGAAAGAAGCGAGTACGTCCCAAAATGATAGAGCTTTCCAACATGATAATGCAACTCTAAACTGCCCAATACTACAAAGAACCAAAGTCCTGTAATATGTAACATTTTTCTCCAACACCATGTGTTACGGTATACATAAAGCAACACAAAATGCAAGAGTAAAAATACACCATACAACAAAGCACCCATATCAGCAAAAGGATGTTCAATAAAAAGATTACTATTTGCTTCTATGAAGAAAATGGCCATGCCAAAAAAGAGTGTACCTTGTAGTACATAGGTAAGTAATGCCCATTTTATTTTCATATTGATGATGACAAGTACAACTACCCCTAACATAAGTGCAAGCAGACTATCTTGTCCTGCAATGAAATCATGCAGATACGATAAAACATCTACCGTTGAGATAAACCATAACACAAGCCCAAAGGTCAAAAATATTTTCATAATATAATTATCAATAACAGGTAATACTTTCTTATGTGTATCTAACAGATATGTAGAGATAAGCGTTGCAATGGTGATGATAATATATCCCAAATACTCTGCCATACTTAACCCATACACCCCTACAGACTCAGGATACACAAAGAGAGAAATAAAGAGTAAAAGCTCTCCAAAATAACGCGTCAACATACGATGTTGTTTTAACGCTATCCATATAACCCCTGCACTCTCTAGCGACCAAAATGCTGCAGATACATCTGCATCGAAGATGTATGGTATGGCTATGGTAAAAAACACCACTGACAAGGCTAGAAAAGACTGTGCCAAAAGTAAGGTACGTTCTTTCTTTCTAAGCCAATACCAAAGCCCTGCATAGATCACCCCTAGAGATACTGCACTGTAGGCTTCACCATACTCAAACATAGAGACTAAGCTGACCTGTAATGGAAAGGCTATCACAGGTAGACCAAATACCAATGTACTATCTACAAGATTTTTAGGCTCGTAGGGATGTTTGATGGTAAACAGAATAGAGATACTCAAATACATAAGAAAGTAGAGTATCAAAAACGGTTCAGTCGTAGTAAAAATCTCTGACTGGTAACGTAACATACCCCATGTTGTTGCAATGATAAAAGTAAAAAGGAACCCAACCACATTCAACATACGCCAAGAACGGAACCATGCCACGATGAACAGACCAAGATTTAAAAAGGTATAGTAACTAAACAATGTCACATGAGAGCCATCACCATTGGAAGTCAAGACAGGTACCAAGAAACCACCTGCTGTGGCAAAAAGTATTAAAGGTAATGAGTCTTCCATGACTGCCAAAATAGAGCCTAACACGACCACTCCGAGCATCAAAATAAATGCCATCTCCAAAGAGAGCAGTCCATAAAACTTAGATGCCCCATAGATGACCAGATACAGCATCGCTATACCAAGTCCTTGGAGTATCTGCCCATAAGCTCCTTCTCTATCTCTAAGCTTCCATCCTGTACCTATGAGTGCCATCGCAGCCAATCCAATACCCCATAAACGCATCTCTATACTGATGATGCTATGTTCGGCGGCATACTTCACTAAAAAAGCAAGCCCAAAAAAGAGTATTACCCCACCTATGCGTACAAGCAGGTTGCCACCCGTAAAGTAACTCGTAAGCATTTCCTTAAGCTTTGACGGTTCTGTATGTACATACTCCTCTCTAGGAGGCACGACCTTTGTGGTTGCTTTGGTGGGGGCATGTTCTGTGTTAAGTGGAGAGACGGCACTAACGGACTCTGTTATTTCCTTTTCAATTACCATAGGTTTAGGGTGTTTCTCTTTATCAAGTAGCCCTGTGACTATCTTTTCCAAATGTTTGATTTTACTTTGTAATATGAAAATCCATATAGCTAATGCAATAATCCAAAATGCTGATGTATTCATAAATCCTAATCCCTGCTACTTAATTCATTTGCCAATTTCTTAGCCCCCTTAAAATCAGCCTTCCCCGTACCAAGTTTAGGCAATTCATCTACTTTATAGTATTCACTAGGGACAAACAAGGGGTTAAATCCAAGCTCTTTTACTTTGGCTTGCAACTCTTTTACTGCCATATCACCCTCAAGAAGTAACACTAGTTTCTCACCTTTTTTAGCATCTGGAAGAGCTGCTACAGCCACCTGGTCATTTTCGCCAAGGATTGTGACTATCTCTCGCTCTACCAGACCTAGACTCACCATCTCTCCTGCTACTTTGGCAAAGCGACTGTAACGGTCTACAATGGTAAGGAAACCATCTTCATCTAAACGGCCTTTGTCTCCGGTAATATACCAACGTATCCCATCTAATTCTTTGATGACTGATGCTGTCTTTTCCGGGTCTCCGATGTAGCCTTTCATAATCTGCGTACCACCGATGAGTATCATCCCCTCTTCTCCTGTTTTAAGCTCTTCAAAAGTCTCTGGTTCTACTATCTTAAAACTACTTCCAGGTAGAGGGAGACCTACCGTACCCGGCTTATTTCCTACCTGTGCTTTCCAGGAGTCCTGCATAAGGACATCTGGTATATTGACAGAAGCGACCGGCGTGGTCTCAGTTGCACCATAGCCCTCATATATCGTACAACCAAACTTCTCTTTAAATGTCTCACGTATCTCATTGGGTAGTTTCTCTGCTCCAGCCACCACAATACGTAGATCTTTAAACATCAAAGGATGCAATTTTCTATTTTTGACATAGAGCCTAAAAAATGTTGCTGTAGCAAAAAGCATAGTCGCTTCATAAGTTGCAGCCATTTTACCAATACCAAAACCATCCGTAGGGTCAGGATGGCAAGCCACAGGGATACCTTCTACCAAAGGTAGAAGTGTAGTAACAGTCAAACCAAAGGAGTGAAATATTGGCAGTGTTCCTAACATTACATCTTCATCGCCCGGGTTAAGCAATGTCGTGGTTTGCTTTATATTTCCCATCATGTTTTTATGACTCAAAGCGATCCCCTTAGGGGTACCTTCACTTCCACTTGAGAAGAGTATGGCCGCAGTATCTTCACTATGACTCTCTTTGACAAAAAAGAGCGACAATAAGGAGGCAGGTAATAGCTTTACCCAAACATACATCCAAATACTTTGTATCTTTTTCATCTCCTCGTTTAACGTTTCAAGGTAAATAACCTCTACCTGATCAAGCACACGGCTTAAATCAAACCCTTTTGCTTTTAATTTTATGACAAACTGTTTTGATGCTACGATTTTCTTAATATTGGCAATCTCCAAAGCATACAGCAAACTCTCCTCTCCACTGGAATAATTGAGGTTTACTACTGTTTTTCCTAAAGTCAATACCGCCATATTGGTCATAGAACCACCCACGGATGTAGGGAGAAGGAGTCCAATATTTTGACTCTCTTTCAAAAATGATTTTAGGCTTTTTGCTATCATCAAGGTTCCAGCAATAAATTTATGGCCACTTACTTCTATTCCTGTAGAGTCAGCCATACAAAGCTTGTTCCCTACCTCTTTTGCTACGCTTATCCATGCCTTTTGTAACACAGGTAAATCCTCGGCATACTCCCTCCAACTCAAGACCGAGAGATCAAATACAGCTTTTTTGATTTCAGAAGCTGTACTATGAATATCCATGACTGTCCCAAAACTTACAGTGATCTCTTTACTCTTTTTACGCTTCATTTTCTGAGAAGCATGAGAGAAGTTGTCTTCCCACAGCCCCCGTAAATAAAATGGTACAATGATCGCATTGTCCGCTTCTTTGGCCGCTAATTCAAACCCTTTATTAAACACACCCAAATGTCCATTTCGGGAGAGATGACCTTCTGGGAAAAGGGCCACGGTTTCACCATTGTTTAGTGCTTCTGTCACTTTTTCAAGTGCCCCTCTACTTCCTCTGCTAGAGATAGGAATTACTTTAAAAAAATCTAAAAATGGTTTTAAGTACCATTTGCTGTAATATCCTCTATCCATCACAAAACGTATCTGTTTGGGATACGCAATCTGTAGCATAGCCCAGTCTAAAAAAGAGACATGATTTCCCAAGAGAAGTACACCTTTTTGTGCATCTATATTGCGAAGTCCTTCTACACTTAATTGATACCTAAACCCTATAATGAAGCGTACCATATAGCGTACCATGGATTGAGGCAGCTTCACAAAAGTATACCCCATACCTAAAAAAGCAATAAGAGACATAAGATAAAACAGTGTAGCAGACGAAAGAGAAAAATAGGCGAACAATGCTGTAAGAATAAGAAATACAAACATAAACGTATTTTGCATAAAATTATTCCCCGCAAGTACTTTCCCCAAGGTCCCAAAAGGAGTGGCAAACTGGATCAATGCATTCAACGGGACAATAAAAAGTCCGGCAAAAAACCCAAATACAAAGAGTGCCATCCCCAGGGCATAGAGATTCTCCAAAGAGGGAATAAGATAAAGAGAAAAGGCTATACCCATTGCACCTATGGGGATAATACCTGTCTCTATATAGTTTTTACTGACACGGCCTGCAAAAAGGGAACCTATAATAATCCCTATACCTGAAAAGGCTAAGAGCAATTGTGCCGTTACCGTATTGGTAATACCAAGATGTCCTTTGAGATAATCCCCAAAAATAGCAACAACCACTTGCGAGATACCCCAAAAAATACTCAAACCAATAATACTAAGCCATACAGGTCTATTCTCTTTGATTACTGCTATGTTACTTTTGAGGTAAGAGAGGTTTTTATACTGTTTAACTTCAAACCCTGATTGCTCTTTGAAACTAACTGCTTTAAACTGTTTAACTAAGCGTTTTGCTAATATATACTCAACAATACTGGCACCTATTAGCAGATATCCCACAGGAGCAATATAGGACAATATTTCAGAAGGGATCATACTTCGATCCTGCAAAAGATGTTCGAAAAATATCGAATAAACCACTGCACCAACCAAAATAGAGACAATTGTGATGGCTTGCACTAACGCATTGGCCTCTGCCAACTTCTCATTTCCTGTCATCTCTTTGATCAAACCATATTTTGCAGGAGAGTAGATGGCACTCTGTGCCGCCAGTACAAAGGTAAGACCAAATGCAAACCAAAACCATCCCATATAATAAGAAAACAGTATCAATATAGTAATGACTACTGCCAAACCTGATGCATACTCGATAATCTTTGTTTTAGGGTATCTGTCAGCAATATATCCTGCAGGGGAAAAAAGGAAAATAAAAGGCAGAAGGATCAAAGCATTGACAATAGCGGTCAAGATAATGAGCTCAGGTCCTTCATAAGCTTTAAAAATCGTATTTTGTAAAATGATTTTATGCCCAAGATCTGTCATGGCATTAAGAAAGATAATCAATATATAAGGTGTAAACCCCGAAACTTTAAAGAGTTGCTTCATCTAAAGATCCTTCCTAATGTTGTTATGATGTGCTTCTACAGTATGCATATTGAAAATATATGGCTTTAAAGTAAGCACTAGATCAAAAAGAAGTTCATAGCGTGTATCAAGGGAGGATTCATTACTTTTAAGCAGTTTGGAACCTACTGCATTCTCTTTTTCTGCCAAAACCTTTGCATCTGCCACATAGGCATCAAGCAAAGAACAATCCAAACCAAGCGCATTGGCTCGCATCAGAATCTCTGCAACTTCAAGCTCTTTACTGGAGAAACCTTTTGCATGTTCAAAGAGATATCCTTTTTTTCGATACATTTCAAATGTCTCTTCATCCATACTTAGTAACTCTAAAAATTCAGATTTACTATACCATTGATTATCTCTGGCTCCAGAAATAAGTTCAAGGGAACGTACCATCATCTCAAAACTGTCATCAAAATCAAAATGGTTATTTTGAAAAATACTTTTTATTTCTGAGATTGAATAGGAGAAATTATGTTGTAGATATTTGATAAATTTAAGTATGGGAACACAACGCTCATCATAAAGGTGTACATTTGGTTTTGGTTTGGAAGGTTCAGGGAGAAGCCCCTCTTTGATATAGTAAAGTATCGTAGATTTACTTTCATCACTAAGAGACATAAGCTCTTTCATTTTATATGCCATTACTAATCCTCATGTTGTATTAGTAACAGTATAAAACATTTAAGCTTAAAGTGTAGAGTGACACTTTACACTTTTTTATTTTCTCTACTCTTGCATTTCACTTTCATCTACGGTAAGACTATCACCAAATCCCAATGCTTCTTTAATCTTACTTTCAATCTCAGCCATCATTTCAGGATTCTCTTTTATGGTAATTTTTGCATTCTCTTTACCTTGTCCAAGCTTTTCCGTCCCATAAGAGAACCATGCACCAGACTTGTCAACAATATCCATCTTGACACCATAATCGATAAGCTCTCCTACATAAGAGATCCCCTCACCAAACATAATGTCAAATTCTGCCTGTCTAAATGGTGGCGCCACTTTATTTTTCACAACTTTTGCTTTCACGCGGTTACCAATGCTTGACTCACCTGCTTTAAGTGTAGCAATTCGTCTGACGTCAATACGCACAGAACAGTAAAACTTCAATGCATTACCCCCAGTTGTCGTCTCAGGAGAACCATACCCCATCGTACCAATCTTCATACGAATCTGGTTAATAAAGATCACTGTAGTATTGGTCTTATGTAAAATAGCAGTCAATTTACGAAGTGCCTGAGACATAAGTCTTGCCTGAAGTCCCACATGCGTATCACCCATGTCTCCTTCGATTTCAGACTTTGGTGTTAAGGCAGCAACAGAATCCACCACGATAAGATCAACTGCACCGGAACGTGTCAATGTTTCAAGTACATCCAACGCCTGCTCTCCAAAATCTGGCTGAGAAACCAAAAGATTATCAGTATCCACTCCTAAGTTTTTTGCATAAACCACATCCAATGCATGCTCTGCATCAATAAAGGCACAAACCATCTCTTTTTTCTGAGCAGAGGCAATTGTCTGTAAAGCCAAAGTTGTCTTACCAGAAGACTCTGGTCCATAGATCTCAACAATACGTCCTTGAGGAATACCACCAATTCCCAAAGCCATATCTAAACCAAGTGATCCCGTAGAGATAGATTCAATGGGTTCAAACTCTTTATCTCCCAGTCTCATCAACGTTCCTTTACCAAACGTTTTATCTATCTGCTTGATTGCCATATCTAGTGCTTTTTGTTTGTTTGCATCCATTGCCATTGTCATATCCTTAACCTTATATATTGAAATCATTTTACCTAAAAAACTAAAGTTTACTTAGTCATAGTCGCAGTTTAATAGAAATTTAAAATAATGTGGAAAAATATGTCATATTGTCATATTTTTATGTAAATTTCTTTTTTTAGTGCCTTATGCTAAAATACATCTCAATTCACAATAAAGAGTTCTTATGCCAAAAACCATTCAACTAGCCCACTCTCCAGATGCTGATGATATTTTTATGTATTTTGCAATTAAATTTGGCTGGGTAGATACCAAAGGCTATACATTTGACAATATTGGTTTAGATATTGAGACCCTGAATGTTGAAGCGATGAAAGGGACCTATGATGTCTCTGCCATCTCTTTTGGTATGTATCCTCTCATCAAAGAGGAATATGCCCTACTTCGCACAGCAGTCAGTTTTGGGGAAGGATATGGACCAAAACTTATCAGACGCAAAGAGAGCAAATTAAAACGTAACTTTAAGGTAGCTCTTTCAGGTAAATACACCACCAATGCTATGCTCTTTCAACTCTATTACCCTAATGCAAGACCTGTCTATATGGATTTTCTTGAGATAGAAGAAGCCGTTGTTTCAGGAAAAGTAGATGCTGGTGTACTTATCCATGAATCAATCTTGGATTTTGATGAGAGTCTTGAAGTAGAAAAGGAGATATGGGATATATGGGTTGAGCTTGCAGGAGAAGGCCTTCCTTTGCCTCTTGGAGGGATGGCCATACGAAGAAGCCTGCCTCTAACAACAGCCATTGATATTGAAAATATACTTATAGATGGTGTCAAGGTTGCCAATGAGAAAAAAGAGGCACTCTGTAGCAAACTGGAAGCCGACAACCTTGTGCGTATTTCTGATAAAATGCTAACTAAATACCTTGATATGTATGCTTCGGATGAATCCGTAGAGCTCTCCACACTTCAACTAAAAGCACTTGACAGACTCTATGAAATAGGTTTTAAACATGGTTTATTTGATACTCCGATGAAAACAGAAGAATACCTTATTCCTAAAGAGTATGAAACACTCAGGAACAGTTAAATGTTTTTTAAAGAGATCGACTTTTCCAAATATACAAGTATTAAAGTAGGTCAACCGACAGAAGTACTGATAATAGAAAAAGATGATGAAATTCCTCAAGACAGATATCTTATTGGTGCGGCCAATAACCTTCTTGTCTCTCCCAACCCTCCCCCTCTTATGATGCTCAGTAAAGATTTTGCCTATATTGAAGAAAGAGAGATGATGCTGATTATTGGAGCAGCTATGCCTACGGGTCGTATAGTCTCTTATGCCAAGAAGCATGATATTGCCGGTTTTGAATTTTGTGCCAAACTCCCTGGGACATTAGGTGGAATGCTGGCAATGAATGCAGGGGTAAAAACCTATGAAATCTTTAATATTCTACATAGTATAAAAATTGAGGGAGAGTGGGTAAACAAAGAAGATATAGCATTTGGCTACCGCTTTGCAAAACTAAATGGAGTTGCCACTGCTGCCAAATTTAAAATTAAAAGAGGCTTTGACCAAACACTTCTAGATAGCCTCTTAGCCTTACGCTCCAACCAACCACATGACCCCAGTGCCGGTTCAGCTTTTAAAAATCCAAAAGACGATCATGCCGGCAGACTGATAGAAGCTGTAGGCTTAAAGGGCTATACACAAGGGGGGATGTCCTGGAGTAAAGTACATGCAAATTTCTTAGTAAATCTTGGAGGGGGTACATTCGAAGAGGCTAAATATATGATTGACTTAGCAAAAGAGAGGGTATTTAAAACGTTTGGCATTGAGCTAAAAGAGGAAATAAAGATCCTCTAAATAGCACAACATTTTTAAGTTTTACTTATCGATACCTGTACAACGAACACATCTAATATAGTTTGTTTCACGTTTATTTCTTTTATATCTATATGCATCTGCAGGATAAACTACGTAATATTTACCTTTTGATGTTGGGGTGGATGTCCAAAAGTCTTTGTCAGTACCGTAGGTAAACACATCCCCCTCAATTCTATGTACGTGCTGTAATTCATCTGATGTTGGTAGTCTCCAGTCAGAGTATCCTGCATAATACAAAGAACGACAGTAATTAACGGCATGATTCCATGTCCCTGCTTTCCCAGCATTATGAGAACGTGCAACTGCACCTGCTTCAGCATCTGTATAGAGTTGATCTTGCCACATAAGATTCACATCTCGTTCAATATATGTTAAATCTTCATGACATACTTTGCCCGCTGCAACAGGTTCAATTGTTGAAAGATTGCCCCCGGCTACTAGAAATGCTGTTGACAATGCCATCCATAACGTTAAAACGCTTTTTTTCATTGATTTCTCCTTGTTGTCCAATATTATTCAATATGATAATATAACATTTATCAATCTAAGCTAAAAAAATAGTATTTCTTTTGTATTATTCAAAATTATATACAAAAGTTATGGATGGATGTCTATCTTTACCCCATTTTGTACAGATCTCCACAGTTGTGCCATCGCCTTATTGGAGACTGCCATACATCCTTCTGTCCAGTCATGAGAGAGCGTATAACTATCTCCTCGACCATCTGCATTCCATTTTGGCTGTCCGTGTATGGTAATATACCCTCCTGGTTTCATCCCCTTTGCTCTTGCTTCTGCTATATCTTTTGCATTAGGGTAAGAGATCATTAATGAACGATACAATCTTGGGTCACACTTTTTTCGTACAATACGATAAGAGCCCTCAGGTGTTTTGTAATCACCTGCACATACCTTATCTCCTTTGTCACAGTTCTTGCCCATAGAGATACGGAACTCATGGACTTTTTTACCATTTCTATAAGTATAGAGTCGTCTCTTTTTCTTATAGACTACTATCTTGTCTATTTTTGATGAAGGATCAATCTCTGAACCGCGAGAGAGACTCTGACGACACTCTTTTACTGCATACGGTGTTTTATCCAGTTTCCCAAAAGAGGGCTCTCCACATCCACTTAGGATATACCCCAAAATTACGATTGCCAAACCTATTATATATTTCATTTTTTCTCCTTTTTATTTGTGGGTTAACCCCAATCTTCCTGTGCCCTTTTGGCTTTATGTTTATCTTTTTTATAAGATGTACCGTTCTTTAACTTTTGTAACCGGTTTAGGTTACTCATCTCCGCATCACGAAGATCATTAAAGGCGTTATCGCTAAATTCCTCTACACAGCAGGTTTGCTGATAGATACGCTCAATATAATTCTTCAATTGCTGATGATATTCTGAATCTAGTTGTACCGCCTCTTTTTCATCAAACTTCTTTTTTAACTGTATGAACTTGTTTCGAAATGATTCTGAAGAGACAGAATCATCACGATACATTCGAAAAAGATTTTTACTGACTTTTTCAAGTTCTGTAATATACTTTTGACGGTTAAATTTATCAATCTGTTTTTGTGTGTATCTAATAAACATCCTTTCTCTATTTGATAGTCACAGGTACACCTTCACGTACCGCATACCATAACTGGTTCATTGCAGAATTTGTTACAGCCACACAGCCTTGTGTCCAGTTACGTGCAAGGGTATAGTCATCACCTTTACCATCTGCATTCCAGGTTGGTTGCGCGTGAATCGTGATGTCTCCACCTGGGTTCACACCTCTTGCCGCAGCACGTGCTTTATCTTGCGGTCTGGGGTAAGAGATACAAAGAGAACGATAATATTTGGGGGAGCAAAGTTTACGATGTATCCAAAACTGCCCTTCAGGTGTTCGATTATCACCTTTTTTAACTTTATGCCCTACAGGATTTTTTCCTAGAGAGACAGGGAAAATGGCTGAGACCTTATTGCCTTTATAAAGATACATTTTACGCTCTTTTTTAATCACTACAATACGATCTATTTTTTCAGCTTCAAGAAAATCTTCTGCTTCGAGCATCTCTTGTTTACACTCTTTTAGAGAATATCTATCTCCATTGACATCAGGACTACAGCCCGTCATAAAGGGAATAATAAGTAAAAGTATAAAAGTTAGTGTTTTTTGATACATAGTCATAGATTGATTGTAACAAAAATCAAATTAAAAATGAAGATAAATAGGAGGGATTAAAGAAAAAGAGAGAAAATTCAAAACCCTTTCAGGGTTTTGAATAGATTACTTACTGTGCTGCTTTTGCTGCTGCAAGAGCTTCTTCATAGTTAGGCTCTTCTGTAATTTCTGGAACAACTTGCTTATAAGTTACTTTTCCATCTTTACCAATAACAAAGATAACTCTAGCAAGAACACCAGCCAAAGGACCGTCTGCAAGAAGTACACCATACGCGTTAGCAAAATCTCTGTTTCTGAAGTCTGAACATACTTTGATATTTTCAATTCCAGCTGCTCCACACCATCTTGCTGCTGCAAATGGAAGGTCCATAGATACTGTGATTACTTCTACACCGTCAAGAGACGCTGCTTCTGTGTTAAATCTTCTAGTCTCTGCATCACAAACACCAGTGTCTAGTGAAGGAACTGCTACTACTAGTTGAACTTTACCTTCTCCACCTACCTGCTCATCTTGAAGCATTGGGTTACAGTTTACTACTGTTACTACTGGTGCTGTGTCACCTACGTTAATTTCTGTACCTGCTAGGTTACATACGATGTCATTTTTAAATGTTACTGTTGCCATTTAATATCCTTTAGTTAATTTTTGATAACCGTATTATGACTTAAATAGGATAAATTTAGTCTTAATTAAAAGATTTTACCTTTTTATATCATATTTATATACATCAACAAAATTTTTAAGTGCCTTATGAGTGGGGCTTCTATTCATATTGTGTTTATTATCGTAACACTCATTTTTTTGAGTATATAATTATAGGCTACTTTAGTTAACCATTGATTTCAGCAATCTTAAGTATCTATTGATCAAGTAGTTATTCCATGAATTTAGAGCCAAAATAAGCACTTTTATTATTTTTTTCATAGGAGAGGTTAAAAAAAGGTTTAAAATGGACTGAGAGATGATATAGGTATGATATTAGAGATTTTAGGAGTTTTACAAACTTAATAGGGTGAGATTAATATCATACCCTATACTAACAATATATTTATGCTATTGACACCCGACACACTCTTGAGATCTGTCTTCAACATCTCCACTTGACTCAGGAGACTGAGATCTCAAATAGTAGGTAGACTTCAATCCAAACTTCCAGGCATTCATATAGATCTCATTCAAGTACTTACCGGATGCTTTATCGAGTGTAATAAAGATATTGAGACTCTGCCCCTGGTCTAACCATTTTTGACGGATAGCCCCTGCCTTAATGAGAATATTCTGGTCCAGATCATAGGCTGGTGTATAGAATGCCCAAGTCTCAGGAGAAAGCTTTGGTGCAACTACAGGAATAAGCCCTGACAGATTCTCTTCAAACCATTTACGTTTATAGACCGGTTCAATGGCTTGCGTGGTTCCTGTCAAGATAGAAATAGAGGAAGTCGGTGCAATTGCCATAAGGTATCCATTTCGCATACCATCTGTTTTCACTTTTTCTCTTAGTCCCTGCCAATCATGGGTATAACCAAAGAGTCCACCTCTGTCAACAAGCTTACATGCATTATCATTTGCCTTGTCAATAGGGAAGATCCCTTTTGACCAGTCAGAACCTTCAAAGGTTGGGTAGGCACCTTTCTCAAGTGCCAAATTGCTTGACTCTCTAATAATATAGTAAGAGAATGACTCCATCACTTCATCTATCTTTGTAAAGTGCTCATGGCTTCCCCATTCAATCCCTGCCTCAGCAAGCATCTGCGCTTCACCCATAACACCCAATCCAATAGAACGTGACTTCTCATTGGTTTTCTTCACTTTTGCAAGGGGATAGAAATTTAAGTCTATCACATTGTCAAGCATACGTGTAGCAATAGGCACAACACGCTCCAAATCTTCTTGTGTATGTACTTTTGAAAGGTTGACAGAGGCAAGGTTACATACAGCTGTGTCTCCATCTGTTTTCTCTTTGTCAACGATCCAAATCTGCTTACCATTCAGGCTGTCCAGTGCTGTTACTTTTTTAGCCGGTTTGGTTACGCCAGTATCAACTGTCAGCATCTCGTTTTCATCATAAGCCTCTACTGTACCATCATCAAATGTAAACTGTGTCTTGTAGGTATTGGGACTTGTATTTTGAAAGATCTCCGTACAAAGATTGGTAGAACGAATCACCCCTACATGTTTATTCGGATTGGCTTTGTTTGCTGTATCTTTAAATGTGAGGAATGGGTTTCCTGTCTCAAAGTAAGAGCGTAACATCTCTTTCCATAGACCTTTGGCAGAGACTCTCTCTCTTGTAATTTCATCTTCTGAATTTTCAAGCTCAATATAGCGCTTCTCAAACTCTTCACCATAAAGGGATGTGAGTTCACTCACTTCAAACGGATCAAAGAGTGTCCACATCTCATCTGCTTCTACCCTTGCCATAAAGAGATCATTGAGCCAGATAGCAGGGAAAAGATCATGTGCTCTACGACGCTCTTCACCAGAATTTTTCTTAAGATCCAGGAAGTCTCTGATATCTACATGCCAAGGCTCTACATAGACAGCAATGGCACCTTTACGTGTACCCAATTGATCTACTGCAATAGCAACATCATTGGCAATTTTAAGGAAAGGAACAATACCCCCTGCTGCATGTTTATGACCATCGATAAAGGAACCCATTCCACGTACCAATGACCAGTCCCAACCAATACCACCGCCAAACTTGGAAAGCAGTGCCATCTCTTTATAGCCATCAAAAATACCCTCAATATTATCCGGTGTTGAACCAATGTAGCAAGAGCTAAGCTGATGTCTTGGTGTTCTTGCATTGGAGAGTGTCGGTGTGGCCGCCATCACTTCAAATTTAGAAAGAATATCATAAAACTTTTTTGCCCAGGTTTGACAGTCAAATTCATTTTGTGCCAAAAACATAGCCACACCCATAAAAAGCTGCTGAGGAAGCTCGATAGGTGATCCTTTTTTGTCTTTTAGCAAGTATCTGTCAAAAAGTGTACGTATACCTAAGTAGTTGAATTGAAGGTCACGTTCTGGTTTAAGGTAGTCATTAAGCTCATCAAGATCATACTTATCTTTAAGCCCAAGTACAATGCGCCCCTCTTTCTCTCCACGTGCAAAATACTCACGCAAGTGGTTATAGCCCGTAAAGCCTGTTGCTTTGTGGTAAATATCATAAAGAAAGAGTCTTGAAGCTACAAATGTCCAGTTCGGTCTGTCAATGTCTATCTTGTCAACTGCAGTTTTAATGAGTGTTGTCTGAATTTCTTCAGAAGTGATCATATCACGAAATTGTAGTTTGGCATCTACTTCCAGTTCACTTTGGCTTACACCCTCTAGCCCCTCTACAGATGCTGATGTGTACTTTTGTATCTTTGATACATCCAAAGTCTCTACTCTACCATTTCGCTTCACAACTCTGATCATTTGTACTCCCGTTTTACGTCAATTATATAAGAAAAAACCCCTGTCCTGAGGTAAAATATTAAATTGATTTTACTCAAATAATGCTTGAAGAATTGTTAATTGTTGTATCATTTTTAGGCAATATTTTTATAAGGCTTTGTGATACTTTTGAAAGTGCCGCTAGGAGCGGAAGGTGAGGTAGTAACCAGGGAGCAAAGTAGATTTCCCACTCTGCATGTATTGGCATTATTTGTTGAATACTCTATTAAATATTTTATCTACGTTCTTCGTATAATAATCAAAGTTGAAACATTCTCTGATCTGCTGTTCACTCAAAGACTCTCTTAACTCATCATCTGCAAGTAGGTATTGCAAATAAAGAGACTCTCCTTTTTCATTGGTAGTAGATTTCCCCTGCTGGATCTCTTCCCATACTTTCATAGCATTACGCTGAACGATCCTATACGCATCTTCACGGCTTACTCCTGCTTTAGGCAACTCAAGCAATACACGCTGAGAGAAAACCAAACCGCCAGTGAGATTTAAATTTTTCATCATGTTCTCCGGCATTACAGTAAGGTTTGCAATCACGTTATTCATACGGTGCAACATAAAGTCTGATGTAATGAATGCATCCGGTAACCAGAATCTTTCAGTTGACGAGTGAGAGATATCTCTCTCGTGCCACAGTGCTACATTTTCCATAGCAGGTGCTGCATATGCTCTGATCATTCTGGCAAGACCTGTAATATTTTCTGTCAATATAGGGTTTCTTTTATGTGGCATGGCAGAAGATCCTTTTTGACCTTTTGCAAAATACTCTTCAGCTTCATATACCTCTGTTCTTTGTAAGTGTCTTATCTGTACTGCAAACTTCTCTACAGAAGATGCCAACAGTGCCAAGGTGGTTGCCAATCTTGCGTATCTATCCCTATGGACTACCTGGTTAGAACATGGTTCAGGTTTTAACCCTAACTCTTCCATAGCATACTCTTCAAGCTCAAGTGGTGCATGTGCAAAATTACCCATAGCCCCCGAGATCTGACCTATAGCAATGACTTCCATCGTCTGCTCCAGATTTATCAAGTGACGTGCCATTTCATCATACCAGACAGCTAATGTAAGACCAAAAGTAATAGGCTCACCATGAATACCATGTGAACGCCCCACCATCAATGTCATCTTATGTTCTTGGGCTCTTTTCTTGATAGACTCCATCATCATTTTCACATCTTCAATGATGATCTCCAGTGATGCTTTCATTTGAAGGGCAACTCCGGTATCTACTGCATCTGATGAAGTCATACCATAATGGAACCATCTGGACTCCTCTCCCAGACTTTCACTCACGGAAGTATTGAACGCTATGAGGTCATGTCTTGTAATCGCTTCGATCTCCTCAATTCTTTCTACTGAGAATGTAGCATTCTTAACGATCTTTTCACAATCATCATCAGGGATAAGGCCCAATTTATTCCATGCTTTTACTGCTGCTTTTTCAACCTCAAGCCATGCTGCATATCTTGCTTGCTGTGTCCAGTTCTTTTCCATCTCTTCTCGTGCATATCTTTCAACCATGTCATACCTTCATCTGTATAAAATTTTGGTATTATTCTACCAAAATAGCTGTTACAGTGAGGTAAAATGAAATGCCGTTCGTTAAAGAGAAATTCACCGTACCAAAGAAGATGCCTGCCTTTCTTTTTATCATGCGTCAATTCAGTTTTACCCAGGGACAGGCTCAGCGTGTCCTTGCCAAAGGTCGCCTTCTCATTAATGGAGAATCCATTTTCAATACAGGTGACAGTATAGAAGGAGAAGTAGAAGTAGTTTATTTCAAACCCTCTTCACGTGAGAACAGACCTCTCTTTCAAAACAAAGATTTTATGATTTTTGAGAAATTCTCAGGTGTTTTGGTCCATCCCAATACCATGGCTACACCCTACTCTCTTTTAGATGAAATACGTACCATTGCAGGTGATAGAGCCAATGCTGTACACCGCATCGATATGGAGACATCTGGATTGCTACTTGCATCCAAACATAAAAAAGCAGAGAGCTATTTGAAAACTTCTTTTGAAAGTAGACGTATTAAAAAATCCTACCTTGCCTGGGTAGAAGGAAAACTCACAGAACCTTTCTCTTCTTCTGAACCCATCAAGATAAATAATGACTACAGTGAAACCAAGCATAAGGTTTTCATCTCCACAGAAGGTAAAGCTTCCCATACTGATTTTACCCCTTTAGAATATGATAAAACCCTGGATGCTACACTGGTAGCCTGCTATCCGCATACCGGACGGACACATCAAATAAGAGTGCATTTGTTTCACGTGAAACATCCTATTTTGGGAGACCCTATTTATGGTACTACCTTCAAGGCTGCGAATGATTATTTGGAAGCAGTACTCTCCAATGAAAACAGAATGATAGAAACGGGGGCAAGTCGTTTGATGCTGCATGCACAGAGTTTGACATTTCCTTATGGTGCGAATTATCATATAGAGAGTAAGGTGGATTTTGCAGGCATGAGGAAACTCATATGTTCTAAAAATAAACGGATTTTTAATACTTGATCTTGTTACTTTACCTGATTGATTAACAACACCTCATTAATATCATTGAGGTGTTATTTCTCTTATCATTTTTTGAGCAAAAAACAAAGTAAAAACAGAAGTATGTGTTCTCCCTCCACAAAGCATGGGAAGAAAAAGAAAGAAAAAATATTTATAGTTTCATATGAAAAAAATCTACTAATCATCCTCTCTACGAGAATCATAAACAAACCATCCCACACCAACGCCGGCAACCAAAATAATAAACCCTAACAAAAACAATTCCATATTAGGCATTTGATTCTCCTTCATTTTCCTGTTCTCTCAACTGTCCACAGGCAGCAGAAATATCCAACCCTTTAGACTCACGGATCGTACAATGCAAACCACGTGAAGTCAAAAATTCCTGAAATTTTTGCATATCTTTTTCAGAAGGACGTTTAAATTCTGTACCACCATAAGGATTAAAATAAATTAAATTTACTTTTGCTTTAATACCATCCAGCAAAGAGAGTAACTTCTTTGCCGCAGAGATATCATCATTGACATCTTTGATGACAAGATACTCGAACATCACCCTTTTTCTATCATTGACAGGGAAATTTTTTACAGCTGTGATAATAGAAGCAATATTATACGCTTTGTTAATAGGCATCAACTGTTGACGCAACTCATCATCTACCGCATGTAAAGAGATTGCAAGATTGATACCAAGTTCCATTTTCCCAAGCTTTTCTATCTTGGCCGAAAGACCTGAAGTAGAAATAGTTTGTCTGTGTGTCGCAATGGCAAACCCTTCCGGGTCTGAAAATATCTTGACAGACTTGACCACATTCTCAAGGTTGTCAAGAGGCTCACCCATACCCATATATACGATATTGACACGACGGTTGGCATCGATCTCATTGTCTTTTTTGATCATACGCAACTGTTCCGTGATCTCACCAGCTGTCAGATTACGCATAAAACCACCTTTTGCAGTCAAACAAAAAGCACACCCTACCTTGCACCCTACCTGAGAGGAGATACAGACTGTATAGCGTTCCTGATGCTTTACAGAGCCATCTTCATGATACTCTTTATCTCTCATCAAAAGTAAGACAGCTTCAACTGTATGTCCGTCATACAATTCAAAGAGATATTTACGACTTCCATCTATACTGTTTTGTACTGTCAAGGTCTTGAGTGGCATCAGAGTATATTCAGTATCTAATTTCTCTCTCATCTCTTTGGGAAGATTTTTCATCTCTTCAAAAGAATCAGCATATTTATGATAGATCCAGTTGTATATCTGTTTGGCTCGGAAAGAAGGCTTGATAAGGGAAGCCAATTCCTCTTTTGTCAGGTCTTGTATAATCTTCTTGGACATTATTGTTTAGCTGCCATTTGCTCTGCGATCATCTTTTTCACATAAGCATCCAATTTAGCCATACCCTCTTTCTGGTTTTTCAAAAAATCATCATGAGCATTCTCATCACAGTAATTGGTTACTACAAATATTCCACCTGCAGAAATACCGTAAAACTGCGCTACTTTCATTACTGCAAAAAATTCCATATTTTCAATCTGTACATTTTGTGCGGTATAGTGTTTGCCAATCTCTTTATCTGTGGTAATATAATTTGAAGAGTTAACCAGTGTTTCACGTGAAACATCTTTCAAAGAGGTAACAACATTGTCTATAGGACTGTATGACTTTCCTGAGAAAAAACTATTTTCTATATTCGCAGCAGTCTTAGACTCAATAATATCAAAAATCTTTTTTTCTCCATATGAACCTGCTGTACCTACAAACAAAATATAGTCTGGTTTTTTACTTTCACAAAGACGGGTCAAATTGATCGCCACCTCCATCATACCAATACCTACAGGCATTGCAAATTCGAATTGTTCACTTTTTCCAGCACATATGATCATATTTAAGTCCTTACCGGTATATTTTTGTCGCTAAGATAGCGTTTTAAATCCATAATGTCAATCTCTTTAAAGTGAAAAATGGAAGCAGCCAGTGCTGCATCAGCATTGCCCAGTGTAAAAGCCTCCTCAATATGCTGCATGCTCCCTGCACCACCTGAAGCAATCACAGGGATATTAACCAACTCCCCTATTTTTTTATTGAGTTCATTATCAAAACCTGCTTTGGTACCATCTGCATCCATAGAAGTTACAAGCAGTTCTCCTGCACCTCTGTCATATGCTTCTTTTGCCCATTGCAAAGCATCTATTCCTGTATCTTTACGTCCGCCATGTGTAAAGATATGCCACTCATTCTCTCCCACTCTCTTAGCATCAATAGCCACCACAATACACTGAGAACCAAAACGTTTTGCACCCTCCTCAATAAAGTCAGGTCTTTTGATTGCTGCAGAATTAATACTTACTTTATCGCAGCCCACGTTGAGAAGATTATAGATATCTGAGAGTTCACGAATTCCTCCACCAACAGTAAGTGGGATAAATACCTCTTTGGCAACCTGCTTAACTACATCAACAATGGTGTCTCTACCTTCATGTGTCGCACCAATATCAAGAAACGTGATCTCATCTGCACCCTCTTCATTGTAACGGTATGCAACCTCTACGGGATCTCCTGCATCACGTAACCCTAGAAAGTTTACACCTTTAACCACACGTCCATTGTCTACATCAAGACAAGGGATAATACGTTTTGCGAAATAATCCATTGTTAGTCCATTAATCTTCTATTTTTATGGTAGAATTATACAAAAATTATCCCAAATAGGGGATTAGCAACAAGTATAAAGGTAGATTATAGTATGATTATCGATAATTTGGCGGAATTCGCTTCGAAGAAGTTCGGTCAGAACTTTTTAAAAAATGATGTCTACCTACACAAAATCGTCCAAGCGATGCCCAATGACAACCTTAAAGTTGCAGAAATTGGGCCTGGCTTAGGTGATTTAACCAAAGAGCTTGTAAAAGCTAGAAATGTCACAGCATTTGAGGTTGATAAAAGATTATGCGAGCATCTTACAACAGAGTTTGAAATACCCATCCACAACGGGAATTTTGAGCTACGTTGCGGAGATGTGCTTGAGCGTTGGGAGTCGGGGAGTCTGCTAGATGAGCCTTATCATCTGGTAGCCAACCTGCCCTATTATATTGCAACCAATATCATTTTAAAAGCATTTAGAGATGAACAGTGCCGGTCTATACTGGTCATGGTTCAAAAAGAAGTGGCCGTAAAGTTTGCAGCAGTAGCAAAGCAGAAAGAATTTTCTGCACTCTCTGTCCTTGCAACCAGCGTAGGAAAGGCAACACTCTGTTTTGAGGTTGAGCCCGAAGCATTTGTTCCTCCGCCAAACGTCACTTCTGCCGTGCTTTTAATAGAAAAAGAGCGTTCCAGAGACGATGAAAAGTTTGAATCTTTCTTGAAAATTGCCTTTCAGCAACCAAGAAAAAAACTCTCTAAAAATCTCATGGCGGCCTTTTCCAAAGATATTGTCAATCAAACCTTCGTAAAACTAGAGCTTGACTCCAACTTGCGACCTCATGAAGCTGAGACATCTATTTATCATCACATATATAATGAATTAAAGGATAATTTAGATGGAAAGCAACAAAACAAACAACGAAAACTCTCAAAATCAAGGGACAAAAACACCCGACAACAATAAATCAAACTCACAAACCAGAGAGAGAAGACCAAACCCTCATAGACAAAACAATAACCCTAATAAACAGGGACAAAGCAACGAAAACAGACAAAATAACCAGTCTAACAATGCCAACAGGAAGCCTAACCCCAATAAAAAACCTAACCCCAACAAAGAAGTAAATGGGAATGTTCAGGAAAAAGAGGTTAACGGTAACAGAAAACCGAACAACAATCAAAACAGAAATAACAATAACAACCAAAATAGAAAACCAAACCCTAACGGAAAACAGAACAACAGACCTAACAACAGTAAAAATGCGGGGAACAAAAACCGAGGTAGAAAAAAGAATGTAACCACTGTCAATGATACGATGAGAGCTTCTATTGAGGAAAATGCTCGCGTGAAAGATGCTACCATGAATCCATGGAAGCAGATAGATATATCAAGTAAAGGGAAAGTACGTTTCACACCACTGGGTGGACTAGGTGAGATCGGTGGTAACATGGCTGTTCTCGAGACAGAAACCACTGCTATCATTATTGATGTCGGTATGTCTTTCCCCGATGAGACTATGCATGGTGTAGACATCCTGGTACCTGATTTCTCTTACTTGCATACACTTAAAGACAAAAAAGTATTTGTCATCATTACACATGGTCATGAAGACCATATTGGTGCTATGCCATACCTCTTTAAAGAGTTAAAGTTTCCTATCTATGCAACACCACTTGCACTTGCTATGATCGAGAACAAATTTAATGAACATGGACTCAAAGCAGATACAAAATACTTTAACTTTGTCACCATTAGAAAGCAGTATCAGATTGGGGACATGAAAATTGAGTGGATGCACAACACGCACTCTATTATTGATGCTTGTTCTTTGGCTATTGAAACACCTGCGGGAACCATCATTCACACCGCAGACTTCAAGATCGACCATACACCGGTAGATGGGTACACCATGGACCTTCATCGTTATGCCTACTATGGTTCTAAGGGAGTCTTGTGTCTCTTCTCTGACTCAACAAACTCTCATAACCCCGGCTTTACTAAGAGTGAAACTGTCGTTGGTAAAACCTTTGACACACTCTTTGATCTTGCAAAAGGAAGAGTGATCATGTCAACCTTCTCATCTAACGTACACCGTATCTTCCAGGCTATGGAAAGAGGCGTGAAACATGGAAGAAAGATATGTGTAATTGGTCGTTCTATGGAGAGAAACGTTGAGACAAACCGTGCCCTTGGCTTTGTAGACATTGATGACAAGCATTTCATTGAAGTACATGAAGTACCGAAGTATTCAGACAATGAAATACTCATCGTAACAACGGGTTCACAAGGTGAGACTATGGCTGCCTTGAACCGCATGGCCACTGATGAGCACAGACACATCAAGCTTAAGCCTTCAGATACTGTTATTATCTCAGCATCAGCTATTCCAGGAAATGAAGGGTCTGTTTCCAAACTAATGAACCTACTTGTCAAAGCGGGTGTAACTGTACGATATAGAGAATTTTCAGATATTCATGTCTCGGGTCACGCAGCACAAGAGGAACAAAAGCTTATCTTGAGACTGATCCAGCCTAAGTTCTTCCTGCCTGTACACGGTGAGTATAATCATATTGCCAAGCATGCACAGACAGCAATCAGTTGTGGTGTTGACAAGCGAAATATCTTACTTATGTCAGACGGTGACCAGGTAGAGATCACGCCTAAGTTCATCAAAAAAGTAAAAACAGTCAAGAGTGGTAAAACCTACATTGATAACCAGAACAACATGACCATTGAAAATGATGTTGTACTTGACAGACAAAAACTTGCAGAAGACGGAATCATCAACATTGTGGCACAAATTGCACAAAGCAACCAGAAAATGGTCGGTAAACCGGTCATCTCTACACATGGTCTTGTTTCAGACAAAGAGATTAAGAAGTTTACAAAAGAGATCGAAGTCTTACTTGAGACATTCCTACTCAACACGAAACCCGAAGCACTGAAGGATCACAGAATCATAGAAAATGACATTAGAGCTATCGTCCGTAAACATGTGGTAAGAACAAAAAAGAGATACCCACTTATCATTCCTACAATCTTCATTGTATAAATGATACATATGTCGGGGCAACCAGTCCCGACATATACAGATACACATCCTCCCCGCAAATATGCTATAATCTCACAACAAAACCTTAAAAAGACAGACAATGGATCTCATAAAAATTGCACAAAAAACTTTTCATATTGAAGCTGATGCCCTACACAAAGCGGCAGAACGTCTCGATGGAAACTTTTTAGAAGCCATAGAACTCATTATGGATACTAAAGGCAAACTTATCATCACAGGTGTAGGGAAATCCGGTCTTGTTGGAGCAAAAATGGCAGCTACCTTCGCCAGTACCGGTACCTCTTCTTTCTTTTTGCATCCTACAGAGGCTCTACATGGTGACTTGGGTATGATAGGAAAAGAAGATGCACTTTTGGCTATCAGCAGCTCAGGAGAGAGTGAGGAGTTGACCAAGATTCTTCCACATATCAAACGTTTTGACATTCCTCTCATAGGTCTAACCTCTCAAAAAAAGTCCTCTTTAGGGCGTTATGCAGATGTCTTTTTGGATATCTCAGTAGAAAAAGAGGCCTGCCCTCTTAACACTGCCCCTACAACTTCTACAACCCTTACTATGGCACTGGGTGATGCTCTAGCCATAGCATTGATGGAAAAACGTGGGTTTCAAAAAGAGGATTTTGCTTCATTTCATCCCGGTGGTTCATTAGGGAAAAAGCTCTTTATTAGAATCAAAGACCTTATGAGGACCAAGGAGCTGCCTATTATCTCTGAAGATACTACACTCAAAGAAGCCGTAGTAAACATGAGTGAGGGTAAACTGGGTACCGTACTGATTGTCGACAAAGAAGAAAAGTTTACTGCCCTGCTAAGTGATGGAGACTTGAGACGTGCATTAATGCAAGAGGGCTTCAGTATGGACCATTTGGCTATAACATATGCAAGTAAAAATCCCAAAAGTTACCATAACACAGAACTGCTTGCCTCAGAAGCACTTGAGATCATAGAAAATGATCGTATACAACTTCTGCCCATTACCAATACAGACAAAAAAATTATCGGTGTATTACATATACATGACTTGATAAACGCGGGTATTAAAAGTACCTAAGCACACGAAAATATAAAACGGAAACAGATGAGACTAAACAAATATATATCACACAACACACGCTACTCAAGAAGAGAAGCAGATGCACTTATTGAGGCAGGAGAAGTCAGTATAGACAAAAAAACCATACGTGAATTTGGTTATGATGTACAAGATGAAGACCGAGTCTTTGTCAAAGGCAAGCTGGTTAAACCCAGTAATGAGCTGACTATCATCGTATACAACAAACCTAAAGGTACCCTTGTCACAAAAAAAGATGACAGAGGCCGTACCACTATCTACCATAAACTTCCAGGCAAATTTAGACACTTTGTGCCTGTAGGTAGGCTCGACTATGCCTCAGAAGGTATTTTACTGCTTACGGACACACCAGAAGTCGCTACTGCGCTTATGGAGAGTTCTCTAGATCGTACCTATAACCTCAAAATAGACAAACCTGTCTCCGAGGAGATGATAACTGCCATGAAAGAGGGACTAGTTTTGGAAGATGCACGTGCCGGTGCTCATGAAAAATCAAAGATTTACTCCATGGAATTTGCCCCTTTTGCAGGTTTTGAGATTAGGTCTGAAGGCAAAAATTTTACCAAGCTTCGTGTAACCATCACGGAGGGTAAAAACCGTGAACTAAGACGTTTTTTTGCCCACTTTGAAGCCAAAGTACTAGACTTGAAACGTGTCTCTTTTGGAGGTATTGACCTGAACAACCTCCCCACCAATAAAACACGTTTTTTTACCAGACGTGAATATGATGATGTACACCAATTTATGAAACGCAGAAAAGCCAATGCCAAAGCCGAAATTCTCAACAAGGCCAATTCTCAAAAACAAGAAGAAGAAAATCTTAAAGAGAAAGAGTACCTAAAGAGAAAAGCCGAAAATGAAAAAAAGTTCAAAAAAAGAGATTGATTTTTGGCTAATTTTGCACTAAAATACCGTCCAAAGAGACTAAATGAGATTGTAGGGCAGAGACATCTTCTGGGTGAAGGTGTGGTACTACAAAAACTCATAGAGTCAGATACACTCTCCCACACCTTTTTTTACGGGCCTCCCGGATGTGGAAAAACTACCCTGGCCCGTATTATTGCCTCCGAACTAAAAAGACCCTTTTATGAAATGAACGCTACGTCCTTAAAGATTGAAAATCTGAGAAAGATCTTTAAAGAATACAACAATGCCCTGCAAAAACCTCTCATATTTATTGACGAAGTACATAGACTAAGTAAAAACCAACAAGAAGCACTACTGCCATTTATGGAAAACCATGCAGCGCTTATTATAGGGGCATCTACGGAGAATCCCTACTACTCGCTGACCGCTGCCATGCGTTCTCGTTCCCATCTTTTTGAACTGCATGCTATTGATACAAAAGAGATGTCAACATACCTTGATAATATCATCTCTCTTGAAACACTGAATGTAACAGAAGATGGCAAGGAGTATTTGGTCTTTTCCAGTGGAGGAGATGTAAGGGCAATGCTCAATTTGTTAGAGAGTGCACAAGCCGTATCAACACAGATCACGATGGAAACACTCAAACAGATACGGCCACATGCCATGCAGGCCGGCTCATCAGAGAGCGAAAGTCACTATGAATTGACCTCGGCTATGATCAAAAGTATCAGGGGGTCAGATATCGATGCTTCCGTCTATTACCTCGCAAGACTTGTAGATGGAGGAGAACCTGCTGAATTCATTGCCAGACGTTTGACTATCCTTGCCAGTGAAGATATCGGCAATGCAAACCCCCCTGCCCTTAACCTGGCAAGCTCCACACTCAATATTGTGAAACATATCGGCTACCCAGAAGCAAGGATTTCTCTTTCACAACTTGTCATCTATCTGGCCTCATCTCCTAAATCAAATGCTGCATACATGGCTATAAACAATGCATTAAAGGTCATCAAAGAGGGAGAGATATACCCTATCCCCTCCCACATTAAAACACATGCCAAAACCTATCTCTACCCTCATGATCATGGAGGCTGGGTTAAACAGTCCTATCTCTTCAAGCCTTTACATTTTTATGAGACAAAACAGATAGGGTTTGAAAAAACTCTTTATCAGTGGCATGAGAAAATCATCACACTAAAATCTTAAAACTTTTCATTCACTCTTCTATGTTACAATCTTAAAATTATTCATAAAAAGGAAATATATGACATTAACAAAACCAATTCTCACGGCAACAATAGCTACCTATTTATTGACCGGGTGCTACAATGAACCTGGACTGGTACAAGACAATAGTAATTCGCGTACAGCTACAGGTGTAGCAGCAGGCGCATTGGCAGGCTCAATGATAGGATACAATACAGGAAGTCATGATGCGAAATCTGCACTTGTCGGTGGGTTACTTGGTGCTGCTGTAGGTGGTGCAGTAGGCTATAGCATGGACCAACAGGCAAATGAGATTGCCAATGCTCTTGGAACGGGAGTTAACAATGATCCTCTTGCTCCATTGGATCCCAATAGAGAGATCATCGTTTCAAAAAGCAATGACTATGTAAAAATTATGTTTAGAGACCCAATGATGTTTGCTACAGATTCAGCAAAACTACAACCGCGTGCTAAAAATAAAGTGCTAAAAGTCGCACAAGTTCTAAGAAACTACCCGCAAACTACTGTTGCTGTTGCAGGTTTTACCGACAATCAGGGTTCTTATGCATACAATCAGAAACTTTCTCAAAAAAGAGCTGATACAGTAGGTCGTCTACTGACAATAAATGGAAACTACCCGCTCGTAAGAGGCTGTTCTTATGATAAAGCAATTGTCGCAAATGACAATAGTAAAAACAGGGCACTCAACAGACGTGTCGAGGTCTATCTCTATTCCGATAGAAATAAAATGGCTGACCCTTGCCAATAAGGTAAAAATAGCATATTTATTTGATTGAGCTAAGTGCTTGCTTGGCTTGATCTTGTGTCATTGTACCACTAAAAAATTTATCTTCTACATCTTTCAGCTGAGCATGAAGCTTAACACTTAAAACATCGCCGTTAATCTGTTCATCAATAAACATTTTCATTTGTCCAAAATCAGGGAAAAGTGTTAAATACTCATCTTTTAGTTTTCCCTCATTCCATGCAGCAACTTGAGTTTCCCCATCTACTCCTAAAAGATTCAAAACATTACGCCCTACACTGTCTACACCAACATATTTATCATATTTGTGTTCCTCTGTGTACGCCTGATTCGCATATTTATCATCTTCAGCTTGAATATCACCCACAAAGTGTGTTACAAAGTAAAGAAATCCTATACCTATAGCAACAAATACAAGAAAAGTCTTATCCATACTAAACATCCTCACTATTTTAATAATGATTATTATACTGTGTTTTTGAAAGATTTAGATTGTTAATAAAAAAGTTTGATTGTTTGTGTAAATACACACTAGTAGATGGTGCGGATGAGAGGACTCGAACCTCCACGCCGTGAAGCACCAGATCCTAAGTCTGGCGTGTATACCAATTTCACCACATCCGCATATAAATAACATTTTACCTAAAACAATGTTAAAAGGTGGTACACCCGTCAGGATTCGAACCTGAGACCGCCCGCTTAGAAGGCGGGTGCTCTATCCAGCTGAGCTACGAGTGCACATATATAGTTCTAATGTTGGTACGCCTGAGAGGACTCGAACCTCTAACCCTCAGATCCGAAGTCTGATGCTCTATCCAATTGAGCCACAAGCGCTTCTTCGTTAGGGTGGTTCCCAATCATCTTACCAATGGGGTGGGCGACGGGACTCGAACCCGCGACAACCAGTACCACAAACTGGCGCTCTACCAACTGAACTACGCCCACCATAATTTTATGAAAGTTACATTATTACTATATGATTTTAAATATCTAAATGGTCGGAGTGAAAGGACTCGAACCTTCGACCCCCTGGTCCCAAACCAGGTGCGCTACCAGACTGCGCTACACTCCGTACAAATTACATCAGATGTAAAATGGAGTGCAATTATAGTCAAAAGGTTTCTATTTGTCAATAGAGATTGTAAAAAAAATAAAAATTTTCTATTTTTCGCCTATTTTAGGGCTTTATGTGTATAATCTTTTAACTTAAACTATAGGAATTACAAATGAATGGACTCTTTGAACAACTCAACAGCATCATGGGCTCAGTCTTCTTTTTTGATGTATTTTTTGGGCAGGTAGAAGGGTCTAGCATGCCATTTATTGTGGCTTGGCTCATTGTTGGAGGTGTTTTTCTTACCTTTCGTTTTGGTTTTATCAATGTACGCATGTTCACACACTCCTACAAGATCATTACAGGTAAATACCGTACAGCAGATGATGTTGGGGAGATTACACCCTTTCAATCATTGACAACAGCACTCTCAGCCACTGTTGGATTGGGCAATATTGCCGGTGTTGCCATTGCCATTGCCATTGGAGGACCCGGAGCTACATTTTGGATGATTTTGGCAGGGTTTTTTGGTATGACCCTGAAGTTTACAGAAGTGACCCTTGCACAGATATACAGAGAAGAGAGACCTGATGGACGTATTATGGGTGGTGCTATGCAGTATCTCTCTAAAGGGTTGGCGGCAAAAGGTCATAAAAAACTTGGTGCAGGTCTAGCTATACTCTTTTCTGTGTTAGCTATTGGTGGTTCTTTTGGTGCGGGGAATGCTTTTCAGGCTTCTCAAGCTTTAGGTGCCATCTCTGAGCGTGTGCCTTTCTTCCAATCCTACCCAATCGTCTTTGGGCTTATTATGGCTACATTGGTTGGTTTTGTAATCATAGGTGGTATTAAACGTATTGCTACAACTGCAGAGAAGATCGTACCACTGATGGTAACCATCTACCTTGCGGCATCTATCTGGATATTGATCGTCAATGCCGGAGCGGTACCTCATGCCATTGCACTCATTATCAACGAAGCCTTTGCCCCTACTGCTGCTGCAGGTGGGCTTATAGGTGTACTGGTACAAGGCTTCAAACGTGCTGCCTTCTCATCTGAAGCAGGTATTGGTTCTGCTGCTATTGTTCACTCCACTGCTGCAGTCAAGTACCCGGTAAGACAGGGACTCGTAGCACTCTATGAACCATTTATCGACACTATCGTCATATGTACTATGACAGCACTGGTTATTGTTACAACCGGTGTTTATGATCCCAGTGGTCCCTTTGGAGACCTCGTACAGGCAAAGCAGGGTGCTGCACTCACTTCTGCTGCTTTTGGAACAGTCATCTCATGGTTTCCTTTGATCCTCTCTTTTTCCATCATTCTTTTTGCATTTTCGACGATGATCTCTTGGTCTTACTATGGAGAACGTTCATGGACTTACCTTTTTGGAGAAAAATACACACTGCTCTATAAAATACTCTTTATACTTTTCACAGTGGCGGCAACAGTAACCTCTGCATCAGCCATACTGGACTTCTCTGACCTCCTCATCTTAGCCATGGCTCTACCTAACCTTGTAGGACTTTATATGCTACAAGGCGATGTCAGATCAAATCTGAATGCCTATTTGATTAAGTGGAAAGATGGAGAGTTGGATGAGGAAGCAATTAGGAAATAAACTTCCAGTGTACAATGAATAGTTTTACAAGTTCAATAAAGTTTGTCAACTAAGTTGGAAAATTATAGTCTATTGAAGTTTACTGTAGATTTGGATGAACGGCATGAGTGAAATGAAAGAAAATACCTAAAGTATGTGACCAAACCGGAACGAAGCCGTTCCGTCAAAGATATTAATGAAATAATTAGACTAAATCAACGCCTTTTTCTCCGGCAGCTAATGCACCTATCACATATCCATCTGTATTGGCCAATACAGCATCTACATCTTCTGGTTCAACAACCCATACCATACCTACACCCATGTTAAAGGCTCTGAACATCTCTTCTTCATCCACATACTGTGCCATGAATTCAAAGATAGGCAGTACTCTGATGGAGTCCTTGTTTACAATAGCTCTCATACCTTCAGGAAGTACTCTAGGAAGGTTTTCTACAATTCCACCACCTGTAATGTGAGCCAAAGCTTTCACATATTGTTTATTGGCCTTGTACTCTTTCACATAGATACGTGTTGGTTCAAGCAGGGTATCGAGTAATGGTTTACCTTCAAACTCTGTCTCAAGACTCATTCCCAGCTTATCGAAGAAGATCTTTCTTACTAGAGAGTAGCCGTTTGAGTGCACTCCTGAACTTGGCATAGCTATGAGAACCTGTCCCTCTTTTACATTAGCGATAGTATCCATCTCAGAACGCTCTGCAATCCCTACTGCAAACCCGGCAAGGTCAAAGTCATCATCAGAATACATTCCCGGCATTTCTGCTGTTTCACCACCTACGAGTGCACATTCTGAACGTCTACATCCCTCGGCAATACCCGCAACTACATCTTTTGCATTTTGAGGCAATAGCTTTCCTGTTGCATAGTAGTCAAGGAAGAACATTGGTGTACCGTTATTACAAATGAGATCATTTACACACATGGCAACCAAGTCAATACCTACTGTATCAAGCTTTCCGCTCTCTATAGCAATACGCAATTTTGTACCGACACCATCAGTTGCAGAAAGAATGACAGGCTCTTTATAGCCTGTAGGCAGTGCATAAGCCCCGGCAAATGACCCTATACCGCCAATAACATTTTTATCGAAAGTTGACTTTACATCACTCTTGATCGCCTCTACAAACTCATTTCCTGCATCAATATCTACACCTGCATCTTTATATGAAATATTTGACATTAGTTATCCTTCTTCTCTTCACACTTACATGGTGGAAATATTTTTTTTAATATCATTAAACCCGGACAGAAACCTGTAACTCCTGCAATAAAAAGCATGATCATCATAGCAAAGGTAACAATAAATGCTACTTTGAACATTTGCGCACCTGCAAGCCCCATAATCAGACCCAAAATGATCGCCTGGACGATCCGCTGTATTCTTTCAGCACATAACATACAAATTCCTTCAAAAAAATTGCACGTATTATAGCCAAATTAGCTTTTTAGCTTCCTGCCTAGTTTTGCCTCAACTGAACCCACTTTTTTGTTTAACCTGCCAACCGGTCCCTTTCGGTAATCGATCTTTATAGAGCTGTAGACACGCTCACAATCTTTCTGCAACTCTTCATAGGCTTTATTAATCACTGCCAAAACCTCTTCAACCGTCTCTCCCTCTATAATCGTACCCATGGGAGTCAGCTGATACTCCAAACCACTTCTGTCTACAATATCCAAAACCCTTGCAACAAACACACTCTTACTTTGTGTCGCCTCAGTGGGAAACATTGAAAATTCTACCAATGCACTCATGAACACTCCTTGATTTTTCATTGATCATAACAAATAAAAGCCTATAGTTATGTTAATTGTGTGCTATAATTATTAAAAAAAATGGGTGGGGGAAAATGAAAGAGAAAAAGTTTCACTATCTTCTTTTTATACTGTCTCTTCTGCTGATGACTGCTTGCAGTAAAGAGATAGATAAAGTAGCTGTACCCATCAATCGTACCGCTGAAAACCTGCATACACAAACAGAAAATATAGAGATATCAGAACTTGGAGTCATTCCCGATACTGAAGTGCTCTTTAAAGAGAGTCAACTTGTTGTTGAAAAAAAATTCTAAAAGGGAACATTAACAAATGATCATCGTCGGTGCAGGTGCGGCAGGCTTATGTGCAGCCATTACAAGAGCAAGGGAAGGGGAAAAGGTTACCCTACTTGAACAAAACAGTAAAGTTGGCAAAAAAATCCTAGTCTCAGGTAATGGAAAATGTAATATTGACAACAAATACATTAACCTAAATCGTTTTCATTCACAAAACCCTGACTTTGTAGCAAAAGTCTTAGAGGGCTACGACTTTCCCATAGTAGAAAAGTTTTTCACATCACTGGGACTGGAACTGGTGGAGGGCAAAGAGGGGAAGATGTTTCCCATGTCTTTACAGGCAACTTCCGTAGTAGAACTTCTTGAGTATGAAGCAAAAAGAGTAGGGGTAGAGGTAGTCTGTGACTGTGCCGTCACAAGTGTAGATAAAAAGGGGGATACCTTTACGTTAGAAACCACACAGGGTACAAAAAGCTGTACAAAACTTGTCCTTACCTCTGGCTCTCCTGCTGCTCCACAGCTGGGAGGGTCTAACTCTGGCTATGCCTTTGCCACAAAGATGGGTCATGCACTTATTCCAAGACACCCAAGCCTCGTACAACTCTGTTCTGAAGAACCTTGGGTCAAAGGATGTGCAGGGGTAAAAGTAACAGGACTTGCCACACTCTATGCCAATGGCGAATACATTACAGAAAAAAAGGGTGATTTACTCTTCACCAACTACGGTATATCCGGACTTGCCATACTGGACCTAAGCCGTGAAGTTAGTACGAGATTAGCTAACTTTGACTACTGTGAATTAAACCTTGACCTCATGCCAGAACTTAGCAAAGAAAAACTTACTAACCTACTACTACAAAGAGTAAAACAGGAAAGTGAAAAACCTTTAGCTCTATGGTTACAAGGCATCATAAACAAAAAGCTCATATCCATCATACTAGAACAGTCCAAATGTAAAGTACGCACAGAAGATGCCCTCAACAGAAAAGAGATAAACAAACTCGTACACACCATCAAAAACCTTAAACTTAGTGTCAATGACACCAAAGGCTTCAAAGGTGCAGAAGTAACCACAGGAGGCATAGACACGAGCGAAGTAAACCCACAAACTATGGAGTCAAAAGTCGTAGACAATCTTTTTTTTGCAGGAGAGATACTCGATGTCGATGGAGATAGGGGAGGGTTTAATTTTCATTGGGCTTGGGTGACTGGAATGAGGACTAATATTGAATGAATGGAAAAAATTTATAGAATAGTCTTTTAATTTACGGTAGATCTGGGTGAGAACATGTTGTAAGTCGGGGGGTCTTCTCCCCGACCTACGGAAAACTACTTTGAGTTTTTCTTATCTCTTGCTAATCTTTTTCTTACTACTGGATCCAAAGATTTTTTTCTGATTCTAATAGACTCAGGTGTAATTTCAACGAGCTCATCATCTTCAATCCACTCCATAGCAGACTCAAGTGTAATTTGTCTTGGTGTTACAAGCTTAATCGCATCATCTGCACCAGATGTTCTCATATTTGTAAGCTGCTTACCCTTCAATGGGTTTACATCCAAGTCTCCTGGTCTTGACGACTCACCAATAACCATACCTGAGTAGACTTTGTCTTGTGGACTGATGAACATAATACCACGTGACTGAAGGTTAAAAATAGAAAAAGCAACTGCCTCACCATCATCCATAGAAACCAATGCACCCGGTGTTCTAGACTCAACTGTACCTGAGTAAGGTCTGTATTCAAGGTAAGAGTGGTTCATAATACCTTCACCCTTAGTGTCTGTCAAGAATTCGTTTCTAAACCCAATAAGTCCTCTTGCAGGGATTTCAAATTCAAGTCTTACCGTCCCGTCAGGCATAGGTGTAAGAGAAGTCATGTTTGCTTTTCTTTTACCAAGTTTTTCAATAGCTACACCCTGGAACTCTTCAGGAACATCTACAACCAAGTGCTCGAATGGTTCCATTTTTACACCATTCTCTTCTTTAGTAACAACTTCAGGACGTGCTAGCATAAATTCGAAACCTTCACGTCTCATGTTTTCTGCCAAAATACCGATCTGAAGCTCACCACGACCTGAAACTTTGAAAGATGCATCTCCCATTGGTTCCATACGCATAGCGATGTTTGTCTCCATCTCTTTTTCAAGACGCTCTTTAATCTTGTTTGATGTAACGTGTTTACCTTCCTGTCCAGCCAAAGGTCCATTGTTTACAGACATAATAACAGAAAGAGTAGGCTCTTCAACGTGCATAGGGTCAAGTGCTACAGGGTTTACAGGATCACAAAGAGAATCACCTACATCAATGTCGTTAAATCCTGCGATTGCTACGATATCTCCAGCTTCAGCTTCCTGGATCTCAATTCTCTCAAGACCTTTAAATCCGATAAGCTTTGAAATTCTACTTTTTGTTTTTGCACCACATGCTTTAACCAAAAGGTACTCATCACCTTTTTTTACTTTACCGTTAAAGATACGCGTAATACCGATACGCCCTACAAAGTTGTCAGAATCAAGCGTAAATACCTGTGCTTGTGTATCTGCATCCGGTGAACCTTTTGGATACGGTACTTTTTCAAGGATCGCTTCAAACAATGGCGTCATATCTTTGTTTTCATCTTCCATTTCCCATTTTGCATATCCGTCTCTGGCTGCAGCATAAAGTACAGGGAATTCAAGCTGCTCTTCATTTGCATCTAGCGCAACAAGAAGGTCAAATACTTCATCCATTACTCTGTCCGGATCTGAACCATCTTTATCGATCTTGTTGATTACAACCACAGGAATAAGACCAAATGCGATCGCTTTTTTCAAAACGAATTTAGTCTGTGGCATAACACCTTCTTGTGCATCTACCAAAAGAAGTACACCGTCTACCATTTTAAGAACACGTTCAACTTCTCCACCGAAATCGGCGTGACCCGGTGTGTCAATAATGTTAATTTTATGATCTCCATAGTGAATCGCTGTGTTTTTAGAAAGAATGGTAATTCCTCTCTCTTTTTCAATTGCATCAGAGTCCATGGCTCTCTCTTCTACTTCCTGGTGTGCTTCAAAAGTACCAGACTGCTGAAGCAGTTCATCAACAAGTGTTGTTTTCCCGTGGTCAACGTGTGCGATCACGGCAATGTTTTTAATTTTTTGCATAAAGTGTCCTAAAAGAAGGGGGTTTCCCTATATAATTTTACTAAAGAAACCATCGTTAAAAACGACCAGTGCCTTTGGTTTTCGCGCATTATATCCAAAACTTACTATAGTATAGATTTTTATGATAATTCTTCAGTCAACTTAACACTCCCAAGCATACAAAATTTACAATGAAAGACCATATACTTCATGATAGGTTTTCATTGCATATCTGTCAGTCATAGCAGCAATATAGTCTGCAATAACTCTTTGTTTGTTACGTACTTCAAAAAGTTCCTGCTGATGTAGAGGCAAAAGATCTGCATCTTCTGTAAATGCTTTGTAAAGCCCTTTGATACACTGTTTACCTGCATGCATTTTACGTGCTATTTTTTCATGTTTATACAGTTTTTTAAGAAGTAGTTTTTTGAGAATTTTAAGCTCTGTAGCAGTCTCTTTTGAGAAACCTACGGGCAATCTCTCTTGTGCATCCAGAGTAGCAACGATCGGTCTGCCTTCTCTGTGGATTTGCGCACCTGATTTGGAATTTTCTATAAAGTCCTCCACCAAAAGCTTTATAAGTCCGGCAACAAAACGGTGACGATAAAGTTTTTCACCTCTTTTCACACCCTCGCTTTCTACCATTTCATCCACTCTGAGACATAAGCTGTCCTGCAACAGATCATCAAAAATAATGAGTCCATATTTGATACCATCATCAATATCATGAGAAGTATAGGCGATCTCATCTGCATGGTCTACTACCATCGCTTCCAGCGATGGGTGCTTCTCCAAATCAAAACATGCATCCAAACCTTCTAAAAAAGGTTTTTTGTAGGGGAATGAATGTTTGAGTACCCCTTCCAATGTGGCAAAAGTAAGGTTAAGTCCATCAAACTCTTTATAACGTTTTTCTAATTTGGTAAGCACTCTAAATGATTGGAAGTTATGCTCAAAACCTAATGGTCTACCATCAGCTTTAAGTTGTCTGTCAAGTTCATCTCCGCCTACATGTCCAAAAGGGGTATGTCCCAAGTCATGTGAAAGCGCAATCACTTCTGCGAGTGTTTCATTGAGTTCAAGCATACGTGAGAGAGTACGTGCAATTTGAGAAACTTCTAAAGAGTGTGTCAAACGTGTACGAAAATAGTCTCCCTCATGGTTCAAAAAAACTTGTGTTTTATACTCCAAACGTCTAAAAGAGGAACAGTGTAACACCCTGTCTCTATCTCTTGCATAAGGATCTCTAAAATCTTCTTCAAAGCTATAAAATCTTTGATTGGCTTGCATCGGCATACCTTTAAATTATATTGCTATAATTGTAGCAGAATAAAACTAGTATAACAGAGGGTAAAAAGATGGAAAAAATAGAGAAATACTGCATTGAATATGAAAAACCAAAAGTAACCCTTTTACAGGAGTCCGGACTGGGTGTCGCTGAAATAGCTGCACGTACTTGTTATGACTCTTTTGAAAACTCTGAGAATGCATGTATCAAACATGCGATGGAAGAACTGGATACAGAGGCTATTAATAATATAGCTGACTCAGACCTACTTTCCAATCTGGCATGGGTACATCATCATCACTCCATCATCGAACATGCAACACTCTCATATTTGATACAGGGTACAAGTAGGGGAGTACTTCAAGAGCATGCACGTCATAGACTTCAAGCTATCTCTGTACGAAGTACTCGTTACACTATGTCTTCAGTTATCAATGCTTTTGTTGCCTCTTTAGAAAGTACCGATAGTTTTACATTCTTTTTAGAAAAAATACTTGAACTCAATCTCTTTGTTGTCACCGATGAAAAATATTTGGCTATTGAGATTAAAGCAATGCATGACAAACTCTATTTCCAGTACGAAAGAGACAGCTCATTTATTACCAATGCCATTGCAAAATCTTCTTTGCCTTTTATCTCAGAATGCAAAGGAGACAGTCAAACCCTTTATGAAGCATTTCAAATGGGTAAGAAAAAGAGAAACGTCGGAGATGGATTTAAACATATTGTCTCAGACAACTGGAAAGTAGACATGGTCGTAACCTTTAATATTCGTTCACTCAAAAACTATTTTGACCTGAGAGACTCAGGTGCGGCCTGGTTTCAGATACAGTGGCTAGCCGAAGAGATGAAAAAAGTAACACCTAAAAAATACCTCAAACTCATTGACAAAAAATACCGTGATGCATAAAAGGAAAACAACGATTGCAAGCTATTAAATTTATTTTATTCACACTTCTACTGACTTTTTCACTCCTCGCACAACCTGTAAGCATGGAGAGTATCGGTCAAAACCTACAAACTTCACTGCCTAAACTTCTTAAAGGTAAAAACAAAGAGATTGTAGAAAACATCTATACTAGAACCAACTATGTTCCTCTGTGGATAGGCAAAAATAATGAACGAAAGACAGCTCAACTTATACAGGCACTTAAAGATCCTCTTTTTAACTATAAGGAAAAGCACTTTGACCAAAAAGCCATAGCCAAACTCTTCTATATGCTTGACAACAATGAGATCTCCTCACAAAAAAAGACAGCCGTTTATGCCAGACTCGATCTACTCCTGACTAATTCTATGGTACGTTTGGTACGTTTTATAGTACAAGGAGATGTAGACTGGAGCCTTGTACAACAGAAACTTCAGGCACTCAAAGAGAGTGATGACGTCAGAGCAGACTGGGAGATAAAAGTCAAAGCTTTTCCTCCCCAACAAGATCTTGTAAATGCTATTGCCAATGGAACGATCCGCTCTTATCTAAAATCACTTATTCCCATGCAAGCACGCTATACCAAACTGGTAGAACTACTCAAAAACTATAAAGTAATGGATAAATTTCCTAAGATCAAATACAGCAATAATCCTTTAGAACCCGGAGATTGGTCTTCACGTGTACCCGAGGTTAAAAAACGTCTGCAAATTACTGGAGACTACCCTAAAAATGCTGACTTGAGCTGGACTTTTAACAAAAAACTCGAAAGAGCAGTTCGTACCTACCAAAAACGTTATTTACTTAAAATCAACGGTAAAGTAGACAAACAGACCACCTACTATCTCAACCAGCCTTTACATAAAAATATACAGGCAATCATAACCAACCTTGACAAAACAAAACTCTATCCACGTGCATTTGAGGCAGAACATGTAGAAGTCAATATTCCTGACTTTAATTTACGTTATTATAAAAATAGTAAAAAAATCATAAAAATGGGGATAGTTGTTGGGCGTATGGACAGACCTACACCACTCTTTTCAGATAAGATCGAATATATGGTACTAAACCCTACATGGACAGTAACGGACAACCTGATAAAGCGTGACCTTATTCCTGTACTGAAAGAGCAGCCTAACTACCTTGAAGAGCACAATATCCATGTCTTTCAGGGCAAAAAAGAAGTAAATGTCAATTATGAAATGTTAGCACAGTATATAGATAGTGACAAACGAGTTCCTTACCGTTTTGTACAATTCCCCGGGGAGAACAATGCACTTGGCCGTGTGAAGTTCATGTTCCCTAACAAATATGCCGTCTACCTGCACGACACCGATAACAAAAGCCTACTCTCAAGACGATATAAGCTCTACTCTTCAGGATGTATGCGTGTAGACAAGCCTTTTGAACTGCTCGATATTTTGCTTCAGCATGCTAAGGGAAATTACACCAAAGAGAAGATCGATGAGATCCTTGCCAGCAATAAACCTACTACTGTAAGACTCAAAAAATCTATTCCTGTTCATATACTCTATTTTACAGTTTATGAAGAAGATGGATTGGCATATTTTAAAAATGATATCTATTCGTATGATAAGATCATTGAAGAGTCAGTACCCTATAACAGAAAAAGTACTTTCAAATTGCCAAAACACAAAATGGCACCCATAAAGAATAATTAGGACTTAGCTGGCTTACGCATCTTGACTCTTTGAAGGTGTGTGATGGCTATAGCCATAGCATCTGTAATATCCAAAGGTTTAATCTCTTTTTTAATACCTAACAGTCTTTTCACCATAAATGCAACCTGTTCTTTGGTTGCTTTTCCATTTCCTGTTACTGCTTTTTTAACCTGTAACGCCGTATATTCATGAAAAAAACCAACTTCTTGAAGTATCTTCAAACATAAAGCCCCTCTAAACTGTGCCAACTTAATTACAGACTTTGGATTGTAGGCAAAAAAGATATCTTCAATGGCTACTTCATCAATAGTATGTGACCTTAAAATCACGTCTATACCTTCTACAAGCTCTACCATTTGTGTTTGTAGATCTTTTTCTTTCATTTTAAGTAATCCAGCTTCAATAAGTGAAAACTTTTTACCATCCCAATGTAGTATACAATAGCCTAAATTACGGCTTCCCGGGTCTATTCCTAAAATATTCATTCACACCTTTGTTCACATTGTGAATAAAATCATTCACTATGCTTTTCTAACGCTATTTTAGCTTAAGTTGGCTAAAATAGCAAAAGTTATTCACATTAAGGTTTAAAACTATTTCAACTATGTGAATATCAATATATAAGAAATATAATTATAAGGTTTACAAATATGAATATTGGACAAAAAGTACTTTTTGAGCTTAAAAAAGAGATAAGTCAAACAGAGTATGATCGTTATATCAATAAATTGGTTTATGATACCAAACGCTCACGTTCAAACCTGGTCTACTTTAATGCACCCAATATGCTCGTTGCCAAATGGATAAAAACGAAATATTCACAAAAGCTGGCTCACCTCTTTGAACTTCAAAATGAGATGAAACCTGAAATTGAGATCCTTGTAGGTAAACAGAAAAAAGCTGCTGTACCTGCTACTGCAAAAACAAGCACCGACAAAAACCCATCTAAAAGTACCTATTTGAATCCCTCTTTAACATTTGATTCTTTTATTGTTGGAGATTCCAATCAATTTGCCTATACAACTGCAAAATCTGTAGCAGAAAAACCCGGACAACTCTATAATCCACTTTTTATTTATGGTGGTGTAGGTTTAGGAAAAACACACTTGCTTCAAGCCATAGGAAACTACCATATTGACCTGGGTAAAACTGTCATCTATACTACACTGGAACAATTTATGAACACTTTTACCTCACATCTTCGTTCACAAACAATGGACAGATTTAGAGACAAATTTAGAGAGTGTGACCTTCTTCTCATTGATGATATACAGTTTTTAAGCAGAAAAGAGCAAACACAAGAGGAGTTTTTTCACACCTTTAATGAACTCTATAATGCCAATAAGCAGATCGTCATTACTTCAGACAGACAACCTAACAAGATATCAGGACTGGTTGATCGTTTAAGAAGCCGTTTTGAAATGGGGCTCATGGCAGATATACAGCCTCCAGGGCTTGAAACTAAAATTGCCATTATTCAGAAAAAATGTGAACTTGACGGTATTCAGCTCGACCATGAAATCATCAATTTCATTGCTTCACATATGGGTGATAATATTCGCGAGATTGAAGGAACAATTATCAAACTCAATGCCATGTCATCTATGCTTAATCAGGAAATAACTCTCGATTTTGCCCAAAATGCCATTAAAGACCAACTCAAAGAGAAAAAAGAGAATGTCAGCATTGATGATATTGTCAAAATCGTCTCACGAGAACTCAATATTAAACCTTCTGATATCAAATCCAAAAAACGTACAAAAAATGTTGTAAATGCCAGACGTACTGCAATCTATCTAGCTAGAAATCTTACACCAAATTCTATGCCACAAATTGCCATGTATTTTGGGATGAAAGACCATACAGCCATTTCTCATGCTATGAAAAAGATCAATGAAATTATAGATTCAGATGAAAATTTCAAAGTACTTTTAGATGAGTTATCAAATAAAATCCATACCGATACTCAAAGTCTTGAAAACTAAGTCAAATAATCTTATAGAACTTGAATAAAAAAAAGATATAATTTTAAAAGTGAATAAATGTGAATAACCATATGCAAATGGTTCATTCACAAAATAACGGTCAGTAAAGCAATAAAGCAGTTTTTCACATATTCATGTTGAACTACTACTATCTACTAAAATTATTAAATACTAAAGGATGTCAATGAAGATAAAAGCACAAAAGCAAATCATCGAGTCAATACTCATCAATCTGCAACCTTTCTTAGAAAAAAAAGATGCAAGTCAAATCACATCACATATTTTGTTTACTTCACAAAATGATAAATGTATTGTAAAAGCTACAGATGGTGAAATCGGTTTACAAATAGTAACCGATCATATACTTATTGAATCTGAAGGATCTTTTACTGCTAATGGTAAAAAACTTCTCGATATCATACGTATATTGAAAGATGATGAAATTGTACTTGAAGTACTTGATAATACTCTCATAGTTAAACAGAAACATTCAAAGTTTAAATTACCTACTTTTGATGCTTCCACCTATCCGTCATTTCCAACAATTGAAGAAAAACCACAAATATCTTTAGATTCAATGTCTCTTATTAGAAATTTAAAAAAGATCTCTCCTGCTATTGATACAAACAATCCAAAATTTGAACTTAATGGAGCATTAATCAACATTAAAAACGATTCTACCGACTTAGTAGGAACTGATACAAGAAGACTGGCTATTGCAACCATTCCTTCATCTAATGCTGAAGAACTCTCACTTATTGTGCCTAAAAAAGCTATTTTGGAAATCCAAAAACTCTTTTTAGATCAAATAGATATTTTCTTTGATGAAACAAACTTGATTATTTCAAATGAAAATTATTTTTTCTTTACGCGTTTGATTAATGGTAAATTCCCTGATTATCAAAGAATTGTCCCAGCTTCTGTAAAACACACAGTGACTTTACCTAAAAAAGAGATGTTGGATGCTATTAAAATGATCACAACTATCTCTCAAGAGATTAAAATGACATTACTATCTGATACTATTATTTTCAATTCACTTTCTGCAGATAATGTAGAAGCTAAAACTGAATTGGAAATAGCAACAGGTTTAGATGAGAAATTTGAACTTTCATTTAACAGTAAATATATTTTAGATTTCATTTCTCAAATAGATAAAAATGAATTTTCTATAGAGTTCAATGAGCCATCATTGCCATTTATTGTGAAAGATGACAATTTTATTACAATTATTATGCCAATTGTTGCATAAGTTAGAGGAACAAGTTACATGAGTGAAAATAAAACAAAATATATTTTTGTTACTGGTGGAGTACTCTCTTCATTAGGAAAAGGTATTACGGCTGCAAGTGTAGGTACACTACTTAAACATACAGGTCAAAGAGTAGGTGTATTAAAATTAGATCCATATATCAATGTAGATCCAGGAACTATGTCTCCTTTAGAACATGGAGAGGTATTTGTTACCAAAGATGGTGCAGAAACGGACCTTGATCTAGGACACTATGAGAGATTTTTAGATACTTCTTTAACACAAAACAATAACTTTACTACAGGACTTGTTTATAAAACAGTCATTGAAAATGAACGTAAAGGTAAATACCTTGGAAAAACCATTCAGGTTGTACCTCATATTGTAAATGAAATTAAAGAGCGTATTATACGTGCCGGAGAAGGTAGAGATATACTTATTGTTGAGCTTGGTGGAACTACAGGAGATATTGAAGGTCTTCCCTTTTTAGAGACTATCAGACAGATGAAACATGAATTGGGTAAAACCAAAGTTATGAATATCCATGTTACGCTTTTACCTTACATCAAAGCTGCCGGTGAACTTAAAACAAAACCGACACAACACTCTGTTCAAGAACTTAGACGTATTGGTATTGCACCACATATGTTGGTTTTAAGGGCAGAAGTACCGGTAACTGCTGATATTAAACGTAAAATTGCTTATGCCTGTGATGTAGAAGAAGATTCAGTAATCGTAGCAGAAGATGCTGCGACCATTTATAAAGTGCCACTTAATTTTTTGGCACAAGATATGTTAACTCCTATCTGTAAACAGTTGGAGTTGGAAGATTGTGTACCAAAAATGGATGAATGGGCACATTTGGTTAACAGAATCCTTATGCCGAGTGATGAAGTTAAAATTGCATTTGTAGGTAAATATTTGGATCTTAAAGAGTCTTATAAATCTCTTACAGAAGCACTTATTCATGCTGGTGCACATATGGATGCAAAAGTCAATATAAAATGGGTTGATTCTGAAAAAATTGAAGAAGATGGTGCTGCAAAATATTTGAATGATTGTGACGGTATATTGGTTGCAGGTGGCTTTGGAGAACGTGGCATAGAAGGAAAAATTTCTGCTATTCAACATGCAAGAGAAGAGAAGATCCCATTCTTGGGTATCTGTCTTGGTATGCAACTCTCTATGGTCGAATTTGCGAGAAATGTTCTGAAGTTGGAAGATGCCAACTCTGTAGAGTTCAATCCAGAGACAAAAGCGCCACTGATCTACTTGATTGATGAATTTATTGATGCAGCAGGTGCAAAACAGATACGTACATCTACATCTGCTATGGGTGGAACACTAAGACTCGGAGAATACGAGTGTGAGACCAAAGAGGGTTCAAATCTTAGAGCAGCCTATGATGCTAAAATGATCTTTGAAAGACACAGACACAGATATGAAGCAAACCCTGCATACAGAGAGGCATTAGAATCTAACGGTATGGATATTACTGGTGAATCTCATGGTCTTATAGAGGCTGTTGAAGTAGTGGACCACCCATGGTTCCTTGGTGTACAGTTCCACCCGGAATTTACTTCAAGACTTCAAAATGTCAATCCTTCTATTTTGGCTTTTGTTGAGGCTTCATTTAAGAACAAAAAAACAGATGACTAAACAGTTGACGCTTCTGGCGTTAGAAAAACTTTTAAATTCACGTTTTAAAGAGGGATTTCTCTCTTTAAAAGATCTTCCTCAACCTTCTACATTTAAAGATATGGATAGAGCAACAGCACGTATTGTGAAAGCCATAGAAGCTAAAGAGAAGATCACTGTTATTGGTGATTATGATGTAGATGGCGTAACCTCTACTACACTCATGAAACTCTTCTTTGAAGAGATTGACTATCCTATAGAGTGGATTATTCCTAACCGTTTTAGAGATGGATATGGACTTTCATCCAATATTATTCCACGTATAACAGGTACAAATTTGGCTATCACTGTAGACAATGGTATCTCTGCAGTCTATGCGGCACAGCTTTGTAAAGAAGAGGGTATAGAGTTGATCATTACCGACCATCACCTGTTGGCACCTGAAATCCCGGAAGCATATGCGATTGTAGACCAAAAACAGAAAGATTGTACCTTTCCCTATGAAGAAGTGTGTGGTGCACAGATAGCTTGGTATCTAATTGCTTCATTGAAAAATGCTTTGAATGTGAAGATAGATATGATGGACTATATGGAGCTGACTACTCTTGCTATTATTGCAGATATGATGCCTCTTCAACATATTAACAGAGCCATGGTACTTTCTGGTATTGAGAGACTCAACAAAAGTCAGAGACCGGCGATTAAAGCATTTAAAGAACATAGTCAAAAAGAGACTATCTCAGCTGAAGATATTGGATTTTTTTTAGCCCCACTATTAAATTCAGCAGGTCGCATGGATGATGCCAAGTATGCCGTAGAATTTCTGGCATCTACTAATATATATGATGCCAGAGTAAGACTGGGGCGACTGGTGGACTTTAACAATGCACGTAAAGCCACAGAGCAGGAGATTACAAGCAAGGCACTTGCGCAAGTGAATCCTGAAGATGAGGTCATTGTAGTAGAGGGTGAAGAGTGGCATGAGGGTGTAGTGGGTATCGTAGCAGCCAGAGTGGCACGACATCATGAAAAACCCTGTATTGTTTTAAGTAACAACGGTGAGGGTATGCTCAAAGGAAGTGGAAGAAGCTTTGGAGTATGTGATCTGTTTGCTATTACAGACAGCTGTAGGAGCCACTTAGAGAAGTTCGGAGGACATCAGGCAGCCATAGGCTTGTCTATGCGTTTAGAGAGCTTAGAAGCCTTTAAAAAACAACTGCAAATCAATTATCTTGAGGGTAATTACACAAAAGAAGAAGTAGACCCAGACATCGTAGGAGAACTACACTTCAAAGAGATCTCTTTTGAACTTACAAAACTCATCCAAAAATACCAACCCTACGGACAAGGAAACCCCACACCAAAGTTCCTAAGTACCAACGTAGAGATCTTACAAGCAGACACCATGGGTAAAGAGGGTGAACACCTACGTTTTTCTTTTGCACAAGAGGGTATAGTCATGGCCGGGGTGCAGTTTAAAACACGTGAAAATTATGAGGTAGGCTCACAGGTAGATGTGATTTATACTGTGAATGAGAATCATTTTAGAGGTAATGTGACACTACAGTTAATGGTAGATAAAATCATTGTAAAGTACAAGGAGAGATAATGTGGATAAAAGAGTTGAAGATTTTTATTTTTTTGTTTGTACTACTCTCTGTTGGCATGCATTTTTCTGTATGGGTAAGCCATCCCTTAGCGCATATAGAAGCGCTATCAAATGCTTCCATGGGAATATGGCATCCAATCTTCTTGACGCTATTGGTCTATGTGTTGATCATGCTCTTGAGGCTAATTGTAAAAGGTATAAGAAAACTGTTATTTAGAAAGTAGGTTTCAGAAGTGTCTGACACTTCTGAATAAAGAGGAATTAGATAGGTAAAACCCTAATGTTTTCATCAAGTTTCTCTTTTAAGATATTTTCGATCGCAAAAAGTGTACCTGTACTTGAACTTGCACAACCGTTACATGCACCTAAATATCTGATATAAATGTCAAAGTTGGCACCATTTTCTTTAATATCAAGAATTTCCATATCTCCACCATCCATAATAAGCATTTGGCGAATATTGTCATCTACTACTTTATCAACGGCTTTGATCTTCTGTACAATGGTCATTTTTGCGAAGTCTACATCTGACCCGCCTTCATTACCAAGTGTTGCAGCAGATGCCATTTTCTCTTTTTCATACTCTTCAAGAAGATCTACCAAGTAGATATCTTTCTCTTCGTGTCCACCAGGTCTGATACAAGATTTACAAAAAGCTCCCGCTTTGGTATAGTCTGTAATTTGCTCAACAGTGGTAAGGTCATTGAGACGGATCACTTCTTGGAGTGTTGAAAGTGTAACACGTGCACATTCACATACGATCACTTCTTCTTCGAAGCTTTCCATATCTACACCTTTATACTGTGCCGCTGCTTTTTTGATGACATCATATGCCATAACAGAACAGTGCATTTTTTGTGGTGGTACGGCAGGTGTGTCTTCGTTGTCACGCATTGCCATCTCAACATCGATGTTGGTAATTTTTACAGCTTCGTCAACGGTTTTACCTTTACAAAGTTCTGCCATAGTATCTGAAGAAGCAATAGCTGTACCACAACCAAAACTTTTAAACTTTGAAAGTAGGATCTCATCGGTTTTTGGATCTACAGCCCAGTAAAGTCTTACTGCATCTCCACAGCTTTCTGCTCCAAAGTCAGCAACAATAAGTGTTGCACCCATCTCTTTTGCCTGTTCTTCGGTGATCTCTCCCATGTTTTGTGGGTTGTTCATCAAATCTGTTACTTTATTACTGTACTCATCCCAGATGGTACCGCCAATTAAACTATCAATTCCCATTTTATATCCTTTATAATCTATTCAATTCTATGGCTTAAATCTCACTTGTGAGATAAGCCTACTGCTGAAATAAACTCAGCGTTAGCGTAGTGAAGATGGGCTTTGCCCATTTCACATTCTATTAGTGGTGGTGTGAATCAAGTCCTGATTCATGACCTTCTGGAGCATAAGCATAAGAACTAGAGATACCTCTTAGTCTAATGACTGCTGCTTTAACCACCTTAAGTGTATATTCCAACTCTTCTTCAGTTGTATATCTGCTCAGTGAAAAACGGATGGCAGTGTGTGCCAAATCTTCTGCTGCACCTATAGCTTCCATAACAGAGTTTGCTTCCAAGTCTTCAGAAGCACATGCAGAACCTGTACTCGCACCAATACCTGCACGATTTAAGTCCCATAACATAGACTCACCTTCAATACCTCTAAATGAGATGAGGATCGTGTTGGGTGTTCTTTTGTTTCTAGGTGTGACGACAAATGTATCTTCGATTTTAAGAAGTTCATCTTCAAAATCATCTCTCATCTCTCTGATCTCTGTCATTTCAAAGTCAAGTGCATCAACAGCTGCTTCAATAGCTTTACCCATACCTACAATTCCTGCCACATTGAGTGTACCTGAACGGTAACCACCCATTTGTGAACCACCGTGAAGTAGAGGCATAAGCTCTTTACCTTTTTTCATGTACAGTGCGCCGACACCTTTTGGTCCGTGAAACTTGTGTGCAGAGAATGTCAGGTAATCTACATTAAATGACTGTACATTGACTGGTAGTTTACCAATGGCCTGTACGGCATCTGTATGGAAAAGTACACCTGCCTCTTCACAAATGTCACCGATCTCTTCAACGGGGAAGATGGCACCTGTTTCATTGTTCGCCCACATGACAGAAACCAAAGCTGTCTTGTCTGTGATGTTGTCTTTTACCGTCTGTGCTTCAACAATACCTTCAGAGTTGATAGGAAGGTAGGTTACTCTACATCCCATGTTCTCAAGGAACTTTGCCGTAGCGATAATGGAAGGGTGTTCCACTTCTGAAACAATAATATGGTTCTTTTTTCCTGTAATGATCTGCTCAAAATAGATACTTTTGAGTACCCAGTTGTTACTCTCTGTGGCACAAGAGGTAATGACCACGGAATCTTTTGTATTGGCATTGATACCGGCATAGATCTTCTGCATAGCAGTTTTGATGCCGGGGTGTGTATCACTTGCAAATGAATGCAGTGAATTTGGATTTCCATACTTCTGAACAAAATAAGGTTCCATCTCCGCAAATACCTGCGGGTCAACAATAGTCGTTGCGTTATTATCTAAATATACGTTCATACTTTTCCTTTGAGAACGAGTCTCATTTTTAATTAAGACTAAATGACTCTGAATTAAATTTATTGAATATTACGCTCTTTTTCTTAAAATAACATAAATTATCATTTTAATTAAGACTAAATGACTCTGAATTAAAAAACAAACTCCTCTCTTTGAAGGAAATAAAGGGTCTGTTTTTACCTAGAAATGTGAAGGTGTAGGGGTGTTAATAAGGTTATAGAATTCATTGCGTGTGCGTTCATCACTCTTAAAGAGTCCACGTAAGGCTGAAGAGACTGTGGTAGAGTTGATCTTCTGTACACCTCTCATCTCCATACACATATGACGTGCATGTACCACTACAGCCACACCTTTTGGTTTGATGGTCCCTAAAATAGCATCTGCGATCTGCTCTGTCATCTGCTCTTGTATCTGCAGGCGTCTGGCATAGACATTGACAATACGAGGTATTTTAGACAGTCCCACCACTTTCCCGTCAGGGATGTACGCTACATGCGCACGACCAATAATAGGCAGCATATGGTGCTCGCACATGGAGTAGAACTCAATATCACGTACCAAAACCATCTCATCGTTTGAGGTAGTAAAGAGTGCCTGGTTGAGTATCTCTTCAGGGTCCTGGTCATAGCCTTCTGTTAAAAACTTTAAAGCTTTTGCCACACGGCTTGGTGTTTTGAGAAGCCCTTCTCTTTTTGGGTCTTCTCCTAAGAGTTCAAGTACTTTAGTGACTGCTTGTTCAAATTCTTCATCTTTTGTCATATCTATTATCCTGTATTAAACGCGTAGGGTGCTGTTGGCAACCAAATATTATTTTCACATTGTATCTAAATACAATTTAACAATCTTCTCATCTACTTTAGAAATAGCAAGTTTGCAGATCTGGGCAATGGAAAAATAGTGTTCCTGCTCTCTGTTGAGTTCATGGTAGACATAGACTTTACATTTGAGTTTAAAATGAGTATAGGCATGGCTCACCTCTCCTATATATTCAGAAGCACAAAGTGGTACCTCTGTCTCTTCAAAGCCCCAAAGTCCATGTAAAAACTTTCCATCTCTTTGTTGTAAGGAGAGTTCATCATTGTAAACAGAGAGCATCACATGCTGTTCTCGTGTTGGAACTACTCTTTTCTTTTTGGTAGGGTAGAGATTCGGTGCATCTTTACCTTGGCAAATCAAAGAGAGAGGACAAAGACTACAGTCAGGATCTTTAGGTCTGCATAGTGTGGCACCAATGTCCATCATGGCTTGATTGTAGTCAAAAGGGTTGTGTGTATCAAGGAGTGCATAAGCAAGTTCCCAGAGTTTTTTGTCTGTAGGCGTTTTCAGTTTGTAAAGACGACAGAGTATTCTTTTCACATTGGCTTCCATAATAGGAACAGGTTGTTTAAAAGCAAAACTAGCCAAAGCATGTGCTGTGTTTTTGCCTATACCCGGGAGCAGGGTCAACGCTTCTATATTTTGGGGTAAGCAATCAATGGTTGTTGCTGTTTTGTGCAGGTTTTTGGCACGGTTGTAGTAGCCCAATCCCTCCCACATTTTGAGTACATCATCCAATGGAGCCTCTCCCAATGCTTTTAAAGTAGGAAACTTTTTTAAAAAAGGAAAATAATAGCGTTCAAGCACTGTTTTTACCTGTGTCTGCTGAAGCATCACTTCGGAGAGGTATATTTCATACGCTTCGCTTGTATTTCTCCAGGGAAGAGAGGTTCTCCCATGTTTTTTATACCAGTGCTGTATCTTTTGATGGGTAGGTTTCATGGCAGGATTATAACTAGATTTGTGTATAAAATTAGTTTATTAATATAATTTAGATAAAATCACGGAATTATATTTAAAGGATTGTAGTGAAAGTTGCAGTAAACAAAATTGATGACGCGAATATTTTGGTAGAAGGTACCATTGAAAACTCTGTGATCGAGAAAAACATAGACAAACTTGCCAGAGAAGCTGGTAAGCAGATGAAAGTAGATGGTTTTAGAAAAGGTAAAGTACCTCCACATGTGGTTAAAAAACTTCATGGTGACAAGTTAAGACAAGATGCTGAACAAGATGCTTTAAAATCATTGATTGATCAAGGTATTGCTGAAGCGGGTGTTGCTCCAACAGATATCATTGGTGAACCAATGTTCAAAAAGTATGACAAAAAAGATGATGTTATCGATGTAGCCATTGAGATCTCTTTGAAGCCAAATGTTAAGCTTGAGGGTTACGAAAAAGTGATCCCTGCATTTGAAAAGCCAAAAGCAGATGATAAAGAGGTAGAAGAGAAGCTTTCTGAGATTGCTAAACAGCAGGCACCATTCGAAAAGATCAAGAGAAAAAGAATGGTAAGAGATGGTGATACGGTGATCATTGACTTTGAAGGTTTTGTTGACGGTGTTGCCTTTGACGGTGGAAAAGCTGAGAAGTTTTCATTGAAGATCGGTTCAGGTCAATTTATCCCAGGATTTGAAGAGCAGATCATCGGTATGAAATATGACGAAGAGAAAACAGTTTCAGTAACATTCCCAGAAGCGTACCAGTCAGAAGATCTTGCAGGTAAAGATGCGGAGTTCAAAGTCGTACTTCACGAAATTCAAGAGCAGGTAGAAGCAGAAGTAAATGATGAGTTTGCACAAAAACTACTTCAAGATGATAAAGCAACTGTTGAGACTTTAAAAGAGAAACTTTCAGAACAGGTAGTTCAAGAGAAAGTATCTAAAGTCTATAACGAAGAGCTGAAGCCAAAGCTTATTGAAGCATTGGTAAAACATTTTGACTTCGCATTGCCAAACAATATTGTTGAGCAAGAGATCGATGCAAAGATCAATGCAAAAGCAAGAGAGATGAAAGAGGAAGAGCTTAACGAGTTCAAAGACAATCCTGAAAAGATCGAAGCACTGCGTGCAGAAGTAAAAGAAGATGCTGAAAATTCAGTAAAAGCAACATTTATAGTAGATGCTTTGGCGAAAAAAGAAAACATCGATGTAGCAGATCAAGAAGTATCTCAGGCGATCTACTATGAGTCAATGATGTCTGGTCAAGATCCTGAACAAGTGATCAAGTACTACACTGACAACAACCTTCTCCCGGCTGTAAAAATGGGAATGATCGAAGATAAACTTTTTGGTAAACTTTTAGGTTTAGATAAGTAAGAATCGTAGCCATGCATAAGGTGGATCTTCCCATCTTATGTTTTTCACTGTTAACCATTCTAATGTATATTCAAGCAGATCAAACAATCTATTTAACTATCTATTAAAAAAGGCACATTATGAGTTATATTCCATACGTTGTAGAGCAGACAGGCAGAGGCGAAAGATCTTACGATATCTATTCACGATTGTTGAAAGACCGTATTATCATGTTAAGTGGTGAGGTAAATGACCAGGTGGCATCTTCAATTGTTGCACAACTTCTTTTTCTTGAAGCACAAGACCCTGATAAGGATATCTACTTCTATATCAACTCTCCAGGTGGCGTAATCACGTCAGGATTGTCTATGTTTGATACGATGAATTATATCAAGCCGGATATTGTGACTATCTGTATCGGCCAGGCAGCTTCTATGGGTGCATTTCTTTTGGCTTCAGGGACAAAAGGGAAGCGTTATGCCCTTCCGAATGCACGTATTATGATCCACCAGCCTTCGGGTGGTGCACAGGGTCAGTCTACGGATATTCAGATCCAGGCACAAGAGATCCAGAGACTTAAAGATACACTCAACCATATCTTGGCAGAGAAGACAGGTAAAAAAGCGAAGCAGATCGAAAAAGATACAGAGCGTGACAACTTTATGTCTGCACAAGAAGCAATGGACTACGGTCTTATTGATAAAGTACTTACAAAAAGTTTTTCATAGATCATGATTAGAGAAATTGTTGTTTATCCGGATAAAAGACTTAAACTTATCTCTAAAGAGGTATGTTCTTTTGATGATACATTACATGAATTGCTAGACGATATGTACGATACCATGCGTTCAAAAAATGGTGTAGGATTGGCAGCTATTCAGGTAGGAGTAGACCTTCGTGCACTCATTATTAACATTCCTCTTGAAGACAAAGAGGGAGACTCATACGGTGAAGAACATGATGCCAACGATCAGCCAAAAGAGAATACTCTTGAGATGATCAACCCTATGATTCTTGAAAAAGACGGATCTGAAAAGTTTCAGGAAGGATGCCTCTCTATCCCCGGTGTCTATGAAGATGTTGAGCGTGCAAAACATGTAAAAGTGGAATACTTTGACCGTTATGGAGAAAAACAGATCATAGAAGATGATGGTTTTTTAGCTATCGCCATACAACATGAGATGGACCATTTAGACGGGAAAGTATTTATAGAAAAACTCTCTTTTTTAAAACGAAAAAAGTTTGAAAAAGAGTGGGCTAAAAGGCTAAAAGCCTAAGAAACGGTGATCTTGCATCAAATCCTTACTATACCAAAGAAGAGCAAGTTGAAGTTTATGGAGATAACACCTATCATGATCTGTCAGCTTTCTCCTAGATAACTGTTATAATTAAAAATATGTCAATTTGACATATTTTTAATCTCTCCCTCCAAACTGTGCCACAATGTAGTATGAATGCGCAAATAGATAGTGGTACTCCACCCCAGAAGAAACAGGTTAAAATTAAACAAAAATCCAAAGAGAAAAGTATTGTCAACACCTTGACATCTGCAACACTTGAAGGTGTCAATGCCAAAGTCATTGAGGTGGAAGCCACCTTTACAAAAGGTCTACCCGGTTTTGCAGTGGTTGGTTTGGCCAGTTCGGATATACAGGAGTCTAAGGAGCGCACAAAGTCAGCGCTGTTGACAAATGATTTTGTTTTTCCGCCTCTTAAGATAACTGTCAACCTTTCTCCCAGTGATATTAAAAAAAGTGGTACACATCTTGACTTGGCCATAGCCCTACTCATTGCTTTACATAAAAACAACATAGACGAAGAGGGACTTTTTGTCTTTGGAGAGCTTGGTTTGGATGGAAAGGTTAAAACATCTTCTATGCTTTTTCCTTTGGTCCTCTCTCTTAAAGAGCAAGGCTTGATCAAAAGAGCCATTGTACCTAAGGAGTCTATCGTCTACCTTTCTCACATTTCCGGTGTGGATTTTATTGCAGTAGAGACACTCAGTGAAGCATTGGAGATAGTTAAAAACAAAAATTTCAAAGCCAATGTACAAGCTTTCTCTTACGACTCAAAATGTATGATGATCTATGAAACACCTTACTATTTTGAACAAAGGTACGAGAGTGATTTTTTAGATGTCAAAGGGCAGAGTGTTGCAAAACGTGCATCACTCATTGCAGCAGCAGGGATGCATAACTTTTTAATGGAGGGTAACCCAGGCTGTGGTAAGAGCATGATCGCCAAACGTATTAAAGATATCTTGCCACCCCTCTATGAAGAGGAGATACTCTCTATTGCCAAACATCAGTTTCTAGATGGCCTAACTCCTGATTTTAAAGCCTTGCGTCCCATGAGAGGCCCACACCATACCGCAACGTCAGCTTCTATCTTTGGTGGAGGTTCAAGCACCGCCAAAATTGGAGAAGTGGCACTGGCCAATAAAGGCATACTTTTTTTTGATGAACTGCCACACTTCTCAAAAAATGTTTTGGAAGCCCTGCGGGAGCCCCTGCAAGACAAAAAAGTACATATTGCTCGTGTCAACGCCAAAATAGAATATGAAGCAGACATTATGTTTGTAGCCGCACAAAACCCTTGTCCCTGTGGGAACCTGCTCTCAAAAGTAAAAGTCTGTCGATGTTCAGAAGTAGAGATCAAACGCTATGAGAACAAACTTTCTGACCCTTTCCTCGATCGTATCGATCTGTTTGTGGTAATGCAGGAGATACAGAGTAGTGACAAAGGAGATATTTCTTCCAAAGAGATGCATGAAGCAGTACTCTGTGCCTTTAAGATGCAAAAACAAAGAGGACAGAAACGACTCAATGGTAAATTGAATGAAGAGGAGATAGAGAGTTATTGTGTATTGGCAGAGGATTCCAAAAAGATACTCGAAGGGGCTATTGCCAAGTTTGCCCTTTCACATCGTTCCATTGCTTCGGTTAAAAAGATAGGCAGAACGATTGCAGATTTACATGGGCATAGAGTGATTGAAAAGAGTGATATTTTAGAAGCTTTGAGCTATAGAAGAAGAAAGTAGGATCTGCGGGCTGCTGTGTCCCCACAGCAGCATATAAAATGCCGGTATCTCTTAAAAGACTTCTACAACCAGTTTTGTAACCATAAATCCACCCACTACAAGCCATACGAACATGGTTAACGCAGTATAGATAGGTGCGAGTCCAAGCCCTTTAAATTTGGAGAAGATCGTTCCCATACCAAGTGCTGTCATAGCCATTGTAAGCAAGAAAGTATCGATCTCGTTAATAACATCTACAATATTTTGAGGTATAAGGTGGAAAGAGTTAAACCCTGCCACCATAATGAAATAGACTGCAAACCAAGGGATGACCAGTTTGGTCTTTTCGTTTCTCTCTCCACCGGCTTTTTTGGCATCCCATGCAAGGTAGAGACCAAGGACAATAAGCATTGGTGCGATCATAATGACTCTTGTCATTTTAACAATAACCGCAGCATCTGCCATCTCGGTAGGTGCACCCGGTACTGAAGCAGGTACGGCAACCACTTGTGCCACTTCATGAATGGTACCACCTACATAAATACCAAACTCTCTGGCTGTCATATGTAAAAAGCCGGTAGCATGTTCAATCATTGTCGTGTAAAGTACAGGGTAGAGGAACATAGAGATAGTTCCAAAAAGAACAACCATTGAGACGGCAATAGCTGTTTTATACTCTTCTGCTTTAAGTACAGGTTCTGTGGCAAGTACTGCTGCTGCACCACACACTGCTGCACCTGATGCGGTCAAGATGGAAGTATCTTTCTCCATACCAAAGATCTTTGTTCCTACCCATGAACCAATGATCAGTGTAGAGGTTAACATGATGAGTGAGACGAGGAACCCATCCATACCGACTTCAGCGATCTGTTGAAAGGTAATTCTAAATCCGTAAAGTACAATGGCAAAACGAAGGATCTTTTTTCCTGAAAACGTAATACCTGACTGCCAGGCATCAGGGGTTTGATTGTGTAGAGTGTTGGCATAAAAGATACCCATAACAATACCAATAACCAGAGGAGAGAGCCCCAAGGCTTTGATCGGTCCCAATCCTGCTATATAGGTTGCTGCTGCTGCAAAGATAGCGACAAAAATGATACCGCTCATTGTACCTGCTCTATTTTGTTTAGAAAATGGCATTTTTACCCTTTTGTTCAAAATTATTGATTAATTTTTAGAAATTCTACCATAATCTTGATATAATAGAAAATTAATTCAATAAAGTAAGATAATAAATTTAATAGATAACCCAAAGAGGAAGAAATGAAATTAACATTAAGGCAAATGCAGATTTTTTTAAATGTTGTCAAGTCAGGACACCTGACCAATGTAGCAAAAGATATGAATTTGAGTCAATCAGCCATCTCTATGTCTATCAAAGAGTTGGAAAACATTTTAGGCAGACCGGTTTTTGACAGGATCAATAAAAAGCTGGTACTTAACGAGGTAGGGCGAGCTTTTTATCAGGAGGTTGACCCTATTTTCAAGAAGCTGGCCGATATAGAGTATGAGTTTAAAAACTCTGAAAACAAAGGTATGATCCGTGTGGGTGCAAGTACCACGATTGTGGATTATTTGATGCCTTCGATCATCTGTTCGTATATGTCTTCGTATCCTGATGTCAAGATCACACTCAAAGAGGGTAATACCAAAGAGATTACAGCGATGGTACAGGAAGGTAGCATAGATGTGGCTTTTGTTGAAGGACTGGTTACTGGTTCAGATATCATTAAAGAGAAGATCGGTGTAGATGAACTGGTGATTGTCACCGCCGATAAAAAACTTGCAGAACCTTGTTATATAGACGAATTGGCAGAGAAACGTTGGATACTCAGAGAAGAGGGTTCAGGTACAAGAGAAGTCTTTTTAAATTACATTAAAGACAAAGTAGACAACCTCAATATCTTTTTTGAATTGGGACACACGGAGTCGATCAAAAGTATTTTGATGAATCGTGAATGTTTGACCTGTATCTCTAAAATTTCTGTAGAGAATGAACTTAAAGAAGAGAAACTACATAAAGTGGATGTGAAAAATTTTGAGTGCAAAAGAGACTTCTTAATGATTTACCATAAAGACAAATATCACAGTAATCTCTTTGAGAAATTCCTTTTCTTCTCTAAAAAACTGATGGTTCAGATGATTGATGGATCTACCAAAATAAATATAAAATAATACTCTTTAAGCCTCAGACTCTTTGAGGCTTTTTAGTGCTTCTTTATATTCATGAGGATGATTCAAGTTGACAAAGAATGCCTCCTCTTCAAAGTCTACATATCTCGTAGTAACCTTTTGTAAAATATTGCCTAGCTTATGCTGGTTATTTTTTATGCCCTCCTGTATAAAAGGGAGTATGGCACGGTGGTAGATACCACAAAGTGGCTGTTTCCCTCTCTCTGTTCTTGCTATAATGACATCTGCATCAGCTATGTGTTTCATCAATTTGTCAATAACTGCGCCATTGACAAAAGGAGCATCCACAGACAAGACAAATATTGCTTCTTCATCCAAGGTTTCAAACACGGAGGCCAGTCCAACGATAGGTGAACTCTCAGGGTATCTGTCATAAATGACCTTTGAAGGAAAGTTAAATTTCTCCTCTTTACTTGAGAGATAGACTTTTTCAAACATCTTTGAGAGTCTGTTGTACTGGTATTCGCTCAGTGTATCGAAGCCAGCAAAAGGGAGTAGGGCCTTGTCCTGACCCATACGTGAACTTTGGCCTCCTGCAAAGAGTACAGCAGGTATATTATTATAGTGCATTGACTAAGTCCTTTTTTCGTTTTTGGTGTACCCAAAGCACCATAAATGACATGAAGGTAATGAGGGACTCAATAAGGAAAATATGCTCTCCGTAAATTTGCCCTGAAAGTATAGCGCCTACGGAGCCCCCAAGACCAAAAGCGATACCTAAAAAGAACTGCTGAGCGAGTTTTTTTTGTGTATAGAGAGAAAAGACATAGGTAATGGCTGCAGTATGGTAGAGTGCGAAAGAGATGGCATGCAGCGACTGTGAAGCAAACGTCAGCGTAACTGAGTCAGGGTAAAGGTAGAGAATCATCCAGCGTGCAGAGGTTACCAGCGTAGCAAATTTTAAAATATTCAGCAGGTTACGTTGTAACAGTGGTCCCTGAAAGTAAAGCATGACCACTTCACAAATAACACCAAAGCTCCACATCCAGGATGTAACTTCCAAAGAGATACCATGTTCTGTCTGATAGATAGTAAAAAAGTTGTAAAAGCCACCAAAACCAACCTGCATTAGAAATACAGAGAGCCAAAATGCCCAATATCTATTCAATGAGAAGGAGCTGTTGTCTTGTATACTTGGATGGTCCGGAGTATCGTGTCTTACCAGTATGGCTCCAAAGATCAGAGTAAGAAATGCAGTGGCAGACAAATAGTAAAGTGCCTCGTAAGGGTTTTCAAGTATCTTTCCAAGCCAGAGCGCAATGGCCATGAATCCTAATGAACCCCAAAGACGTACTTTCCCATAATGGCTTTGGGAGAGAGAGGCCAGCGCAATGGTCTCTACATAGGGAAGAGAGATACCCATGGATGCACCAAAAAGAAGATTGGCTATAAAATAGAACCAAAAAGTATCAACAGTAGCTAAAAAAAGCAGGGTGCCAATAAAGGTCATGAGTAGTGCAAAAAGGTAGACTTTAAATGTCAGTGCCAAAAAGTGGCGAAAGACAAAAGGGAGTAAAAAGCGCATAAATGGTGCTGCTGCGTATACCACACCTACTTCTACTGTTGAGTAACCAAGCTCAAGCAGTACTTTGGGCATAAAGATAATATATACCCCTACCAGAGAAAAGTAGAAGAAGTAGTAGGCACTCAAAAAGAGTGAAAGGGAAGGGTTACTCTTTGTCATGGTCTTTTGCCGGTATCCTGACTACAGCGGTTGCTGTAAGCAGGTCATGCAGTGTTTTGTGATCTTTTCTGAAAAACATCATGAACCAGCCAAAAAATGTAAAAAGAGACAAGATGGCAGAGAGATTTCTAAATACGATAATAAATAGTGTAGGACGTTTGCCTGTCTGAGAGTCAATAAGACTCAAATTGTAGGCACGATAACCCGGTGTCTGACCGGTTTTCCACATAAATAGTGTCTGTACAATGACAAGAGGAACCAAAATGTAGACCCAGCCTAACAGTTTATGTTCAGCAAAGCCCTCTCTTCCTCCCATGATAAAATAAAACACTAGATACATAATAGGCATAACAAGCATAAATGCATCTGTTAAAAATGCTTTTATTTTCAATCCGGCAGAGGCATATGGGGTATAAGACTGAGTCTCTTTTTCTGAAAGAGGTTTTTTACTCTCAGTCTGTTTTATGTTACCCTGTTTTACCTCTCTGAATCGCTGTTTAGCCATTAGAAGTCCCAAACAACAGAAGCATAAGGGCCAGTAGAATCTACATCAACCACAAGGCCATCTGCGAGATCTTCACTGTCAAGGTGCATAGCTTTATACCCTGCTTCCACAGCAAACCCCATTGTGAATGTATATCGGGCACTTAGCTCATAGTCATAGAGGGTAGTATCTTGATAGGTGATGAAATTACCTTCTAATTGTAGACTGATATCTGTATTAGGGATATTGAATCTTGCTTTTCCATAGACCAGAGGGAGCCATATATCGATATCGGTTGTTTGCGGAGCAGAAATGGAAGGGTCTGGTATGCCTCCAGGTAACGTGAAATCTGCTGTAGGTGTCACAGTAAGATCTCCGCCTAAATATCTCAAGGTCAGCCCTGCATCAAGTTCAACAACATTATCTAAAAGTTCATAATAGGCTGTAAGATCATACATTTGAAGATCAAGTGAGGTATCGATAGTACCATCTAAACCAACGATTCCACCCCAGGAGAAAGAGCTCACTGTGTTAGAACCTGATTGATTGAAGGTACTGTAGCCAATCTTTACATTGGGGATAAAAGGCAGTGGATGCTCAAAATATGCCTTGAGTATAAAATCCTGTGTTGTTCCCCATCCAAAATCATTTTCCAGATCGATTGATGGATTGAGTGAGGTATATGGGAGTGTATATGAAGCGCTGCCGTTTGGGGTATGACTATAGATACCTAGAGAAACCTCACCTCCTATGACTGTATCTGCATAGAGCACGCTGGAGGCTAAGAGAGAGGCAATGGTTAATTTTTTTATCATTTGTTTTCCTTATTATATTTATTTGAAGCCAATATAATACTATTTTAATCCTTGTGTCATAGTAAAGATCGGTAGCAGCATGGCAGAGACGATGACTCCCACTACCACACCGATAAAGAGCATCATAAACGGTTCAAGCAGTCCTAAAAGGAGTTTGAGTTTGTCTTCATTCTCTTCTGCATAGAGGTGTGAAATGTTGTCAAGTATGTTGGCAACTTCACTTGACTCTTCTCCCAGTGCCAGTGATTGCATGAAGTTACGTTTGAGCTTGACCCCCTTAGCCATCTGCAGGGCATTGGAGAGTTTGTTCCCTTCCAAAACTTTCACAGATGCCTGATCAAAAAGTGTCTTGAGTTTGGTATTTCCAAAAGAGGCTGCAGAGAGTTGTACTGCTTGTGCATAGGCTACTCCGGAACTTAACATGAGTGAAAGGATATAAGAGAATCTTCCCAATTCATGGTTTTGTATGAGTGCACCAAGTACAGGTACTTTGAGAAGCCACCCGTCTAGGGTACGATGAAAACCGTCCAGTTTTGCATAGGCCAGTTTAAATAGTACAATAAACAGAAGAGTACCCACGATCATATGTATGTAGTAGCTGGTAAGAAAGTCAGAGACATTTAAAACAAATTGTGTGATGGGTGGCAGAGCCTGATCTGTGTCTTCAAATATTTCTGTGATCTTTGGTACCACAAAAGCAATGAGAAATGAGGTCATGGCAATGGCAACCGTAAAGATAATAGTTGGGTAGACCATTGCCCCTTTGACCTGCTTTTTCACTTTATTCTGTGCAGAAAAGAAGTTCCCCATATTGGTCAGTACTTCTACCATTTTCCCACTTTGCCCTGCAATATTTAAACTCTGGACAAAAAATTCTGGCAGCGCATAGACCTTTTGTGCATTGAGTGCATGGTAGAGAGACTTTCCTTCATCGATCATTGTTTTAAGAGAGTTCAGAAAAGAGAGATACTTCTTCTCCCCCTCATGCTGGTTTTCAAGTAGTTTAATAGCAGTGAGGATAGTCATGCCCGAATTGAGGTAAGAGGAGAGCTCTTTGGAGAAGGTTGCCAGCAGTTCTCCTGGCATTTGACGTTTGGAAAATGCTTCAAGGGAAAACTCTTTGGTAGGGGTCAAAGATTCATAATAGATCTGCTGTGTACGAAGTTTTTGTCCGGCTTCAACACTGGAACTTGCATTGACTGTTCCTCTGACCCGTTTTCCTGTACTGTCAAAACCTTTGTACTTAAAAAGCATCTCTTCTCGTCCTTCTTCTAGTGACTGATATTATAACTTTTTTTGCTGTATTTAGAATGCATTGATCTTGAAGTGAAAGTATGAAGAGGAGAACTTGTCTTTGATCTTGATCTCATTGACCTCTGCGGAAGGTACTCCGGTATCTTCTTCTGAGTTAAGAGAGATCGCTTCAGGAATGGTATATGTTCTTTCAATATTTTTTAAAATCTCTCTACTTTTGAATTCGTCAATTTTAAAGTATCGCTCTATGACATCATAGGCGGATTTTGTATCTTTATGATAACGCAAGGTATCGTCAGCCACAAAAAGTGAATCTTGTAAAGAGAGCTTTGCCCGTTCCGAGATGTAGATGATCTGTTCATGATTTTGAGAGTGTATCTGTAGTGCGTAGACGATGGAACCCGAGATAATCAGTACGGAGACCAGTACTTCTATCAGAGTAAATGCCGGTTTGGATGCAAAAGTTTTCAATAGTAATCTCCGCGGTTGGCAACCATTTTTCTATCTTCGATCCAAAGTGCTTTTGCTTTTTCAAGAGAGTCAACCTGTTGTGCCTCTCCAAAATAGGAAGGTAACAGGTAGATATTGTCCTTTTGTTTTAAGATCATTTTTGTGGAAGATCCGTTACGGTAGAACTGCATGACAAGACAGATCTTGGTATCATCATATCGGCCATATTCCATACGCAAAATGGCATCATTGGCATCTAGAGTATAGACCTCTACACCCTGTAAGTCAATGTTATTCTCATAGGTTTCAAACGGTGCATTGATGTCTTTTCTGAAGTAGCAGGAGCGGCAGTTGTTAATACACAGTAGTGTACCTTCTCCTTGAAAAAGTGTTGAGTTTTGAATAGATGATTTTAAATTGACAGGGGTAAGTGCCTTGGGCTTTTCTTCGGTTTTTTCAATACCAGAAAATGCCAGAAAATAGACCAATGAAATAATGATAATAACAATAAGGAGTTCAATAAGAGAGAACCCTTTATGTTGTTTGATATATTGTTCCAAAGGCATAAAAAGTATTACTTGTTACACTCAGAAAAGAGTATATCAGCATTTCCTCCTTCTCCACCTTCTTTCCTGTCTGCTCCATAGGAAATTAATTCAAAATCCTCTCCATTTTTAATATAAACTAGCGGTGTTTTCCATGCATCTTTAGGTATTTTTTTTGCATAAGCTCTTTTATTATAATTAGGGTATTTGTCTACATCAGGGTTACTTAAAAGTGCTTCAAACCCTTCTTCTGTATCCGGATAAACACCATTATCCATTTTAAAAGTATCCAATGCGGCTTTTTGCGTATTCATAAGAAGACAAACTGTATCTTCCTTTGCTCCACTTAATTTATCCATTAAATTAGGTACAACAACCGAAGCCAATCCCCCAAGTATAATAATAACGATAAGTAATTCAATAAGGGAGAAACCTGCGCTTAGTCCAGTTCTGTATTTCATTTAGATCCTTTAGTTTGCTTAGGTATAATATTATCCAATTTACTTTAACAGAGCCCTTTATATGCATAAACAAGAACGATCTTTTCATCATACAGTAGCGCATAAAAAGGGCTTTGCTCTTATTTTAACGCTCTCGGCACTGGCAGTGATTATTGCACTCACTGCGGTGCTTGTATCTTACCTTGATGAAGCACGTAAAGACTCAAGTGCCTCCAAGGCCATGATCCAGGCAGATCTCTATTATGCAGATATAAAAAAGGTATTTAAAGGCTTTAAAGATAAAAAAGCACTCTACACGGTTTTATATCTTTCTCCCATACCTCTTGTCTCTCCCGATGGAAGATTCTCCGTAATTATGGCATGTAAACCACTTGCCAATGGGGTGAATGTCAACTGGCTTGCCTATGCCAATGAGTCCAATATGTCTAACAGGTATGATGCAGCACAAAAAGTGTTTGAGACGATTATTCAGAGTTATGATCTTGAAGATCCCGTAAAATTAGAAGAGATGCTTCTTGAAGAGATAGGCGGTAAAGGCAAGTGGGTAGTCAAAGCGCAAAGCAGGTTGCCACAAAAAAATGGTATTATAACGTATAAACAATTTACAGATATTTTGGACAGATATCAATATGAATCAGACGATGTAAAAGTAGGCACCGTACCTTGGGATAAATATTTTGTATTCAATCCTGTAAGTAAAGAACCTCAAGAGAATATGATCGATGGAGATTATATCTCTGCGGAACTTTTGGCAGTACTCTTTGACATTGATCTGGCATCGGTTAAAGATGACTGGGTCAAAGGTGGTATTGAGTTGAAGACATTTGTCCAAAATATGGGTGGAGTGTATGAACCGCAACTCTATACCAAAGAGTTTTTGCCGCAGTCACGCTGTGAAGTACAGTATGATTATGAGGGAGAACGTTTCGGTTTCAGGTTTGAAGATATTGAAGGAGAGGTAAAGCATTTTGAGTTTCTTGGCAAAGAGTAAAACACTTTTGTTGGTTTATAGAAATATGCCTCAACAAAATCTTTCTGAAGTGGTCAATATTATGTTGCCACCCCAGTTTTATACCCTTAAAAAAGAGGCCTTGCCTCTGAAGTATGCCTTCCAGGCAAAAAAGATTGCACCTTCTTTGTTTGATGGTTTACTCGAAGATACGACAGCGTACGACTATCTGGTTTATAAAGAAGCGGATCAGTGGGTTTTTATTGCCTATGACCTTGAAGAGATTGCAGTATTTTTACAAAATAAAGGTATTAAAGCCGAGCAGGTAGGAAAACTCTTTTTTGCCCAACAGGCATTGGATGCATTTAAATATCCTGTAGCATTAGGTGAAAAAGATGCACTCCTTACTATGGGAGATGTGGTAGTTAACCTCCCTCGAATAGCACTTAAAGATGAGATGAAGCTGCAAAAGTTCAATGAGAGCTTTATACCTAAGAACGGTTTAACACTCAATACGGCTTTTCACTCCTACTTGACACAAAAACAGGCAATTGCATTGGCGACTCTTTTTTCTATCTTTGCGCTACTCTTTTTTACGGAAGGTTGGCGAAATGGAAGTAATTCTGAAGAGATCAAAGCACAGATTAATACTCTGCTTGAAGAGTACCCTTCTTTGCAAAGTCAATACACACGCAAGAGTATTGCCCAAAAATACAGAACTATTGACACGGTAGAGAGACGTAAACGGGATGTCATCAAAACATTGGCAGGGATGCTCTTTAAAGGGGTGAAAGTAGGATATTTCAAAATGGATGAAAAAAGTTTTATCATCCGTTATTCCTGTAGCGATGCAAAAGTAGCAAAACATTTAAGAGAAATTGCCAAGAAACTAGGTTTTGCCTCTGTAAAAACTCTCACAGGCAATACGGTGCAGATAGAGGAGAAGCTATGATCTGGAAACGTTATCAAAATGAGTTCATCGTACTCATCTCTGTACTGCTTCTTCTCTCGGCTGTGTTATATAAGCAGGTTAAAGTTTCAAATAGTTTGGAAAACAGAACCGTGACCAAGCATGCTGTGCGAGAGTTTAAAGAGATCATTGCATATAAAAAACAGTGGGCCGATAAAAACATTGCCAAAAAACTGGAGAAGTTGAAACAGACAGTGCCCTCATCCAAATTGACCTGGAAGAAAAAAGGCAAGACTCTTACTGCCCAGTTTAAAGCGTTGAGTTCCAAAGAGTTGAATAAGGTGGTTACAACCATTTTAAATCTTGCCATACAGATACAGATATTGGAAATAAAAGAGAATCATACAAGTTATGATGTGGAGTTCAAATGCAAGTGGTAAAAAATATTTTTATTGGATTACTGGTATTTTGGTTTGCACTTCTGCTTTTTATGCCAAAAGAGAAACTCTACTATGCACTTGAGAAAGAGCTGGAGACACAAGGTGTTAAGATCAATGAAAAAGCCATTGAGACAGGTATCTTCTCTCTAAATCTGATTGATGCAGATGTCTACTATAGAGGTATCAAAGCTGTACATATCGATAAGATCAATATCTTTACACTGCTCTTCACAAGCAATATCAACATCAAAGGCTTGCGTGTAGATGACTCTCTTAAAAAATTTCTACCGCAGAAGATAGACAGAGGAAACATTAGCCATGTTTTTTATGACCCGATGCATATGAACATTGTCGCTTCGGGAAGTTTTGGAGAGATGGAGGGTATTGTCGACCTGAAGAACAGAACCTTGCATTTAGATTTTAATAGCACGACCAACGAGATGGACCTCTTGCGAGGGCATCTTAAAAAAGGCGAAAAAGGATTGTATTATGAAACATCTTTTTAAGTCTCAAATGTTTAAAAGTATCTTAGGGCTTCTGATCATTCTGCTTATTGCCAAGACAGTCTGGATGGTTGTGCAGATCGGATGGCTTCCTTCAGAAGGTGTGGAGCAGCAAAAGAGAGTGGGCGGCAAGTCTCTTTACTACAGAGTTAAACTTACACCCAATGAGGCTGCCGCACCGGCGACAAAAAAGCCTGTGCAAATTGCCGGAAGTATTAAAGATATTCGTCTTATTGCAGTTTACAATGCTTCAGATACTACAGTAGTAACAGTTTCGTATAAACGAAAAAGTAAAATACTCGGACGTGGTGATGTTATAAACGGATTTACTTTGGTTGGAGGAGGCAGTACTTATGCAACTTTTACCAAGGGAGGCAAGACCTACCGTGTAGACTTGCAAAAATCAAAGAGTACTAGCGCATCAAACAGCAGTATAACCCCTGCTTCAAAGTACTCAAAACGATCAATAGCAAAAACATCCACCACTTCGCTAGGAGAACCAGAGGGTGATATTGAAGATGTGGGAGACCATAAGATCATTGATAAATCCCTGGTTGACCATTATGCCAAAAATGTAAAAGAGATTTACAAGAATATAGGTATACGAGAGAGTAAAGTCAATGGTAAAACACAGTTTAAGATCACCTTTGTTAAAAGAGGCAGTCCTTTTGCCAAACTTGGTGTCAAGCGTGGAGATATCATTAAGTCTCTCAATGGGCAGGAGATAAACTCGGAAGCGGAAGCCTTTATGATCATGAAAGATATTGACAACATAGAAAACATCACATTGGGTATTATGAGAGAGAAAAAAGAAATGGAGTTAGAGTATGAAATTAACTAAGATAATATTGAGCATTGTATTTGTGTTAACCATCGGTCTGCATGCAGAAGAGGAGACGGTAGATGTAAACTTCCGTGACCTCTCTGTGAAAGATTTTGTTGAGATGGTGGCAAAGATCACACATAAAAATATTTTGATCGAAGGTGACCTTAACGGGAAAATCAATTTTGTCTCACAAGAGCCTATTAAAAAATCCTCACTCATGGCCTTGGCAAACTCTATTTTGGGAAGCAAGGGCTACACTATCATTGATCAGGGAGATTTTTATAAAGTAGTCAAAGGCTCTACCGCTGCAGGAGAAGGCCTGGATGTCAGTTCCACGGTCGATGGAGAAACCATGAAAACGGTCATGTTCCCGCTTAAAAATTCAAATGCCGCAGTGATCCGTGCAAAGATCAAGCCTTTGCTTCATAAAGATGCCAAGATCATCTCTTTTAAAGAGAACAACGTCCTTGCCATCACAGCTACACCACGAACCTTGCGTTCTATCTCCAAGATCATCAATGCAGTAGAGAAAAGAGGTATCAAACGTTCAACAGTCATCAATCTTAAGAACTCTTCTGTGAAAGATGTCTTTCCCAATGCAACCAACATGGCAAAAAAACTTTTTCCTCAGACCATTGAGAGTGAGAAAGTAGATATCTTTAAAGATGAAGCGACCAACTCCATCATTTTGGTCGGGAAAGTGGACAATACCAGAAGAATGATCAAGTATATCAAACAGCTGGACATTAAAGGGGATGACCAGACCCAAAAGATGTATGTCATCCGTTTGAAGAACTCCAATGTAGAAGAGATGGAGAAGATACTTTCAAAACTTGTCTCCCAAATGAACAACATGGCAACGAAGGTACCTAAAAAAGGTAGTAAACCGGCAACTAAAGCAATGGTGGTCTCCGACATTGAAAGAAATGCACTCATTGTCCTTGCTACAGGAGAGCAGATACGAAATATTCGTAAAACAGTGATGCAGATAGACATCCCCAAAGTACAGGTCTATGTAAAAGCTAAAATTGTTGAGGTAGACAAGAACCTGGCACAGCAGGTAGGATTCAAATATGGAATGGAGGGGGGAACCATTACCACTTCAGGACTCTATACTCTGGCAGCCAATATGGGTGGAAATTCACTACAGATGTCTCAGGATCTTCTGGGGTTCCTAAACACCAATACCGAAACAACTACCTATGACAATAACGGTAATGCTATTGTCACCACCGATCCTGCCTTTACATTTGATTCAACCGATAAAGTATTTGCATTGGGAGCAGCATTGGACCTTTTGGAGCAAAACGGTGCTGCAAACATCCTTTCTGAACCATCCATCTTGTGTACCAATAACAAAGAGTCGGAGATCTACGTGGGACAAACACGGTCCATCCTTACACAGGCACAGCAGTCAACCTCCGGTGTCTCCAATGTGGTCAACAACTATGCAAGAGAAGACATTGGGTTGACACTTAAAGTCAAGCCAAGACTCTCCAGTAACAACAAAGTCACGCTTGAGATAGAAACACAGATTGAAGATGTACTTGACAATGAGTCTCCAAGTGTGGACAGACCAACCACTACCAAAAGAAAAGTAAAAACCAATGCCATTGTTAACAATGGAGAGACTATCATTTTAGGTGGACTCATTAAAAACTCTGGAGGTAAAGGGGTGCAAAAAGTACCTTACCTTGGTGATATTCCGGTCCTAGGAGAGCTCTTCTTTACAAATACATCAGATTTGAGTAGAGAGACCAATGTGGTTATCTACCTGACACCTTATATTGTCAGACGTTCAGATGACTTGCAAAAGCTTAAAAAAATGTTGTCTGAACTCGAAGAGGTACAGGGACGTTACAATGAGTATATACGTTCTGCACTTGAAGCAAGAAGAAAAGGTGAACTTTTCGAGAGTAAAAGCTATAACACCAGTCATTCAGGTAGTACACCAACTACTTCTACCTCCTCTCGCAAGGCAGGTAAAACAAGTAATCTAGACCTATTGAAGCTTGATGTGGAGGATTTCTAGTCATGCAGTTCCCACAACTCTCAGATGTCAATCTTGAACCACTCTGGGAAGAGGATGTCAACCATAAACTTGCCATACGGCACTCTCTTCTTTTTTCAATGCTGGAGGGCGAAAAAACAGCCATTGTTGCACAAAATACATTGAGTGAAGCATTGAACCATCTTGCAAAACTTGGTTTAGACTATCCTGTTACCATGATAGATGAAGAGAGTTTTGAGCGTCTCAAAAACAAATTTCTTGAAATTCAGACCGGGTCTGACTTTGAAGAGATGTCCACTACCTCTGATGAACTCATAGAAGCAGAAGCCGACCTGCTTGATTTTATTAGAAATTCTCAAGACCTGCTCTCCAATGAAGAGTCTGCCCCTATTATTAAACTGGTAAACTCACTCTTTTTCCAAGCGCTCAAAAAAGGTGCTTCAGATATTCACATAGAGAGTGGAGAGCGTAAAGGGGAGGTTCGTCTTCGTATAGACGGAGCACTTAAAAAGCATTTAGATCTCGATCGTAGCATCATCGGGCTTGTCATCAACCGTATCAAGGTTATCTCCAGCCTGGACATTTCGGAAAAAAGAGTACCGCAAGATGGACGGACACAGATATCCATCTCAGGTAAAACGCTAGATGTCAGGGTCTCTGTTTTACCAACCTACCATGGTGAACGTGTGGTTATGAGAATCCTGGCACAGTCAGAGCATATCCCTACCCTTGAATCCCTTGGTTTTCAAGAAAATGTGACTAAAAATCTTTATAAACTGCTCAACCATGCCCATGGTATGATACTGGTAACCGGACCTACGGGTTCAGGTAAATCAACCACACTTCATGCCTGCTTGCAGCACATTGCTACACCGGACAAAAATATTATTACTGTAGAGGACCCGGTAGAGTATAATGCGGACAACATCTCTCAAATACAGGTAAACACAAAAGTGGGACTTACTTTTGCTGCAGGACTTCGTTCCATTTTAAGACAAGATCCTGATATCATTATGGTAGGAGAGATACGTGACTCTGAAACTGCTGAGATCGCACTGCGTTCAGCTTTGACCGGGCACCTCCTTCTGTCTACTCTGCACACCAATGACTCGACCTCTTCACTGAGCCGTCTTATGGATATGGGTATCGAAGATTTCCTCATCTCTTCCACACTGTTGGGGGTACTGGCACAACGACTTGCCAGAAAACTCTGTGTGAAGTGTCGAGAAGAGACAACATTGGCTTCTGTCATCACACAAGAAGTAAATCTACCTGAAGATAAGATCTATTTTAAAGCAGTTGGATGTAAAGAGTGTGACTTTACAGGATATAAAGGCAGACAAGCTATTGGGGAACTGTTTATTATTAACGATACCGTTAAAGAGATGGTCAAAGATGGTTTGAATGACCATCAGGTAAGAGAAGCAATGAAGAAAAACGGTATGATCACTATAGCGGACAAACTCCGAGAGATGCTGATCTCAGGAGAGACCTCATACGAAGAAGCCATACGTGTCGGGCTCATGGATGGCTGATGCTTAAGCGTCCGGCATTTACCATTATAGAAGTACTCATAGCCATTACGCTTATGGGTATTATTTTGCCGGCACTTTATGAGTCTGTTGCTTTATTGCGTGACTCCAATACCCACCTCTTTTCTTATCTTGAAAAAGCAAAAAAAGTTACACAGGGAACAGATACACTCTACTTGGACCTGGTAAGTTCTGATGGCAATATAACCATAGAAAAAAATAATTTTTCATCTGTTTGCATTGAAAATACCAAAAATTCACTCTATGCACTTTCTGTAGCTAGAGTCTGCTGGCTTGTACTCAAAGAAGATAATACCTTGGTAAGGGTTGAAGGGTATGGCTATACCCTTCCAATCGGTACAGAAGAGAGGGTGGAGGTAGATAAAGTTATGAAAAATGTTGCACTTTTTGACCTTTATTATCAAGAAGACAAAATACTTGTTCTTTTACAAGAAAAGAAAAAAGAGCCTGTCACCTTTATGATACAGGGTGTGACAAAACCAAAAATAAAGAAGAAAAAACCAAAAAAAGTAAAAAAGAGAAATACAAAACCGTCTCGTGAAGGCAATACAACACGGCCATCTCCTCCATCTCCTGTAAAATAATCAGCTTCTTTTTCTCTTAAAAATTTGTTACAATAGTTCAAGAAAAATAGAAGGGGATTCAATGAAGGAAATTTACGAGAAATTAGGACTTTTTTACCTTGGTAAAGATGTTGACAAAACAAGTATGGAAGCCAACGATGCATTGACACTGCTTAAAAACAAAAACTTTACAACTCATGCAGCGATTATCGGTATGACTGGCTCAGGTAAGACAGGTCTGGGTGTCAGTATTATTGAAGAGGCAGCCATTGACAACATCCCTTCTATTGTCATAGATCCCAAGGGAGATATGGGAGATCTCTGCTTGACAGACCCAAGTTTTTCTGCAAAAACTTTTGAACCCTGGGTGGCAGATGAAGCACAGGCAAAAGATACAAATGTTAAAGACTATGCGGTTAAAATTGCAAAGATGTGGAAAGAGGGTATAGAGAGTTGGCAACAAGATACCTCTCGTGTACAAACCTTTCAAGATGTGAAAAAAACCATCTATACACCAGGCTCCTCTGCCGGTGTTGCCATTAACATAATGTCTTCCCTGGAAAAACCCCCAGCCGAAGTAATGGAGGACAGTGACACTTTTACTTCATATCTCAAAAGCACCACAGTTTCTCTCCTCTCCCTGGTAGGTATTGTGGCTGACCCTTTAGACTCAAAAGAGTACATTCTTCTTGCACAGATCATAACAAAAGCTTGGCTGTCAGATGAAAATATAAGCATAGAGAGTCTCATAGGACAGATTATCGCTCCCTCTTTTAAAAAGATAGGGGTGCTGCCTCTGGATGCTTTTTATGACAAGGATGACCGGTTTAAACTGGCAACCAAGTTTAACTCACTGCTTGCAAGCCCCTCATTCTCTTTATGGCTTAAAGGTGACAATCTAGATATTCAAAAACTCCTTTATGATGAGAATGGAAAAGCTAAAATTGCTATTTTCTCCATTGCGCATCTTAATGATGATGAGCGTATGTTTTTTGTCACACTTCTGCTAAACAAATATATTGCCTGGATGCGACGTCAAAGTGGTACCTCTGCACTTAAGACACTACTTTATATGGATGAAATCTTTGGCTTTTTCCCTCCTACAAAAAACCCGCCAAGCAAGGAACCTATGTTGCTTCTTTTGAAGCAGGCCCGTGCCTTTGGTGTAGGTATCATTCTCAGTACGCAGAACCCTGTAGATTTGGACTATAAAGGGCTCTCTAACATTGGTACCTGGTTTATTGGACGTCTCCAGACCACGCAAGATATTGAAAGAGTTATTGATGGTTTAGGCGGAAAGGTCGGTTCAAGCTTTAACAAGAGTGAGATCAAAAATCTTTTAGCCAATTTACAAAAAAGAATGTTCTTCTTAAAAAGTGCTCATCTGGATGATATTAGACTCTTCAATACACGATGGGTACTCTCTTACCTTAAAGGACCACTTAAACGCGACGAGATCTCAGAACTCATGAAGGTGCAGAAAGAGGCACAAAATGTAGAGGTAGAAAGTGTCGATACCCTGGTCAATAAAAGTCAGAAATTCGCAGCTATCCAAACGATAGATGCTTCTATCCCGCAGTATTATGAACCTGATCTGACAGGGACAAATACTTTTGTAGCCTCACTCATGCTTAAAGCATCTGTACACTTCTATAATCAAAGCAAGGGGATAGACATAGAGAATCCTCTCATTCTTTCACTTCCTCTTGAAAGCAATATAAGAAATATACATTGGGAAGAAGCAGGGGAAGAGGGATTGGATTTTGAAAAACTACCTCACTCAGCACCAAGTAAAGCAAAATTTCAAGCACTTCCAAAAGTGATCTTGGAAGACAAAGCGTTGAAGAATGCCATACGTGAAGCTAAAGATTTCCTTTATCAGGAGAAGAATTTAGAACTTTTAAGATGTAAGTCTCCCAAGTTGGAATCCAAACCAGAAGAGTCAAGTGCAGACTTTAAAGTCAGGTTGCAAGATATTTTAAGTGATAAAAAAGAGATAGAAATAGAAAAACTTCAAGAACGTTATGCTAAAAAAGAAAAAGTGTTGATTGATAGACTTGCCCGTGCCAAAGCACGTGTAGAAAAGGAGTCGTCAGATTCAACCTCTTCTATGATAGATGCAGGTATTGCGGTTATTGGTGCACTGTTTGGACGTACGAGCCCAACGAAAATAGGACGTGCTTTCAAAAAAGGAAGTGATATCCTCAAAGAACGTGATGATATGAGTAGAGCAGAGCAAAGAGTGGCAGAGATTAATGATGATATTGAAAAACTTGAGTATGAACTTGAAGATAAAATTGATCTACTCAATGAAAAATACAATGTAGATAACTGTGATATAGAGACCTTTTCTATTAAACCAAGAAGAACAGATATAGATATACAAAGTTGTGCTTTAGTGTGGCGTATAGGATAATTGGAGATTAAAAGAGAAGTTTAACAAATTATATCTTATAATAATTTCCAATCATTTAGAAGGATCATCGATTATGGACACATATGTCAATAGTAAAACCGGAGAGAATATAGTACGTCAAAATGCACAGGGTGAAGAGTATATCTATGTAGGTAAACCACTTATCCTAGAAACAGATGCCTCACGTAATATAACGTATGCCAATAAACGTTTTGTGGAAGCAAGCGGCTACACAAAAGAAGAGGTTATCGGTGCCCCGCACTGCATGCATATGCATCCTGATATGCCAGCAGTTATTTTTGAAAATGCTTGTAAAATGAATGAAGAGGGAAAGACCTGGCATGGTGTGGTACACAACATCAATAAAGAGGGTATCTCTTACTGGACAGAGATGCTTATTCAGCCCAAGCTTAATGAACTAGGCAAGATTATCGGATATATGGCTACACGTAGAGAGATGGATGCAGATCAACTTGAAGATGTAAAAGCAGAGTATAAAAGATTAAAAGAAGAAGGAAGTAAAACGGTACAGAGTCAGTTTTGTGGAGAACTTTATTTAGGTGAAGGAACTTGTGGTTTTTAGGGAGAGCTGTGTTCCCTGTCTATTCTATTTAGCTTTTACTACCAGGTTTTATGGCTATTGAACCCTCTTTACACATAGGGCACTCTTCTGGTGTATACATTTCAAAGGTAAAATCATCTAAAGAGAAGAGTGGTATGTCCTGAGGTAAAGCACATTCAGGTTTTGCTTCAGACTGACCACCTACACGTTTACAAAACCCTCTGTTTGCCAAAGAGGCAAATGCTACCACTTCTCCACCTAAAGCTTCAATAGCCTTGGCTGCCTTGAGTGCAGAACCCCCTGTAGTAATGATATCTTCACAAATGATGACCTTTTCACCTTTTGCAATATCAAAACCGCGGCGAAGTTCCATCCCTCCCTCTTTCTTTTCCACAAAAATGGAACGTACATTTAAAGAGCGTGCAAGCTCATAGCCTGTAAGCACACCGCCTAAGGCAGGGGCACATACTGTATCTACTTCAATGTCTGCCTCACGTATCATAGTAGATAAGGCGTCTGTAAGTTCTGCAGCTTTTTGGGGATATTCCATTACTTTTGCAGATTGAAGGTAACGTCTGGAGTGGTTACCACTTGCAAGCAAGAAGTGACCATCTAAGAGGGCATTGGCATCTCTATAAACTTGTTCTACATTCATCTTAAACCTTTAAGATATCCGCTTCTTTTGTTTTGAAAGTCTCTTCCACTTTTGCAATATGCTCATCTGTAATCTTCTGTATCTGCTCTTGTGCTTTTTTAGATTCATCTTCAGATATCTCTTTTGCTTTTTCAAGTTTTTTGATCTTATCGTTACCATCTTTACGTACATTTCTAATAGCAACTTTCGCAGTTTCTACCATGGCTTTTGCTTGTTTGACGATCTCTTGTCTCTGATCAGAAGTCATTGGAGGAAAGAAAAGTTTGATGAAGTCTCCATCATTATTAGGGTTTACACCAATGTTAGCTTCCTGGATCGCTTTTTCAATATCTCCAAGAAGGTTTTTTTCCCAAGGTGTAATGGCAATGGTTGTAGCATCCGTAGCAATGACTGAACCTACTTGATTGAGTGCTGTTGGTGTCCCATAGTAGTCTACTCTGATGTTATCAACAATACCTGTCGTTACTTTCCCTGTTCTCAGTGAAGCAAAGTCTCTTTTAAGGGCTTCAATGCTTTTGTCCATATGTTCTGTCGTGTGCTCAAAAACTTCATTTATCATGTGGTTCTCCTAAAATGTATTGTGTGAATTTTACCCTTTTTTACCTTTTTATGTACTTCAGATAAGCAAAAGGTGATAGAGGGTTATGTGGGGTGTTCGATCTTTACAACACTTTAAAAGTGTTGTAAAAGAAAGTGTAATTTATTTACTTGTTGGTGCTGCTGGTGCAGTAGGTGCTGGTGCAGGTGTTGCCGGTGCGGCAGGTACTGCGGCATTATTCTTAGGGACAATAGTATCTGCAACAGATTTGCTGTTTTCTGCTGTATACATATATCCAAGTGCCAAAGTATTGACAATAAATAAAAATGCTAGTGAAAAAGTGGCTTTGGCTAAGAACCCTGTCGGTCCTTTTGCACCAAATACAGATTCATTGCTTCCACTGTACGCACCGAGTCCGATACTTGAACTTTTTTGAAGCAATACAGCAATAGTAATAGCAATAGCAAGTACAATTTGTACAATTAATAGTGTTGATGTCATGATTATCCTCTTTAGAGTTAGCATACCCAAACAAATTTGGGTATAATTTCGGCGATTATACCCAAAAAAGTTTGAAGTTGTGATGAAGCTATACTGAAGACGTCAAAATGCCGTAAATAAGGGGGGGCAAAATGTCAAATGTGATTAAAGAGTTTTCCCGTTTTGCACACCAATACAATCAGCATAATGAGATACAGGCACAAGTGGCTAAAACACTGGTTTCAAAACTTCCTAACAAAGAGCATTTTAAAAGTATCTTAGATCTAGGATGTGGTTCTGGTGCGGTGGTAAAAAACCTCCAGGAGGAAGCATATGTATATGATACTTTCACTGCATTTGACTCTTCAAAGGCAATGTTGGAAATTCATCCTTCTTCTGAAAAGATTACAAAAGTGTGTGGTGATTTTAACCATAGAAACTTTCTAGAAACCTTACCTTTTGAAGAGTATAATCTTTTACTTTCTGCATCAGCACTACAATGGAGTACAGATTTAGATCAGATATTTTCACTGCTCTCAAAGGTATCGACTACGGCCTATTTTGCTATTTTTACTTCGGGTACATTTAGGACCCTCCATTCACTTGCAGGAGTAAGCTCCCCCATTTACAAGACTGAAATACTTAAAAATACCATAGAAAAGTATTATAAGGATGTGGAGTTTGAACTACACAGCTATACGTTATCATTTGACTCTGTGCGAGAAATGTTTCGTTATATTAAAAAGTCTGGTGTAAGTGCTGGAGAAAAGAAGTTAGGATTTAAAGAGACAAAACGTCTGATGGAAAGTTACCCTTTGGATTATTTAGAATTTGAAGTGTTGTTTGTAGAAGCAAAAATGTAGGGTGCGTCTAAAAACGCACCAGATAAATTAAATCTTAATCATCCCCACCGAAAATACCAAGCAGCTGAAGCATAGCAGTAAACATATTGAGGAAGTCAATATAAAGTGATACTGCAGCATCTACAGGAGAGTCATAGGCACCGTTTGCAATGTTCTGTGTATCATAGATGGTAAAGAATGAAAACAAGATCAAAATTCCTGCTGTAATGATAATGTGCATGATTGGACTTTGTAGTAAAAAGTAGTTGACCAAAGAAGCAATAATTACAACAATCAATGTAATAAAGAGAGGTTTTCCCCAACTTGAAAAGTCTGATCTACTGTTAATCGCAAAGAGACTTAATGCACCAAAAAGTACAGAAGTCATTAAGAATGCATTACCAATCATTACCCCTTGTCCCATACCAATGAGTGAAGCTAAAAGTGGTACCAGAGAAACACCTGTTAAAAAAGTAAATAAGAAAAGCATAGCAAGGTTTAGCCCTGGTTTTCCTCTGGACATAGAAAGTCCAAAAAACAGAATAAGTAACTCAGCACCAAAAATGATCCATTTAAATTGCATGATTGTCTCTGCAAACGGCATAGTAACATAGGCACCTGCTGCTGCTGCAATCATACTTGCTGCTAAGAGTTGGTATGTTTGTTTGATGAAGGCAACCGTTGCACCCTCTTGTACATATCCAGCTTCATGTGCTGAATAATCTCTATCATATAAAGCCATTTTAAATTCCTTTAATTTATAATTTACGCAAGTATATTAAAGTGAGATTAATCTAAGGTTAATACCGTCAGTAGTTACTAAACATTAAAATAGATATTAAAAGATAAAATAAACAAATGTAAATGCGTACAAAAGACATATATAATGTATGTACAAGAGAAATTTTAACAAATTTTGAGAAATTCACTAAATTCTCTTGACAATAAAGGTATCTGGTGCTATAATACGCGTCCAACAACACATGGACAGCTAGCGAGTTGCTAGAAAGAGTGTTATTGAATGATCTTTGACAACCAAATATAAGTAAACAAATCAACGTCTA
>JALWLD010000013.1 GCA_027081115.1 Sulfurovum sp.
ATAGGGGTTCACACAATACAAGAGGAGAATTAATGGAACATGAAGCGATAAATCTTGCTACAACATGGGTAGGGTGGTTAAGTTTAGCTGTCTTTGTTATAGCATACTATTTTATAGCAACAGAAGAGAAATATGAGATTAACAAAGCAAAACCGGCACTTTTTGCCGGTACGTTTATGTTTATGCTTGTAGGTATTTATTATGCAATCAATGGACTCAATCCTGACCCTTTGCATGATGAATTAGAACGTCTAATATTAGAAATCTCAGAGATTTTCTTCTTCTTACTTGTCGCGATGACATTTATAGAGACTCTTTTAGAGCGTGGTGTTTTTGACTTGATGAAATATAAACTTGTCTCAAAAGGCTACAGCTATAAAAAACTTTTTTGGCTGACAGGATTTTTGGCATTTTTTATCTCTCCTGTTGCTGACAACTTGACAACTGCACTTATCTTATCGACAGTTCTTTTTACCATTGATAAGAAAAATATCTCCTTTTTGGTTCCAGGTGCAATCAACATCGTCGTTGCTGCAAATGCCGGTGGTGCATGGTCACCATTTGGTGATATCACAACACTTATGGCATGGACTGCTGAGAAAGGTGCATTTGTTGACTTTCTTTATCTTTTCCCTGCTTCATTTTTAGGTTGGATAGTTACAGCGTTTTTACTCAGTATGTCAGTTCCAAAAGGAGAGCCTGCTTTTGATGCTGCAACTGAGAAAAAACCTAAAGTACTTGATGGTGGTATGACAGTTGCATATTTAGGTGTGCTTACTATTGTTATCGCGGTTCTTGGGCATACATTTTTCCATTTCCCTGCTATGTGGGGTATGATGTTTGGTATGGCTATACTTAAACTCTATGCTTTCCAACTCAAACGAACAGGGAAAAATAGTTTCAATATCTATGTAAACATGGAAAAAGTTGAAAATGATACGCTTCTTTTCTTCTTTGGTATTCTTTCTGCTGTCGGTGCATTGCACTTTTTAGGCTTTTTGGAATATGTACACGAAGTCTACGGTATGGTTGGTTCAACCGCAGCGAATGTCGGTGTTGGTTTCCTCTCTGCAGTGGTAGATAATGTACCTGTTATGTCAGCAATTTTAAAAGCATCTCCAAATATGGATATTGCGCAGTGGATGCTTGTTACAATGACTGCAGGTATTGGTGGAAGTCTGATCTCTTTTGGTTCAGCTGCCGGTGTAGGTGTTATGGGTAAACTCCGTGGTATCTACACTTTTGGTTCTCACATGAAACATGCATGGACTATTTTAGTTGGTTATCTGCTCTCTATCTCAATCTGGTATGTACAGTTCGAAATTATGGGACTCTATTAAAAAGCACTTCTAAGTCTGGAATTTTATTCCGGACTTTTATCTTCTAGAACAAATCAAAGATTAATCTTATTTATTGTATCCTTTCGTAATTAACTTTTCCTACATTTTTTAAAGGTTCATATATGACAAATGTTAGCATCATCGTTCTCGATTTTGGTTCTCAGTACACACAACTTATAGCCCGCCGTCTGCGTGAAGATAAAATTTATTGTGAGATTCTTCCTTACCATACAAAAGTAGAAGATATACAAGCAAAAAATCCTCAAGGTATCATTCTCTC
>JALWLD010000014.1 GCA_027081115.1 Sulfurovum sp.
ACAAAGACTTTAGAAAAGAATTTATCTCAGGTCAGTATGCAATGACCATCAAAGACAACTTACGGTTGTATAATGAGAAAAATATTCCTCTCTCCATAGTCAAACTTGGTGCACTTTTCCCTATTTCCAAAAATGGAAAGAACTATTTAACGGCAAAAAAAGATTCTCTAGGTCATGGTAAAATTCATAAAGTACAGATAGAAAAATCCTCTACTATAGCCAGAAAACCCCTCCCTTTTACAGCAAAGAATGTTGCCTTACTTGCCAAAGAATTTTATGGAGAACCTTATGGATGGGGTGGTGCTTATGAGTGTCGGGACTGTTCGGCAACAACGAGAGACTTTTTGGGTCCATTTGGTATCTTCCTTCGTAGGAATTCCAGTAAACAGGCAATGGATGGTACACGTACAACCCGTATTAAAGGTATACCTAAAAGTGCTAAAAAGAAAAAGATCATTCAAAAAGCCGAACCATTTCGTTCCTTATTACATGTACCCGGTCATATTGTGCTCTATCTTGGTCAATACAAAGGTGAGCCTGTCATCATGCATACCTACTGGGGTATCCGAAAAAACAATGGTGCAAAACTTGTGACGGGTCGTACTATTATTACTACCACAGAACCAGGTAAAGAGAGAAGAGATATACGTGAAGGCTCTAAACTTATCAACACTCTTAAAACCATTATTCATTTCTAAAAGACGTATTTTAAGGTACAATGCCAACTATATAAAAAAATGAAAAAGAAACCATGAAAAAAGAAAAAATTAAAATATTTACCACAAGCATCATCGCCGGAGATTTTAAAGGTAAAAAAATAGAGATACCAGATATCTTTACTACAAGATCTTCCAAAGGTATTTTGAAAGAATCATTTTTCAATACCATACAGTTTGATATCATAGACAAAAATTTTGTTGAAGTCTTTGCCGGAAGTGGGTCTATAGGATTAGAAGCTCTCAGCAGGGGTGCTACATCATGCTATTTTATGGAATACAACAAAATAGCATTCAAGTGTTTGGAATCAAACATCAAAGTAACAGATCCAAGCAGATGCAGTACTTTTTATGGAGACAGTTTTGTTAATTTTGAAAATGTCTATAATATCGTTAAAAAAACCGGGCTTAAAACATACTTTTACTTTGATCCACCCTTCTCCACACGTGATGGAATGGATGACATTTATGACAAAACCATTGCACTTATGGAACAGATAGAACCTGAAGTCTGTGAAATGGTTACCGTAGAACATATGACCAATCTTGACATGCCTTCACAGGTTGGAAACCTTGAACTTATCAAACGAAAAAAGTTTGGTCGAAGTACAATGAGTTATTACAAACCTCTATAACTATAACCACTTTTCTTTTATCTCTGCAGCATCTACAGGATAGGAGAAAAAGTAACCTTGCATTTTTGTACAGCCATTAGCTATCAACAGATCTCTCTGCTCTGAAGTCTCTACCCCTTCAGAAATAAGTTCAAGTTTCAAACTTTTACTCATAGCAATAATAGCTTTTACAATAGCAATATCATCCGGGTCAGTTAAAATATCACGTATAAATGACTTGTCGATCTTCAGTCTATTGATGGGCAACCTTTTTAAAAGAGAAAGTGATGAGTAACCTGTACCAAAATCATCAATCGCAATAACAATGCCCAAGCTATTGATCTCATTGAGTTTGGCTATAACCTCTTCAGGTTTTTTAATCATCTGTCCTTCTGTAATCTCCAGTTCAAGCCATTTAGGATTAAAATCAAAGATTCTAATATTTTCTTTAAGCTCTTCTATAAACCTGTGTTCCTCTAACTGCTTAATGGAAAGGTTTAAAGCAAGTACTCCCGGATCTAAACCCTCTTTATACCACTTACTTATCTGCTCCATTGCCGTACGCATCATCCATCTGTCCATTTCAACAATAAGCCCTGTCTCTTCAGCCAAAGGGATAAAAGATGAAGGTTCAAGTAAGCCTTCTACAGGATGATTCCATCGAATAAGTGCTTCTATCCCTATGAGTCTATTGTTCAAAGTATCTACCTGAGGTTGATAGTGTATAAAAAACTCTTGATTAACTGTTGCCTGTTTTAAAAAAGTTTTCATATTCATATGAGCCAAAGCAGTCTCAGTCATTGCTGCATTATATATCTTGTAGGTTTGACGGCCATCCTCTTTGGCATTGTACATGGCAGTATCTGCATATTTAAGCAGTGCCTCTGCACTAAGTGCATGTTCCGGGTAAAGTGTAATACCGATACTCCCTGATACATACAAAATATTATCATCAATATAGATAGGTTCTTCCAATACTTCCAATATTTTACTGGCTAAGAGTGACACATTATTTTTATCTGTCAAATTACCCATTATGATAGTAAATTCATCACCACTTAAACGGGCCAGAGTATCATCCTCTTTTCTAATGATAGACTGAAGTCTATGGCTGATAACCTTCAGTACGTTATCGCCTATCTCATGCCCCAAAGAGTCATTGATATCTTTAAATTTATCCAGATCGATAAAAAAGAGAGCAAAACCAATATTGTATTTTTGAGATTTTTGTATACATTTACCTAACCTTTCTCTAAACATAATACGATTTGGTAAACCGGTCAAAGCATCATGGTGTGCCTGATAGTGCAACATCTCTTTTTGTTCAAGAAGTGCATCTTCTACTTCTTTTCGTCTTGTATTGTCTTTGTTAATACCAACGACTCCTATAGGCTCACCCTTTTCATCCCTGAGCAAAGAGAGAGAAAACGAGATAGGTACAATCTTTTTACTCTTTGTAAGAAGTTCAAAGTCTGCATTGTAAATACCAGTACGTACTAAGTTTTCAATATGATTTGGTAACATCTTTTGATCTTTTTCCTGATACAATATAGAAATATTTGTTCCAATCATCTCTTCGGCAGAGTAACCGAATGTTTTTTCAGATCCTTTATTCCAAGAGAGAATTGTACCTTTCAAGTCAGTGGTTGTAACCGAGTCATTGATCTGTTCTATCATCTGTGACTGATAAAAGTACTTAAGTTGCAGCTCTTTTTCCTGGGTAATATCAGTATGTGTACCGATCATACGTATTTTATTACCCTTTTGATCATAGAGAATTTTTGCTCTTCCCAATACCCAGACCCAGTGCCCCTGTTTATGTTGCAAGCGATGTGTATTTTCAAAATATATATATTTTTTAAGATCTGAGCGTCGAAGTTGGCGAAGTACTTTATACATATCCTCTTTATGTACCCTTCGCTTCCATGTTTCTGTACTGTTGTCCATCTCTTCATCTGCATATCCAAGCATCTCTTTCCAACTTGGAGAGATATAGAGTGAATTATTAGTAAAATCCCAGTCTAAAACAGAAGTTTTACTCCCTAAAAGAGCAAGCTCCATACGTTCCTTTAATTTTTGATTAAGTTGGTTACTTTTTTTAAGTTTTTCTGTTCGTTCCAACACCTCATTACTGGCGATATTAACCAAATGGGTCAATGCATCAATTGAAGCTCCGGTAACATCCAGTTTATCTGGTATTTTTGTTGTAATCCCTTTTTTAACAGCAGTAGTCTCACTTAGTGAGACAAAAGTCATTGTTTGGTTAAGAAGATGATGTGTTTTTGATGTAAAAAATTCGCCATACGTAAAAAATCCTGCAACCGGCGCAATTTTTCCAAAAGGTTTTATCTCTTTAGCAATCTCTTTTCCCATTAAATGTTTTCGCGCAGTACACGAAAAGATAAAAATAACTTCTGATGGCTTCATTGCTGTTTTATTTGCAATATGATAGGAAGCATCAATAATATCAACACTACGTCCAAACCCTATACGTACTTTTTCTCCTGTCTGAAGAGCACCTGCAAAAACCAAAGAGCCATCTTCTTCTTTAGTCATTACTGTTCGTGTCACTTTCATGCCATTTCTATTGGCTATCAGAGGAAACTCAATACCAATACCCGGTAAACCTTTTCCAATATCTTCTCCTAAATAATACGAATAGATATCAACTGCTCTCTGATTATCTATAGTATATACCCGATTGCCTTCTGCATGGGTAATAGTCAGTTCATTACCAATGGGATACCAGTTATAGCTATAATCACTATAGACGTTTAATATATTACTGCTAAGGGAAACAGCAACAGCACCTTTTTCTATAATACGATTTTTTATAAATACATAGGTATCTTTAAATTGAAAATTATCACCAGCATGACCACCTACTACCGGAATATGTTTATTGACTGCATTAATCCCATTGAGAAATGCTTCACCGTCTGTATGTAATCCATCTACAAAAGTAATGATAAGCTTTGTATCTTTCTCTATGAGCTTCTCTGCCAAATATTTACCGCTATTATAACCTGTCTCTTCATGCTCAACAGCCGCAACTTTAATATGGGTATTTTCAAACTCTACAAAACTCAAGACAACTTTACCTGAAGAGACTTTCTCATTCATAATCTCGCCATCAGTTGTACTTCCTATAAGAGAGGCTTGCGGGAAATATCTATCTAACATATTTAGCAAATGTAAAATATTTTTTCTATGCTGATAGGTTGTAAAGACTTGTATTAAAAGAGAGGAGGAATCTTCAATATTTTCTCTATCAAAAAATTTTTCTAACTCTTCGGGGTTTGTATAATAAGTATTATATACTTTCATCCTAATTAGTTTCTATTGCTGGAAGTGCAGTCAACTTTACTCACATCAAACTGAAAGAGTTTTGTTTTACTTACTGCACTTTTATACAGATACGAAATATGTATCTCTGCATCCAAAAAACGCTTGGATGATTGACAGATCCCTTTAGTTACAGCCTTTTTCATTCTTGTTCTATCTTCATTTTTAACTGTCTCATCACTTTTGGCACCCGTGTTTATTTCAAAGATATAGGTCAGTGTCGTATCTTCACCTACTACTTTTAAAAGTGTAGTATATGCATCTACTTTTTGAGGCAATGTTTTGCTGATCTCTTCACTTGCCAATTTCACAATCTGGCGATTCTGTTTTATCAATTCCGAAGTAGGTATCTCCTGTGACTTAAAGGCCTCTGCTCCTAGGTTCATAGTAAATGTCAGTAGACTTAATAGTAAAATAGATTGTTTCATATTATCTCCATTTGTTCTCAATATTTTATTGGGCATATATTATCAAAATAAACCCTAGTTTATTGTCAATTTTTTTGAGAAATACTTCTTTTGTATCTCTTCTGCCGACATTGCTGCCGCAAAATAATAGCCTTGAATACAGTTACAACCATTTTCAACCAAAAAATCTTTCTGTATCTCCGTCTCCACACCTTCAGCCAAAATAGTCAAATTTAAATTATTGGCAAGTGCAATAATTGCTTTAATGATAGCCATATCTTCTTCATTACCAGGAACATCATCAATAAAAGACTTATCTATTTTCAATTTATGTACAGGTAGTTTATTGAGATAAGACAAGGAGGAATGCCCTGTACCAAAATCATCAATTGCAATACCTATACCCATATTTTTGATCAACTTGAGCTTACTGATGACTTCATCAAATTTTTTCATAACTTCACTTTCTATGATCTCAAGTTCCAACCATTCAGACCTAAAATAGATCTCATCAATAGTAGCACTTAAAAACTCTATATAGTCCTCACGTCTTAAGTGTGTAAGGCTAAGATTCAGAGCAAGTATTCCCGGGGCAAGCCCCTTTTTATACCATCTGTTAAATTGAAGCATTGCTGTTTTCATAACCCACCGGTCAATCTCAACAATGATACCACTCTCTTCTGCTAGTCTAAGGAATTTGGAAGGAAGCAATAGCCCCAGAGTTGGATGATTCCAGCGTAACAGTGCTTCCATACCTTTCAATTCTCCAGTAAGCGCATCAATTTGAGGCTGATAATAGACCATAAATTCATTATGAAGCAATGCCTGACGTAACCCCGCCCGCATCATTATAGACTCATAAGCATCTTTTGTCATCTCTGTACGATAAAACTTATAATTATTTCTACCCTCTTCTTTTGCTTTATACATAGCTGCATCTGCATACTTTAAGAGATGTTCCGAAGAGGTGTCATCGTCTGGATAGAGACTGATACCTATACTGCAAGAAGTATAAAGTGTTTGCCCTGCTATATGTATCGGTTGGATGAGCACATCCAAGATACTCTGAGCCAATTGGGAAAGCATAGTCACATCTTTATAGTTCTCAATAATAATGATAAACTCATCTCCACCTAAACGTGCCAAAGTATCATTTTTTCGTATCTTTGCCTTGAGCCTCTCTGCAACGACCTTTAAAACTCTGTCACCGATATCATGTCCTAAAGAGTCATTGATCTGTTTAAATTGGTCAAGATCAATGAAAAAAAGTGCCAACTGTCTATTTTTAGCGGAAGCTTTGTTAATACCATAGGCTAGTCGATCATTAAAAAGTACTCTGTTAGGCAGACCGGTCAAGGCATCATGGTGTGCCTGATGGTATAAGACATCTTTTTGCTCCATGAGTTTTTTCTGTGCTACCTTTTTATCAGAGATATCTCTTACGATCATATAAAGTACCCTCTGATTATTCAAAACAATAGGTGTAATGGATACTTCAGACCAAAAAGACTCTCCATTCATTTTTTCACTGAACCACTCAAACTGAAAACCATCAGAATGCATAGCCTCCTCTATAAGCTCCAATGCCTTTTCTCGTGACGGCCTTCCATCAGGTTGAAATTCAGGAGAAAATATATCTACATCTTTATATAAAATCTCTTCTTTAGAATTACATAACAAAATTTCCAAAGCTTTTTCATTACACTGAATAAACTTTCCATCATGAATAATCAATATACCATCTGAAGATTTTTCAAACAGTGTTTCAAAAGTATCTTTCTGTTTTTGGATCTCATATGTTTTTTCTGTGATTTCAGACTCAAGTGATTCCATATATATCTGCTCTTTTGTACGCATATTTCGAATCAACATATAGATCATAAACAAGAAAAGAATATAAAGTAATATCGTAATGGTCAAAGTATTGATGAAGTCTGCATAGAGTACTTCAAAAAAGCCTTTGTCTTTTATTTTAATATTCAACAACCCACGTATTTCTCCTAATTTATAGTCATAGGCTGTCGTATACCTGTCACGTATACTGGGAATGCTCTCTTCTCTTTTTCCATGACACTTCAGACAAGACTGTTGAATACGCATTGGTTTAGTATAATAATAGACACCCTCTTTTTGTACAAAATCATGTTTCTTTTCTGGATGCTCTTTGAAGTAGTTGATCATCTTCATTTCAAATGGATTTGCCATATTTTTTTGATTACGTGGACGATCTGATACAGTACGTATGACAATATCTTCTTTCATACTGGAAGCGAAACGCTGACTTATGTCTGTAATGGTTTTTACAGGTAAAAGATTGATCATTTTGGCATTCATCTCTATATGGTTCTCTATAAAAGCAGATTGATATGTTTTACGAAATGCAGAGATAAAAGTCGCCAGAGATTGACTTTCATTTAAGATAATAAGTTTATGGGTAGTGTTAATTCGGTTGTATTGTTCATATGTTTTATAGCCCAATGCCATAAACAAGAATACCGCAAAAGCTATAAAATATTTCATATTAAACATTATATACCACCTACATCTAAATATATTCTATCATAATTTTTTCTGATAGCATATATATATTGCTCTTTATTGAATCATATTTTATTTATTGGAATTGACTATAAAAAAGAGCTCCTATTTCTTTAAAAAAAGCTAAAAAAGCTAGTAGCCCTATCTTTTTGTTTAAAATCCTGCTATAATTCCGAACTTTTTGCAAGAGAGTATCAAACTCCTTATTCGAATAGCTTTGACTATTCCCTATTTCTCCACATACATATATGTGCGACAGTTTGGTATCAGTTGCATCAACAGGGTTTAATAAAAACCACTTGTAACTTTAGAACCGTTCTATCGCCAAGATTTTATCACCCCACAATACATTACTATAAAGATAACTATGAAATTTACAGACTTTAACTTAAAAGACACCATTATGGCAGCCGTTACGGAAGCCGGATTTACAGAACCAAGCCCAGTACAGAAAGATGCTATTCCTTTGGTACTTCAAGGTCATGACATGATCGCCCAGGCACAAACAGGTACAGGTAAAACAGCAGCATTCGGTCTGCCTATTATGTCTATGATGAAAGGTGACGGTTCTGTTGAAGGACTTGTCATCGTACCTACACGTGAACTTGCAATGCAAGTTTCTGATGAGCTTTACCGTTTTGGTAAGAACTCCGGGCTGAGAACTGCTACTGTTTATGGTGGAACACCATATGGTAAACAGATCGAACGTATTAAGCAGGCTTCTATCGTTGTAGCAACACCAGGTAGACTGCAAGACCTTCTTATGTCTGGAAAAATCAAGATCAAACCAAATTTTGTTGTACTTGATGAAGCAGATGAAATGCTTGACATGGGATTCCTGGATGAGATAAAAAACATCTTTACATTCCTTCCAAAAGAACGTCAGACATTGATGTTCTCAGCAACCATGCCAAATGGTATACGTAAACTTGCAGAACAGATTTTAAATGACCCTAAAACAGTTTCTATTACAAAAGCAGAGAAGACCAATACAAAAATTACACAACTATATTACGTAGTTCAGGAGAGAGAACGTGATGATGCATTGGTAAGACTCATTGACTTTAAAAATCCAGACAAATGTATTATCTTCTGTCGTATGAAAAAAGAGGTAGACAGACTTGTTGCACACATGACTGCACAAGGATTTAAAGTATCAGGTCTTCATGGAGATATGGAGCAGAAGCAAAGAGAAGTAACTATCAGAGCCTTCAAATCTGGTGGTATTGATATTTTCATTGCAACAGATGTTGCTGCACGTGGTCTTGACGTAAATGATGTTACACACGTTTTCAACTATCACATTCCTTTTGACTCTGAGTCTTATGTACACCGTATCGGTCGTACAGGTCGTGGTGGTAAAACAGGAGAAGCAATTACGCTAGTGAGTCCCAATGAACTTAGAACTATTAAACGTATTGAAAAAGATGTAGGAGCCAAACTTATTACCCAGGTTATTCCTACACGTATGGAAGTACAAAACAACCGTAATGATGAACTTATAGCAAAGATCGCTGAGACAAAAGTAACAGACAAAGCTATTGACTTGGTAAAAACACTTCAGCATGACCTAGATATTGTGAGCATTGCACACTTACTTGCTTCCATGGTACAGTCAGAGATCTCGGTCAAAGGTAAAGACAACATTGGTTTGGGTCTTGAAGAGGTTGAACTTCTTATAGAGCGTGCTATGCAAAACAGAGGAAACGGTGGCGGTGGCGGTCGTAACCGTGGACGTGGTGGATTCCGTGGCAACAGTAGAAGAAGATCTGGCGGTGGCAGTGGTGACCGTAATGGAAGAAACGGACGTAGCGGTGGTGGAAGAAGCAGCCGTAACGGTGGCGGAGGGAGAAGAGACTAAACCTTCTCTTTTACCCTGTATAATATATTTATCTGTTTCATCTCTCTTGATATGAAACAGTATCTTCTATCATAACACTCATACTATTTATTTTATTCCTTAATCATAATATATCAAGAGTAGATAATATCTAAAGGATATTAATTATCCTTTAATATTTTTTATACTATAATTACTCATCAAATATCACAGGAGAAACAATGAAAATTTTTAAATTCGTCGGATTGTCAATTTTGGCATCATCACTACTTCTTGCCTCTGCAGATCTTGCAGACAAAGCAACCAAAGCAGGTCTAAAGGCCATTCCAACAGATAACGCAGCACTATCAAAGCTTATTGATCCAAACAAAACTATTACACCTGAAAGAGTAGAACTTGGTAAAAAACTCTATTTTGAACCAAGACTCTCCAAAAGTGGAATCATCTCTTGTAATACATGTCACAACCTTGGTATGGGCGGTGTAGATGGCGTACCAGCTGCAGTTGGACATATGTGGACAGCAAACCCACACCACTTAAACTCTCCAACTGTTTACAATGCTGTTTTCTTCGCAGCACAGTTCTGGGATGGGAGAAGCCCACACTTGGAAGATCAAGCACAGGGTCCAATGCAGGCAGCACCAGAAATGGCAGCACCTCCTTCACTTGTAGAAGAGAGAATTAACTCTATGCCTGCCTATGTAGAAGAATTTAAAAAAGCATATGGTAAAGATGTTAAAGTTGATTTTAAAACCATTACATCAACTATAGGTATTTTTGAAAGAACTTTGGTTACACCGTCAAGATTTGATGACTTCCTAAATGGTAAAAAAGATGCATTGACTGATGCAGAAAAAGAGGGGATGAACCTTTTCATTGATAAAGGGTGTACAACATGCCACACAGGTATTGCACTTGGTGGTTCTATGCAGCCGTTTGGTATTACTGCAAAATACAAATATGCAGATGTAGGTGATTTTGTCGGAGACAAAAATAAAATGGTCAAAGCACCAACACTTAGAAATATCACTGAAACAGCTCCTTACTTCCATAATGGTGCTATTTGGAACCTGGCTGATGCGGTCAAGGAGATGGGAAGAATCCAGCTTGGACTTAAAATTTCAGATGATGAAGCAACAAAGATCGTAACTTTCCTTGGTGCACTTGAAGGCCGAAAACCAGAAGTCACGTATCCACAACTTCCAAAAAGCACAGACAAAACACCAAAACCTGACTTTAAATAGAGTCAAGGCCTCATACACACTTTCCCCTCTTCTGGAAGGGAAGTGTTTAAAAAGTACTTATAATATCTCCATACTCCACTACAGAATTTCTTCCCTGTTTTTTAGCCTGATAGAGTGCATTATCTGCATAACTAAAGACCTTTTTCGCATCTTCAATAACATGTGTTGCAGCAAAATGTAAACCTATGGAAACAGTCAGATACTCCCCAAACTCAACCTATTTGTACCTACAGTAAAAATCTGTTTTTGTATCTCATCAAGCGACATCTGTTCAGACTTATCTATAAAATAGTTGATCTTAAAGTCACTCAGGTTTACATTCTCTGAACTGATCTCCACAACAACTTCAGCATGAAGTGCCAACAATGAGAATAAAAATAAAAATATAATTTTATAAATAGATTTTATGATACTCATCTCAAAAGTATAGCATACTCTTTGTGTAGTTATGAAAATTTCTAATTTCAATAAGTTTTAGATATGATTATAAAAAACAAGGGTCACTTTTATGCCATTTAGTAAAAACAGAGACGATCATTATTTCTTTTCACAACCACATCAACCATTTTTTGTTCTTGCCTTCATTAATGCCATTATATTGATGCTAGTCTTTATGCTTGCCTATAAAGGTGTTTTACATATTGCCATACCGGCATTCGTTTTTCATGCATATGGCTTAATTTATCTTCTTTTTACACCGGCCTTTCTAGCCTTTTTGCTAACCACTTTTCCACGATTCGCCTCTACTCCCGTTGTTGAGAACAAAGCTTATATGCGTATCTTCAGTTTCTTTTATATGGGTGCGACACTCTATGTACTCGGTTCCATCATAAGCCCTGTATTTTCTGCATTTGGAATGATACTTCTTTTTATAGGACATCTTCTCGGTACTTTAATACTAAAAAATATATATACTACCACAAAGATGGAAGATACCCATGATATCTTCTGGATCTATACTGCGATGCGCTTAGGTGTTGTAGCACATGCACTGTTTATTGTGGGTCAACTTTTCTATGCTCCGATCATTGGACTTGCTACAGAGATCTCGATCTACCTTTATCTCTTTTTACTAACCTTCTCTGTGGCACAACGGATGGTACCTTTTTTCTCACACTCCATGGAAGGGAGAAATGACTACCTTTTAAAAGTAACTTTTGTACTTTTAATACTTCATATTCTACTAGAAGGTGTCTATAGCAATAGTTCATTTATTGTAGATATTTTACTTGGACTTCTCATAGGAAAAGAGATCTTACGCTGGAAATTCCAATTTCCTCAGCCCAACCCACTTCTTTGGGTACTGCACACTGCCCTTTACTGGGTACCAATTGCCTTTATCTTGGGGGGCTTAACCAATCTTGTAACACTATTGAGCAGTACCTCATTTCTGGCACTTGATATACATATGCTTACTCTTGGCTTTATTTTTACCATACTTATTGGTTTTGGTACCCGTGTAACTTTGGGACACTCTGGTAATATGATGCAAGCAGACAAATGGACAAGAAATCTTTTTTACGCAACACAAGTACTAGTGGGCTTACGCATCATTGTCTCTCTTCTTGCCGCTTTTGGCTTGAACTTTATGATACTTTTTGACATTACCTCTACGGTATGGATTGTTTTACTTGCCGTTTGGGCATACCGGTTTTTTCCTGTACTTATTCAAGGTAAGAAATTAACGAAGTAATTCGCTATAATGCGATTATGAAAAACATTCGAATACTATTTATAATTACCCTACTCTCTCAACTTCTTTTCTCTGCAACGGAGGAGCAGGTGGAAACCTATATTTCTGTCTCCTCATCTGAGGAACAACTCATTACACTTGAGAGTCAATTTTCCCAAATGCAGCAAAATATCAATCGTATTAAAAAAGAGAACAGTTCCATATCAAATGAATACGATATGCAACTACTCTCTATACGTTTTAGAGAATTCTTACAAAAAAATATCTCTGAAAATGAAATGGATGAGATATTGAAACAATACAGATCAGTAGTGCTCTTAAAATTTATCTCTGTACAAAATGATACAGAGTATGATGAGAAAGAAGCAGAATCCTACATCAAAACCCTTCAAACAGAAGAGAATGCTACAGTTAGAATGAAGCTTTCAGGAGAGATTACAGAAACCCTCTATAACAAAGATAACTTAGGTATCCTTTTTGACAACCTGATGAAACCACTGCTACAAAACAGTAAAGGTGGACAGGAGATCAATGATGAGAGTATGAAGAAGAACAAGGAAGCCTACATCACACGTAAGATTGAAGCTGGAAGCCTTGAGACCATCTATATGACAAGAGAGTTCACAATGGAAGAACTTAAGCAACTGCTTGATGTGCTAAAAACATCAGCCATGCAAAGAGAATCCAAAGCTGTCTTTGGTGCTACTGCCTATGCCCTGCAAGAATTTTTTCTCTCTTTGGCAAGTCGTTATGACGTAAACAAACATAAAAGATAAAATATGAGCAGACGCAAAGCAAAACATCAACCAAACTTTACAGAGAAAGATTTTTTACCTACCACAAGAGCTGAAATGGATGCTCTAGGCTGGGATCAATGTGATGTCATACTTGTCTCCGGAGATGCCTACATAGATTCTCCCTTCATTGGTGTAGCTATGGTAGGACGTATGCTTGAAAAACTGGGCTACAGAGTCGGAATGATAGGACAACCAGATATTAACTCTGATATAGATATTAAACGACTCGGAGAGCCCAGACTCTACTGGGGTATCTCCGGAGGTTCTGTTGACTCCATGGTTTCAAACTACACAGCAACCAAAAAGTTTAGAAACTCTGATGACTATACACCTGGTGGCAAAAATAACAAACGTCCTGACAGAGCACTCTCTGTCTACTGTAATCTCATAAGACGTTATTTTAAAAATACTGTACCTCTTGTCATTGGTGGTATCGAAGCCTCACTCAGACGTGTCAGCCACTATGACTACTGGTCCAATAAACTTAGAAAACCCATACTTTTTGACTCTAAGGCAGATATACTCATCTATGGTATGGGCGAGATTGCACTAGAACAACTTACAAAAGCCATAGAAGAAGAGAGAGATTTTAGAGATATTCGTGGGGTCTGTTATATTTCAAAAGAGCCAAATTACGAATATATTCAACTCCCTTCCCATGCTGAATGTCTGGAGAAGAAAGAGAAATATATCGATCTCTTTGACGACTTTTATGATAACATGGACCCTATTGCAGCCACAGGACTCTGCCAACCTGTAGATACACGTTTTCTCATACAAAACCCACCTTGTGACTATCTCAATGAAGAGGAGATGGATGCCAATTCAAACCTGCCTTTTACCAGAGAACTTCACCCTTACTATGCAAAAGAAGGGAAAGTCAAGTGTCTAGAGACTATCAAGTTTTCCATTATGACACATTATGGATGTTGGGGAGAGTGTAACTTCTGTGCTATTGGTGTACATCAGGGGCGTACCATTCGTACACGTTCCGAAAAAAATATCCTACAAGAGGCCAATGACTTTAACAACTATAATGACTACAAAGGTATTATCTCAGATGTGGGTGGACCTACTGCCAATATGTATGGGTATGAGTGTAATAAAAAACTCAAACTGGGAACCTGTGACCACCAACGTTGTGTCGATGCCACACATCTTTGCTCCTCTATGAAAGTAGATCATGGCAGAAACATTAATCTGCTTCGCCAAATACGTGAAGTGCCTGGTGTTAGAAAAGCCTTTGTTGCTTCGGGAGTACGATATGACCTCATTACCGAAGACAAAAAGCACGGCTATTCCTACCTCAAAGAGATGGTACAACACCACATCTCTGGACAAATGAAAGTTGCACCTGAACACACCCAACAGCATGTTCTTGAACTTATGGGAAAACCAGGGAAACAGACTCTCGTTGACTTTAAAAAACTTTATGACAAACTCAACAGAGATATGGGTAAAAAGCAGTTTTTAACCTACTATCTTATTGCGGCACACCCTGGATGTACAGAAAAAGATATGCATGAGCTTAAAGACTTCACAACCAATGAACTCAAGATGAATCCAGAGCAGGCACAGGTTTTTACACCTACACCAAGTACTTACTCAGCCGTCATGTACTACACAGAAATGGACCCTAAAACACGTAAAAAGATCTTTGTTGAAAAAGATACAAAAAGAAAAGAGAAACAAAAAGCCATAGTTCAGGAAAAGAACTGTTTTACAAGTGGATTTGCAAGCTAATGCAAGGATATTTTTAAATGGAAAAACTATACATTACCGATCTGGATCATACTTTTCTAAGAACAGATCAATCTGTCTCAGATTTCAGTACACAGGTATGGAATGAAAAAGCAAAAGAGTCTATACTCTCTGTTGCTACTGCAAGGTCTTTTCAAAAAACTCATGATTTTCTGGACAAATTACATTTACATGCGCCTATGATACTTTTAGACGGAACTATGATCGTTTCCCCGGACAAAACTCTCATCGATATAAAAACAGTCAATAAAGCTTTAGGTGATGCCATCATTGATGAGGGTGCGAGATATGGGATCTACCCTTTTATCATAGCCTTAAAAGATATGGACCTGAATGAAGCTTTTCTATTCCCTTCTACACTCAACATGCATCAACATGGGGTACTTGAAAACTACAAAAATGATCCTCGCATGATAGAGTGTAAAAATATAAGGGCTATGGAGATGAATCTTAAATTGGTTTACTTTGGTGAGTACAACACCCTCTCTCCCCTCTCTAAACATTTGGAAAAAACCTTTGGAAAAACACTTGAGTACAAACTCTCTCCAGAGAAATACTCAGATGGCTGGTTTTTAACCATTCTTCATCCCGAAGGTGACAAAGCCCATGCTTTACAAAAAGTTGTTGATTATATGAAGAGAGATACCAAAGATGTCACTGTTTTTGGTGATTCAGTCAATGACATAGGCATGTTTAAACTCGCAGGTACTTCGGTAGCTGTTTCTAATGCTTTAGATGAAGTAAAAGCTGTAGCAGACATTGTACTACCCCACTCCAATGATGAAGATGGAGTTGCAAGGTATTTGGAGGGTTTATAATTAAATTTTATTTAAACAGAATAGAGATATACTCTTTAAGATAAAATTAAGGAGTATATAAATGGAAACATTTTTACAAGTTATTGGTAGTTTAGTCTTAGGGATAGTCATTATTTTATTGGGTATTTATCTTTATATTCGAATTAAGTTAGGTAAATATGCCAACGTGGATACAAGTAAAGATATGACACCATTACGCATTCATCTCAATGAAGAAATTAAACCTGATTGGATTGGCAAGAAACATGCTCAAAAAATTGAAAAAGAACTTATTGATTTAGGGTTTACACCTGATAAAACTTATACTGTAGTAGAAATGGATGGCATTCAACTAAAAGCTTTCTTTAATACTCCATATACTGCTGTATTATATACTCACCCTATTGCAGGATTATGGGTTGATATAGTTGGAGATACTGAGAATGGCACAGAATACACTGTTTCAAATGCTCCAATGGGTGGAGAAATGGATACGCATCCTAATGCAAAAAAATATTGGGAAAAAGAATTCACTGTTTCAGAGCTATATACTAAACTCAAAGAAGTTGTTGGATCACAATCTATTAAAGCACTTGACTCCTCCTCATTTAGAGACTATTTTGAAAATGCCTATAAACGGGAAATGCAATGGAAGAATAAAAATGGTGGTGTAAGTTTTGACGAATTTATGAGGGTAGTTGAAAATGATCCAAAAAACTATACAGACAAGGAGATAATGGAGGCATTTCATGAGACAAAAAGAAAAGAATTATTAAAGTGGCATGATGGAGCAATTGAAGAATATGGGAATAAAGAATCTATTCCAAAAAATGATTGCTATGAAATTTTTGAATATATGTTTATAGTTCCTTCAAAAAGCGATCCTATTGGATTTATCCGCTATTTGGCTGATATTTATTATCTTAATGATGAGCAAGCTAAAAAATTGGAAGAAAAGTATAGTGATAATATGGATATAGATATTCGAACATTATTTAATGAAATTAATAAAGGTTTTTCCACAGAATTAAGAGCTGTAAAAAAGTCTGATATAGATTACCCTATAGATATAGAAATCTATGAAATTCCAAAAAAGCAATATTAAAAACTTTTTCTCGTATCATAGCTTCTACTGTGATACGTGTATCAAAGAAATGAATATCAATACCTATTCATCAACTCAGCATTCAATCTCTCCAACCTCTCTGGCGTACCAATGTCCAGCCATTCCCCCTCATAGAGTTCACCTGTCACTTTACCCTCTTTCATCGCCGCTCTAAGTAGAGGTATCGTGCTAGATTTACCATAGGGTACACCTTCAAAGAGTTTTGGCGAGTAGTAACCTATACCTGAATATGTATACTGTTTACTATCTACCACAAGGTTGCCATCTAAGGCAAAATCTCCCTCAGGGTTATGCTTTGGGTTGGGTACAAGAATTAAATGGGCTAATACGCCATCTGCTAAGTGTCTGTTGTCTTGGAAGTCGTAGTCGGTAAAGACATCACCATTGACCACAAGAAAAGTCTCATCACCAAGTAGAGGCAAAGCCTTCACTATCCCCCCGGCACTCTCCAAACCACCCTCATCCTGCTCATCAGAATATGCTATCTTCACACCCCAATCAGACCCATCACCTAAAGCCTCAGGGATTTTATACCCCAAATGTGCGATATTTATAACAATATCTCTAAACCCCTGATGTGCCAACTTCTCTATGTGCCACACAATAAGCGGTATACCACCCACTTTTAACAAAGGTTTAGGCGTCACATCCGTAAGCGGACGCATACGAGAACCAAGCCCCGCAGCAAGTATCATAGCTTTCATAAAAAATATCCTTCCGTGCGACAGCACATCTATTAATCACGCAACACGTGCCCTGTCGTGGCGAACGCCCTTGAAAGCGAAGCGATTCGAGAGTCACGACGACTTTTGCTTACTTTTCTAGAAAAGTAAGGAGAGAACCAACGCCACAATCAAATTACAGGGCAATTCAAATAATCTAAAACAAATCAAATATCAAAGGTGCGGTGGCAACCGCACCCTACACAGACTTCAATAAAGAAACAAGCCCAGACAACTCTGCATACTTCGATGCCACATCAACCACATACTTCAATGTCAAAGGAATATCATTAAGATACCCCTCCTTTCTATCACGTATCGCCAAACGAGCAAAAATCCCAAGTATCTTGATATGCCGTTGTAATCCCATAAAGTCAAACCAACGCATAAAAGTCTCATCATCTACATCCAGACCTTTCATGTCTCTAAAATGCAATGCCATACGCTCTACATCTCGAGGATGAAGCTCTACATACACATCACGCAAAAGTGATACAAGATCATACGTCACGGCACCCACACGGGCATCTTGAAAGTCAATGACTACTAAGTCATCAGTACACCCAAACATAAGGTTACGAGAGTGGTAGTCACGATGTACAAAAACCCCTTGAGGTTGGGCAAGTACTTCTGAAGTAATGGTCTCTAACGCAGTATCAAGTGTCATTAGCTGTATCTTATCAAGCGTGAGTCCTAAATGTTTTTCCAAGTACCACTCTTTCATCAAATCCATCTCAAAGCGTAAGAACTCTTTATCATATGCCGGTAACCCCTCAGTATCTACATTTTGCATCTTGATAAGACTCTCTATGGCTTTTCCATAGTAGAGTTCAAAGTCATCTTCTATGACATCAGCAAGATGTACATTACCTAGGTCTTCCATAAAGATGAAACCCTCTTCTAAGTTAAACGTATTGATCTTTGCAACTCTAACCCCTGCTTCATATAGACGATGCTCTATATCGATGAACGGAACCACTGACTCTTTTTGCAGCGATGCATCCATAACGATACCTGAGTGCATCGTACTCGTTAATCTGTAGTACTTTCTAAAGCTTGCATCGGCTGCTACAGGTTCAAGTTCACCCTCACAACCTATTTGTTCTAGCCATGCTTCTAATTTTTTATTCATATATTCCACCTAATATTGTGTTATCACTAGCCCCAGTAACATCCTTCAAATTGACTACTTCCTTATGCACACGTTTATATGCCAACCATGCAAAGGTCATTGCTTCTATCATATCTGCATTTTGTGCAATGGCTACTTCTACATTTGGCATAAGTGCTTTGATACGCCCTACTAAAAAGCTATTTTTAGCTCCTCCACCACAGAGTAAGGCCACATCACACCCTGATTTTAATACCTCATTACTTATGCTAAGTGCGGTAAGTTCAACCAAAGTACGTTGTACATCTTCTTCTACCACTAAGGCACAGACGCTACTGCCTCTGCGTGTAAGCATATCTTCTAACCAAGCCATATTAAACTTTTCACGTCCTGTACTTTTTGGGTAAGGCTGCAAAAAATAGTCATCTGCCATCATTGCATCTAAAAGTATGTAATCTACTTCACCAGACTTTGCCCATGTACCATCTTTGTCATATGCTACATTTTGATGCTTGTTAACCCACATATCCATCAAAACATTTCCACAGCCTGTATCATAGCCTATAAGTTTTTCATCTAACACAGTGATGTTTGCCATACCGCCAATATTGACAATAGCTACATGTTTAGAGACAGAAGAGAAAAGGAACTGATGGAACGCAGGTGCAAACGGTGCTCCCTGCCCACCGAGTGCCACATCTTTTCGTCTAAAATCTGCCACTACAGGTATATGTGTTTTTGCTGTAATGATATTGGGGTCTCCAAGCTGCATGGAAAATGGATACTCTCCCTCTGGCTGATGCCAAAGGGTCTGTCCATGTAAGCCTATAGCTTTAATTTGAGATATATCTATATGCTCACGTATAAGCAATGCACCTACAGCTTCTGTAAACAGTAACCCCAATCGATGGTCTATCTGGCCCATATATTCTACAGTATTTTTTCCATTAATCATGGCAAGGATATCTGTTTTTAATACTGAGGGCATAGGATACTCAAGGGAGTGAAGAAGTTCACATTGCGTTGGGGAGATATCACATAAAACGACATCTACTCCATCAAGAGAAGTTCCCGACATAATACCGATATAAAGCTCTTTACTCATGGATATATTCACTTTTTTTCGACATCATAACACTAAATGCCACAAGCGTACCGATAAGTATTTGCCATGCAAATCCAAGTTTCAGATCGATCATGGTACCTAACACATAAGGTTGAAGTAGAAGTACCGTCATAAATCCACCTATTAGCGAAAACAACACCGTTCCTGCACTACCGCGTTTAGTAAATATTGCCGCAGCAAATACACCCAAAAGACCGGTATAGGCAAAAGCCATCACACCCAGTGCAAAACTGAGTAGTGGAAGTTCTGTATATCGTTGCCAGTAGTAGGAGAGCATTGCCATACCGGAGAGGGCAACAGCAAAGAAAAGAACCATATTACGACCTGCTTTGACAAAATGCATCTCCTCAACCTGAGCTCTTTTAAGTTTCCACGGCTTGTACAGGTCTTCTATGGCAACTGAAGACATAGCACCCAATACAGAGTTTGAAGAAGAGAGGGCAGCAGCTACAGCCCCTACTGTAACCAGTCCTCTCATCCCTTCAGGCATCTCATGTAAAATATAATACATAAATATCGTGATCTTCTCTCCCTCAAACTTCTGGACAACCTCTGCAGAGACAGAAGAAAGTTCTGTATGCTGATAAAAGAGATACAGAAGTAATCCAATACATAAAAAGAGTATCGCAACGGGGATCGTCAAATAAATAGATAACATCAAAGAATCCTGAGCCTCTTTGGCATTTTTACACGTCAATGCCCTTTGTGTCATATCCTGGTCCAGTCCATAAGCTGCAATATTTAAAAGTAGCCATCCCCCAAGCAGTGCCCAGATTGAGAAACCACCAGAGAGTGACCAGTCGATGAGCGTAAGCTTTTTATCTTCAGCCAATACCTGATAGATCGTATGCATATCACTGTCTATACTGATATAAAGGTAGACCAATACGGCAATCCCTGCCCCTATGTAGGTAACAGCTTGAATAATATCTGAAAATATAACTGACTTCACACCACCAAAATAGGCATACGCCAAAGCACCCAACATTAAGATAGATATGGAAATAGCTACATGAGGTGCAGAGATATCTAAAAAGAGGATCATAGAGATGGCTAGTGCACCAATGTAGAGTCTTGCTCCAGAAGCAAAGAGTCGTCCTATGAGGAACATGATCCCTGCCTGCTTCTTGGCAGACTCTCCATAACGAATTTCAAGTAATTCATAAACAGTAACTGCATTGATAGCATAAAAACGGGGAATCAATACTTTAGAAACAAACAGTACTGCTAAGAAAGCTGAAAAATAGAAACCTATGAAGGTCAGATCTTTCCCGTAAGAATACTCTGGACCACCAAGAAAAGTGGCAGCAGACTGTGAAGTTGCAAGTACGGACATAGCCACAGCAAACATCGGTACAGAGTTCCCACCGACAAAATAATCACGCGTATTTTTCACTTTCACACGTGAAAGAAGTACCGAGGTCACGGTTAATACTAAAAAATATGCAAAAAAGATACTCCAATCAAGTGTGGAAAATGCAGAGTTCATTATCTGCCTTTTGGAGGGGTTTTTAAATGCAAGTCTTTGATTGCGGTACGCATCTCAGACATAAACTTTTTTCCGGGGTCAGACTTCACTGTTCTATACCCTTTGTCTTGTTCTAACCACAATGATGTGCCCTCCATCTGTCGGTACTCATGGTGTCCTATGAGGTACTCGATAGTCGGATATTTGGCTTTGAGATATTGGATCAATTTAATATTGGCTTTACGTTGTGCTGGTGTCAGATCATCTTTTTTGTTACCTTTGCCACCTACATTCTCTACACCAATACTCGAATAATTCAATCCTATCACATGACGGGCCATCCAATTTTCCGGCATTAAACGATAGATAGTACCATCACGTGCAATGAGAAATTGTGCAGAGACATTGAGTGCAGACGCTTTTGCTATATCTTTTCTATCGGTAAGCAATTTTTGTGGTTGTAAACGTTTAAAGGATTTATTAAAGCTCATCTCGGCAGTCCAATGCAACACAATGATCCTAGGTATGATCTTTATGTTCTTAACCTTCTTTCCATAATGCTTTCTAATATACTCTTTAGTCATTGAAATACGCTCTTTACCAAAATCTATCGGTTTATCTACAATGTTAATCTTTGGTACAGTACTGGATAAAAGTAGTGATGTAAGTGAGAGTGAAAGTAAAAGTGTTTTTATCATAAAATAAGTCCTCGTTTCTATAGAACTTATTTTATCTAATCTTGGCTATAGTTCTCTTTTTGTGCAACTAACATGATCACAATGATCATAGGAGGCAGACTTAATGCAAGTAGATATGACGGTATATGAAGCAGACCTTGGCGGTTTAAATACATGAATCCCAGGATCAGCACACCATATGCACCAAGCCTGTAAACCGAGAGTGCTGCTTTGGTATCTTTAAGCGTTTGACCTAAAGAGCGTCTATTCTCTTTGAGTTTTTGTCGTTCTTCTTTGACTACAGTAGATAGGTCTTCTTCTTTCTCCTCCTCTACAATCTCTTCAGAATAAAGGTCATAAGGATCTTCCAACTTGTCTATAACATCTTTTGAATCATCCATGGTAATGATGCCATGTTCCACACGTGTATTGACCATACGACGATACGATATAACAGAAGCCACCATAATTAAAGTAGCAGAGATAAAACCTATCTGAGTATTAAGTACCCAAACCTTTCCACCAAAAACCATCGATAAAATAAGTAGTAAAAGATCTACCGCGACTAATACCTTGAGAATTTTAAGACTAGTACTTCTCATCCTCATCCTCGTCATCTCGCATCAAATCTCTTTTATGCGTATACCGTGGATCACTTGCCAGCTCATCCAGAGATTTTTTCTGTTTTTCATAGGCTTTATAGACATTAAGAACTGCAGCACCTACACCAATGAATACACCAATCCATAGTGTCCAGCTAACACCGGTCAGCTTCTTTAGTCCTAACCCGATCGCCACACCGATAAGCACAGCAACCACCATAGAGATTCCCAGACTTAAACCGTCTGCGGCATCCACTACTTTTTTAAGTTTTGGGTCGTCTTGTTTATTTTCCATTCAGGTTCCTTTTTTATGCTGTGATCTCTCTCATCACATCATATGCAGCTTTAATACTCTCTTCTATCATCTCATCTGTCGTAGCAGCACAAATAAAACCTGTCTCATAAGAAGAACAAGCCAAATAGACACCTCTATCTAGCATTCCTTTATGGAATTTGGCAAACATCTCAGTATCGTTGTCACAAGCATCAGCAAAATTTTTCACAGGTTTATCTGAGAAGAAGAAACCAAACATAGATCCTCTTACATCAGTGACCATTGGTACATTAACCGCAGCAGCAGCTTTTTGAAAACCATCTACCAGTTTTTTGGCCTTCATACCAAAAGCCACATACATACTTGGGTTGGCTTTGAGTTTTTTAAGGCTTGTAAGTCCTGCTGCCATAGCCACAGGATTCCCTGAAAGCGTACCAGCCTGATAAACCGGACCTTCAGGAGAAAGGTATGCCATGATCTCAGCACTTGCACCAAAGGCACCTACCGGCATACCTGCACCTATCACTTTACCCAGTGTAACCATATCAGGCTTTACTTGCGAGATACCCTGGGCTCCTGTCAATGACGCCCTAAATCCAGACATCACTTCATCAAAAATCAACAAAGCACCATGTGCATCACAAAGTGTTCTTAACCCTTCCAAAAAAACTTCATCCGCAGGTACTAGCCCCATATTCCCGGCAATTGGTTCAATGATCACGCAGGCAATATCACCTTTGGCATCTTCAAAACACTTTTCTACAGAAGCGATATCGTTATATGTAGCCAAAAGTGTGTGTTTAGTAAGATCATCTGGTACACCCGGACTTGACGGAGTACCAAAAGTAGCAAGCCCTGAACCAGCCTGTACAAGCAGTGAGTCAGAGTGACCATGGTAACACCCTGTAAATTTCAGAATGTTATCTCTACCTGTTACACCACGAGCCAGACGGATGGCTGACATTACTGCCTCTGTCCCGGATGAGACAAAACGTACTTTGTCAATACTCTCAAACATAGAGACGATCTCTTCTGCCAATTCTGTCTCTACTGTTGTAGGTGCACCAAAAGAGAGACCTCTTTTTACTGCTTCCATGACTGAAGTTTCAATATCAGCATCACAATGACCAAAAATGAGTGGCCCCCAGGACTGTACATAGTCAATATATCTGTTCCCGTCAATATCAAACAGATACGCACCCTCACCTTTTTCAATGAAAGGAGGTGTCCCCTCTACTCCTGAAAATGCACGTACCGGAGAGTCAACCCCACCAGGAATCACTTTATATGCTGTTTCAAATGCCTCTATACTTTTATCATATGCCATATTATTAATCCTCATTCTGTATAATTGCATGGATTATACAACAAGAGCACTTAGGATTGTACAGAGGAGCACGTCATCAGAACCAGAACACTTGTAGCCATTGTACTCTCACTGCTGCTGCACCTCTTGATTTTTTTCCTTCTTTTTGTAAAATTTCCAAAGATCAAAGTACCGCCTCCGTCAGGAAAATCACAAAAAATTTCACTCAATCTTACACAATTTAAAACACCCCCTCCTGCTCCAAAACCAGTTGTAGTACCACCTCAACCCAAACCTGTTCCTCCTACACCACCTCTAGTACAACCTCCTCTACCTAAGCCAAAGCCTCTTGTTAAACCTGAAGAAAAGGTAGTTGAACCTACACCGGTCAAAAAGAAAAAACTCAAAGAAGATGAAACCCGTACTTTTGTGGAACACGTAGACAAAGAAGAGAACAATGTCACTAAGCCTAAAAAAGAGAAGGTAGCAAAAAAAGAAAAACCAAAAAAGAAAGAGACAAAAAAAGAAAAAACTGTAAAACAGGTTGCAAAGAAAAAAGTACCTAAAAAACGTGTAGTAAAACGCAAACCACAAAGAAAAAAGTCAAAAAATCCTCTTGCCAACGCACTGATGGGTTCTGGTACATCTATGTACCCAAGTATACCATCATCTGCTTCTTCAGGTTCATACTCAGCAAAGATGATTAATCAACTCTATGGAAAAGAGTTTGACTCTTTCTCTCCTACACAAAAAAAGTTCATCAAGAAGAACTTAGGTCTGATACACAGGATCACACAACGTACACTTACACGAAACGGCTACCCGGAAATTGCCATAAGAACCAGACAACAAGGCACCAATGTAGTCTCTTTTTACCTTCATCCAAATGGTGACATCTCAAATTTACACCTTAAAACAAAAATAGGTTATGCCGCCCTAGATGATAATACCTTGCAAGTCATACGGATCGCATACAAAGACTATCCTCTCCCAAATAAAAAAACAAAAATAGTTTTTTATGTTCAATATTCAATTTACTAAAAGAACCTCTATTTAAGATACAATACTCTCACTGTTCTATATCAAAGGGATACCATGCATTTATATGATAGGCTTTTTTTCAAACTCTCCTGGTGGTCTGTTAAAAAAAGCACCTATTTACTTTGGCTCATGCTTTTAGGTGCTATTTTACTCATTACACTTGTTGCTACACTCTACATAAGATCTTTACCAGAATTGGACATCTGGCATACTACTGTACTCAAAAACGAATTTACTGTAGATTCCAATATCAAAGATTTCAAGGACTATTTGGCATTGGAAGAGAGACTTTTCTTGGAACTGGACCAAGAGATCATTGCAAAATTACCAAAAAACAAACAAAGCCTCGTAAACCGCTTTACAAAAGACAGCTTATCCAACCCCAAACGCTGGTCACAAAACTGGAACAGATCTTTTGAAATACCTGTGGATGATCCTCAAATGGCTGTACTTCTCATACACGGTATGTCTGACTCTCCCTATAGTCTTCATACCCAGGCGGAATTCCTGCACCAAAAAGGTGTCTATGTACTGGGGATACGTCTTCCGGGACATGGTACTGCACCCTCAGGACTTTTAGATGCCACATGGAAAGATATGGCTGCGGTAGTAAAGATGGCCATGCAACACTTGAAACGCAAAGTAAACAATATTCCTATACAGATCATTGGGTATTCAACAGGAGCATCTCTGGCACTTCACTACACATTTGATGCCTTGAAAGATGAGCACTTACCCCTACCAAAATCTTTGGTCTTTTACTCTCCTGCTATTGGTGTCAGTGCAGCTGCAAAAGTGGCAGCCATACAAAAGTGGACAGGAAAACTACTCCATTCCGATAGACTGCTATGGAACTCTGTCTTACCCGAATATGATCCATTTAAGTATGGCTCTTTCTCCATCAATGCTGCAGATCAGGTCTCCAATCTTTGCAATACCGTACAAAGAGAGTTTGACCATCTCAATGAAAAGCAGAAAAACCAATTGCCTCCGGTACTAACATTTGCTTCTATAGTTGATGCTACAGTGTTAGTTCCCTCTATTCTAACTGCTCTCTATAACAAACTACCGGAAAAAAACAATACCTTGATCCTCTATGATATCAACAACAGATATAGCCAAAATATGCTCATAAAGAAACAAATACTCAAGAGCATAAAAACACTGCGTCAAACACCAGCAAAAGAAAACTATTCATTTGAACTTATCAGTAATTTAAATACAGGCAACGGAAAAGTACAACGGATCATCAACCATACAGGACCTCAGGATATTAATTTATCATGGCCTAATGGGCTTTATTCACTTTCACATGTGGCACTGCCTTTTGG
>JALWLD010000015.1:0-751 GCA_027081115.1 Sulfurovum sp.
ACACTGTTCCCTGGGTTGTGTGCTCTGGCATCAGGTGTTGCGAAAAGAATTCGAAGCGCTGGGAATCATGCGGGCCACTAAAGGATCAAAAAGGCGACAGGTAAAAGAAACTCCTGTTGATGTTTGGATGGCTGTTGTAACCGGGCATCACGGCATTCCTGCAAAATTGAGTTCAACCCGGACCTTTTCAGATGATTTCGAGGAACCGGAGGATACGGAAGCCGCGAGAAGTTTTGTCGGTGAACTTTGTGCATTACTTCTCCCGCAACGCCGGTTTCCCACATGTGAATTAGAAAAAATACGCTTGATATCCTGGTGGATTGCCGGTTTTACCGTACTGTGTGACTGGCTTGGCTCCAATGCCGATTTATTCCCGCATCAATCCTTGATTCTGCCCCTATCCGACTATTGGCAACTCACCTTGCAACAGGCTGAACGGGCAGTTGCAGAGACAGGGCTGATGCCTATCGAAGTTTCAGGACAACTCTCTCTTGAACAGCTGATCCCCTCTGTGCAACAAAAACAGCTTGCATATACGCCATTACAGCAACAGTCCTGTGATTTTGGATTAATGGAGTCTTCCCATCTTTTTATCCTGGAAGATGTGACCGGTGCCGGAAAAACAGAGGCGGCTGTTTTACTGGCGCATCGTTTAATGCATGCAGGCTTTGGAAGGGGAATATATTTTGCGCTGCCCACCATGGCAACTGCAAATTCCATGTATGCACGCATGGGTAAGACGTATCGCTCC
>JALWLD010000015.1:761-1604 GCA_027081115.1 Sulfurovum sp.
CGGGTTCAAATCCATCTTTGATTTTGGCCCACGGGGCAAGAGGTTTATCATCTGAATTTCGTCAGTCGGTCCTGCCGGTCACAGCAGCAAATAACTCCGACTATGGTGATGGAACCATGCCTGCCGGAGCGCATTGTAATGGATGGCTTGTAGATAATCGAAAAAAAGCATTACTTGCTGATATAGGAGTCGGCACCATAGACCAGGTACTACTTGCCGTACTGCCCTCACGTCATCAATGTTTACGTTTGCTGGGCCTGCTCAATAAGATATTGATCGTTGATGAGGTACATGCCTGTGATTCCTATATGCATGAACTCCTGTGCGCATTGTTAAAAGCACATAGTGCTGCAGGTGGGAGTGCTATCCTTCTGTCAGCCACCCTTTCACAGGAGCAGAGGCAGGGACTGGTTGATTCGTACAGGGCCGGGCGAAACCGGCAGCAATCTGCTTTACAGTCCATTGATTATTCTTCGTATCCGCTTTTTACCTCAGTCAACGATTATGAAATCAGAGAACTTGTTGTTGATACAAGAGCCAGTATTAAAAGAGAGGTTCACATCAAACTGTTGCATGAGCAGGAAGCGGTTGAAAAGTTACTGGCCAGGACTGTTGCATTCGGAAAATGCGCCTGCTGGATTCGGAATACGGTTGCGGATGCCAGGGAGACATTTGTTGCATTACAGCAATTACATCCGGAGTGGAGGATAGAATTGTTTCATGCAAGGTTCATGCTTGGGGACAGACTGGATATTGAAAACAGCGTTGTACGCCGTTTTGGAAAAAAGAGTACCAGCCAAGAGCGGAATGGACGAATTCTCATTGCAACCCAGGTAGTGGAAC
>JALWLD010000016.1 GCA_027081115.1 Sulfurovum sp.
CTTTATCGTGCTTCAATTTATTGATATTCCTCTCGGTAAGAGAGAGTGAGTCAATGGTAAAGTTTTGAAGCCCATAGAGTTGGCTCCAATCCACACCTGTGGTATGACTATTGTCGAAAGTCACCGTAAGTATCTGCACGTCTATCAACACTTGTGATTTGATTTGCTTGGTTAGTGCTGTTAGGTATTTTCCGACTCTTCTAATTTGTTTCGCTGTACCCGTTACAGTTACCATGCCTGCCTCTGGATTGACGATAGGCTCTAGAGGATTATATTCCCACTTTTGTCCGTCTGGCCCCACCCAGCTGTTTTCCACCTTGGTATAATGTGTACCTCCATCTCCTGCAGATACTAAGATGCGGTGCAGTTCATCTTTAACAGTATTCCAAAACTTAAATTCATCACTACTTGTGATTTCAATACCTGTTTTTGAACCTCCTGCAGATCCAGCACCGGAAGAAGTAGAATTCGCAATAGTAACATTGGCTCCACTTTTTCCAGTTCTCTGTCCAGAAATGTAGTGTACTTTAAAGGTGCGTGTTACAAGATATGATATAGAAAGTCTATTACCTTTCAGTACATAGTTTAGGTCATTTTCTGTAAGAATGGTATCTAAAAAACTATGCATAGAAGCATTTTTTAGTTTCACATAATAGAGTTTTTTGTCAAGACGGTGTCTGGCACCGGAGTCCTTTACTATCAAGGTCAAGTCACATGTTTCTGCCAAGTTTTCTATCGCGTCACCTATAGTCAAGGTACTATCTATCGTAACTGAAAATAGCTTGTCATTACATGCTTGCGCATAGGTAGATATTGTTGTAAAAAACAATATTCCCATAACTATTGTTATTTTTTTTACCAGCCTATTTATCTTGTTCATTTCTGCCCCTCATTTAATTGTAAGATTGATTTACTTTTCTTTAGAAAGATTTTGATCTCTCTTTCATCTTGTACCAATGTGGCACTTTGTTGTCCAATATCGATTAATTTGTAGCCTTCTAGTGTATCTCCCACTTTTAACCAGACTTTATTAACAAAAGCTTTGTCATTAATGATTGCGCCCAAAGTAAATACTACTTCTGTACTTTTGGGATCACCCATCACTGCCTGACCCTTCTCGTTTTGTATCATAACAAAAGGGGAAGTAAGGTTTGACTCTTTATCCAGAGTAGTAGCGCCTATACGTTTTGCTTTAATCTTCTCAACCATGGTATCCATCTGACCGATAGACAAATCACCATAGAGAGGAAGAATAAAAAGAACTGCGAAGCATATTTTTTTATGACTCGGCATTTAGTGCCTCCCTGCATTGAACTTTAGTTCTTGTATTTTTCATCAATGGTTAACCCCCCAAACTGAGATATTGATATCTGAAATAATCGTGCTTTTATTAACATCTGTATAAACATTACTACGATAGATATCTGTCACCAGTGTATTCTGTTCCATATCGTTAATAAACTGAAGGATATTTTTAAATCCCCCTTCGCAATTCAGTCCTATCTCCAATACATGCCCAAAACTACCATTACTGTCTACATATTTATTTGTCAACCTATTAATCTGTATACCATTGGCTGAAGCACGATGGGTAATAG
>JALWLD010000017.1:0-875 GCA_027081115.1 Sulfurovum sp.
AGGGATATTTGCATAGCTAATAACACCTATAAAAATTGCTTTTGAATTACTATAACCATCATCATCTGTGCCATAATCAGCCATAGCTGGTTGAATATAGTTCTCAAATAAATCAATTAGGTTATCAATGCGTGCTTCAAGCTCACCCTGGATATAGGGTAAAGCCTCCACTACTCTCACACTTGTTAGGTAAGTAACATCAATCATTTTTCTATTTTCAATGTATTTACCTATATTGCTATCATTACAACTTCCTACTGTCCAATCAAGGTCTTTATAGTAGTTATCACAGAAGGAAAAATTAGGGTCAGTTAAATCGTTTATATTGTTAGCAGGATCATACACCCAGCCTCCATAACCATAATCACCTATTTTAAAATAACTTGGGGAAACAGTGACAAAAAGAGGATAAAAGGATTTATCTTGTCTACAATATCCACACTTAACAAACACTGCTGCACGATCATAACGGGTATAACCTGGAGCATGGATAACCCCCGTAGAATCTCTATAAATCAAACGTGTTTCAAGTCCTGCTCCATGTGGCCATCCCTTATTGGGATATTGAAAATACATAAAAGGTCCCGGTCTAAAATCTACCAATCTAAAGTTTGCCAAGTTTGCCGTTGCCTTGGTTATATATATACCTGTACGTCCAAGGTCAAAGGTAGACATCTGATTCTGCTCCCAGAACATATACGACACAATTTTAAATTGTATTTCAAAATCAAGATCAAATTCCAAAGCAGCTGTTGCCGAAATAAACTGCTCTCTATGTCTGATCCTTTCCTCAAGATCACTACCCTTGTATGATGCCCAATCATGCGAATGAGGAGGACTCATAACTATTTCTACTCTAACTGATGGAATATGTA
>JALWLD010000017.1:885-1595 GCA_027081115.1 Sulfurovum sp.
ATAGCAAAACTTATTTCCCACCAATACACGCCCGGTGCAGCTTCCCTCCGCACACCTCTTCCTCCCCAGATATGAACTTTCATATTACTGGGATCCTGAAAATAAATTACAGGTGCAGCGGGATTAGTATTGTTATCAGCAATAATATAATCTCCTAAAGTTCCACCCAACTGACTCCAGTTTTGAAATCGTGCCCTCAAAAATACTCTTCCTATCCCGGGTAAATTTACCTGAGTATCAATAAAAGGCTTGGGATCCCAATTTATAATAGGATTAACTTCAAGCCATGCACCAGTTTTCTTAATCGGAGCCGTAATTGTAAAATCATTAGGGTCATAAAATGGTGGTGAAGAAGGATCACAAAACGACGGTGACACACCATCTGGACAATTAAAATATCTCTTTATCAACAAGTTAACATAGTTTTGAAAGAGAGGGGATTGAATCACCTGATTTAACTTCTTCTGCAAAAAAATCATAAAAGTTCCTTGATAATTTGGATCATTATCCTCTGCAGGACTTCCTGCAGGACCAGTAAATCTAAGTTTAACATTATCCCTACTAATATTGTACCAATATGGCATTATGTTGTATGGCATACCTGAAGCACTATAAAGTAAACCTGTCACAAGAAAATAGGGTAACACAAATAGAAATAAAAATAATTTACGCTTCATTTTGCTCCCTCCTCTTTGTCCTCTTTTAAGAAA
>JALWLD010000018.1 GCA_027081115.1 Sulfurovum sp.
GAATTAAAAACAGATAAAAGGAAGAACATGACAGCAGTAGTAAACGTATTTTTAAAAGAAGGTGTACTTGACCCACAGGGGAAAGCAGCACATCACGCACTTGATCAACTTGGATTTGAAGGTGTGGCAGATGTTCGTATTGGTAAACAAATCATCATCCAGCTAGACACAGAAGACAAAGCAAAAGGGGAAGCTGAAGTCAAAGAGATGTGTGAGACGCTTCTTGCCAACACTGTTATTGAAGACTACACTATAGAGATCAACTAAGATGAAAGTAGCAGTATTAAGATTTCCAGGGACAAACTGTGAGTTTGACACCCAATATGCTTTTGAAAAACTGGGTCACAGCACTACACTAGTATGGCATGAAGATGAAACACTTCCAACAGAAATTGATCTTGTCGTTGTTCCCGGAGGATTCTCTTACGGAGACTACCTGCGTTCAGGGTCTATTGCTAGATTTTCTCCTGTGATGAAAGCCGTACAGAAGTATGCAGCTGATGGAGGAAAAGTACTGGGTATCTGTAATGGATTTCAGATTCTGACTGAAGCAGGTCTACTCCCAGGTGCATTAAAAAGAAACAACAACCTTCACTTTATCTCTAAACACCAGAACCTTTGTGTCATTAACAATGACAATACATTTCTAAACCAGTGTACTAAAGGGGAAGTACTCAATATTCCTATTGCACATGCTGATGGAAACTACTACATTGATGAGGCAGGCTTTAAAAAGCTTGAAGCCAATGAACAGATACTCCTTCGATATTCAGATGAGAATGGTGCCCCTGTTGTCGTAAATGGTTCTGTTACATCTATTGCAGGCGTCTGTAATGAAAGTAAAAATGTATTTGGACTTATGCCACACCCTGAACGTGCGCTTGAAGCTATTTTAGGTTCGGAAGATGGTATACGTATGCTCAAAGGTTTTGAAGCCTAATGCCTTTTTTGCGCTATTTATGGCTTTTTGTAGGGTTATTTTTTGCCTTCAATACCCTACTCTTAGCAAATAGCCAATACAAATACTCTTATATGCCTAAAAAGGTGTATGAGAATCAAGTTTTTCCTGTCACTGTCATCTGTGTTTCAGAATGCACTAAAGAGATACCGGAGTTTATCTTTGATGAGATCTCCAATGTACAACCGCTCAATGATGTCCCTTCAGTCATCTACAATGGAAATGACAGTTTTTATACTTTTTATTTTAAGGCCGGACAAATTGATGTACGGATACCTAGACTTTTTATAATCAATAATGGTAACGAGTTTACCCTGCCTGCTCAAAATGTATCGTTAGGAAACTTGAAACTTAGAGATGATTTCTGTGGTGTACTCGCTGCCGATATGAAGATAGCAAATTCTCAAGTCTCCAACTATGATGAAAAAAACAACCTTGTAACCTTTTCAGTAGAGGCTATGGAAGCCAACCTTGAAGATATGTATCTGAACAATGTACTGGAGTCAGGTATTGAACATATTAAAAGAGACAAATCCCGAGTGATGGCTGAATTCTACTTTGTAGTCCCAGACACACAAAAGAAAATCAAATTTACCTACTTCAATACCATAAAAAACCAATATGTTTACCTCA
>JALWLD010000019.1 GCA_027081115.1 Sulfurovum sp.
TACTTTAAATAGTGCAGCTGATACAATGGCAAAACTTGCACGTGCCCCAGTTGTTAGAAGATGGTTGGTTGAAAGCGGTAATCGCAAAAATGATAGTCAACTGGTTCAAAAATTCAAACAACAACTCTTACCTAAACTAAAAATGCTTGATTGGAAAAATTTCTTGGAAAAAAGTTATACCTATGAAGATAAAATACTTTACCTCCATGAGCCAATGTATAATGGTAAAGGTACACAGATAGGTATCTATCTGTTAGCTATTTCTGATGATGCATTGAAAAAATTTGAAAAAGAGAATGAGAGTGTCTCTTTCTTTACACAATTTTCAGATGAAGACATTAAAAAAGTAGTGAATGCATGGGAAACACCTTATGGAAGTTTTCGTAACAAGTATGATAAAGATTTGATAGCACTTTTGCCCAAACTACAAAAAGAAGACAAAAGAGATTTAGAATTTGAAGCCAAAGCGATTTTAAGAACCTATAGTAAAGAAGAACTCATAGATATGGTTTTGTCCAATAAACATAAAGAGAAAAAGGTAGGAGAGATAAAATGAAAATACTCATTTTGGAAGATGAAGTAGTGCTTGCATTAAGTATGCAAGAATTTTTGGAAGACAGCGGATATGAAGTGACTTGTGTTGCAAATTCGGATGATGCCTATGATGCTATCTACGAGAATAGTTATGATTTGTACCTCCTAGATGTTAAAGTACCTGGAGAGAAAAATGGTTTTGAGATGCTTGCAGAGTTACGTCAAAATGATAATAAAACACCCGCTATTTTTATTACGTCTTTAACCGATATCGATGATTTAAGTCGTGGCTATGAGTGTGGTGCATGTGATTATATACGTAAACCTTTTGACTTGGCAGAACTTAAATTACGTGTAGAACAAGTGGTAAAAACACAATGCTTCTCTTCTACAGATGAGTCAATAGAACTCCCTTTTGGCTATAGCTATGATGTAAAAAAAATGAAACTGACTTTACATGGTGAAAGTATTGTTTTAGCAAAAACAGAAACAAAGATTTTAGAACTTTTGATCAAACAAAGAGGCTCTGTTGTGAGTTGTGAAATGTTTTGGGAAGAGGTCTGGGGTGAGTGGGTTGATTCTGCAAACATACGTGTGCAAGTAGGAAACTTACGTAAAAAACTTGAAAAAGATTTTATTAAAAATGTGCGTGGCGTAGGATACAGTATTGATTTTTAATACAGAAGAGTTTGCCCGAAAGTATGCGCTTCGGTATACGCTCATCTTAGCAGTACTGCTCATTGCGCCACTGGTTGTGTATGTGATGTTATTGCTTCAAATTGATGAAGCGAAAGTAAAACTCTCTTTGGAAAAGCAGTCAAAACAGATTATTCACTCTATGCAATCTTATCATAACAGTGCAAAGGTATATCGCTTTCCAAGATATAAAGTATATAAAGCTGCATTGTATGATGAGACCTTTCAAGTCATTTTTTCTACACTTGATTTTGAACCAAATGCTTTTACTGAAGGATTTCATAAAAAACGAAACCATTACTATTACATTTATCCTTTACCCGACGGATACTATTTTGGGGCACATTATCTTC
>JALWLD010000020.1:0-1201 GCA_027081115.1 Sulfurovum sp.
TAAATATAATTCCTTGACTTGTCTTTACACCTCTTTCTTATCCTCTTCATATATCACTTTTGCTAAATATAATCCGTTTGGTTTTGCCAAGCTTCGTGAACTCACTCGTATACCACTAAGTTGCGCTTTTAAATCATCTTTATCTAAATGTCCATCGCTAATTTCAAGCAACATTGCTACCATCATTCTTATTTGTGAACGTAGATAGCCGTTTGCCTTAAAACTAAAGACATAATACCCTTTATACTGATAAAATCTAGCAGTAGATATCTTTCGTACGGTACTTTTAGGCTCACTTCCTTGCTTAGAAAAGTGTACAAAATCATGTTCACCCACAAAAAGAGCGATAGCTGATTTAATCCTTTTAAGATCGATGCTATCATGATAACTCACATACGCTTGATCAAAAAGAGAGACCTCCCCTACTTTTAAAAAATAGCGATAGGTTCTCTGTTTTGCACTATAACGGGCATGAAAACTCATATCTACCGTCTCAATGTGTGAAATTTGGATGAAAGGAGCACAGAGACGATTGAGGTAATTTCTCAATTTTTTTATATCACTCCAGTACTCTGGTATCTCACAATCAATCACTTGTCCTGTAGCATGCACCCCTTTGTCGGTACGTCCACTCGCACGAATCTGTGTCTTAATTCCAAGGGATAAAAAAGCATCTTGCAAGGTATTGGCAACTGTTCTTGTTCCATCATTTTGTGACTGATAGCCGTGAAATTGACTCCCATCGTAACGAATTGTACATTTTATACGCATCAGTATCTCTTTAAAATCTTCTCTTTAAAATAGAGACCTGAGACAAGATGAAAAAGCACAATCAAAATCCCCGTCCCTACAAAAGGTGCTGTTGTAGCCACTTTAAAGACCAAAAGATAATAAAACAACACCACTAAAAAACCATTCAAATCCAGCCATTGTAAAATCAATTATTTATCTTGAGTAAAAAATTCTATCATGCAAATCACTTCCATTTACCAAAGACGTTTCAATAGTAGCGCTACCTGCAGCAGGTACTTGGAAATTAAACCAAACATCACCACCTAAATAACCGGCACAGCCGGGATCCGGAACACCGGAATCAGTAGCGTTTGAGTTAGTTGTAATTGTTGGCGAACAATAATTAGCAACTATCAAAGTTGTAGCATTAGTACAATCATTATTTGCTGGTGGTGGACCCAAAGTTTCC
>JALWLD010000020.1:1211-1551 GCA_027081115.1 Sulfurovum sp.
TATTTGGTTTTTCATGTCGGGTATTTGCGATACCAAATGCGATACCAAATAAAAATGTAACAAGCGGGAAAAAGGAGACTAATATATTGATAGAAAAATCTTTTGCACGTGTCGCATCCTCTTTGGCTTTTTGCCAATACTCTATGACACTTGAAGATTCTAACTCTTTTGTTTTTGGACGAGAAGAGAGTGTCATACTTCCATAATCAATCTCATCAATCCCCTCTTTTTGTACACTAAACAAGCGTCCCTCTTCTAACTTAATTCCTACGATAGATCCATTTCGCTCCATGCTCGCACTTTTAGCGATGATAAACTTCTCTTCGTGATTACTTGGGTC
>JALWLD010000021.1 GCA_027081115.1 Sulfurovum sp.
CATATAACCGATGGCTGGGTGAGTGTTAAAGGAAAAGGTGATAAAATTCGTGAAATTCCTATTTTAGATGAATTACAGCGTTTGCTTGGTGATTATTTAGACAAAAACAGCCCGCAAGTTTATGTTTTTGAAAAAAATGCTCTTCCAACAAATGAAAATAAAATGCGCTATAAAGTGCAAAAGATTTTTAAAAAAATTGGCTTACGTGTGACGCCACATCAGTTACGGCATGCATTTGCATCAGACTTACTAAATCATGGCGCCAGGATTAATGATGTCAGTGAACTTTTAGGTCATAGTGCCCTTAGTACCACGCAGGTCTATACGAAACTCAGTAGTTCTCTAAAAATGAAAAATTATAAAAATGCGCACCCTTTGTGCAGGAGTATCGATGAGTCTGTTTAGTTCCGTTAAAAAGAGAAAAACCCGCCAGTTTATCTCTGTGATTGTAGAAGAAGAACGATGTCTAATCATGCAGAAGATAGTAAAAAATAAAGAGATCCTACATAAAGAGGGGTTTCGTTTTGATATCCCTTCAAAAGAAGATTTAGGCCCTAAAGTTATCCAGTTGCTGAACAACCTTCAAGAAGAATATGATGATACATACATAGCACTTTTTTTAAATACTTTAGGTCAAGGTGTTATTCCTGTATGTGATGAAGAAAAATTAGAAAAATATCATGTCGATAAAAATAGAGTTAAAAGCATCTGTGTAGATAAACGTTTTTTAATGTATGCAACTAAAGCAGAGATCAACTGGGCAGATAAAGCTTTTTCTAAAATAGGCTTAGATTTTATCTTCTCTCCATTTTTGGTATTGGATCATTATATTCAAAAAGAGGAACATATAAGTGAGCAAGTAACACTCTATATCTTGAATACAAACAATGCTTTAACAATTATGATACATAAGGGTACGCAACTACTGTACGGAACATTTTTTAATGTGGCCAAAGAAGAAAATCTTCTATATACAGATTTTGAAGATGATGATAATGCTTTTGAAGAAATTGATATAGATGAAGATGATCTTGAAATGGATGATATAGGTACTATCAGTGATAACAGTAACTTTGTCAATACTATCCTTAAAGAGCGTGCACAGGTGAGTGAGCAGGGAGAACGTATGATTAAGTATCTTAATACCGCTTTAAAAGAGTTTTATAGTAATTCTTTATATGAAAGTGATTTTATTACAGTTGCTAAAATCTTTGATGATGCTGGGATGGATGAAGGTGTTATCGCTTATATAGAAAATGAACTACTTTTAGATACACATGCGTTAAATATTTCAGTACGGGATGCTATCCTGGAATTAGCAGAAATTGAGGTACTGAATTAATGCATAGTTATAAAGTACCTCGAAAAAAGCCACTCTTTTCTAAAGACTCTATGTTATGGATATTCTTTGTCTCTGTTATCTCCATCTCTTTGCTTGGTTTTGGTCTTTACTTGAGATATAAGACGTATAAATTAACGAGTGTTGTTGAAGAGAAAAAAACAGTACATCAAACTTTGTCAGAGAAAGTAGCAGCTTATGAAAAAG
>JALWLD010000022.1 GCA_027081115.1 Sulfurovum sp.
CTCTTCCAAAGTAAAGGACTACTCAAAATACTCTGGGACTTGTACCCTGACCATCCGTTACTACTAGAGAGCTCTTTTGAGCCACTAGAGGGACAAAAACAGGTCAAAAAGCCCATTTTTGGACGAGAGGGAGGCAATGTAAGCATCTTAGATGAAAATGCCTCAGAGCTCGAGTTTGTAGATGGTGACTACGCCAACCACAAAATGCTCTACCAAGCCTACACAGAATTAACTACCGATACACAAGGTAACAGCTACCAAGCTGGTGTATTCTACGCGTATGAAGCTTGCGGACTTGGATTTAGAAAAGGCGGGAAGATTTTAGATAATATGTCTAAGTTTGTGGGGCATATTATAAAGTAGGCTTTTGAGCCTGCTCACACTCCACCTGCACAATCTCCACCTCATCCACATCTATCCGTGCAGCAGTCAATTGTCCGCCCCATAAACACCCAGTATCTAAAGAAAGTACATTCTCATCATGATGAAAACCTAGCGTTGACCAATGCCCAAAGATGATTTTCAACTCTACCTCTTTACGATTCTCACATTCAAACCAAGGTTTCAAACCTTTTTCTCGTAAGATATCTGTAGGTGTGCCTTTTTGGTCGTAGTCTAGTTTGTGGTTGTTGTAACAATAACGCATACGGGTAAATGATGAGATAATATATTTATCAATATCAACTTTATTTGACTCTCTATCAAACCTATTCACACCATCTTTAAAGATCTTTTTTAGCCATTTCTTGACATTCTCTTCACTGCCCTGTAGTCTCTTTTCTATACGCTTTGCATAACACAATGCCATACCCAAGTCAAACTCAGGAGAGATACCCGCATGAGCCATGCAGTAGCCTAATTTATGATCCACATGAAGAAACTTTTGTCCTCTAAGCCAATCTATGAGCTTTTTAGCATTTGGTGAAGTGAGTATAGGGTCTATGGTAGGATTGGACTTTTTGATACCATAGTAGGCTGCTATCAGTGTAATGTCGTGATTACCTAGGACTATCTCTACACTCTCTTTTATACTATAAAGATACTCCAGTGTTTCAAGTGAACCTTCACCACGGTTGACTAGGTCTCCTGCTACCCACAGTCTGTCAACTTCTGGATTGAACGCTATTTTATCTAGCAGTTCTCTAAATGACTTATAACACCCTTGTATATCCCCTATTGCCCAAACACTCATCATAGTGCCTTCGATGAAGTGAATAGTAAATAGTGAATAGTGAATAATCTCATAGTAGCTTCTCTTTGTATATTTTTACTTTTTCTTCAAACTTCATAGCTGCATACGCAGAGGATGGAGAGGGCAAATAGAAAGTTTCTATTTGTAAATATGAAAAGTGTGTCTTAAAGAGTGCCTCTGCTTTCTTACCTGTAAAAGCCAACCTAGTGATACTCGGGTGCGCTTCAAGAAAAGCAGCGATGTCATTGACCTCTTCATTTTCCAAAGAGCTGTCAAGAGAGTTGTCACGAGAACACTCTCTCACCATATCCCAAAGCCCAAACTTACACTCTTTAAGTAACCATAACTT
>JALWLD010000023.1 GCA_027081115.1 Sulfurovum sp.
CTCTAAGCATGGCAGCATCTTTTAAAAACGGTATGACGATGCTATGTCTCTCCCCCTCCTCTTCCCATGCAAGATAGGGTACTTTGTCATACTTTAGAGGAATAGTGCCGGCTTTGGATGCAAGTGCCTTTTTACCCTCTTCACTCAGGTAGTAGTACCCCTTTTCTATCTTTAGGTTACGCATTTTCAATATGCGGTAGAGGTAGTTTGTCATGGCATACTCCGTCCCCCACCCCTGTGTCACCATCGCTTCTGGCGAATAGAGTGCACCATCTGTAGCCGCAGGTACCCAGGTGATCTGTTTCAACATCTCAAGCGCCTCACTGAAACTTTTGATCTGTTGCAGCTTCTGTGCCCCGGCGAAGGAGGCACTCAACGGTGCAATACGCTGCATCATATCTCTGGTACCCTCAAGCGATACGACACGCTTGCGTGTACCGCCCACACCTTTCCCAGTAGCAATGCGTTTTTGACGTACTTTTTCAAGTATCTTTTGCACACTCTCTTCCCAGCTGCCTCTCTCAAGCTCCTGCTTCTCTGACAACAAAGAAGCGGCTTTGTCATTTAGAGGTTTAAGTTTTTTGGGTTCAACCGTGTAGGTAAAGTCTTTAAAGATGGAAGAGGTAAGGTAGAGCGGTTTATTCTCATCCAGACCGTGCAGATCAAAAAGCACCAAACAGCGTTTTTTGTATCCGTCAGGCGCCATACCGTCACACCCAAGCACCCGTGTAGCGGTTTTGCTGTCCTGGTGGTAGAGCTCTTGTGATGGTCTGCCTCCATCTGTACTACTGAAATTGCCAAGCCCTCTGTGCGATACCTCCTTGGAGGTTGCTTGAGGCTCTTTTGATGGCACTTTTTTTAAGAGCTGCAGCATATCACGCAACCTTGCGGCACTCCCGTCCTCTTTTTCATCCAGTGTGACATCGGCAAGCAGGTAGTCTCCGCTGTAGCCGTCAAGACCATCGAGGCGGTACACCCCGTTGAGTACCAGGTCAACCCCTTCTGCCCTGCCCTTGGCAAGCGGATCTGGTATCTTTTCTAAGGTAGGCTTTTTTATAACAGCTATCTCTTTGTCTTTGCCTTTGAGTGAAACGATGAGACTTTGTGGAGCATCTTGAAGCAGTGTGGGCACCTGAAAGACCAGAGCAAAACGGTTGTGTGACCCCGGAGCCAAAGAGAGTGCATCATAAAGCCCTAACGGTACGGCACGTGTGACGGGTGCCGGTTTGAGCATCCAGCCGCCGTATGGAGAGTCTATGTTAAGCCTGAAGCGTTTTTGCGGATCAAGCGCAAGCAGGGCATTGACTTTGCTGTCAATAGCAAGAATCAGTGTCTCATAGCGTGTCCCTTTAGGCGCTTTGATACCTGCGAGAGTATCGTCAAAATGTCTGCCAAGCACACTGATACTGAACGCATCACCAAGTTTTTGCGGTGCCTCTTTTGGCAGTGCCTCTACACGGGCAGACAGATGCTTCATCGTTCCAATGATCGGAAGATCGATATGTCCGTAGGCAGTATCGTAAAAGTGAAGCGAAAGTG
>JALWLD010000024.1 GCA_027081115.1 Sulfurovum sp.
ATATATAATTCTGTCAAATAGCCACCAAATCTTGCAGCCGCATCACTAGCTTAGTGATGCGGTATTTTGTATATATAGTTAAATTTTTATGAATGATTATCTTTATGAGCAGAAATTTTAATTATATGCTAACGAGAGTATACCTGCAATCAGTCAGTTTCTGGTGATTGCGGTCTCTTCTTGAGATACTACATGTCAACTTTAGCGAGAGCGTTCAGCCTTTCATAACATTCCCATGCTATCGTATGCGGCTGATAAGAGGGAACGCTGTCCCGTAAACGGTGTGCTGCAATGAACTTAATGGAGCTGGCAGCATGATGAGGAAATTACGTCAGATGATTTTGCGCTTCCAGCGCAAAGAAGAAGGGGCAACGGCGATTGAGTTTGCCCTCATCGCCATTCCTTTTTTCCTTGTTTTTTTGGCATTGTTTGAGATGAGCACTATGCTGCTTGCCCAATATGAAATGCAGCAGGCAATGACGAGCGCTGCCCGTGCCATTCGCACAGGGCAGGCAAGATCGGGGATAACTTTAGCGGAATTTAAGACCAATTACGTCTGTCCCCGTTTAATTTTTGTGAAGTGCAATAAAGTTAGAATAGAGGCGCAGAATTTTTCGTCGTTTGGCAGTGTAAGCTTTACAGATGTAAGTGGAGGATTCTTGGATAATCCAAGTAACAGACTGCCATTTTCTATAGGGGGTCCTTCAGAAGTCATGGGGGTGCGTATGTTCTATAAATGGAACTTTTATACTCCCATGATTGGGCAATTTTTGGGGAAGAACGGTAATGGAGCACGCTATCTTTCAGCGGGCACGGTTTTTCGTAATGAACCTTATAACTAAGGCGGGCAAGATCTTAAACTATGGGCGGGTGAGAGCCATGAGCAAGAGCAGGATCTCCTTTACAAAAATCAAGAATGCTTTGCGCACATGCAGTAAGGATGAGAAGGGCGTTGCTGCTGTGGAGTTTGCCCTCATTTTTCCGGTCATGCTCATGCTCCTCATGGGGGCAATCGAACTGTCCGAAAGACTTTATCAAAGCAGCCGCACGACTCAAGCTGCATCCATTATGGGCGACCTGGTAACTCAGGCAGCAACCGGAACCATTTCGGCTGCAGAGATAAATGACTTTTATAATGCAATGAAATATGCGCTCGATCCTTTTAATGATAATCGCGTGAAAATTTATATTGTCGATTACCGCAGGGATCCATCTGATCCTAGCACCATCAGAATTGCCTGGCGTAAGCAGCTGGGGTCTTTCAGCGATAGTAACTGTAGAGACTTAACTGTGGGAGACCTGTCCAACGAGCTGAAAAATATAGTAAGAAATGGCACTGACATTGTTGGTACCCGTGTCTGCTGGGAGTATACTACTCCTTTAAAGAATCTTAATATGCTGAGCTTTTTGAGTGGATTAAGATTTATAAAAAGAGATATTTTCTTAAGGCCGCGTGCAGGTAATAAGCTTAACTGCTCTAGTGGCTGCAGTTAAAAAGCATTGTTACTACGCATGGCCACATGCGGT
>JALWLD010000025.1 GCA_027081115.1 Sulfurovum sp.
TTTGGAGAGGCGTCAAATATGCATTGTTTCTTTCAATCCCATTTTGGTCTGATTTTATCCCCGACACTGAAGAGTTCAGAAACGTCCACTTTATCTTCTTTCAATCCCATTTTGGTCTGATTTTATCCTCCTCCGAGCGTGAAAGTGTTGAATTCGATTGCTTTCTTTCAATCCCATTTTGGTCTGATTTTATCATCTCGCCCAGATTTTCATGTCCGCCCCGTCCTCACGGCGCTTTCAATCCCATTTTGGTCTGATTTTATCATTTTTTACCGAAAAACGCCGGTGTTATGGTAAGTTACTTTCAATCCCATTTTGGTCTGATTTTATCAATCTAATAGACAAAAGCAGAAATAAAATAATTAATCTTTCAATCCCATTTTGGTCTGATTTTATCAACTGGTAATTTTCCTCTGTTTCGCTATATAACGTTTTCTTATCGCTCCTTTGTGGGGCTTTCGTCGTCGACCTCCATTTGTGCAGTCAGTATATAAAGGTGGACGACTTGTTGATTGAGCTTTAATTTTTCGTTAAACCTCCTTAATCCATTAAAATTAGAATTAAAGGAAATTTATCGGGGATGGTGTTATTTAACCCCTAGTATTCTCTTTGTTCATCAAAACGAGGAAGTAAAAATAATGGTTTTAATCAATAAAATGTGAGAATTTTAAGGTGGACGATTCGTGCATGTGGGAGATTTTGCTGGTTAAGTGGTGTAGAAAGCGTTGAAAGTGGAAAGGAGGGATTTTAGCGGGGATAAACAACTGGAACACAGGTCGTAGAAACCTTAATCTTGAAGGGCACCGTATTAGGGGTATGTCTTCAAAGCCAATACTCCAGGTCGCCCTTGATGTTGTGGAACTCAAAAGAGCGGTTGAAATAGGAAAAGAGGCTCTGGAAGGGGGTGCTGACTGGCTTGAAGCGGGAACCCCCCTGATCAAGAGCGAGGGCATGAACGCTGTCAGGGAATTAAGAAAAAATTTTTCCTGTCCAATAGTAGCAGATATGAAAACAATAGATGTTGGCAATGTGGAGGTCGAAATTGCTGCCAAGAGTGGTGCCGACGTGGTGGCTGTGCTTGCCATAAGCTCTGATGTTACGCTGCAGGAGGCCAGAAGATCTGCATCCAAGTACGGTTGCAGGCTCATGGCAGACCTGATAGAATGCAGGGATCCTGTAAAGAGAGCAAAAGAGATCGAGGATTACGTGGATTACATTTGCGTTCACGTTGGAATAGACCAGCAAATGGCAGGTATGGATCCTCTGCAAATCCTTGAAGAGGTCGTCGAGGAGGTGAGCGTTCCAGTAGCTGTAGCTGGTGGTCTCGACGCGGAGCGGGCAGCTTACTGCGTTTCAAGGGGTGCCGATATCGTAATCGTCGGAAGTAACATAGTCAGGTCGAGAGACGTAAAAAAAGCGGCGAGAGTGGTTAGAGAGGCGATAGACTCAGCCAAAACTGTAAAAATTCCTGAGAAAAGAAATCTGGACGAAGAAATAAGAAGTATTCTGGAAA
>JALWLD010000026.1 GCA_027081115.1 Sulfurovum sp.
GATATGATACGGCATAGTAAGGTTCTGCTCTTTGTCTATAAGTACCACTTTACTAGAGTATGATGCTGGTGTCATAGATCCAGGATAGCGCTCTAACTCAAAGTCTTTTAGCTTAATGCTAAATGGCACATCGATAATCTTCGCACCTACACGTAAACCAACCTTGACTCCATCTAAAGTAAGGTGTTGTAACTCTCCTGTTCTACCTTTCATAGGTTTGGCTACAATCGTTTTACTTTTGTCCCCTACTGAGATTTTCAGCTTAATATACTCAGGTAGATTTGGCTTCACTTTAATGAAGTTAGAGACAACATCTAATTTAGATTTTTCATTGATTGATTTTAATACAACGGCATTAGAGCCAAAACGGTAGAGGGTTCTTTGATGTAAGTCATTGATACCCCCTTGAATCTCAGATGAATCTTTGGTATCCATATTTAACGTTTTCATAATAAAAGGAAACTCAACCTTTAACGCATTTAGCTCTCCACTTATCTTAAAGGTAGGTTTATCTGTATGTGCAGTAGCCACATCATAAGAGATATAAAAAGAACCAAAATCTTTTGTCTCACCTTTCGTAAAATAATGCATTTTCCCTTGTCCACCAGCAGATACTTTCAACTCAAGTATTGTTTTACCATTAGCATCTGGAACCATTTTGTATTCAGCCGTTGGTAAATAGTCTAAAAGTTCAATATTGACAGTTTTATCTCCTACCTTCAAAGACTCATTTAAACTGTTGCCTGTCATACTCGAAAAATAGAGCACTTTTTCTAACTCTGATGTATTACTTCCATCTGTAGCAGATACTTCAAGTATTTTTGCATCAGAAACCATCTTATTGACCGATTGTCCTTCCCGTATATGCATAATACCTTCATAACCAACATAACGTGTAATGAGTGCACCTATAGCAATAATGAGGAAAGAGAAGTGAAACAGAAAAACAGATGGTTTAGACTTATAGGTCTTAAATTTAAAGATATTATAGATAACTATGGCAGTAAAGTATGCTAAAAAAACTTCAAACCATTGTGCTTTGTAGATAAGCGCACGCGCTGTTTGCGTACCAAAGTCATTTTCTATAAATGTACCTGCTCCTGCAATAACGGCAAATGCAAATAGCATAAAGACTGCCATTTTCATGGAAAATATATACTTCATTCAGAATCCTTGGGAAATTAATTGAATGATTGTATCTAATGTTTGCTAACCAAATGTTAATTCAGAGTCTAAAAGTCTCATTTTAAAGAGTTAAGTTCCATAACTAAACGAAATCCAATAAAATAATTTTTACCACCAGACCCAAGGTTGATGCGTGACGTACAGCTACATTTGTCTGCATCTGCATTGTAAGATCCACCACGAAGTACCCTACCTTTTTCACTCGCCACTGCATACGCTGAACCATCACGAGGTGTTTCACTGTAGTCATCTGCATATCTGTCTAGACACCACTCCCAGACATTTCCATGCATATCATACAGTCTCCATGCATTAGG
>JALWLD010000027.1 GCA_027081115.1 Sulfurovum sp.
ATTTATCATCTAACTATAAACCAAGGATTAAGAAGATTCTTTTTATTGTAAATTACAGATGTTGAATTGTTCTCATCAAACTGATACGTCATCTTTCCACTTTCCCGAACAATAGCGTCTGCTGCAGCAGTATCCCATTCCATCGTAGGTGCCAATCTCGGATAAATATCTGCAGAACCCTCCGCAACCATTACAAGTTTTAAAGACGAACCTTTTGAAACCTGTTCAATACTTCGTGTAGTTTTGGCTAATTCATCTATAAATGCCTGTGTCTCTTCAGAGAGATGTGACTTCGAGGCAACTACTTTTAATGATTTCTCGGGTGTCTCATTTACTTCTAAAGGTAACTTCTGATTGTTTTTAAATGCACCATTACCTTTTTTAGCCTTATACATATCTCCAAGTGCCGGAGCATAGACAACACCAAGAACAGGTGTGTCTTTATGAATAAGAGCGATATTTACGGTAAACTCTCCATTCTTTTTAATGAACTCTTTTGTCCCATCAATAGGGTCAATACACCAATAATACTCCCAGTCTTTTCTATCTTCATAGGAGACTTCTTTATTCTCTTCTGAGAGGATTGGAATATCGGGATGAGTTTTTTCTAAGGCATTACAGATAATTTCATTGGACTTTATATCGGCCTCGGTAAGTGGAGACTTGTCATCTTTGTATTCAACTTGGAAGTCTCTATTGTATATCTCCATAATGGCATCACCAGCGTCTTTAGCCACGGTCACAATTTTTTCCAGATCAATCTTGTCAATCATGTACATATCCCTTTTCTTCTAAATAGTCTATAATATGTTGTGTCACATCTTCTACGGATATTTTATCATTAATGATATGAATTTCAGGTTTTTTGGGTGCTTCGTAAGGTGAAGATATACCTGTAAAATTTGGTATCTCTCCTGTTCGTGCTTTTTTGTACAGACTTTTTGGGTCTCTTGATTCACACACTTCCAAAGGTGTGTCTATAAACACTTCAATGAACTCATCTTCATCAACAAGTTCACGTACTGCATCCCTCTCTTTTTGGAAAGGAGAGATAAATGCAGTAAGTAGAATAGTCCCCGCATCCACAAAGAGTTTAGCCACTTCTCCAATACGTCGAATGTTTTCTACTCGGTCTTCATCAGAGAAAGTAAGTCCTTTGTTAAGCCCCATACGTATATTGTCTCCATCAAGAAGATATGTATGCTTTTTTAGTTCATTTAATTTTACTTCTACCGCATTTGCTATGGTGGATTTACCTGAACCACTTAAGCCTGTAAACCAGAGAATGCAAGATTTCTGTTGTTTAATACTTGAACGTTCTTTTTTAGTAACATGATGGTCATGCCATACAATATTTTCATTTGACATAATGCTTCTTTACATATTTGATGATGATTTGTGCTGCTTCATCAGCACTCATTGTCTCTGTATCAATCACAATCTCGGCATGTTGTGGTTCTTCGTAGACATCATTGACTCCTGAGAAGTTTTGATACTCTCCACTAAGTGCTTTTTTATATGCACCTTTGTAGTCCCGTTGTTTACATGTTTCTACATCTGCTTTGATATAGACTACAATGTTATTCTTTACCATTTCACGGATTGCTTTTCTAGACTCTCTGTAAGGAGAGACAAACGAAGCAACAGTAGAGATAGAATTCTTTTGCAGAGTACGGATAAGGTTACCAATACGATGCATATGTCTATTTCTGTCTTCTCTTGTGTAGCCAATACCGGGAATAAGCTCTCTTATATCTTTAGAGTCAATTCTTTCTATAGGGATATGCAGTTTTTCTAACTCTTCATAGACTTTATCTGCAATGGTTGTTTTCCCAGAAAGAGGTAAGCCGGTGAACCAAAGGTTAAAAGGATCTATTTTTTTCCTTCCCCACTGAATTTTAAACCAGGCACGCTCATGCAGCCAGTAGAGTCCTATTTTAAGTACAGTCTCTATCATTCCTGCAGCAATGGCAAGGTCAAGTCTGTCAAAGAAGAAATATACAATAAGAATGGTAGTGGTGGTTGCTACTACTCTCCAGCTGATACCCTTTACAATAGAGCGTTTATTGGTCTCTTTATACATTAAACTGTTTTACATTCCCATTCAGGGAAGTTTGCTCTAATGTAGGCATTGAGTGCTTTTTCAGCATCGGTATATTCTTTATTGACTATTTTTACAATATCTTCTTCTCTTCTACTTACACCTACGATCATACCGGCACCTACTGTGTTATTTGTAATACGGTCTACAACAATGAAAGAGCCGGTGAGTCTATTGTCTTTATAGGAGTCTGCCGCAATAGGTTGTGTCAGTAGCATTTTACATGAGGCAATATCATTGAGTTCCAGTTTGTGTACAGTGGCTCTCTCATAAGTATTGACATCAATTTTATAGTTGATATGTTCAAAGGAACCGGATACTACTGAGGTAGCACGTTTAATATCATAGCTTTTTTCCAAGTCCATTGGTTTCTCATCCATCCAAACCAACATGACCTTAAGGGAATTAGAGACTCTAGGCAGTGTTTTGGTATGAACGATCATATCTCCACGGCTAATATCTACTTCATCTTCAGTGGTAATAGTGATGGACATAGGAGCATACGCTTCATTGGTAGTAGCAGTACGGTTGTCTTCCGTGATATCTCCAGCATTGATAATGCTTTTGACTGTTGTTGTTTTTCCTGAAGGTAGTACTGTAATCTCATCACCTACAGAAACCAAGCCTGCAGCGATGGTACCACAGAATCCTCTAAAGTCCAGGTTGGGGCGGTTGACGTACTGTACCGGAAATCTAAAGTCTTCTGTTTTTGTCTGTTTTGTAATATCCATAGAGTCAAGCAGTGACAAGAGTGGTAAATCTTTGAACCATGGTGTATGGTCACTCTTATCTACTACATTGTCTCCATCTAACGCAGAGACAGGAATGTAGTAGGTATTTTTGATACCAAGTTCCAAAGCCAGTTCTCCATAGGCTGTAGAGATCTCATTAAAAACCTCTTCAGAGAAATCAACCAGATCCATTTTGTTAATGGCTACGATGACATGTTCAATACCCAGCAAGTTGACAATAAAACTATGTCTTCTTGTTTGAGTCAAGATACCTTTTCTGGCATCTATAAGGATAATGGCTACATCTGCTGTAGATGCTCCTGTAACCATGTTTCTGGTGTATTGTTCATGGCCCGGAGTGTCTGCGATGATGAACTTTCTGTTCTCTGTTGCAAAGAAGCGGTAAGCAACATCAATAGTGATACCTTGTTCTCTTTCACTTTGTAGTCCATCCACAAGAAGCGCCATATCTATCTTTTCACCGGTAGTTCCATATTTCTTACTCTCAGACTCGGCAGCAGAAAGTTGGTCATCGAAGATCATTTTTGAATCGTAGAGCATTCTTCCAATGAGTGTACTTTTACCATCATCTACAGATCCACAGGTAAGGAAACGTAGCATATCTTTATTTTCATGTTCTTTGAGGTAACCCTCGATATCTTGTGCTATTTTAGTATTTTCTGACATATTAAAAGTACCCCTCTATTTTCTTCTTCTCCATTGCACCTTCACTGTCTTTATCGATGAGGCGACCTTCACGTTCTGAGCTTGTTGAGAGAAGCATTTCACGAATGATCTCAGGCAGCGTAGTCGCCGTTGAATTGATAGCACCGGTCAGTGGGTAACACCCCAGTGTTCTAAAGCGAACCATTTCCATTTTTGCTGTTTTCCTGAGTGCCTCTGGCATACGGTCATCATCGACCAGTACTTTTGTACCTTCATACTCTACGACAGGTCTCTCTTTGGCAAAGTATAGAGAAGGAATAGGGATACCTTCTAAATAGATATACTGCCAGATGTCCAGTTCTGTCCAGTTAGAGATAGGAAAGACACGAACAGATTCGCCTTTTTGGATAGCGGTGTTGTAGACATTCCAGAGTTCAGGTCTTTGGTTTTTAGGATCCCATCTATGTTGCTTATCTCTAAAAGAGAAGATACGCTCTTTGGCTCTTGACTTCTCTTCATCCCGTCTAGCTCCTCCAATAATCGCATCATAACCGCCAGCGTTTAGTGCTTGTTTCAGGGCTTCGGTTTTCATTATATCGGTATGGACTTTGGAACCATGGGTAAAAGGAGAGATATCCATCTCTATACCTTCTGGGTTAGAGTGAACGACCAGATCAAAACCCAGCTCTGCTGCTCTGTTATCTCGGAACTCTATCATTTCATGGAATTTCCATAGGGTATCGACATGGAGGAATTTGAATGGTGGTTTGGCTGGAGCAAAGGCTTTCATGGCTAGATGCAACATAACTGAGGAGTCTTTTCCTACAGAGTACATCATTACCGGGTTTGTGAACTCAGCGGCTACCTCTCTTAGAATGTGGATGGATTCTGCTTCTAGTTGTTTTAGGTGGGTTAATCGTTCTTGTGAAATCACATTTGCTCCTTATATTTGTTGAGATACCAATCTATGGTGCGAATTATACCTGTATCAAAGTTTTCATCCGCTTTCCAACCCAGTTCATTTTCCAGCTTGCTTGCATCGATAGCATAACGTCTGTCATGTCCTGCTCTGTCTTCTACAAAAGTGATAAGCTCTTTGTATGATCTTTCAGTCGGTACTTTTTCATCAAGAATGCTACAGATAGCATCTACGATCTGTAAATTGGTTCTTTCGTTACGTCCGCCGATATTGTAGACATTGGCCTCTTTACCGGTATGGTAGACAAGGTCGATGCCTTTACAGTGGTCTAATACATAGAGCCAGTCACGGATATTTTTACCATCTCCGTAGATAGGGATGTTTTCACCTGCAAGTGCTTTTCTGATGATGGTCGGGATGAGTTTCTCATCATGCTGTTTTGGCCCGTAGTTGTTCGAGCAGTTGGTGATGACAGTATTCATACCGTAAGTCTCTTGGTATGAGCGTACAATCATGTCAGAACTCGCTTTGGATGCTGAGTATGGAGAGTTGGGAGCGTAAGGTGTTTCTTCTGTGAAAAGATCCGTCTCATTGAGTGTCCCATAGACTTCATCGGTAGAAATATGGTGGAAACGACAATCCTCATAGCCCTCTTTACGGGTAAATGGCTTTTCCATCCATTTTTTATAAGCAACATCCAAAAGTGTGAAGGTACCATTGACATTGGTCTCTATGAAGACACCAGGGTTTTTGATGGAATTGTCTACATGAGACTCTGCCGCAAAGTGAATGACACCACGAACATCGTACTCATCAAAGATGAACTCAATGAGTTCACGATTACATATGTCACCTTTGATGAACTTGTAGTTGGCATCGGCTTTGACATCACTCAGGTTGGCAAGGTCGCCTGCATACGTAAGAAGGTCAAGGTTGATGATGAAGTACTCAGGATACTTCTCTAAAAAGTAAGGAACAAAGTTTGAACCGATAAATCCGGCACAACCGGTAACTAGGATAGATTTCATGATGTTGGCTCCATTAGTTGTAGTGCTTGACGAAGAGAGTCTTGCCAGTAGGGGATAGTAAGTGTATAGTCTGTTTTGATCTTCGCTTTGTTCAGTAGTGAGTAGTGAGGTCGGGTAGCTGGTGTCGGATAAGCTTTGGTCTCGATAGGATTAACTTGACATGTTATAGACTGCATGTCAAAGATAGCAATAGCAAAGTCATACCAGGAACAGACACCCTCGTTACTGTAGTGCATGATCTTCACATCATCATTTTCAAGTTGTGGAATGATATTTAAAATAGCAGATGCCAGATCTTTTGCATACGTTGGTGTACCTACCTGATCGAAGATGACACCGAGTTCATCACGCTCTTTTCCAAGACGCAGCATGGTTTTGACAAAGTTGTTCCCAAAACTGCTGTAGACCCAAGATGTTCTGATAATGAGACTGTTTTTTGGATTTATGCTCTGTATCGCCTCTTCACCTGCAAGCTTACTGGCACCATAGACACTCTGTGGGTTGGTTGGGTCGTTCTCTACATAGGGCTTGAAGTTACTTCCGTCAAAGACATAGTCAGTTGAGATGTGAATGAGTGCCATGTCATTGTTCTTGGCAATATGGGCTAAGGTCTCCACTGCTTTATGGTTGATGGCATAGGCTATCTCTTCATCTGACTCAGCTTTGTCGACAGCAGTGTAAGCAGCACAGTTGATGATGACATCAAAGGCTTTGCCTTCAAAAAAAGTCTCTATGGAAGTTGCTGAAGCAAGATCAAGGTCACTTCTCTCTGCAAAGGTAAACTCAAGTGCAGTGTATTCATTAGCAAGGGCTTGAAGTTCTGAACCCAACTGTCCGTTGGCACCAGTGACTAAAACAGACTTAGGCATAGAGGTTCTCACTGTAGTCGAAGTGTGAGGCATCTTTAAAAGAGGGTTGCTTGGTATCTTTGTCTGACAGTTTTAGTTCACTCTCTTCCAAAATCCAGTTTATCTCTAAGTCTGCATCGTTAAAACGCATACCTCTGTCGTTTTCAGGAGAGTAGTAGTTGTCTACTTTATAAGCAAATACCGTGTCATCTTCAAGTACCACAAAACCATGGGCAAAACCACGGGGAACAAACATTTGTTTTTTGTTCTCTGCAGTTAGTTTGACAGCCACATACTGACCAAAGGTTGGGCTTCCTTCACGGATGTCTACGGCAACGTCTAAAACACTGCCCTGTATGACACGGACAAGTTTTGTCTGTGCGGCAGGTGAGAGTTGGTAGTGTAGACCTCTTAGAACACCTTTGGATGACTTGGACTCGTTGTCCTGGCAGAAGTTTACCTTGAAGCCTAAAAATGCTTCGAGTTTGTCTTGACGAAAGGTCTCTACAAAGTAACCTCTCTCATCGCCATGAACTTGAGGGTCGATGATAATGACATCGGGGATATTGCTTCTTGTAAATCTCATCGTTTTACTACACCTTCTTCAGCACGTTTGAGAAGGTATTGACCGTACTGGTTCTTTTTAAGAGGCTGTGCCAACTCTATGAGTTGCTCTTTGGTGATGTACCCCATTTCAAAGGCGATCTCCTCAATACAGGCGACTTTGAGGCCCTGACGGTTCTCTATGGTCTGGATAAAGTTGGATGCTTCCAGAAGACTCTCATGGGTTCCCGTGTCCAACCAGGCGTAACCTCTGCCCATCAACTCTACCTTGAGACGCTGATCATCCAGGTAGTCCTGGTTGAGTGTCGTGATCTCGAGTTCACCACGATGTGAAGGTTTTACTGCTTTTGCTTTTTGAACGACATCGTTGGGGTAGAAGTAGAGGCCGACTACCGCATAATTACTTGCAGGATTTTCAGGCTTCTCTACGATACTTGTGACAGTATCATCTGCATTAAACCCGGCAACACCGTAACGCTCCGGGTCTTTGACGTAGTAGCCAAAGACAGTAGCATTGTTCTCTTCTTGTGCATGTTGGACAGAACGTGCAAGCATCTTTGTCAGACCATGACCATAAAAGATGTTGTCTCCTAAGACCAGACAGACATCGTCGTCACCTATGAACGTTTCTCCCAGAATGAACGCCTGTGCCAAACCGTCTGGAGAAGGTTGCACGATGTATTCAAAATGCATACCGATGTCTGAACCGTCTCCGAGTAGTGCTTCAAAACGTGGGAGGTCATCCGGTGTAGAGATGATGAGTACTTCTTTAATGCCTGAGAGCATCAGTACAGAAAGTGGGTAGTAGATCATCGGCTTATCGTAGATGGGTGCCAGTTGTTTGGAAATACCTTTGGTAATAGGATAGAGACGTGTGCCGCTTCCTCCTGCTAAGATGATACCTTTCATATTTTAATCCTTCATTTTATTATAAAAATAATTTGTAGCCTCAACAAACCCCTCAACTGAACCACAGTCAAAACGTTTTCCCTTGAATTTATAGGCAATAACATTTCCCTGTTTTGCCTGTTCAAGTAGGGCATCGGTGATCTGGATTTCCCCGCCTTTGCCTGGTTTGGTTTTTTCAAGGATCTCAAAAATATCTGGTGTTAAGATATAACGACCGATGATTGCCATATTGGTTGGGGCATCTTTGGGGTCTGGTTTTTCGATCATATCTGTGACTCTGTAAGTGTCTGTCGTGTTGTCAACCAGGTTTCCTGCGATGATACCGTATTTGTGGGTATCTTTCTGAGGAACTTCCTCTATGGCTACAATGGAACATTGGTATTTTTCAAAAACTTTGACCATCTGTGATAGGACTGTATCGTTTCCGTTATTATTACAGAGATCGTCGGCGAGGATGACAGCAAAGGGTTCGTTTCCTATGAGGGTCTCTCCAGTGAGAATGGCATGACCCAAACCTTTCATCTCTACCTGTCTGGTGTAGGAGAAAGTGCACTGGGTAATGAGTGAACGGATCTCGGTGAGAAGAGGTTCTTTTGATGTTCCTTTGATCTGGTGTTCAAGTTCGTAGCTGATGTCAAAGTGGTCTTCAATAGCACGTTTACCGCGACCGGTAATGATGGCCATGGTAGTAAGTCCGGCATCTACGGCTTCTTCCACACCATACTGAATAAGTGGTTTGGTAAGGACGGGAAGCATCTCTTTGGGAGTAGCTTTGGTTGCAGGAAGGAAACGGGTTCCGTAGCCTGCAGCGGGGAATAGACATTTCTTGATCATCTGTACTCTTTTTGGCGTAGTAGATGATCAAAATGAATAGTGAATAGTGAATAGTGGATAGTGGAAAAAAGCATTATGTCAAATCGTCCTTTTTTAATAGAATATATTATAGCAAATTAGTTATTAGTTATAGACTAATTTGCTTGTGCATAAGCTCTGAGTTTTGTATAGATATTGGATATCAGACAAAATTAACTTAACTTCTTTTTCAAAATAATTTTACCTGCTTCAACACCTGGTTGGTCGTAGGTGTTGACATCGATGAGTTCTCCTACCAGAGAAGTGAGTAGTTCATAATAGAAGATGAGTGAGCCGATATTGGTCTCTGTGACATCAGAGATACTGATAGTATCCAAAGGGATGTCCTCCTGTGCTTCCAGAGCTTCAATGACAGAATCACATTGCATGTTGATCAGTTTTGAGAAAGGGAGATCATTGAGACTGTCAAGTGCTTCCAGGTGTGGTAAAGTGATGTCCGGAATACTGATATTGTCATGGAAATCTTCAATTTTGATGAAAGTGACAGATTTGTCCCGTGTACCTTCCATGATGAGTTGCAGAAATGAGTGCTGGTCTTTGGGCCCTATGAGGCCAATAGGTGTAAGTCCCACATTGAATGCTGAATGACGCTGGTATTTTCCTAAACTTTCTCCCCAGAGCTGTACATACCATTCACAGAAGTATTTGAGTGTTTCAGAATAGGCAAAAATACAGTTGATATGGTACTGGGTATGATGCTTTGCATAATAAACGGCCTTTTTGAGTAAGGTATCTTTTAAATATCCAGCATTAAAAAAACTCTCTTTTATGGTTTTGGCTCCATTGAGAAGTGCTTGAATATCAATGCCACACAGTGCCAAAGGTACAAGCCCTACAGTTGAAAGCACTGAGAATCTTCCTCCCACATTGTTGGGAAGGTACAGTACGGATGCCTGGATCTCTTTGGCATATTTTTCAAGTGGAGAACCCGGATCGGTGATGAACGTATAGGCCGAAGCATCACTTTGCAGAGAGTAGATGTATTTGTAAATAGAAAAAGTCTCTACGGTATTTCCGGATTTTGAAATGATGAGAAAGTGGGTTTTTTTAATGTCAAATTTGGAGAGTAGGGTAGTGATGTTAATGGGATCTGTACTTTCAAAAAAGTAGAGTTTTCTTGCCAATGACTTCACAGGTTTAATGAATTCATAAACTGCTTTTGCCCCTAGGGAACTACCACCAATACCAATAACTGCAATGGTTTCTACATTTTCTGGTATGGTATTGCAATAGGTTAAAATGGATGAGATATCCTGCTCTGGAAGGGTATAGTAGCCAATATGGTTTTGTTCAGCCCTGATCGCTTCAAAAGCCTCTTTCTGTATCTTCTTATTGTCAGATTTAAAATAGAGACGGTTTTTCATGAGACTAACTGCTTTGCCATTTTGATAAGGTTATTGACCTTTTCTTCATATTCTTTGGCGAGTGCTGCATCTGTGGATTCGAATCGTGTGACAAGGACGGGGGTGGTATTGGATGCTCTTACCAGTCCCCAGCCTTTTTCAAAGTTGATACGTACGCCATCAACATCAATAATGCTTTGGATCTTTGGAAAATCCTCTGGTGGGTTCTTGAGTAGTATTTTTACCTGGTCAATAATGGCAAACTTTTCTTCTTCGGTGGTTTCTACTTTTAACTCTTCTGTGGAGTAGACTGTAGGGAGTGCTTCTATTTCAGCATCGAGATCAATACCGTCTGCAATGAGTTCTAACATTCTCAGTGTAGCATAGATAGCATCATCGTAACCAAAATAACGGTGTTTGAAGAAGATATGCCCTGAGACTTCACAGGCAAGATCTGCATTGGTCTCTTTCATTTTGACTTTAAGGTTGGAGTGACCGGTTTTGTACATGATGGCTTTTGCTCCACGACGCTCCAATTCATCATACATCACTTGAGAACACTTTACTTCACCTATGACAGTTGGGTTCTCCATCTTCATAGCATACAAAAGTGCCATTTGGTCTCCTTTGATGTTATGTTTATGGGTCAATACAGCAATACGGTCTGCATCTCCATCGTAGGCAAAAGCAATATCCCCTTCTTTATTTAATGCAGTTTTGACATCAATAAGATTTTTTTCTACTGAAGGGTCCGGATGGTGGTTTGGAAAAGTGCCATCCGGTTCAAGATATAAACCTGTATAGTTAAAGTTGAGTGCATTAAAAATATCTGTAATAACGGTGTCTGCCACACCATTACCACAATCTATAACTATCTTTTTATCAAGATCCTTTAGTGCGTTAAACTCCTTAACCATAAAGCTGATATAGGGAGTCTTGACATCAATATCTGTTTTTGCTGTGTTGTCAGGAATGACTTTGTCTTGGTTTGCAATGATCTCATCGCCTAAGGCATAAATGGCTTCTCCAAAGAAAGGTGATTTGTCAACAGTGATTTTGAAGCCGTTATATTCTGATGGGTTATGGGAACCGGTTATCATGATAGAAGCATGTGTTGTTAGCCCGTCAAAGTCAATATAGTTTGAAAAATAGTTAACCGGTGTTGCGACCATGCCCATGTCAAGAACTTTACATCCTGCGGCATTAAGCCCTGATGTGAGGTAGTCTCTTAGTATGGGAGAGTGTGATCTTGCATCATAGCCAATGGAAACAACATTGTCTTTTCCAATCTTCTGACCTAAGTAATACCCTATGAGTTTTACAGAGTGTTCATTAAGTTCTTTTTCGTAAATACCTCGGATATCGTATTCTCTAAAAATGGTAGATTGAATTGACATATAGTGATCCTTGTTAGTTTAAGTGATTATTATATCATCTAAGAACTAATACACCAATTATATGGTACATAAACCCTATATATCCCGCACCACCAGAACTAGTACAGTCATTAGAAACTCAACTTTAATCCACCATACCAACTGTCATTGAGTTGGTATTCACCTTTAGGATTATTTGCAAGGTCATAATCAGTATAAATATTTCTATACCCTGCAAAAACATGGATATTTGAGATCATTTCGATGTCTGCTTCTGTTCGGAATTCTGAATAGGTATCGCCATCTAGAAAAGTGAGAACAGAAGGAGCATAGGCAAAGCTTGCCAAAAGCGAGGTTGTTGGCATATCTCCGTCAAAGGGAAGGATGTACTTTACCTTGCCAAGTAGAGGAAAGGCCATAAAGTCTTTTGAAAATGCAGTTTTCAATCCAAAACCAAAAATGAGTCCAGGTGCAGCTTCTAATGGGTTTTCCCCGATAAAGCCTAGCGTAAAGAGGTCATCAATATCGTTATGCAGGTAGCTGACATCAATGAGATACGAGGTACCACCAGTATATCCCAGGGTTGAGTTAAGGCTGTAAGTACCAAGTATTTCAACATCATCACTGTTGATATCTAATCCAATGCTACTTTCTGCTGAGATAATCCCGGTAAAGAAGAGGGTACTGAGTAATAGTTTTCGAATCATAATAAACTTCCTTGTTGTTTGATATTTATTCATATAATAGCATGAAAATCAGAAATTAGAAATTAGAAATTAGAAATTTGTATAAAAATTGTGTATATATGCTCAATAATTTGTAAAATAGACTGCTATTATTTATATTTCACTGTTTTAATCTGCTGGCATATAATTTTTTTTACTTTTGTTACTGTGGGATTTCAACGCTTCTTTTTTCTTTTTGGATTTTCTTTTTTGTTCCTCTTTTTTGTTTTGCATCATAGCTGCATCGCGAAGTTCTTCCTCTCCGTCAAAACGTGCTGCATCGATGAATTTGGACTGGTCGTCAAACTGTCCGGTTTTGACTCCCCAGAGCAGGGCGATGAGACCTAAGGCTCCCAAAAAAGTTGAGACGCTGATCATTAAGATCACAATATTTTCAGACATGGTTTTCCTTATTTAAATTTTATAAACTTTATACGCATAGAATTACTTACTACTACCAGTGAGCTTAAAGACATAGAGAGTGCAGCGATCAGTGGATTGACAAATCCTGCAATAGCCAGTGGTACAGCAATGATATTATACAGCAACGAGAAACCCAGGTTCTCTTTTACTGCGGAGAAGGTACGTTTTGAGAGTCTGTAGGCATCCAGTATACTTTGTGGTTTTTCATCCAGGAGTACTACATCACTTATATTGATTGCAACATCGGCCCCCTGTCCCATGGCAATAGCTATATTGGACTGTGCCAGAGCTATGGCATCGTTAATACCATCACCCACCATAACAACAATTTCTCCATTCTCCTGAAATTCATGAATATGTGCAGATTTGTCTTGAGGAAGAAGTTTTGCATGAACTTCTGTAATCCCTACTTCATTTGCTACTTTTTGGGCACTTTGTTCATGGTCTCCTGTAAGCATTACGACTCTTATACCTAGATTTTGAATCTTTGTAATAGCTTCTTTCGCACCTTCTCTGATAGTATCTGAGAGTTCAAGTTTTGCAACAGGTTTATTGTCAATAGAAAAGAAAAAGAGAGTATTTTGTGAATCTGCATTAATCTTGATTCCTCTTTCTTGAAGCAGTGCGGCATTACCTCCAAGGAGTGAGGTATTTTCAAAAGTAGCTTCTAATCCTTTGGCTTCAATACTTTTTATGTCATTGATCTGAAGTGGGATCAAATATTCATTTTCTTCCAGAAGGTAATGTCTGATTCCCTTGGAGATGGGGTGGTTGGAGGTATTGACTAAAGCTAGGAGTAAGGCTTTGTCAAAGGTTTCAAACAGTTCAACCGAGACTACAGAGGGTTTACCTTCCGTGATGGTCCCTGTTTTATCCAGGGCCAGAAGATTACTTTTTGCCATAGTTTCAAGAAAGGTTGCTTCTTTAAAAAGTATCCCTCTCTTTGCGGCAATGGAGATACCTACAAGTGTTGCCATCGGTGTGGCAAGCCCAAGTGCACAAGGACAGGCAATGACAATGACAGAGATACCGATAATAAGGGCTGTCTCAAAGCTTCCCTGTAGAAAATACCACCCTATAAAGGTTAGGATGGCAATCAATAGAATAATATTGGAAAAATAACCTGAAATAGTATTGGCAAGTTGTTCAATATGTGGTTTTTTAGTAATAGACTCTTCTAGAAGAGAGACAATAGATGTCAGTAGAGAAGCTGAGACATCTTTGCTTGCTTCATAATGGATGACTGAATCAAGACAGATAGATCCGCTGAGAATTTCATCTCCTTTTTGTTTAAAGAGTGGTTCATTTTCTCCTGTAAGTGAAGACTCGTCAAAAGAGCCTTGTCCTGAAGTGACGATTCCGTCTATGACTACCTTTTCTCCAGGTTTTAGTTCGATGAGATCGCCCACTTGAATGTTCTCAATACTTACCAGTGACTTAACGCCGTTTTTGAGTGTGGTTACCTCGGTAGGTGTTGAACCCATAATGCTGTCTAACGTATCGACAGCATGCTTTTTACTTAGTACTTCCAGATATTTGCCCACCAGTACAAAGGTAATGATCATCACTACTGAATCAAAGTAGACCTCTCCGCTTTGTGTAATCATGGCATAGATGGAGTAGATATAGGCAGAGAGTGCACCCGAAGCCACCAGTGTATCCATATTCACTATATGATTTTTAAAACCGTAGTAGGCACCTCTGAAAAAGATCCACCCAGAGTAGAAGAGGACAGGGGTAGCCAAAAGGAACTCTGCTACATTAAGGATATCTTTGAAGTTTTGTTCCATACCTGTGAAGTAACCGGCATATTTGGCAATAGCCATCCACATGATATTCATGGTACCAAAGACAGCAACCAGAATACGCGAATAGTAGGACTTTTTGGCTTGATTGGCACGCTCTTCCTGCAGTGAAGGGTCATAGGGGTATGCATTGTAGCCGATAGAGCGAATGGTCTCAATGATATGAGAGAGTTGTACCTCTTCTGGGTCCCAGATAACCTTGGCTTTGTTGTTGGTATAGTTAATGCTGGCTTCTATAACCCCATCTGTTTTGTGTAATACTTTTTCGTTGAGCCAGACACAGGCAGAACAGTGAATACCTTCAATGATGAGGTGTATTTCATAGAGAGCATCTTCATTGGTTTTAATGTATTTGTTCTTAAAACCTTCAAGGTCAAATTTTTCAAGATCTTCAGAAGTGTTTGTAGTAGCGGGTTGCAGTGGGGTGTCTCCCAGTTTGTCATAAAAACTGTCAAGCCCTTCACTCTCAAGCAGATGGTAAACTCCTTGACAGCCTTTACAGCAGAAATAGAGCTCTTTATCATGTTGTGTCTCTGTGATCATCACAGATTCATCAAAGATAAGGTTACAATGGGTACATGCTATTTCTGCCAAAAAGTTTCCTCAAGTGTTTTATGATGTGGATTTTACCTAAATATGGGTAAAATCCTGCAATGGAAAATATATTCACATTTGTACTCATTTTAGTTGTTTTAGAACTTTTTGAAGCCTATATGCAACGCGCGGATACTTTATATGGTGTGATAGAAAAGCTGTATGTCTGGTACCAAAAGAGTATTTTTGCTTTCTTCTTCATCCACCCTTCTTTCTATTTTGTCCTTTTTGTTGTGGTTGTTACAGATATTTTAAATGTCTATATGATCCTTATTCTAACCTTTAAGATTTTTGATCTTTTTTATAAGATTGAGTTAATTAAAGCGATTTTTATCAAACAAAAAGTATCGGGTGATCTTTTGGCAATGCTGGAGTGGCCCATACCTTCGTGGTTTTTTCTGCTTGGTGTCACGCTCTACCCGCCTTTACTTTTTTATGCACTGATGTAATTTGACTTTTTAGCTAAAAACGAATATAATACCACTTACTACTACAGCGACAGTGTTGTATATCTACATTTTAAACATAAATCAACCCCAAAATAAGAGGACTTATGAGCGACAATAAAAAATCTTCTAACGGCAACGGTGCCAACAGAAAAAACAGAACCCACGTACCTGTAAAAGGGTATAAAATCGAAGATCTCCAACAAAAATCACTTGACGAACTTGTCACGATTGCCAAAGAAGTACAAGTTGAAAACCCTAATGAATTCCAAAGAAAAGACCTTATTTTTGAAATTTTGAAATCACAGGTAAGTCAGGGTGGGTTTATCCTCTATACAGGTATTTTGGAAGTGATGAATGACGGGTATGGTTTCCTTCGCTCGATCGATGGTAACTTTGCAAATTCAAGTAATGATACTTATGTAAGTTCTACGCAGATCAAACGTTTTGCTCTTAGAAACGGTGATATTGTAACTGGACAGGTGCGTCCTCCTAAAGACCAGGAGAAGTACTATGCGCTTCTTAAGATTGAAGCGATCAACTATCTGGCTCCTGAAAAGTCCAAGCAGAGACCACTGTTTGATAACCTTACGCCTCTATATGCTTCTGAACAGTTGAAAATGGAATACAACCCAATGAAAATGACAGGACGTGTTCTTGACCTTTTCTCTCCTATTGGTAAAGGGCAAAGAGCACTGATCGTTGCACCACCAAGAACAGGTAAAACCGAGCTTCTTAAAGAATTGGCACATGGTGTAACCTATAACAATCCTGATGCTTCATTGATGGTACTACTTGTTGATGAAAGACCTGAAGAGGTTACAGATATGCAGCGTTCCGTAAAAGGAGAAGTCTATGCTTCAACCTTTGACTTGCCTGCGCAAAACCATGTACGTACTGCCGAAATGGTCATCGAAAAAGCAAAAAGACGTGTAGAAATGGGTAAAGATGTGATCATCTTGCTTGACTCTATTACGAGACTGGCGCGTGCCTATAACACTGTAACACCTAGTTCAGGAAAAGTACTCTCCGGTGGTGTAGATGCCAATGCCTTACACAAGCCAAAACGTTTCTTTGGTGCAGCAAGAAATATTGAAGAGGGCGGATCTTTAACTATTATTGCAACAGCCTTGATAGATACGGGTTCTCGTATGGATGAAGTGATTTTTGAAGAGTTTAAGGGTACAGGTAACTCCGAAGTCGTACTTAGCCGACATGTCTCTGAAAGACGTATCTACCCTGCGATTGATGTTACAAAGTCGGGTACAAGAAAAGAGGAGTTGATGGTAGATCCAGAAACACTTCAGAAAGTCTGGGCACTTAGAAATGCTATGCAGAACATGGAAGAGGTGGAAGGTCTTAAATTCCTCTTTTCTAAAATGATGAAAACAAAATCAAATGAAGAGTTTTTGTCAATGATGAACGAGTAATCTTTTATGAAGATCGGTGTCTTTGATTCTGGTTTGGGTGGTTTAACGGTTGTTCAAGCTATGACCAAAGTGATCAAAGGTGCAGAGATCTTTTATGTCGCGGATACAAAACATGCACCTTATGGTGAAAAATCTTTCGAACAAATTCTCCAATACAGTCTTACTATAACAAAATTTCTTACCCAAACACATCAAATCGATGCTCTGATAGTAGCTTGCAATACAGCTACTTCTGCGGCTATCCAAGAGATACGTACACAATATCCTGAACTGATAGTCATTGGTACAGAACCAGGAATAAAACCGGCTTTTGAACAGACACAGACAGGAAAGATAGGAGTTTTAGCAACACCTGCTACTTTAAAAGGAGAAAAATATCATCTTTTGGCTAATGCACTCTCCAGACAAAAAGAGGTCACACTTTATGAACAGGCTTGTCCTGGCCTGGTAGAACAGATTGAAAACGGAGAGATTCATACTCCTAAAACAAAAGAGATGTTAGAGGGGTGGCTTGCTCCCATGCGTGCTGAAAATGTAGATACGATTGTGCTTGGCTGTACTCACTACCCTCTAGTAAGTCAAGTGATCGAAGATGTGATGGAGCGAAGATTAACTCTGATCCACACAGGCGAGGCGATTGCCAAACGTCTGTTGGATTTGAGTAAGAAACTGGGGCATAGAAATCATGGAGAGCTTAAAGGCATTCTCTATACTACCGATAAGATTTCCAAAGATATCGTATACAATATATTTGGTAGAGAGATTGAAATAAAAACGATAGATCTATAAACCTATTGCAGTTCTGACCTTTTCCATTTTAATATCAGCAATTGTTTTTGCTTTGTTTGCGCCCTGTGCCAAAATGTCATTGACTTCATCAATGTGGCTGAGATAATATTCACGTTTTTCACGTGCTTCTGCTAATTCTTCCCAAATAAGCTCTTTCAAATACTTTTTAAAGTGACCATAACCCTCTTTCCCACTTTTATAGCGTGCCTGAAGTTCAAGTTTTTGCTCATCATCAAGGAAAAGTGCTGCAATGTCATAGATATGACACCCTTCCCAGTCAAGAGACTCCCCTAACGGTGTTGAAGAGGAGATGATCTTGTTACATCTTTTCTGAAGAGGTTTCTCAGGCATAAAAAGATCAATGGCATTGTCATAACTTTTAGACATCTTTTGCCCGTCAATTCCTGGGATAGTGGCAACCTCTTCTTGTACTACATGTTCTGGCAATACAAAAATCTCTCCATATTCATTGTTGAACTTTGTAGCAATATCACGTGTCATCTCTACGTGTTGGATCTGATCTTTTCCTACAGGCACTTTTTGTGTGCCATAGAGCAAAATATCTGCAGCCATAAGCACAGGGTAAGAGAAAAGGGCATGATTTGCAGAGATTCCTTTAGCGACTTTGTCTTTATACGAGTGTGCACGCTCAAGTAGTCCCATAGGTGTAAACTTTGAGAGTATCCAATAGAGTTCAAGTACTTCAGGAACATGGCTCTGGACCCAAAAGGTAGTTTTTTCAGGGTCGAGACCTACAGAAAGGTAATCCACAGCTGCATCAATAGTATATTGTTTTAAAGTTTCTGCATCTTTTGAGGTAGTCAATGAATGGTAGTTGGCAATGAAGGTAAAGAGTTCATTCTCTTCTTGAAGTTCTATCATCGGCTTCATCGCACCAAAGTAGTTTCCTATGTGAAGTTTTCCTGAAGCCTGGATTCCTGTAAGTACACGCATAATTGCTCCTGCAATAATTTTTGCAAATTATAGCAGGAGAATTAGAAATTAGAAATTAGTAGTGAGTAATTACGAATAGATTTGTTCTAAAATTTGGATTAGAGATCATATTCGTATTCGTCATCGTCCATTCTTTGACCACGTTTTCTAGCCACAATATCTAAAGGTACACCTTCAAAATCAAATTTTGATCTAAAAAAGTTTGTCAGATAACGTCGGTAAGAGAAGTGTACAAACTCCGGTCTATTTGAAATCAGTGCGATTTTCGGTGGTTTGATCTCATACTGTGTTGCAAATTTTATATTTACAACAGCACCATTATGTGATGGTACATGGTGTCTTCTAATGGCTTCACGAAGGGTGTCATTCAATACAGATGTAGGGATACGTTGCTGATAACGTTTATATATAGCTGTGATCTGGTCGAGTATTTTGTGTACACGCAGACCGGTCTTTGCTGAGATAGTAATAAATGGTGCATAGTGTAAAAACTTCAGTTCATCACGGACATCTTCTACCACTTTTTCATAGCTGCGATCTTCATTGATATCCCATTTGTTCAATACAATAAGACAGGCAAGACGATATTCTTCAATGAGTCCTGCAACTCTTTCATCAAGTTCTGATATCTGGGTAGTAGAGTCGAGCATAAGTAGAACCAAATCTGCTTTTTTCAGCATCTCTGTAGTTCTGGTCAGAGCATATTTTTCGATCCCTACGATCTTGGATCTTCTTCTGATCCCAGCTGTATCGATAAAGGTAATCTCATGGTCATCATGTTCAATCATTTCATCAATGGGGTCAATGGTCGTTCCTGCAACATCAGAGACAACAGAGCGTTCTTCTCCGAGTAAAGCATTGAGTAGTGAAGATTTTCCGGTATTGACACGTCCAATGATTGCTACACGGATCTTATTGTCAAGTTCTACGGGTGTGCTGTTGATATCACGTACGATCTCTGCAAAAGGGTCAACCTCTTCATCTTCGGTTAGTTCTAATCCTTCTTCTTCCTCGACAGCGGGGATATGTTCTTCCATCCAGGCATAAAAGTCATTGAAGTACCGGTTATGGGAAACAGACATAGGAAAAGTAGCATCGGCACCAAATTCTAAGAATTCCCAGTAGCGCTCCTCTTCTTTGTCGTTGTCAATTTTGTTAACAACCAGGGCCAGAGGCTTGTTCAAGGCTTGGAGTTTGTAAAAAAGCTCTTTGTCCTCTTCATCGGGAATACTTTTTCCATCTACCATGTAAATGATTATATCTGCCTGTTCTGCTGCACGAAGAGAAAACTCTGCTACCTTTGAAAAGAGTTCAGAAGAGTAGTCTATCCCCCCTGTGTCGATGACTTCGAAGTCACGATTCCCCGAAATAGTCACGATGCGTTTTTTGATGTCACGTGTAGTTCCGGACATATCAGAAGTGATGGCATCACGTTGTCTTGCCAAGCGGTTGAAGAGGGAAGACTTCCCTACATTCGGACGACCGACAATGGCTACTTTTTTAAGTGTTTGTTCTTGCATAAATGTATTCTTTCTATAATAATTCATGCAATTATAGCGAAATTTTATTGTTCTGTTTTTTCTGGTAGCTGTTCTATATAAATACTTTGTGAAGGAAAGGCAAATCCTGATCCATTTTTCTCTACAATACTCATGATTTGTATATGAATGTCTTCTCTGATATCCAGATATTTTGCCCAGTTAGCTGTATGGGTAAAGGTATAGATGAAAATATTGAGTGAAGAGTCCCCAAAGCTGTCAAAATTAACCATGAGTGAATCTTTTTGTGAGATACCTTCATGTGACTGTAACATACTTTTAATATCTTGAATGATCTGCATGATCTGATCTGAAGAGGTACCATATGTCAAACCGATATGCATCTTAATACGTCTGATACCTCGACGGGAAAAGTTTTCTATGGGAGAGTTGGCAACAATGGAGTTGGGTACAGTAATCAGTGATTTTTGAAAAGAACGTATTTTTGTGGTTCTCATACCTACATCTTCTACGACACCTTCTACGCCATCTACTTTAATCCACTCACCGATACGTATGGATCGGTCAGCAAGCAGAGCAAAAGAGCCAAAAAGGTTTGATGCCGTGTCTTTGGCTGCAAGGGCAAAAGCTAATCCCCCCAGTCCTAAAGAGGCTACAACCGCAGTGACATTGATACCCCAAACCATAAGCATACCTGCTAAACCAATACCTCCGACAAGGATCTTGATCATTACAATAATGAAATTCCCCATCTCTTTAGAGAGGTCTTTATTAAATTTGGCTGTGGCTTGATATACGAGACCACGGAGTGCTTCTATAACAGAGAGTATCGCCCAAAATAGTGTATAGACAAGTAGGGTATCTAAAATATTTTTAATGACTTCAGGTTCTGAAAATGTCAGTAAAAAGAAAAGATGTATGGCAATAATGATAAATACAAAGCGTATGGGACTTTTGAGTGCAGAGATGATACGGTCATCATAATATGTTTCTGTTACTTTTGCTAGATTTTGTAAAAAGACAATAATGATTTTGGTAAAGAGTTTTCTCAGTCCCAAGACTAGAAAAAATATAAATACGGCTACTAGTATGTTGGCCAAAGGTACACCAAAATAGTCAGTAGCTAGAATAGGGTATCTGTCATAGAGCGGAGCAAGTTGTGTTTGTACGGAGATAATAATATCGGTATCTAAAGTATCTATGACTTTGAGTGCTTGTGTTGCATTTTGTTCTGTGGTTGTAGGCATTATTTTTCCTCTTCCTTGATAGATGGTATTATAGTAGAATTAAGTACAAAGTCAATTACTTTTTCATCAGACATTTCACAAGGCTTCAGCATACCGCCCTTCATAGTTGGGTAGTAGTTACCTGAGACAATATTGGTAGAAGAGAGCTCTTGGGCATATATTTTGATAAGTTTGCCTTTGAGTAAAGTCTCTTTTCTCAATAGATAACGTTCCCCTTTGAAGAGAACATCATGAGCACCATTTGGCAAAGCAAGCAGTTTTTTGTAAAATTCTGTATGATTCATGATCGAATTGTAACCAAACTCCTCTGAACCCTGAACACTGTATTTTTATGTTACACTTCCAGAAAAATTTTAGGATCAGATCACTTGCGAAATACGATTAAAAATATGGATAGAGGTATACTTTATATGCTTTTGGCATCACTCTCTTTTGCCGCTATGGGTGGTTTTGCAAAAGTGGTTTCACAAGTACTTCCTCCTGTAGAAGTAACTTTTTTCAGAAATATTTTTGGTGTTGTTTTGGTAGGCTTAGCCATTTACAAGGTTCCGTTAAAACAAAAAGGGGGTAGACCTTTTTTACTCCTTTTTCGTGGTTCTATGGGGTTTGCAGCGCTGTTGGCGTATTTTTATATTATGGCACATATCCCTCTGGGTACTGCTGTGACCTACAATAAAACTTCTCCTATTTTTGTGGCTATTTTTGCTTATCTGTTTTTAAATGAAAAATTGCATAAGTCTGCACTTTTGGCAATTGTCATTGGTTTCATAGGTATCCTTCTGGTTGCACAACCTGAAGGTGGTGCTTTTACCAAATATGATATTTTAGGTATTTTTTCAGGCATTGGAGCAGCGCTTGCCTATACTTCAATACGGGAACTTCGAGAGTATTATGATACACGTGCCATAGTGATGTCATTTATGGGTGTAGGGACTATTGCACCTCTGTTTTTGATGCTAATAACACCTTATGTAACAGTTTCTGAAGAGTTTGACTGGATGTTTGCAGAGTTTGTCATGCCTGTTGGTATTGAATGGCTCTATGTTGCCGCAGTGGGTGTCTCAGCTACAGTTTCACAACTACTTATGACCAAAGCCTATGAATTGACCAAAGCGGGTATTGTAGGGACCATCTCTTATACCAATATTGTCTTTGCTGTCGTCATTGGTGTGATGTTGGGAGATCCTATACCTGATTTTTGGACAGTTTTGGGTATAATATTAGTCATTATGTCAGGGCTGCTTGTAGCCCTCTCCAAAGGAAACAAATGATCTTAATAGCAGGGCCCTGTGTCTTAGAGAGCCGAGACAATGTCATGCGTATTGCAGAGTCTTTGGAAAAGTATCATGAAGACTGTACCAAAGATTTTTATTTCAAGGCCAGTTTTGACAAAGCCAACCGTACCTCTTTGGATTCATTTAGAGGTCCTGGGATGGACGAAGGTTTGAAGATGCTTCAGGAAGTAAAAGAGCAGTTTGGGTATAAGATCTTGACTGATGTACATGATTATACACAGCCTGCTGCAGCAGCTGAAGTGGCAGATGTATTGCAGATACCTGCTTTTTTGTCTAGACAGACAGACTTGTTGGTTGCTGCAGCACAAACTGCAGCAGTGGTGAACATTAAAAAGGGTCAGTTCTTAGCTCCTGCTGCCATGGAACACTCTGTGGCTAAAGTCTTGAAGACCAGAGGCTTTGACGGTGATGTGACCTATGAGAATGCTGAGAAGTATAATGTCTGGCTTACAGAGAGAGGTTCAAGTTTTGGTTACGGGAACCTTGTGGTTGATATGCGTGGGCTCAAGACCATGAGAGAGTTTGCACCGGTTATCTTTGATGCCACACACTCTGTACAGATGCCTGCATCTGGTGGTGCGAGTTCAGGGGGAGATGCTTCCTTTGTTCCCTACCTTTCACGTGCAGCTGCAGCGGTGGGGGTAGATGGTTTCTTCTTCGAAACACATTTTGACCCAAGTATTGCTTTGAGTGATGGACCAAATATGATAGAATTAACAAAATTGGATGTGTTAGTGAAGCAAATTGAAGCAATTCAAAGTATAGTAGAATAACACAGTGTCATATCAAAGTGTTTTTTGTTAAACGCAAATGTCCTTTGCAGGGATAAAATGCATTTACCAAAAAACACTACAATGTGACTTTTTAATGATAATACTTAAATAAGGAAATAAAATATGAAAATAGTAGAAGGAAATCTACAGGTAGATAAAAGTAAAAAAGTAGCAATCATCAATGCAAGATTTAACCATTTTATTACAGATAGACTGGTAGAAGGTGCAAAAGATGCGTATGCAAGACATGGTGGAGATGCAGAGACTCTTGATCTTATTTTGGTACCAGGTGCATTTGAAGTACCGTTTGCTTTAGATAAAGCATTGGCTACAGGAAAATATGATGCAGTTTGTTGCCTGGGTGCAGTTATCAGAGGGGCTACCCCTCACTTTGACTATGTCTCTGCTGAAGCAACAAAAGGTGTGGCTTCTGTGACACTCAAGCATGGTAAACCAGCAACTTTTGGTGTATTGACAGTAGACAGCATTGAACAGGCAATTGAAAGAGCAGGTACTAAAGCAGGAAATAAGGGTGCAGAAGCAATGGTTGGACTTATTGAATTGATGAATCTTTACAGTGAGCTAGACAATGGCAACTAGACACCAAGCCAGAACAGCAGTTGTAGGTTTACTGTATGCCTATGATCTTGGCAATGAAAATATTGCAAATTTTTCAGATGAGATTCTGGAAGAAGATAAAATAAGAAACAAACAAAGAGAGTTCTCACACACACTTTTTGACGGTACTATTGAAAATCTTGTTATGATCGATGCCGAGATCGATAAGCATTTGACAGACTGGGATTATGATGGTATCGGTAAAGTAGAAAAAGCAATTTTGAGACTGGGTGCCTATGAAATTTTAGTAGCTAAAACAGATAAAGCGATTATTATTAATGAAGCGGTAGAGTTAGCAAAAAAACTGGCAGATGAGAAATCTCCTCAGTTCATTAACGGGGTACTGGATGCTTTGGATAAATCTGTAGCTGAATCTGAAGTAGAAGAAACATCTGTGACAGAAGAAAAAGAGTAGGGTGCAATGACAAGTCCTGTAACAAAGCGCATGACTATTGACGAGGCTGTTGAGCTTATAGAAAAAGCAGACCTCAAAACTCTTGGTAAAATGGCATTGACACGCAAAAAAGAGATGCACCCTAAAGGTGTGACTACGTTTGTAGTGGACAGAAATATCAACTATACCAATATCTGCTGGGTAGATTGTAAATTTTGTGCGTTTTATACGCATGAGAAAAAAGAAGACTCTTATGTGTTGAGTTTTGATGAAATTGATGAAAAGATTGATGAACTTATTGCTATTGGTGGAACACAGATACTCTTTCAGGGGGGTGTACATCCCAAACTTGAAATAGAGTGGTATGAAGATCTTGTAGAACACATTTCAAACAAGTATCCGCAAGTGACCATTCATGGTTTTTCTTCTATTGAGATCGATTATATCGCCAACCGTTCAAAGATCTCTATTGCTGAGGTATTGCGAAGACTCAAAGCCAAAGGGCTTTCTTCTATTCCCGGTGCAGGTGCTGAGATATTGTCTGACAGGGTACGTGATATTATCGCGCCTAAAAAGCATGACAAAGACCAATGGTTGGAAGTACATAGACAGGCACATAAACAAGGTATTAAATCTACAGCAACTATGATGTATGGTACAGTGGAAACTACGCGTGAGATTGTAGAACACTGGGATTATGTACGTCAGTTGCAAGATGAAACAGGTGGGTTTAGGGCATTTAT
>JALWLD010000028.1 GCA_027081115.1 Sulfurovum sp.
CCAAAGGATCCTCTGTATGGCAATAGAGATGCCCCCAAAAGCCCAGGTATAACCTTGGGACATTTGGCAGGATATGGAGAAAAAATGGTTTTACAGATCCCACCTTCTATACTCCTACGACAACGATGGAATCCATTTCAGAAGTATGCACAAAAGAGAGTTTTGAACTTTTTAAAGTTGCAATAACAAGCCGTCTACAACTTTCTTCGTCCCCTGTACCAACAAAGGGTTTTTCTTTTCTTCTAACCACTCTATGATCTCTTTCATCTGATCTTCACGCATTACAGTACATCCTGCAGTAGGAATAGACTTTATGTGAATGAATATACATGAACCTGCACCCTTTTTAGCACCTGCTTCATCTATGTGATTATGGTTTACCACAATGCCGTACTTATAGTAGTCTTTGGGGAAACGCATATGCTCTTTGCTTTTGTAATCTATGTCTATTTTTGTACTGTCTACTATCTTGTTATAGAGTTTGGAGTTTACATCATCTACACAATGGTCTGTAGCTTTGTAGACTTCATAAGGGTAGTCCACCACAAAAGGGAAGTACCCAAAAGCTTGTTTGAGAGAGAAAATGCCTGCAGGAGCTTTGCCGTCTCCCTCTTTTTTAATGAACTGTGCATCTTTGGGGATGGTGTGTAGTCCTATACCCCATCCTAAGCCATTTCTTCCTAGTTTTATGGCTATGGCAGAACCAACTTTATGCCAAGTTTTACCCTGTTTCTCATAACGTTGGAGCATACCACTCGGTGTTGACCAATTTTTTGTTGTAACAACTATAAGTTGTTTTGTATCAGGTATTTGTGCATACGCAGTGATAAATGTTATTAACAATACAAGTACAATCTTCATGTGATATAATCTCCTCATGGAATATGGAATAATCTCAATAGCGATACCGCTACTAACAATCTTTTTAGCCATTATAACCAAAGATGTCATCGTCTCTTTAATGGGCGGCATTTTCGCTGGCTTACTTGTACTTAATGGCTACAACCCACTTACAGCCTTTATGTCTCTCTTTGATGGCATCATCAACCTGCTCTCAGAAGGGTGGATAGCTAAAACCCTGCTCTTTTCTCTTATGATAGGTGCCGTCATCAAGCTACTCTCTACTTCTGGTGCAGTGAACCGTTTCGTAAACTGGCTAAGCGACAAAGCAGAGTCCATAGACTCACCCAAAGGGGCAATGCTTTTAGCTTATGTCATAGGGGTGGTCATCTTCATAGAGTCTAGCATCACTTCACTTGTTGCAGGAACCGTAGCCAAACCACTGTGTGACAAAAACGGTGTAAGCCGAGAGAAACTAGCCTACATCTGTGACTCCACCTCTGCCCCTATTTGTTCACTCATTCCACTCAATGCTTGGGGTGCTTTACTTTTAGGTCTTATAGTCACAGCCATAGACTCACAAGTCATCTCTGGAGATGGTGTTTCACTCCTTATAGCTTCTATTCCCTACAACTTCTATTCGCTATTTACATTGGCGATAGTTCTAGCTGTTATATTTTTAAATATCAATATAGGCCCTATGAAACATACAACCGCTCAGCCTTACAATACAGAGCATCTACACCATGAAGGCAAAGCAACACCATTTCCTATGGTACTGCCTCTTATTGTCATGGTTTTTGCTGTTCCTTTTGGGCTTTATCTTACAGGAGATGGTGACATATTTAAGGGGTCTGGGTCTACCTCTGTTTACTATGCTATCATCGTGACATTACTGTTTATGTACATCTATTATGTCAGTACTAAAGCACTAACACATAAAGCATTTTTCAAAGGATTTTACGAAGGTTTAGGAGAAATGATACCCGTAATGCTCATATTGATGTTTGCCATCTTCATAGGAAAAGTCATAGGAGACTTAGGTACAGCCAAATACCTAGCCCATCTACTCTCTGGAAACATCAGCCCTGCTCTTGTACCCCTACTCATTTTCGTAGTAGCAAGTATCACCGCATTTAGCACAGGAACAAGCTGGGGAACCTTCTCTATCATGATGCCCATAGGATTGGCTCTGGGAGCTAGTATGGGCTTAGACATCCCCCTTGTCATCGCAGCGGTGATAAGTGGAGGTATCTTCGGAGACCACGCCTCCCCTATCTCCGACACCACCATCATAAGCTCTATGGCAGCAGGCTGTGACCATGTGGAGCATGTACGTACACAGTTGCCTTATGCCTTGATAGGCGGGGTTTTGGCTGGGGTTGGGTTTTTGGTTGCTGGGTATTTTACGGTTTAAAGGGAGCAATTATGATTGAAGAACCTATATTTAAATCTTTACCGACAAAAGAAGATTTTTATTATGATGATGATTGTGATGAGCAATGGGCAATTAAAGAATATCTTGGGAAAGATATCGAATATGCAAAAAAACGTTATTATCATTTATGTGGTATATCAATGGTACATGATTTTTTTCATGTAGGAACAAAGGCTGCTAGATATTATCTTTTTGGTGCTTTTAGATATTTGCAAGAAGATAAAAAAGATGAGTATGAATGGGATGATGCGAAACAAGTATATTGTGCTTTACCAGCAGTAATACAAAAACATTTAGATGAGAATATGAAAGATATGCGATTTATTGCTGATTATCTAATTAAGTTTTTTCAATGGACAATTGATAACTATAAGATATTCAATATTGATGAAGAAATTTATGGGAATACACAACAAGAGTATATTGACCTATTAAATAAAGTTAAATTTATCTATGGAAAATAATATAACTCTAATTCATTACTTAAAGATACTGTAGCAGCAACACCCTACGGTAATATTATGCTAAAATACAGTCAAAATAACAAAACGGAAACTATGCCTCATGAAACTCTTAGTCTCAGCCCTAGAACCCTCCTCTAACCTCCATTTAAAAGAGGTACTTAAACATACACAAGATGTAGAGCTCATGGGTATCTTTGACAAGAGCATAGAGAGCGGTACACCACTGTATGACATCTCTGAAATGGCCATTATGGGTGTGGTAGATGCCATAAAGAAACTGCGTTGGTTTTTTAAAGTGGCAGATGAGATGGTAGAACTCGCTCGTGATGCAGACAAAGTCCTGCTTATGGACTCTTCTGGCTTCAACTTACCTCTAGCAAAAAAACTAAAAACAGCGTACCCAAACAAAGAGATCATTTACTACATCTTACCTCAGATTTGGGCTTCAAGACCAAAACGTGTACATAAACTTGAAAAGTACTGTGACCAACTCCTTGGTATCCTTCCTTTTGAAGTAAACTTCTACCCACAAAAAAAAGCCCAATACATTGGCCATCCACTATTAGATGAGATAAGCATACAGACAGACAATAAAAAGACAAACACCATTGCTTTTATGCCAGGAAGCAGAAAAGCAGAGATTAGTAGACTACTTCCCATTTTTAAAGAGGTACGTAACACACTTTTGGAGAAGAAAGCCCTACTTATCATCCCTGCTACCTTTACTGAACAGAAAATAAAAGATCTCTATGGAGATATCTCTATGTTTGAAGTCAGCAAAGAAACACATAGCGCATTGGCACAGTCTGAATTTGCATTTATCTGTTCGGGTACAGCTACACTTGAAGCTGCACTCATAGGCACCCCTTTTACACTCTCCTACATTGCAAAGAAAGTGGATTTTTTCATTGGAACGAAACTGCTACATATTACACAGGTGGGACTGGCAAATATCATTTTAACCCACTACAACCAAACAACACTGCATAATGAACTGCTGCAAGACGAGGTTACGGTTGACAATCTACTCAAAGAGTACTACAATACCGACCGAAAAATCTTCGCCCAAAAGGCAGAAGAGTTACGCACATACTTAGGACATGGAAGTTCCCAAAATGTTGCGAAAATTATAATGGAATAAACATGCTTGTACACATCTGCTGTTCTGTAGACAGCCACTACTTCTTACAAAAACTCCAAACAGAGTACCCAGAAGAAAAACTCACAGGCTTTTTCTACGATCCAAATATACATCCCTACTCAGAATACTATCTACGTCTTTTAGATGTCAAACGCTCTTGCAAAATGCTCGGTATAGACCTCATAGAAGGAGAATACGATTTTGAGAACTGGCTGGAAGCAGTACGTGGCTTGGAACATGAGCCTGAAAAAGGTGCACGTTGTTCTGTCTGTTTTGACAGACGTTTTGAAGTCTCAGCACAAAAAGCTTCCCAACTGGGAGAAAAGACATTTACCTCTACACTGCTTACTTCTCCCAAAAAGTCACTCAAGCAGCTACAGACAGCCGGAGACTTTTTAGCCCAAAAACACGGCATCGAGTTTCTTGCCCCTGACTACAGAAAAGCTTCGGGTACACAAGAGCAGAACATACTTGCAAAAGAGGATGCCCTCTACCGTCAGGACTACTGTGGCTGTATGTATGGTTTAAATATACAAAGAGACCAACAAAATAAACTCGCAGATGAACTCTTTGTTCCCTTATCCGGACAGATTCAGCATGAATCCATAGAAGCACGCATTGAGCTATATGAAAAACGTCTAGAACTTGAAGAGAAAAAGAAACCATACAAAATCGTTAAACAGCGTTTCTTAAACTGGCGTTTAAGTATGGGGGTTCTACGTATACGAAAAGAGGTTGTTCCAGCACATTTTCTTCCCTATTCTACAATAAAAAGTGAATATACAAGAGGAAAAGTAGAGTACCAGACAGGCCTGCTGCACCATATGAATAGAGACGAGGTCAAATTCATCACCCTTGAAAACTATAATCAACTCTCAGGCTCTGATTTTCCCACTGTACAAACACTCATTTTCAATCCACCAAGTTATGAAGAAGAGTTAACTATACGTACAAAACTAGGTATCTTTGCCTATGACCTTTCTGCTATTTTAGTGGTTGAGACAATCCCTACAAATAAAATAGAAATATTGCTTCAAAGTAAAACATACACGGATGTTCAAGAGGTATTGATAGAACTATAATTGGTTTTTTACCAACTTTTGGATAAAATGTATCAAATTTTCTAAAAAAAGGCTGACCCGTGCTTTATAACGTCGTTGATATCCAAAATATACTTCCCCACAGATACCCATTTCTTCTCGTAGACAGAATTACTGCTCTAACACCGGGGCAATATGTTGAAGGATTTAAAAATGTCTCTATCTCTGAACCTGTATTTCAAGGGCACTTCCCTGACCATCCTATCTACCCGGGTGTAATGATCATTGAAGGTATGGCACAGGCTGGTGGTGTACTTGCATTTAAAAGTATGGACAATGCTACACAAGAAGAGATCGAAAGTAAAGTCGTATATTTCATGAGTATCGATAAAGCAAAATTCCGCTCCCCTGTTACACCGGGAGACCAACTTGTTTACAAGATCAATGTGATCAAAAACAAAGGTGCAATCTGGCAACTTGATGCCAAAGCCTATGTCGATGACAAAATTGTTGCACAGGCTGAACTAAAAGCCATGATCGTAGATAAGTAGAAGGTTCTGGTTTGACTATGTCTACTATTCATCCTTCCGCAGTCATTGAAGACGGTGCTGTTATTGGCGAAAATGTCACTGTTGGTGCTTTTGTATACATTGGGGCAGATGTACGCATTGGAGACAATACAACAATTGCTTCACATGCTGTCATTGAGGGGAAAACAACGATTGGGAAAAACAACCGTATCTTTTCTCACTCAGCAGTAGGGACCATCCCGCAAGACTTAAAATATAATGGTGAAGATGTTGAACTCATTATTGGAGACAACAATACCATTAGAGAGTTTACACTACTTAACCCCGGTACCAAAGGTGGTGGTTCTGTAACTAAGATCGGTAATGGAAATCTCCTCATGGGATATGTCCACTTAGGCCATGATGTGATCATTGGAAACAACTGTATCTTGGCAAACGGTGCGACACTTGCAGGTCATGTTGAATTGGGGAACCATGTTGTGATCGGTGGGCTTACTCCTATCCATCAATTTGTACATATTGGTGATTATGCCATGATAGGTGGAGCATCTGCTCTGGCACAAGACATTCCCCCTTACTGTATGGCAGAGGGAAATCGGGCTTCACTGCGTGGTCTTAATCTTACAGGGCTAAGAAGAAAACTTGACAGAGAAGAGATTAATGCCTTAAAAGCAGCATACAGAGAACTTTTTGAACAAGGTAACCCTCTGCAAGAAGTAGCACAAGCACTTTTTGAAAATACTGATTCTGAACATGTAAAAGCATTAAGCAGTTTTATTAAAACCTCTAAAAGAGGTATACCGTTTATACGTAAACAAATAGATTCATAGAAAATTAGGATAAATTATGTCAATAAAAGAATGTTCTTTCTGTAACGCAACAGAAAGTGAAGAGAATCCACTCATTGCAGGAGAAAATGTTTATATCTGTTCAACTTGTGTTGTTTCAGCCTATAAAATTCTTTTTGGAGAAGAGGATCAAGAAGAGTCTGCAGCAGATATAGGTACGCATACACTCTATACACCAAAAGAGATTAACGCCCTGCTTAATGAATACATCATTGGCCAGGAGAATGCAAAAAAGACTCTTGCTGTTGCTGTCTATAACCACTACAAACGTCTTTTCAGAGATAACATAGAAGATGAGACACAAATTGCAAAGTCAAATGTATTGCTCATTGGACCAACAGGTTCAGGTAAAACACTTTTGGCACAAACCATTGCCCGTTTTTTAAATGTACCTATTGCCATTGCTGATGCAACTAACCTTACTGAAGCAGGATATGTAGGTGAAGATGTTGAAAATATCCTTACAAAACTCCTCATGGCGGCAGACGGTGACCCTAAACTGGCTGAACAAGGTATCGTCTTCATCGATGAAGTCGATAAAATTGCAAGAATGGGTGAAAATCGTTCTATTACCCGTGATGTGTCTGGTGAAGGTGTTCAGCAGGCACTATTGAAACTCATAGAAGGTTCCGTTGTAAACATTCCGCCAAAAGGTGGACGTAAACATCCAAATCAGGACTTTATTCAGATCGACACATCGAATATACTATTTATCTGTGGTGGTGCATTTGATGGTCTGAATGACATACTCAAAAGAAGACTTGGTTCCAATACACTCGGTTTTGGTCAGGAAAAACGATCTAAAAAAGAGGAAGCAAATATGCTTCACCTGGTAGAGTCTGAAGATCTGGTACAGTTTGGACTTATCCCGGAACTCATTGGTCGTTTACATGTTTTAGCTACACTAGGTGAAATCAGTAAAGAAGATATGGTACGTATTTTGGTTGAACCAAAAAATGCTTTGGTCAAGCAGTATCAGAAACTATTTGAGATTGATGAGGTAAAATTGACTTTTGAAGAAGAAGCACTTTCTCTCATAGCACAAAAAGCCATAGACAGAAAGACCGGGGCAAGAGGATTGCGCTCCATACTTGAAGAGGTACTGCTTGACATTATGTTTGAGCTACCTGAACTTGCAGGCTATGAAGTGATTATCACTGAAGATGTGGTCAATCATGAAGCAAAACCTCTTTATATTAAAAATAAAAAAACTGCCTAACTGCAGATAATATGACAAAAGGATAAATAACAATGTTTAAGAAATTATTGGGAATGTTTTCAAACGATCTAGCGATCGATCTTGGAACAGCAAATACACTTGTTCTTGTAAAGGATCAAGGTATCAGTATTAATGAGCCTTCTGTAGTAGCAATTCAGTATGATAAACATGGTCAACAGCGTATCTTGGCAGTGGGTCAAGAAGCAAAAGACATGGTTGGTAAGACACCAGGAAACATTAAAGCTATTCGTCCTATGAAAGATGGTGTTATCGCTGACTTTGAAGTCACAGAGATGATGATCCGTTACTTCATTGAAAAAGCACATAAAAGAAAAGGTTTCTTCTCCCCACGTATCATTATCTGTGTACCGTATGGTTTGACACAGGTAGAGAGACGTGCGGTAAAAGATTCTGCTGAGAATGCCGGTGCACGTTATGTTTACCTTATAGAAGAACCTATGGCAGCAGCTATTGGTGCAGGTATTCCTGTAAAAGATCCAAACGGTAACCTTGTTGTCGACATTGGTGGAGGTACAACTGAAATCGGTGTAACCTCACTGGGTGGATTGGTACAAAGTAAATCTATACGTGTTGCGGGTGACCATATTGACCAGGCAGTTGTTGACTACATTAAAAAGAACTTCAACCTTCTTATTGGTGAGCGTGTAGCAGAAGAGCTCAAAATCAAAATCGGTACAGCTATTGCACTTGATGAAGAGCTTAGTACCGTGGTAAGAGGTAGAGATCAGGTAGTAGGTAGTCTTACCTCTATAGAGATCACTTCTGAACATATAAGAGAAGCAATGAAAGACTCTTTAGAAGAGATCGCAGAAGCCCTTAGAAATGTACTTGAACATACACCGCCTGAACTTGCAGGAGATATTGTAGAAAACGGTATTGTACTTACAGGTGGAGGTGCACTGATCAGAGGTTTGGACAAATATCTTTCTGATGCAGTAAAACTACCCGTATATATTGCAGAAGATCCTCTTCTCGCAGTAGCTAAAGGAACAGGAAAAGCACTTGACGAAATAGACATATTACAACAAATGGCTTATGAAGACTAGAATAATAATCATACTGGTACTGTTACTCCTACTAACAGTACTACTTACACGTAATGATGACCGAATCACAGATACCTTGCTCAATACGATCAACCCTATAAAGCAAAGCTATAAAGAGTTCACCCAGGGTATTGAAGACAAAGGACAGAGTTATATCTTCCAAAAAGAGTCTATTGAAAAGCTAAGTCATGAGAACCGTATATTACGTAAAAGACTTCTTGAACAGATGCATTATATTGAACAGGTACAAAATATTTACGATGTACTACCTGATCTAAGCAGACTGCCTGTACATAACATCTCCATCGCAGAGACCATCTCTTATGTCAAATTAAACTCATTTTCACAAATAACACTGACAAAACCCAAAGGTATAAAAGAGAAAAAACTCTATGGACTTATACAGGGGACAGTAGTTGCCGGTGTAGCAAAACTACGGGGGAAACAACTCTTTGGTTATCTTACCTCCGATAACAAATGCCGTTTCTCTGTCTTTATTGGAGATTCAAAAGCACCCGGTATTGCTATTGGTATTGAAAAAAATGAAATGATGGTCAAATTTATTCCAAAATGGCATAATATTAAAGCGGGAGATAAAGTAGTCACTTCCGGTCTTGATGACATCTTCTTTAGAAATGTACCCGTAGGTCTGGTAACAAAAGTAGAAGTACAAAGTGCCTATACCGTTGCCTACATTAAAACCTACAACAATGTTCTGCACCCTCGAACATTTTTTGTCGTAAATGATGCGAGACCAACACTGGCTGAAAATTTTGACAGTAACAATACCAAGTTCATTTTGAACTGTCCGGTCTGTCCTACAGTAGATATCACAGCAGATCGAAATATGACTGATGGCAACACAACAGTACGTCTTCTTGATAGCAATGGTACAGCTTTGATCACACCAGATACAGTGACACCTGACTTTAACCAGTCTGTACCTATTATCTCAAGTATTCCTAGACGCCTCGATCAGACACAAGAAGATATTGTTGAACCTGATGAACCCCTTGAACATACGGAACCCGTACCAGTAAAGAAAAAGGTTCACAAGAATAAAAAACAAAAGAAAAAAGTTCACTCCAGATCTTTAGACCTCTTCTAAAAACCTTCTCAATTTATCTTTCAAATTGTCCTTTTTTAAGGGCAGTTTGAGCCTCTATAACGTATAATATCAAACTAAAAATTAAGGGTATTCTCCATGCCAAAACGCGAAGACATCAAAACTATTTTACTTATCGGTTCAGGCCCAATTGTTATTGGTCAAGCTTGTGAATTTGACTACTCTGGAACACAGGCAGCAAAAACACTTAAAGAGCTGGGATACAGAGTTATACTCATTAACTCCAACCCTGCAACCATCATGACTGATCCTGAATTTGCCGACAGAACCTATATTGAGCCTATTACACCGGAGATTATCTCAAAAATCATCAAAAAAGAGAATGTAGATGCTATCTTACCAACTATGGGTGGACAAACTGCCTTGAATGTTGCAATGGATATGAATGATGCAGGTATGCTTGAAGGTATAGACTTTTTAGGTGCCAACCCTGAAGCCATCAAAAAAGGAGAAGATAGACACCTTTTTAACCAAGCAATGATAAAAATCGGTATGGATTTGCCAAAGAGTGCCAATGCATACAACCTTGAAGAGGCATTAACACTTGCCAAAGAAATTGGTTTCCCTGTCATTTCAAGAGCTTCCTTTACTATGGCCGGTGGTGGTTCCGGTGTGGCTTACAACATGGAAGAGTTTAAAAAACTTGCACAAGAAGGCTTAGAAGCTTCACCGATCAATGAGATAGAGATCATGGAATCACTGCTTGGTTGGAAAGAGTACGAGATGGAAGTCATCCGTGACAAAGCAGATAACTGTATTATCATCTGTTCCATTGAAAACTTTGACCCTATGGGTGTACATACAGGTGACTCTATTACAATCGCCCCTGCTCTTACCTTGACAGATAAAGAGTATCAAAATATGAGAGATGCCTCTTTCAAGATATTACGTGAAATAGGTGTAGACACAGGTGGATCCAACGTACAATTTTCAATTAACCCCGATACAGGTCGTATGATCGTCATCGAGATGAACCCAAGAGTCAGCCGTTCTTCTGCTTTGGCTTCAAAAGCAACAGGATACCCTATTGCAAAAGTGGCGACCCTGCTTGCTGTGGGGTACACACTTGATGAGATCACCAATGACATTACAGGGACACCGGCATCATTTGAACCGGTCATCGATTACATTGTAACCAAACTGCCAAGATTTACTTTTGAAAAATTCCCTATGGCAAACTCTACGCTTACCACAGCAATGAAGTCTGTAGGTGAAGCGATGGCCATTGGTCGTACTTTTAAAGAATCATTCCAAAAAGCACTCTGTTCACTTGAGACAGATCTGATTGGATTTAACCCTGTCAAATGTGACGGTGAGGAGCTGGTACGTGAAATTCGTCGTTCTCATGCAGATCGTATGCTTTATGTTTTTGAAGGTCTTAGACGTGGCATGAGTGTAGATGCTATCTTCGATCTCTGTCAGATAGACAGATGGTTCCTTTACCAGCTCGAGGAGTTGGCACAAAGAGAAAAAGAGATGGACATTGCCCTACTTTCCGATGCAACAAGACTGCGTGAAGTAAAATCTGAAGGTTTCTCAGATCTTATGATTGCAGAAGTGATCAATAAAAAAGAAGGTCTCTCTCTTAGTGAAAATGACATTTATACAGCAAGAGAAAAACTGGGTATCTCTCTTGAATACAATGAGGTAGATACTTGTGCAGCTGAATTTAAAGCACTGACACCATACCTTTACTCTACAACAAATATTACAAAACTGCCACAGCCGGAAATCTCTGCATCAAAAGATAAAAAAGTATTGGTTATTGGTGGTGGGCCTAACCGTATTGGTCAGGGTATTGAATTTGACTACTGTTGTGTACATGCTGCTTTTGCACTTGAAGACATGGGTGTAAAATCGATTATGTATAACTGTAACCCTGAAACAGTTTCAACAGACTATGACACTTCCGATATCCTCTACTTTGAGCCTATTGACTTTGAACATGTAAGAAATGTTATTGAACTTGAAAAACCAGATGGTGTAATTGTTCACTTTGGTGGTCAGACACCACTCAAATTGGCCAAAAAACTCACCTCTATCGGTGCAAATATATCAGGTACTACAGCCAAAGTGATCGACCTTGCAGAAGACAGAGAGCTTTTCTCTACCTTTATCAATGATCTTGGTCTTAAACAGCCGGAAAACGGTACGGTATTTGCAAAAGATGAGGCAGTTATCGTTGCAAACCGTATAGGTTACCCAGTACTTGTACGTCCTTCTTTTGTACTTGGTGGTCGTGGTATGAAAACTGTCTATTCCGATGATGAATTGAAACAGTATATGGATGAAGCCGTCTCCGTTTCACATGAATCGCCTGTACTTATCGACAAATTCCTTGACAATGCCATCGAACTAGACGTTGATGCTATTTGTGATGGGAAAGATGTCTATATTGGTTCAGTTATGCAGCACATTGAAGAAGCGGGTATACACTCAGGAGATTCAGCATGTTCTCTACCTCCGGTCTCTATCTCTGCTGAACTTCAAGAAGAGGTTAAAGAGCAGACTGCAAAAATTGCACTCGGCTTAGGTGTGGTAGGACTGATGAATATCCAATATGCTATCCACAGAGGAGAGATATACCTTATTGAAGTTAACCCAAGAGCATCAAGAACCGTACCGTTTGTTTCCAAAGCAACGGGTGTGCCTTTAGCAAAAGTTGCCACAAGAGTAATGATACAGGGAGATTTAAGAGAAGCACTAAAGTTCTATGACACCTTCAATGTTGTTAATTTCGACAAGGAGATTATGGAGCCTGTTCTTAAAAACCATGTCGCAGTAAAAGAAGCGGTTTTTCCATTCAACAAACTACCTGGTTCTGACCTTATCTTAGGACCTGAAATGAAGTCTACCGGGGAAGTTATGGGTATCTCTGACAACTTTGGTATGTCTTTTGCAAAAAGTCAGTTTGCTTCAAAAAACAACATCCCATTGGAAGGTAAACTCTTCCTCTCTTTAACAGAAACAGACAAGCCAAATGCCGGTGAAATCGGTAAAATGTTTACTGATCTTGGTTTTGAGATCGTAGCCACTTCGGGTACACACACAGCCTTGCAGGAAGCCGGTGTAACATCGACAAAAGTATTGAAGATATCAGAAGGACGTCCGAACATTGATGATATGATCAAAAATGAAGAGATAGCCCTTGCTATTAACACTTCAGACAATGCAGGAAGTAAAACAGATGCTAAAACCATTAGACAATCTGTACTTTCTAACAATATTGCATACTTTACAACACTTGCAGCAGCAAAAGCCACAGCCTTGGCCATTAAAGAGCTTAAAGCACAAAATGGTGAACTCGAGCCACAGGCACTACAAGACTATTTGTCATAACAAAGAGTAAAGAGTGAAGTATAAAGAGTTAAAAAACCTTGTCTTCCTCACACAAACCGATACCACTATCGGTTTTGTTTCCCAGAATGCGGAAAAACTAACCCAAATCAAGCAGAGACCTCCACATAAATACTATATAAAAGCCGTAGACTCTTTAAAGACTTTACAAATCTTTACACGTATTCCTTCATCTCAAAAAAAGAGGGTCAGACGAGCAAACAAAACAACCTTTATTATGCCAGATGGGCACTCATATCGGGTGATTAGAGACAAACAACACCTCCTGCTTCTTCATCGTCTTACATGGGCATACACCACCTCTGCAAACCTTTCAAACAGACCTTATGATGAAAGTTTTGCAAGAGAGGCAGCAGATGTCATCATTGCTCCATTACATGAGGTAAAACAGGCTTCACATATTTTTAAACTTGGGAAATCAACACTAAAAAGGATACGTTAATGTCATTACTGTTTGAAAACAGCTATCTTAAAATTGAAATTGAAGAGAGCGACATCCCCTGGCTCAAAATTTTTACACAGCATCCCTATAAAGAGATGAGCGATGCCCCTATTGAGATACAGCTCCAAATATTTGATATGTTAAATATCATTGAAAAAGAGATGTTAGCGTACTACAAGCCTAAAAAAATCAACATCGCCTCTTTTGGAAACTATCTGCCGCATCTGCACTGGCATATTATGGCACGTTTTGAAGAGGACAGTTGGTTTCCTGAACCTGTATGGGGGACGAAACAACGTGAAAGTACACTCTCTCTACCTTCATTTGAGACTTTTTGTGAAAATATCATAGGAAAGATCAAATATGCATAAACTTAGCATAAAAAACAAAAGAGAGATTTTAGGGTTTTAGCCTACTCTTTTTAGTGCTATTTGAAAACTACAGGTTTATCTTCCCTTTACTTCTTCTGACGATAGTATCTCTATAGATCCATGCTTCTTTGATCTTTTCTCTTTCTATAGGAGAGAGTTGTGGCTCACTATATTGACCTGCCTTTTCACGTTGTCTTTGTACCTCATATAGAAGCAGTGCCGTTGCCACAGAGACATTGAGACTCTGTACCATCCCCTGCATAGGAATAATAACCACTTCATCTGCCAAAGCGATAATCTCTTCACTCACACCTTCCTTTTCATTACCTACAACAATCACCGTAGGCTTTGTATAGTCAACTTCTCTATAGCCAACAGCCTTCTTATTCAAATGCGTAACAATCACCTGATAGCCATTTTTTTGCTTCGCTTTTAAAAAATATGCTCTCTTGTCACTCTCTACACGCATGCGGTTAATCCAATGGTGTGCACCCTGTGTAACGGTTTTATGAATACGTAGATCCCTGTTCTCAGAAGTATGGTAGTAAAGGTCAAGAACCCCCTACTCCATCACAAGAGCGAAGAATAGCGGAGAGGTTTTGTGAAGAGTGTACATCATCAAGAAAAACCTGAAGTGTAGGTTGTTTATATCGTAGGGTATTATCTATACGATGCAGTCGTTTTTCTTCTGTCATACAAGATTATAACTAAACACCCTCAACTCTAAGAAGTTTCGTTTTCCCGACCATAAGGTCAATACTCATGATAATACGTTTAAACACAGACTCCTGTCTATACTCAAGATTATGTTTTTTACATATCTCTTTTACAATAGGCTGCATTTTCTGATAGTAACTTAGAGGCATATTTGGGAAGAGATGGTGTTCGATCTGGTAGTTTAGAAAACCATGTGCAAAATCTTTTAGATCAGAACCAGTGTTATAGTTCACTGAACCCATGATCTGTCTGAGGTAAAACTCTCCTGTACTCTTATGTGGTTCAGAGAACATATAAATATCTTCAGCAGAGTGGTTAGGTACAATAACAAGGAATGAGTGCAAGTTTGCAAAAAACTCAGCCATAAGTATAATGATTAAAGCATTCAATACAGCAGTCAACCCTAAAGGCAAAAAGAGTGCCGGGAAAACAATGAATTTGATGATCCCATACGGAAGCAAATACTCCATCCAGAGTTCCAATCCATTTTTTGTACGTGGATCCAACTGAAAATCTGTCACTTCAAGTTTTTTCTGGTCTCTGTTCTTTTTGTTTTCAATAATTCTCAGTGTATTGGGTGCATAATAGGTAAATTTCCAAGTCCCGGCAAAAGCATAGACTATCACATACCGAAGCCACATGGGTGTTTTAGACTGGATGAGCCACTGTAGGTTTCTCTCCACATTGTCAGGATCATCATCTTCTCCCAAATGGTAATGGTGCATGATGTTATGTTCATATTCCCAAGCCTGAGGTTTGATCCAGTCAAGCCAGTCAACATAACGTCTTGGCCCTTTTGCAAAATACTTTTTGGTATAACGTTCAGGAATGTTTGGTACTTTATCATACCCTCCATGAAGTATAGGGTGTGTAGTATTTGCCCAGCGTGACACATTCCCTGTACTTATGAGCAATGCAGCTACAACAGCCAAAGGCCAGAATACAAATCCACTGATCCCTCCGGTAAAATACTCTAACAAACTCACAATAAGTATGAGTGCGTATCCAGAATAGGTAAACATTTTTCCCCATCGTTCCAATTTTAACAAATGTTTGAAATCTTCTTCATTGGGAGCTAACATTGTCTCTTTTATCGCATCAATGTCTTTTTCCAACTGCTCTTTATCTACATCTTCATATCTTGCATACTGACTCTTGACATGCAAATCTGGATTTTTACTCATAGTACCTACTTCTAATAATAATTATAATTATATAATAAGATTGTTAATCTGAAGCCAAATTTCACTATGTCCCGTAAATTCGGGTATAATTCCTAAAAAAGGTCTTCAATGTGTAACTTCAATGATTTAAGTGATGATGAGAAAAAGGTACATCACGAAAGACTGCTTCAGTGCGCCAATAATTTTGGTGGCAAAAACTTCTTTTTACATCTCCTCGAAGCCATACGTGAAACAAAACCCCATCCTTTAACTGCAGCCAACAGTGAATTTTCTATGGAACTGGGGACCATCACATGGAACAAAGTCATTTTTAATGACAAACTCCAACTGCTGCTTAAAGCACGGGTCAATGAGAGTAAACAAAACAACCTTCTTCCTGCAAAGGATGAAAAGAAGTATAAAAAAATACTCAATCTGGTCCGTACACTCAAACCTGTTGTCTTTCATGTCAAGCCAACAGACAAATATGCCGGTTCCGGATTTTTCTTTCAAACCTTTGATATGATCGATAAAGAAACAACAAAGCTTGACCCACTCTTTGATGCAGTTTTTTTCTGTTCACTCGATACAGTTAAAAAAGTATTGAACTATGAACCAAAATAGTAACGGTCAGAAACGCTCCAACATCAAATATGGTCTTGATGTCGGCGTAGTACTTAAAGAAGACCAGTCTACAGGGTACCTGACATATGGAAAAGTACAAAAAATCCTTACCAATTCTCCTACCCATCCACATGGCATAAAAGTACGTCTCAATACCGGAGAGGTAGGACGTGTCAAAGAGATTTTGTGACACTTTTCATCGACGGTGATGCCTTTCCAAACCTACTCAAGCCTATCGTATTACGAAGTATTGAGCGTCTTGCTATTCCAACCAGGGTCATTGCCAATAAAAAAATTAATGTAGGTCGTTCAAAACATATAGAATACATCATTGTCGACCAAGGTGCAGATGAAGCAGACCATCACATTGTAGCACTCTGCAAAGAGGGAGATCTGGTCATCACGGCAGACATACCTCTTGCAGACAGGATCATAGATAAAAATGCCCATGCCATTGACCATAGGGGAGAGCTCTATTCCAAAGAAAACATAAAACAGTATCTGGCGATGAGAAACCTCATGGAGAGTATACGGGAATCAGGAGAGATGACAAGTGGTCCCAAAGCATTTGGACAAAAAGATGCCCATGCTTTTGCCAATCAGTTCAATACTTTTTTAGCCAAAAATTTTTAAGTCTATTTTCAACACTTTAAATTTAATTATATGTAGTTATAATATTGTCTATATGTTTAAATAGAGGGATTTAATAGTGAAATGGCATGACAGTGTTAAAGTCAAAATGCTTGGCTTTTTTATCGTTATCAGTATTGTATTTCTTATTTCCATTATTGTGATATTTTTTTTCATGAGAGATAAACACTTACAAGAAAATGCTACCGATGCTTCCAATCTGGCAACCTCTTTCATTTTACAATACATTACAATCAAACAAACACAAGCAGAAGAGATAGTTCTCTCCCTTGCCTCTGTGACACAAAAAGAGTTTGACAGACATAGTAACAATATCAATAAACTTGTCATCCCCTCCATATTAGATACAGATAAAGAGAATCGTATTGATATTGTCAGTGGAGGAGTATGGTTTGAACCTTATGCAATTGATAAAAATATCAAAGACTATTTTCTTTTCTATAATCGTGACAAACATGGAAAATTTATATTAATAAAAGATTATAAAAAGAAAGCAGACAAAGATTTAGAAGAACTTGAGTTTTATAAAATTGCAAAAACAATCAAAGCGGGGGAAGTAACCTGGACCAACGTTTACAAAGACCCTGTAACACATATCAATATGATGACTGCTGTCTCTCCCATTTATAAAAATGGACAATTTATAGGGACAGCAAGCCTGGATATACAAATAGGTATAAAAAATGAACAGTTCTGGCATGATATTAAAGAAAAAAATATGTATCTGATGATGATAGATAAAGATGGCAACTTTATCGGATATTCCGAGAAATTAAAACCCCTCATTGATACAACAAATATTTTTACATCAAACAACCCTAAACTCAGACCCATGGCAAATAAAATAAAACCCTTCTTGACAAATGATATACAACATAACAAGACTATTGAAAAAAAATTTCTGAACAAAATTTATCTACTTGAGAATGATCCTATATTTGATGATGAGAGTGTTGTATCTGTTTATCACTTTAAAAATACCCATTGGAGTATCATCATAGGTATCTTAAAAAGTCAGGTCATGGCACAAAACAATCAAATTTTCATGAGTGTACTCACGCTCATTATTTTATTGACCATACTTGCCACTATATTAGGTTATATCGCACTTCAAAAGCTTTTTGTATATCCTATTGAATCGATTAACAAGCAACTTAAAAACAATATAAATAAAGAAGGAAAAGCCTATACACTTTTAGAATGTGAAGACAAGGGCGAGATTGGTTTACTTGTAGAAAATCTCAATAACAGGACTGAGGCACTTACTGAGTCACAAAATAGAGAAGAAAAAGAGATTATTAAAAATATGAAGAGCGAAAAAATGCTTCTACAGCAGTCTAAGATGGCTGCCATGGGAGAGATGATGGATGCAGTTGCCCATCAGTGGAAACAGCCTCTCAATGCACTCAGTATGTATTCAGAGGTCATTAAAAGTGACTTTGATGAAGGTAATGTAGATAAAGCCTACATAGATAAATTTAGAGATGATATTCAAGTACAGATAGACCATATGGTCAATACACTTGATGAATTTAGAACCTTTTTCAGACCAAATAAAGAGAATGAAATGTTCTCTCTTTTGAGTATTGTACACTCTGTACTTTTTCTAACAAAAGATGATCTTCTTAAAAACCGTATTACTGTCAATATCGAGCAAAAAGACCATATTGATATTGACGGCTCTGCCAATGAATTCAAGCATTTGGTACTCAATATTATAAACAATGCAAAAGATGCGTTTAATGAAAACCACATCGAAAAAAGAATCATACATATAAGGATTATCAATGATGATGAGGGAAAAAGAATGGAGATAGAAGACAATGCCGGAGGAATTCCAGCAGAGATACTGGATGAAATTTTCAAAGCCAATATAACTTCTAAAAAGGAAGGTAAAGGAACAGGTATCGGTCTTTATATGAGTACACAAATCGCAACTAAACATCATGCCACACTCAGTGTGAAAAATGCCAATGAAGGGGCCTGCTTCACTGTTACTTTTAACAGTTAATATATTTTCAAAAAACTTTACAGTAAAAACTCTTTTCTTAAAACCTCTTTGTCTATCTGCTTTTCATGCAGTGACTTTAGAGGCATATTTTTTCTATAGGCAATTTGTCCGGGTAACATATAGTTTGGTAAATGCTTTTTAAGTTCAAACAATATCTCATTTTTACCAAGTTCCAAGCTACCACTATAAACCAGCACTATCTCCTCTTCTATATCAGGGTTAGGAATAGAAAAAACCACACAATCAGCGATCTCAAAGATATGATTTGAGACTACAGTTTCAATCTCATGCGGGTTGACACGGAAACCTTGAGTTTTGATCATATCATCTTTACGAGATACAAAATAGATGTACCCCTCTTCATCTGCATAGACATAATCCCCGGAGGCAATGACTGTTTCATCAGTTAGTTGTCCTTCTGGTTTTCGTACCTTATCTAAAATCGAAGTATAGAAGTATAAAGTATAGGGGTCATTCCATGTTTCTATTTGATACAGAGTGTTGTGTTTGTTTTAAAGTAGCCTGTCCACTTTATTTGTCCTCTTTACTACTTCTATGGCTTGGATGAGGGCTACCACGTGAAACGTGGGAGCCAGAAAAAATTACGTTAAAGAGTTGAATCCGAGCATACTTCATAAAAGATATTTTTTATGCTTTGATTACTATCAATTGTATCACTCTGTATGTTTTGCAGATTACCACAATAGCGTTTTAAATTTATTTTATTCTTAATGTCATTATATTTATGCATTGCCCTTAAATCAAAATTTATTAAAGATTTGATGTATTTATCAAGATGATTAGTATTTTTTTTCTTGTCTAAAGTAATGAGAGAATACAAGAATGCTCTTTCTTCAACAATGGCAATATAAGATTGTATTTCTATACTCTTTTTATATTCTTGATATATAAAATAACTTGAAAGGATGATTGCAATCAAGATACTAGTTAGTAGAATTTTTTTCACATGTGTCCTTTTTCTTTTGGCAATCAAGTTTCTTATTAAGACAATCACTATATAAATCCCTATATATATTTTGACATTCTATTACACCAGGAGAACCCATAGCCAAACAAGTTTTGTAAGCTAAGTCAATGACTCTATTGCAACCTGCTGAACCACTTACTTTCCATGCAGTACAGTATGAACTTTTTGCGACTTCCTCTATTGGATTCCCAAAGACCTGCTCTCTTACCCAATCTCCTATCGCATTCAACCCATCAGGATCCACAAAATTCACAGGATCCCCCAAAACATACCCGTAAAGATTACTATCCCCACCTTGGAAACCTATTGGGTCTTTCGCCGTCCACTTCCCAACATAAGCATCATAATCACGATACCCAAATCTCGTCAATTTAGTGTCTTCATCATAAAGCCCACCTGCAAACCCAAACGGCACTTTGAGTGATGGATTTGTATCGGTTAAGATATTCCCAAAGGTATCATACGTAATTATTTTTACAATATTGCCATTAGTCTCAGAAACAGCACGGAGGCTTCCTACTTGGTCATAATGTAAATAGTACTTTGTATTGTTCGCATCTGTCATAGCTACAGGCATTCTACCATTTGCATACTCAAATCTCTGTTTGAGAGTATCATTACCATCATAAACAGCAAGTAAAGTAGTAAGGTCAGCCCAAAGGTACTTCTCTACCACCGTACCATCAACGAGTTTCGCTACTCTTTGGTTATTTGCATTGTGTTTGTAAGTTATGGTCTTCGTAGGAGTTGTAACTTCTAAGAGTTCTCCCAAAGTTCCATAGGTGTATGTTGTAGTTCCTTGTGGTGTGGTTTGTTCTGTTAAGTACCCATCTTCATCGTACAAGTAGGTATTGTCTCCATACACTACAAGGTTATCATCAAGTGTATAAGATGCAGTGATGGTTTGGTTATTGACTGTAGCACTCTGTCTATTACCGTTACTGTCATAGGTGTATGACTCTACTGTTTTATGGTTTTTACGTACTTTAGTCAGTCTGCCTCTACTGTCGTAGGTGTAGCGGTATGTGTTTTTGTACTCTTTTTTATCTTTAGAGCCTTTGTGATGTTCTTTATGGTGTTTTTTCTTTTTTTTGTGATGTGAACCTTTTTCTTCTTTTTTGTTTTCTTTCTCTTTAAAAAAGAGCTTCTCCTCTTTTTTAACTATCTCTCCTAAAGGGTTACGTTTGAGTTCTATCTCTATGGTATTGTCTTCTTGTTTTTTGAGTTCACCGTATTTGTTTAGTTTGGTGGTTTTGGTGTAGGTACCATCTGTAAGGGTTATTTTTCTGTTTTTCTTTTCTCGTGTGATGGTGTAATCACCTATTTGTGTAGGTTCACCATCATCGTTATAGGTGTAGTTCTCTGTTTGGTTTGCGTAGGTCATACTTATTGGTATGAAATGCTGTGAGCTTGCGAGGAAATACCCTTGGGGTGCATTATTGTAAGTATAGTCTATCGTTTGGTTGAGTGTACCGTTGTAGGTCATACTTGTAAGCAAGGTACCATCATACGTAAAGTCTATACTCTCATCGGTACCTGAGCTTGTCGAAGGTTTACTTATTTGACTCACATTACTTTGACACGCATAACTATAGTTCGTAGTACCCTCATCTCTTTGTATGCTTGTGACTCTTCCGTTGGTGTAGGTGGTGTTTATGGTTTTACTGCTTGGTTTGGTTATTTGTATGACACGACGCTGTTTGTCGTAGGTGTAGGTGGTTTGTTTTTGTTCTGGGCTGGTGTAGAGGGTTCTTTTGTTTACACCATTGTAAGAGAAGGTATGGTCTGCTGGGGTGGGTACGGTTCTTTTTATGGGGTTACTGTTAGCATCGTAGTCATAGTATTCTACACTTCCATCTGCATAGGTGGTTTGTATGCGTCTGCCTCTACTGTCGTAGGTGTAGCTTGTGGTGTGTTGTAGAGGGTCTGTGGTGGTAGCTAGGTTACCTTTAGCATCATAAGTATAAGTAGTGGTTCTGTTACTTGTGCTCTCTTGTATGACTTTGCCTTGTGGGTTATAGGTGTAGGTTGTTTTATGCAGACCATAAGGTTTTACCTCTAGTGGCTGTTTCATTTGAGGGTCATACTGTACATGGCTTCTTTTACCAAGTGGTGAGATGCTTATATCTCTGTGTCGTTTAAAGTCTTTTATCTGTGTAGAGGTTTTAGTGTTTGTGGTAGAGGTGCTTACTATACGTTTTAGCGTTCCGTCTTGTTTGAAGGTGTAGGCTTTGGTGAAAAGGGTGGTGTTAGTAAGTCCACTAGGGGTAGTCACCGTAGTACTCTCCAACACTCTTTTGTTGGTGTAAGGGTCTTTATAGAGTGTACCGTCTGCATTTTTCTTATAAAGATGCACTGTTTTCATACCACAGCTTGTAGTTGAATTTCTGCTGTCATCTATGGTGTTTTCATAGAGTACGATATCACCAGTTGGGAGTAACTTCTCTGTACGAAGTGTAGTATTGTTCTCTAAAAAGTGGTTTTTATAGACGATGACATCTCCACTGGCTCGTGTGACGGTATGGGAGCCGTAGGTGTCTGCTGTGTTTGAGCCGAAGAGCCACTCTCCCTCTTCAGCATCTATGACTTTTACGACATTACCTACATCATCAAAGAAATGTAAAAAACGGTTCCCTTTGGGTTCTGTCTCCACAGTCATCAAATGACGTTCATACTCAAAGGCGTAAGAGCTACTGTCTTCATACTGCACTTCTATCAAATCACCGTTATCATCGATGCTTAAAAGCGTTCTCTGCCCCGTAGGAGCGACGATTGCCGTTACTGTACCATTGGCATCTCGTTCTAATGTTGAAATTTCTCCATAAATATCGGTCACTGTTACCAATCTACCCATATTATCGTACTCGAAGGTGGTTTTTGTCTCTTTTGTGTAGAGGTCTCTTGTGCTTTGGAGTGTACCATTTGCATCAAAAAGCATCTCGTTTGAGCCAGATTTGATGACTGTAAGATTGTTTTCTACCGTACTGGTATCTACCACACGTACCACACCCGAACCATAATGCACCCTGTCACCCACTAGCTTCGCATGAGAACTCACAGACCAACCATGTGCAACCTCTGTACTGTTCCACTCAGCAGAGTCATAATGCAATCCAAAGTCCACACCATCAAGAGGGATGTCTTCATGGAAAGACTGGTCTCTTGGGGAGACGTAGGAGCCTACGGTTTCATCTTCTTCTATGAGACAACTATCAGTGGTTTTTACGCAGCGATACTCTTTTTTGCAGCTATGAAGGCGCCCTTGTATCAAAGTGTCTTTTATCTCGGCACACTCCTCGGTTCTGTTAGTATCATTTTCTGACCACTCAAAAAGCACTTTCACATTGTCTATTTTTGGATAATCGGTATCGGGCTCACATGCTTTAGTGTACCGTCTTAAATAGGTTCGCTTAGTGATAATGCCATCATAAATATCAGCCTTGAACTTTATCTCTGCTTGAGTACAGTTACCTGCCGGAGCAAAGTTACAGTATCCACTGCTTATATTTGCATTGGCTCGTACACCACCTGTATAGACACCGTTGGTCAGGATATTGAAGTACTCTATCGCACTACCTCCTGAAAAAGTATATTCATAGTAAGATTTAGGATAAGCATGATAATAGATTGTCTCTACTGAGGTAAGATTATTCTCTACAAGTTCATACCCTTCAGGGATCTCATCAGAATAGTGAATTCCTGGTTGATGCTCTGGGTCTGCAGGCATTTGGCACGTCGTCGGCAATTGTTCAGTAGCAAAGTTATGTGCATAGAGAAACGACAAAGCCTCCGGTCTGCTGCGTGCAGGACAAAAGCTAAACCAGTTATAGTATTGAAAATCAACATTTGAGCTGATCTCTCCGCAACTGGCATTTATCTCTGCCACTGTGATATTGATATCATTCGTATTTGGTGTTGATGCGTGAGCAAACAGTGTACCAAACAAAACTAATGCAATGATCCATAATCGGTGTAACATAAATTCCCTTTTTTACATATTGTATTGTTGTATTTTATCTAGTGTTTATTAAAGATTTATAGTTGTTGCAAAAGTTAAAAGTCACTAGTTTTGCGAAGAGCCATATATTTTCAAAAAACTTTACAGTAAAAACTCTTTTCTTAAAACCTCTTTGTCTATCTGCTTTTCATGCAGTGACTTTAGAGGCATATTTTTTCTATAGGCAATTTGTCCGGGTAACATATAGTTT
>JALWLD010000029.1 GCA_027081115.1 Sulfurovum sp.
TCGAGTGTCTTGGCAGCGGCAGCGGGGAGGGGATACCGCTGATTTCATTTGCCATTGCCTACAGCGGCATAGACAGACAGATTGCCGAATCGATCATAGAGAGCATAGAAAAGGGGTGTAAGTGCCGCTTTGTTTACACCAACAACCGCAACATCACCACGATAAAAACTGTCTCTCCTGTCAAACTCTACACCGCCAAAGGCAAATGGTATCTGCTGGCAAAAGAGGATACCACTGCACAGGTACGCCCCTTTGACTTTTTGAAGATCAGAGACTTTACCCTCCTTGCCAACACTCCTCAGGACTTGACCCCGGAGGAGATAGAAAAAGCCAACCGCCGCGCCTCGATCTGGAGCAGTGATGATGCCGAGCCCTTTGAGGTGCGCATCTACGCTTCTGCCTACGCCACCCGCTACCTCAGAGAGGTACCCCTCCATCCTTCCCAACAACTCTACATGCCCCACAGTGACGGCACTGCCGAGTTTGTCTACACCATCACCCACCCTATGGAACTTCTGCCTGAAGTGAAGAACTGGCTGCCTCATCTGCACATCGTTGAGCCTAAGTTGTTAAGAGACAGTTTAAGGGAGGATGTGGAGAAGTTTTTACGGGAGATGGGTGAAATGGACAAATAATTGTCCGGGTGGTTGTGGTATAATAGGGCTAACTAATAAAAGGATAAGTGGTGATTACAATAACGGCGACGCTGCCTACCGCAACACTGCCGATACGTAGGGTATTGGCGGAATTGACACAGGCGTATTTATACACGCAGTTACCCCAAAGCGAGCATGAAGGACATGCACATGTAAATGGCAAAGTATTTAAGTCGATGAATTTTAAAGTGTTATACAAAGATTGTAATGTAACGATAGGTTTTAGCGCTATAAGCAAGTCGTACGAAAAAGAGATCGCTATGGCGGTGTTGCGTGAAGGACTCAAGCTTGGAGAGATACATATCGCGCAAACGGAGATTGCGTTAAACGAGAAGTATCCCGAAAGTTTGCAAAGCGGCAAGATTAAAGTTAAAGGGTATGTCGCTGCGGCGATCAAAGACGGCAATTCGAATAAAAAGATCTATCTTGAGCCAAAAACCCATAAGTTTCAAGAGATCGTTCATAAGCATACGCTTGAAAAATACGAAACATTGATGCGCAAACTGTATCAACGCGACCTAAATATCACACCGCTTTATCAAGCACCGAAACCACGTACCTTTTATTATAAAAGAGCACGTATTCGTTCATGGTATGGTGTCTATGAGATAGAGGCAAATGAGGATATGTTGAAACTAATTCTTGATACGGGACTTGGTGCACATGCGATGCAGGGACTTGGGTTTGTGGAGGTTGTGGGTGAGATATGAATTGGATATAATCTTCAATGATGTTTTTTGCGCTCCAGAGAGAGCGACGATCCCGAAGGAATTTGTAAATGTATTATACACTAATATCAGCAAAAAGTTAAAGAAGGTGAATACAGATGGGTGATATCATAACGACATTTGCAAAAATCGGCTCGCATTATCTTGAGGATGAGAAGAGAGTCAAAAATAAAGCTTATGAATATAAAAGCATTAAAGTTTATCTGTTTGACATAGAAAATAAATCGATAGAACCTTCTGTCAATGTTCCTTATGAAGATTTGATTATCACACGATTTGGCGTGGGTGCGAATAGCGGCAATCTTTTTCCAAATCTTCCGTACGAGCCAAAAGATGTCAAGAAAGATTTTGACAAGTTTGTTCGGGGCATACTTAAAGCCAATAAAAATCTCTTGTCTTTTTTTACGGAAGATGAGATTAATGAAAATAAGATATTGACTATTCTATCTTCTTTGGATAGTACTTTTTTTGCTGACGTGAAAGAGTCATTGCAAAATTTGGAAAAATATCAGGAGAAAGGCAAAGTTGCCACCTACTTATCACTCTCTTATCACAACCGACCTGTCTCTGCCTATTTTAAAGATATCTATGAACAGCATTTAAACAAAAGTGAAAAATCTACTCTGAAAGGCTTTGATATCATCACCAATGAAGAAGGGGTAGGGGGTGATGCAAATCTGGCATTTTGTTCGGTGAATGAGTTGCCGACCAAATTAAAATCTGTCAAACACAGGCTTTTACCACTTTCTCATCAAAGCGCTAAAAAAGTCAAAATCGGTTTTGATGCGATAGATAAAATGCTCTCTCATAACTTTTATGGACTTAAATTAGCTATTATGCCTACAGTTTTAAGTGATGATGAAAAATTGTATGGAGAGATATTAGAAATTTTGGAAAAGAGTGCAAAAGGAAAGATTTCTGAAGTCAAAGAGAGCGAAAACTACATCAACTATTTCATAGAGAGTGTAGCTGAGAGTGAAAAATCTTTACCTGTGCTAAATACTATACTTTTTTATAATAAAAGCAATGCAGCGGTTGACGTATTATTGCAGATTGATGATATTTTACCATCGTTTATCACGCATATTGCCAAATCAATGGAGCAATATAATATAAAAGCTTTCAAAGAAAAAGATAGCAAAGATAGTGAAGAAACAATCTATTTACAAAATCTGTTTGATGATCGTCTGGAGATTATGAATCTCCTTCTTTCGAGTCAAAAAATAGATGTTGATGTTTTTACAGAAAAACTTTCACAACTCATTTACTGGGGAAATATCAACAAAAAATATGCCTATCCTGTTGATTGGTCAAAGTATTTTAACGGATATTATTCCCATCGAAGTATTGAAGCAATAAATCGATATGTGCAATTGTTTAGTGAAATAAATAAATTTAAAAAGAGTTTTATACTGCAAAAGGAGTACGATGTGAGTGAGACAGAAAACAGACAAAAAATGATTGAAGAGTTAATGCAAAACAGTCCGTTTTTGGAGAATGATGTTCTGAAAAGTGCCTATCTTTTGGGTATGCTTTCAAGTGCTATTATGAACTGGCAATATGCTGTGAGTGGTACGGATAGTTACAGCCGATGGCTCAATAGCAGTGGTATTATCAGCAAGGATAGTTTGCCCCGTATCTGGAAAAAAGCGGAAGAGACAGTACGAAAACTGAATGCTACCTCCGGTAAAGGAAATAAAACGGTCAATGCGATTATGGAGATGGTGATAGAACAAGCTCCACAGGCTTTTGTTTCTGAGGAGATAGTTAAAAGCGCTTATGTTTCCCTGGCTTTTGCAATGGGTGGCACTGACTATACAAAACATATTAAAACTACAAAGGATGCATAAATGAAGAAAAAAGAGATACTGTTTTTGTGGGACGGTGAAAACTGGAATCCAAACGGTGATATGCTAAGGGAAAATGCACCGAGAGTGGATGAGGAGACAGGTGTAGCGGAAGCCACAGATGTCAGGATAAAAAGAACGATAAGAGATGAACTGATTAAAAAAGAGGGTGATTCGGTTGTTTTTATCAAAGAATATAAGCGTGATGAAAATATTCTTGACTGTAAAACCGCAATCAGAGAAAATGAGATCAATATCAAACAAAGTAAAGCAGATCTTGAAAAAGAGATTCTGGAGCGATTTTTGGATATCAGAGCTTTTGGTGGAGTGTTGCCAATCTCTGACAAAGATGAAATGAAAAAAGATAAGGAGATTACAACAGCCGGTGTTCAATTTACAGGACCTGTACAGTTCCGTATGTCAAAATCACTGCACCGTGTACACCTGCAACACATCAAAGGAACAGGTGCTTTCGCCAGCGACTACTCTGATACAGATGCTAAAAAACAGAAGCAGCAGGCGACTTTCAGAGAAGAGGATTTTCTCAGTTATGCTCTTTTTGCGACATACGGTATTATGGACAATTACAATGCTAAAAAGACAGGTTTTAGTGAAGAAGATGCCGGGAAGATTATCGACGCCCTTTGGTACGGTACCAAAAATCTCATTACCCGTTCCAAGATGGGACAGACACCGAGGTTTATGCTCATTATCACCTACAAAGATGACACTTTTGCAGGAGATTTAAACAATTCCGTCAAATTTGTTGCAAAAAAAGATGAAGAGGCGGTACGAAGTATCAATGATTACAGGATAGATTTCTCGAATCTCAAAGCAAAACTACAGCGGTATAAAGATGCCATAGAAAAAGTTGAATATTTTGTGGATTATGATTTTGAAGTCAATCACAAAGAGCAGTTTGAGAGTCACTGGACAAAGATAGAGCGCTGAGATGTCTGTTGTTGCTTTTAAGTTGAAAGGTGATTATGCACACTTCTCGCATCCGGCTACAATCTACTCCTCATTGACTTATCCTGTGCCGCCAAAAACGGCAATTATGGGATTTTTAGGGGCTTTGATCGGGGAAGAAGAGCATTTCAGATTGCGAGATATCCTTTACAGTGTCAAGGTCAATCGGGAGATAGTCAAAAAGAGTTTTGTTTTTAACGGTATTAAATTTGCACTCTCTAAAAATATGCATATCAAAGAGGGATATCAAAATGTCAAAGAGAAGAAGCAGTTTTACAGAGAACTTATCTGTACTCCTGAATATACCGTCTTTGTCGATCTTTCCCGACTCACAGAGAATTATCGGCAGGCTATAAAAGATGCACTGAAAAAACATCAAACCAAATTTACCCCCTATCTTGGTATCAATTTTTGTATTGCAGATTTCGAGTGGATAGAGATAGAAAGATATGAAAAAATCGATGATGCAGTATGTGACATAGATACCTTTAGCAGAAAAGAGGATTTTGAGTTTGATATGGATAATTACAACGTCAAACTTACCACAGCACATATGGCATGCGATGTGGAAGAGGGGAGGTTTTTTAAAGATTTTCAGGAATTTATCATCGAAATAAGCGGTCAAAAGTCTATTCGATCCAAAAACAGAGACAATATTTACCGGATAAACGACTATAAGGTCTATTTTGTCTGAAACATTTCTCTCTCATCCGGGCAAACCCTATGAAGAGCATATCCGGTGGATGCTCGATGAGAGTGATACCAAACTGGAACAGGCTGTTAAATGTTTTCATGACATTGCCAAACTGAAAAACAATTTTCAAATCTATATACGGGATACTACCCAAAACGTAAAAGATAAAAATCACTCTCTGCTTTCAGCCTATCTTTTTGTGCTCAACCATAAGTTTGATGATCTTGAGATGCTGTTTGGTTTTTTTAGTATCGTTTCTCATCACAGCAGTGTTGAAAATTTTGCACAGATAAAAGAGGCGAACAAAAATCTTGGCGACTATTGCGAAACACTCAAAGAGCTGGACTTTTTGGATGAAGTGGTTGCACATGCAAAAATGCTAAATCTCTACCCCCATATTGAAGGGGAGAGGGAAAGACTCAAAGTATTGTCACAAAAATTCAGAAACTATCTGATGCATCGAAAATTCAGAGATAAATTCTCTTACGATGACTTTGTAGCATTTAAAAAACTCTATGCTTCACTTATCTATAGTGACAAGTATGAAGCAATATTTTCTTTGTCTAAAGGGAAGAAAAAGAGAGTTGATGAAAAAACAGTGGATAATTTTATCGCCTCTCTGCCCTATCATGAAAAAAGAGATAATTTCAGGCAATATGTACTCAGTCATTTTGATGCCGATCAAAAACTTTTCACTTTGACAGCTCCGACGGGGTACGGCAAAACATTGACAGTATTACAGTTTGCATTAAAATTTCATAAAGAGAAGATCATCTTTGCACTTCCTTTTACTTCTATCATCGATCAGACGGAAGGTATCATATCGAACATTTTCGAGCAGAGCGATATTGACATTTTTAAGGTACATCACAAAACAACAATAGATGAAAGTGTCGATGAAGACAGGTACTCTCAGGTGAAATTTTTGATGAGTTCTTTCAGTGGCGAGATCAACATCACAACCCTTTATCAAATCATATTTGCACTCTTTGGAAACAGTAACAAAGATAATGTCAAGTTCAATCAGTTCAAAAATGCCGTCGTGATTATTGACGAGGCACAGGCGATACCGTATCAGTTCAGACAGGACTTCATGAAAGTTTGTGAAATCATCTCTGAAAAGCTTGATACGGTCTTTATTTTTATGTCCGCGACGATGCCTGTTGTCAATGGATTTACAGAGATATCCAATCTTGAATATTTTAAACATCAAAACCGTTATATTCTTAAGTGGTTAGATTTAGAAAATGGACAAGATAGTCTGATTAAAAAGATAGAGGATGAAGCACAAAACAAACATACACTTTGTGTAGTCAATACCACCTCCAAAGCACAAGAACTTTACTTGTATTTTAAAGATAAGTTTGACTGTTTCGCCCTCAACGGCTATATGACGGATGAAGATAAACAAAGGTGTGTCAAAACAGTTGGTGAAAAATTAAAGCAAGATGAGAAAAAAGTGTTGCTGATCTCTACACAATCTATTGAAGCAGGGATTGATCTTGATTTTGAAGTGGGGTTTCGTGAAGTGGCTCCAATAAGTTCTATCATCCAGACAGCCGGGCGGGTAAATCGCCACTTTGGCGAGAAACAGGGAGTTCTTTATATCTTTGAAGATATTTGTGGATACAGCGATCTTATCTATGGTGATTTGCAACAAATCAGTAAAGCGATTTTTGAACTTTTCAAAAAC
>JALWLD010000030.1:0-4142 GCA_027081115.1 Sulfurovum sp.
ACTCTGGAAAAGTTTTGATACATGCAAACCTTATTTGAATGGCTGTTGTGCCTCTGGCTTACATGAGGCAAAACTAGCCCATGAAACCTTTAGCAAAGAGGTACATACCTATGCCCCTGCCTTTAAAGAAGAGGAGATAGAAGAGATTGCAACCATATCCCACCATATGGTTTTTAATTCACCTGCCCAACTAAAAAAATTTGGAGAGATAGCAAAAAGTGTTAATTCAAATCTTTCACTAGGTCTGCGTGTCAATCCTGAATACTCAGAATCACCCAAAGAGATATATAATCCCTGTGGACTCTACTCAAGACTGGGTACCACCCTTCAAAACCTGGATGAAGATGTTTTATCTTCCTGTGAAGGCTTGCACTTTCATGCCCTCTGTGAACAAAGTGCAGATGCGTTAGAAAAAGTACTGGAACATTTTGAAGCTAATTTTGGCAAATATATCCCTCAAATGAAATGGATAAATTTTGGGGGAGGACACCACATCACACGCAAAGGCTATGATGTAGATAAACTCATACAGCTCATCAAAGCATTTAAATCCAAGTACAATGTAGAGGTATACCTTGAACCAGGAGAAGCCATAGGATGGGAGACAGGGTCTCTTGTTACTACCGTTTTGGATATCGTACATAATGGCATAGACATTGCCATACTAGACAGCTCGGCTGAAGCACATATGCCTGATACTATTATCATGCCCTACCGTGCAGAAGTTTTGGGTGCAGGCAAAACAAATGAGAAGCAACATAACTATCGTTTAGCAGGCAATACCTGTTTAGCAGGAGACATTATGGGTGACTACAGTTTTGATATGCCTCTTCAAGTAGGAGATAAAGTCATTTTCGAAGACCAAATGCACTATACCATGGTAAAGGCAAGCACTTTCAATGGCATTAAATTACCAAGTATTGCCATTAAAAAACGAGATGGCAGCATTGAGATAATCCGTAATTTTGGTTATGAAGATTTTAAAAATAGACTTTCTTAAAAGTCTTTTTTATAGATAATATCATAAGACTCAGAGCGTTCACTTGCGCTGATGACACTCTCTGTATTGGTACTATGTTCATACTTCAGTTTTACCTCAGAGATAACATCATTCACATAAATAATTGTAATCTTTTTGGTAAGTTTTTTTCCCACTTCTACACTGTTTCCTTCACCTAAAACAAGGTGGTCAATCTTTACACCCATATCATTGAGTGCAGATTTTGCCATGGCACCACCCATCATTTTCATCATCTCATCCCCTGAGTTCGTACCAGCTCCGCCTTCTGTATCAAATAAGATAAGAGAGAGTATCTGCTCTTTATTCAAACTTGGTTTGGATGAAAAAGTGATATTAGGAAGATCTGCTGAACCGGTAATAGCTATTGTCACCAGATATTTCAATGATTTGTAATTCACTTTGATATCTAAAAGTGGTTTATTTGGGTTACCAGTAAAATAGACCATGCTCTTCTCTAAAACAAACTTTTTATTTTGAAAAATATAGGTACTTCCTTCCAAAAGTGCAATGTTACCTAATACAAGTAAATCTGAATGTTCTACTTTATGGATACCCAAATCTACTTTGGCCTTCATATGGATGGCACCTTTATTGTAAACCAAAGGTTTTTTGGTTTTCACTTGAAGGTCAACACTCAAATTATCCATAAATGTACTGTTTTGCTCTTTTCTCATATCTTGCACGATAATAATATCACTATCAGATGCAAAACTTTTTTGACTAATATCGTAATGGATATTTCCATCTAAGATAACTATTTTACCTTGTACATTTGTTTTATTGCCATCCAAGACTGTTGTTACATCAATGCTACTGTCCAAATCTATAATTTCATGGGTAATATGCAATTTTTCTGCATTGGCAACTATCTTACCTTTTTTCGTTTTTAAATCATAGGTACCTTCTGCTTTGAGCTGATCATTGACCCATAGAGGAGAGATGACAATGCCATTTTCAGTCAAAGAGATATGCGAAGGTTTTGTTGCAAATATTTTCTCCTTATCGTAAGTGACACTGTAATGCGTTAACGTTATATTTCCCTCTTTATACCCTACACCCAAGTCAATATTTTTAATATCTGTTGTACTCTTGTGGTTTGCATGGTAGCTTACCAATGGTGAAGTGAGTGAAACATCTATTTTTTTAAGTGCTTCTATTTTTACATCAAGATTTGCACTACCCTCAACTTTTGGTAACTCCCCTAAAGTATACACTTCAGAGACACTTTGTAAAAGGGATGGGATACTTGAGACGCTAGAGTGAATGCTTAGGTTCTTCTGTGCTATACCTGCGATATTTGCTTCTAGTCCTCCCAGTTGTACCTTCCCATCCACTTTAGTACTATTGAGCTCATACACTGTGTTTACATGCAATGTTCCCGCATGTAGACTTGCCTCTGCTTTTGTATCAAAAAGTGTTGCTTCTGCTTTTAGAGGAAAGAGTGTATCCCACTTTAAAGCTTCACTGTAAGGTCTTAAGAGTGATTTCTTAGGTACATCTATCAATGCAGTGACATGTACTCTTTTTTTATACGTCATATTTGCATCTATGTTTGCAAGATTTGACGCTACTTTCATATTAACCAGATACGAGGCATTACTATCAAAGTCTAGTGGTGCATCTATCACTACTGTTGCTTTACTTTCATTCAGGTCAGGAGGAAGTGTGACATAGTCTCGTAAAAGGATGGCTTCTTTACTCTCTATATGTAACCTAGCACGTTTAAAATCTTTAGAAATGAATGTACCTTGCAGCATGTTAGAAAGTATTGTGGTATCGATGCTCTTTACATTCCCCTGATACGTAATGGTTAAGTCATTCACTGGCTTCACCAATTTAGGGTCAACACCTAGTAGTTGCTTTATAAAGATATCTCCTTTATAAGAGATATTATCATCCATCAAAAATTGATTTGAGACTTTAATGTCCTTGGCATAAGGTGTAGTGATGATAGCACTACTGTCTGCTTTGAGCACACCATCATCTACTGTATAGGTAACTGTAGATTTTAACGCATCTATATCAAGGTTAAAGTCATCTTTTTTCCCTTTTAAGAGTTGCTTCATCTTTGTATCAAGCGCTGCGATGACACATGCTTGTGTCGCATCAAGTTTAATCTCTATCTCACCTAATGACTCTGATCTAAGTGGTATATCATATTTATTAAACAGTAGCTCCTTGGCTCGTACTTTTAGCTTTCCTATAAGATGGTTCTCTTTTATATCACCTTCATGTTTGGCATCTGCAAAATTGGTTTTGGCAGAGAGTGAAAGATGACCTTTTTCAATAACCTGTGATGCTATATTTATACTTGCATCTGTAATGCCAAGAGACAAAGCATCTATCTCTAAAGGGTCTAGGAGTCTAGGTAAGACATCTGCTTCCAAGGATTGTATATAGATATCTGTAGGTATCAATGGATTAGATGTGTTCTGTATTGGTGCATCGTCTGTAGGTGCTGAAATAGTGTTACTCTCCACAAGAAGCAACGCTTCTAATGCAAGAGTATCCAGTGATTGTATTTCCATTGTTTCAACATTCACTATACCTTTATCCAGACTTGCCTTGAGTATAACCTTAGTGATATTAGTATCAACCACAAGCCCTAGTCTTCCTATAGCTATGCTCTTGCTGTCATAATAGATATTTTTTGCATTAAGAATGATATTTTTTATCGATATATTTTCTTCTACAAAAGGATCAATATCCACATCTACCTTAACCACATTTACAGAAAAGTCAAAAGGTTCACTGCTTGTATTTTCATCACTTGAAAAAGCATTGACAAGTTTTTTAATCGTATTTACATTGACTTTATCCAAAGCCAGTTTATTTACCCTGATTTGTTTTTTAATCAAAGCATTTGGATTCCACTTTAGACTCACATGTTTTGCTAAAGGTTGGGCATCATATGCTAGATCTTCTATTTCCACGCCAGTGAGTACATTTCCATGTATACGACTATAGGTGATGTTATAATCTGGAGCAAAAGTATCGGCTGCTTTTTTGATAACCCAAGGTGAGTTTGCAATAAAGTAAATCAAAAGACCTACAATAATAATGAACCCTAAAAAATAAAGAATGATTTTCCGCAACCAAAGTAAGGGTGAAAGTAAGAAGA
>JALWLD010000030.1:4242-6547 GCA_027081115.1 Sulfurovum sp.
TCGGCTGCTTTTTTGATAACCCAAGGTGAGTTTGCAATAAAGTAAATCAAAAGACCTACAATAATAATGAACCCTAAAAAATAAAGAATGATTTTCCGCAACCAAAGTAAGGGTGAAAGTAAGAAGAATTTTTTTAAGCTCATTAAAACGACTGTCCTATCTGGAATGAAATCCCATAAATAGCAGGATCATTTACGTTAAATCCTACATCCAATTTAAATGGACCTATAGGTGTCATGTAACGTACACCAACCCCAGCTGAAGAGATAATTTCCCCTTTAAAATTATATGCTGAATCTGTAAGCATCGTATTATCATTAAATATTGCCCCATACAAGTCACCCCAAACTGGATAATCTGCTTCTAGAGAGAGATTTGCCATAGATGATGCACCATAAATTGTATCTTCTGTAGGTGAGGTAATCACCCCGATCTCTCTAAAACCATACGCACGGTTAGAGTATGAACCTCCGGCAAAAAAGTATTTGGATTCAGGAAGTCCTGTTTCTGATTCACTGTCTATGACCCCTGCTTTGCCTACAACTGCCAGTGTCAAGTCAGAAAAAGTATGAATCAAACGTGCTTCTACCTGTGTTTTATGATACACGGATGAATCTTCATCACGGGAAAGTCCTAATTCACTATACGCAGCCAGGTAGTAACCATATTTTGGATTGAGTTTGGAATCTCTTGCATCATAGACAAAGTCAACATAAGGGTAAGCCAATACAAAATTTCCTTCTTTTACAGCTTGTTCTAACTCCTGTCCATCATTCAAGTTATCTAATGCTGTAATATTGATGGATTCTAGTGCCATCCCTACTTTGAGACTTAGCTTTCCATTTTCATGTAGTAAATAGGCTCTCGAAAAAGATTTTTCTTCTTGAAAGCCATCAAATTCCAGATTTGAGTACCCTATACGTGCACCAAAATCAAGATTGTACCCAAACAGACTCCAGAATGCCGGTTTATAATAGCTCAAAATAAGTAACTGTTCAAGCTTTGACCATGAAGCCTGGAGATTCAGTTTTTGAGCATCTCCTAAAAAATTGTATTTGGTTATCTCCCCATGGACTCTAGGTCCCACATAGGTGTCATACCCTGCTCCCACTTCCATATGGTAAGGTTTTTCTATCTCTTTAAAATGTATATCTACAGGTATGACATTATAAAACTTTCTATTTACATCAATCACAACCGAATCAAAAGAGCCTAATTTATAGAGGTTATTTGATGTCTCCTGAACCTTCTCTGTACTAAATGTCTCACCTTCCAATGCTCTCACGCGCGAGACAATAACATCATCATCAATAGTTTTGAGTCCAGAGAGAGAAAGTTTTCCAAAGGTACAGATATCACCTTTTTTAAGTATATATTCCAAATCGACCTGATGTTTCTCTAAATCTACATAGGCTTTGGTATTCAAGTCATAAGAACAATATCCTTCATTTAACAGAGCATCTATGATTTTATTTTTACTTGAGATAAATGCTTTTGCACGAAAAATATCATTCTTTTTCATCTTAATGAAGGAAGAGATATTATAATCACTCTGAATCTTAATATCTTTCACACGTACGGGCTCATTCTCAGTAATGTATACAGTAACCGTTGTATTGCTCTCTTCTATGCGATCTTCTATATCGTAAAAACCTTCTGACCTGTAAAAACTTTTTACCGATTCATCAAGTGTAGGAAGCAAACTATCTTTAATACGAGGGTTATCTTTCTTCCAAAATTGAAAAAAACTTTTGTTGTCTACACCCAAAGCATCTTCAAGTTCAGCTGTATCAAAATGCTTTTGCCCTATAAAATGTATCGCATGGGTAGGTAACACTACCTCTTCTCCATGAAGAAATATGAATAAAAAGAAAAAAAGAAAATATCTACATTTTACATTCATTATGTTATTCCTTATACGATTCACTTTATTATAGTCTATTTAGTGTAACAGGTCTTTAACACTTTCAAGTGGGTCTTTTCCCATTTCAATCATGGCATATACTTCCGAAGCAATAGGTAGGTAAATCTCTTTATCTGTGGCTATTTTATGCAGTGCTTTTGCAGTAGGGACTCCCTCTGCAACTTCACCCAATGCTTCAAGTATTTCATCCATACTTTGACCTTTTGCAAGTCCTAAACCTACTCTATAGTTACGAGAAAGCGTCGAAGATGCTGTAAGAAACAGATCTCCTGCACCACCTAAAGAGAGAAAAGTCTCTGCTTTTGCACCAAAAGCCTCTCCAAAGCGTGTCATTTCTACAAGTCCACGTGAGATAAGTGCTGCTCTGGCATTGTTACCAAG
>JALWLD010000031.1 GCA_027081115.1 Sulfurovum sp.
TCATGAGCAAACTCTGTGAGTCCTGCCATCATTTCCGGGGAAGTGTTTTGGAAACAGTCTACGTGTAGTTTTGGAATAATCAAAATGTGGATCGGAGCTTTAGGGTAGAGGTCATGAAATGCTAAAAAATGTTCGCTTTCATGTACTGTATTGTTAGGGATTTCTCCATTTACGATCTTACAAAATATACACATTGTTTATTCCTTTTAATTCTTTAGTTTTTATGTTTTATAAATTGATTATATCACAGTAAAAATTGAATAAATCCCATTATTAGTTACTTTTGGATAAAATCACGGTTATTACGAAGATAGATTGAGGATTCATGAAAGAATTAGAAGAGAAAATTGTTCAGGCAGATTCGCTTGAAATATTGGAAAAAGTACGGGTAGAACTCTTTGGTAAAAAGGGTATTTTGGCAGCACAGTTTGCCAAAATGAAAGATGTTCCCGGACCGGAGAAAAAAGCATTTGCCGAGGGACTGAACAAGAACAAAGCAGCATTGCAGGCAAGTTTTGATGCACGTTATGAAGTTTTAAAATCAGAAGAGATTGAACGTCTGTTGAAATCTGAAGAAATCGATGTTTCACTTTACGGGACATTGGCACAAAAAGGTGCTTTACATCCTGTCATGGAGACGATGGATAAGATCATTGATTATTTTGTGGCATTGAATTTTGCCGTGGAGTCAGGACCAATGGTTGAAGATGACTTTCATAATTTTGAAGCACTGAACCTACCAAAGTACCACCCCGCACGTGACATGCAAGATACTTTTTACTTTAAAGACGGCGGACTTTTAAGAACACATACCTCTCCTGTACAGATACGTACGATGCTTGAGACTAAACCACCGATCAGGATGATCGCTCCGGGAACAGTTTTTAGACGTGATTATGATTTGACACATACACCGATGTTTCATCAGGTTGAAGGATTGGTTGTAGATGAGAAAGGCAAAGTGAGTTTTGCAAATTTGAAGTCTATTTTGACAGATTTCCTTCAGTATATGTTTGGAGATGTAGAGGTACGTTTCAGACCAAGCTTTTTCCCGTTTACCGAGCCTTCTGCTGAAGTAGACATTTCTTGTATCTTCTGTGAAGGTACGGGCTGTCGTGTCTGTTCTCATACCGGTTGGCTTGAAGTACTTGGCTGTGGTATTGTTGACCCTAATGTATTTAAAGCAGTAGGATATGAAGATGTAAGTGGGTATGCCTTTGGTTTGGGTGTAGAGCGTTTTGCAATGTTAATGCATAAAATACCTGATTTAAGATCTCTCTTTGAGGGAGATATTCGTTTGTTGGAGCAGTTTAGATGATAGTAACAAGATCGTGGTTAAATGAATTTATAGATCTCAGTGAAGTCTCTAATGACAAACTGTATGAAACTTTTAATGCTATTGGTTTGGAAGTAGACAGTATCAATCAGATTGAGATACCTGAAAAAGTTGTAGTAGGAGAGATTCTCTCTGTTGAGAAACACCCTGATGCAGACAAACTCAATGTGTGTCAGATAGATGTGGGAGATAAAACACTGCAAATCGTTTGTGGTGCTGCCAATGTAGTAGATGCCAAATATGTGGCAGTGGCGACTGTGGGAGCTGTACTCCCTGGGAACTTTGAAATTAAAGATGCCAAGCTTCGTGGTGTAGAGTCTGCTGGAATGGTCTGTGCCTCTTCTGAACTGGGTCTGCCTGAAATGGGTAAAGGGATAATGATCCTTGATGAGAGTATTGGAGAACTTGTGACTGGTTGTGAGTTTGGCTCTTATGCACATGTAGCCGATACGGTCATTGAGCTTGAATTGACTGCAAACAGGGGTGACTGTCTCTCTGTGTATGGTGTGGCAAGAGATCTCTCTGCCGCACTTGACATCGATATGAAAGCTTTTGATTATAAGCAGGCAGAAAAAATGAAGCTTGGAATCGCAAGAGAAGCAGAAATTCATACTGAAGGTGTGATGGATGCAAATCTATGTTACAAGTTGGCCGTTTTGGAGTCTCTTCGGGCTAACTTCCTTATGGAACTTCGTTTGGCAATGGTCTCTGTAGAAGCAGAGGGTGCTTTGGCTAAAAACCTGGCTTATGTCACACATACAACAGGTGTTATTTTACGTGCATATGAGAGTAGTGTATTTAGCAATGAAGAGGGAAAGGTGATTGTCAATGTACATGCAAGAGAATCCGGTATTATGGAGATTCTGGGCAATGGCAATGTAGTCTCTTTGGCTGGTATCTCTCAAGTAGATGCGGCAATGGCAACAGATGATACGAAAAAGTTTCTATTAGAAGCTTCCTACATTAATCCGGACACATTGGTAGAAGCAGTTGCACAACATAAATTGAAAACAGATGATCTTTACTATAAAACATCCAGAGGTTCCAATCCGGATCTTACGTTTGGATTGAAATACTTTGCATATTTGATGGATCAGTATACAGATATCAATTGTTATGAGGGTATGCTTGTCGTTGATGTGGAACGAGAAAATGAAAAAATACTCGTAGATGCAGATGAGATCTCTTCTATTGTCGGGATGGAGATAGACTCCAGTAAAATTGTGACGATTTTAAAGAAACTTGATTTCGATATTACTATTGCAGGTGATCATGTGATCGCAGCAACGGTACCATTATTTAGACATGATATTAAACATATTCAAGACATAGCCGAAGAGATCGTACGTATTGTTGGGATCAATAACATTGAGGCCAAGCCTTTTGTGTTTGCAGAACAGCCTAGACTCAATGCAACGACAGACCGCTATAAAGCTAAAAAATCATTTAGAAATCGTGCTGTGGGTGCTGGTTTTTATGAGAATGTTTCATATGTGTTTTCTGAGAAAGCACTTTTGGAAAAATATGGTTTTAGCACGGTAGAAGATGTGCTTGAATTGGCAAACCCTATTGCCGAAGAGTTAAATACACTGAGATCTACAGTGTTGGTAAATTTACTCAATGCTGTAAAACGTAATGTGAGTTACTCTAAAAAATCCATTGCCTTATTTGAGATCGGGGCTATATTCGGATCTAAAAGAGAACAGAGTGAAGTGATCTCTTTTGCTATTTCAGGACAGGTTGAAGCCGAAACAGTAGCCAATGCTGGTAAACCGGCATCCATAGACTTTGCCGCGTTTACACGTAAAGTAGGTGCTGTGATCGGTGCCTTTGATTTGGTACCATGTACGTTAAAGAATGGTTTGATTCATCCTTATCAGTCTGCAGACATCGTTATAGATGGAAAAGTATGTGGTTTCCTCTCCAAGTTACATCCGACTGTGGCTGAAGAGTTTGGTATTCCCGATACGTTCATCGCAGAGTTGGATTTTGATACTTTGTTGCCAAAACATATCAATGCCAAACCGATCTCTAAGTTCCAGGGTGTTTACAAAGATCTCTCTGTGGTCATAGAGAAGAAAATGAATTATTTTGAAGTAGCGAAAGTACTTAATGGACTTGATTTGCCAATGTTGAAAGATATCTACCCTGTAGACATCTATGAAGATGAGAAACTGGGAGACAAAAAGAGTCTTACTGTACGTTTCTTCATTCAGGCTATGGAAAAAACACTTGAAGATGCAGATATTGAAGCTGTTATGAGTGAAGTTATGTCAGCACTTGAAAATAAGTGTCAAGCAGAATTGAGATAAATTATGAAAATAGAGTTAGCATCAAGTTACGGTTTTTGTTTTGGGGTAAAAAGAGCCATTAAAATTGCTGAAGAGCATAAAGGTTCTAAAACTTATGGCCCACTGATTCACAATAAAGATGAAATCAACCGTTTGAAAGAGGGCTTTAACATTGGTTTGGCCGAAAAGTTTGAAGATGTGAAGTCTGATGACTCTGTGGTTATTCGTACCCATGGTATCCCTAAAAATGAATTGGCACAACTTAAAGCACAAGAGAATGAGATTATTGATGCAACCTGTCCTTATGTGACGACGCCACAGAATATTGTAGAGAAAATGTCTGAAGAGGGGTATAGTATTGTCATCTTTGGAGACAAGAACCACCCTGAAATAAAGGGAGTTGTCTCGTATGCCAAAGATCTTAGAAATGCCTTTATCATTTTAGATGAAAAAGAGTTGGATGGTTTACCTATACTCTCAAAGGTAGCGGTTGTTGCACAAACAACAAGAAAACCTGAAGACTTTTTAAAAGTGGTAAGTGCTTTGATACTCCAACATAAAGAAGTACGGGTTTTCAATACCATTTGTAATGCTACTTTTGAAAATCAAGATGCCGCAGCTGAACTTGCAAAAGATGCAGATGTGATGATTGTCATTGGAGGGAAACACTCTTCCAATACTAAGCAGTTGCACTCCATATGTAAGAGTTACTGTGATGATAGCTATTTGATCGAAAATGAGAAAGAACTTGAAACTTCCTGGTTTGAAGGGAAGGAGTTTTGTGGCATTTCGGCTGGGGCATCTACTCCTGACTGGATTGTTCAGAACGTGATCGACAAAATTCAAGAGCAGAAAAAACCAGATAGTAGAAAGATAGAAGTCTAGGATGAATACCTTAACACTTAAACCTATTAGAAAAGTTGACGGTGAAGTAAACTTGCCTGGTTCAAAAAGTCTTTCCAACAGAGCACTGTTATTGGCAGCTTTGGCAGAAGGTACAAGTAAAATCACCAATCTCTTGGAGAGTGATGATACCCGACATATGCTCAATGCGTTGAAACAATTAGGTGTAGAGTACAGACTCTCAGAAGACAAAACAGAGTGTACTATTGTAGGTAATGGCGGACCTTTACAGGCAGAATCATTTGAAGCATTGTTCTTAGGCAATGCAGGTACTGCTATGCGTCCTTTGTGTGCGGCTCTCTCTTTGGGAGAAGGTACATATATGCTTACCGGTGAGCCGCGTATGAAAGAGAGACCCATAGGCCACTTGGTTGATGCCTTACGTCAAGCAGGTGCAAAGATAAACTATTTGGAGACAGAGGGGTATCCTCCTGTACAAATAGAAGCAGATGGTTTAGATGGTGGTGAAGTAGAGATTGATGGTGCTATTTCAAGTCAATTTTTAACTGCACTGCTGATGGCGGCACCACTGGCAAAAAACAATATGAAAATCACAATATCAGGGGAACTGGTTTCTAAACCTTATATTGATATTACTCTGCATATAATGAAAGATTTTGGAGTCAATGTTGTCAATAATGACTATAAGACTTTTGAAATTCAAGGTGGACAGAGTTATAAGGCAGTGGAACAATTTATGGTTGAGGGAGATGCCTCTTCCGCTTCTTACTTCTTGGCTGCTGCTGCGATAAAAGGGGGTACTGTAAAAGTAACAGGTATAGGGAAAAACTCTGTACAGGGAGATGTTGCTTTTTCTGATGTACTTGAAAAAATGGGTGCTAAAGTAGAGTGGGGAGATGACTATGTTTCCGTGACAAAAGGGGAACTGAATGCTGTAGATATGGACTTTAATCATATTCCTGATGCAGCAATGACCATTGCTACAACAGCACTTTTTGCAAAAGGTACTACCACACTTCGTAATATTTACAATTGGCGTGTTAAAGAGACAGATAGACTTTTTGCTATGGCGACAGAATTACGAAAAATAGGTGCAGAGGTGGAAGAAGGAGAGGATTATTTAACTATTTCCCCTCCTGATCAACTTATGCACGCAGCGATCGATACCTATGATGATCATAGAATGGCCATGTGTTTTTCACTTTTGGCTTTGGACCCTGTCTCCGTAACCATTAATGAACCAGAATGTACGGCAAAGACTTTTCCCACTTATTTTGATGTCTTAGAGAGTATCTCAATACATTAATCTTTTTCACAGAGACAAGATATGACTTATCTCTGGAGACTTAAAAACTTACCCTAAGCATCCTAATAAAAAATTTCGGTATAATTACGCAAAATTTGTGTACACATAAGGATAGGTATGAAGTTCGAAGATATCGAAATAGAAGAAGTAGATTTTGAGGCGATGCTTGAGGAATCGTTTAAAAAATCAGAGTCAAGAAGTGATTTAGTTACAGGTACAATTGTTAAAATTGATGAAAAAGACAATTTGGTAGTCGTAGACATCGGTGGTGGTAGAGATGCTAACCTTGACCTTTCTGAGATAACTGACGAAGAAGGTAACGTTGCATTTGCTGTAAACGATACAATCGACGTTGTTACAATGGGTAGAGGTCGTATTTCTCATAAAGCAGCACTTGCAAGAGTAGCACTTAACGAGTTTATCGCTGAGTATGATGAAGAGCAAGAGTATATCATCGAAGGTGTAGTCACTAAGAAAAATAAAGGTGGGTACGTTGTAGAAGTTGACGGTTTAGAATTCTTTATGCCTCGTACATTGTCTTACCTTTCTTCTAAAACAGATCCTACAGGTAAAAAAGTAAAAGCTGTTATCGTTAAAGTAGATAAAGATAAAGGTTCAGTAGTTGTTTCTAGAAAAGAGCTTATTGAAAGAGATAAAGCAAAAACTGATGAGATCGTTGCTGAACTTCTTGAGAGTAAAGATCCTGTTATCGGAACAATTAAAAAGATTACATCTTACGGTATGTT
>JALWLD010000032.1 GCA_027081115.1 Sulfurovum sp.
TAAATTCTTTCAAAAAAATTGTTTACTTACATTATATATGCAAAATTACCTTAATCTTTACTGTTTAGCATATACAAAGTCATAAGTTCAATCTATAGTTACTCTAATAGAGAGATCTGTGTCTGCTCTTTATTAATCATACAAAGTGTACCTGTCTCTATCAACATCCTTGTAAACAAAGAAATTCGAAAAGAGAGACGATTTTTTCTAAAGAAGTTTTTGCTAAGCAAAGCGCATTTGACACCTTTACTTTGTTTTTTCTTTAGCGAAGTAGAACAGTAACGTAGTCATCACTATCTTTGAGAAAAAATGAAAAAAAACATAGTCACAGTCAAAATGAATGGAAGTTTTAGTAAAAAAAGAAAAAGTATTAAAAAGTTTGAATTAAAAAATAAGGAAGTGTAGTATCCAAGGCAAAAGCCTTGAAATACTGAAGTGTAGCTGGAATTATACGAGTTCGATAATTGCCATTGGTGCAGAATCACCTTTTCTCATACGAGTTTTGATAATTCTTGTGTATCCACCGTTTCTATCTGCATATTTAGGTGCAATTTCATTTACAATAGTGTTTGTACACTCTTTGTGTTGTAACATTGCAAAAATAGCTCTGTGTGCATTAAAATCACCAGTTGATGCTTTTGTGATCAACTTTTCATAGTAACTTCTAAGCTCTTTAGCTTTTGGCAATGTAGTTTCGATTCTACCTTCTTTTGTCAAAGCAATAGAAAGGTTTTTAAGAAGTGCTGCTCTGTGAGAAGACGTTCTGTTTAATTTACGATAACCATGCTTATGTCTCATATCTGTCCTTTACTGTTCAGCCTGAAGCGTTACGCTTTAAGGCTTTCTATTTTCTTTACAAGATTTGCTCTTGTTACATCTGCGAGTTCAAAATCTGAACCAAATCCATTTTCTACAAGACATTCATTGATTTCATCCAATGATTTTTTACCAAGATTTTTAATATTCTTGATCTCATTTTCACTCATCAATACCAATTCACCCAAGAATTTCAATCCTGCTCTGTCAAGAGAGTTGAATGATCTTGCACTAAGTCCAAGAGAATCAACTGTCTGCATGAAAGGTTTAAGTTCGCCATCATCAGAACTTCTTTTCACAGGTGTTACAGAGATATCTACATCAAGTACACCGTTAAAGACTGATAACTGCTTATTCATCACTTCCAAAGCATTTGTAAATGCTTCTACTGGACCAATTTGTGCATCTGTCTCGATGTCAAATGTAATCTTTTCAAAATTTGGATTGTCCTCTACTAGTACAGGTTCTATTTTATAGTTTGCTTTTCTTACCGGAGTAAAAAATGCATCCAACGCAATAGAATCTGCAGCGACATCATCTCTAAGGTCTTCAGATGGTACATAACCAATACCTTTAGAGATAACTACTGTAAAGTTAAGTTCAGCATCTTCATTCAATGTAGCCAATGGAAGATCTCCATTTACTACTTCAATCTGATCATTGTTCAGATCCTGTGCTGTCACTTCTTTGTGTCCAGAGAAACTGTAGTTAAGTTCTACCTTATCACTCTCGTCTTTAATTTTAAAACGAATGTTCTTTAGGTTAATAATAAATACAGCCACATCTTCGTGCATACCTCTAATGTTGTCAAACTCGTGTGTAGCACCTTCAATCTTTACAGAAATTGGTGCATAACCGATAGAAGAACCTAAAATAAGTCTTCTCAACGGGTGTGCAAGTGTAACAGCATAACCACTTTCAAAAGGGTAAGCAATGATCTCAGCACGGTTTGCGCTGATTTCATTCACTTCTACCTCTGTTGGCATAAATGGTGCAACTTTAATTTTTCTCATTAATAGCCTTTACTTATGTATTATTTAGAGTAAAGCTCGACGATTAGACGCTCTTCTACTGGGATTGCAATCTCTTCTCTCTCTGGAATTCTTGAAAAGATTCCAAAAAGTTTCTCTTTGTCCATGTCAACCCATTCAACCATACCAGTCTGGTTAGTCAATTCGATTGCTCTAAGGATCTGAGGATTAGTTTTGCTTTTTTCTCTGATCTCAATTTTCTGACCTGCTTTTACTCTGAATGAAGGGATATCTACTCTTTTCCCATCAACAAGTACATGTCCGTGGTTCACAAATTGTCTAGCAGACGCTCTAGTCGTTGCGAAACCCATTCTGTAAACTACGTTGTCAAGTCTCTGCTCAAGAAGCTGGATAAGGATTGAACCTGTGTTTCCATCTTTTGAGTTTGCTTCTTTATATAATGCTCTAAACTGTTTTTCAGATACACCATACATAAATTTAGCTTTTTGTTTCTCTTGAAGCTGAAGACCATATTCACTGATCTTTGTTCTTCTCTGTCCATGTTGTCCTGGTGCATATGGTCTTTTTTCCAATGCTGATTTTCCAGCGAGTCTTCTCTCACCTTTTAATCCAAGATCAACGCCAAGTCTTCTTTCTAGTCTCTCTACGGGACCTCTATATCTTGCCATACTGATTCCCTTCCTTATACTCTACGTTTTTTCGGTGGTCTACAACCATTGTGAGGAAGTGGTGTAATATCTTTTAGGAATGTTACACGGATACCTTCTGTTGCACCGATTGCTTTAACAGCAGTGTCTCTACCAGAACCAGGACCTTGAACCTTGATTCCAACTTCTTTAACACCGTTCTCTTTAGCTTTGTTCATAGCATCTGCTACTGCTTCTGCTGCTGCAAATGGAGTAGATTTTTTAGAACCTTTAAATCCTAGAGAACCTGCAGAACTCCAAGAGATAACGTTACCCATTTCATCTGTCACTGTGATGACAGTATTGTTAAAAGTTGCAGCTACGTACACTACACCTTTAGCAATACTTTTTTTTGCTTTTTTCTTAGCCATACTTAACTACTCCTTACGCTGCGCCGACAGTTTTACGCTTACCTTTTCTGGTACGCGCATTTGTCTTTGTTTTTTGTCCACGACATGGAAGTCCTCTTCTATGTCTAAGTCCTCTATATGAACCAAGATCCATTAATGCTTTAATATCAAGTGTTACTTTCTTACGAAGGTCACCTTCCACCATTATATTGTCTTGAATATCATTACGGATTACCGCTGCTTCAGCATCAGTTAATTCGTGAACTCTTTTGTTATAGTCAATACCTGTTCTGTCAAGAATTTTTCTTGACGTTGTAAGACCAATACCATAGATATATGTCAGTGCATACTCCATTCTCTTTTTCTTTGGTAAATCAACACCTGCAATACGTGCCATGTTTATCCTTGTCTCTGTTTATGTTTTGGATTTTTACAAATCACGCGTACGATACCCTTGCGCTTAATGATCTTACAATCATCGCACATCTTTTTAACTGATGGTCTAACCTTCATTGGTTACTCCTGTGATTATTATCGAACGAATAACGTTCCTGCACCTAGGTATTGCTACCCTTATATTGCGTGGATAGATGAAGTTTCACTATCCAACCCTTGAGTAATCGGTGCGGAATTAATCAAAGATTCTTCGCGCAGTTTCCTATACCTATAGTAATAGGGAGGAGGATTATACCCAAAATAATATTAAGTTTATCTTATGTTTAAATGGTAGAGGGTTTTAAAAAGAACATAGAGTCTATAGGAGCAGGATGAAGTGCGCTTACATCCCGTGACGACGCTAAACGTCGTCACAAGCAATCCTCGGTAGGATACACATGCAAGAGTTATGGTTACATTAAATGCATAGCTCACTTATACACTCTCACGCAAGAGCGAAGCGAGCTAAAGAAACGGTGACGAGACATTTAGAATAGTTTTTCAGTTTTAGTTAGACTATGCATGTCACCAGAGGACTGTTATAACGAAAAAGTACATCTACATTTTTTAGTTGTAAATATTATCTAATACTAAACTTGGTTCTGCAAAACATCCAGCACCTATATGATAATAATGTCCATCTTTTGGGTCACGACATTCAATCTCAAATCCACGTTTGTAAAAAGTTGCATCATAGATAGGGTATTTTCCCTTATATTCATTAAATTTCTTCTCAACATATTCTGTGGCTTCAGTATAAAGGGGTGTAAAGATCAATATTGCTTCTACTAAATAGTCTGTTCCTTGTGGAACTACAGGATCTAACTGCCTAGTATCAAATTCATCTCTTTCAAGATATTCATTCAAGTTTGTCACAACACCACTAGAACAATACATTCCGCTTGTTGACCTATAGTTACCTGAGGTAAATGATGATACTATAGTTTCAACCCTACATAAAGCATAAATATATAATTTACGTGATTCACTTTTTACTATCTTCTCTTCAGGAGGATTGTTGATCATCCAGCATTCGTTCTCTTTTTTGTCTGCCCAGTCGTCTGTAAAGTCGGTACCTCCACAGGTAGCTTTGACATAGGCACCGTTAACCTGATAGAGCTTTTTATTTGGTGCGAACGGATAGACTTTCTCTCCAATCTCCAGTGCGGGGTCGAAACGGTGTTTGACGGTGATGCGGTAGTCACAGGTACCTCTTTCAAGCTCTTTGTCGGTGATCCATTGGGAGTCTATTGTATCGAGTACCCCTAATTGTGCTTTAATCGCATTTACGATTTTGGTATAGGTATCTGTGCTATCAAGATAAGCGGCGACAAAAGCGTGTCCTCCAAATCCGTCAAGATCGGCATTGCTTTCCATACTTCCGGGAATGGGGTTGATAACCGGATCGACCCAGCCTGTGATATAGGTACCATGTGAAGCATGTACCCTATTTGCCGGAGAAGCAACTTGCACATTGGCAAAATAGTTCTGATAATCCGATGGATTAATGCTGTCATATACCCTGTTTGCAAAAAGATTGCCTTGTGAATGAGACACAAGCAGAACTCTATGGGAATACTGGAGGCTTTCTTCGTAATATTTTTTGAGCATTACATTTACATTATCTTGTTCTGCCTCTGCTACAAAAGGCATTGATTCCAGCATTGCTCCTGTTGCATAGGTGGAGAGTTCAACATTCCCTCCTGTGATGATCATCATTACCATAAAAAACTCAAGATCATTCACTTGTCCTTCTCGTTTCAATTGATAGTAGGTTTCCAAGACATCTATCATTGCAGTACTACCCCAATTGTATTGAAGTTTAACTTCTCCGTATTTGGTCTGGAGGGCGGGATTGTTTTTGATGATGTCACGCTGAATAAGCTGCTTTAATTTTTTTTGACTACATTCTGCTGCATCATCTTCAATACAGTTATCTCTAGAGAATTGTTTATTCCAAACCCCATTTCCAAAATAGATATCCGTTTTACACTCATTTACGGGAAGCGCAAATACAGTAGCCGAAAAACCTAAAATCAAAAGTATAAATATCGTTATCCTTTTCATCTTTATTCTCCCAATGTGTCTATATTGATCATACAGTTTTCAACAGACGGTGTTTTTGCTTCAAAAATATGTCCGCTGCACGCGCTATTGAACTCGAAACGTTGCAGGATTCTCTCTTTGGTATTGAAAATTGCATCTTCCAATTTTACACCAAGTTTTCCTGGATGTTTTTTTTCCCATTTTCTGTATTCGATAAATGACATGCCTTTTGTATGACTATTTACAAAGTATTCTTGACACGCTGAAGCATTTTCCAAATATTTTCTTGTCTCCAGTGTCGGAGTTTCGATCATCTTTTGCCATGCTTGAGCATATTGTAAAGAGATAGCGGTTTGGGTTTTTGGGAACTCTGGATTTTTGCCTTCTTCTATCATTATCAGTCGCTCCACATCATCCCTGATCCCATTATGGTTAAAGTCAATCCCAAGCAGTGTTTCGTTGTTTTTATCTTCATCGGGTTCTGGTGGGAGTTTGAAGCCGTTGATCACTTCGGGAACGTAAAAGCGGTAGACAATGGGTCTAATGCGCATTCCCATACCTGGTTTCATTTTCATCAGATGTTTTATGGAGACCTCATAGAACCCTACTTCAAGCTGTTGATCCGGAGTAAAACGCAGGCTGTTTTCATTTTGGTCGTAGGTGATGGAGCCTTGGATGGTTTTGTGCTTGCTTTTTGAAATACCGAAACCAAACATCCCCCATCTTTTCTTTTTGCCCGTCAAATGTTTCAGTGTGACACTGTGTATCGTACTCATGGGATTGAGCGCTTCATTAAAGACCGCCTCTACGATAGTGTTGACATCGGCTTCCGGTGATGCGGGTGCGGGTGTGAGTGATGCAATGATGCTCTGCTCTGTCCCTTCTGACTTGGTAAGATCGATCGTTTCGGCAAAGAGCATACCCGCAACTAAAAACAGCAGTAAACCTGTAAATTTTTTCATCTTTTCCTCCTCCTGTTTGAAAAATACTTTTAAGTATAGCATAGTTCAAACGGGGGGGGGAATTGATTTAGGTCAAGAGGAAAACAAGAGAAGGATACTGCGAAAAAACAGAGGAAAGGTTAAATTTGTTTTATTTGTCTAAAATTCGTGCAGATTTTTGAACGCTCAATGATAGACATTGAACGCCAAAACATTATTTGTATCTAAAAGTGATACGTCCTTTGTCA
>JALWLD010000033.1 GCA_027081115.1 Sulfurovum sp.
CCACACCTTCAAATCCAAGTTGATCAAGTGCGTGATGTGCTGCTTTCCCCTGTGGGTCAAGTACACCTTCTTTTAAAAATACGTTTACTACTGCTGTCATGTTCTTCCTTTTATCTGTTTTTAATTCGGTCTAAAACTACTCTATAGGCTTCAGTCAATCCACCAAGACCTTGTCTAAATCTGTCTTTGTCCAGTTTCTCATCTGTTTTAGCATCCCATAGTCTGAAATTATCCGGAGAAAGTTCATCAATGAGGATGATGTTTCCATCTACATCTCTACCAAACTCAAGTTTAAAGTCAACTACTTTAATATCAAGCTCTGCATAGAAGTCAGAAAGAATGGTGTTAATTCTTCTTGCCATATATCTAATGTAGTCAAGTTCATCTGTATTGTTTACTAAATTTAAAATGAGACAGTGCTGGTCATTGAGCTTTGGGTCACCCAACTCATCATTTTTATAGTCAAATTCAACCAGTGTAAATGGTAAAACAGTTTTGTCCGCAATACCAAGGTTTTTACTTAATGATCCAGTCGCAATGTTTCTTACGATCACTTCTATATAAATAACTTCAGCTTTTTTGTGGAGCATATGGTTTGGGTCTAACATCTCTACAAAGTGTGTAGGGATACCTTTTTCATTGAGGTATTTGAAAAGTTCTGTAGAAATTTCATTATTGAGTGCACCTTTACCTTCTTCACTGGATTTCTTTTCTCCATTGAAGGCAGTTAAATCATCTTTAAATTCAGAGATGTAAAGCTCAGGGTACCCTGTACTCCAGATCTTTTTTGCTTTTCCTTCATATACAAGTTCCTGTTTTAGAATTTGGTCCGTTGTCATTAGTTCTTTCCTTTGTTCGTGATAATCAGTGCTTTGAGAATGTCCAGGGCACTTTTAAGTTGGTTGTCTTTATTTAAAATTTCTTCAGAGATATGCTTTTTATTGATTGTTGCATTGTTCTCTTTTGTATTGTTGTTATCTATAGCTTTTACTTTTACAGGTGTGGTTTTGTTGGCATCAATTTTTGCCAGCTCACTCTCTAAATGTTTTTTTAGGTCTTTCTCCTTAAGCATAATAGGGTCATCCATGTATTCTACTTTGGCAAAATGTACAGTGATGTCCGGTGTAACACCTTCAGCTTGAATGGTTCTTCCACTTGGTAGATAGTATCGTGCCACTGTCAGCTTGAGTGCTTCATCTTTACCAATAGGCATAACAATCTGTACCGATCCTTTACCGAAAGTTTTTTCTCCCACAACAATTGAACGGTTAAAGTCCTGAAGTGCACCGGCAACAATTTCTGAAGCAGAAGCGGAACCACCGTTCACAAGTACGACAATGGGTGTTTTAAGATCAGAGTCTTTTGCTGTGGCTTTATACTCGGTGTTTTCAAATTTACTTTTTCCCTTTTGGCTGACGATCACCCCTTTGTCTACAAAGAGATCAACCAGTCCAATTGCCTGATCTAAAAGTCCACCAGGATTGTTTCTGAGATCAAGCACTATACCTTCGGTATGGTTGTGCTCTTGAATGGCTTCTTTGACACCCTTGACTACTTTTTGGTCAAAAGAGGTTACATGAATGTAGAGTGAGTTGTCATAGCCTTCTATGGTCTTTCCGTATACTGACTGTATCTTGATGATATCTCTGGTTATTTTGATCTCCAGTGGTTTTGGTTCATTTTTACGGATAATCGTTAAAACAATGTCTGTTTTTGGTTTACCTCGCATGATCTTTACAGAGTCATCAATGGTCATTCCCAGTGTTGCTTTATCGTCGATCTTTAAGATAATATCGCCTGCTTTAACCCCTGCTTTAAATGCGGGTGTACCATCCAGCGGTGCAATGACGGTAAGTACACCATCTTTCATACCCACAGAGATACCCAGTCCTCCAAATTCACCTTTAGTCTGAACAGAAAGGTCTTTGTATGACTTTGTATCCATAAAGGTGGAGTGTGCATCAAGATTTGTCATAAGTCCTTTAAGGGCTTTGTCTACAAGTGTAGTTGTGTTGACTTCATCCACATACTCTTTTTCAATGACATTAAGAATTTGTGTAAACTTGATGTATGCTTCAAGTTTTTCTTTAGGACTAGACGGTGCAATAGTTTTGTTATTGTCTTTTGCCTGTGCAAAAGAACCGAACAGATAGGCTGCCGTTACAGTAGATAATAGTCCTGCAACAATAACTTTTTTACTTTTCTGAATCATGGATTAAGGTACTCCCTGGAATTGGTTTATAATTTTATAGAAATCTCACTAAGAGGTTGCTTTTTGAGAGTATAGTTGGGTAGGGTAAATGTAAGTTAAATATCACTTGGTAACGAAATAGCCGAAAAACCACAAAAAGTGGTCTCCTGAAGGTTATTTTTTATCGAAATGGTAGATAGAGTTTTTCTTGTTTGGTTTCTGGTCTGTCCATCCAAGATAAGAGGTTTTTAAGTGCTTCCCCTCATCAGAAAACTCCATTATTATCTTATGTATATGGTCGTCATTTGATTTACACAGAGTAGTTTCCATGTTGCAGTTAAAGACAATCTTATCTTTTGTTGTATTGTTCAGATCCATTTTAAATTGTGGCTGGTTCATCTTCGTACAGTAGTGTGTTGCTATTACTTCTGTGCAGTCTACTACATCATTACAGTGATACATCGTAACCATCTGTTTTTTAGTGTCGGGAAGAAGGTCTTCTTGCAGTGTGGTACCAAAACCTATGAATTTGTAGGCAACTGCTGTTTTCTCAGTCCCTACAAGAGGATAAACCAGAGGATTTTTGTAGGCACCCGTAGTATCTATCTGTTTATATTCAGGAGAGAGTTTCCACTCTCCTTTTAGTGCCGTTTTCATATATTCAAACATTTCAGACGGGTCTATTTCGTCTGCTGTTAGCGAGTGTGAGAAGAGTGTGAGCAATGAAAGTGTAATAAGACTTTTTGTCATACGATGATCCTAACTTTTTTTTGCATTATATCAAACTTTTGGAAAAAGCATAGGTACTCGTTTTTTATAGTCTATATAGGCTTTGCCCAGTGTTTTTACCAAGTCACTCTCTTCATAATGCAACCCTATGAATATATAGATACTGAATGTCACAGCAAAAAGAAGATGCCCGGTACTCATCTGTGGGGTTATCCACAATCCAAGCATTGTGCCCGCTTGTATAGGATGGCGAACATATTTGTAAAATCCCTTCTCTTCAAAGCGTGTAACAGGTTGGGGTATGTTTTTTATATGTCTCCAGATCTGATGCAGTCCAAAAAGTTCAAAATGATCTATCTGAAAGGTAGCCAGTGTTGCTACTGTCCAGGCTATAATATAAATACCGGAGAGTACCCAAAATATAATACCAGACTCAAAGTACCAGATGTAGCCATCAATAGGTATCCAGAAATATATGATGAGTCCCAGAAAAAAAGCTGAGAGCAGGGTGTAGGTACTGCGCTGTGCCACTTCGGGTACAACAGCATTGAACCATGTTTTAAAAGTAGGCCGCACCATCAAAGAGTGCTGTAGACCAAAAAGTCCAATAAGAAAGATATCTACGACTATGGCAAAGAGTGTACTCTCATGTACCGTCCCCGAATCGATACTGCCTGGCATAAATGACCAAGGATAGACCCAGAAGACCATATAGACTAAAATACCAAAGCCTAACAGATAACTTATCAGTCCATAGAATATGAGTGGTGTGTTTTTTAACATTATTATCAGACCTTTTTATCAGAAGTGCTTATTATATTTTCTTTTAGATAAAACTTTAGAATCTTAAATCTTCCAAAAAATATTAAAGAAACTTGACAAGAAGTGACTAAAGTTGTATAATAATGCATATTTAAAAAATCATAAGGAGTTTTTCCATGAGTATATTAGAAAAATTAACAAATCAAATGCAAGGTACAGTTGAATCAGCGGTATCACTTGCTTTACATAATAAAAATCAGGAAGTAGATCCGGTACACCTTATTTGGGCGCTATTGACCAATTCCAATTCAATACTACACCAGGCACTTAATAAGATGAATGTAGATAAAGCTGCCATAGAATTGGAAGCTAAATCGGCTGCCAATAAACTGCCAACTGTCTCATCAGTAACCAAAGAAAATATCAAACTGGGGCAGAACTTAGTACGTACGCTACAAAATGCTGAGGGTGTTATGGCTGCAAATGGTGACCAGTATTTAGCAGTCGATACATGGTTACTTGCCAATACGGAAGAGAGTTTCATTCGTGATATCCTGGGCAAGTATGTCGATATTTCAGAGTTTAAAAAGACTCTAGAATCTATCCGTGGCGGAAAGCAGATTGATTCTCAGTCTGGAGATGAAACACTTGAAGCTTTGGCTCAGTATGGTATAGACTTGAATCAGAAAGCCCTGGATGGAGAGTTGGATCCTGTTATTGGTAGAGATGAAGAGGTGCAGAGAATGATGCAGATTCTTATTCGTAAGACCAAGAACAATCCTATCTTGATCGGAGAGCCTGGAACAGGTAAAACTGCTATTGTTGAGGGGCTTGCACAGCGTATTGTCAATAAAGAAGTACCATTAAGCCTACAAAATATGAAAGTGATCTCACTGGATATGAACAGACTGATAGCCGGTGCAAAATACAGAGGTGAATTTGAAGAGCGTCTCAAAGCAGTTATTGATGAAGTCAAAGAGTCAGCCAATATTATCTTGTTCATTGATGAGATTCACACTATTGTAGGAGCTGGTGCTTCTGAAGGTGGAAATGATGCAGCAAACATTCTAAAACCTGCTTTGGCGCGTGGAGAGTTACATACCATTGGTGCAACTACACTTAAAGAGTATAGAAAGTATTTTGAGAAAGATACAGCACTGCAGAGACGTTTTCAGCCTGTAAAGGTAGATGAGCCGAGTATTAACGAGGCACTTCAGATCCTCAGAGGGATCAAGGACAGACTTGAAGCACATCATAATGTAACCATTACAGATGCGGCACTTGTGGCTGCGGCGAAGTTGTCAGACCGGTATATTACCGATAGATTCTTGCCGGACAAAGCGATTGACCTCATTGATGAGGCAGCAGCAGAGTTAAAGATGCAGATAGAGTCAGAGCCGACTGATCTTTCAAAAGCAAAACGTGAGATCTCTACCTTACAGGTAGAAAAAGAGGCGTTAAAGATGGAAGAGGGCTCTAAAAATGACTCTCGTCTCGAAGAGATAGAAAAAGAACTTGCCGACCTTGAAGAGAAGCGTGTGTCACTGCAAAATCAGTTTGACAATGAAAAAGAGGTCTTTAACCAGATAGCAGAGATCAAAGTGACTATTGAGTCACTTAAGAATAAAGCCGAGCAGGTTAAGCGTGAAGGAGATTTCAACAAAGCTGCCGAGATTGAGTATGGTCAGATCCCTGCGGAGCAAGAAAAGCTTAAAGCTTTAGAAGAAAAATGGGTGCAGATGATGGCAGAGGGTACTTTGCTTAAAAACTCAGTAGATGAAGAGATGATCGCAAGTATTGTCTCTCGCTGGACAGGTATCTCTGTCAATAAGATGCTGCAAGGTGAAAAAGAGAAGATCCTGGCGATTGAAAGTATTTTGAAAGAAGAGGTTGTTGGACAGGAAGAGGCGCTTAAAGCTGTGGCACGTGCTATCAAACGTAACAAAGCAGGACTCTCTGATGTCAACAGACCTATTGGTTCATTTATGTTCCTTGGACCAACTGGTGTGGGTAAAACCCAGGTTGCGAAAACTTTGGCAAAGTTCCTCTTTGATTCAGAGAAGTCACTCATACGTATAGATATGTCTGAGTATATGGAGAAACATGCAGCTTCACGTTTGGTTGGTGCACCTCCAGGATACGTTGGGTATGATGAGGGTGGACAGTTAACTGAAGCGGTACGTCGTAAACCATACTCGGTGGTACTTTTTGACGAGATTGAAAAGGCGCACCCGGATGTATTCAATACACTTTTACAAGTATTGGATGATGGACGTTTAACAGACAACAAAGGGGTTACGGTAGACTTTAAAAATACCATTATCATCATGACCTCCAACATTGCGTCTGACAAGATCATGGAGTTTAAAGATCCTGAAGACAGACGTACAGCTGTAAATGATGAGTTGAAGAAAAACTTCAAGCCGGAGTTCCTTAACCGTTTAGATGATATAGTGATCTTCAATCCATTGGATCTTGAAGCGATCACAAGTATTGTGGATATTCTCTTTAAGAGTATCCAAAGCAAGTTGGCAGAGCGTGATATTACGATTGGCTTAAGTCCAGCGGCTAAAGCATATATTGCGGAAGCTGGATTTGATCCTGTATATGGGGCACGCCCACTCAAAAGAGCACTCTATGAAGTGGTTGAAGACCGCTTGGCAGAGCTCATACTTGAGGACAAAGTCGTAGAGGGTTCAACTGTTGAGTTTGATGTCCAGGATGGAGAGATAAAAGTCAATATCTCTTAAATAATCAAAAAATACCACTGTAAACTTGCAGTGGTGTTCCCCTTTTACTACATTAATTTTTTTAATGCTCCCACAATCACTCCACTTTTATGTTATATTATACCTATATCTCAAGAAGGAGAACGTTATGATGAAAAATAAATTTAAAAAGTATACACTTATTGGAGCAGTTGCTTCAACATTGATATTTACGGGTTGTACACCTGAAGAGCAGGCATTGGCTTCGGGTGTAGCTATTGGTACAGTTGGTGGTATGGCATTAGCTTCATATTCTTATCCTCACTATTATGATAGACCATACTATTACTATAGTGGTAGATACTATTATGGCGGATATTACCGTAATGGATATTACCATTATCATGGACACAGATACAGAAGTGGTCACTACTATAACAATGGGTATCGTTATTATAACGGACGTCGATATAGAGCACAGTCAGGACATTACGGCTATTACCGAAACAAAGGTGATTATAACAGATATAGAAATACCAGAAGAACACCACAATATAATAGAAATTCAAGATATTATAACAATAATGCAAGATACAATAAAAACTATAGTCAAAATAATCGCTATAACAAAAACAATAGATATCAGAGAAATGACCATAATGCAAGATATAACCAAAATAATCGATATAGACAAAATAAGAATAGTCAGTACAATAAAAACAATAGATATAACAAAAATGCAAAATACAATAAAAAGTACAATAAAAACAATAGATATAACAAAAATTCAAAATACAATAAAAAGTATAATAAGAATAGTCAGTATAACAAGAAACACAACAAGAAAAATAAAAATTCCAAGAGAAGTAGAACCAGAACAACAACAACTACTACAAAAAAAACAACTACTATACGTGATTAGACGTATACATACCTCTCATTCTTTATTGAGAGGTGTTTATCCTGAGATACTTTCCAATACCTTTCCTACCATCAATCCCCCAAATGTACCGACAATATAACCCATCATCGCCATAAGTACACCAATGGGAATAAGTGCTTTTGAGTAGGCTGATGCTAAAATAGGTGCAGAAGCAACACCTCCTATATTGGCTAAAGAAGCTACACCTAATGAGAAGAGATCAAGTCTAAAGAGTTTAGCTACGATGACCATAATAATGATATGAATAGCAATAATGACAAATCCAGCCATGATATAGAGCGGTGCCTCGGTCAACTCTGCAAAATCGGCCCTTGATGCAATGAGTGCAACGATAAGATAGAGCATCATATTGGCAAGTATTGAAGCACCTGGAAGTTTTGCCAAAGGGGTCATGGCACAGACTATACCTGCTACCGTAGCCAAGATGACTATCCATGTGGTCGTAGTTAAAAAAGAGGTGGTAGGCAGAAATGTAGCTAAGTATTGTGAAGCCAGTGAGATAAGGACAGCTGTAACTAGAAGCCATACCACAGATGTAAGACTGAGTGATGCTTTTGCTTCTTCTTTCTGTGCTAAACGTTCTCCTACTTCATCTATGAGTGAAGTATCTGCTTTGGTCCAGTGATTGAATATCTTGGCAAAAGGTACCAAAGCAAGAAGTATCATGACCCAAATTGCATAGTCGATGGAGTCTATGAGCAAAGTGTAGCCCATAGCAGAATCAGGTAGATCCAATGCACCTTGAATGGCTACCATATTGGCTGTACCACCCATCCATGATCCTGAGAGTGCAGCAAAAGGTTTCCATGAGTTCTCTCCAAAAGCATTGTGAAACAGGCTGAACATCCCAATAAAACCTATACCAATACTTAAAGAAGCTAAAAAGAATGTCAATAACATTTTTTTACCCAGCTTAAATATCTCACGCATATCTGCAGAGAGTAACATAAGGAAGATCATGGCTGGAAGCAGGTTGGATTTGACGGCTTTGTAGGTGGCTGTCACAGAGTCGGTTTTTCCCCATACGCCAAAGGTGGAAAAGAGCATGACTGCAAAGTAGAGGATCACAATACTTGGCAGGTATTCAAAAAGTTTTGCCTGCGTCTTTTTTTCAGTATAAACGATAGCTGTTGCGATTAAAATGAGGACTGCAAGGTAGAGTATGCCGTTTTCGATCATCAATATTTCTCTTTCATATTATAAAATATATGGTATAAAAAGTTTGGTTCTTTTCTTGTACTCTATATAGGTATCATCATGATCACACCAGAGTTCCTCTTCTTTTTTGGCTTTTAAGAGCAGTACAAAAATGAGCAAAATGAAAAAGAGAGATTCCAAGAGTGTTGGTGTAGAGACTAAAACCCCCAACATCATAAAAATAACAGAGGTATACATTGGATGACGAATATAATTGTACGCACCACTTGTAACCAAGATACATCCTTCTTTGAGTTTTGGCTGTATGTTGAAGTTTCCTCTTTTATGTTGAGTAATGGCCCAAAATCCAACGCTTGCACCACTTGCAAATATAAGTATGGCTGGAAGAGAATGTAGCACTCCATCAGAAAAGAGAAGCATTAAACCTATGAGAGCAAACTGTAAAAAAACTAAAAGTTTAGGGTAAAGTTCATTTTTCACAACAGACCTAAGCCTAAAGCACGAATTTTTTCATATTTGTGAAATTGAAAGGTTTTAAACTCTTTGGTTTCCGGTTCCAGAAGCAAGATGTTTTTGTTTGTATACTTGATGTTGTTTTGTGTCTGATTATAGATGAGTAAACGCATAGACTTTTCAAACATCTCAAGCATATTGGCCGTTTTGAAAAAGTTATCGGGCAGAGATTTTTCAAATGAATTTTCTCCCAAGACATCTACTGCGATGATATCATTGTATGAGCTTTCTGTAACACCAAGGTTTTCACAAAGAAAACCATCTCCGTAAACTTCTTCATTGACAGTATGCTCTTCAAATACACCAGGGATCGCCATGGTAGAGAGGATGGCATCTTTGATCAATACATCATCTTTGGATGTAAAGACTTTTTTATGTCCGTTATGTAAGTTGGTGGCTATAAGTTTAAGGGGTATGAGGGTGTCTTTCATTTTTCTCTCTTGAAAAATACCTTCAAAGATCTCTGCTATTTTGTCATTCTCGACAAAAGCATTTCCCGAAAAAGAGAATTTCAACCAGTTAAAGACATTGGAAAAATTCTTGATCTGCTCATAGACCTTCTTCTCTTTCATTCCTATGGCGATACATGCACCGATAATCCCGCCCATACTGGTTCCAACGATCTCTTTGGGTACGAGATGTAGTTTTTCAAGATCATGGTAAACCCCTAAATGGGCTATGCCTAAAGCACCACCGCCAGAGAGGACAAGGGTAAAGTTATCGGTATCTATGTTTTTTTTCATAGGGTATTATATCGTAGAATTTGTGATATAATTTATGATACACCTCTCAAGGAGATACTTATCGAAGTTACACCATTATCTCAAGGTATTTTGACTTATATTTTTATTTTTCTGGGTGGTATTCTTGTCTTTTCTGCGGTTACACACATCTTGTATCAGAAAAGATCTCCCACCAGTATGACTTCATGGATTTTTGCCATTTTCTTTCTGCCGCATATAGCTGTGCCTCTCTATTTTATTATTGGAATTCGTAAGCGTAAATCTAAAAATGAAAAAGATTTTCTTCATTTTCATGATGTACATGGATATGAACAGTATGTTTTTAGAGAAAAAACACATGGGATCATCGGTATATTGGAAAAGAATGGTATTCCTCCTGCAACACGGAAAAACTCTTTTGAATTGATCACTGACAATACAGAAGCGTTTGAGCGAATGCTTAAAGAGATTGATGCAGCCCAAGAGAGTATCGATATGTGTACCTATGTCTTCAAATTTGACAAGAGTACAGAGCTTATTCTCAGTGCTTTGATCCAAAAAGCTAAAGAGGGTATAAAGGTACGTCTTCTTATAGATCTTATAGGCTCTTTGGGTGCCAATTTTCAAAGAGGTGGGTTTAAGGAATTAAAAGATGCCGGAGGAGAGGTTGAGTTTTTTATTCCGTTTTTTAAGCGTCCGCTTCAGAGTTATATTAACCTAAGAGAACACAGAAAGATCTATCTGTTTGACAAAAAACGTCTGCTCAGCGGTGGAATGAATCTGAGTGATGAATATATGGGAAAAGATGAGAGTACGGAGCGTTGGGATGACCTGATGTATTATCTTGAAGGGCCTGAAGTGACAATATTTTACTCTATCTTTCATAATGACTGGGGCTATACCACACAGACAGAAGAAGAGGTAACGCTTAGTATTGAAGATAGCTTTGAGGGTGACTGCATCGCGCAAGCTGTACCTTCTGGCCCTGATATGGAGAGAGATGCACTCTATGAAGCACTGTTACATATTATTTATACGGCCAAAAAGCGTATCTGGATCGTTACTCCCTATTTTGTCCCTGATGAAAATATTATGCAGGCATTGATTATCGCTGTACACAGAGATGTAGATGTAAAGCTCATCACCCCTAAAGTATCCAATCATCAGTTGGCAGATATGGCTAGAAGCTCTTATATGAGAGAACTGGATGCTGTAGGTGGTGATGTGCAGCTTCACAATGGTGCCATGCTTCATGCAAAAGCCATACTCGTAGATGATATAGGGGGTATGGTCGGCTCTTTAAACCTTGACAATCGTAGCCTTTTTCTCAATTATGAAGTGGTTACTTTCATCTCTTCTGCTTCCTTTGTTGTGAGTATAGAGTCTTGGATGCAGGAACTCATTAAAAATGCAAGCAAAGGCATGGAGAGTCCCTCTAAAATGAGAGAGGCGAGTGAAAACATTATGAAAGTTTTTGCCCCGATGATCTGATGTTCGTACCTTCCACACTCTACCATCAGTCCTGTAGTAAAGCATGTAAAGCTTACCTCCCGGACAGCTTTGGAGTTTTATGCTGGAATGTCCATAAGAACAATAAAAATTCAGCATTCTCAAAATACCTAGAAGAAAAAATAAAGCAAAAAGATCTTGATCTTTTATTATTGCAGGAGGCATCATTTAGGAGTGATGAAGTTTGTCAACTCAATACTTTTGCCTATGACGCTGCAGCAAACCTTGAGATACATGGCAAATTTTATGGTGTTCTGACAGCGAGCAGGGTACAGTCATCTGATGCCAAGGCATATCTTTCAGAAGGTCAGGAGGTCTTTATAGGTCCACATAAAAGCATCTTGTTGAGCAGTTATATATTTAAAGATGGAAGCAGGGTACTTGTGTTGAATGTCCATGCTATTAATTTTCGAGAAAACAAACGATACAATAAAGAGTTGGAACGTTTTTTTGATTTTATAAAAACGTATGAAGATGCACTGATTATTGCAGGTGATTTCAATTCATGGAACATTAAGCGCATAGAAAAACTCTATGAACATGCCAACAAGTTAAAAATGAAGGCTGTTACGTTTGGCTCAAGTCAAGATATCAAGTCTTTTCTTGGGAATCATCTGGATTTTATATTTTACAAGGGCTTGGAGTTGGAGGAAGCTTCTGTGGAGAAAGCAAAGAGTTACTCAGATCACAATCCTCTCTTTGCCAGGTTTAAAAAGATCTGATTATCTTTTTTTGTTTTTGTCACTTTTGTTTTTATTGTCTCTGATCGTTGCTCTTTTTCTCTTCTCCATACGTTTTTTGTGGAAGTCAAAGCCACCTTTACGTTCTATGAGTGATTTCTTTTTAGGTTGTTTCTGTCGCGGCTGTTTGTCTGTAAGCTCAAAACCTGGATAGACCTCTCTTTTGATATTCAGTTTCAAGTGTCTTTCTATTTTTGAAAAAGTATCATAATCTTTGGTAGTCAAAAATGAAACAACATTTCCTTTATGTCCGGCACGTCCTGTTCTTCCTACTCTGTGTGTAAAGTCATCAGTAGATTCAGGTAGTTCATAATTGATGACCATTTGCAGTTCGGGGATGTCTATCCCTCTTGCAGCAATGTCTGTAGCTACCAATACTTGTGTCTTTTCACTTTTAAGTAGAGCCAGTGATTTTGCTCTTGCTCCTCTGTTCAAGTCTCCATGAATAATGGAAACCCTGATCTTCTTCTCTTTTAGGTAAGAATAGATTTTGTTTGCCGACTCTTTGGAAGAGGCAAAGAGAAGTACCTGATGCAGGTTCCTGTCTTCGATGAGCTTTGCTACGAGTGCCGCTTTTTTGATGCGGTCTACTTTGTAAGCTTTGTGTACAATGAAGTTGACAATATCTCTTCTTTGGCTTACTTCTACAATGGCCGGATCATTGAGGAACTCTTTGGCAAGTTTTTTGATGTTTTGAGAAATAGTTGCTGAGAACATCATAGTCTGTCTGGGCTGACCGCAGATTTTTAAAATGGCTTTTATCTCACTTAGAAAACCAAGATCAAGCATAGTATCTGCTTCATCCAAAATAACAGTATTGACATACTCAAGATGTATTTTTTTATCTACGATCAAAGATTGCAGACGTCCTGGAGTTGCTACGACAATGTCTGTACCTTTTTTGAGACGTTCCAGCTGAGAGCTTTTGGGTATGCCACCTTGTATCTTTACATTGCTAATGTCAAGGTATTTCCCAAAATCATTAATAGAACGCGATACCTGGTCTACAAGCTCAATAGTAGGTACAATGATCAACGCACGAATGACCTTTTGGTCTTTTTTGACTACTTTTTGTAGTTTGTTCAGTAAGGGCAATACATAGGCAGCTGTTTTTCCTGTACCCGATTTGGAAGCACCAAGCACATCCAAACCTTTCATCGCTACAGGGATGACTTTGTTTTGAATGGCAGTGGCATTCTCATACTTGAAATGAGTGATGGCTTTTAAAATGTCTGGATGTAAGTTTAGTTTTTCGAATGCTTTGATGGTGGTTCCTTGATAACGCTGTATAATAAAACGTATTATAGCCAAATTTAATAATTGTATAAAATACCTCTATCTATTTTTGAAATGTCTAAAATCGAGGCGTTTAGTGAATTAGAAAGTGTTTAGGTTATAAGGAGGTATCTCAATAATTTCAATAATTTCTTTCTTCACTACTCTGTTTTATTATATTTTTTTGTTTTATACCGCATGATATGTAGAAAATCATCACTTGATCTTCTATCTTTCAATAGATGAAATAAACCTCTCATTCTTTATTAATGCACTAAAAGTTTTTTGCACCTCTGAAGATGAATCCAACCTTATTGTGGTCATTGTTCCATCTTCATTTTCCCAATTTTCATGCCAAGGGTTAATTGCAGAAAATTTTATGTAGGGATTATCTAAAATTGTTTGAAATGCATCTTTGAGCCATACACTTTTGTTACCATCTTGATGATGATCTGTTACGCCAAACTCCAAAAGTGCAACAGGTTTTGTGCTGTTGAGTTCTTTGTAAGAATTTATGTAATCTTCAAGTTGAGTGGAAAATTCTAAACCTTCCCACTCTTCATCTAATGTTTGTGCTCCATATAGACTAAAACCTACCCAATCTATATAGTTATCGCCCGGATAGTAGTATTTGGGTTGATTCCACTCTTCATTTGGAAATGAACTGTAATTAAAATGATAAAACCATGTTATGTGGTTGACCTCTTCTTGTCTGAAGATATCAATAATATGTCTATAGGCATCTCTGTATCTTTCTGGACCATCCGGGTAAGTTGGATTTCCATAACCGTCTGTTTTATCTGCTCCGTTAAACACACCACTGTATGCAAACCAATTTCCGTTTGCTTCAACTGCAAAATCGATAAGCAGTGATATATTATCTTCTTTTGCATCTTTCGCCCACTGTGTTAATTCTGTATCAAAAACACCATCTATAATTTTTTGTAAAGAGAAGTACGCTTCAGCAACCCCTTGAGTTTCATTACTCCGGGGCATCAATCTTACATAAGGGATGGTTTTTGTATCATTGATCGCATGAATATGTTCTTTGGGGTATTTTATACCATTAAACCAATTTTGAGAAAAACATGCCCATACTATTTTTTTATCAACAATTGTTTCAAAGTCTCTGATCTTTTGGCTTGTAACCTGATCTTCAGATCCTCCAAAATCAGGAAACGCAGCAAAATAAATTTTGTTATCACTAGGTGGGAGAAGTTTTGTTTTTTCTTCTCCTGTTTGAAAAGAATTATTTTCGTCACTATTGGTATTTCCGCATCCAGTTAAAAATAGTAAAATAATTATAGAAGTGAATAGTTTCATTATTATTCCTTTTGTGTAGTTTAGTGACGGTCTTGAGGGAGGAGGTGGTCTAACAGTTTGTGATTGTTTGCTATTTTATTTCACTTTATGCGACACTTCAAAGCTTAAATAACCACAAGTATTACCTCGTTCCTCTTATACATACTAATTACAACTATATCTAAAACTATCATCTAAATCTAGTGGCAAAACTAAAGTTTGAAAGTTTTCATTATTGGCATCATTACACATAATATCTCGTTCACTATTATTATTGTCTACATACTCCTGAGAATATTCAGCATTAAACACTGGCTTATTTGCATCTATGAATAGTTGCATTTGATCACATTCATTATACTCATGACATTGTTCATTTACACTAAAATCATAATATGGTTCAAGTTCTGCTATTTGATCCAAATCATTTTTAAGTCCAACACTAAGTCCTCTTTTTCTAGCTTCATTTGCTATAAATTTATTATAAGCTAATTGATCATTTGTACTTAAACTAAAGCCTGTATCATTGCTATATCCATCCATATTATCAGGTTCTACTCCATCACAACCTTTTTGTACTGCTAAATCTAATCTTGCTTTCATAATAGGTGCTAAGGCTTCATTTGATATATCAAGCCATTTTTCGCCTGCCCATCCATCCATATTGCCTCCTAATACATTTGATGGAAAGTCAGCTTCATCATCCCTCCAATTTTCATAACTTCCTGCACTAAAATAACAAATTACTTTTTTACCATCATTTTTAAGGGACTGTATAAGTGTTATATTTGAATCAAACAAATCTATATCATAAACTTCTACACTATATGAGGTATTGATATCCCCTTGAAGTTGCCATTGCCAAGATGTATTGGTATCTGGTTTATACCAACTGTCAGAGGCATATGGTGCTACAGTTGAATCAAATATTTTATTTTCTTCATCTTGTGAAGATGAACTACCACTTCCACATCCAGTTAAAAAAGTTAATGTGATGATAAAAATTGTTTTTTTCATTATTACTCCTGTGTATAACGGTTGACTTGAGAAATATTTGTTAGACATTTAGTGTAGTATATCTACATTTTGGATAATTGCTACACCCGTAAAATTGATTACCAGCATTAGATCCTTTTTTTGCAGTGCGAACAACTAATTCACTACCACATCTTGGACACTGTTTGCTTTTTTTATCAATAATGTCTTTGACATGCTTCACATGCTCTCGATGAGTCTTAAAAGATTTTGAAAGTCTTCCTGACTCTATTTGAGATATAATTTTTGAAACTTCATCTTTAGATATTATTTTTAGGTTTTTTGATTTAATATAGTCAATATATCCTATTCCTTGTCTGACGTTTTCAGGCATTTTTGTTTTAAATTCACTATCCCCTGCAAAAACAATTACTGAAAATATTTTATTTTGGTCGATACCAAGTGTATTTTGTATCGTTTTAATGTGTTTGTAGTTTTGATGAAGTGGATTTTGAAACTTATTGGTATGTTTGTATATTTTTTGAGTCCAAAACTTTTGTTTTTCGTCACCAAAAATCCAACCTTTCATATTTTTTGTTTCTACTACAAAAATACCATATTCAGATACGATAATATGATCAATTTGTGTTGTACCATCTTCAGTTGGAAGGGTTACATTTTTTATGAGGTGATATTTATCTTTATCCAATTTAAATTTTGAAGAACTATTTACAAAAAATTCTCCAATGATTCCCTTTCCAAAAGAAGATTTGAAAAATGCAACAACGAGTATTATTGGAATAAGATACCAAAGTTGTAAAAGTGGCTCTAAAATTGTTGATGTGCTTATCATTTTTAGTTTTCCTTTTTGCTGTCCGCTGGATGCGAATTGTTAGAATTTTTTCTTTAAACAAACAAAGCACTTTAGATTTTAAAGTATTGTTTATATTTCACATTTGTAACCTTAAAAAGTATTTAGTGTTTGATGAATGTTACTTATTCTAGCACCAATTTTAGAATTTTAAGCACATTTTTAGAAATTTTATTTTTTGAGCGAAAAACACTCAAAATGCTGGAGTTAGGGTAAATTAGTATCAAGTGGATTTTTGAATGGCGGTTGAGTTTCCCCGTTTGTTACGGTTGTCATTAGCATTGCCATAAAAACTTAGCGGAACCAATACAACCACAGTGAAACAAATACGCTACACCGCCACCACCAAAATTCATTTCTGTTTTCCAATCAGCTCCTTGTTCCAGCTGAGCTACAAACCTCATTGGATTATTACACTCATTGCAGGTTGGTGTTTCATCACCCTGAATCCATGAAGGCTCACCATAAACTTGACCTAATACTTCTCTAAGACTTACGGCATTTCTTTCTGCCCACTCATTTCTTGCTTCTTCATAGTCATTCCCCTCAACTACTACAACTTTTGCTGAGTGTTCAACTTCTCGAAGTGTTACGCCTTCTGATGGTGCTGGAGCGTATTCAAGTTCGATAGGTTTTGTAACAACAACAGCATTGCCATCAGAGTTTGCATCCCAGTCATCGCACATTCCTGGGTCATTTTGGCACATGAATATTTGATATAATTCATTATTAACTAAAATTTTGGCTTGGAATTGCATTGGAAGCATACAGCAACCACATGTAGGCCACTGAAATTTGCCATCGCTATTTTGTACTGGTTTTCCACCAAAAGAGGTAAGGCTCATCTCTACGGGTTCTGAGCTATTTATCAAAAGTTTGATCATGCGGATAACTTCCTTTGTGTACTTACTACGACAATATTATTGGACAGGATAACTGTCATTTTATTCAAACGTTAATTCTTTCGGTTTTGTATTTCTAACGCCGCAATCAGTGGGACGTAAAAGCAAAGCTGTTTTTGTGCAACAATGAGCAACGTGAATGCACAAAAATAGCGTAGCTTTTGTGGCTCCGCTGCATTGCCTTGTTATAACCTTATTCGATAATTGAATATGTGTTTCTTGCATCAGTTTTCTTCATGCCATTAAAATGCCACCACTCATGAGCTAAAGGATGAAATCCCGCTTTTAGCATCATGCGTTTCAAAAGACTACGATTTTTCTGTTGCTCCGCAGATAAGTCAAACCCCATCTTTTTTAGGATATAGTTCCAGTATATTACTGTATGACTACTGTAGAATGGACTAGGTCCCATATCCAATTTCTTGCCATACTTATTAACGATTGTAATATCTACAGCAATGCCGTAATTATGCATTGATCCTTTCGTTGGATTCGCAACGTATTTTTCAAACCTGGTTCCCTTCATTTTTTCATACATGGCACGAGAAACTGATCTTGGTCTTGCAGCATCAAGTATCTGAAGTGAATACCCAGGCTGTTCCTTCTTCAGAATACTTTGTGCATTTGATAGTTTAACGGCAATTTCTTTTCTTAAATATGCTTTATTCAGCCCATCGTAGAAGTTTTCTTCAAAGAAGTTCTTATCTTGATCCGAGTTAACAAGATCAACCTGAATTGACTGGTCAATAGCATTTATATCAATTAAACCTGCCTTAATGAACTTTGCTTCTATTTCATTTGCCAACAATGCGCTAGGCAGTGCCACAAAAAACATCGTCAACAGTATTTTAGATAAATGATGCATCTGTCCCTTTCTGGTTATAACTTATTCGCTACGAGGTTTTGTTAGACTTTCAGTAAACTTCTTTTCTATGTGCAATCCTAATGAGAGTAATCACTAAAATGTCATTTTCTTTCAGATAAACTATCCTGTAATCCCCAGCTCTTTTTCTAAACTTACCTTTATGTTTACCCTTTAGAGCTTTATCTGAAGTGAAAATTCCTGCTTCTAAATCTTTGATTTTTGTAAATATGAGTTGCTGATTTATGGAGTCTATTTTTTCAAGTTCTTTGAAAGTAGCTTTTGGAACTATAATTTTAAACACTAGCTAAGTCCAAGTTTTTGAGCCACTTCTTCTAGTGAATACACTTCTGTTTTTCCACTTTTAAGTTCATCAATTCTTTTATCTGAAATCATCTCATCAAGTGTATCAAAATAAGTACTGACAGCTTTTTCAATAATATATGTACGAGAACGTTCAAGTTCTTGAGCATAAGAGTCTAAATCAGTAAGTAGTGTTTCATCCATACGGATATTTATTGCTTTTTTCATTTGTATCCTTTTGTAGATACATTATACTACATTTTTTGTAATATTTCAATAGTAGTCTAACGGCCGGGCTGAGCCAATGCGAAACCCGCTAGGGGTTTGTATTGGCTCCTCGAATTTGTTATACATATGTTAACCAATTTGGCTTAACCTCGAACACATAAAACAAAATCCTGATTTTCTTTTGTTGCATAAATAGGCTTGATGTCATTAAAATATTCTAAATACATGGCATTGGATAAAAATTCATGATTAGCATTATTTTCAAATTTTGTAGAACTCCAAAAAAAGCTATATTCAGGCATGTTTTTTACAAATTCTTTTCTTGTACAACAAACTCTTCCTGCTGGATTTGTATACAATATTTTTTTATGTCTGGACATCCAATCACGCCATATTTCAGAACCTTGCCATTTGTCTAACTTTGGATTTCTCACTTTACTTAATTCAATGATGGTTGGCAAACGCCAATCATCATATCCTCCAAGTCTTAAGTTTTTTGCATACTCTTTTGCTTCATCCCATGTAAAACGCTTTGTAAATGGTTGATTTTGGTACATTAACCTATCAATGACAACTATTTCATTTGACAATGTTTATTTGCTCCAATCACATAGTTAGTTTCTTACCAAGGGTGTATAACGCCCGCAACACAGGCGAGGAGCGAAGCGACGAGTCCAGCCAGCCAGCTTGCGCTTGTTAGAAGTTTTAGTTTGCAAAGAACGTTTCAACCTTTTTAGCAATTGATTCAGTTTGCCCTGCCTCTATGCCTAAACTGACAGTAGCCTCCCATAATTCTGGGCCATCAATTTCTTTAAGTGCGATAGATAGCGTCACATGCCCTGATTTGTCGCTTGTAGCAAACACCCGAAACTCACCTTCTATAGAGGCCCATTCTTCTGAGCCTTCCCAGCCTTTCCATTCTTTAGCAATAAACTTAAATAGATTAACCAAAAAATCACAATCGGTATAACCCCAGACCCTTTTTCTAAGGTTAACCGAAGGGCTATCATAGACAACTGTAAAGTAGTCTCCATCCCTTTCACAAAATGTAAGAGTTGCTGCTGTATTACACGATTTTATGGTTATGCTATCCATTCATTACCTTCTAACGGTCGTCGTGAGCAATAATTTTCCCGTAAGTGTAAATTATTGGTTTCCTCGTATTTGTTATACTTCTTGTAACTTTTTTCTTAGAAGTGCATTTATAAGTGTCTGATATGGTACTTTTTGCTCACTAGCAAGTTTTTTGAAAAATAGAACTATATCATTGTCTAGTCTTAACGAAACAGGTATCTTTTTTGGTTCATAAAATCTACCACGAACTCCATCACTAAAGTCATACTCTTCTAGCATTTCATAGTCATCAAATTTTTCTCTTTCTTTAATGTTGCTCATAAAATATCCTTTCTTTTTGATTGGCTTTTCTTGCACTGATGATACGGATAATTTCTTCTCCGTTCTCATCAAAAAACATATTTGCAACAACTAAGATTGTATCTTTTGTTGTTGTTCCTAATGTTATCCATCTTTCTTCAAAATAATCGAAACGATGGTCAAGTTTTGAAATATGCATAGGGTCTACAAAAACTTCTTTTGCTTCTTCAAAAGAAACTTGATGATTTTGCAGATTTAATTTACTTTTTTCATCATTCCATTCAAATTTCAAAGTAAGCCTTTTTTATTGATATAATTTTATTATAGCAAAATTGTATTTACATTGTCAATGTTCATGTCGTGAGTATAACGGCTGTCTTGAAAAATAGTTTTGCCCGCTAGGGTAAACTATTTCTCTCCAAGTACTTGTTATCTCTTTAGAGTGCTTGAATAAACCAAGTAAAAATACCTTGACATGTTAAAACATCATTAATATCTTTTATTTTAACTTCTATTTGAAGTGAGCCTCTGCCTTTTTTCTCAAATTGTACTTTGAACTTTTCTACAGATTTTTCATCTGCTGACGAGAAAGCAATGATTTTTTCTTGTGCAGGTTTTTTATATTTAATCTGAGCATCTCTTAGAACAGGTATAACTTTTCCTTCAAGCTCTGGAAAGAGGCTTTGAAGATGAAGACCACTTTGTGTTTCTGCTAATGTAAATTGAGCACTTGCATGAATTGTTTTGATATGGTTTAATACATCATTTTTAAAGTCTAATGATAATTCATCATTTTGTTCTTCAATTCCTATGTGTTTTACAAATGGGATGTCTGTTGCTTTCAATTTTATGTTCCTTCGTGAGATAACGGGCGCGCTGATCGCCATTCAGTATGATATCAGAATATCCCGTAGGGTATTCTGGTAGCAGACTTGATGTGTGAATCCTGTCATTTGTTGGACGTAGCGGAGCGGAGACCAACGAATGGCAGTGGTCACGTTCAGTGATCAGCGCGCCCGTTGCACGCTCCCGCTCCGCGGGTGCGTGCAACGTTTGACTTCACCAATAAAATACCCCGCTGGGTATTTTATTGGTGTGCAAGGACTTGTTATATCCTTGCCTTAAAAAAGTTATTTTTCAAATACGATAATAAACTTTCTAGAGCCACCAATATCGGTTGAAATTTTCCAACCTTTTTTATACATCTGAACCATTGTTGATTTACCACTAAAATCACCACCACATTCTAATTCAGCTGTTGCACTTATAAGATAGGCAGTACAAACACTAACTTGTTTTGCATAAAGTGAACTTGAGAGCAAACCAAGTGCAACAAACCATAAAACTATTTTCTTCATTTCTAACTCCATAATAAATTTGACTATAATAAAACAGCCATATTTTAAATCACATCAGAGTGTAATTTGAGATATAACGGTTGACTTGAGAAATAGTTTTGCCCGCTAGGGTAAACTATTTCTCTCCAAGGTCTTGTTATACACATTAATGCTTAACAGTTCATTTGCTCCCTTTTGAAACTCATAATTTGTTTTAATAATTTTAGTTTCAAAACCTTTATTTTTTAATATATCTAATATTGGTTCTAAATATTGTGACTTTTTATTTTTTAAATCAAGAAGTGGAAATATTTTAACTTCTTTTTTTGATACTCTACACATTTCTAATATAGAATCAATATGAAATTGTAAATCAAAGTGTTCACTATATAAAAATAAGAAGTGTGAACTTAATACTAAATCAAAACTATCATTTTCAAATGATAGTTTTGGTAGTTCATTATGAATATATCTTTTTTTTTCTTTTCCATTTTCATAATCTTTGATAAAATGGTTCATAGCAGTTAATCTAATATTGATTAGTTCATCAACTGATTTAATATTTTTCCAAATGAAATCATTTTTATTTTGTTTTAGTTGTTCACTAACAACTGATGATGTCTCATCTATCCTTTTTTGAATTTCATTTTTTGTAAATTGATAAATTGGGTCTATTGATATGATATTTCCATCTAGTTTTGTGACTTCAAAATTAAAACTAGATGGACCATCTCCACATCCCAGTATGTTAGATTGTAAATCTTCTTTTGTAAGTTGGAACATATTTTGATACTCTTCAAGATTTCTTCCCCAAGGTACTATCTTTTCTAGTTTCAATTTAATTTCCCTTTATAGTTCATAATCTCTTTCTACTTTCGCTATTCTTATTTTATATTGTTTATACCAAAGTTCTTTACCTAATTTTTGGGCTTCTTGATGTTCTAAATTAGCTTTCCATTTTTTTATTGATTTTTCATCTTTCCAATATGACACAGTAATACCTAATTCTTTTCTTGCTGATTCAAATCCCAAGAATCCATCTTGTTGAGATACTAATTTTACCATTTTATCTGACATTTTATCATAGCCTTTATCTTCATCAATTTTTGTTGATGTAAATATAACTGCATAGTATGGTGGTTTCGGTGTATCTATAATGATTGACATTACTTAATAGTTCCTTTTGTGTATAACAGTTGACTTGAGAAATAGTTTTTCCCGCTAGGGTAAACTATTCCTCTCCAAGGTTTTGTTATGGTTAAACTATACCAAGTAAATCGTCAATATTTTGTAAACTATTTTCATGTTTTTCCTTTAATGCTTTATATGATACAAATGCAGCTTGTAAATATTGAGTAGAAAAAGCACCTTTTG
>JALWLD010000034.1 GCA_027081115.1 Sulfurovum sp.
TATTATGAAGATACAGATGCTGGTGGAATTGTCTATCATACACGTTATATTAATTTTTGTGAAAGGGCACGTTCAGAAGTCTTTTTTTCGAGGGAAATGATTCCTGCCCAAAGTGATGAGAGTGGCTTTGTTGTACGGCATATAGATGCCAATTTTCTTGCCACTTCGAAATTAGGAGATCTTTTATATGTACACTCGGAAATTCTTACTTTGAAAAGCTCTTCCATGATACTTTTACAAGAGATATGGAGAGAGGATATAAAAGTTTTCTCTATGAAGGTAGTCTTAGTTTATATTGATAAAGGCAGACCTCGTCGGATTCCTGAAAAGTTCATTCAAGTCTTCAACAGCGATCTAAACACTTAATCCATCTATTTTCTGTCTGTTTACTTCTTTAAACTATACTTTCATAATTAAAATAAAGGTTACACTTGAAAAAACTACTTTTTCTATTTCTATTTTTCGCCAGCACTTTTCTATTTGCAAATGACCTGCTTGATAATTTTATAACCAAACAGATAAAAGTAGAAAAACAGTTAGTAGATGACAATATTACCATAGAGAAAAAACTAAAAATAAAAAAAGAACAGATACAACAATACCAAGAATTTTTTCTGGAATTTGCCACAGATAAAGAAGCATTCCTATCTCAAAAGTCTCCGTATAAACAAGAAATATACAAATTAAAACTACGATATAACAGCAACAAACATCGGGGTAATATAAATGCAGCACTACGGGATGAACTACTTCTACATCAATATGCTATAAGATCTTCCATCAGAGAGACACTTCAAGAAGTTTTACGTTTTACAGACAGTAAATCCAAAGCTTTTTTCAAAGACAAAATTAGTGAACTACTCGTTTCACATTTTGCAAACTATACCCCAATCATAAAAGAGAAATATCTACTTGATAAGGTAACAAATAATTCCCCTATTATAAAAGAGTTGAAACAAGCCTATGAAGACACTGTATATTTACAGTATGTTGCCAATACATTCTCTGCTGAACTTGTAGAGAATAGTTCTAATATTTACAGAATTGCGAGTATATCCGGATCGAAAATATTTAAATTGATCAATAATATCAATAAAACAAAATTTGGTCACATCCTAAACATATATCTTGGATATATCGGTTTGGATTCGGCAAAAGTCATTTTGATTTTTCTTATTATATTGATTATTATACTCTCTCAAAAGATCATCCGTGTTGTCATCGACCGCTTTCTGAATCATCATAACTTAAGAGATGATGATATCGAGTATATACATAGTCACATCACTAATATTTTCAATGTTATTACTTCATTGATTATTTTACATCTTATTATCGTAGTTGTACTTGGTTTTGACTCTAAAAGTATCAGTATTTCAAAAGTTTTTGCTATCTTTTATATTATTTTAACAGCCATATTACTCTATCGTATTACCAATACCATTGCTTATCTAAAAATAGAGAGAATGCAAAAAAGCAAGGTACTTAAAGATGAAGTAATTAATTTAAGTATCAAAGTTATCAACGGGTTTATCATACTTCTGGCATCCATTGCCATACTTAAAGTAATGGGTGTAAACCTTACTGCTGTTCTCTCTGGACTTGGTATTGCCGGTGCTGCTGTAGCATTTGCTGCCAAAGACAGTATTGCAAACATTTTTGGTTCAATTGCCATTTTAGCTGGAGACATCTTTGAACAGGGAGACTGGATAGAGAGTACTCATGCAAACGGTACCGTTGTTGAGATCGGACTTCGTGCAACTACCATCAGAACTTTTGACAATGCCCTTATATCAGTACCAAACTTTGAACTCTCCAACTCTTCTGTAAAAAATTGGACAAGAAGACGTATTGGACGCCGTATTAAAATGAACATTGGGGTCACATATGAATCTGACTTTAATGACATTAGACAAGCCATAGAAGATATTAAAGAGATGTTAAAGAACCATGAAGGTATTGCCAATGAATATACCTCATTCTCTAACTCTGACAGACATGCCAAGCTTGTATCTATTGAAGATCTTAAGGGTATCAAACGTACTACATTGGTCTATATGGATGAATTTTCAGATTCCAGCATCAATATTCTTGTTTACTGTTTCAGTCGTACCGTAGTATGGAATGAATGGCTGGAGGTAAAAGAGGATGTAATGTTCAAAATTGCAGATATACTCAAAAAAAATAACCTTGAGTTTGCCTATCCAACCATGGTCATACATCAAGTAGATGCAAAAGAAGACTAAGCCCTATTTTTTAGTACATTAAATATAGAGAAGAAAAAAGTTAAATTTGGAAACTGTATCATAAAAAGAGAAAGGTAAAAGTCTTTCTCTTTAATCGAGCTGATTCAGTCAATCAGATATCATAGGAAGAGGTTTACTAAACTCCTTCAAGCATCTTTTTCACAGCATATTGCAAACGTTTTCTTCTATCTTCCAAAGGAAGGTTTTTTACTTCACCGGCTGCTGTGGATATCCATAAAATAGAACCGGTATCTGCATCTACTAACATGAGCATAAGTGCTGCTTCAGGTCTTTTTTCTATGATCTCCTTTCCCTTTTTATCAAGTTTTGTTTTCACAGTCTCCATATCTGCACCACCCAAATATGCAACTAAAAAGTCCGGATCTTTTGAAACAGGTACTTTCCCTTTTTTTATCAACTCATCATTGATGAGAGACTCAATTCTTGCCGCTGTCTTTTCACTGTCAAGTATCTTTTTTGTAGCTTTATCATCTGCGATACCACTACCTTGAATAAACTGATAGGTCTTATATCCATTCAAATTAACTTTTTCTGATTGTGCATTCTCAACTTCAATATCTGATGTAGAGACACACCCTGAAAGTCCAACTAAGGCCAAAGTTACAAGAGCTTCTTTTAGTATTGTGATCATTTTATTATTCCTTTTTTTCTATCTTAACTATTATAGTATTAGAAAGATTAATAGCATCAATCTAATGAGAAAAACGCATGGGGCAAAAGTTCTGAAATACTATATTCTTCAATATCTGTCATTGTCGGGTTGAGTATTGTATCCGGGAATAGCATCAAACTTATCTAATGTGCCCCTAGTATGTCCCAGTCCTCTTCCTGAAATCATCGGTACGTAACCACCACAGGCAGCTATCACACATACCCATGGTAAGTGCCACACGTTCATCACTCTGCATATCGTTAAAATAGACTGCCATGGCAAAAGCACCTATTTGCCCTTCTGAAATGGAATTATCAGCAATACCTTTGACAAAAAAGTCTATCTCATCCTTTGTAGGTTTTTCACCATCACGTTTTTTTCGAATAATCTCTTGAGGTAAGTACATCAGCTCTCCTAAAAGTTGTATTTTAGTAAATAAATCACCACAGACATATATGAGGCAATATCCAATTTATGGTCGATATAATAGTATTGTACTCCTCATGTTATGTTAAAGCAATGAATCCAATGCCACAATAATCATCTCATTAAAAGAGCTCTGTCTCTCTTGTGATGTCGTTACCTCTCCGGTCCGGATATGATCTGAAACTGTCAAAATAGTTAATGCTTTAGCACCAAACTCAGCCGCTACCCCATAGAGTCCTGCTGCTTCCATCTCCACACCCAAAATATTGTGTTGTTCCATTGTATCAAACATTTCAGGCGTAGGTGTATAAAAAAGATCTGCAGAAAAAATATTACCCACCTTTACAGAAATTCCTGCTGCTTCGGCAGCATCCACCGCTTTACGTAGCAGTCCATAGTCTGCAATGGCAGCAAAATCGTGTCCACCAAAACGTATGCGATTTACTTTAGAATCTGTCGAAGCCCCCATCCCTATAATGACATCCAATACCTTGACATCTGTGCTAACTGCACCACAGCTTCCTACACGTATAATATTTTCTACATCAAACTCGGTAATCAGTTCCTTTGCATAAATAGAACAAGAAGGTATCCCCATACCTGAGCCCATAACAGAGACTTCTTTACCTTTATATGTACCCGTAAAACCCAGCATATTGCGTACATCATTAACTTGTTTGATATTCTCTAAAAAAGTCTCTGCAATATATTTTGCTCTTAAAGGGTCTCCTGGAAGCAAAACTGTCTTTGCAAAGTCCCCTCTTTGTGCATTTATATGTGGTGTTGCCATCTATACTCCTTTTAAAATATACTTGTTCCAAAATCAAGTTTTGGCAAATGATGATATGCTGCTATCGTTTGACCAATATCAGCAAATGTCTCCCTTCTTCCTACAAAACCTGCCTTCACCTCTTTTCCGTAAAAAACAACAGGAATATGCTCTCTTGTATGGTCACTCCCCTCCCATGTCGGGTCACAACCGTGATCTGCAGTAAGTACCAAAAGATCATCATCTTCCAAGGATAAAATCATCTCCAGAAGACGGGTATCGAAGTACTCTAAGGCTGAAGCATAGCCAGAAACATTGCGTCTATGTCCAAAGTCTGCATCAAAGTTTACAAAGTTGGTAAAGATGATCGTTTGGTCTCCTGCTTTATCTAAAGCCTTAAGCGTTTCATCAAAAAGTGCTTTCAAACCAGTAGCTTTCTTGTTTTTTGTAATGCCCTGTGTTGCAAATATATCAGATATCTTCCCTACGGAAACTACCTCTCCGCCTTTCTCTTTCATCCTGTCAAGAAGTGTCAAGTTTGGTGGTGGTACAGAGTAATCATATCTATTTCCGGTACGCTGAAAACTCTTTTTGTTACTCCCGACAAAAGGTCTTGCTATGACTCTTGCAATGTGATATTTGTCCACCAATTCACGGATCAACACACAAAGTGCATACAACTTTTCTAATCCAAAAGTCTCTTCATGACAGGCTATTTGAAAGACAGAGTCCGCAGAAGTATAGACAATAGGTTTACCCGTTGCCATATGCTCCTCTCCCAACTCTTCGAGTATCGTTGTACCAGAGGCATGACAATTACCCAACACACCTGGTAGATTTGCTCTGTCTATCAGTTCATCTAGAAGTATTTGAGGAAAAGAGTTTGTTTTCTCTTTAAAATAGCCCCATTCAAACTCTACAGGTACACCCGTTATCTCCCAGTGCCCTGAAGTAGTATCTTTACCTGTAGAAAGCTCTTTTGCATACCCATAAGCAGAGACAGGCTCGACAGATACATCCAAACCTGCAGGAAATATACCTGAGCTCTCTTGACAGGCACGACCAAAACCTAGCCTATTCATATGGGGAATTTTTAATGGTCCTGAACGTCCCTCTTCTGCACGACCTTCATAACATTCTTGGGCTATATGTCCCAAAGTATTGGAGAACATATCATTAAATACTTTTCCCTCTGCAGTCTCACCTACAAACTTATCTGCATCTTCTGCCCCACCTAAACCCAAAGAGTCAAGAAGTAAGATAATTGTCCGTTTCATTAGTACCCCTCTGTATCTTTTAATTCACTCAATTCAAGCTCTGCTAGCAAATTGTTTAATAAACTCGAAGCCCCAAAACGAAAATGTTGAGGATTAACCCAATCTTCTCCAAGTATTTCACGTGCCAGATCAAGGTATGCTTTGGCTGTCTGTGCATCTTTTACACCACCTGCTGCCTTAAAACCTACCCTTGGATCTTTCTCTTTAATAACATTTAACATAATCTCTGCTGCTTCAAGTGTAGCATTAATTGCTACTTTACCTGTAGATGTTTTAATAAAATCAGCCCCGGCATCTATAGCAATCTCTGAAGCTCTTTGAATAAGTGCTTTACTCTGCAATTCACCAGACTCAATAATGACTTTTAAAAGAACATCTCCACAAGCTTTTTTACAAGATTTGACCAGTTCATACCCTACTGTTTCATTTCCATTTTTGAGTGCCTTATAAGGGAAAACCACATCTATTTCATCTGCTCCATAGTCAATAGCTGCTTTAGTTTCAGCTATTGCAATGGCTATATCATCATTGCCGTGAGGAAAATTGGTTACCGTTGCTATCTTGATCTGAAGTGTATTTTGTGCAGTGAGAGTTTTACGTGCTATAGGTATAAAGTGTGGGTAGATACACACAGCTGCGGTATTGCCGGCAGGACAATGAGCCTGTTTGCACAGCGTTATAACCTTTGCATCTGTATCATCATCATTTAATGTTGTAAGATCCATAAGACCTATAGCCTCTTTGGCACACTTTTGCAGTTCAGTCATACGCTCTCCTGTTATTTCATGTTTCTCA
>JALWLD010000035.1 GCA_027081115.1 Sulfurovum sp.
TCACTGAACTCTTCAATACGATGTTCTGTATTGTAAATATATATTTTTTTCATTCTAAAGACAATATCTTCCAACTCATACGCACCCAGTCGTTTGAGGGTAATACCCATATTGGTACAGGTTGTCATAATATGCTTGGAGTCTTCTCTCTCAATCCATCTTGGCATACTGTGTATAGTTACTTTATACTCTACAACAAAATCAAAGAGAGCCTTTTTATAGATATTCTCATCATTTTTAGCCAATGCAATACCATGCTTGACATCCAAACCATTGATTTTTAATTCCTCAATGAAAGAGACTTTTCTTCGTTTATTGGAAAGATAGGTTAAAAAGACTGTATAAAACTGTCCAATATGTAAAGGTTTCGTAATGTGTGAATTTGCACCTATAAAGAACATCTCTTCTATTTCACTGCCTTGTGTAAATGCAGTAAATGTGACAATAGGCAGCGTATCGTAATTTCGGTTTTGACGTATTATCTTGGTGGCTTCATACCCATCCATTACCGGCATGGAAATATCCATGAGTATAAGGTCAATTTCTTTTCTTTTAAGAAAAAGCAGGTCAAGAGCCTCTTGACCATTATTGGCAATGATTATCTCAACACCTGATTTTTTTAAAATGTTTTGTACAATTTTCTGGTTGATTACATTGTCTTCAACAAGTAAAATATGTGACCCTTTAAATCGTAAAAAATCACCGGTTTTGATATTTTCTTTTTTCTCAAAAGGTATATTGGACGTGTACAATGTCTCTTCTCTTTCTATATCTTAATGTGACTGTGCAGTACGTACAAGCTTCTCAATGAGTCTTATCATCATTCTTACCCCCGCACCAGAAGCACCATGTGGATTTTCTGCCCAGGCATGTTCAACAAAGGCTGGACCTGCTATATCTATGTGAGCCCACTTCTCTTTATGCTCTTCATCGATGAACTCTGAGAGAAACTGTCCGGCAGTAATGGCACCACCATATCGGGTATTTGAAATGTTACAAACATCTGCAATTTCAGATTTTATGGTCTTTTTTAAGTGTCTGTTAAAATCAAGTTTTGTAGCAAGTTCTCCAGCCTGTGTGGCCATCTTAACTACCAGATCTTTGGGTTCATCTGCATTTCCCATGACACCTGAAGTATAGTGACCTACACCCACTACACAGGCACCTGTCAAGGTAGCAAAATCAAAGAGATAGTCTGCTTTGACTTCCTGTTGTGCATAACAGAGTACATCTGCAAGTACTAAACGGCCTTCTGCATCCGTATTTCTAATCTCAATGGTTTTGCCATTTTTAGCAGTTAGTACATCATCTGGTTTATAGGCATCTCCACCGATCATATTTTCCACAGCACCTATAAACCCATGCACTTCAATAGGCAGGTTCATCTCTGATATAGCTTTCATAATACCCAGTACTGCAGAACCTCCACTTTTATCTGATTTCATTGTTACCATATAATCAGCAGGCTTGAGGCTGAGACCACCTGAGTCATAAGTAAGGCCTTTTCCTACTAATGTTACTACAGCTTTGGCATTTTTAGGTTTATGTGCAAGGTGTATAACTCTTGGCTTATGTCTACTCGCACGTGCTACAGCAAGCAGTGTTTCCATCTTCTCTTTTTTAAGTGCTTTAGGCTTTAGTACTTTACATTTCAACGTAGAATTTTCTGCAAGTTCCTGGGCAATATTTGCCATGATCTCCGGGTAACAGTCATCCGGCGTTGTATTTACAATGTCTCTTGTAAAATTGGTAGCATTTGCAGAGATCTCTCCGTTATGTACTGCTCTTGCAGCGGTTTCCATACTAAGTTCATGGGTATTGTAGCCATCTAACGAGATTTCTACATTTTTCACTGGAGATTTTACTTTAGTGCTTTTATAATTGTTGAATGTGTAAGATCCAAGTACAAGCCCTTCAACCATAGCTCTAAGAGAAGCAGAACATCTTGGATGACTCAAGTAGGTTGCAATTTTCACGGTTTTATAGGCTTTTTTACCTAAGAGCGAACGTAGCGCAGAGGCGGCTGCAGAACGTACTCCTACACCCTTAAGTGTCTCTGTTCCTACATAGAGTCTATTTTTTTCTATAAGATGACATACCTCATCCTGAGTACCTGTAAAACCTGCTTTTTTGAGCAGTTTTTTATCTTGTACAAATGTATGTTTTAAATCTTTATCATGGACAATGATAATTTCAAGGTCAGATTTTATGTTTGAGATACTTTCTGTAGTAATATTAAAATTCACGAGTAGCCTTTTACTTAATTGAGTTATAGTTTATGGAGTATATCAAATAAAAGTAAAGGAATACACAAAGAGTACGTTTTTTTTGATTTTATAGAAGTAAAAAAGTGATCTTATGGAATGTTATCGAGTGCTGAGTGAATGGTAATCATAAAAGATCCGGGTTTCTCATAGCCTATTTGTTCATAGATGACTTTTTTTGTTTCAGGATTTATAAAATAGAGTGAAGGCGTCTCTTGTGCTTTATATTTTTTAGATAAATTTGAATCAAAATCTATAAGAACAATGATTGTATTGCTTAATGCCTCTTTTACTGTCTTATCTTGCATTGTTTTTTCAACCATTTTTTCGCACCAGTGACAACCATCTTTGATGACCATGAGCAAGATCATTTCTTTTTTTTCATTTTTTGCTTTGGCATAAGCATAATTCAAATTGGTAAGTGCCTTTAGTGTAGGTGCATATTTTTCGGCTGTAATGGCTAAAAGGTTCGAGATGAGAAGCAGGGATAAAAGAAGGGTTTTCATTGTAAATACCTTTAAAAGTTATTATAAAAGTATATCACACTATATTTGATTTAATTATTAAGGTGGAAATTCCACCTATTGTTATTGAAATTGTTCGGAGAGTATATCTTGTGCTTGTATCATATCTTTATCACCACGTCCGGAGAGATTGACCAATATGGTTTTACCTTTGATATCTTCAGGTTTCATCTTTTTAAGGTATGCAATAGCATGTGAACTTTCAAATGCAGGGATGATCCCCTCAGCCTGTGACAGCCAGACAAAAGCATCCATAGCTTCATCATCGGTAATATGGTCATAGGTCACAACATTTTCCTCTTTGAGGAAGGCGTGTTCCGGACCAATGCCCGGGTAGTCAAGACCTGCTGAGATAGAGTGTGCTTCTTGAATCTGTCCGTCTTCATCTTGAAGTAGGTATGAGAGTTGTCCATGCAGAACACCTGGGCTTCCTTTTTCAAGAGAACAGCCATGTTTAGAGTCAAGTCCAAGGCCTCCTGCTTCAATACCAATACACTCTACACTTTCATCTTGTAAGAAGTGGTTAAAGACACCCAAGGCGTTTGACCCTCCACCTATACACGCGATGACTTTATCTGGGAGAGTACCTTCTACGACATTTAGTTGTGCTTTTGCTTCCCATCCAATAATGGACTGAATGTCACGTACCATCATAGGGTAGGGATGTGGACCTGCTACAGTACCAATGAGGTAATATGTGTCCCTTGCATGTGTCACCCAGTGACGTATGGCATCATTCATGGCATCTTTAAGTGTTTTAGACCCAGACTCCACCGCATGTACTTTTGCACCAAGAAGCTTCATTCTAAAGACATTAAGTTCTTGACGTGCTACATCTTTTGCACCCATGAAAACTTCACACTCAAGCCCAAATAGTGCTGCTACAGTTGCTGTTGCGACACCATGTTGCCCAGCACCAGTTTCTGCAATGATCTTCTTTTTGCCTAAACGCTTGGCTAAAACAGCCTGTGCTACACAGTGGTTTATCTTGTGTGCACCGGTATGGTTCAAGTCTTCACGCTTAAGGTAGATCTTTGCATCCAGCTCTTTAGAGAGGTTCTCTGCAAAGTAGAGTGCAGAAGGACGTCCCACATAGTTTTTGTAGTAGTAGTCTACTTCCGACCAGAAATCTTTGTCGAAACGTACAGCTTCGTAGTCGAGTCTGAGTTGTTCAAGTGCAGGCATGAGTGTTTCAGGTACAAAACGCCCACCAAATTTACCAAAATGTCCCAGATCGTCAGGGTCATGTGGGCTTGGCTTTGGAATGTAAATTGTTTTCGTTAAATCCATAATTGTCTCTTTTGTAAATAGTGAAGAGATTATAGCAAATCACATGTTAAGAGTAGCGGGGTTATCTCAGAGTGACCTTTTAAATAAAATAGCTTATTTCAGATTGTGAGCTCTTTACTTTCTTTGATTATATCTTTTATAGTGCAATATGGCTTTTAAAATGTTGTTTCTTTTCTATATCTTCTCCATGCGGAGTATAGTTGTATTTTGATTTTGCTTCAGTCATAAGTTTTGCAGGCATCTCATTATAGACCGTATTCATGTCTGTATTGATGGTGCCAAGAAAGTAGCTTTTCCCAGGAAGTATTTTTGAAATACTTTTAGAACCTGAACCGTAACCTGCTTTTCCTCTACTACAGCCGTAATGACCGCTGAGTGAATACTCTTTGAGTATGATGTTGCTACTGGGAGCAGGTATTTTAACCGCGATAAACCCTTCAGATATCTTTTTTTCATGAAAATAGAGTTCATAGTCCAAAGGTGCTTCATTGCTACCTATAACCAAATGTCGTATGGCACGTTCTTTATCTCCATCTACAGCAATGAGAACAGTTGCAATATCTTTTGCAGATGTTTTCATATCGGGGTCAGCCAATTCAACGGTGTTACTGGTACATGCAGTAAAAAAGAGTGTAACAAGTAAGAGTAAAAGCCTATGTTTCATGATTAAATCCTTGTAAGACTCATTGTAATAAAAAGTATGTGTATTTACTGTGTATTATTTGATGAACTCTGTGATTTTTTCCATTTCATAAAAGCTTTGTAGTATATTTTGTCCATTCTCTTCTATTAACGATCGGGCATCTTGTAAGCCTTTGTTGTAATGGTAGTTGCCTATCTCTTTGTTAAAGAACTCCAGTAGAAACTCTGCATCGAATTGACCAATCTCTTCTGAGAGCTCAGAGTGGAAGTAAGACTGTATCTTAGATACAAGTATTTTTTTCTCCTCCTGGGTAAATTCAATGTCAGTCATTAGTCTATCTCAAGTACCGAATAGACGGGAGCTTGTATGCCATCTTTACCATTGAGGAAGCCAAGCTCCATAATGAAACAGGCTTCAACACAGTGTGCACCCACTTTATCTATGAGGTTTGCTGCAGCTTTGGCTGTACCTCCTGTGGCGATCAAGTCATCAATTAGAAGTACCTGTGATGGATTGGCTTCTGTCAGACCATTTTCTCCAAAGGCATCAATGTGGATCTCTACTTCATCAAAACCATATTCCAATGAGTATTTTTCGGCTACTGTGGTGTAGGGGAGTTTTCCTTTTTTACGTACAGGTACAAAACCTATATTCAATCTGTCTGCCAATACTGCCCCAAATATGAATCCTCTGGCATCAATGCCTGCTACATAATCAAGATTATAGGATCTATAACGCTCTTCAAGATGAGTTAACAGTGTGTCAAAAGCTTTTGGATCTCCAAGGAGTGTGGTAATATCTTTAAACATAATACCTGGTTTTGGAAAATTTGGAATATCCCTTATACTGTTTAAAATGATCTTTTTGTCTTCTTGGCTTAGTGTCATGAATAATTCCTTTATTTTAATATATAAATGTGCAATTCTACGGGATTCTTAGATATAGAGTGAAAGATATAATGCCGGTAACAGCATAGAAAACTGTTCCAAAGCAAAAGAGCCTGGAAGAGTCTTCTTTTTTGTATATACCTTCCATAATAAGAGTGTCTGTAAGAAGTGCGTAGGCTGAAGTAGCAAGTAAAAAGAGACCTGGCATTACAAAACCGTTCATACCAACTCCTCCACAATAGACATGTTTTAACCTATGTCGGCACCAAAAGCACATGCTTCTATCTTGGCTACACGTCCAGCATGTCTGCCACCTTCAAATTCAGTGTTGGCAAAGACCTCTATCATATCTTCTATAACACCTTTACCTACGACACGTTCTCCAAAACATAAGATATTTGCATCATTATGTTGTCTAGTAAGCATAGCTGTATAATGGTCATGACATAGTGCTGCTCTAATACCGGGGACTTTATTTGCTGCAATACTGATGCCAATACCTGTACCACAAACCAAAATACCGAAGCTGCCTTCATCTGCAAGGACAGCTTGGGTACATTTTTTAGCATAGTCAGGGTAGTCTACTCTGTCTGCTGAGTCTGGACCAAGGTCAATAATTTCATGACCTAAAGAAGTGACAAACTCTTTGATGTAAGCTTTTACTGCGTAACCTGCATGATCTGTTGCTATATAGAATTTTTTTGACATAGTGTTCCTTTATTGAATAGGGTCTTCAAGCTGAAGTGATTCGATAAGTCTTCCGACACGTCCCCAACGTACGTTATAACGTTGTTTGTTCCAAAGTGTTTCACACTCTTTTGAATCTATAGTAACAGTGCCACAGACACGTTTAAGACCGGCATGATCTCTACCACCACCATATTTGTCTCCGTTAAGTACTCTTTTATAGGAGCGATGTTCAAGACTCATATAGATGAGCCAAGGTTTACCTACAATAAGTTTATATGGTACTGAACCCCAAAAACGGCTGTCATTAGAGTTGTCACGGTTGTCTCCCATCATATAGAAGTGATCTTCATCTACTTTCGTATAGAGTGCATTGATAACTTTGCCGCCTAACTCATAGACCGGTGTATTTAATCCATCGATCATAATAGGCATCATATCGATCTCTTTGTTGTATGTATAGTACTGAAGTAGTGCTTCAAAGATTGGATGTCCCTCTGGTTCATATTGAATACCCGGGTATTTGTCCATATAAGGGTTTTCTACCCAAAGTTTTCCACGTAAAGTAAGAATCTTCTTTTCAGGATACGTTTTTTTAATATACTCATCGCCTTCGTGAAAGTGGATAAGGAGCTTTTTATCTGCATAAATAAGTTCATCTCCTCCTACTGCAACACAACGTTTTACATAGTGTATCTTCTGATTTTTTGGGTAACGGAAGATCACAATATCTTCTCTTTTTGGTCTTGGACCTTCAATGAGGTGCCCATTGTTATTAAAGTCAGGTAAAAGAGGTATTTCGAGCCACGGTAAATGAGGTGTAGGAATACCATAAGAGAATTTTTTTGCAAAAAGAAAATCTCCGATGAGTTGGGTTCTTTTCATAGAACCTGAAGGAATGACAAAAGATTGTGCTACAAAGAAAATGAGGAAAAGTACAATGATGATAGTCCCTGTCCATGAACTTGAAAATCTATATAGTGCGGATAAAAACTTCTTCACTTAAGCCCTTTGTTTTGCAGATTTGAGTGTATTGGAGAGTAGCATAGCAATAGTCATCGGCCCAACACCACCCGGTACGGGTGTAATGTAGGAACATTTTGGAGAGACATTTTTAAAGTCTACATCGCCAACAAGTGAACCATCTTCAATACGGTTGATTCCGATATCAATGACAATAGCACCTTCCTTAACCATATCTTCTTTAATAAGACCAGGTACACCGACACCCACAATGACAATGTCAGCTTGAGAAGTATGTGCTTTGAGGTCTTTTGTAAAGATGTGTGTGACTGTAACGGTTGCATTTGCATTGAGAAGTAGAGCAGCCATAGGTTTTCCTACAATGTTGGAAGCACCAACGACACAAACATCTTGACCTTCAAGGTCAATGTTGTACTCTTCAAACATTTTCATAACACCAAGTGGTGTACAGGCAACGAAAGAGTCAAGGTTGGTAACCAAGCGGCCTACATTGTAGGCATGGAAACCATCTACATCTTTTTTAGGGTCTATGACCTCTAAAATTTTGTCTGTATCGACATGTTTAGGTAGAGGAAGCTGCACCAAAATACCATCAATACGAGGATTATCGTTCATCATCTCAATGGTAGCTATGATCTCATCTTGAGAGATGGTGTCAGGCATATTGTGGGTAATAGAGTAAAACCCTACATTTTCACAGGCTTTTGCTTTCATCTTTACATAGGCATGACTTGCAGGGTCATCTCCTATGAGTATAACTGCCAGACCGGGGACAATATTTTTTTCTTGCTTGAGTTGTTCAACTTCTGCGGCGACAGAAGTCTGTACTTTGTTGGCTAAGGATTTACCATCGATGAGTTGCATAGAGTGCCTCTTAGAATTTTTAATGTATTATATCGAAAATAGTTTAGGGGAAATCTCGGAGATGAAAAGATTGATTTTTTTATTGCCATTGTTATTGAGTGCCAGTGAAGATTTCATCTCTCATTATGAATATGGAGAGATGCTCTACAATAATCCTCGTGGTGTCTCTTGTGCGCAGTGTCATGGAAAGCAAGGCGAAGGCAAGGTCATAGTGAAGTACCTTGAAGGTAAGGAAGAGAAAGTCATCCAGGGCTCAGACATACGTAGGAAACCTCTTCCTCAAATGGTTCATACGCTTAACAGTTTTCATGAAATTATGCCTAGATATTATTTAACCGATGAAGAGGTTAAGGCTATCTATGACTATATACAAGAAAAAAATGAAGACTATCTTTCTCAAGAACAAGATTCCAATAGTACAAAATAAGATATAATAATCCTAAGATACTTACTAAGGATTATAGATGAAACGATTTTTACCTTCTTTAGGTTTGTTACTCCTAGGCTCTGGCTTGGGGTATACCTCTACACTGACTGTCTATCAAGATAAAACACTTTACACTTATACTGCAAACAAGACATACCTTGGTATGACAAAAAATGTAAGTGCCAAATGTGATGGAGAAACAGTTGAAACCCTCTCCATCTTACGTTGTCCAAAAGATGAGCGTCTATGTAAAGAAGCTACAGCAGTTGAAAAAGCACAAATTACTGTAAATACCATACAGCAGACCAGTGAAACACTTGAAAAGCTTCTTACTTTGGCTCAACCAGATAAAATAGATGCTTCTGCATGGATAGATGCAGCTGAGCGTATTGGAGAAGCAAAAGCAACACTGCAAAGTAAAGACCTTATAGCCAATGATGAACTAAAGATGAAGCGTCAACAGTTCAATAAACAGGCACCTTCAAGCAAAGCTCTATTGAGTCAAAAAGTATGTGCTTCAGAGTTGGAGCTTACGCTTCCTTATGGATATGTGAACTTTTCTACTTTGTACGAAGCAGAATTGCAAAATAATAAAGAGATCAAAGTCACACAAAAACTCTCCATACTTAACAGAAGTGGTATTGATATAGAGGCTGATGAAGCCATTTTTTATTATCGTAATGCCAATCAGTATATTTCTGTGATCAATTTTACTCCCTGGATCGTCAGCAAGTACGAACCACGTCCTAAAAGAAGAATGGTAAAGAAAAAAGCAATGTCCAATCGTGCAATGGATGAAGAGCTCTTAATGATGTCTGCTGTACCATCGCCTGCACCTGTCAGACAGATGAGAGCAACGTATGTGGATGCTCGAGAATATAGTATAACCAATCTGGAACTACCCTCTACAGGTGTGCCATTGGATGTTGAGATTGACTCTTGGAGTACTCCTGTCAGTTGCCGATTAAAAGTGTATCCTTATATGAATACCAATGCATTTACCGTCTGTAGTTTTACCCCGAAACATCAGATAGAATCCAATCAGTGGAAAATTAAATCAGGAAAAGTAACAGTAAACGATAGGGGTGTAGGACAGTACAATGATGGTAAATATGATCTTTATACGAAAAAAGATGAAGATATAAAGATTGTACGTGAATCTATTGTAAGGAATGAACGTGAAACTGGTATCTTTGGTACTACTGTACGAAAAAAGGATGGTTATATACTTAGTGTAACCAATAAATCGGATAAAAAGAAAACACTCACTCTTATAGATCGCATACCAACATCAACCAATGAAGCTATTAAGGTAAAACTTTTAGCTGTAAAATCAAAAGAGAAGATTGATTATAAGATAAGTAAAGAGGGTAAAATAGAGTTTGTACTACAGTTTTCTGCAAAAGAGAGTAGGAAAATAGAGATATTGTTTGAGATTTCTTATGATAAAGATTTAAAAGTTAGGTATTAGGAAGTTTGAATGAGGGGATAGCTTGCAGGCGAGATGCCTGCAAAGTCACTACTAGAGTGGAGTTACGTTTTCAGCTTGTGGGCCTTTTTGACCTTCACCAACTTCAAATGTTACTGCTTGACCTTCAGCCAAAGTAACACGTCCTCCACCATCGTTGTTTACTTGACGGAAATGTACGAATACATCGCTTCCACCATCGTTCTGTTGGATAAATCCATAACCTTTTTCATCGTTGAACCATTTTACAGTTCCGTTTACTAATTCTGCCATTGTTGTACCTTTTGGTAATAATTTTCACTTATGGGGTATCCCTAAATATAAGCGGAATCCAAATTGGTGAGAGTCTTTCGGGGTTAGCAGGATAGATATACATACTGAACACACGGAAGATGAACTCGAACCTCATCTTTCATCGCAATTATTGTACCTACTTTTTTCAACACTTAACCTTAGTAAATATAAAATAAGCTTATAAAATTGAATTTAATCCAATTTCCAGAAGAAAATCTTTGCTTCATCACCCGAAGAGATAACAGAACTTTCATTGATAAAGAGTATTTTATTGGGAATAGCATAGTGCCCAACAAGTCTGTTGCCTTTTATTTTTGTTTGGGTATCGAAGAGTTGTAAATAGTGTTCGAACCCGCTTGAGTAGGCTGCTGTACTTCCACTTGGACTTAAACCTACTGCATAGACAAGAAAATCACTCTTGAGGTGGTAGGCTTTACCTTTTTTGTTATAGATTCCCACTCGTCTGTCCTGCCCAGCCGTGACAATGGTTCCATTGGCATAAGCTACTTTATATATATTGTCTACATGCTCGGAGGTAAAGATTTGAAGAATTTTGGATGAGTTTACTTCAATAAGTGTGACTTTTCCACTCTCATCGGAAATGATCATATTTTTTTTATCGGCACTGAGGGCCATATCTCCCATAGTACTCTCTGAAACATGCCTCTCATAGAGTTTTGCATTTTCTGATTTGTCGTATAAAACAACATCAGAACCAAAAGAGCCAAAGATAAGCTTATTCTCTTCTGTAAAAAGTACCTTTTTGGGCATGAGCTTTTTTGTTTCATCAATGATCTTTATAAGCTCTTTTCCGTCATCGATCCAGATATTTCGGTAAGCACTCATACCGGAAGAGACCAAAACTGTTTTCCCATGGCTTCTATCTATAGAGTGTACTCGAGCAGGTATGGTTTCGCCTTTTATTGTATAAAGGGAAGGAAGGTGTATTTTTCGTACAATTTTTTGTTTTACCAGATCAATAATATCTACAACACCTTCATCTGTTGCTACATATAGGTAGCCATTGTCTTCTACAAAATCGCTGACCAATCCAGATGTCTCAACTGTCGCTATAGGCGTAATGTCCCGTGCATACAGGATATTTGAAAGCAGTATGATGAGCATAGTAATTAGTTTGGGCATAAAGATCCGTTGTGTGTTGTGATGGTATTATAGCTAAATTGAATTATTGTATTTTTTTGATCATAGATTTTAAGTAAGATTCTCTCTTTTCAATACCCAGCAGTCTTTTCCGTGTAAGGTCAGGGTAGGTACCATGGAGTCCTTTCCCATCTTCTCCATGACAACCTGCACAGTTACTGGTATAGAACATGACAGCATTCTTTTCATAAGGCTTTTCACATTTTTTTCCTGAAAGCTCCATCACATAGCAGGCAATTTTATCTGCATCTTCTGGAGAAGCAAAGCCTCCTTCCATCACACCGCCTTTAAAGTTAAACTGCTCTGAACCGTGGTTAATCACATATATGATGTATGCTTTGGTGTAGGCATTTGTATGTAATTTCTGGAGTTCTTTTTTAAAAGGATCATTTTGTTTTTTTTCTATAGATACTTGTTCCACAGATTTTACTTTTTTGTGCTGCTGTGTATACTTTTTGTTAAGACCATTATAGAGAGCATACAGGAGTACAAAAAGTATGACAAGATAGGAGAGATATTTTTCAAACAAGAAAGTTTACCAAAGAAAACGGGTTGAGAATGGTTTTACCAGTGGCAGGAAATCTACTTTCATTGTAGTCCAACGTGTCAGTAGAGATTGCTTTTGATGATGCAGTGTTATGACATTTTTGTATGGTGCCAAACGAGCAGTTGCATCAAGATGTTTAAGCATACGGTTCAGCTGATTGGTACTCATACCATATACAAAACGTAAACGCTGACTTTCATCTTGTTGTGCCAATACATTAAGGATCTGACCGTTTAACAGAATCACCTGAAAGGCATACATATTATTTTTTGCATAAACTCTCAGCACAGATCTTGCATCAAATACAGAACGTATAATATGGATTGTAGCCGGAGAAAATTCATACGAGATATCTGTATGTGCATCTTCATAAACGACAAAGTTACCTGATTTTAGTTTTAGGATCTTTTGGTCAACAATCAGTGTTCTAAAGTATTCTCTCTCTTTTTGAACCAGGATAGTATCGAGTAGTACATGATTTTCTTCTACTTGAAATATAAGGCTGTTAGGCTGATATTCTATATTGGATGATGTACAGCCATTTATTATGAAAATAGCTGTAAGCGTAAGAGAGAGTTTTTTGAACATTTTATACTATATCTGTCAATTTGAGGAAGATCTCGTTAAACTCTTTAGCTGCTTTTTGTGCAAGCCTTTCTACTTCCAGTTTAGATTTACTGTAAAGATGTGAGAGCTCCTTTTGTTTCTCTTCCCAAAGGTCTTCACCTTCTTTTTTTGCAAGATGTGCTTTTAATGCTACGATATCAAACTCTTCTGACGTGTTCTTGGAAGCTTGATGTACAAAGGTATCGAGGGTATCTTGGATAGTTTCAAGTTTCTCACGTGCTTCCATCATGCCTAAATGGGCTTTGAGTTCAGTTTCTCCCTCTAGGTTATTGTAGGATTCTGTGAGTTTATTTTGAATATCTGATAAATACTTTTTTAAATCTCCCCAGAATGCTGCTGCATCTTCGGGGAAATCTTTACTGAGAGTTTCTATCTTCTCTTCAGCTTTCTCAAGTGCTTCTTTTGATTGTTTCAAAAGTGCTTTGAGTTCTTTTTCCATTAAAACCATCCTCTTAACATAAGATTCCAGTACATAGGTTTCAACATGTAGAGATCAAACGCCCACCAGAACCATCTTGGTGTAGCAGGATCAAGGAATGGCATAGTTGGTGCAAGACCATCATAGTTGAATTCAGCCATGATGATCTTACCATATTCAGTTTTTAATGGACAAACGGTATAGCCATCAAATACTTCAGTCAATGGATCTCCATTTACTTGAGAAACAAGGTTCCCCACTGTAATAGGACCATGGTGTCTTGCAGAACCACCTGTCTTACCTTTAGGGATACCACATACATCACCAATACCAAACACATTTGGGTACCTTCTATGTTGCAGTGTTTTCTGATCTACTTCCAGCCAACCTTTAGCTGTACCTTTTTGCCAACCAAGAGGAGAATCAACAAGTGCCTGTGGTGGTCCCATTGGTGGTACTACATGAATAAAGTCATACTTCAGATCAACCATACGCTTTTTTTGGATCATATCGAACTCTTTAAGATCCTCATCATATTCACCTTTTACTTCGTATCTCTCTTCAAAAGTAGCAATTTTGTTTTTAACATCCATAGCAACAAGATTATGCTTAAACTTGTTGCTAATAGTGTCATATCCACTCTGTACTTCTTTAAGTGAAGCTGCAATAGTTGGGAGACCAAAGAGTTTTCCACCATTGGTAGCAAAGATGAAGTTTGCTCCTAAGTTCTCTTTTCTTAAGTGATCAGCAGAGAGGTAAAGAATTTTTTGTGGTGCACCACCACACTTAATAGGTGTATTTGGCTGTGTATAGATGGCTGTAGGTTTTTTACCACCTGCGGCTGCATCTTTAAGCGCATTAAACCATTCCCAAGTTACATCTGCACCATGTGCCGTACCTTTTTCAAGGTTATTTAGATATACAGAGGCAATACCATTGGTACCGATATCCTCTTCTTTTAACCCTTTTATCCAATCATAATGGTAGACAATACCAGTAGCAACTACCATATAGTCATAAGCCACTTCTGTACCAGCTCTTGTAACTACCTTATTGTTGTCCGGGTCAAATGTTTTTACTTCATCTTTGATCCAATTCACATCTGAAGGGATAAAGTCTTTATTGTGTTTTACCAAGTCATCATGCACATAAAGTCCCGCAGCAACAAACACTTGTCCTGGTTGATAGAGGTGAGTTTCATTTGGTGCGATGATTGTGATGTCCGCATTTGGCATGGCAGAGTGGATTCTTGCCAGTGCCATAATACCACCTGCACCACCACCAACGACAAGAATCTTGACATTCTTGTCGGAGCTAGGTCCTGCTTCAGCTTTTGTAGGTGCCCCCACCATCATGGCTGATCCACCAGTAAGCCCCATAATCTTTAGAGCATCTCTTCTACTCATACCGTTTGCTGTTTTATCTCCATGAAGAAGTTCAACCAAAGGTTTGCTGTGCGAAATCTTTTTTGACATTCCTAAGTCCTTTTTTACTATTTGATATTTTGACCGATCATATAAACAATGTATTTATTTTTAGAGGTAAATAATTGTCTCAAACCTATTTTAATTAGTTATATCTAGAAAAAAGCTTAAAAGTCTATTTTGATCTTAATAAGGTATAGCCGTATTAATATGCTATTTACTATTGATTAATAAATATATAGATTTAGATGAATAATATAACTATAGATTATGTATTTGGATATTTTATTTTTGAATAAAGGTGTAGATAGCAGAGTCACAAACAGAGTTTTTGTATCTCAAGTTTTATCGTAACGCCAATTCTAACAATAAACGCAATTTCTGAGAAGTGAGGTGAAAGAGCGGGTTAATCGAGATTCGGTTATCCTTTTTCACCACAAAAGAGGAAATAACATGCGAATAACACAATTAACCCAGAAAGAAAGATACCATATTTGGGCTTCATTAAAGCGTGGAGTAAGTCAAAAAAATATTGCAGAGACTATTGGTGTGCATCCATCAACAATATGTAGAGAGATTCAAAGAAACAAAGATGCAGACACTTAAGAATACCATTATGCTTTTGCCCAAACAAAATCACAACGAAGACAAAAGTCTAAACGTAAACATACAGTGCTCACATCTAAGATAAAAACCTACATAAAGTCCAAACTCAAAGAAGACTGGTCTCCAGAACAGATCTCTGGGAGAATGAAGGTAGACCATGGATTCACAATCTGCCATGAGACGATCTATCGTTATATTTACTACAACAAATCAAGAGGTGGCAGGCTCTATAAGTACTTGCGTCACAAGAACAAGAAGTATCATAGTAGAAGTAACAGTTATCAACGCAGAGGTATCATTATTGACAGGATCTCAATTGATAAAAGACCGAAGATCGTAGAGAAGAAGAACCGTATAGGTGACTTTGAAATAGATACGGTCATTGGCAGACATCATGTTGGAGCACTCGTTACTGTAGTGGATAGAAAGTCAAAGTTCACACTAATCAAGAAAGTGGAATCCAAGAAAGCAGAGGAAGTGACCAAAGCTTTAATCTCAATGCTTACACCTCTCAAACCTATTACCAAGACCATTACAAGCGATAACGGTAAAGAGTTCGCCTATCATAAGGAAGTCTCTACAACACTTGATACAGACTTCTACTTTGCACATCCATATTCATCCTGGGAGAGAGGATTGAATGAGCATACCAATGGATTGATCAGGCAATATCTGCCTAAGAAAACAGACTTAACACAGGTTTGTAAGGAGGAAATTATTACCATACAAGATAAGCTAAATCACAGACCGAGAAAAGTACTGAATTACAGAACACCTTATGAGGTATTTTTCAAAGAATTCGCTAAACAGATAGCTGCGTGATTGAGGTGGAATTGCGTTAGTGATTAGAATTGGCGTAATGTTAGGGGTAGTTTTTAATAGATGGTATAATGAAGTATTTATTGATTATGTGTAATTGAAGCTTTATTTGGTTGCGGGAGTAGGATTTGAACCTACGACCTTCGGGTTATGAGCCCGACGAGCTACCAAGCTGCTCTATCCCGCGACAGGAATTTTATAAGTCATCTGACTTAATGGAGTGAGATTATAGCTTGAATAAATATATTCAAACTTAAAATCTTTATGGATGGGGTAGAGGGATTCGAACCCCCGAATACCAGTACCAAAAACTGGTGCCTTACCGCTTGGCGATACCCCAATATCCACAAGCTTATTGCTTATGTGGACGGCATTATAGCACCAAAACTCTTTCATGTCAAGAGTTTTCTAAAAAAATGTAAAAAATCTTATATTTGAGGTATAATTACAAAAATCATATTCAAATATAGATATAAACTTACAGGAATAACCAATGTTAAACGATGCAATAAGTAGAGTTGAAAAAGCAATTGAAGATATAAAACATGGAAAAATGGTCATCATGATGGATGATGAAGATAGAGAAAATGAGGGAGATCTTGTCTATGCAGCAACATTCTCTACACCAGACATGGTCAACTTTATGGCAAAAGAGGCTAGAGGGCTTATTTGTACACCTATTACAAAAGAGATCGCTTCAAAACTTGACCTTCTTCCTATGGTAAGCAATAATGTTTCCAATCATGAAACAGCATTTACCGTTTCTATAGACTCTGCAAATGCGACAACGGGTATCTCAGCAGCGGAGAGAGATGATTGTATCTCTAAACTTGCTAATCCTTTGACCGTGGCAGAAGACTTTGTACGACCTGGCCATATTTTCCCACTTATCGCTAAAGATGGTGGTGTTTTGGTAAGAACTGGACATACAGAAGGATCAGTTGATCTTTGCAAACTAGCGGGACTTGCACCTGCTGCTGTGATTTGTGAGATCATTAAAGATGATGGAAAAATGGCACGTATGGATGACCTTGAAGTTTTTTCAAAAGAGCATGATATGACCATTGTTTACATTTCAGACATTGTGGCATATCGTTTAGCCAATGAAAAGCTTGTGCATCGCACAGAAGTAGAAGAAGTAATATTTAGAGAGACTAAAGTAGAGAAATTTACCTACTCAGACCATATGGACAGAACACATACTGTTATTCGTTTCTACAAGGGGCATGAGACTGCCAATGTAAAATTTCATAACATAGGCCCAGATATAGACATTATCTTGGACTGTAAACGTTTTGCAGCACTCAATCATTCTATTGATTACCTAAAACAAAATGGTGGTGTGTTGATCTTCCTTGATACGAAGACCATTTCAAAAGAACAGGCAAAAGAGTTTGGTGTGGGTGCACAGATATTGAAAGATCTTGGTATTAAGAACATTAACCTGCTTACTTCCAATAAAGAAACAGAGTTTGTGGGGCTTGCAGGTTTTGGTCTTGATGTTGTAGAGAAAATAGAAGTGGTTTAAAATACTTTCATGATCTTCGGGTTATGAGCAGTACAAAATTCAATTACAACATTATATAGTTATTTCTTTTTGATTAATTTTTTCTGGGGCTATGAATTTCTTTAAATCGTATTTATATATTTGAGATTCAAAAAAAAGGTTAAGGGCAAACGCCGATGACGACGCTTCAGGAGGAAGAGAGCGCAGTCCTCCTTGTCAATTTAACAAAAGTTGTTGGGGTTTAAAAACTCATTTGTTTTTTTAAATTTTCTTTTGCATTCTTTTTTTGCATTTTATGATAATTTATAATATTCTGCTTTTCTATTTCTTTTTTTCTTATCTTATTTTTTCTTTCTCTTTCTTGTTTTTGGTATTCTGGTTCTTTAAATTCAAATTTTGGTATTTTTATTTCACTTATTATTTTATTACTTTGTTTATTTATTGTTTCTATTGAGCTTCCCAGTATTATTATTCCTATACTTGCTAGTATTATGTCAATTATAACTATTGTTATTATAACTATTGCTAATATTTTTATTATTTTCCAGAATAGATTTTTACTTTTTATGTCTCCACAGTGTGGGCAGCTTGTTGCTTTTACTGCAATGTTGTTATCACATACTTTGCATTTTGTCATATATTTTTTATTGCTTATTGTTTTTTGTTCTTTGTAGTGATCTTCTTCTATATGTCCACATTTTGGGCATTTTTGTTCTTTTTTTTTATTATATTGGCATTTAGGACACCATATTGATGACATATTTAATCCTTTATTTTAATTCAAATTTACCGCTACTGGCTTTTTTTTCAATTTCTTCTAATTTTTCAAGCAATCTTCTTGTTTCTGATATTTGCACATCTGTTTGAAGTCCTAAATTAATTAATCTTACTAGTTCAGGTTTTTCTTTTTCCCATCTATTTAGGGTATTTCTACTTACTCCTATCATGTCTGCAAGTTCTTGCCTTGTCATAATATATTACCTTTTTTGTTATTTTGCACAGTATTTGAATATTTTTCTATATAATCAATAATTCATTAAGTTTAAATACGATACATTTTTAGAATAAATACACAGTATTTGAACATAAGGAGCTAATATGACAATAGATACAATCTATCAACACTACATAAATCTAAATCAATTACTTTAGATTCTCATACAGTCAAGTCTTATATCTCCGCTTATGAAAAACACATACTTCCCACTTTTGGCTATAGAGAAATTGACACTATTAATTACATAGATTATCAAAAATTCTCTAATAATCTCCTCGTTTCGGGTAAAAAACCAAAAACAGTTAGAAATATTCTTCGTGTAATTTCTGGTACTTATAAATATGCAATTAAAAATATTTGGTATACGGGGGAAATCTTTTCTGATCTGGTTGATCTTCCAAAATATGACAATAAGTTCTATGTTACCATATCTCCAGATATGCAAAAAAGATATCTTTCTCTTTCTACTGGATGGTAGAAGATTGGGAGAAGTTTTCAACTTGAAGTGGGAATACTTAGACCTCAATCAGGGGATTGTCTATTATCCTGCAACTCATAATAAATCAAGAAAACACTTATCTTATGAACTAACTACTGATCTGGTAAATGTTTTAAAGGAATATCAGTTAAAAGCTATCAATCTTCAAGGAACTGTTTTTATAAATCCTAATACCAATAATAAGTTACAGATATTAGGGGAGCTTGGAAGTGTTTACTTATTGATAATAATCTTTCTTATACGAAACTTCATTCTATCCGACATATCTGTTTTAAGAGCCCCACAAACCACTACCTGTTATAATTGGCTATAGTATAGTCTCTGTATTAAAAATAAATTTTCTAAGGTTTCTTCTAACGATGCTACTCAATATCTTCAAAGACAGAAAGATAACTACCATCTATGCATGGGGGATGGTTGCCATTTTGGTGTTTGTAGTACTCTTTGCGTTTTTGGTTATTTATGAAGAGTATAATGATTTTGATAAAGAGGTAGTCTCTATACGTAAAACATATATAGAGGAACAAAAAAAGATCATCTCGTTTGATACCAATAGAGTTGTTCAGTATATTAAGTATGTCTATAAAAATAGACGAGACCACTTACCCGAAAAAGGGTTACAAGAAGAAGTTCTAAATACCATTGCACATTTGTATGGTCGTCCAGATGGTACGGGGTATATATTTATCTACGATTTTAACGGTACCAATCTTTCTGATCCTCTGCATCTTGATAATATAGGGAAGAATCTCTTTGATTTTCAAGACCCTAACGGTGTCTATGTTATTCGTGATCTTATAGAAGTATCACAAAACAAAGAGGGTGGTTTTGTCAAGTATATGTGGAAAAAACCCGTAACGGGAGTACCTACACCAAAGATCTCTTATGCAAAAGCTTTTATGCCCTGGGGATGGATGGTTGGTACGGGTGTCTATTTGGATGAAGTAGAAAAACTAATCTCTGTTGAAAAGGCTGCACTTAAAAAAAGACTGGTCAAGTATATGATGGAGATATTTTCTCTTACTGTCATCTTGTTTGGTATAGGTATTATCGGTCTGGGACTCATCAACTACCTTATAGGTAAAGAGATCAATGCTTTTAGTCAATTCTTTAAAACGGCTGCTAGTACACATACAACAATTGATGAGAACCAGATACATATTTCAGAATTTAAGAAAATGGTCAAATATATCAATGAAATGGTCAGTACTATTCATAAAAGAAAAGAAAAACTCGCAGAGAGTAACTTAAGTCTTGAAAAGAGGGTGGAACAGAAGACAAGAGATCTTAGTGAACAAAATAGACTTCTGGCAAAAGAGAAAGAGTTTAATGAGTCTTTGGTTAAAGCTCAGGATTCTTTTATCAAACACTCCATTCACGAGATTAATACACCTCTTGCTGTCATTATGATGCATATAGATATACGTAAAATGAAATTTGGAGAAGACCCTTACCTCTCCAAGATTGAAGCAGCAAGTAAAATGATCTCAAATATCTATGATGACTTGAGCTATATGGTTAAAAAAGACCGTTTCGAATACGAGAAACAGTGGATATTTTTCTCTATGTTCTTACAAAACCGTATAAATTTCTTTGAAGATATCGCTAAAGGGAACCAACACAAGATCATTGCTGAAATAAAAGATGATATCAAAATCTTTTTTTCCGATATTGAACTACAAAGGGTTGTAGATAATAATCTTTCGAATGCTATTAAGTATGCCAAGAAGAATAGTGATATTTATGTACGTTTATATCAAGAGAAGCATTTTGTTGTTTTGGAGTTTGTAACACATTCCAAGCAGATTGAAAATGTTGACCGTATTTTTGAGCCTTTTCATCAAGAGGAGGACCATCAGGGCGGTTTTGGTTTAGGGCTTGAGATCGTACATTCCATTTGTACAAAAGAGAATGTACGTGTAACAGTAAGCTCTGACGAGGAAGTTACAATATTTAGATATAATTTTCTTACTACCATAAGATAAGGCAGGAATAAAGTGAAGATCTTGTTACTTGAAGATGAATTGATGTTGCAAAGTGCTATTGTCGAGTATCTAACTGATACGGGTTATGAAGTAGATGCATATGAAGATGGTCAGGAGGCATTTGATGCTACAAAAAAGAGTAGCTATGATCTTTTTATCTTCGATATCAATACGCCTACTATTGATGGGCTTACTCTTTTAGAGAATCTTCAAAAAGAGAAGGTTTTTGTACCTACTATATTTATATCTGCAATAACACAGATAGAACAAATTTCCAAAGCGTACGAATTGGGTTGTTACGACTACCTCAAAAAACCTTTCCATTTAAAAGAACTTACTTTACATATGGAACGACTGCTTAAAATGGCCAATGTCGAGTCTAAAAGTATTGTAAAAATTTCCAAGATGTATACTTACGATCTTGAAAAATGCCGTTTAATGTTTGATAATGTAGAGCAGTCACTTACACCTAAGCAGGCACAGATCATGAATCTGTTTGCCAGTAATATAAATAAGATCGTTGACTTTGATATGCTTCGTTACTATGTATGGGATAATACACCAGTAGATAATGCAACGATCAGAGCAGAAGTACATAGAGTACGTCAAATACTTAAAGAGGATCTTATTGAGAGTCTTAAAGGTATAGGATACAAAATTACCAAACACTACTAACTCTTGTACAATTATCTATTTTATTTAGAAAAAGTGTAACTAAACGATACAACTCTTCATTTAAATCATCTAATTTTACCTAAAAAGACCATTGCTATTTTAATGCTATTTTTCTATTTCATACTAAACTTGTAAAAAATCACAAGGAGAGATGAATGAAAAAGGCATTATTGCTATCAGTAGTAGCATCAACAATGATCATGGCAGGGGGAGATATTGCTCCGGCGCCTGTAGTGGAAGTAGAAAAAGATTGGGGAGAAATTTTTGGACAATCCAGAACATTTTATGTAGATAGAACATATACAGGATTAAGTAATAACAATCGTAATTCATTGGCAACAGGTGGTTATATCGGTTATAAAACACCTGATTTTAATGGATTAACTGCAACAGTAGCAGTGTATGGGACATTAAGTCTTGACATCCATGATATATCACCAACAGATGATGCCGGTACATGGGCAAAATATGATCCATCTTTATATGGATTGGATGGTGAAAACTATGCATTTATAGGACAGGCATACTTGAATTACGCATTTGGCAATACCAATATTAAAGCTGGTCGTCAAAGACTTGATACACCATTAGCTGGTGCAGATGATGCTAGAATGTTACCAAACCTTTTTGAAGCAATTGTTGTAAGTAATACGGATATTGAAAATACAACATTGATCGGTGCACACGTCTTTAGAGAAACTGTTGGTACATTTGGCAATATTTATCATGGTTCTGCTCTTGGACTTACCTCAGGTTATGGTTTGGGTATGAATTCAGCACTGAGTGGAAAATTTGTTAATATGGGTACTGTAGCACTGGGTGAAGCAGGTATAGATGGAAAAGACAATGAAACAGCCGGTGTATCTGCAATTGCTGCTGTATATACAGGTATTGAAGGTCTTAAAGTACAAGTTTGGGATTATATTGCATGGGATATTTTGAATGCAGTTTATATAGATGGAGATTATACTATTGGTATTAATGATGCCACAAAAATAAAACTTTCAGCACAGTACATCAATGAAACAGATATTGGTGATGCCTTTGCAGGTTCTGTAGATACAAATTATTTTGCAGGTAAGATCACAGGTATCTATAACGATTTCTCTGCGTACGTGGCATTGTCAACTACGGGTGACAGCAATACCGATACTGGTGGAAATGTGATCACTCCATGGGGTGGTATGCCGGCATATACACAAGGTATGGTAACCAGACACCAATTCTTTGCCAACACAGATACATGGAAAGTAGCGGCAACATACAATCTTAAAGATTATGGTGTAAAAGCCTCGGTCTATTATACAGAGTTTGATGTAGGGTTAGGAAATATTTATGATCCAAGCAATGCATGGACAGCTTCTGAATCTGGCTGGGATGTTACGTATAAGGTAGCACAGGTTGATGGTTTAAGCCTTAGAGCAAGAGCAAATTACCCAAGAGACTTTAAAGAAGGTCTAGACTGGGATGAGTATAGACTTATCGTAAATTACAATTTTTAATTTAAGGAGAATTGATGACACCAGAACAAATAGAACAGGTTAAAAATAACCCGAAATATCAAAAGCTCGTAAAAGAGAGAAGCAAGTTTGCTTGGACACTCTCTATCATTATGTTAGTTGTCTACTATGCATTTATTATGACAATCGCATTTAATCCGTCATTCCTTGGAACGAAAATAGGGGATGGTGTTATGACGATTGGTATACCAACAGGTATCGCCATTATCTTCATTGCATTTGCATTGGCAGGTATTTATGTAAAAAGAGCAAATGGTGAGTTTGATGAATTGACTAAAGAAGTTAGAGAAGAATTAGGAGATATTGCATAATGAAAAAAGTATTATTGATCGTTTTACCATTATTGTTAAGTGTTGCAGCAGTTGCTTCGGGGACTATTGAAGGTGAGGTAGAAAAGCAACCACTCAATGTATCTGCCATTATCATGTTCCTTCTTTTTGTTTCTGGGACACTAGGTATTACATACTGGGCAGCTAAAAGAACAAAGACGGCAAAAGATTTCTACACCGCAGGTGGAGGAATTACAGGTTTCCAAAATGGTATGGCTATTGCGGGTGACTATATGTCCGCAGCGTCTTTCCTTGGTATTTCCGGGCTAGTATATCTTGCTGGTTATGATGGTTTAATTTACTCTATTGGTTTTCTTGTTGGTTGGCCGGTTATATTGTTCCTGATTTCTGAAAGATTAAGAAACCTTGGTAAATATACTTTTGCAGATGTTGCAGCGTACAGACTTAAGCAGACCCCAATCAGAACATTGGCAGCACTTGGGTCTATTGCAACGGTTATCTTGTACCTGATCGCACAGATGGTTGGTGCAGGTAAACTGATTCAACTTCTCTTTGGTCTTCCTTATGAGTTGGCAGTTGTACTTGTTGGTGCATTAATGATCTTGTATGTCACATTTGGTGGTATGCTTGCAACAACCTGGGTACAGATCATTAAAGCGATCCTGTTGCTTTCTGGTGCTACATTTATGGCATTGGCAGTAATGAGCCACTTTGGGTTTTCTCTTGAGGCAATGTTTGCTGCAGCGGTGAAAGTACACCCTAAACATGAGGCTATTATGGCACCGGGTGGATTGGTGTCTGATCCTATATCAGCGATCTCTTTGGGTATTGCCCTTATGTTTGGTACTGCTGGTCTTCCTCATATTCTTATGAGATTTTTTACCGTTTCTGATGCAAAAGAAGCTAGAAAATCTGTATTTTATGCAACAGGTTTCATTGGTTACTTCTACATCTTGACATTTATTATCGGTTTTGGTGCGATCATTATGGTACTTAATAATCCTGAATATCTTGATCTTGCAAAACAAGCAATCAGTGGCGGTTCTCCGATACTCGGTGGGAAGAACATGGCAGCGATTCACTTGTCTCATGCTGTAGGAGGTAACTTCTTCTTAGGATTTATTTCAGCCGTTGCTTTTGCAACCATTCTTGCGGTGGTTTCCGGCCTTACCTTAGCCGGTGCATCTGCTATTTCACATGATTTGTATGCAAACGTATTTAACCAACATGGTGAAGTTGATGAAGCTAAAGAGATGAAAGTTTCAAAATATGCTACTATTGGTCTTGGTATAGTTGCCATTATTCTTGGTATTGCATTTGAGAAACAGAACATTGCGTTTGTGGTTGGTCTTGCGTTTGCGATTGCAGCATCTGCAAACTTTCCTGTATTGTTCCTTTCTATGTTCTGGAGTAAATTGACTACCAGAGGTGCAGTGATCGGTGGGAGCCTTGGTCTTGCAACAGCAGTACTGCTAGTGATACTCGGACCAATTGTATGGGTGCAGATCTTTGGTAATGAAACAGCGATCTTCCCTTACAAGTATCCGGCACTCTTTTCTGTAACAGTAGCCTTCATTGGTATCTATTTCTTCTCTATCACTGATAACAGTGAAGATGCTAAGAGAGAAAGAGCATTGTTCGAAGCACAGGATATTCGTTCTCAAACTGGTATTGGTGCAGAAGGTGCATCAGAGCACTAAGTATATCTACAGAGCCTTTTTGGCTCTGTATTTTTGAATCATTTGACCAGACCACTGCTCTGGTTTGGTCAAATAATTTATTTTATTTAAGCGTTGAATTTGTAGAGGACATAACATGATAGCACTACTTGATAATTTAAAAGATCATTTGCCATTCTCACTTTTAGATGAAAAGATATTAAAACGTATAGAAGAGTCCTCTCAAATAGCCTATTATGCACAAGATACTGTTCTTATTGAAGAAGAGGGATTACCTGAGTCTGTTTTTGTCATCATTAAAGGTGTTGTAAAAGCTATGGCTGGAGAGGAGCTTACAGATCTTTATCATGCAAACGATACTTTTGCTGCGATCGAGCTGATTCGTCAAAAAGGTGCAAAAGACAGATATGTTGTCTCTGAAGAGCTGATATGTTTTGAAATTCCTAAAGATATTTTTTTAACTATTACAGAAGAGAACAAAGCATTCAAAACCTATTTTCTTTCTACGCTTATGGAGCGTATGGAGATGATGAAAGAGAAGAAAGAGAATATTAAAGCCTCTGAAATGATGTTGGCTAGAGCAGATGACCATCTGCTCCATGCGGTCTGTATTGTACAAGCAAATACGCCTATAGTAGATGCGCTTAAAAAGCTTGAGAGTAGCCGGTCTGCTGCCTTGATTGTAGAAAATGAATTTGGATACGGTATTGTAACCGATGCTGATTTACGGTACTACATTTTGCATAAAGAAGAAGATGATCTCACAGAGATCTCACAGCTACAGTCTTATCCTATAATCGCCATAGAAGAGGGAGAACTTCTTTTTAATGTACTTCTTGTCATGACAGAACACAATATCAAACACTTACCTGTTAAAGATGCACAAGAACATATTATTGGTGTTCTCGAGTTGACAGATTTACTCTCTTACCTCTCCAACCAAACCCATCTCATTGCTGTGCAGATGCAAAGAGCCAAGACAGTAGATGAAGTTATTGCAGCTTCAAAACGTATTGAAATAATGGTAGAGGTTTTACACTCAAAAGGTGTAAAGAGTCGTTATATTGCAAAAATGGTTTCTGAAATACATAAAAAAATGTATATGAAACTTTTTGAATTTATTTTTCCTAAAGAGTGGCATGCAAAGTCTACACTCTTACTGCTTGGCAGTGAAGGAAGAGGAGAGCAGATACTCCGTACCGATCAGGACAATGCTATTATTTTTGAAAATGGTTTTGTACCTGAAAATAGAGAAACTTTACTATTAAACTTCATAGAGACACTTGATAAGATCGGTTTTCCAAGATGTTCAGGTAATGTCATGGTTATCAATACTAAGTGGGCAAAAGATGTGGATAGTTATAAAAACGACATACGTAACTGGGTAAGGACTCCTGATGCTCAGGGCTTACTCGATATGGCTATTTTCTATGATACTTATGCTGTGGCTGGGAATATTGCATTATTTAAAGAGTTACGTAGTTTTTTATTTGAAAAGGTACAAAGTCATAAGGAGTATTTGAGTTATTTTGCCAAATCCATCGAGAGTTTTGAATCTCCTTTGGGACTTTTCTCACGATTTATCAATACAGACAAGAATCATAAAAATGAGATAGATATTAAAAAAGGTGCACTCTTTTCTCTTATTCATGGTGTACGTGCTTTATCATTGGAACATAAGATTACAAAAACCAACACAACAGAGCGTATTAAAGAGTTAAATAATGTTGGTTATATGACTAAAAAAGATGCACAAGATCTGCTTGAGACTCTTGAAGTGATCAATACATTAAGACTGAGTGCACAACTCTCCAAACTCCAAGATGAAAAAAAGATTGACAATTACATTTGTTTAACAACCTTGGGTAAACTAGAACGTGATATCTTGAAAGAAGCACTAAAAAGTGTTGAACACTTTAAAAAAAGAGTGAGTTATCACTTTCATCTCTCTATAGTAGGTTAGGACTGTTATGTTTGCTGTGTTAAAGAAAAAATGGAATCGTAAACATCTTTTGGATGAACGTTTTTCTTTTTTGTTTGATGAAGCGCAAAATGATGAAGTCATTGTTTTTGATTGTGAAACTACAGGTTTAAATCCTAAGAAAGATGACATTGTCTCTATAGGTGCAGTCAGAGTAAAAGCTAACAAGATCTTTACCAATGAAGCACTGCATCTCTATGTTAAACAAGCAAAACAGATAAGCCCTGAGAGTATTGCAATACATCAAATCAGGCATTGTGATCTTGATGATGCCGTAAGTATAGACGAGGCTATTGAAAAGTTTTTACATTTTATTGGGAACAGAACACTTGTAGGTTATTTTCTTGAGTTTGATGTAGCAATGATAAACAAGTATATAAAACCTATGTATGGTATTACTCTACCCAACAAGCAAGAAGAGGTTTCTGCGATCTATTATGATAAAAAGATTGCCAGGATACCTCAGGGAAATGTTGATTTGCGGTTTAATACTATTATTAAAAACCTTGATTTACCAATATTTAAGGCTCATGATGCACTTAATGATGCGGTTATGACCGCCATGATGTATGTAAAATTGAAACAACGCAATCCTGTAAAAAAAATGAGGAGTGGATAATGTCAGAAATATGTTTTTAAAGAATTGTAACGGACTGTTTAGTGGTCTTTGTATAGAGAGTGTAACAAATAAGATAAATTTACTCTTATTTAAATAACTCTTTACTAAAACTACTTTTTTCTCATATAAATATGTTAGACTTATTGTAATAAAATAGAATACGTAAAAGGAATAAAATGTTAAAAGATATGTATCAACCAAACCCTGAATTTGCTAAAAATGCCAATATTGGCAGTATGGAACAGTACTGGGAGCTTCAAAATAGAGCAACAGAAGATTATGAGGGATTTTGGAAATCATTTGCAGAAGAGAAAATCGACTGGTTTGCACCCTTTACTTCAGTATTGGATGAGTTCAATGCACCTTTTGTAAAGTGGTTTGACGGTGGTAAACTTAACGTTGCCCATCAGTGTATTGATCGTCATTTGGATACAAAGAAAAATAAAGCTGCCATCATTTTTGAAGGGGACAGAGGAGATAAAGAGGTTATTACTTACCTTGATCTCTATTACAATGTAAACAAGTTTGCCAATCTGCTCAAAGAAGACTTTGGTGTAAAAAAAGGTGATAGAGTTGTTATCTATATGCCTATGATCCCTGAAGCTGCGTATGCAATGCTCGCATGTGCACGTATTGGGGCTATTCACTCTATTGTTTTTGGAGGTTTTTCATCAGAAGCACTCCGTGACAGAATAGAAGATGCAGATGCAAAAGTGGTTATTACAGCTGATGGTGCCTATAGAAAAACAAAGCCATATATGTTGAAACCTGTAGTTGATGAGGCATTAAAAGGTGAGACTCCGGTTAAAAAAGTACTGGTAGTTGAACGTAACAATGAGGAAGTGACTTGGGTTGCAGGACGTGACTATTCATACAATGAGTTGATACAAGATAAGTCTGCTACTTGTGATGCTGAGCCTATGGATAGTGAAGATCCGCTTTTTCTTCTTTATACTTCAGGAAGTACAGGAAAGCCCAAAGGTGTACAGCATAATACTGCTGGGTATATCCTATGGGCACAAATGACAATGGAGTGGGTATTTGATGTAAAAGATAATGATACATACTGGTGTACCGCTGATATTGGCTGGATCACAGGACATACATACATTGTCTATGGTCCACTTGCGATGGGTGCAACAACAGTGATGTTTGAAGGTGTTATTACTTTCCCTGATGCTGGACGTCCGTGGAAAATGGTACAAGAACATAGAATCAACCAGTTCTATACGGCACCAACTGCTATTCGTGTACTACATAAAATGGGAGAAGGTGAACCTGCCAAATATGATCTTTCAAGCCTAAAAGTATTAGGAACAGTGGGAGAACCAATAGATCCTCCTGCATGGAAATGGTACTATGAAGAAGTAGGTCAGAGTAAGTGTGCAATTGTAGATACATACTGGCAGACTGAGACAGGGGGACATATTGTCTCTCCGCTTCCAGGTGCTACTCCAATTAAACCGGCATGTGCTACCTTGCCATTGCCAGGGATTATGGCTGAAATTCTTGACCCGGAAACGGGAGAAAAAGTAGGAGAGGGTGAGAGTGGATATATGTGTATCACACGTCCTTGGCCATCACAGATACGTGGTGTATGGGGAGATGAAGAACGTTATAAATCATCTTACTTTGGAGATGTAAAGAAAGATGGGAAACCGGTATACTTTACAGGAGACGGTGCTGTTTACAGTGGAGATGGATACATTACCATTACCGGTAGAACAGATGATGTTATCAATGTATCAGGCCACAGAATGGGAACGGCAGAAGTTGAAGCTGCTATCAAGAAGCATGACAATGTTGCTGCTGTTGCTGTTGTGGGTAAGCCGCATGAGCTTAAAGGTGAAGGTATCTTCGCTTATGTAGTACTTAAGAGTGCTGAAGGTTTTGCTGACGAAGTTGAAGAAGTCAAAGCAATCAATACTGTTATTAAGCAAGAGATCGGAAACATTGCACTCTGTGATGATATGATCTTTGTTCCGGATCTTCCAAAAACAAGATCTGGTAAGATTATGAGACGTATTTTGAGATCTATTGCCAAAGGTGAGAAGATTACTCAAGATATCTCTACACTTGAAGATCCTTCTATTGTTGCAAAAATTGAAGCAATGGTAAACTGCGCAACCTGCTAAGCGTCAATCCTACGTGAGTATCAACCTGATACTTACGTACCTTTTACATCAACCCTTTTACTATTTTTAGATCTTCCAAAACATCTTTTTTTGCAGAGGGATTTCTAAGTAGATAGCTTGGATGGTACGTAGGCATGAGTTTATATCTATGTTGTTCTTGTATATTACCACGTACTTTTGATATTGGAGAATCATCTCCACTTAAATAATGGTAGGCTGTAGCACCCAATGCTACAATGATTTTAGGCTTGATTAGCTCTATTTGCTTCAGTAAGTAGGGATGACAACTGTGTGCCTCTGAGGGACTGGGTTCAGCATTGTTTGCAGGTCTACATTTTACGATATTGGTAATATAGGTTTCTGTTCTTGGTATTAACAATACATTTTCTATCATTTTTGTGAGCATATCTCCAGATTTACCTATAAAAGGTTTACCTGAGCTGTCTTCACTCATACCAGGTGCTTCTCCTACAAACATGATTTCTGCATCTTCATTTCCCTCTCCAAATACTACTTGGGTACGACTTTTACTTAAATCACAGAGGTGACACTCTCGTGACTGTTTACGAAGTTTTTCAAGTGTATTTGGCAGTGTTAAGTCAGGTTCATCTTCTTTAAATGCTGTGACTGAAGTATAGTTATATCCTAACTGTTTAAGTAGATAAAGTTGTTTTAGAAGGAGGGCATTTTTGAGGTTTTTCATAGAGGCATTATAGCCTCTATGCTCTTAAGGGCATGTGTAACCATTTGCAATGTATGATAATGCTGTTGCCAACATGGTCTCTTGAGGATCACCCATTAAATGTGTCAGGTCATCCGCTGCTTGACAGGTTGGTGGTATACCCGTAAGATCCGTACTTATACCATCATTGTTTTTAATATAGAAGTTAATAAGAAAGTAGTAATTATCTCCATATGTTCTACCACTCATACCGACAGGTTTCCCATGGGTATAATCACCGATGGTAACAACATTTGCATTACCAAGGTATGGCATTAATGCAGAGATGACAAGTTCGGAAGCAGAAGCAGAATTTTGAGTGACTAAAAAGATAACACGCTGCATATTAAGGTCATTAGGTTCATCTTCATCAAAATAATAGGTGGAGTTAAGACTTTTATAGTTGATATTCCAGTCCAGATAAACTTGTCTCTGTCCTACATGGTTTCTTACTAAATTATCAAGCAAGATACTTGCTACATCTACAGAACCTCCACCGTTATAGCGTAGGTCAATAATAATATCTGTTATACCGCCAAATTTACTAAATTCAGCTTCAAATTCAGCAACGGAAGTACTGGTAAAAGAGTCATAGCGGAGATAACCTATATTCCCTGAAAGTATCTTACCTTCTGTGACTTTAAAGGTATATTCTCTTGGTGTTACTACAATGTCTTCTTGTATACCTTGACGATCTACCCTAAAAGTTGTTGCAATATTGAGATTTTGACTTGCAGCAGAGAGATTATCATGAGTCACAGGTTCACCATTTATCAGTAAGATCTTATCACCCCGATAGAGTTTATAATATGCAGGTGATTCAATAAGAACCTGCATGATAGTAAAATCTTCCTGGTATCTAAACCCAAAACCGGCAGTTGTTTGATTGATATAGTCATCATACTCCTGTGCTGTCATAGAGAAGCTCCAAAGGTCTTGTGAAACTTTGAGTGCATCTATAAGCAATTGAGGTGTTTCATATATAGAATAATCGATGTCAATCACTTCGTCAAACCAGAGATATTCTGTATGAAAGAGATCATTTACAAACGCCTTTTCACTTGAGGAGAAAATTTGGGTTTCATTGACGACACTTGTTCCACTACCTCCGCCACAAGAGATAAACAGTAAAGAAACAGAGAGTAGAAAAGGGAAGAGAAATGATTTTTTCATAAAATAATCCTTTTATGTATAGACATATGGTGTGGATGCAGTATTACTCTACATCCTCCAAAAGCATAGGTGTTCCTATGGCTTTAAGTCTAGCATTGCTGGCTTGAAAGTATGCTGTCCAGAAGTCAGTTAGTGCTTTAAGTGTTTTAGAGTCTCTATAGCTATTCTTTCCTACCATCCCTGTACCAATGACATAAACTCTTGCTCCGGCAAAGTTTGTAAGATAGTTGCCTTTTTTCACTTTAGACAATTCAGCTTTAGTGTTGACTTTTTTGAGGGAACCTTTTGAGTAAAATGAAGTAATGGAAGAGTGTTCAATCATATCTGAAACTAACAGTACCACTTTCTCTTTGGCAGATGAGGGTTTAATAATATGATCTGAAATATCATCTAGTGATTTGATGATGTCAGAGTGAGGAAGTTTTTTATTGGCACCTTTGAGTGTATGAACCAATGCTTTTGTTGCTTTTTTCTTTGCAAATTTATATTGACCATTCATACAGCCTTCATATTTACGTAGTGATTTCTTGGCAATATCATGTTTTGCATCATCTGGAAGAAGAACTTCAAGTTTACCAGAGTAAGCAACGTCAGTATATTTACCATTTGCATTGGAAGAGAAAGAAGCAATGGTAATCGCATAGCCATTCTTAACGAACTTCATCATATTTTTATAGGTATAGATCATCATGTTTTTATCTATAGGTGTAGTCTGGTCTATTAAAATGAATAGCTCCTTTTCACTGCCAGGGTTGGGATTGTTCATCTTTAAAGCTTTATAGCAGCTTGGTACATCATTTCTTGCAACAAGCAGTGCTGAGAGTGCAAACAGTGTTAAAAGTATTTTTCTCATCTATTTGTCCTCAAAGGTAAGGTATTGCTGAAACGTTCTGTCTTTGTTATTTCTCAACAGGGCTGTTGTCTCTGCATCTGTACCGGAGTTATCATTGATGATATTCATAGCATGTTGTAACTTTTGTAACTGTCTTTGTGCTGTTCGTGCGATATGCGTTTTCATTCTCTCATAATACGCAAGGAATGCCTTCTTCGTACTAAAGCCTTTGAGACATTCATAGGCCTCTTTTGACTCACGTCCGGCAAAGTCCCAGTGCATACCAAAGAAGATACCCAATATCTGTATAAATACAAACATGAGACCTAATATAAGGAAGGTAGCCTCACCACCTTTGAGGTTTGTCTCATCAATAATTGAGTTATTGTTAGAATCAGGTTTTTCACTGTTGAGTGTTTCTCCGCCAAAAAGTGCACCAAGATCTTCTTTTACATCTTCTGCGGATGTATCTCCAAAGAGTGCACCAATATCTTCATCGCTTGAAGCATCTGCACTAGCAAAAGGAGAAGCATCATCATTAAAAATATTTACGGCATTCTCATGTGAAGAAGCAATCTCTTGTTTCAATACCTGATCTCTAATATATGTAGCTCCTACAGCCACTGCAATAATAAAGATGATTGTCAGTATTGTTTTAGTATAGGTTGTTTTGACTTTATCATTGACATCAATTCTGTTAAGCATTCGAATATAATTTGGTGATTTTTCATCATCAAAGGTATTGTCGATAGTAATGAGTTGTTCATCAGGTTTCAGGTCTCTCCAGTTTGAGCCACCTGCATTGTCATTTTTATACCAACGTCTGATTTTTTTGATAAGAGTGTTTTTATGAAGTTCCTGTCCTGTCATATGTGTCAGCCAAACCAATAAAATTGCAAGCATCATTGCGACACCTACTGCACCTTTTTGCTGTGTTGCCTCTGAAGCACCAGGAATGGTAAATCCTGCCAATACATAGGCAAAACCAAAGGCTTCAACTACTACAAGTATAAAGATCATAACCCAGATGAAAGTCGGTGTTGGTTTACGTCCAAGCTCTCCAGCTGCATGCAAATAGGCTTTTGCTTCATCAAAAGATTCAGAATCTTTGTCTACTTTCTCATAAAAATTATAGTAGTCTCTACAGAGTCTCTCTTCTGAATAGAACCATTTGTGGTTTTCATCAAACCCTTCTATATCTTTTGCTAATCTAGATGTTTTCCCGATAAATGGAAAGTTATAGGTCAAATTTAACCACCAAAATTTTACTTCCTGCCAATGTGTAATAACAAATGCCAAAATAATTATTGCAAAAGCAATCAGTAGTGTTTCAATTTTATGCAGCATAATATATGCCAAAATTTCTTCCATTTTTACTCCTTGATAAATAATATGTTAATTATATCTAAAAATATTTTGCTATAGTTATAGTATGAATAAAGCATTACTAATATTTATTTTTTTGGCACTTCTTATTGTCTCGGCTGCGATTGTATACAAACAATATTGCGCATCAAAAACGTATGGATGTAAACAAGAAAAATTTGAGGACAATGATTTTGGGCCGGAAGAAGGAACAGATTGGTAGTATTTGACTCTATTTAAGTTTTAAACAGTTTTGTTATTGTTGATTAACATTCTTTGCGATTTCCTATGATAAAATGATGTTTATATTAAAAATAAGGAGTCAGTATGGCAAATGGACCAACGCAGATGACAATTACATTTACGGCAGAGCAGATAGAACAAATTGAAACAATTACAAAGCTAACAGGCGATGATATAACCAATGTCCTTAGAAAAGCTATCACAGAACTTCATAAAAAAGTTATAGCAGATGAAGATGGCAAACAATTGGCAAAAATAAACTCTATGCTTGATGTACAATAGGACATGTCTGTAACTATGGAAAAGAAAAAGATCTTTCTCTTAATACTTATTCTTATCATAGTTATAGGTATTTTAATGGTTTCTACAACAAAAAGAAAAGCGTATAGAGAAGATCAGGTAGAAAAGTTTGAAAAGTATTATCTTCCAAAGAAAATGAAAGAGTGTCTGAGTAAACATGACTATTCTATTGAAAATTCAAGTGCTAAAGTAAAACAAAAGTGTGAAGATTATGTAAAACAGATATGGGAAGAACAAAAAGTTCTAAATAATGTAGAAGAGTAAAAGAGGGGGGTACTAGATGTAAATGCCAGAAGGCATTTACTTTGAAGTTAGTTAACTGTTACTTCAACTTCAGTACCTTCCCAGATACCGTGTTTTGTACAGTAACCATGTGCAACAAGCTTCAATTTTTTTCCTGTTGGGATGATTGTAAATGTAGTTGTGTTATGTGCTTTTACATTTCCAAGTGTTCCTGGGATGTAAGTAGCTTGTGCTAGTTTAGTTTCACCGTTGAAAAGAGTGACTGACTCGATGTAGTGGTCAAAATCATCAGGGTGAGTATATTCGTTACCCATTTTAACTGTTACTTCAAATGGCTCTCCCGCAGTTGCTGTGTCAGCACAAGTAATGAATGGTGAGTGTCTGTCAATAAGGTCTTTTTTCGCTTCTCTATCTACTTCTGAGATATCTACGTATTTGTTTATTTTTGGCATGTTAAATCCTTTTATTTAATTTTTGTAAAGTCATTATAGCATAAATAAAATTAAATAGGATAATTTTAGTCTTATTTAACCGTTATGGCTGAATCTAAAAGGGTTATCTTGCAAGAGTGGTAACAGCAGTGTGCTGAAATTCTCACCTTGTTCAACATCGAAAAGCGTATCTCTTACCCCATTAGTGTTGTTTACATATATCTTCATATTCTGCATTGAATTTTGTATGATAGATTAATTATAGAGTATATATTTTCTCCCTTACGATAAGGGAGAAAAAAGAGTAGAAAACTATGCGCTTGCTTCAACCTGTAAATGTGTTGCTTTTTGAACGTGGAAATTAAGACCAATCTCTTTTTCTGTACATCCAAGTGCAAGTGCAACCATCTGAGGCATATGTAGTACTGGAAGTTCTACATCTCTGTTCATTACTTTGGCTACATCATCCTGATAGGTATCCATTTTTAGGTGACAGAGTGGGCATGGTGTGACCATCATATCTGCATTGTTGTCAATGGCATCTAAAAGAGCATTTCCCGTAAGAAGTTCAGAGGTATGGTTAGCCTGAAGTTCTACGTGAAAACCACAACATTTGTTTTTATGGTCATAGTCTACAGGGTGACCCTCAAGTGCATCAATGAGTTGGTCAAGTGAAGTAGGGTTGTATGGATTTTCTCCATTGTTACTTCCGTGGTGTAACTCAGATGGTCTAATGTTATGACATCCATAGAATGGTGCAATATTCAAGTGTGAAAGTGGTACAGTGACTTTATCTTTGATATTTTCAAGTCCATACTCATCGATGAGTGTATAGAGGAAATGCTTGATCTCAGAGGTACCTTTGTACTCAAGTCCCACTTCTGCCAGTTTTTCATTGACACGTGCTTTAAGTTCTGGGTCTGTATCTAATGCATGTTTAGTCATGGCAGAGTTCAGCTGGCAGGTGTTACAGATAGTGATCATGGTAAGACCAAGCTTTTCTGCATAACAGATGTTTCTGGCATTCAGTACATGCGCCAGGAATTCATCAAAGTCCTGAAGATGGGAAGCACCACAGCATGATGCCTCTTCAAGTATAGTAATTTCAATACCAAGTTTTTCAGCTACTGCAAGTGTAGATGAAAGTAGTTCCGGTGTAGATTGTTTTGCTGTACAACCTGTAAACAGTGCGTAATGTAATTTGCTCATCTTTTCTCCTTACAGCTTGTTTGTCATTGAAATATCAATGAGTTTCTGGACTTCGTCAAGATTTTTTATCTTTGGCATATTGTCAATAAACGGTATGCCATCCTGCCAGTGTATCTTACCGGCTTTCATCATCTTTACAGCAGTTTTTAGGTGTTTGTACATACCTAAGTAGCCTTCTGAATAGACTACAATATCTGCTTCATCAAGGAAACCGTGTTTTCTAATGCTTCTTACAAAACCTTCAGCGTGACGTGTTGCCACATTGGAGACGGCAACTCCCTGTTCAAACTGCATGTTGTGAAGTTTGGTGATCTTCTCAATTGGGTTGATCTCTTTTGGACAGGCTTCTGCACATTCAAAACACTTTACACAGTCCCAAACACCTACACCAGGCTGAGAAGTCAATTCAAGTCTTTCTGTGCCGGCATTGTCTCTTGTATCTACTGTAAACCTGTACGCAGCATTGAGTGCTGCAGGCCCAAGATAGTCAGGGTTGACTTCAAGCGCAGGACAAGAGTAGTGACAGGCACCACATTGGATACAAAGGTCTGAGTCCAAGAACTTGTCAAACTCTGCGATACTTTGTTTTGTTTCATGCTCAGGTCTTGGGTCTACATCTGCAACGACAAAAGGAGTTACTGCTGCATGTTTGTCCCAGAAATCTTTTTTGTCGATGATCATATCTTTAACTACACGTTTTTTGCTTGAAGGTTCAAAGACAAGTTCATTATCAAAAAGGTCAAGAAGCTCCATAGCATTTTGTTTACAGGCAAGTGTTGCTTTTCCGTTGACTTTAATGGCACAGGCACCACAAATACCGTGACGGCAAGAACGTCTGTAAGAGAATGAACCATCATGTTCCCACTTTATTTTGTTCATAAGGTCAAGGATCAACTCATCTTTTCCTACTTCCATTTCGTACTGTTTATAGTATGGAAGGTAGTCAGTCTCAGCATTGAATCTGAATGCTTTTATAGTTACTTTTCTAGTATCGTTATTCATCATGACCTCCTTAATATGTTCTTTCTTTAGGCTCAAACTTACCAAGTACAACATCTCCCCACTCAAGTGAAATGTTGAAATCTTTATCCATATAGGCGTAAGTATGTTTCAAGAACTTCTCATCATCACGAGTAGGAAAGTCTTCTCTATAGTGTCCACCACGGCTCTCTTCTCTGTTGAGTGCACCTACTACGATAAACTTTGAAAACTCTAACATGTGTCCAAGTTCAATAGCTTCTTGGAGGTCTGTGTTAAACGTATTTGACTTGTCATCAATACGAATATTTTTAAATCTCTCTAAAAGTTCATCAATGAGTTTAATTTGTCTCTCAAGAGATTCTTTTGTTCTAAATACACCAGCGTCTGCGGTCATCCCTACTTGAAGTTCCTCTCTCAGTTTCGGTACAGTTTCCATACCGTTTGAAGTCTTAAGTCTACTCATCTCTTCTAGCATGGTTTTAGCATCTTCAACAGATGCTTTTCTAAGCTCAATACCGTTATCAAGCTCTTTTACCATGTTTTCTCCTGCATGACGTCCAAAAAGTAGGGCTTCAAGCACTGAATTGGCTCCGAGTCTGTTTGCCCCGTGTACAGATACACAAGAACACTCACCCGCAGCGTAGAAACCTTCTACCATCTCTGTAGGGCTCTTACGTACCTGACAGTTGATATTGGTTGGAATACCACCCATAGAATAGTGTGCCGTAGCAGAAATGTGGATAGGCTCTTTAAGCATATCTTGCCCTTGGAATGCAATAGCAAGTTCACGAAGTTCTGGCAAACGTGTCAGAATGATCTCTGGGTCCAGGTGTGTGAGGTCAATATTGACAGACTGACCATCTTTGCCTACACCTCTACCTTGACGTACCTCTTCCATAATAGCTCGGCTTACAACATCACGAGAAGCAAGCTCCATAGCATTTGGTGCATACTTGGTCATAAATCTTTCACCTTCTGAATTAAAGAGTCTGCCTCCTTCACCACGTGCTGCTTCAGAGATGAGTACTCCTGAGCCACCAAGTCCACTTGGATGGAACTGTACAAATTCCATATCTTCGAGTGGAAGACCGTGACGTGCAACAATAGAGAGTGAATCTCCTGTATTGGCATGTGCATTAGAGTTAAATCTGTATGCTCTACCATGTCCACCAGTTGCAAACATCGTTACCTTCGCATTGAAGATTGCAGGTTCAGAGTTTCTAATGTCATAAGCTGCTACACCGGAAACTTTACCGTCTTTGTAGATAAGATCAGCAGCATACCACTCATCGAAAATTTCAACACCGGCACGAAATGCCTGTTCATAGATCGCCTGAAGTAGTGCCAGTCCAGTCCTGTCTTTTGCATAACAAGCGCGTGGCTTAGATTGCCCACCAAAAGGACGGATAGCAATATCTCCCTCTTCATCTCTTGAAAATACACATCCCATTCTTTCTGCCCAACGGATTGTCTCTGGTGCTTTTGTACACATGAGCTCCACGCAGTCCTGATCTGCCAGGTAGTCTGAACCCTTTACTGTGTCGAACTCATGAAGTTCTGTTGAATCTTCTGCACCAAGGGCAGCATTGATACCACCTTGTGCAGCACCTGAGTGAGATCTGAGTGGGTGGAGCTTTGTAATAACAGCAGTTCTCTTCCCCGCTTCAGTCAGCTCTTTGGCTGCCGCCAAACCAGCCAAACCTGAACCGACAATCACTGCGTCATATTCGTAGATTTTAACATCTGAAGAGTTATTCATGATATTTTTATCCTTTTGTTAAAGTGCATATATTATATCTTCAGTTTAATTTCAACTTGATTAATGAAGGCTAAATAAGGGGAGTAAAGAAGGGCTCGTTACGAAGCTTCCCCCTAAAAAGGGAGAAGAAAATATCTACTTATGAGAGAGATAAATCTATCTAATCAAATCTATTTTTTTATGCAACTTCTTCAGCGTTACATAGTGCATTGAATGCAGACTTTGAGATTAGTGGAAGTGGTATTTCTCTACCGATACGCTTTTGAAGGGAAGCAAAATTTTTATTGAACATCTCAAAGTCTGATTCTTTTGCAACGACTAAAAGTTCTGCACCTGTATCTAAAGCATCAAGAAGTGTCGTAGCTGCTTTCAAAAAGGCAAGGTTATCTTGCTTTCCAAGGAGTGAAGTACCGGCAAGTTTGTTTGCACGAGAGAATGAGATGACGTTACCACCATTTTGTGTTATGTTTGTTTCTATTTCTTGGCTAAGTCCGCTATCGCCAGCATAACAGGCAACATTGACACCTTCAATAGAGGTTTTTTCAAAACTGTAGAGAGCTTTTTTAGAAAACTTCTCTGTCATTTCACTCATTTTGTCCATAAATGGATTTTCAAGTAACGGGTTTCTTTTTGCAGGAGGATATACCATAGTATTGAGTGCTTCTATCTCTTGTGTACAATCAATTTCATTAAAGAGATTATTTTCGTACTCACAGGCAGCTAAACCATCATAGGGATCAGAGATAGCCTCAAGGATAGCCTCTGTATGTTCTGAACCGTTCTCTATCATTCTATGTGCAAGAAGGAGTACTGCATCGCCTATATAATCATGAGAGAACTTAAAGGTTTCAGAAGCGTAGTGCTGTGCATAAAGTGACTCATAGTACACTTTGTCTTCATCACTGGCATATGCAGCAAGCAGGTCAAATCTTTTCATAAAGTCACTGTCATCCATAATCAGACAGTGGTTTGAACGGTAGGAAAGAGCAGGGTCTATCTGAAGATCCATACCCAGTTTCTCTACTACGGCCCCAACGGTTTCTTCTGCTGTGACAAGCAGGTCATTGATCTTAAATATCAATTTTTCATCAGGGTAGGCAAAATTTTCATTGGCCGCCTGGATGTTTGCAAGTATGGTTTGAACCTTGTCACCAGCATTGAGTGTCATGGAAAAGTTTTTGTAATATGGCAGGTAGTCTGTCTTCGCATTAAAAAAGAATGCTCTTACTTCTAAAGTATGTTGCATGTGTATCCTTGTATATGGCATTTGCATTACACTGTAAATGCTTGCATGATAATTTCATTGATTATATCTTTTTATATTGCCAATTACTATTGTATCGAGTATACAAACCAAAAAATGTTTAAAGTATGTTACAATTTTGCCAATTTTATAGAAGGTTTTTTACCTTAAAGAGGATTTTTATGGATAAAGAGCATTATCTTATTTCTAAACTAAGTTCTAAATACATAGGCGATGATGCTGCTGTCATTGGCAATACACTTTACAGTATGGATGCCTTTTTTGAAGATGTACATTTTAAGCGTGAATGGATGTCTATGGCACAAATAGGACGTAAAGCAATGCTCATAAATCTTTCTGACGCTATAGCAATGAATGCAAAACCCCAATATGCACTTGTGACTGTTGCCTTACCTTCAGAGTTGACAAATCAAGATATAGACCAGCTTACTCAAAGTATGGAAAGTACGGCAAAGGAGTATGGCTGTGAGATCATTGGCGGAGATACGGTAGGAGGAGACAAACTTCATATTTCCATTACGATCGTCTCCAAGAGTAATACCCCACTTTTACGTCAAGGTCTGGAAGAGGGCAATCTACTTGCATTTACCGGTTTGTTGGGAGAAAGTAAACGTGACCTTTCTAAACTTTTTGAAGGTAAAAAAATTGATATAAATTCACGTTTTTTTGAACCGATTTTAAGGGCTGATTTTATTGAAAAAGCAAGACCTTTTTTACAGGTTGGAATGGATATTTCAGATGGACTCTATTGCGATACGAACAAACTTCTAGATATTAATAAATATGGATTTAAGATATTGAAAAATATCAACGATGATATAGGCTTTTCAGGAGAAGAGTATGAAATGCTCATAGGGTTTAAAAAAGAGGATTTGGAGAGTGTAAAAGAGGCAGCAGACTCTTTAAACTTACCACTGACAGTGTTTGCAGAAGTAGTCCAAAATGAAGAGCGTTTCCCTTGCCGGAGTCATCACTTTTTATAGTTTTAGACTATTAGGTATCAGCTACACTTCTATGTGCCAATAAAGTAGGGTAATCACGTTCTTTACAAAGTTTTTCCCCATAATCAGTTATAGTACTATCCATTAAGTTCTGAAGTGCCTTTATCTCTCGTTTCCCTCTTGCAGTTTCATTCAAATACCCAAGTCCAATAAGCTGTTCTGTAATAGCATCAAGCATATCAAGAGTAGAAGAGACTTTTACAATTTCACAACGTGCATATTGTTCTGTGGGGAAAGAGACTTCTGCTACACGGAGTGTAGGATCATCTCCTGGTATCTGTTGTGCACCAAAAAGAGGTTTTGACCCAACTGTGGCTTCTTTAAAAGGAGGAATAAACTGTGCAAGGTGTTTGATTGCAGACGTAGTACGTTGTATAGTCTCTTCTTTACTCCAGGATTTCTCTATTTTTTCCATAAAATTTTGTTTTAAGTGTGGTTGGCAACTTACTTGTGAGTTGGCTACCAGACCATCTTCATAGAGTGTAATATCTTTAGTCATTCCATGAAGCTGAAAATAACCTCCGGGATAGGGGGTAAACTGTCCCATACCGCGTGGTGTTCCTCGTTCTCCATGAAAGATAACCTCTGGCCAAAGTGTATCAGTGCTATTTTCCCATTTGGAGATATAAGCGGCTTTGAATTCCACCATACTTTTACATGATACACCTACAAGATCATCTATCTTTCCTGCTCTGAAGCCTGCTGCATTAATAAGATAATCAAACTGTGATTCTTCTGTTCTATCTTCTTTAACATAGGTAAGTTGCCATTTACCGCTGTGACAATTCTTTTGTATATTACTTACTACAGTATGTGTATGGAGGGTAAGATTTGAGATCTTCTCTAGTGCAAGTGTGAGTCCTGAAGCCAAACGAAAAAGGTTAAGACCATACTCTTGTACCAAGATAAGTGGGAACTGTACTTTTCCAAAATCCATGTTTTTAGCTACGGGTATCATCCACTCATCGGATGTTTGGGGTGTTTGTACAAGATCTTTTTCTTTTAGCGCAAGAAGTTCTTCTTTACTATAACATTTAAAGTATTCACCGCTTCTGCCTAAAACTTTGTTGTATGGATCCGCCTGGATAAGCAACTCATACTCCTTGGTAAGCAAGTTTAAACGAGGAAAGAGTGCATCAGGTGTACTGGGATCTGTAGTTGGCAGTGCTATAACAGTAGGCCGATAGTCTATAATAAAAGGATAAAAGCGTAAAAAATCAATAGATTGTTTGAGCAACTTCAGACATTGTGCATCGGAGATCTCACGGTAGAGATTTCCTCCTGCATGCAAATGACAAAAAGGAGGACCGTTTACAAGGGAAGTCTCTTTTTCAAAAAGTGTGACATTCAAACCAAGGTCTGCAAAGTAGAGTGCAGCACTTGCACCTGCTACACCACCACCGACAACTCCTAGGTTTACTTTATTCTTTTCCATTTTTATACATATCCCAATAGTTCTGAAAAGTCATGAATGATGACTGTCGGCTTATGTAGAGCAATATCTTCTCCATAATTATATCCGTATGTTACACCTACAGAATCCATACCACATGCATTTGCAGCTAAAATATCATTTTTGGAGTCACCTATCATAAGTGTGTTGTTCATAGGTACATTGAGTGTTTCACATACGTGTAAAAGTGGTAGTGGGTCTGGTTTTTTCTTCTTAAGTGAGTCCCCACCCAGGATACATTCAAAAAGGTTGTCCATTTCTAAGCCTTTGAGAATAGGCTCTACAAAAGCAAACGGTTTGTTAGTAACGATCGCTAGTGTGTAGTTCTCTTTTAGGCTTTTAAGCGTAGAAATAACATGTGGATATGCTACTGTAGCATTACAGAGATTTTTTTCATAATAGTCTAGAAATATTATGAGTGCTTTTTCTACAAAGGCTTTATCTAGCATATCGTTGACGATTCTACTGCCGCTTAGTGCACGTTTTACAAGAGTTAAGGCACCATTGCCTACCCATCCGTGGATGATCTCTTCTTCAAATGTTTCTTTTTCTAAAGATTTTAACATGTAGTTGACAGCCAGTGCCAAGTCCAAAGCAGAGTTGATGAGTGTACCATCCAAGTCAAATATGAGAAGTGTTTTGTTTTCAAATTTCAAAGTAAATGCCTTTGCTTATGCTTCATATACTTTGCGATTATACATAGTTAAGATAAACAATGTCTTTAATAAGCTTTCAGCTAAAATATCAAGATATAAAACTGAAAGATTCTTATGAAACTAATTTACCCCTTAAATGTTAAAAATGACTTTGTTTTCAACTCTTCTCCCCGTGATTTTACCGTAGAAGAGATACCATTGTACGAATTTACAGGGCAGGGGGAACACCTTGTACTGAAAGTACGTAAAAAAGAGATGACGACTTGGGAGATGCTCGATGCCATCTCTAACCATGTGGGTATTCGTCGAAGAGATATGGGCTATGCCGGTCTCAAAGACAAACACGCCATGACCATACAGTACATATCAGTGATGGCAATACATGAGGAGAAACTTAAAGCTTTTTCACATGACAAAATTAAAATTTTAGAAACAGTCAGACATAACAATAAAATACGTGTAGGGCACTTAAAAGGGAATCGTTTCAATATACGTCTTAAAAAAGTACTTGGGGTACAGAAAGATAAACTTGACTCTGTACTTAAATGGATAAAAAACAATGGAGTACCGAACTATTTTGGTAATCAGCGTTTTGGTACCGATGGAAATAATTGGGAAGATGGTAAAAAACTCATTGAAGGCAAGCTCAAAATTCGTGATAGAAAAACCAAAGAGTTTTTGATGGGGTCTTACCAGTCTTACCTCTTTAATGGCTGGCTCTCGAAACGTATGGAGTTGAATCATCTACTTGAAAAGTTTAGTGAAACCCAGACAGAACAGCTCATGGGCCTTCCTGCAGGCTCTCTTACTGGTACAAAAGAACAATCAAACTTCTTTAAAGTTGTAGAAGGGGACGTCATGATGCACTATCCTTACGGAAGACTCTTCAATGTAGAGAATTTAGAAGAAGAAGCCAAACGTTTTACAGAAAAAGATATTGCACCTGCGGGACTTTTGTCTGGAAAGAAAACCAAGTTGGCACAAGGTGTGGCTGGAGTAATAGAAACACCTTTTGCTCAAGAGATGCATCTTAATGGCACCAGACGTTATGCCTGGATACAAGTTACAGAAGTCAAGAAAAATTATGTAGAGGAAAAAGCCCACTATGAATTGAGCTTTGTTTTGCCAAAAGGGTGTTATGCGACCAATGTGCTAGATGTACTTCGTGGAAGTAATGAAGTATAAGCGGATAAGGCTTTTATATATTTTTTAGTTATATCTCGCTAAAATAAATGCAATATATAAATCGGAGAGTTATGAAATATAAAATTTTTACAATATCTTTAGTAACAGCAGTGCTATTATTGAATGGTTGTGGTGGAGGCGGTACATCAGATGTAGATTCAGGAGCAACCGTTTCTGAGGAGTCATTACCGACAAGTACATTGTCTGTCATACCTTCCACTGAATCCAATACTGAACCTGTGGCAGATGAAAAATCTGTGACAGTGGCTAGTGGTTCAAGTGTTAGCTTTACTTTATCAGGTACGGATGCAGATGGTGATGCCCTCACATATCATGTTGTTACCAACCCAATTTTTGGTACATTAAGTGGTATAGCCCCCAATTTAACGTATACACCAGGTACAAACTATGTTGGTACCGATAGCTTAACATATGTAGTTAATGATGGAAAGGTAGATTCTCAAGCTGTAGCAGTCAATATTGACGTAACTCCCAATAGCCAGATAACTACGGTTACTGTTTCAGGTAAAGTTACCTATGACCGTGTCCCTTCAAACAGTAATTATGTTGGTCTGAATTATGGGGCTACAAGTGCTGAACCTACCCCTTATGTAGTAGTAGAAGCTGTAGATGGGAGTAACAATACACTTGTCTCTACAGTAACTGATAATAACGGAAATTATACATTGGATGTTCCCCAGAATACTACGATAAAAATAAGAGTTCGGGCACAAATGCTTCGAAGTGATACTGTAATTTGGGATGTTAAAGTGGTAGATAATACAAACAGTGATGCACTTTATGTGATGGAAGGAAGCTATGCAACTTCCGGAACCAGTGACAGTACACGTGATCTTCGTGCTGATTCCGGTTGGGGAATAAGTAGTTATACATCTGAACGTACAGCAGCACCTTTTGCCATGCTGGATTCTGTCTATCGATCTATGGAAAAGATCTTGAGCGCAGAAAGTAATGCTGTTTTTGAGCCACTTCAGGTAAATTGGTCTATTAATAATAAAGCAGCCTCTGGTGATCCTGCAAATGGAGACATTGGTACAAGTTACTATACAAATCAGAATCTCTTCATCCTGGGAGATGAAGATTCAGATACCGATGAGTATGATGATCATGTCATTGCACATGAGTGGGCACACTATTATGAAGATACTTTTTCTCGTTCAGACAGTGTAGGTGGATCGCACAGTGATGGGGACAGGTTAGATATACGTGTAGCTTTTGGGGAAGGTTGGGGAAATGCTTTCTCTGCTATAGCACTGGACCATCCGGTTTATTTTGACACCTTTGGACTTCGACAGAACGATGGATTTAATTTCAATATGGAAACAGAAGTTCAAACGAACCCTGGCTGGTACAGTGAAGGTTCTATCCAACGTATTGTGTATGACTTATTTGACAGTACAAATGATGGAGATGACATATTGAGCCTTGGCTTTGGTCCCATACACCAAGTCTTTACAGGTGCACAAAAAAATACTTCTGTTTTTACATCACTGTTTAGCTTTATTACCTATATGAAAGATGAAAATCCTACAGAGGTTACTGCTATAGAAAACATTGTAGCAAGTGAAAATATTGCGACGATTACCGATATTTATGGAAATGGCCGAAGTAATTTGGCAGAAGAGACACCTTTGTATGTTGATCTGACTTTAGGATCATCACTCACTTTTTGTCCAACATATACCTATGGTAGTTATAATAAATTAGGAAACAGGAAATATATACGTTTTAATGTCAATGATACCGCTACACATACAATATCTGTGCAGAAGAGTAATGCAGCAGGTGCTACAGATCCTGATTTTTATCTTCATGATGTATCTAGTCATACACTTGTCTATGTAGGAGAAAATGCTACGAGTGACCAGGAACAGGTGAGCCTAAATTTACAAACAGCAAGTTATTTGTTGGATGTATATGATTATGCAGGAACATCCGGTGCATGTTTCTCTGTCTCTGTAAATTAAGAAGGATAAAAAATGAATAAATTTAAAAAACTTTGTATTACCTCTACACTATTATTGTTAGGCTCAAATATCTTTTTACATGCAGTAGAACAGAAAGTAACACAAGGAAGTAGTGTTGGGGAATATGCCAAACCAGGTGCCCCTGTAGATATACACTTCACTAGTCAGAATGTTGAGAGTGGAGAAAGCAGTGAAGTAAAGATAGATCTAATAACTTCTGTAGCAAAGGGCCGTATGGATGTTTCATTTAAACTTGATCCTGCAATACGTGCTACTGAGACCATGAAAAAGAAAATATCATTTGATTTAACTACAAAGAAGAAAACATATCCTATTATATTACATTTGACTGCTGAGGCTGATGGTGTTTATTATGTTAGGTTGATGGTCCGCATAGAGGGGAAAGGATCTCGTGCTTTTGCTGTACCACTGTTTATAGGAGAGGGGAGAAGCAAGAAAGTCAAACCTGCAGCAGTTAAATCAGCTTCAGGAGTGAACCTTTCAGTCTCTAAAGCAGTAGAACACATAGAGTAAAGAGCTTAAGCCTCTTTCTTTCTTCTAATATCTGCACCGAGTGCAGTTAATTTTCCTTCAAGGTTATCATAGCCACGATCCAAATGATAAATACGTCTTATATTTGTAGTGCCTTCTGCTACCAGTGCTGCAAGTACCAAAGCAGATGAGGCTCGCAGGTCTGTAGCCATTACATCTGCTGCATTAAATGCTTCTACACCTTTGACTGCAGCGATACTTCCTTTTAACCATATATCTGCACCCAGACGGTTCAGTTCACTCACATGCATAAAACGGTTTTCAAAAAGGCGCTCTTCAATAATGCTTTCACCTTCTGCTCTTGCTGCAACTGCCATAAACTGTGCTTGCATATCGGTAGGGAAGCCAGGGTATTCAATAGTTATTAGGTTTACAGGTTTAAGTTTCTCTGCCGGGTAAATGGTAATACTCTCTTCTTTAATGTTAAAACTACATCCCATAGATTCCAATTTATCTATAGAGGCTCTAATGTGATTGGGATTTACTTTATCAAGAGTGATGGTTGAGTCTGTAATAGCTCCGGCACACAGGTAGGTTCCTGCTTCAATACGGTCCGGTATAATCTCTACATTTTTAAACTCAAGTGCCTTACCATCAGTACCTTCTATGGTAAGCTCACTGCTACCGATACCTTCTATTTTGACACCTGCACTTGCGATCATTTCACAAAGTTGTACAATTTCCGGCTCTTTTGCTGCATTGATGATGGTTGTAGTCCCTTTTGCCAGGGCAGCCGCCATTACAATATTTTCTGTACCCCCTACAGTAATCTTGTCAAAAATAATTCTTGTCCCTATCAGACCATTTGGTGCCATGGCATGTACGTATCCACTTTTTATTTCTATTTTTGCACCCATAGCTTCGAGAGCTTTGAGGTGTAGGTCAATGGGCCGTTGTCCTATGGCACATCCACCAGGCAAAGAGACTTCACACTCTCCAAATCTTGCAAGTAGGGGACCTAGTACCAAAATAGAAGCTCTCATTTGAGAAACAATCTCATAGACTGCTTTGGTTGAAGTGATAGAACCGTTATCGATAAGGGCAACCGTATTTTCATGATCTACCTTGCCACCTAACATGGTTAAAAGTTTAAGAAGGGTACGTATATCGACTACATTAGGCAGGTTTGTCAAGGTGACAGGTTTATCACTTAATATTGTTGCTGCGATAATTGGCAGTGCTGCATTCTTCGCACCAGAGATCGTTACAGTTCCACTCAATTTTTTCCCACCGGTTATTTCCAAATAATCCATACGTTTCTTCCCTCTTTTAATATATAGACAGATTTTATCTAAAGATTGATTAAGTAGAAGTAAGGACAGGGTTGCATATATTAAATAATATTATACATAATGGCTTTTTACATTAAAAAATAGAAAAAATTAATATTAATCACTATAATTTAAAGTTAATGTTAGTTAATGTTAGTTAATATGTGAATCAATATTATCTAATATATGCCAAACCTGTTGTGAAGCAGGGACGGAAAGCCATGGGTCTCAGCTCCTTTGAGATCGCCAGGTTGCCATATTTTTACTATGAATTAAATATTTTATGTATAAAAAAAAGGGGTGACTCGAATGTCAAGTAGTTTAGATAAACTCAGGGCACTTACCAGTCGTTTAGAAGAGAAGTTAGAAGAAAAAGAGAGTAGCTCTGTAACTGCATCTGAAGAACCAAAGGTAAGTGTTGAAAAGCCTATTGTAAAAACTGTAGTAAAACCCGTTAAAGCAGATAAGAACAGAGACAGTTTTGAAAGTGTACGTGCTAACAATAGCAAAAGAGTAAAAGAGCTATATGAAAAATTAAAGATTTTTGAAAAGTCTCCGGATTTTGACAATATCTTTATCTATAAAGCAATGAACCTTTCGGGTATTGGTCTCAAAGAAGAAGATTTTGGGGAAGTACGTGAGGGGAAATATATCCAGATTATTGCCATTACCTATGAACCAGATAAAAACGGAAAGAAAAAAGCTAAAAACATTTCTTTGGGTTATTTTGGAAAAGCTGAAACATTGGATGTAGGATTGAAAAATGAAATCATTGAATTTGTTTTACGCTGGCGTTATGAAAAAGCTTTTCAAAATGTTGAACACTATAAAGATCTTATTGAAAGGGTAGAAGTACCCTCTACGACACTCTTTTAAAACTTACGCTATATATTATGGGAAAACTTCTTGTTTTCCTTGCTCCCATTACGCCTTTACCTAATAAAACATTTGTTACAATCGACTTCTAAAATTTTAAACTTATACAGGACAATATATGCATCTTGATCTTACCCCCGAAGCACTTTTGGCGCAACTTGGATACACAAGAAATGAACAAACTTTAGAGCAAATGAACAACATTATTGAGAATACTAAAGATTTTGATAAATTCTCCCAACATATTCCTTCATTCAATGATGCATTGGCTGTAGAAAAAGGCTTTATTGCGATGTCTAATTCTGAAAATCATTTGAAGATCAAGTGTGATGAAGACAGTAACGCAGATAATCTTTCTGCTTTTAATGCGCTTGTGCTACACTGGGCAGATAAATATAAACTTCACTTACAAAAAGTGGATGGGAAAAACACTTACTACATTATTGGGCATATCTAATTGCCATTAACCGCACTAAATGCAGAGCAGCTTGCTGCTGCTACTGCACCTCTTGGACATAATCTTATTATCGCTTCTGCGGGTACAGGTAAAACTTCTACAATCGTAGGACGTATAGCGCATCTTTTACAATCAGGAGTAGAACCTTCTAAAATATTACTACTTACATTTACCAATAAAGCTGCTGGAGAGATGATAGCCAGACTTCTACGTTACTTTCCCAAAAAGATAGTCTCAAAGATTGAATCAGGCACATTTCATGCAGTTTCCTATCGATGGCTTAAAGAACTCCATCCAAATCTTGCACTAAAGCAGCCTTCTGAGCTTAAAACACTTTTTCGAAGTATTTATGAAAAACGTAATTTTGAGCGTATGAATCTTTCTGTATCTCCTTTTTCAGCTACATACCTTTATGAGATGTATTCACTCTATCAAAATGCTTCTTTAGAGGGATTTGATGTATGGTTTTTAGAAAAATATCCTGACCATGAAGTACTTATGGATGCTTATATGGACATTGCCAGAGAGTTTGAACAAGAGAAAATCGAATATGGTTTTGCCTCATTCAATGATCTGCTTTTACGTATGAAAAGTCACTTGGAAGAGCATACCATTCATTATGAAGAAGTTTTAGTAGATGAGTATCAAGATACCAATACACTTCAAGGGGCACTTATTGATACACTTAAACCTCGTTCTCTGTTTTGTGTAGGTGATTATGATCAGAGTATTTATGCTTTTAATGGAGCAAATATTGAGAATATTGCAACCTATTCAAAACGTTACCCTGATGCAGAAGTTTTTACGCTAAAGACTAACTATCGTTCTACTGCTCCCATACTCTCTTTGGCAAACCGTGTTATTGAGAGAAATGAACGTATTTATCCTAAAAAGCTTGAAGTCGGGAGACATGGAAAAACACATCCTCCTCGTCTGTTGATGTATAATGATCTATTTGAACAGTACAAATCCATTGCAGACAATATTAAACATACCCATGTCCCCAATGATCAGATTGCGGTTATTTTTAGAAACAACTCTTCTGCGGATGGTATAGAAGCATGTCTACGTGAAGTGGGCATCCCTTGTAAGCGTAAAGGGGGTACCAGCTTTTTTGATGCAAAAGAGATTAAATTTTTGCTTGATCTTCTCTCTTTGATGGTCAATCCTAAAGATATGATGGCCTTTATTCATGTTTTTGAGTATGCTTCAGGGGTAGGCTCTGCACTTTCCAAAGAGTTTTTTCAATGTTTTTTGCATTTTGGGAATGGCAGTTTTATGCAGGGTGTTTTGTACCCTCAAGTACATGACCTGCCAAAGTTAAATCCCAATAAGAATACACAACTTGGCCTTTTTGATGATGATCATGAAATTGGCTCAGCAGCCCGTTTTAAACATTTGGATCTGCATCAAAATATTTATGGACATCCTTTGCTTAAACACCCAAAAATCATACAAGACGGTGTAAAGTTCTTTAAAGACTTCCATGTACTAATGAGTGCAGTAAGACCCATGCAAAATCCTGCAGAGATCTTAAAAACAATGATACGCTCAAATCTTTATGGGGGTATTGTAGAGATGCTCTCAACACAAAGAGGACGCTTGAAGTCCGGAGAGTTAGATGAAGAGAAAAAGAAACTCTCCAAAGAGCGTATAGAGCGTAAGGCAAAACTTCTTTTAGAACTGTCGGGTCAATATAAAGAGTTAAGACGTTTTGTCAATGCCATGGTTTTGGGTGGAGGAGAGTTAAGTGAGGGAGAAGGTGTAAATCTTCTTACTGTACATGCGAGTAAAGGTCTTGAATTCCCTGAAGTTTTTGTTGTTGATCTCGTTGATGGCCGTTTCCCAAATAGAAAGATGATGAGTAGTATAGAAGAAGAACGTAGACTCTTTTATGTTGCTGTAACCCGCGCGATGGATAAGCTCTACCTCTCTTTGGCAAAATTTGACAGAGTCAAGAAAATAGACTATAAACCTTCACAGTTTCTACATGAAGCAGGACTAATCAAAGGGGAATTTATAGAACCTGAGCCAAAAGAGAAGAAAAAGAAAAAAGTATCAAACCCAGAGGACTTAGCCTCTTAAACGTTTATCCTTAATGCGCATTTGTTTGCTGTTTTTATCAAACTCTATATCAAACAGATCTATCTCTTTTATGAGATTACTTAGTTTCTTGTATCCAAAGTTGATGGGAGAAAAAGAGGTTGAATTGTTGATGTAGGTACCTATGTCTGCAAGGTTTGCCCAGCCATATTCATCCATAGTCTGATCTACAGCATTTCTAAGTACATTAACAAGCCATGTGTCTTGTCTCATCTCTTTGGAGCTTTTACGTAAAGGTGTAGCTTCTACTATCTCTTCGTCATTGTCTTTGATGGCAGTATGCATTAGTTTTTCAGTAAAAATAAATTGTGAACATGCTGCCATGAAAGGCTTAGGTGTTTTTTTCTCTCCAAAACCAAAGACTTTAATACCTTCAGCCTGTACACGCATGACCACCGGAGTAAAGTCAGAGTCAGAGGTGGCAAATGCAAAAGCATCGATGTCCTTGGTATGCAGTAAGTCTATGGCATCAATGGTCATAAGTATATCGGTTGCATTTTTGTTTCGAGAATAGTCAAACTGTTGAATAGGTTTAATGGCAAACTCAAGGAGTTTATCTTCCCAATTCTTCAAATTGTCTTTGGTCCAGTTCCCGTAAGCCTGACGTATATTGACGATACCGTATTTACTGAGTTCGTTAATAATACCTTCTATTGCCTTATGTGATATATTGTCACAGTCTATAAAGAGTGCAATGTGGTCTTCTTTTTTAGCCATTTTATTGTTTTCCTTTTTTATTCAAGTTCTTTGAGCCAAATTTCTACATCTGCATCACTTGGCATCTTCCAGTCTGCTCGGGGAGAGAGTGAGATGGTACCCACTTTTGGTCCATCTGGCATACAACTACGCTTAAACTGTTGTGTAAAGAAACGTTTTAAAAAGAGTTTTAACCACTTCTTTATAGTCTTTTTATCATATTTTACATCAAATGCCATTGTTGCCAAGTGTAAAATCTTGGATGGTTTTGCTCCATACTTGATAAAGTGGTATAAAAAGAAATCATGTAACTCATAAGGTCCTACAATCTCCTCTGTTTCCTGCATAATTTCATCATTGGTATGAGGAAGTAGCTCAGGGCTTATTGGTGTGTCCAGAATATCATCTATGATCTCTGCAATGGCTTTATTTGATTTATAATACTCAATAACATATTTGATAAGTGTCTTTGGTATACCGGAGTTAAGCGCATACATAGACATATGATCACCATTGTATGTAGACCACCCCAGGGCTATTTCACTCAAATCTCCTGTTCCTATAACCAGTCCAGCTTCTTTGTTTGCCATATTCATCAGTATGGAAGTTCTAGCACGTGCCTGTACATTTTCATAGGTTACAGAGTGTTCCTGCTTGTTATGCTCAATAGCTTCAAACTCTTTAAGTGAGATATCCGTAATATTTATCTCCTTAAGTGTCACACCCAATGTTTCGCAAAGTTTTATGGCATTGGACTTGGTTCTAGTGGTTGTTCCAAAGCCTGGCATCGTCACAGCAATAATATTTTTTACATTCCAGTCCATTATTTCAAAGGCTTTATAGGTAGAAAGGAGGGCAAGGGTAGAGTCAAGTCCACCGCTTATCCCTATGAGAGCTTTTTTGATGTGTGCATGGCTCATACGTTTTATGAGTCCGTGTGCTTGGATATGGACTATTTCGTCACATCTGTGTTTTTTATCTGCGTAACGAGAGGGTACAAAAGGGTTAGGGTTGATGGTGCGTTCTATTTTACTTATGTTTTGTAGCGCATCTACTTTGATAACTTTAGTCTTTTTACGTCTAGCATCACCATAGCTCGACTCATTAAGTCTAAGCCATCTTAAACGCTCTAGGTCTACGTCAGCAGTTATCATATGGCTTGTCAGTTGAAAACGCTTATTTTGAACCAAAGTAGAGCCATATTCGCTGATGATGGTATGCCCTCCAAAGACTGTGTCAGTTGTACTCTCACCTACCCCAGCTGAGCTATAGACATACGCAGACATACAACGTCCACTCTGTGTACGAACCAACTCTTCACGGTACTCATGCTTACCTATGAGTTCATTACTTGCACTTAGATTAAAGATAAGGTTTGCCCCATTACTAGCCATATGGTTGCTTGGAGGAGTGACTGCCCAGAGGTCTTCGCAGATCTCTACCCCAAAAGTCATATCGGCTTTGTCTGTAAAGAGCAGGTCAACTCCGAAAGGTATTTCCTCTCCAAGTAGTTCAGTTGTTGTTCTGACAATGTCACGACCACTGTTAAACTGACGTTTTTCATAGAATTCTTTTTTGTTTGGTAGATAAGATTTTGGTACGACCCCAAGTATTTTTCCATTTTGGATGACTACTGCACAGTTATAGAGCCTGTCAGCTTCAAGTATGGCTATACCGACAATAGCAATAGTATTTATGTTTTCTATATTTTTTATTATATACATCAAGGCTTCATCTTGTGAAGCAATAAGTGTCTGATTAAGAAGGAGGTCACTGGCAGTGTATCCTGTAAGCGTAAGCTCTGGAAATACAATGACAGAAACCTCTTTAGCGTGAGCTTCTTTGATAAGTGTTAAAACTTCTTCAGCATTTTTTGTAGGGTTGCCTACGATGGTTTTATTGACTGCTGATGCGACACGATAGAATCCAAACATATTTGTCCTTTGTAGGGTGCGGTTGCCACCGTACCTTGAAATAAATATCCATAAAAGTGCGGTGACAACCGCACTCTATGGAATTATGCCTTAGAAGCTACTACTTCAATAGACTCAATATCATCATTCTGTTCAATATTATCAAGTACCATAAAGCTCTCTGTATCATCTTCTTCAATAGCACCAAATACTGTGTGAACTCCATCTAGGTGTGGTGTTGGGACAAAAGTAATGAAGAACTGGCTTCCACCTGTGTTTGGTCCAGCGTGTGCCATAGAGAGAGTTCCTCTTCTATGTGGTTCTGTACTTGTGTCCGTTTCACAGTCAATTGCCCAGTCTGGCCCACCAGTTCCAGCCATTGCAGGGTTACCGGATGGTCCTGAGTGAGGACAGCCACCTTGTGCCATAAATCCGGGGATCACTCTGTGGAATTTTAGATTGTTATAGAAACCTTCTTTTGCCAGGTGTGCAAAGTTTGCTACTGTGTTGGGTGCATCATCCGGGTATAGTTTTGCCCAGATCGTACCTTTTGATGTATTAAATTTAGCGTATTGGTATGTTTCCATTACATCTTGAGGGATGTCATATCTTTTTGTCTTTTTTCCAAACATGTGTGTTTAGTCCTTATATATTAAAATTAGGTTATTATTATACCACTAATTACTAAGAGGTATTCACTATGGAACTATGTGTAGCACTCGATCTACCGTCTGCTGAAGAAAATTTAGCGCTTGCCACATCACTTAAAAGTTATGACGTCTGGATGAAAGTAGGTTTCCGTACTTACATCCGTGACGGCAAATCTTTTATAGAAGCACTCAAAGAGATCAATCCTGACTTTAAGATCTTTTTAGATTTGAAACTTTATGATATTCCTAACACTATGGCAGATGCAGCAGAAGAGATAGCCAAACTGGGTGTCAGTATGTTTAATATACATGCTTCAGCAGGTGCTGTAGCTATGAAAACAGTGATGGAACGACTCTCGACTTATAATAATCGTCCTTTGGTCTTGGCTGTTACGGCTTTAACCTCTTTTGATGAATCAAACTTTCAGGCTGTTTATGAAAAAAGTATTGATGAAAAAGCAGAACAATTCGCAAAGATGTCTTATGAGAATGGTTTGGATGGTGTGGTCTGTTCCACCTTTGAGAGCAGGGCAATTAAGCATGCTACTTCTGATACATTTTTAACACTTTGTCCGGGAATTCGCCCATTTGGTGAAGATGCTGGAGATCAGCAGCGTGTGGCAACATTGGAACTGGCAGCAAAAGAGGGTGTGGATTACCCTGTAGTGGGAAGACCTATTTATAAAGACCAAGACCCTAAAGCAAAAGTAGAAAAGATATTGAAAGTAATATCTACATTGTAGATATGTTTATCTATTCTCTTCCTGCTTTGCCTTTACTTTCTTATGGTCTGCCATATCCATGGCACCTTGCATACCTTGCAGCATAAAGTAAACACCTGCAGCAAACAGTGCCAGAACAATAAGTGGAGCATATTTTTGAAACATTCTATCTATTCCTCATTATTTTTTAAAATCATACAGTAAAGTCCCGTTTTTTAAGCTTTAGTTTAAGGCAAATCCATTATAATTTCAGCCAACCTGGACGAGTGGGAGAGTTGGCTGAATCCGCGCCCCTGCTAAGGGCGTGTAGGCGCAAGCTTACCGAGGGTTCGAATCCCTCCTCGTCCGCCACCAATAACCCCCTATATAGCATCATTCTAAGCTATCCAATTTTTAACTCTGCCAAAACTCTGCCAATTTTTGATAAATCAGGCTTTATTTTTCCTGTGTAATGTTCACGATTGACACCATCTTCAACATGACCTAGTTGATCCAATATCCAATCTTGAGGCATGCCATACTGTTTAAGTAAAGTATTACAAGATTTTCTTATTGTATGCATTGTTCCAACTTTTATTCCACATTCAATACAATGTTTTTTTAACAAAACTGTTAAAACATCTGGTGTATTGTATGATTTTCCATGTTGAGTCACAAAAACATAATTATTTTTTAGTCCAGTAAGAAGTCTTTGCTTTTTTAAAGCTTTTTTAGCTTGTGGAAGCATATCTATAATTCTTACTCTTTTGGATTTTGTCACATCTTCTATGCCATCACGTATACGTGTAGCTATTCTAATTGTTTCAGAGTCAAAGTCAATATCATTCCACCGCAATGCTATGAGTTCGCTACCTCTTAATCCAGCAAAGAAATTAAACATAAGTATATTTCTAAACTGTCCTTCACTTTTTTCTACTAAAAGCTTCATATCTTCTTTACTAAAGACATATACTTCTTTATAGACCTTTTTAGGAGGCTTTACAAACTTTAGAGGGTTTTTAGTTATAATCTCATCATAGTGAGCCATTTCTAAAATGAGATTGAAGATTGACCTATAGTTCCTAACTGTTTTAGGTGCAAGTCCACAATCATTTTGCCACTTTGTTACATGCGAGGCTTTTATTTCAGCGAGTTTCATATCACCAAAAGTCTTGCATAATCTATTAAATCTTTGAGTTTCTTCTTTTTGTGTGAAGGCATTACGATTATTTTTCGTAATCTCCAAAACAATCAAGCCATACTCTCGAAAAGTAGGTGACTCTTTTTGTGCTGCACCAAATTTATGCTCATATAATTTAAAGAACTCGGTATCTATATGTCTTTTATACCATGCCAATAGACGCTTATCTGCTTTTTTACCAGTTGTTAGTCTATGTCTTTTACCATCTACTGTACCATCAAGTATGATGATATTGTAGTTATTTACTGTTACTTTAGCCACGTTAGTTTCCTTCCGTTAGCTGTTGGCATTTTCATTATACTAGCTTTCTCTTTACTCTATGAATAACAGATATATGGATATACCAACCTTTACCAATCTTTTTAAAGTTATCAGGATTGATATTGTTATAACACCATTTACGTAAACCATCTATAGATTTGTATCCACATTCAGTTGCATACTGTTTTGTAAGCGGTATCCATTTTGGTAAAGCATCATGTATCTTTAGGATCTCATCAAGTTTATTATTAATCTCATCAAATATCATGCAGCACCTCTATGCTTTTCTAAAGTATAGTTATCGTTCTTCATATAGATTAACTCTTCACCCTCAAATATCTCTACAATCTTGTTAAGATCATCTACTGGGCTAAATACTCTTAATCGTCCATCTTTGCGAAGCTTTGTTAATGCTCTTAATGAATATCTATGATGTAGTAATCTGTAAAGATAGAGAGGGGCAAGTGTTCGGCTACTGCTAAAACGTGTAACACGATGATGTGAGTACCATGCATTGAGGTATCTATCTTTTTTACTTAGCTTGTCACTCTTGGACTTTGGAAGTGTTTTGTTAATGTACTTCATTACATATGCAACAGCATTACGCAAATTACTTTGTATGTCGTTACCTTTTTGAGGGAATAATCTTCTAAATGCAGAGATAACACGCTTTATGCTGTCTTTTGGTACATAGTAAAGTATATGTGTATGTGGTGTACCACTTTGATGTGGCTCATTCACTCTAAAATACATACGATTGTCTTTTTCAATGTCACGTAAGGCTCTATCGTTCCTAAGACGTGCAAAGCGTTTTGTGAGTGCTTTCACCGCTTCCCTTGGTGGTGTACCATCAAACTTAGGGTTAATGACTAACTTTTTATTACGCAGCATAAATGGGTGATATTCACTAGGAAGTGTGATAGTCATAAAGATGGGTACGAGCCCTTTACGTTCTGCTTCACCAGTAAGTGTGTTTACTCTGTTTTGTACCTCAGAGTAATATCTGTGTGGAGAATGATTAGCAGAGATGATTAAATCTCTAAGAGGTATCATATTGCTAGTTTGTTTGTCATACAAGACAGAGAGATTTAAAAATCTTCTTTGTAGCATGAGTTTAGTTTCGTTTACGTCTAACTGTTTTTTTGTTAGACCGTAGTAGATTATCTTTTTTTCTGAATGATTATTCCAAATTTGTCTTTTAAACGCAATGCGATTAATGTTGCTTTGGATTTGTGCATAATCTTTCTGATATTCTGCGAAGTTGTACACAACTTCTTTATAAGTAGTCAAGGAGGAGGTAAAACCTCCTCTAAGAGCATGTTTGCTAGTAGCGTCCTCCCTGAAGCGGTCGTCCTCATAACGCAAATTGCTCTTATCTGTTTTCTTTTCTTGCATGATTAGTCCTTTTCGACATAATCAGTAGCTACTTTGCATTCAATAGCATCAAGTTCTTCTATTGCTTGATAAACTACTTTTTGAATACTGTGACCTAAATTATTACCTATTGCATCCATATTTAATACTGTTAAAACTTGCAATGTTGTTTTAACTTCATAAAAAGCATCGGATAGATGCTGTATCTCTTTGGCTTTGTTTTGTGTTTTTTGGCTATAATTCATTTTGTTACCTCCGTGGTAATAGGGGTTTAGGGAGACTCGCCAAAGCACTCTCTAAACTCTAATTCTAATAACGTACCTGACGCACTATCGTTTGTCTACGTTTAGTTTGCCTTGCTATCGCAAGTTTGCCTAATCCGTCCATGTACTTGTTACAACAACTATCAACATTATCAATATTTCTACAATATAACTATACAACTCCATAGAACGTGACTTTTTCTTTAGACATATAGTTACATTTGATTTGCACTACTTGACCTTCTTTGCCTTTATACTTTGAAATAATCTCCGTAGGCACACTTACATCTAGCAACTCATTTTTAATCTCATCATTTTTGAGTTTCTGCTCAACCATAAGTTGCACCACAAATTTACCTTTGGTTACCTCTCCAGTCTCTTTACTGGTAAAGTCTGGCTTTAGATAACCACCGAACATTTTTCCTTCAATTGTTACTGTCATTTTGCACCTCTTCTTTTAAGTTCTGCAGTAATTGCATTAACTTTTACAGACATAATTTCCTCTTCAATAGTCAAATCATATCTTACACCATTCGTAGCATCAACTACATCTACACCCTTTGCAATCGTTTCTCTAATACTGTCAAGAGACTTTTTAGCAAGTGTTAGCTCTTCCACCAATTTCATAGTTCCTTGTTCATCTAATTCACCGTCAAGTACACTCTCTAAAATAGAGGCACAAAGATTATTTAGTGAAACATTACTGTCATCAGCAATTTTTTGAAGTTTCATTTTAATATCAGATGATACTTTAAGACTAATTGCCACTTTTTCAGCTTCCTGTTCTTTTGCTTTTTTAATAGCACTTTGTATTAACATAGTTAATCCTTTAATTTTTTTATTGATGCATATAATAAATACATCATCTAACTATATCATAATTTATATAATAAATACGATTATAATTTATTTTATAATTTTTTTATTTGGCAGAGTCTGCCAAATATGTAGTATTTTGTTTGCCAACAACTAACTTTTATTTGATTTAAATGCCTATATATAGGGCTTTAGTAGATTTCTTGAAGTATTCGAATCCCTCCTCGTCCGCCACCAATACTACAGAATAATATATCCAATAATTTTTAACAACTATCAGAAGTTTATTTTTTTTGACTGGTTCACATTTACTACATACTTCTTTATTATACTTTAACTGCACCTTCCAAGACAGTGTTTACTCCTTGTCCAAAACATGTAGACATTCTTTCTTCCTTAAATTTGGAAGGCGCAAAAATTAAAAAATATTTACATTTCTATCTATCTATCTCTATGATACGTGTAGACAGACTTTTGAGACATTAGTTATTTAACTGTTAATCTTTTATTTTCCAACCGTTGTTTTTCATCCTTTATACTTTCTATTAAGAAAGAAGTTAATCTTTCAAAACGATGTTGAGAGTTTGTTTTACTCCTTGTTTGTAAACTTCCTTGTTTACTCCCAACAATCGTCCTTTCCTTAATTGGAGCGATTTTTCATATAACTTCCTTGTTTTTAATATGATTTCCTTATTTGTCGCTTCAATTATACATTATGAATTTCCCTAAAAAGTATACGTATAAAGGTAATGGTGTTTAGTGATTAGAATTGGCGATCTAAAAAGAGTAGATTTTGGTGTGAACTATCTCATACAATAGTATGACAATTTGACAGATTATAGTGACTATGCCTTTTTTTACATTATAGTAGAATAAAAAAGGTGTAGGGTATGTTTCTTCATATAGATATTGATAGTTTTTTTGCTTCTGCAGAACGTTCTGTCGACCCTACTCTCAAACATATACCCATGGCCGTGGGAAGTCGAAGTAACCTTGAGATATTCAATAAAAAACGTACCAATATACGGTTGATGAATGAGAACAGTGGTGCCTTTGTGACACCGGTATTTTACTCCGATAAGAAAAAGAGTTTTGAGTCCTATTTTGTAGATACTATAGAGGGGCATCGAAAAATACGGGGTATTATTACGACAGCAAGCTATGAAGCCAGGAAATATGGTGTTAAAACAGCTATGCCTATAGCACAGGCTCTACAACTCTGCCCTCATATGGTTGTAGTACCTTCTCACTATACCCTCTACCATAAACTTTCTCATCAAATACACGTTTTTGTCCAGTCAAAGATCCCCAAAGTTGAACAATACAGTATCGATGAGTTTTTTGGAGATCTCAGCGGATGGATAGAGGAGGATGATGTCTATGATTTTGCAAAGTCATTGCAAAATGAGTTGCTTGAAAAATTTGATATTCCAGTATCTATAGGCATATCACACTCAAAATGGATAGCAAAACTTGCTACTGAATCTGCTAAACCTTTAGGTGTGTTTGAGGTTAAAGATATTGACAGCTATATTGAAGATATTCCCATTAAAGCATTTCCCGGTATTGGAAAAGGTTTTCAGGAACGTTTAGGAAAGTATTATATCTCCACATTAGGAGAGTTAAAACGGCATAAATCTCTTTTATATACATGGAAAAAACCGGGAATACAACTTTATCATAGAGCTACAGGCACAGACAACGAAGGTATTCAAAGTAGGGGAGAACGAAAATCCATAGGTATTTCACGTACTTTTGATGCCATTGAACAGAGTAGTGAAATAAAAAGGCGCATTATGATCATGGCACGTCATATCGTCTATATGGTTATGGCAATTGAAGTCAATCCAACTACGTATTATTTGAAGATAAATTATGAATATGGTGTCAAAGTAAAAAAAACAGAAACAGTACACAGGCTCTTTTCTGAGACACTGTTTAAAAAAATACTTTTTGATATGTATGATGAAATAGTACACCCTGAAAAAAGTGCTGTCAAGATTTCACTAAGTGTTTCCAACTTTACTCAACAGCAGATAAAAACCCTTTCTTTACTTGATATAGAAGAAGATATGAACCATAAAGATTTGAGTAAAGAGATACAAAAGTTACGTGATCGCTTTGGACTTGATATTATAAAGACAGGATCAGAACTATAGTTTAATATAACAATAAAGAGAACTTTATGTATAATGTTTTATGAATTATCTTAAAGCATTATCGAATATATTTCACTATAAGCATATTGATGAGTCCATGGTAACACGTCTGTATGGTCTTTCCAAAAAGAGTATAGTAGCTGTTTTGATTTTTTCTTTGCTTTTAAGTTATAGTCTTTATGATTCACTTTCTGATTCAATTATAATATGGGAAAGTATCATTGTTGTACTCTCAATATTTCGAATATATCTAGCATATGTAGAGCAGAAAAATCCACATAAATTTGCTATTTTGACCTGGTATAAAATTTTTGTTTTTCTGGCATTCACAACTGCGACTATGTTTGCGTTGATAGGTAGTTTCGGTATGTTTTACCTCTCAGAGGTAGAGCAGATTTTTGTGGTTGCCACACTGATAGGTATGTCCGGTGGTGCCATGTCCTCTCTTTTCCCTGATATCCGTATTGTTATTGGATATATATCTATTATTATTATCCCTTTGATTGCTTCACTTCTTTTTGTGAAAAATGATATGCATACGATCTTATCTATCTTACTCTTGATCTATTATATTGCACAGATCATTATTATTATCAATACCTACAAACAAAATAAGGAATTGGAAAAAAGAAAAGAGGAAATACATAATGAACAACTTGAATTACTTAAAAAAGAAGAAGCTTTGGACTATTTCTTTGAGCAAGCACCTATAGGTATCTTCTCTTATGATCTGGATTTGATCGTAACTGATTGTAATCAGGCATTTTTAGATTTATTTGCATTAAAAAAAGAAGAGATGATTGGAAAAAGTTTATATGAACTACCCGACAATAGACCTTTAAATGCTTTGGAAAAAGCCTTGTCTTCTCCTCAGACATATTCAGGTCCCTATAGATCGATAAAGGGGCATAATCTTTGGGTCGAAGCACAATGTTTCCCTGTACATAACTACTACAATGATATTGTCGGGGGAATTTGTCTTATTGAAAATAAAACCAAAGAGCATAAAGCACTTGAAGAGGTACATCATCTTGCCCTACATGACCCACTGACATCACTCTTAAACAGAAGAGGATTAAAAGAGTATATTAACACCTTTATGTCCAGTGAAGAGCATAAAACTATGTATTCTCTGCTCATTTATCTGGATCTTAATAAATTTAAACATATAAATGATTCACTGGGACATAAAGCAGGAGACAAATTACTGATTTCTATCTCTCAACGACTACAAATATTTGTAGATAACTCTTGTTTGGTAAGTCGTTTTGGTGGAGATGAATTTATTGTTGTTTCCCCATTTGTGGCAGATAACATCAAAGATGCCGAGTATGAATCAAAAATATGTATTGATAATATAAAGAAAGCTTTTGTGGACACTTTTAATATCGATGAGATGAAACTTTCTATCTCTACAAGTATGGGAGTTGTTATTATTCAACCAAACAGTAGCAATATTGATGAGATCATACGTTATGCAGATATTGCTATGTATCAGGCGAAAAAGAGTGTAGGCACTACAATCTCCTATTATGATACCAAGTTGGATAAAGAGCGTAAGAAGCTTTTTACACTTCAACATGACCTACTCTATGCTGCACAGAACAACGAGTTAAAAGTCTACCTTCAGCCCATTGTCAAGATGCAAAATGATGCACTCTATGCAGCAGAAGTGCTCCTACGTTGGGAACACCCACATATGGGGTACCTTTCTCCCGAAGAGTTTATCCCTATAGCTATTGAAACGGGACAGATCTCAGATATTACATGGTGGCTTCTTGAAGAACTCTGTCAATATATACAGATGCTAAAAAACAATGATTTATGGAAACTGGCATACATTTCCATCAATATCAATGCTAAACAGCTTTTATTGAAACACTTTGTAGATGAATTTTTACAAATGCTTCATACTTATGGACTGCATACATCAGACATAGTTATAGAGATTACAGAACGTTCCTTGATCGATAACTTTAAAGATACACAAGATGTCATCTCAACTTTACGTGCAAAAGGAATAAAATGTGCGATCGATGATTTTGGTATTGGCTACTCTTCACTCTCTTATCTTAAAAAACTTTCATTTGATACGCTTAAAGTAGATATGGAGTTTATTAAAGATATTCAAAATTCCCCAGATGATGTTGTATTGGTAGAGACGATCTTAAATATTGGAAAACAGTTCCATTACCATCTTGTGGTAGAAGGAATAGAGAATCAAAAGCAAAAAGAGTTATTGCTTGCCATAGATGAGACACTGGTCTATCAAGGGTTTTTGTTTAGTAAACCAGTACCAACTGATCTCTTTACTAAGAAGTTTTTAGTCTAAAAAGAGTAATAAATCAAAAGACTATTTGTCCATCATTTTGCATTCTCATCATAATATCTTTGGCTTTTTGATGGCCTTGGAATGAGGCTTTTCTACACCATTCAATGGCTTTTTCTTTGTTCTCCTCACATCCTAAACCCATGTCATAGAGTGCACCCAGGTTAAATTGTGCAGAAGCATTGTTTGCAAGAGCAGCTTTTTTGAAGAGTACATAGGCCTTTTTATAGTCCTGCTCTACACCTCGACCCTCTTTATACATGGCTGCCAGGTTATTAAAGGCGTCAATGTTCCCACGTTTTGCTGCCTCTTCATACCAGAATGCAGCTTCTGAAAAATTCTGTTCACACCCTTCACCGTTTTCTAACATGAGTGCCACTTCAAACTGGGCAACAGGTACTTCTCTGGTTGCAGCATCAAGGTAGTTCTCAAATGCTTTTTTTGAGTCCTGCTCTACACCAAAACCTCTAAAGTATAAAAAACCCAAGTAATAAAATGAGGTGGGCTCTTTCTGCTTTGCAAGATCTTCATAGAGTGCAAATGCCTTTGTGTAGTCTTTTGCAAGAAGGGTATCGTAGGCTTTTTTAATCTCTGTTTGCATCTATACACCAAACCCTTCAAGTTCATTAGAGACTTTTGTCATTTTATTTTGTGCATCTTCCAGGGCCTGTTTGTTCTCAGCGATGACAGCTTCTGGTGCATTGGCAACAAATCTTTCATTATTCAACATACCGTTGAGTTTTTGTATCTCTTTTTCAAGTTTCTCTTTTTGACGTGTAAGCTTTGTAATGATCGGTTTCATATCTATCTCTCCAGTTGGCAGATAGACTTCAAGATTGTCAGAGACATCAGTAATAGAATCTGCCACTTTAGCCTCTACAAACTCAATGTTCAGTACTTTTCCTAACTTTTCAATAAATGGTTTAGCCATCTCAGTGTCGATGCTATCTGCCAATTTTTCATCTATTTTGATATAGGCTTTGTCAATCTTTGAGTTCCCCATATCTATGATGACCTTGGCACGTCTAAGTGCTGTGATAGATTCTTCAATAATGGCAAACATCTTCTCTGCCTTTTCATCTCTTTGAATGGCTTTAGGAAAGTTTCTAACCATTAATGACTCTTCTTCTTCAAGTGTGGTTCCTGAAAGTTTGTGGTAGAGATGGTCCGAGATGAACGGCATGAATGGTGAGACCATTTTGAGTGTCTCTTTAAAGATAGCTCCCAGTTCCACAATACTCTCTCTATCTGCTTTAGAGTACTCAATACCCCAGTCACAAAATTCATTCCATACAAAGTTATAGAGTGTCTTGGCACTTTCATCAAATTTATAGGACTCTATAGATGTACGTATTTTTTCAACTGCAAGGCTTAATCGACTCTGCATATAACGTCCAAGTGGTGTAACGACCTCTATCTCATCCAAATCTTTGAAGGTATCTACATTCAACTGCAGATAATTTGTTGCATTGTAAAGTTTGTTTGTAAAGTTTCTGAATTGTTCCAGGTTCTTTGCACCTAGTTTAATGTCACGTCCCTGTACTGCCAAATAGGCCAAAGTAAATCGAATGATATCAGCCGAGTGCTCTTCAACCATATCAAGTGGGTCAATAACATTACCTTTTGACTTGGACATTTTGGCCCCATGCTCATCACGTACAAGTGCATGCATATAAATATCTTTAAATGGAAGCTCTCCCTGGAAGTGTTCTCCCATCATCATCATACGTGCTACCCAGAAGAACATAATATCAAACCCTGTGATGAGTAGAGAGTTAGGATAGAAATCTTTCATATCTGTATCATTATAGAGCTCTTTTAGTTTTCCGTTATTTCCCCAGCCAAGTGGAGACATAGCCCAAAGAGCAGAAGAGAACCATGTATCAAGTACATCAGGATCTTGTGTCATTTTTTTAGAAGCACATTTTGGACAGGCTTCCGGTGTATCTGCTTTGTCGGCCCACTGGTGACCACACGCATCACAGGTAAAGACTGGAATTCTATGTCCCCACCAGAGTTGACGAGAGATACACCAAGGACGAAGTTCATCCATCCATGCTGTGTAAGAGTTTATCCAGTGTGGAGGATGGAAGAGGCTTGTTCCCTCTTTGGCTCTCTTATTGGTCTCTTCTTTTGTTTTGTTTATGGAGTTTTGTGCCATCTCTGAACTCAAGAACCATTGTGTAGAGATGAAAGGCTCTACAATATTCTTACAACGGTAACAGTGACCTACTTGGTGTACATGTTCTTCTATTTTGACAATGTATCCTGCATTTTCAAGGGCTTTCACAATGACAGGACGCGCTTCAAGTCGCTCCAAGCCGGCAAACTCTCCACAATATTCATTTAAAATACCTTTTTCATCAAAGACTTTAATAAAGTCAAGATTGTGTCTTTTGCCTACCGCATAGTCATTCTGGTCATGGGCAGGTGTTACCTTTACTACACCGGTACCAAAATCCATGTCTACATGTTCATCGGTGATCACTTTTATTGTTCTGTCTGTAAGTGGTAAAAGTACCTCTTTGCCTACAATATCAGTATAACGTGCATCATCTGGGTGTACCATGATGGCGGTATCTCCAAAGTAGGTCTCCGGTCTTGTAGTTGCTACTTCAAGTTCTCCTGAACCATCCGCAAATTTGTAGATCATAGTATAGAATTTACCATTGATCTCTTCGTGTTCTACTTCAATATCACTCAGAGCGCCATCGTGTGTACACCAGTTTACCATATAGGTATTTTGAGTGATATGACCTTCGTTAAAAAGAGAAACGAAAGCCTCTTTAACCGCTTCTTTTAGACCTTCATCCATAGTAAAGCGTTCACGCTTCCATGCAGGGGTTACTCCAAGCTTTCTCATCTGATGTACGATATTTCCTCCAGATGTTTCTTTTTGAAGCCATGCACGTTCCAGGAACTTTTCCCGACCAAGCTCCTCTTTGGTTGTGCCTTCAGCCAAAAGTTGCTTTTCGACGATGTTCTGTGTAGCGATTCCTGCATGGTCTGTACCCGGTTGCCAAAGTGTTTTAAATCCGTCCATACGCTTATAGCGTGTAATGATGTCTTGAAGGGTAAAAGTGAGGGCATGCCCGATATGTAGTGAACCTGTGACATTTGGAGGAGGCATCATAATAGAGAAGTTCTTTCCCTCTTCTTGGATCATCTTATTGCCGTCTATCTCAAAATAACCACGATCTTCACATAATTTATAGTAGCTGTCTTCTACTTCTTTTGGGTTGTAACTTGCTTTTTTTTCTGTTGTTTCGCTCATCATCTATCCATATATTTTTTATAGTATTGACGCGATTATACCCAAATGGTGCTTTTTGTTTTATGGCACTGTGTTATACTCTGATTATAAGGAGTTGCTATGACCTATATGGAGTGGTTTGAGTCCCATGCTGTAAAACATGAGACTATTATGAAAACCTTGACACACTTGAGTGATAAAGAGACCATAGAGTATTTTATATTTGAAAATATGAAAGAAAAACATCCTGACTTCTGTCCCTTATATGCAGAGAATAAAAAATGTCATGAGATGGAGGTACTTAACTGTTACTTCTGTGCCTGTAATCACTTTAGGTTTTCAGATGATGGTTTGGCAGAAGAGGGGACACGTACACGCTATAGTATATGTGATATAAATGCCAAGGAGAGTCAGGATTTTGTGAGTGACAATGCCATTCACCTTGACTGTTCAAATTGTCAGATACCACATAAGAACGCGGTCATTCAAAAGTTTTTTACGCGAGACTGGAAAGAAATCATGAGCAAAACCATTGACAATAAAGAAAATAAGTAATAGAATAACTTATAGTCATATAAAAGGGGAATGTATGTCTGAATCTCTTGTTTTAGCTTCCGTCATGATAGCAGCTTTGGTCATACTATTGCCTCTTCTTTTTCATTTAACCAAATACCTTGGAGCCCAATCCGATAACGTTCGTAAAAATGAGACCGTTGAAGGCGGTATCAGACTGGTATATAAAGACTCTTTCGAAAGTTTTAATATCAAGTTTTTTCTTGTGGGGATTATTTTCCTTATTTTTGATGTAGAGATACTCTATATGTTCCCATGGGCATTGAATCTTCGTGAACTAGGTATGTTCGTGCTTATTGAAATGTTTGTATTTATAGGTCTATTGCTTGCCGGACTTATATATGTTTACAAATCCGGTATTTTAAAATGGAGTTAATATGGATGTAAGTAACACTTATCTTCTGGATGATGCCATAGTCACTACAAAAATGGATGCAGTGATCAATTGGGGTAGAGAGGCTTCTCTTTGGCCTTTTGTCTTTGGTACAGCTTGTTGTGCCATTGAGTTTATGGCTACTGCTGCAAGTCGCTATGATATCTCTCGTTTTGGGGCAGAGGTACTGCGTTTCTCCCCTCGCCATGCCGACTTGCTTGTGGTTGCAGGTACTGTCTCTTACAAGCAGGCACCCATACTCAAACAGATCTATGATCAGATGCCTGAACCCAAATGGGTTATTGCTGTAGGTGCCTGTGCTTCAAGTGGAGGATTTTATGACAACTATACCACACTCCAGGGGATAGATGAGATAGTTCCAGTTGATGTATATGTTGCCGGTTGTCCTCCTAGACCTGAGGCCATCCTTGATGCGGTCATAGATATACAGAGACAATTGAAACGAGAGCCAAAATTTGAAGTACGCAACAGTGGCTTTAAAGGCAAACTTGATGACATCTAAAGAGATGATAACCATAGAGAGTGATCTACTGCTTATGACATTGTCTAAAGCAAAAGAGCAGGGATATCTTTTACTTTTAGACATTACAGCCATAGATAATCTGCACAAATCTCATCCTCCTATGACACGTTTTGAGCTGGTGTATGTACTTAGACATAAAGACTTTAAATTGCTGCGTCTTTATAAAGTACCTGTTGTTGACCCCAAAATAGGTGTGATAACAGTGACTTCTTTATTTGCCTCTGCCGATTTTGCGGAGCGTGAAGTTTATGATCAGTACGGTATTTTCTTTCAAGAACATCAGATGCTAAAAAGAGTGTTGAACCACAATGAGTTTGTAGGTCATCCTCTACGAAAAGATTATGAGATCACCAAAGGGCAATACTGTACCGTTTCCCAAGATATGATGGATGAGATCATACCACTCTTGAAAGCTAAAAATCTTGACTCCCAAAAAGATGGATTAATGCTGCTTAACTTAGGTCCTTCTCATCCTGCCAGCCATGGGACCATTCGAACGATGGTCGCACTGGATGGCGAAGAGGTTGTAGCTGCAGCCAGTGAGATTGGCTATTTGCATCGTGGTTTTGAAAAGTCCTGCGAAAACCATAACTACAATCAGATCATTCCTTATACAGACAGACTTAACTACTGTTCGGCACTCATGAACAACATTGCCTTTGCCAAAACAGTTGAAGATATGTTGGGGGTTACCTTGCCTGACAGAGGTATTTTTATTCGTATTATTGTGGCAGAACTCTCTAGGGTTATTGACCACTTGGTCTGTCTTGCCGCAGGTCTGCTGGATATGGGAGGACAGACCAACTACTGGTATCTTTTTAACCCTCGTAACAATGCTTATGACTTTCTTTCAAAGTTGACCGGTGCGCGGCTAACCAACTCTTATATGCGTATTGGTGGTATGGCACATGATCTTTATGAAGGATGGGAGGCTGATCTGGAAAATGTTTTACAAAAAATAGATCTTGGTATTACCGAGTCACTTAAGATGGTCAACCATAACAGAATATATAATGATCGCATACAAAATATCTCTCCAGTTTCTGCGAAAGAAGCTTTGGACTTTGGTTTTACAGGACCAAACCTTCGTGCTTCAGGTGTAGCTTACGATCTGCGTTTTTCTGACACTTACTACTATTATGATACGTTTGATTTTAACATGGTTGTGGGCTCTGTTGGTGATACTTATGACAGAATGATGGTACGTTTTGAAGAGATGAATGAAAGTATGAAGATCATCAGGCAAGCAATGAAACGTATTCCTGATGGAGCTATCAATGTACCAGATAAGCGTATTATCTTACCGAACAAAGCGTCTGTCTACAGCGGTATTGAGGGGATGATGAATCAGTTTAAGCTGGTCATTGATGGTGTAAAGGTACCCAAAGGAGAACATTATGGTGCGTTTGAAGCAGCCAATGGAGAACTTGGTTTCTATATTGTCTCTGAGGGAGAAGGTACACCCTATAAAGTCAAAGTAAGGCCTCCTAGCTTTTATCATATTGCTGCCTATCCGAAGATCATAGAAAATTATCAGGTGGCAGATGCCATACTTACTTTAGGATCACTCAATATCATTGCAGGGGAGATGGACCGATGAGTTTTAACTTTAGCAAAGAGAATTTGCAAAAGATAGAAGTACTCAAGTCAAGATATCCAAGCCCACAAGCTTTGTCCTTGCCTTGTCTGTGGATGGTTCAGTATCAGGAGGGGTATATCTCATTGGATGCTATTGATGAGATCAGCAGAGTTATTGGTACACCATCTATGGAGATCTACAGAGTAGCCACTTTTTATACAATGTTTCATTTGGAACCGCAAAAGAAGCTCAATGTTCAGGTATGTAAAACACTCTCCTGTAAACTTTGTGGCTCAGATGAGATATTGGAGCATCTTGAAGGAAAAGATGTCAATATTGTGCATGTAGAGTGTCTTGGGTCTTGTGGTACTGCACCTGTGATGCAGATAGATGATGTAAACTATGAAAATTTAACTCCAGACAAAGTAGATGAAGTCTTAAAGGAGCTCAAATGAGAGAGTGTAAAATAGTTTCTCGAAAATTTGCTCTCCAAAACAGTCATACTTTAAAGGTTTCACGTGCACATGGTGGGTATAAAACACTGGAAAAACTCAAAGAGTATGCTCCTGCTGATATCGTTAAAATCATTAGAGTTTCGAATTTACGGGGAAAAGGTGGGGGTGGAGCACCTACAGGAGCAAAATGGGAACTGATGCCTCAAGGGAGTACCAACCCTTCTTTTCTTGCCGTCAATTGTGATGAGTCTGAACCTGGCACTTTTAAAGACAGACAGATCATTACAAAAGACCCACATTTGCTTATAGAGGGTATTTTGATTACCTGCTATGCCATTAAAGCCAAACATGCCTACATTTACATCCGCGGAGAGTATTATCAGTATCAGCAGATTTTACAATTGGCTATTGACGAAGCCTATGAGGCAGGGTTACTTAAAGAGTGTGATATTACTATCCATCGTGGTGCCGGTGCATATATTTGTGGAGAGAAATCTTCACTGCTTGAGTCAATGGAGGGGAAAAGAGGTCATCCACGACTCAAACCCAAGCAAAAAGAGCCTGAGTGGTATTTTGGTAATCCTACACTGGTAAACAATGTAGAGACCATAGCAAGTGTACCTTTTATTGTGCAGAACGGAGCCGAGGCATACAAAGTTTATGGTACACAAAAAAGTCCGGGTACATTACTTTTTGCACTCTCTGGTCATATTGAAAAACCGGGTGTCTATGAGGCAGAATTTGGCACCTCTATAATGGAATATATCAATCACTATGGTGGTGGCATAAAAAATGGAAAAAAACTCAAAGCACTCATTCCCGGTGGTGTCTCTTGTGGTGTATTAACAGCCAAAGAAGTAGAAAATCTAACACTTGATTATGAAGCACTACATGCTGTGGGTTCCTCTCTTGGCACAGGCGGCATGATAGTGATGGATGAAGATACCTGTATGGTCACTGCATTGAAGAATATTTTGGAGTTTTACCATGAAGAGTCATGTGGGCAGTGTACCCCTTGTAGAGAGGGTACAGGCTGGGTAGATAAACTTGTAGGAAAGATCCTTGATGGTAGAGGAAACAAAGCCGATATTGACAAACTTTTGGAAGTAGCAGATACTATGAATGGCAAGACCATCTGTGTTTTTGCCCCGGCAGTCTCAACAGTTATTGTTTCCTTTATTAAAAGGTTTAGAGATGAGTTTGAGGTAGCACTATGAGTGATATGATAGAAATTATTGTTGATAATCAAAGTTATGAAGTAAAGGAGGGCTCTTTGCTTATCGATCTGCTTATCAAAGAGCAGATAAAAGTACCGTATTTTTGTTATCATGAAGCTTTGGGTGCCGATGGTAATTGTCGTATGTGTATGGTAGAGATAGTGGGACAGAAACGTCCTCAAATCGCTTGTGACACTTTAGTAAAAAAAGGGATGGAGGTACGCTCAAAAGGTGACAATATAGAAAAAGTGCGTACTAATATTCTTGAACTTGAACTCATCAACCACCCTGTAGACTGTCCAACCTGTGACCAGGCAGGAGAGTGTTCTTTACAAGATTTCTATATGGATTATGGATTACATGACAGTAAAATAACAATAGATGAAAAAGTCAAACACAATAAAAAGGTAGATTTAGGTGCCAATGTTATATTGGATCAGGAACGTTGTGTGCTATGTGCACGATGTACACGTTTTACAGACAAAATTATACATTCACATGAACTTGGCATTATTGGACGTGGTGATTATGCCAGAGTAAGTACTATGCCTGGTAGAAAACTTAAAAACCCTTATGCTATGAATGTGGTAGATATCTGCCCTGTAGGTGCCTTGACTTCAAAAGATTTCAGATTTAAACAGCGTGTCTGGTTCTTAAAAACAGCCAATTCCATCTGTCATGGTTGTGCCAAAGGGTGTAATATTTACATTGATCACAATAAGATGAAGTATCATGATGATGTTATTTATCGTTTCAGACCCAGAAGAAATGATGATGTCAATGGTTTTTTTATGTGTGATGAGGGACGATTAAGTTACAAAGCACTTCAGGAAAACCGTCAAGAACAAATTCTTTTACGTAAAAAAGTTATTAGTCAAGAGGAAGCAGTAGAGGAGATAGGTCGGTTGTTAGAGATATATCATGGGCGCATTGTTATTATGGTTGATGCCAATCTTTATACAGAAGAGATAAAGTATATTCTCTCTTTTGCCAAAGAAGTTGATGCCAAAGTCCATGCACCACTTGAAATATACAATGATCCGGATTTTGAAGATAACATGCTCAAATCCAGTAATCGAGCAGCTAACAGTAAAACTATTGAAAAATTGAAGATCGATATGTCTACTCCTGAAAATATCGGATTGCTTATCAACTTTAATCATCCAAAAAGTTGTGAAGCAGAGAGTATGGTATGTTTTACTACACATAAAACAGAAAAGAGTCCCTTTGTTTTACCACTTGCCACCTATGTAGAGAGTGAAGGGCATGTGACCAATGAAGAGGGTATTGTGCAGAAATGTGACAAAGCGTTAATGTTGAACAAACCCGCACTTACTGTTACAGAATGGCTAGACAAGGTAATGTCATGAGTAGCCCATCTATACTTCTAGCAGTATTTTCATTTGTGCTTGGTACACTTCTGGCACTCCTGACCATCCCTGTATTGGTCTGGCTAGAGAGACGTGTTGCCTCTTTGGTACAGGATAGACTTGGCCCAAATCGTACCAATATTTTGGGTTTTCGTTTGGGTGGTGTTATCCAGTCTTTTGCGGATGTAGTAAAACTTCTACTTAAAGAGGAGTATTACCCCTCACATATAAAAATGGGAAGATGGCTTTTTATGTTTGCCCCGGTCATTACTTTTGCCGCAGCACTTCTGGCATTTATGGCTATTCCTTTCGCAGATACTCTATATATAAACGGAGAAGCTTTGAGAGTGCAGGCATTGCCTATAGACTTTAGTGTCTTTTGGTATTTGGCAATTTCTGCATTAGGTGTGATGGGCATTATATTTGGTGGATGGCTCTCTCATAACAAATATGCACTTTTGGGTGCTTCTCGTGCGGGATCTATGGTCATCTCGTATGAATTGCCTTTGGGACTCAGTATTTTGGCATTTATTCTTACCTATAATACTATTGATTTTAACGCGATGGTCCAGTGGCAAAGTGGTACACTGTTTGGCTTTTTACCTGCTTGGGGTATTTTTGTACAACCTTTGGCAGCTATCATTCTTATAGTCTCTCTCTTTGCAGAGACCAACCGAAACCCTTTTACCGTAGCCGAAGGGGAGAGTGAGATCGTTGCAGGGTATATGACAGAACATACGGCTATGAAATTTGCTATGTATTTTATGGGTGAGTATGTAGCTATGAATACTGCCTCAGCAGTTATTATCACAGTGATTTTTGGTGGCTATCAGCTTCCATGGGTCAATACAGAGATGATGTTGGAAAACTTTTCTACTTTTGGTATATCTATGATGGTGGTCTTGCCTCTTTTCATCGCAGTATTCATACGATGGATGCGTAAAAACAATACAGTAAGACCCACTGTATCTACAGACAGTGGAAGAAACTTTGAAACCAAAGTCCTTACTCTCGTACTTATAGGTATGACACTACTCATAGAAACTATTTTACTCTACTTAGTGTTTTTTGCGCAGAACGATACTGCAAATACTGTTACTGTGATGCTTTTCCAAATTGTGGTCTTTGTTTTTAAACTGATGATCTTCAATCTCTTTTTCATACTGATACGCTGGACAGTACCTCGTTTCCGTTATGATCAGGTGCAATATTTGGGGTGGTATTATCTTTTACCGCTTTCCCTACTCAATCTTTTTCTTACAGCCCTTGTTATTGTAGGAGTGCAGTCATGAAACAAAATATTACCGTCATTAAACGACAAGGTTCTTCTTTTAAAGACAAACTTTTCCTCCCTGCCATTTATGATGGTGCGAAGATTACTTTTAAGCATCTCTTTAACAATGTGACGGACATCAATGCTGTAGATACACTGGAGTACCCTGAAGAGCAACCTACAGATATTACAAGTAGTTATCGTGGTTTGCATAGACTGACACATCGAGCAGATGACTCCATTGCCTGTGTAGCCTGTTTTATGTGTGCGACAGCCTGCCCTGCCAACTGTATCTTTATTGAAGCTACAGAAAGGGAAGACGGGAAAGATGAAAAGATGCCTGAGATTTTCATGATTGATACCCTTGAATGTGTCTTTTGTGGCTATTGTGTCGAAGCCTGTCCTTGTGATGCCATACGTATGGATACAGGTATTTTTTCGCTGACAGGTAACAGTCGTGAAGATTTTGTTTTGGGCAAAGAGCAGCTTTTATCGTATAAAGGTGCTTTTGGAGAGGAATTTTCTCATGCTAGAAATTAGTATTTTTATTATCTTGGCACTCTTTATGTTAGGTGGGAGTATTGCCATGATCATAAATAAACAGACAGTTTTTTCTGCCTTTGGTTTTTTAGTGACCATGATCGGTCTTGCCGGCATGTTTGCTCTGTTAAATGCACAGTTTCTTGCCATCGCCCAAATTCTTGTTTCTGTAGGTGCTGTAGCTGTCTTGAGTATGCTCACTATCCTAACGGTCAATGCAAAAGAGGAGAATCTGCCAAAAGAACCATATAAATACAGATGGATGCTGTTTGCTACCATACTTGTACTTCCGTTTACTCTACTGCTCTACAAAACATTAAGTAAACTGCCTGAATACTTTTCCGATATAGGGACCATCTCTTCGAAAGTCGTAGGAAAACTGCTCTTTTCCCAGTGGGTATTGCCTTTTGAAATACTTTCTATATTGCTTCTTTCTGCTATGGTTGGGGCTATTGTGATAGGTAGAGACAGTAAAAAAAGAAAACAGAGACCTAAAAAAAGGAGAAGAGTATGAGTCCCAATGCCTTTTACCTTTTAGCTTCTATCCTCTTTAGTATTGGTCTGGTCGGACTAGTTAGCCGTAAAAATCTTTTTGTGCTTTATATGTCTATTGAGCTGATGCTCTCTTCTGTATCTCTCATCTTGGCAACACTTTCAAAAGTATTGGGAGATGCAAGCGGTTCAGTTATATCTCTACTGATCATAGGTGTTATTGCTGCAGAAGCAGCAGTCTTTTTAGCCATGATCATCAACCTCTATCGTGCAAAAAAAACACTGGATTCAGATCGCTTTACTCTACTCAAAGAGGGGGAGAGAAATGATTAATTGGATTGTGATACTCCCTTTTCTTTCTGCCTTAGTGATGGCCATTGTCTATTTGTTCAACACCAAAGTAAAACGTTATGCTTTTTATACGGCTATAGGTGTAGGTACACCTGTGGTGATAACCATACTCTCTTTTATGCTTGCCTATTTGCTTTTAACAGGATCGCAAAGCATACACAGCACACTTTTTAAATGGATAGATATTGGAGATTTTGACATTTCTATTGCTTTTATGGCTGACAGACTCTCTGTCGTAATGATCTCTTTTATCACATTTATTGGTACACTTATCCACATCTATGCAGCAGGCTATATGAAAGAGGATATGGGTTATGGAAAGTTCTTTGTCTACTTTAACCTTTTTATGGGAAGTATGTTACTTCTGGTTTTGGCAGATAACCCCATCATGATGTTTGTAGGTTGGGAGTTGGTAGGGCTTTGTTCTTATCTGCTCATTGGTTTTTACCATCAGGATGCTGCCAATATTAAAGCTGCCAACAAAGCTTTTATCTTGAACAGAGTGGGAGATTTTGGCTTTATTATGGCAATCTCTCTACTCTTTGTTGCTTTAGGAGAGGGTGGCTTTACCTTTGATGCTATCGCAGCCAATATTGATACAGTAAGTAATGAGATGCTTACACTCATAGGTTTTTTACTTTTTGTTGGTGCCATGGGTAAATCTGCACAGATCCCCCTGTATGTCTGGCTACCCGATGCTATGGCGGGACCAACACCGGTCTCTGCACTCATTCATGCAGCAACGATGGTCACTGCAGGTGTCTACATGGTAGCGCGTTACAGTTTCCTTTATGTCGAAGTTCCAGATGTCGGTCTTTTTATTGCCAGTATCGGTACAGCATCTGCTCTTTTCGCTGCTGTTATCGCTTCGTATCAGTCAGATATTAAAAAGATACTTGCCTACTCAACTATGAGTCAGTTGGGCTACATGTTCATTGCTGTAGGTTTGGGTGCTTACTCAGCAGGTATTTTCCACGTCCTTACCCATGCATTTTTTAAAGCACTGCTCTTTATGGGTGCGGGTGCAGTTATTATTGCCTTGCATCATGAACAAAATATTTTTAAGATGGGTGGTTTGAAAAAGCATTTGAAAGTAGTTTATATTACTATGTTCATAGCCACATTGGCCATTTCAGGCATACCACCTTTTGCAGGCTTCTTTTCAAAAGATGCCATTCTGGTCACAGCCTTTGCTTCTGAACACTATGTTATTTGGGGTATTGCTACCTTTACTGCGGGACTGACTGCTTTTTATATGTTTCGTCTGCTCTTTACAGTTTTCTTTCCTCCTGCGAAGGAGGAGCATACACTTGTACCTTTGGCAAGCAGTATGACAAAACCGTTGGTTATTTTAGCGCTTGGCTCTGCTCTGGCAGGTTTTCTTGGTCTCAATGAAGCATATGGTGGGAATAGGTGGATCAATACTTTCCTTGCATTGCCAGACAGTGAACTCCATCTCTCTCATGTAACAGAATATCTCTTAGGTGGACTTAATGTCATGTTAGCACTGATGGGTATGGGACTTGCATATAAACTCTTTGCCAGAGAGTCTAAAGAACCTCAAGCTGATTCACTGCTACGGTCTATTGTTATCAACAAGTTTTATATTGACGAGATCTATGAATTTCTCATTATCAAACCTCTGTTGTTCTTAAGTATGCTTATAGCAAAAGTAATAGATCCAAAGATTTTTGACGGGTTTATTAACCTTAATGTATGGACCTATAAAAAAGCTGGAAATCTTTTTGGAAAACTGCAGAACGGTAAAGTACGTTACTATGCACTTTACATTCTCTCTGCAATTTCAAGTATGTCATACTATATACTTTTTAAAGTGGGGATCATTTAATGTTAGATCATATTTTATCTATTATTATTTTTTTACCTCTGTTCCCTGCCATAGCTTTTGGAGTTTTTCAGGTAAATACCAAAATCCTGAAGATAGGTGCATTCCTCTCTTCCTCAGTTACTTTACTTTTAGTGACTTGGGTGGTATATCTCTTTGACCCGCATACAGCAGGTATGCAGTTTGTTGAAAATGCACCCTGGATAAAAAAATCGGGTATCTCTTACTATTTGGGGGTAGATTTTCTTTCCTTAACGGTATTGCTGCTCATTACACTTCTCATGCCACCTCTCTACCTCTATATGAAGCATGAAGAGAGAAAAGGCTATTGGTACAACATGATGTTACTACAAACAGGAGTAACCGGGGCAGTACTTTCACTTGATCTTGTGCTATTTTACCTCTTTTGGGAGACGATGCTTCTGCCAATCTTCATTATGATCGGTAAATATGGTAATGGAATGCACCAGTACAATGCTATGAAAATTGTACTCATGACCATTTTGGGTTCAATGTCTATGCTTTTTTCAATTTTGTATCTTGGCTATATGCACTTTGAGATCGTAGGTACATGGAGTTTTGCACTTTATGATCTTGCCAATATTATCTTTGAGCCTCAAACTTCTATCTTTTTGGCAGCAGGTTTCCTTTTGGCCTTTGTAATCAAGATCCCGCTAGTAGGGTTCCATACCTGGATGGCTCCTGCTTACGGTTCCGCTCCAACACCAGCTGTTGTTATTATGTCCTCAATCATGGCAAAACTTGGGGTCTATGGTATTTGGCGTTTTGGATATGGACTCTTTGAAGAGACACTTATCTATTATATGCCTATTATTGCGGTACTCGCACTCATTGGATTGATCTACTATGCTATCCGTGCCATTACGGAGGATAATCTGCGTAAAATGTTTGCCTACTCCTCAGGTTCACACCTTTCTCTTATCGCTCTGGGGTTGATCTTGACAAATATTTACGGTTGGTCAGGTTCTCTTTATCTTATTGCCACTCATGCATTAGCCTCTGCAGGTATTTTTATCATGATCGGCCTGCTCTATAAACGTTTTAAAACAGTTCATATCTCCGAATTGGGAGGGATAGCGAGTAGGGCCCCTAAATTTACCTTCTTCTTTGCTTTTTTTGCATTGAGTATTGCCGGCTTGCCAGGAACGGGTGGTTTTGTAGCCGAACTACTTATAATCATAGGAGCATTTGAGAGAAACTTCTGGTTGGGTTTTTTTACTGCAACAACAATGTTAGCAGCCATGGTCTATGTATTCTGGATGCTTCAGCGTACACTCTTTGGTCCTGACCACAGTCTTTGTAAGTTTAAAGACCTCAGTAAGAGAGAACTTCTCATGTTACTGCCATTGGTTTTCATGCTCATACTGACAGGTATTGCACCCTCACTCTTTACACCTGTGTTTGAACCACAGTTAAGTGCTTTCTTGCAAAATGCTGTACATGCACTCGGAGGTGTAAAGTGATGATGCAATTTCTTTATGCCTTACCTATGGCCATTGTTGTGTTAGGAGCCATTGTCTTAATGCTGCTCTCTAACAGTCGTATTACCCTGCATAGACTGAACTTTATTGCTGTAGGCTTTCTCTCACTCTCTTTGCTTGTGCAGTTTTTGATTTTTGGGCAAACAGGAAGTGATCATTTATTTGAAAATATTTTCGGGACAGCTTTTATTTTAGATGCGTTTGCATCTATCTTTGATGCCATGTTTACAATTGGTGCAATTTTGACCCTGCTTATCAATAATGAGTACTTTAGGAGTAGACGTTATTTTGCCGGAGAGTACTTTGCACTTATTCTCTTTTCTGTTTTTGGCATGATGATACTCCCTCATGCCCATGAACTGGTCACAGCCTTTATTGGTCTGGAGATCGCCTCTTTAAACATCTATGCACTTGTGGCATACCATAAGATCAGAAAAGTAAGTTCTGAAGCGATGATGAAGTATGTGATACTTGGTTCCATGACAGGTGCCTTCTATATACTGGGAACTGCACTTATCTATGGAGCAGTTGGCTCTACTTCCTTCACTCAGATCGCCAATTATATAGTCAGTCATAATCTTCAAAATATCTCTGTGCTCATTGTAGGTGCCTCGTTTATTATGGTTACGGTACTCTTTAAAGTAGGTGCGGTACCTTTACACTCATGGGTTATTGATGTCTATCATGGTGCACCATATCCTATTACGATGTTCATGGCTTCTACTTTCAAGATCGCTATGTTTGCACTTGCTTTACGCCTTTATCTGGTCATGTTCTCTCCTATTAACAGCTTTTGGTCTGAGATCCTGCAAGTCGTAACCATTATGACCCTTATTGGCGGTTCATGGCTTGCTATTAATCAAACATTGGTTAAAAGAATGCTTGCTTCTTCATCTATTGTACATACGGGATATCTGCTTATTGCCATCTCATCCATAGGGTTAGGCTCTGAACTTGCTGCTCCTGTAGTGATGTTTTATCTGATGGCATACTTTTTGTCTGCGGTTGGTTCTTTTGGTATTTTATCTTTTATTGCAAGTAAACAAAAAAAACAGATGACCTATGATGACTTTAAAGGTTTTGCACAAAGACGTCCCTATATGGCTATTATGATGAGTATCTTCATGCTCTCTTTGGCAGGATTTCCTTCTACCATTGGTTTTTTGGGAAAATTCTACATCTTTACTGCTGCGATAGAATCAGGTCAGATACTGCTTGCCGGTCTGGGGATACTTACAGCGTTTATCTCAGTATACTACTACTTTAAACTCATTGCGATGATGTACTTTTATGATTCAAATGAAACACAAAAAAAGTTCCCTGTAAGCATCAGTACCATTTTACTTGTCATTATCTCTTTGATTGTCATTTGGGGTGGAATAGGTACCTCACTTATCCCTTATGTACCTGGTGCAGATGGTTTCTTGGAGATTGCCACACAAGCTATTCGCTCGTTAAAATAGAAGTATTTATGCTTCTGTTAACATGTTTCGGGTTACAATAAAGAATAAAAAAAGGAGTTATAATGAAAGAGAAGATAGACAAAGTTATTCATAAAATAGAAAAATCAGAGCATATTTCTGCGGAGAATAAACCACTGATCATTGAGAAGATCAAAGAGTGGAGAGAAGAGGACAATGCTGTCTCAGAAGTCATACTCAAGCTTGAGAACTGGTGGCTTGAAGTAGAACCTATTTTTGCTGAAATGGGGCTGGTCTAAGATTCATGGAGTTATATACCCAGTACAGCTATGAAAAAAAGTGGTCCAAGACCACACAAAAAGAGGCACTTCTCATGATATTAGAAGAGATGCCAGAAACTGATCCCCAGGGTACACTCTCTTACATTATGACTGAGGTCAAAAAAGGGAAAATCGTTACTTTGGGAGATTGCCGCTTTACATTAAAGGTACCCGCTATCTGATTAGGAGGATCATATGAAAAAAACAGTACTACTCTCACTCATGACCACGCTTACACTGACTGCTGCACAAGCACCTATTACTTTTAACAAAACATTTGGTGGAGATGAAGATGATATTGCAAAAGCAGTCATAAAAACCAATAACGGCTATCTCATAGCAGGGAAAACAAAAAGTTTTACTTCCAACAGAGACTATGATGCCTATCTGATAAAGCTTGACAAAAATGGTGAAAAGATATGGTCTAAGATTTATGGAGGAAAGTATGATGATGAGGCTAATGCTGTTACCGTATATGAAAAGGGCTTTGTCTTTGTAGGTTCAACCAAAAGTTACGGCAATGACAACTTGAGCTACTATTTTACAAAAGTGGATAAAAATGGAGAACCCCAATGGCAGAAAAGTTACTTTAGAGGAGATCGTGATTACTATTATGGAAATGACATAGTAGCAGACGGTAAAGAGCTTGTTATAGCCGGTTCAGAACGATACCTAAAGTTCCTCTCTGCAAAGATCAATCCACTACTCTTCAAGATAGACGGTGAAGGTACTATGATTTGGCGCTCTTATGTCTACGGCAAAGATGAAGACCGTGCCAAAGCTATTATCAGTACAAATGACGGATACATCATGGCTGGAACAACAGAAACCTATGGTCATGGTAACTTTGACGCGTACCTTGTTAAACTAAACAAATCAGGCGAAAAAATATGGTTTACAACTTTTGGTGGTGAGGATGATGAGATCGCTGAAGATGTCATTGCTATAGATGACGGTTACCTTTTGGTGGGAAGTACAGACAGCTTTGGACTAAACTATAAAGATATCTACATCATACGCACAGACAAAGATGGAAAAAAGATCTGGGAACGCTCTTATGGTGGGAAGTATGATGATGAGGGGTATGCCATTACCAAAGCTCCTAATGGTGGATATGTGGTTGTAGGAAAAACACAAACAAGAAGAAACGGTACAGATCTCTATCTCTTTAAAATCAATGAAACAGGACAGATCGTATGGGAAAGAATCTACGGTGGAGAAGAAGATGATGCAGGTTATGACATTGTAGCCTCTAAAGATGGTTACCTTATTGTAGGTACCAAGCAAGCTGATTTAACACGCTATAACGATATTTGGGTTTTAAAAGTAGACCTGAAGGGAAAACTGTAACGTTAATAATTAAGGTATAACTTTGATATTACCTATGTTAGAATATTTATAAATTTTACAAGGTAGGGGATGGGGAATGAATGTATATCGTATATTAATGTCTTTTGTAAAAAAGAAAAAAAGTGGAGTAGAACCAGCAAATTTTTATTTACTCAGGTTTCCCATATTGATCTTTATGGTTTTTATGACTGTAACATGGGGTAAAGTAGATAATAGTCTAGATAAAAAAGATAACATAAATAAATTAACTCACAAACCATTTCGTATAACGTTAGATGAAGCAAGAGAGATATTGGAAAGAGGTAGTCTCATGTATCGGAGGTGTAAAAGATGTCATATTAAAAATGAAGTTTTTCTCCATAAAATGTCTACTGCAAATATGATCAGATATTTTAATACTGGCCAAGATAGTTTACATAATATTCATACCAATATTACACTAAATCGTTGGGCAGAGAAGCTATTGGATCCCGATAATCCAAATCCCTATATTGGGGCATATCTAACAAACTTTTCTGGGAATAGTAATATAGATATATTTGGTACCGGAGAAGGCACAGATATGGAAAATTCTCAAATAACGTTGGATCTTGTTGATATATATAAAAATAAAATAGATAAGGAAATACGTTTAAGGGAAGAACGTAAAGAAAAAAGAAAAAGAGATAAAAAAATTCATAAGTCTGTTACTCATGAGGATGTAATAAAAAATGATTTTCTTAAATCTTCCATTTCATATATCATTCGGAAAAACAAAGTAGTATTATCTGTCAGTGTTAAAAATATATATGCAAATGCAAAAGGGGGAGTTTCTATCTCTTTTCCTCAATTTAGCAATGCCGATAAAATCTCATACCAGTCAGGGAAAAAATTTAATACCTTTAAGTCTTATGCTTCGGGGAGTAAACTTTGGAGTGGAAAAGTAAAAAAAACTATTCGTTCAAATTACCTGCTTATAGAAGGCTGGAGTGAAAGTTGGAAAAAGTATGCAAGTAAAGATGTTTTTATTGAAATCAATACTAAAGATATTAAAACTTTAGTTATTAACATTAGAGCATTATTATTGAAAAACAAAAATGAAGTGCTTTTACCGACATATGGTAAAAATGACCAGCAGGGCTATGCTGTGAAGCAATTGGTTATTAATCTACAAGATGATACCAAAGGTATAACTCCAGAAAATAATGATAAGAAGGTAGCAAAAAAAATTAAAGCCAGACATATACTTGTTCATACAAAACAGGAAGCCCGTATGCTTATAGATATGATGGAAGATGCAAGTAATGTAAAAAAAGACTTTATAAAATTGGCAAAAAAATACTCTTCAGATCCTTCTGGCAAAAAAGGTGGTGACTTAGGATGGTTTAAAAAAGGAAAGATGATACCTGCGTTTGACAGGAAGGTATTTTCTACAGATAAAAAAGGCCTTTTAAAAACACCACTTAAAACAGAAGATGGATGGCATGTCATTTACATAGAAGAGATAAGCTATAAAATAAATGATAATGACCCACTCTCCAGATGTAAGAGAATGTATACATATGGGTTTTACGTATAAGGATACAGATGTTTATAATAAATCAATTTCCAAGAAGTTTGGTATTCCCGCTATTGAGAAATTTTCTTTAAAAGTAATGTCTGAAAAATAGATATTTCTAAAATCAAAGAGAAAAAATATTTTTTTACTTTGGCTCTTTTGGCTATTTCTTCTATAGTACACGGTGCTTTGCACCTACACCTCTTGTACACCTTGGACTACCGCATTGTGTGCTACCAATATATCTGTGTATGGTATTCCTGTCATTGAAGTATCTCTGTTCAAGTGCATATTGACTACACGGAAGAAGTATATACTCTCATTATGTAAAGTGTGTGTAAAAGGAGTGACCTATTATGAAAGATTTTTTAGCAGAATTTAAAGTACTACTAACATACCCTCAGAATATCATACTATTGTTGGCACGTGTGGCTGTTGCGTATGGCTTTGCATTGCCAGCACTTATGAAAATTCAAAATCTTGAAAGTACCAGTAGTTGGTTTGAGAGTATTGGCATTCCCTTTGCAACTTTTACTGCCTATATGGTATCTGGTGTAGAGACTGTAGGTATTGTACTTCTCATACTTGGCCTTTTTACACGCTATATTTCTGTACTATTAGGGTTTGTCATGATAGGTGCTATGCTTTTTGTTCATATAGAACATGGCTACTCCATCGCCAATAACGGTGTAGAGATCGTTGTTTATTATTTTCTTTTCCTTTGTATCTTTGCCACTTTTGGTCCCGGGAAGTTCAGCTTGGACCACTTACTCTTTAATAGAGGACACTTTAATGAATAAGACACTCTTTGGGGAATTTGATCTTCTTACAGCAGACTGGAGTATACTGGTAAAACTGTTTCTCATTATTATTGCTGTTATACTCCTTGCTGTAGCTGGATATGACAGGTATGTACAGAGAGAAAATCAGTTACTTATTAACTATCCGCTTATTGGAAGGTTACGTTACCTCTTTTACCTTTTACGTAACCCCATGCGACAATATTTTGGAGATGAAACCTTTTTTGATTCCTTTGAAAAACTCAACTGGGTCAATAATGTAGCTGCAAAGAAAAACCCTTATCTCTCTTTCTCTCCTACCAAACCTTATGGAAACCAACATACACTCTTCAAGCATGCAAATTTTGTGAAGGAGTTAGATGAAGTAGCATCAGAATTATCTGTAACTTTTGGAGAAAAACGTTTATATCCTTTTATTTCTAAAAGTATTGTTGGTCGTTCTGCTATGAGTGATGGAGCTATCTCGCCTGAAGGGACACGTGCTTTTTCCATCGGTGCATTTAAAGGTAAATTTCCTATAAATAGCGGGGAAGGGGGCTTGACCTCTAATTTCCTTGCCAATTTAAATATTGCTGATTGTAATTGTGCAGATTATCTGGAAATTAAAAAGGGTACAGTTTTTGCCAGGACTGTCTATTATCTATTGAAATTTTTTACCAATAAAGAGGTTTCACAACGTGTATATAGGAAAATGGTTGTACGCATAAAGGAGAGTGGCACATTTATATTTGATAATATCAAATTGCAATACTTTCGTATTAACTGGGATAAAGAGTTAAAATTTTTTCCACTAGAAGTACCGGCTACAGTGCCGGACATTACATTTCAAATGGGATCTGGGCTCTATGGTGTACGAGATGAAAATGGTACATTTGATGCTTTACTCTACCAAAAAGTAATGTCATTTTGCAAAATGACAGAAATAAAGTTGGCACAGGGCGCAAAACAGACAGGAGGTAAACTTCTAGCTGCAAAAGTGAGTGATGACATTGCCTACTATAGAGGTATCCCCGCACATCAAGACTTAATCTCTCCAAATCGTTTTCCCTATGCTACTGATATGGAAACATTTTTTGATTTTATCAGCAGACTTCAGGAACTCTCAAACAAACCGGTAGGGTTTAAAATCGTCATTTCAACCAGAGAAGATTTTGAAGCTTATGCAACAGCACTGAGCATAAGAAAAGAAGAGGGTAAGAGTATTGCTGACTTCCTGACTATTGATGGTGGAGATGGTGGTTCTGCTACGGCACCACTTGAGATGATGAGTAAAATAGGTCTGCCTATACGAGAAGCACTTACCATTGTAACAGAGGTTTTGGTCAAATATGATTTAAGAGATGATATTAAGATCATCGCAGCAGAGAAGGTATTGACTCCGGATGATGTGGTGGAATTACTGTGTTACGGTGCAGACTTTATTAATATTGCCAGAGGATTCATGATATCTGCGGGTTGTATACGTGCCAGAGAGTGTTCCGGTGCAGGGGGTAGAAATTGTCCTGTAGGACTTGCAACCATGGATGAGGGGAAGCGTAGTAAATACCTTGTATTACAAAAAGCCAGATATGTTGCAAACTATCATAATGAGCTTATACAGGGTGTGCGTTCTCTTTTAGCTGTCATGGGAAAAACAACAGTCTCAGAACTCTCCCTAAAAGATCTGTTACCACGAAAGAGGATATTAAAAAACGGTTAAACTTTGCTTTTTATAATTTTAATATAAATGATTAAATATTAGGAGCATATCATGTTAAGTAAAAAACTTTCACTTTTAGTACTACCTTTAGTTGCGACACTGTCACTGCATGCATCAAACCCTTTTGATGACCCTTTTTTCAATGATCCATTTGGAGATGATATTTTTAAAGAGATGATGCAGATGCAAAAAGAGATGGACCAGATATTTCAGCGAATGCATGAGAGACGCCAGCAGCGATCTACCCGTCTTATCAGCCCTTTAGGCACATATAAAATGGCCAATACAAACCAATTTACAGATAAAGGCAATACCTACATACTCAATACGAACATTCCCGAGAGTAAAGAGAATCATATCGATATCAAAACAGAAAATGGTGTCATGTCCATTACTGCCAAAATTATCCAAAAAACAGAGACAAAAACCCAAGGAATGATCAGTCAGTCAAGCTCTGTACGTATGTATCAGCAAGCATTACCACTGCCTCAGGATGCAGATGAATCGGCTATCAGCACTTCATATGTGAATGGTAAACTTCAAATTAGCATTGCCAAGAAAAATAGTACAGTACAAAACAAGCATGCTTCGGCAGTAAAAGTGCTAAGCACACCCAAAGAAACCAAAAAAGCTGTTTCAAAAAATACCGTACCAATTACAAATGAGTTTGATCAAACACCTAAAAGCAAGTCCAAAGAGAGTAATAGTACAATAAAGAAAGAACTTATTCATTCGGATAATAATTCGATGATCTAAAAACAAATATAAAGGACACCTATGAAAACAGTTTACAAAGCAGCAATAACTGCATCAGTCATGATGCTTTTTTCAGGGTGTGCCTCACACAGTAATTTTATAGAAAAGTACAACTCCTGGGTCGGGAAAGATATCAATGCCTTTATTGCAAAGGTAGGGTACCCTGACAGAACCTATACGCTGCCAAACAATCATAATACAGTCTATGTCTATGAAGAGTCACGTATCCAGAGTTATCCGACTATGACTCTAGGATATGGTGGTTTTTATGGTCCTTACTATGGCAGTATGATGTACGGGTCAGACATTGAACAGAAGACCTGTAAACTCTTTTTGGAGGTCAATAAAAAACACAAGATCGTTCGCTGGTCATCACGAGGGAACAACTGTGTTTCAAGTCAACCCTACTAAGCTATGTTTGAAATAGCTGAATACGTAGGCATTGTTGCCTTTGCAATGAGTGGCTTCTTCATTGCCACACGAAACAAACTGGATTTTCTTGGCGTACTCATCTCTGTATTTCTCACTGCTTTGGGAGGAGGAATACTAAGAGATGTCACTGTCGATAAAATACCCTATACTTTTACACATACGAGCCCGGCGCTTATTATTGTATCTGTTATGATATTGCTTGTCATCTTTAGGTTTAATAAAAGACCCAGTATAGAAAATAAACCACTTTTTATTCTTTCAGACTCCATTGGGCTTGTCTCTTTCAGTATTACCGGTGCCATGATTGCTCTTGAAGCCAGCCTGAATATTACTGGTGTGCTGGCACTTTCTTTTATTACCGCAGTAGGAGGAGGGATCATCCGTGATGTTATCATCAATGAGATACCTTTTGTACTTAAAACAGGTTTTTATGGCACTATAGCACTACTCATTGGGCTTATTTTGTATCTCCTGGAGAGTTTTGGAATGATGAATATCGTCTCACTCTCCATCCTTTTCATCGCTGGAGTCATTTTAAGACTCTATGCCTACTATCATAAGTGGGCCATTCCGATGATATAAGTTATTGCTTTGATGCTCTTTTTTCGTAAAACTCTTTTTTGAATGCTTCGAACCTGCCTTCACTAATAGCTTCTCTCATCTCTTTCATCAAGTTCAAGTAGTAGTAAAGATTGTGAATGGTTCCTAATCTAAAGTAAGTGATCTCTCTTGCTCTAAAGAGGTGTCTTAGATAAGAGCGTGAGTATGTTTGACAAACCATACAGTCACATTCAGGGTCTACAGGTAGTTCATCTGTGGTGTAGCAGGCCTTTTTAATGTTCACTTTTCCAAAAGAGGTAAAGAGTGTACCGTTTCTTGCATTTCTGGTTGGCATAACACAATCGAACATATCGATACCCCGTGAGACATTCTCTACCAGGTCTTCGGGTGTACCCACACCCATAAGATATCGTGGCTTATCTTCAGGCATGAACTGAGTGGTCCATTCGACCGTATCATACATATCCTGGTTAGCTTCACCTACTGACAGTCCACCTATGGCAAAACCATCATAATCCAAAGCGCAAAGCTCTTTGGCAGATTTCTCTCTAAAAGCTTTATCTGTACCTCCCTGGATGATGGCAAAGATATTTTGCTGCGTACCTACACCTTCTTTTTGTTTTTCCCTAAAGTAGTTTATAGACTCTTCTGCCCAACGGGTGGTTCTTTCAATGCTGGCACTTATCCGCTCCTGTGTAGCCGGTAAGGCAACAAGGTCATCGAGGATCATCATGATGTCTGAGCCTAGATTGTGTTGAATGTCTATGACTTTTTTAGGAGTAAAGTAGTGCTTACTGCCATCAAGGTGGCTTCTAAAAGTAATACCGCCTTCATCGATCTTAACGTTATCAGAAAGAGAAAAGGCTTGAAAGCCGCCACTGTCTGTTAAAAAACTCTTTGGATATTTGGTAAACCCATGTAATTTTCCCATTTTGGCAACCACATCGTCTCCGGGTCGTATGTACATATGGTAGGTATTGGCCAGAATAATTTCCGGTTTTATGAATGTTGCCAAATCTGTGGCATCAAGGGCTTTGACAGCACCTACTGTACCCACGGGCATAAAAACGGGTGTCTGTATGGTGGAGTGGGCTGTTTTAATGGTACAGGCTCTGGCTTTACCATCGGTTTTATCTATCTGAAATTGCATTGTGTTATAATATCTCCAAAAATAATTACAATATTGTATCATAGATGCACTGCCAGTTAGGTGCCAAAGTCCTAACTTTCGTAAACAATAAAGAGTCAGATGAAAAACATACTTATATTAGCTGATGGTTCTATGGCTAAACATTTCATATCTTGGATCAGCAGAAAAAGAGTGGCTGACAATAAGTATTATGTCATTTCATATACACCCAATACTATTCCTGAAAAGATGGGGAAACATATTACCCATATTGAGATGGATCCTACCTCCTTTGCCAAGTTTAAAAATGTCATGGAAGATGTCAGATTCTCAGATATTTTTATTGTCATGCAAAGCAAAGAAGATGCGATCTACTCTTTAAAAAACATACGTATGCTTGATGAAACCGTGCGTGTGATTTTTGTGAACCAGTGGGATGATGACGAAGTAGCCAGAGATGAAGAAAATGTGACCATCATTAACAGTGATGAACTTATGGCAACACACCTCTATGAACATTTACCAAATGTACCTGTCATTGCACAAAATGTAGGTACTGCTTCTGGAGAGATCATGGAAATACATGTCCCTTTTGGAAGTACCTATGCCTTTAGGCATGTGGGCTCCATCTTACAGCGTAAATGGAAGATCGCTGCTATCTATCGTGATGATAAGCAGATATTGCCTACCAATGCCACGATGATCCGTCCCAATGATACATTACTGGTTTTGGGGAAACCTATTGTACTGGACGGTGTCTATAAAACGATTAACAAAAGGATAGGTCTTTTCCCTGAGCCTTTTGGAAAAGATCTGTACCTGCTTCTTGACTTCAGGTATGATCAGGAAAATGCACTCATTTACTTAAAAGAGTCTCTCTATCTTTTAGAGAAACTTGAAGACAAATCACTCTTTATACGTGTCATATACCCTAACAATTTTCAACTCATAGATGAACTAAAATCCTATGAGTCGAACAATATTACTGTTTCGGTTTGTTATGATGATGAAGACAACAACAGACTTGTAGAATTTGATATTCAGCAGCATGATATAGGGCTTATACTTAACAGTATTGAGACATTTGAATCAGATGATCTGCAAGAGACGCTCTATAATTTAAAAAAGATTGTCTATCTTTTTGGAGACAAACTGCTCTACAACATCAAAGAATGTATCATCCTTATGGATGAAAATGAGAAGATGGAATCCATATCTTCTACTGCATTTGACATTACAGAATCACTTGCTCTAACGCTTACACTGGCAGATTTTGATCCTGAAGGAGAGTTTGAAAACAGAAAAATCATTGTTGATCATTATGAAACACTGTCACATATTTTCAATATGGAAGTAGAGATAGTACAAAAGGTTGGCAATCCCATCAGAGAGATCTCTGATATGGAAGATATTTTGCAAATCGCACCCTTTGAAAAAGAGTTAAGTCGAAACACACTCTTAAAATTTGTCTCAACCAAAGTAAAAGACTTTATTTTAACCACAAAAAAACATCCGAAACTACTTGTACCTTTTGCTCTAGGTGACCTATAGAGCGTACTTTAAGGGCATATAAGATAAAATAAAGCAAACTATTATTTAACCTATATAAGGCCCTTAAAGATGATCGTCCCAATTGAACTAAGCCAAACACAAAATGTTACGTATGATATTACTATAGACAAACTCCCAAAACTCTCTTTTGACAGGAAAGTGGTAGTTGTTACCAACCCGACAGTTGCAGGCTACCATTTAGGGACACTGCTTGCCAATCTTGAAGCAACTGAACTACATGTGGTAACCATCCCTGATGGAGAGAAATACAAAACACTCGAAACAGTTGAAAATATACTCAATGAATGTTTTGAGCATAAACTGGACAGAAAATCACTTCTGATCGCTTTTGGCGGTGGTGTGATTGGTGATATGACAGGTTTTACTGCAAGCCTCTACCAAAGAGGTATTGACTTCATTCAGATACCCACAACACTCCTTTCCCAGGTAGATGCTTCGGTAGGAGGGAAAACAGGAGTCAATAACAGTTATGGAAAAAACCTTATTGGTGCATTTTACCAGCCCAAAGCAGTCTATATAGATCCTGAATTCCTTAAAACATTGCCAGAGCGTGAATTTGCAGCAGGTGTAGCCGAGATCGTTAAAATGGCTGTCATGTTTGACAAAGAGTATTTTACATTTTTAGAATCTGCGGACTTAAAAGATGAAGAGGTCTTGAAAGAAGCTATCCGTAAAAGTGTAGAACTAAAGGCCTGGGTTGTGAACCAAGATGAAAAAGAGGCAGGCATTAGAGCAGTGCTTAATTATGGACATACTTTTGGACATGTTGTTGAAAATGAGACTGACTATACCACCTACCTTCACGGAGAAGCTGTAGCAATTGGTATGGTCATGGCCAATGCATTGGCTATTGAGCTTGGACTTTTTAGTCAAGAGGAAGCTGATGCTGTCAAATTCCTCCTTCAGAAAGCCGGTCTGCCTACAGAGTATATTATTAAAGATGTAGATGCATTTTATGAACACTTTTTCCTGGATAAAAAGTCAGCAAACAACAGTATCAAGTTTATTTTACCAAATGGTATGGGTGGACATAAAATGATCTCAGATATTGATCCGCTACTTGTAAAAAAAGTCCTTGCAGAATTTGGGGCAGTACGATGCTAAAACGCTTACTCTTAGTCACTCTATTCTCAGTAAACTTATTGCAAGTACAGGCTGCTGAGACAAATGATACCAACGGTACCGAAAAAAAGAAAATAACTATTGAAGATAAGCAAAAACGCAGTATTGAGAAAAAGCTTCAGAGCCTTATTATTCAAAAAGACGCCCTGGATCTCAAGATCAAGACCAATGACATCTGGACAAAGATCTACAGTAACTACCACACACTTAGAGAGTTAAAAGACAAAGAAGAGTTACTTCATGCACAGATTGATGCATTAGAGAGTAAAAAGTCACTCTCAGAACCTGAAAAGAAAGCCCTGGCTTTAGGGAAGAGTCGTATGTCTATCCTTACAGGTAAACTACAACTACTCAAAGAGTATGAAAAGGATCCTTTTAAGAAATTTCTTAAACCACCGGAGATCACAACTATTCCAAATGTTGATAATCCATTCAATATCATCTCTGCTATCTCTTACATTAAAAAGTTAAAGTCAGATCAGTCAGATTATGAAAACCGATATGAGTCTATCAAAAAAGTAATGGACAAACTTACAGAGAGAAAACTGCTTCTAAAAAAGATACTTCTACTTGACCCAGACAATCTGAAATATCAAGAAGAGCTACTTGATACAGAGGATAAGATCGCAACCTTTGAACCTGTCGTTGAGATCTTTAACACCACTCAAAATGTCTATACGAAAAAGATCGATGAGATTACTCTCAACCTCCAGGCCGATATTAAAAAAGAGATGGAAAAAGCTACATCTATTGGTATGATCATTATCTTCTTCATTTTAATGATCCTGCTGGTCAAATACCTTGTTAGACGTTATATGTCTGACAATGACCGATTTTATACCATTAACAAAGCGCTCAATGTAACTTTTGGTACATTGTTACTCTTTACACTCCTATTTGCCTATATTGAAAATGTAGATTACCTTGTGACCATACTTGGTTTTGCTTCTGCAGGTATTGCAATTGCTATGAAAGATTGGTTTATGTCTATTCTTGGTTGGTTTGTCATCATTATTGGGGGCTCCATCCATGTAGGTGACAGGGTCAAGTTTGTCAGAGAAGGTATGGAATATGTAGGAGACATTGTCGATATTTCACTGCTTCGTCTTACCATTCAAGAAGACATTACCCTGACAACCTACATGCATAACCGCAGAGCTGGACGTATTATCTTTGTACCAAACAACTACATCTTTACTGATATGATTGCCAACTACTCACATGCCGGGCTTAAAACGGTATGGGACGGTATTGACTTTATGATCACTTTTGATTCTAACGTTTCCAAAGCAACATCTATAGCCAAAGAGGTGACCAAAAAATACTCTAAAGGGTATACAGAGATCACAAGAAAACAGCTCAACAAACTACGAAGCCAGTACAGTATGAAAAACACTAATGTTGAACCACGTATCTATGCATTTATAGAATCTTATGGTATCAAAGTAAGTGCCTGGTACCATACCAATGCCTATGCTACATTGACATTGAGATCTACTATCTCTATGGAGATCATTGAACGTTTACAGAAAGAAGATGATATCACTCTCGCATTTCCTACACAGTCTATATATATGGATAAAGATGTACCTAAGCCTCAGCCTAATCTTGAAGATGTATTACCAGAGAGAGGCTTATATTGATGCCAAATCGTAAAAAAGTCTATTTTAAAACCTTTGGCTGTCGTACCAACCAGTTTGATACACAGGTTATGATGTCAAAACTTTCTGAATTTGATTTCTCCAATGACGAAAACACCTCAGATATCATTGTGGTCAACTCTTGTACTGTTACCAATGGTGCAGACTCCTCTGTACGTAACTATATCTCTTCTATGAAGCGTAAAAACCCCCATGCAAAAGTCATTTTGGCGGGATGTGGTTCACACTCTAAAGGTGAATCTCTCTTTGAAGACAAAAAAGTCTTTGGTGTTATGGGCCATTCTGAAAAAGAAAATATTAACGAGATACTCAAAAATGAGACACCTTTTTACCAGATAGGAGACCTTGAACACATTGACTCTACGATTGTAGAAGAGTTTGTCGGTAAGAGCAGGGCTTTCATTAAGATTCAGGAGGGGTGTGACTTTAGATGTTCTTACTGCATAATACCTGCTGTTAGAGGTGATGCACGTTCACATAAGGAAGAGACCATTATTGAGCAGGTAAGTAAACTGGCATCCAACGGTTTTGGTGAGTTCATTTTGACGGGTACCAATGTAGGTTCTTATGGACAAGACCATAATACTTCTATGGCAACTCTGTTGAAAAAAATGTCTATGATCCGTGGAGTACGGCGCATACGTATAGGAAGTCTTGAACCTATACAGATAGATGATGCCTTTATGGAACTCTTGGATGAACCCTGGATGGCAAAACACTTACATATTGCTTTGCAGCATACCTCAGACAAAATGCTTGAACTCATGAACAGACGTAATACCTTTGCAACAGATATTGCACTTTTTGAAAAAATTGCAAGTAAAGGCTATGCTTTGGGTACAGATTTTATTGTCGGGCATCCGGGTGAAGACGAAAAAGAGTGGACAGAAGCTGTTGACAGAGTAAAGTCTTTGCCACTGACACATGTCCATGCCTTCTCCTACTCCAAACGTGACAATACCGCTTCTGCTACTATGAAACCTGAAATAAGAGGAAATGTAGCCAAAGAGAGACATAAAGAACTTACATCTATTGTAAAAGCAAAAAACTATGCCTTTAGGCGTGATCATAATAAAGATCTTGAAGTACTTCTTGAAAATGGTAAAGAGGGTCTCTTTACCGGTTTTGACCAATACTTTAACAAAGTAGAGGTGACAAGTCAAGAGGACCTCTCTTCAAACTGGGTCTTGTTAAACAATGTGGAGGTTGTCAGTGATGGAAACAAAGCAGCACTTTAAAACACTTTTTGAGAGTAAAAAGGTACAGATCATCCTTGTTCTGCTTATCCTTCTTTTGTCACTGACCGCCTATGGAATACTCCGAGACAAAGATGATATTATTACCCATAAAGAGGCCAATACACTCTTTACTAAAGACAAAATAGAGAAGCTTGTCATAGATGGTGACTATATACACATTAAAACAGCTGACAAGGGATACAAAGTCTACAAAGAGGCCATCAATACCTCTTCATTTTTTTCAAAATACCCTGTAGAAGTCAAAGAAGACAGTACATACCTTTATGACATACTCTCATTGCTTATTTTATTGGGTGCATTTCTATTTCTCTTCCGTTTAATGAAACAGAACAAACTACAGCAACTCAAACAGATACGCTCAGCCAAAGTAGACAATACAGAAATCTATGAACCGGTACAAGCGCTCAAATCCAATGTACGTTTTTCAGATGTTGCTGGTATCAAAGATGTGAAAGAGGAGCTTGAGGAGATCATTGATTTCCTTCGTGAACCACAAAAATACCGAGATCTTGACATCCGTCTGCCAAAAGGTGTTTTACTTGTAGGACCTCCTGGTGTAGGTAAAACCTTTATTTCAAAAGCTGTTGCAGGAGAAGCAGGGGTACCTTTCTTTTATCAGAGTGGTGCTTCCTTTGTACATATTTATGTAGGTATGGGTGCAAAAAGAGTTTCGGAACTTTTTAAAAAAGCCAAACAGATGGCTCCAAGTATCATCTTCATTGACGAGATAGATGCCGTAGGTAAAAGCCGTGGAGATTTCAGAAACGATGAAAGAGAAGCTACTCTCAATCAACTACTTACTGAAATGGATGGTTTTGAAGAGAGTTCAGGGGTTATTGTTATTGGTGCAACAAACAAAATAGATGTGCTGGATGAAGCACTGCTGAGAGCAGGACGTTTTGACAGACGTATACATATCTCTTTGCCAGATCTTGAAGACAGAGCTAAAACACTGGAACTGTACCTTGCGCATAAGCCCAATGCGGTAGATATTCATCATGTGGCAAGAATGACCGTAGGATTCAACTCTGCTGCCCTTGATACCCTGACTAACGAAGCTGCTCTTTTTGCCATGAGAGAAAGGCGTGCAACGGTTGAGACATCAGATTTTGAGGCTGTAAGAGAAAAAGTACTCTCAGGTAAGAGAAAAATACTCTCATTCACAGAAGAAGAGCGTAAGATACAAGCTGTCTATCAAGGTGCAAAAGCAGTTATTGCCACCTGGTTGGATGTAGAGTTTGAAAAGATCGGTATTGTAACAACCCGTCTTATTACGCAAGAGCATGAGATCCTTTCACGTTCAAAGTTACTCAACCGCATTAAAGTCTACCTGGCAGGGAGTATCGCTACACAGATGCACTATAATGAACAGTTTACCAATGCAAAATCAGATATTTTGCTGGCAAAAGAGCTTGTGAAAAAGGTGATCTATGAGTATTCTATGTCAGAGAACTTTGTGGTTACTCCATATCAGGAGGAGGAGCTTATGAAAGCTTCTGTTTCTGAAGTCAAAGCACTGCTAAAAACCCTTGAGAAAGCACTCAATGAAGTCTCAACCTACCTTCTTGAACATGAAAATATTTCCCAGGATGAGTGTAAAGAGATCTTGCGAGAGATCTTTTAAGATGCACTACTTTAATGGTTTTTCTCTTCAAGATGAAGAAAAATACTTCCAGACATTTCTTCTCAATAGTGAACTCAGTGTTGCAGGATTCTCCTACGGTGCACAAAAAGCACTTGAGTATGTCTATAAAAGTAAAGAGCGTGTAGATCGACTTATTTTACTCTCTCCTGCATTTTTTCAAACACAAAAACCTTCTTTTTTACGTACACAGTTGCGTTATTTTGAAGCAGGACAAGAAGCCTATGTTAAACAGTTTTTACAAAATGTAGCATCTCCTTCAAACATAGATCTCTCAAGCTGTTTAAACCTGGGAAACAAAGAGGAACTTGAAGCACTTTTAACCTATGTTTGGGAAGAGGATAAGATAAAAGAGATACTTAACAGGGGTACAGTTATAGAGGTTTTTTTTGGAAGTGAAGACAAGATTATCAAGGTAGAAGATGCGCTTGATTTTTTTACCTCTTTTACAACAACCTACTACATCAAAGATGTAGGACATTTGTTAGTAAAAGCCTAAAGGCTCTTTTCTCTTAAGTATTAAATAGCTACATTCACTCCTCGTCGGGACAATCCTGTTTAGAGAGTATCATTTTTACAACATGCTCAGAAGCAAGGGTATTGTTTATATCTTGCCTATAGGATTCTATAGCAACATCATCTTCTGTTGTCATATTTTTATACTCCAAAAGATTCATACGTTTTACTGCTTTTTTTGCTTCATCAATTTTAGTAAGACCACCAACCTCTTTTATATTTCTCTGATGGGCAATTAGGTGTGCATAGAAACGTATGAAAAGTGCTGTGGCACTTTTATTGTTAGCCGCAAAGAATGAGAGTAGAAGTTCACTTCCCGACTCTTCAAAAGATGCAAAATCCTCCACTGTTATCTGATCTTTCCTCATTTCAAAATTAAGTATTTTTTCAAAAACATGAGATTTGAGGCGAATGAAGAAGAAATGTCCCATATAGGTACCTTTGTAGTCACAGGTATAAAAGGCATTGTAGGGGTGGAGTGACCACTCTTTAAATTGTTCCATAGTTACACGGGTAAATTCATGATTGAGATTTTTATGCACATCCATATTGATCTCTAAAATTATATCTATCTGTTCTGAATTACGCACAGATTGAATAGTAAGATCATCCATCTTGATGAAGCCAGAAGGGAAATCATATAGATAATGTTTACTTTTACCTATAAGGTTATTCATACCCACCTGGCAAATACGTTTTTCAGCTTCTTCGACAGAGTAGCCATCCCAACAGGGCAACGCCACATCAGACTGTTTCTGAAAATATTTAATGATACTGACCTGTTTGGAAGTTCTAGGTTTGATCAGGTTTCGTTCCCACTTACTCAGCGTTGTTCCATCCAATGCAGAAAAACTCTCAATATCATGAATATATAGATCGTTTACAAGATCTTCTTGTGTTAATCCATACTTATCTCTACATCCTCTCAAATATTCGTTGAACTGCAAACCTACACCTTATTATTTAGTTTTATGAGTATATCGTAGTTGTGATTATATTTGTAGACATCCCATTAGTATTTTCGGATGAATACTACTTTCAAATAATTCCCCTCTTTAAATGTATCACTCACTCTGAAATCTTTTGGAAGGCTAAAGGTCTCTTCTATGCTGTACTTTTCATTTAATTCTTTAAAGGCTTTCTCAATGAAGGTTTTAAAACGTTTCATATCGAAATTCGAAGCATTGGTCGAAGCAACTATAATACCATTTCTATTGGTGATTTGTATGGCTTCTTTAAGTAGTTTGACATAATCTTTTGAAGCAGAGAAGGTATGTTTTTTAGATCGTGCAAAACTTGGTGGGTCTAATACAACCATGTCAAAAGAGAGTTTTTTACGTACAGCATATTTAAAATAATTAAATACATCTTCTACAATAATTTTTTGTTTCTCAAGGTCAATATTGTTAACCAAAAACTGCTCTTGGGTCTTTTTTCTGCTTCGGTTTGCAAGATCAACTGAGGTTGTATCATTTGCACCACCCAATGCAGCAAAAACAGAAAAAGCACCTGTATAAGAGAAAGTATTGAGTACCGTATTACCTTTGGCATACTTGTCTCTAATCGTTTTTCTTACCTCTTTTTGATCTAAAAAGATACCTACCATAGCTCCATCATCCAGGTAGACAGCAAAATTAGCATCATTCTCTTTTACAATCAGTGGTTCTGGAGCCTTTTGACCACAGATAAAGTCATCCGTATCGTCCAGATATTGTCCTTTTGCATCAAAACGTTTTTTTTGGTAAATCCCTTTGTAGCTTACTGTAGCCTGTAGTGCTTTTAAAATATCTTCTTTAAAGGTATATATTCCTATGCTGTACCAGGTCAGCAGATAGTAACCATCAAAGTAGTCAATGGTCAAACCACCCAAACCATCTCCTTCTCCATTTAAAACTCTAAAAGCTGTAGTCACTTCTGAATGGTAAAAGTCTTGACGGTATGTTATGGCTTCTTTGATCTTTTTGACAAAAAAATCTTTATCTATGGTTACCTCTTTTTTTCTACTGAGTATCCAGCCATACCCTTTGTTCTGTTTCCCAAAATATCCTTTTGCAATAAATTTATTTTTATCATCTAAAAGTGTCAGAATCGTTCCTTCATCTTCTACTTTAGACCAGTTTTCAAGAGATTCAGGAGAGATGAGCGGGTAGCCGTTTTTATAGGCATTGACAAAGGTTGGATTGACTTTCAGGTCGATAGATTTTCGCATAGAGCGTATCCTTAGTAGTACTTGATTTGAAATTATAGTATAAAAATGTCATGATATACCTAGACTAAAGTGTTTTGTATTACAATCTATGTATGATTCTTCATACAATTTAGTAGATGAAAAGCCAAAGTACGGTTGATTCTATCAAAGAGATAGAGGGAAAAGGGCTTGAAAAAGACAGGCAGAGTACTCTCAACAAAGCACAACTTTCAGAAGATATAAAATTAAGACAGAAGGAATCAGATGACCAATATTGTAATCACAGGCTGTTCAAGCGGTATTGGTCTTGAAACGGCACAATATTTAAAAGAAAAGAAGATAAAAGTCTTTCCCACAGCCAGAGACCCCAAAGATGTAGAGATGCTCAAAACACTTGGCTTTGAAGATGCTATGCTCTTGGATGTACGAAATGCTGAGGAGATCACATCTGTCATTAAAACTGTACTGGCGAAAGAGGGTAAGATTGACATCTGGTTCAACAATGCAGGCTATGGACAACCCGGTGCTATTGAAGACATAAGCACTGAAGTCTTGAGAGATCAATTTGAGACCAATCTCTTTGGACTGCATGAGTGTACCATGCAGATCATCCCTGTGATGAGAAAACAAGGTTACGGAAAAATTATACAACATGCTTCAATACTGGGTCTTGTTTCTCTCTTTGGACGAGGTGCTTACAATGCCAGTAAATATGCTATTGAAGGCTTAACTGATACCTTGCGTTTAGAATTGGAAGGCACAGAGATATATCCTGTTTTGTTAAATACCGGACCAATCACAAGTCATTTTAGAAAAAATGCATTAAAAAAACTCAAAGAGAATGTAGATATTGAACACTCAGTATTCACACAGAGATATCATAAAAGTCTTTCTGCAGATAAAAGTAAGGTGCCATTCAATGAAAAAGCTGTGTCTGTTGCAAAAGTTGTTCACAAAATTGTTTTGGCAAAGAGACCAAAACCACGTTACTATATTACCAAAGCAACGTATCTGCTGGGCTATCTCAAACGCATACTCAGTACATCGCTGTTAGATAAAATATTGTTAAAAATCAATTAAGTAAAGCATAGTGAAATATCTAAGATAAAATAATACACGTTTTCATGATAAAATCTAACTAATTATCTTGCAACAAATATTTAAAGAGTATTCACTAAAGGTTATCTTACTTGTCTGTTTCTTCTATTTGAAGTAAGGTATCCCAACTTCTTGGGATCTTAAGTATATAGGCTACTTTTGAAAAGACCCATGAACGTGGTACTGCACCAAAAAATCGACTGTCTGCTGAGTTGTCCCTGTAGTCCCCCAACATCAAAAAATGGTCTTTTTTTACAAGGGATATTGGTAGTTTGGTTAATACTTTAGGAACATCAAGTCTCCAGTTATGTACCACTCCATAATATTTGACATAGGGATCTTTGATAAAATATCCATTCTTTGTACTTACAATATCTATATCATACTTCTGTGCCAATTTTTTTGTTTTTGTTGAATTCCCATCCAATTGAAGATAAAAAGAGCGTTTATCTTCAAAAAAAATATCACCGGGAAGTGCTGCACATCGCTTAATATAGAGCCGGTTATCAGGATCGAAGGGATGTTTGACAACAAGCATGTCTCCTCGCTCAATAAGATTAAACTTTCTATAGGTGATAACAATATCGTTATCTAACAAACCATAGTTCATACTTGTACCACTGATTTTATAAATACCAAAGAAGTAAAAAAAGGAGAGAAGTACTATGAGCGCCAATAAAATCTTTTTCATACTCGATTATAACTGTTTTGGTTAAAACTCTTTAGCTATAATCTCATCCTAAATCAGAAATAGGGCACAAGTATGGATAAGATCAAAATTGGTGTAGTAACCACAAGTGACAGAGCATCTCAGGGAATCTATGAAGATATCTCCGGTGTTGCAATCATGGATACCATGAAAGAGTATTTACTCAATGAGTGTGAATATGAGTATAGATGTATTCCTGACGAGCAGAGCCTTATTGAAACAACACTGGTAGAGCTTGCGCGTGATGAAAACTGTGATCTCATTGTTACAACCGGCGGTACAGGTCCGGCGATGAGAGATGTAACTACTGAAGCCACTGAAAATGTCTGTCAAAAGCTACTTCCCGGTTTTGGAGAGCAGATGAGGGCGGTCAGTCTTCAGTATGTACCCACTGCAATCCTTTCACGTCAGACTGCCGGTATTTGTAATGGCGCACTTATTATCAATCTTCCTGGTAAACCAAAGTCTATCCGTGAATGTCTTGACGCTGTCTTCCCCGCAGTACCATACTGTATAGATCTTATTGGCGGATCATATATGAAAGCCAATGAAGAGGTCATCAAGATCTTTAGGCCTAAGCAAAAGTAACAGTAAAATAGGGACATACTAAATAATATGAATATTGAATTTATTGAAACAAAAATTAACGAGATCATTAAAGAATTGGAAAAAGAAGTTATGGAAGTGTTGATGGATGAGAGTCTTGGAAAAGGTGATACCAATCTACATATGAAGCCTCTCTCTTCAACAAAAAAGATCTTGGAGAATGCTCTTGAGAGTATCAAAATGGTAGACAAACTAAATAAAGAGGACCTTGAAAAATGATGAAGTTTTTAATACTCTTTATTTTTACCACACTTATCATATTTGCAGGAGAAGATGTAGTCATTCCTGCATATGCAGCTATCTCAGGACTTATCGTTATTGTAATACTTTTCTTTTGGGGTGTATACAAAGCTGTGAAGACCCAAAAACTGATCTATGCACTTGCACTTCTACCGTTTACGGCTTTACTTTTCTGGATGTTCTTTATTTAGAGATTTTTTTATCGATTCTTTCTCTAAAGCTTCAAAGTCGACCTCTCTTGTCGAGGTCATACCTGCACCCAGCCAATCTTGCATGCCACCTCTATACCACTTTAATTTCTCAGCAGGATACCCGATCTTAAGCAATGCAAAGATCATAGAGGGTGACTGTGAACACCATGGACCATTACAAAAGATCACCAAGGTTTTAGCATTTTCAAAAGCATATCCACCATCTTTTTCTATAACCACACCTAGATATTGTAGTGCATACTCAAAATGAAATTCATAACTCTCCTTATCTCTAAAGTAGATAAAAGGCATATTGATCGCTCCGGGAATAGTGCGGTATTTATACCACTTTTCCAAGCGTGAATCAATCAGCAGTAAGTTTTTATCACTCTGCATCTCTTTAAGAAAACGTAATACTTCCAACTCACCGAAGGTTTCAAGATCTATATCAAGTTTTATGGAGAGCAGTTTGCCTTTGGTATGCACATAGGTTGACTTACAGCGCTCGGGCACTGCTTTATTGGCAAAGTTACCTGTCCAGAACATATCATTGGTTATGGGTACATCTTTGCACTCTTTAGGTATGTTACGTTTGACAATATAACGCTTCTTGGCCTTATTGGAATGTTGTGTGACTACTTCCACACCAACATACTCCATACTTTTGTTCACAGCAGAAGAAAAAATAGAAAGAAGAAGAAAAATAATAAGTGATCTGAGAAACATAAATATCCTTTTTTATTATAGTGTAGCATAAAAAATATTATATGATTGATGGAGAATAAAGAGGAGGGCAAGAGACAGCCCACCCTGGAAGTTTATACGTCGTGTGCAACCTTGTATGTAGGATCATCTTCCTCATAGGTACAGAAAGGTCCTGCTGTTTTCAATGTTTTTTTACAATCTTCTGAAAGATGTCTAAGGGTTAGCTTCTTCCCTGCTTTTTTGTATTTCTCCGTCAAAGCATCAATAGCTTCGGCACCAGAAGAGTCCATGACCCTTGCCTTTTTAAAGTCTATAATGACTTCTTCTGGGTCCTCTTCCACATTGAACTGTTCATTAAATGAAGTTACAGAACCAAAAAAGAGTGGGCCATCGAGTTCATAGATCTTTTTTCCATCTTCTGTGCTGGTATGTGCAAAGATCTTTGCATGTTCCCAGGCAAAGACAAGTGCAGAGATGATGATACCCGCTATAACAGCTACTGCCAAATCTTCAAAAATAGTAATAATAGTCACCGTAACCAAAACAAAAGCATCGGACTTAGGCATATGTGTGATACGTTTAAGAGAAGAGAATTCAAACGTACCGATACTTACCATAAACATGATCCCCACCAATACCGCAATAGGAATAGCAGAAATGACATCTGAGAACATGACTACCAGAATAATGAGGAGTATCGCTGCAGTAAAAGAAGAGAGTCTGCCTAGACCCCCTGAAGTAAAGTTAATCACTGACTGACCGATCATTGCACACCCTGCCATACCACCAAAGAGACCGGCTGTTGTATTTCCTACACCCAGTGCCACACATTCTTTGTTCCCTGAACCACGCTCTCCACCCATCTCATCAAGGACAGAGAGGGTTAAAAGTGACTCAATGAGACCAACAAGAGCAACGATCACTGCAGTAGGAATGATGATCTTCAGTGACTCCGTAGAAAAGAGTAAAGAGAAGTCAGGCATTGCAAAATGAGGGAAAGAGACATTGGAAAGATCTGCCATCTGACCTACGGTTTTGGTATCAATACCTGCAAAATAAACCACAAGTGTAATGACCACAATGGCCACAAGTCCTGCAGGTACAGCTTTACTCAGTTTTGGTAAGAACTGCATCGTAGCCATGGTAAGGAAAATAATGATGTACATAATGTAATTCTCAGCAATAGATGCCTGAATGATCTCCATCCAGGAGTTGTACTGATCAATATTTGATGGAGCAAGAAAAGGAAGTTGAGCTAGAGCAATCACAATCGCCAGACCATTCACAAAACCAAAGAGTGCAGGTTGTGGTACAAGACGAATAAATTTCCCCATTTTCATAAGCCCTATGGCTATCTGAATAAGTCCTGCAATAATTGAAGTCACCAAAATGTAATGTAAAACCATCATGGAGAGTGCTTCCGTATTGAGCTCAGGATAGTGTTGTTTAACCCATAGTCCCATAGAGATAAAAACAACAGCAACTGAACCGGTTGCTCCTGAGATCATCCCGGGTTTACCACCCATCAATGAAGTAATCACACCTATGATAAATGCAGCATAAAGTCCGACAACAGGACTTACTCCCGCAATAAATGAGAAGGCAATGGCTTCAGGCACAAGTGCAACAGCCACCAATGCACCGGAGAGCACATCATTTTTAATGTTCTGTTTTGAATAGTTTTGAATGTTAAACAAGTAGGGTTCCTTACCTTAATATATAAAAGTTTGGAATTTTACCATAAATCTTTATGGTGTAGGTTAGGATTTTTTGGCATCCTTTAGAGCCTCTTCTCTTAACTTGTCTTTTTTACTTTTTTTCTTACCCTTGATTGGTGCAGGACCTTTTTGTCTCAAGGGTACTTCCCCCGTAAGTTCAAAACCCTCTATCTGTTCTCTTTGCAACTTGATATTACTTCGTTTTTCTATGAGTTTAAAGTGTGCCTGTTCCGCATATCCTATAAAAGTGATAGCCAAACCATCTTTCCCTGCACGTCCTGTTCGTCCAATACGATGAATGTAATCAGCAGGAGAACGGGGTAGGTCATAGTTGATAACACACGAGATGTCATCAATGTCCAAGCCTCTTGAGATCAAGTCTGTCGCAAACAAAATTTGTATCTTTTTTGCTTTAAAATGCGTTAGAGTGCCGTTTCTTTCTTCTTGTGTCAAATCACCATGAAAAGATTCAGCCAAATAACCTCGTTTTCTAAATTTGGCAGCAAGGTTGTCAGTAGCTCTTTTATTAGCCATAAATACCAAAACACTCTTCCATTTCTCTTTTTTCATGAGGTATCGAAGTAAAGGTCCTCTGTTTTCAGGATTGACCTCTATAACACGCTGACGGATCTTCTCTACGGTAAGTGCTTCTTCTTCGAGTGTTACTTCTACTGGGTTGTTCGTAACCTTAACAGCAATATCAAGCATTTTTTGAGGGTAGGTTGCAGAGAAAAGAAGATTTTGTCTTTTTTGAGGTATGACTTCAAGTATCTGGTCCAACTCTTCTGCAAAACCAAAGTTTAGCATTTTGTCTGCTTCATCAAGTATAAGGTATTCGATATAAGAGAGATTCATCTGTTTTTTGGAAAGTACATCTAGAAATCTTCCCGATGTTGCTACTAAAATATCACAACCTTTTTGAATCGCATAGAGTTGGTCCCCGATACTCTCACCACCTATAAGTGAGACAACCTTGGGTTTACGTGCCAAATCTATACCAAAGTCTGAAAAATATTGTGCCACTTGGAGGGTTAATTCACGGGTAGGGGTCAATACTAGAACTTTTATTTTTGCTTTACCCTCAGATGTATTTTGAGACCAAAGTTCAAGTACCGGCAATACAAAACTGGCAGACTTTCCTGAACCTGTCTGTGCTCTTGCCATAATGTCATGTTTTTGCAAGGTCAGAGGTATGACTTTTTCCTGAATAGGTGTGGGAGCAATGTATTGGCTTGTTTTTAAAGCTTGAAGTATCGGCTCTGAGAGTCCTAATTTGGAAAATGACATCTGAATTTGACTTCCTATTTGTAGAGAAATATTAGTTTGGCGTATTATACTGGTTTTTTAATATTAGTTTACCTGCCAAATAGCCACTTGCAAAAGACCATTGCAGATTGTAACCGCCACAGGGACCATCAAGGTTCATCACTTCTCCACAGAAGTAGAGACCTTGTATCTTTTTACTCTGCATGGTGTAGGGGTCTATCTCTTTGAGTGCAATACCGCCACGGGTGATCATCGCCATTTTAAAGCCGTCATGTCCGTTGACGGTCAGGGGTGTCCATACAAGAAGCCTGATGAGTTTGTCCCGTGACTGCCCGGGAAGTTTAGTAAAACCCAAAGCAGGATCTGCTTTAGCCAAAGTACACAAAACAAGACTCAAAGACTCAGGTAAAAGACTTTTCATCAGATCCAATACAGTTTGATGCGTGTCTTTTATCAACAGCTTTTTAAAATGTGAACGTATCTGTTCTTCATTCATCCCTTTGGTAAAATTGGCAAGCAATGGGACTTCCTCAAATTTACTTAACAGAGGAGTGATCTCTCTAGAAAAGTCAAGGACAACCGGACCTCGAATTCCATCTTTTGTAAAGATGAGATCCCCTTTGGCCTGCAGTTTTTTATATTTTTTCATATCAACGTGCATAACGACCTTTGCTATGGTATCAGCTCTACATTTCTCTACCCATTTTTCTTTAACTTTTAGAGGCATCATAGCAGGGTAAAGCTCTGTTACTTTATGTCCGACAGACTCTGCCAAAGAGTAACCATCTCCTTCTGCACCAAGTACAGGATAGCCTTTCCCTCCCGTTGCAATGAGAACATTTTCAGAAAAAAATGTATCTGTTTTAGTCTTGACACCTCTTACTTTTTCTTCATCATGTTCAAGACTTACCACACGCTGAGAACATAGCACTTCTATGCCAAGGTTATGCATTTCCTGCTCCATAGCAGCAATAATAGTAGATGAGTTGTGTGTAATGGGGAAAACCCTATGACCATCCGGTGCATGAGTATCAACACCTATCTCTTTAAAAAACTCAATGAGAGATGTATGGTCCAAAGCTTCCAAAGCAGGAGTCATGAACCTGCCGTCACGTCCAAAGTGGGACATGAAAGTTTCATTGTCCAAGGTATTGGTCAAGTTACAACGACCTCCACCCGTGGCTTTGAGTTTGGCACCGATTTTGGAGAGTTTTTCAAGAAGTAGTACGCTTTTCCCTTCACGCGCAGCAGTAATAGCAGCCATCATTCCTGCTGCACCCGAACCTATAACAAGAAGATCATACATCTTTTCTTTACTATTCATGGTAAAATACTACCCAAATATGACAAAAAAAGAGTACAGCCATGCTATTTACTACACAGACCATGCAAGAGATACTGCCTATACTTCAAAAAGCACTCACAATGCAAGACAAAGTCTCTTTTTCTGTACTCAATCCAGATATACACGAGAGCTATGCCGGTAACAAAGTAGACATAGAAGGTCAATTATATCTCTACCGTGGGTTAAAAGCCTGGAGTGAGCTGGCTGAACTGTTACAGTGTAAAATGCTCCTGCCCAAAGAGGAGCAACATCCTCTTATCTCACTCACTTTCAAAAAACTCAAAGAAAGTTCTTTTCATCTGGACACAACTGGTGTAAAAGAGGAGAAGTATGGTGTCACTTCCCAGTTTTTTGAGATACACAAGATGGAAGAACCTGCTTTTTTCTATTACTATGACCAGGCATTGGACAATGTAAATATTGCAAAAAGAAAATGTGTGCTGAACCTTGGTGTGAATAGGGGCGATGAATTTGAAATAATACGTAACAAAATAAAGGGTTATACCTATAAAACTATGCATTTTGTAGGCATTGACCACTCAAAAACTGCCATTGAGTATGCTGAAGGGCTCTTTGAAGAAGAGAACGTACAGTTTTATGCTAAAGACATAAACGACATAGATGCATTAAACTTAGGAAAGTTTGATCTACTCATCAGCATCGGTACGCTGCAGAGTCCAAGCATCAACTTCAAACCATTTTTCATGAACCTTGTACAAAACTATTTGGAAAAAGATTCTGCCATTATCCTTGGTTTTCCAAACTCAAGATGGGGAGGAGGAGAGATGGTCTATGGTGCCAAAGCACCCAACTATGCCATGTCTGAAATGTCACTTCTTTTCAATGATGTGATATTTTGCAAGAAGTATTTACAGCAGAAGAAGTACAGAGTAACCATTACGGGGAAACACTATATTTTTCTCACTGCTAGCAAAATAGGTCTATCATGATACAAACACGTAAAACAAAAAATGAACTTGAATACCTTCAGACAGAAATATAACAATAGACTCACTATGCACATAGTTAAATGTAGTAAAAAGCACTAGAAGTGTATGGGTTAGGCTACATTAACACTAGATTAAGCAAACTTATTTATAATCCTAGAAAATATTATACTAAGGATTATATTATGAAATTAAAAACTATACTACTTTCGGCACTCTTGCTTACATCTGCTTCAATGGCAGATGATATGGCACTCAAGCAGGAAGGTGTCAAATACATCAAGATGCTTGGCGGTGCATTAAAAACCCAACTAAAAGAAAAAATGAAAGAAGACAAGAGCGGGTTGACTGCATTGGCATTCTGTACAGGTTCTGCAGACAAGATTACAAAAGAGGTCAATACCAAACTACCTGAGTATGCAACAGTCAGACGTACTTCAATTAAAGTAAGAAATGACAAAGTAAATGCACCAGATGCTACCGATAAAAAGGTAATGGAGCAATTCGAAGCTGATATTAAAGCAAAAACTTTGGCACCCAAAACCATTGTTATGGTAAAAGAGGGCGATATTACACGAATCTATAAGCCTTTGGTAACAAAATCTGTCTGTTTAAAATGTCACGGAAGCAATCTTGATCCAAAGATCGCTGATGCCATTAAATCTGCGTATCCACATGACAAAGCTACAGGTTTTAAAGAGGGAGATCTTAGGGGTGTAATCGTAGCTGAGATCAAAAATCACTAAACCGTCATCAAATTTTTGAGCTGTTTGTCATGAAAACGGCTCAAAAGAAGTAAAGCAACCACTGCACCGATCAGTGCAAACATCATATCGGACTGTGTATCCCACATATAGCCCTGTGTTCCAAGAAATGCTTCTGCATCTTCACCCGTAGCCAATGCCACCCACCATTCGACCAATTCATAAAATGCTGAAAATGCCAGAACAATACTTACAACAATGTAATTGAGCCAAAGTTTACTGCCAGATAGGATCTCTTTACGTATAAGGATCTCTCGAGCAAGGATAGCAGGAATGAACCCTTGCGCAAAATGTCCCACTTTGTCATAATTGTTTCGACTCTGATGTAAAACATCTTTGATCCAGTCAAACAGAGGTACCTCTGCATAAGTATAGTGTCCACCAACCATCAGTATGATCATATGTATGAGTATAAGTGTATAAAGTAGGGATGTTAGAGGAAACTTTTTATAGGTTAGAACAATCAATATAAACCCTATAAGGGCAGGAACAACCTCTAAAAACCAGGTAAATTGATCTTTCGGATCAATACCTGACCAGACAAGTACTGTAAAAAAGAGACTCAGCCATAGATATTTCATACTATTTAACCGCTGTCATTAAAAATACAGTAAAAGTGGCCTGCGGTTTATTGATCGTAGAGGCTAAACCGAATTTAATCTCTTTAAAACCAACTTCTTTGGCAATAGACTCAAGTATTTCACGGTCAAAACCATGATGAAACACCCCTGCATTATCCGAATGGAAGCTTCCGTCTTCAGTATCGAGATCTGCAATAGCTATGAAACCATTGTCATTTAACAAAGCATAAAGTTTCAAGAAGAGGGCTTTTGTATCTTCTACATGATGTATGGTCATAGAAGAGATAATACCATCAAAAGTTCTACCCAGATCATCTTTTGAGATATCTGCAGCAAGGATTTCTGTCTCAGAGTCAAACTCAGAAGCTTTGTTTTTAAACTCTTCGAGCATAGAAGGAGAGTTATCTACCGCAACAATCTTAGCTACATGAGGTGCAATAAAATAAGATAAAAGTCCTGTTCCTGCTCCAAGATCCATAACTTCCATACTAGGGCGGAATTTTATATTTTTTACTATTAGGTCTGCAATGCTTTTTGCATTTTGTACTCTCATAGATGACATATCCCAAGATTTAGACTTATTTTTAAAGTGATCTACACCATTTTCATTCATTTAATATTCCTTAATATAAATATATCTATGTTTTTAATATTTATTAGTATCTGCCTTAGAATAGGCTGCTTTGCTTTTCAACTTTTACATTGTCCCAAAAGTGTTCTACATGTTTTTCAAACAATGATACCACAGAAGAGGTTGATTTTTTATCTAATTTAAGCAAAGAGACCTGCATCTGATAGAAAAACAGGGGCGAAAAGAACTCATTTGCCAGGAGCAGTGGGTCTGAGGACTTTATACTCTCCTCTTGCATCATACCAAAGAAGATACCAGAGAGCTTTTTAACGTTCTCCTGATAAAAATGTTCGTTATATATCTCACGTATACGCTCATTTCTGAAGATCTCCTGCATTAGAAGTTTAAAAAGCGCCTCATTTTGCCCGTCAAAGCTTAAAAGCTTGAATGTGGTGGCAATCCCCATCAATAGAGACTTTCCCTCTTTATGGAGCTCTGAGGCATCTTTATTGTCAAATAATGTAACTATAGCCGAAGTAGTAAGATCATGTATAAGTGTCTCCAGTATCTCATCTTTATTTTTAAAGTGGTTGTAGAGGGCAGACTGCTTGATGCCTATAGATCCTGCTATATCACGTACAGTAGTTGCTTTAAATCCTTTAGATGAAAAGAGTTTCAGTGCATGTTTGAGGATTTTTTCTTTTGTTTTACTACCTTTTGAAAAGGGGGTATTTACGCTCTGCTCGTTCATTATGGCTCCTTTTGTGACATTATAATGAACAAATGTTCATTTGTCAAGACTGTAGAATTAATTTTAATGAACAAATGTTCTTTTTACTATTCTTATCCCAAGCAATAAAAGAACAAGTGTTCTTTTATCTATACCTGCAGAGAAATTTAAAAGAACAAATGTTCATACAATGTCCTGTATGTCCCTAATTTAGGGCTTTAGAGGGAAGTATAAAAATATGTCAAACATACATTTATATATTTAACAAAAAAAGGAGAGTTTACATATTTTAAAATATTAATTCTCTGCATATTGAGAATGGAAAAAGGTATATATTTCATACCTGAGAATGGGCTATGTTTAATATTTTTAAATATAGAGTTCCTTCTGCTACAAGTATAAAATTATCTTTATGTGGTTATGTCTAATATTTCAATATAGTAATGTTGCATTTGTAAGTTCTGATTCATATGTTTATTGTTTTTTGAAAATTTTATTACGGATGCAATATCGCAAATAATATCTATTTTATTTTTGTAAGAAAAAACATATTCCTTATATTTTTGTTTTGCCAAGTTACCAAACAAAAATCTTAAAAATTGTTTTATGTATTATTTTAGACAGTTGACTGTAGAAGAGAAAGCTTTTATAACGTTATTTTGATTTTTTAAAAAGAAGAAAAGATGTATATGATTACTTCTGAGAGAATAGATCTGTATTTTTAATAGAATTTATATTATGTTAACCAATGGTGTTATCTGAATAAAAGTACAACTATTTATAGTTATACTTTTACTTCATCATTGAAAACCTTATAAATGTATAAAAATACTTTCATGTGGCAAACGAGACTTAGGAAGCTGTGCATTAAAATCTTCTTTATGATGATAGCCAATAGCTAAAGCTACATGGCACTCATATCCATCAAGTTCTTTTTTAAAAGCTTCACTGACAAGATCTACATCGATACCCTCTAAAGGTGTCGAATCAATGTTCAATCTTGCCAAGGTATGTAAAGTATTGCCAAAAGCCAAATAAAGTTGTGCTTTTGTCCAGTTTCCTGTAAATCCGTTTTCATCCATATTCATCTCTGCAAAAATAAAAGCACCAAATGCCTGCTCTCTATCTTCAGGCTTAGTTCTTCCGTCTTCAATGCCTTTGTCTACTACCTTCGCATAATCTTCACGTGTGTAATGTGTATTGTGTGCAAAAAGAATAACCTGTGAACTTTCCAATATATGCTGTTGGTTAAACTGATATTTATTACTAAAAGTTTCATACATACGTTTTTTAGCATCATCACTCTCTAAGACAATGAATTTCCATGGCTGAGAGTTTATAGAGGAAGCAGAAAGGCGCATCGATTCAAAAAGCACTTCAAGGTCTTCTTGTGCTATCTTTTTACTCGAATCGTACTTTTTACATGTATAACGTGTACGTAAATCTTTGAGAATTTGCTCTTGCATAAAATTTATTTACCCATGCCTTGTCTACATTTCATACCCTGCCCTTGTGTCTTTTTCATTCTCATCATTTTATTTTTACCATGATTCATCTTTTTATTTTTATTGGCAAGTAAAAAATACATCTGATCTTTTGTCAAGATGGCTTTTGTCGCTTCAATACATTTTAAATGTGTCATAGTTGCTGCTGCTTCAACTAAAGCAAGTTCTACCACTTTATCTTTGAGTTGATCTGCATCTGCAGAAACACCTGCCTGACTTGATTTTACGATCTCTCGTCTAAGGGTTTTAACTTTTTGCTTGGCTTCCATAACCGCAGTCATCGTTGTTTTTCTCACTTTCATGAGTTCTTGTTTCTGTTTTTCCGTTAAGTTAAATGCAGGATCATTTATATATGGCATGATCATTTTAGTCAAGTGTGGGAGACCATGCTTAATGAGAAATGGAGAGTCCCTCTTCATTTTACGTTTCATCATTTTTTTCTGCATATTTGGTCCAAACTTACCTTTCATTGATTTACAGTGTGCTTTGCATGATTTTTTCATACCCATACCACCAGCACCCTGACCTTGCCCCATAATAAACATACCCTTTTTCGGTATTGGTTGGTTTCCTGCAGGATTTGCAAGTAGCATAGATGCTGAAGCTATCATCATTAGTGTTGTTTTTTTCAAAGTGGATCCTTTTTATTAGTAAGTTAAATTCTACATAACTATAGTAAATGGTCTGTTAATACATACCTTATACAAGCATTTGATTGAGTTTTGAAATGTTGTTTACAGCTTTAAGTTCATCTTCTGTAAGTGCTTTAGATTTTATGTTGGTTAGCATATGGACTAAATGGTCATAAGAAGTGAGGTCAATACTCTGTCTATGCAGTGCTGCTGTACTTAAATACTCAAATAGCACATCTTCTGTAAGGTCTTGATGATGAGACAAAAGATTATTGATCATAGTTTCAAAAAGTTCATTGTCCTCGATAAGCCCTTCAGATAATTCATAGGCAACATCTTCATCCAAACCTCTATTGTATAAAAGTGATGCAATCTGGCTGGAAATTGTATTTATCTGTCGTTGTGAACTTGTATGATCAAGATAGAGTTCATTGGCTATGAGTGGGTTGAATGCTAACGCTGATAAAAGAAGTGAAACTGTTATAAAATGTTTTCTATTCATAAAAAACTCCTTAGGACATCATAATATAATAAGGTAAATAGATTAGAAAAGTTTCCAGAACTCACTGTATATGGAGCTGAAACTCTGAAGACGTATCTCTAAACTTTCGTGAATGACTTGTGACTTAGAGAGAAAAAAGAAGACCCGTGGAGAGTATGGCTTATGTTTGACAGCCAAGACAAAAGGGTAACTCTCTTCTAGAGAAGATTTCAAGGAGGCTATCTGTTCATTATGCGAAAAACAACGTCCTAAGTGCTGGTAGACAATGCATACTTCAAGGTAAGGCAAACGGAAAAAATAACTCACTTCATCTGCAAAAATATATTTGTGTGGATAGACTTTTTGCGTGTAATGCTCATTTAAAGTAAGAAATTCAAAACATTTGTCTGCCCTGTTACACTTCAAAGCCATACCATTATCAGGAGCTACTGCAACAATCTGGCTTTTATTGGCAAAAGTAAGCGCAGTGTTCAGCCAAAGATAGCGATCTTCCAAAGCTTTTGGTACCTCTTCATAGAAGAACTTGGCATTTTTAAGTAATTTTAGCTTTTCAAGTTCTGTCACTTCACGCTTATTACGCATGATCACATCTAGCAATGAGTGTTCCAGATATTCATCGGTACCGACCATACGTTCAAAATAGTCTATATGTTTACCATCATTATTCTCTTCCCCCTCACCTTTGTGCATAAACCAAATCTGGGAAATTTCTTTACTGTTGAGAGGACTTTGATCATGGTTGAAAAGGTATCGGAAGAGTTGGAATTTACCAAAATCTCCCACATCTGCTACGTATCTATCTTGCATACGATACATTAGTTACTGACATCATGAACTACTTTTTTCCCACCATTCCAAACATCATTGGAGACTTTTTTTGTACCATGCCAGACATCTTTAGAGACCTCTTTGGTACCTTCCCATGCAACCTTACTGTCTTTTTCCAATGCATTGGGTGTTGCACACCCCTGTAACAAAAGTATACCAATTACTGTGAAAAAAGTAGAATATTTAGACATTGGTACTCCTCAAAAGTCATATTTTTGTAATTATATCACAATCAAAATACTTACAGGCCTTCCCTCTTGGTAATCCTATATATAATTAATCTTTCTTAAATTATGGTATTTGTTTGCATTGTATGTTGGTATTGAGTATAATAAAATAATAAAGAAACTCTTATAAAAGGTTATATCATGTCATTAGAAAACAATAGAACAATTGCAAAATTAAATACTTGGCTTAGGCTTCTTATAAAAGCCAATGGTGCTGACTTACATATAAAGACAGATAGCAGAATACGTGCACGTGTAAAAGAGGAAATTGTATTGCTCTCCAATGAAGTACTTGACAGTGCAAATATGGAAGAGATAGTCAGAATCTTAACTGGTAATGAATATGAAACCTTTTTAAAAGAAAAAGAGTTTGATGGTGCCTATACACTGGATGCAAAACATCGTTTCAGGGTTAATATTTTTATGCATATTGGTGGGTATGCCATCGCTTTTCGCCTTGTTCCGGCGAATATAGAGACCATTGAAGCACTAAATCTTCCCCCTGCTTTACATAAACTGGTACAACTAAAAAGAGGCTTGGTACTCATTACGGGAACCACAGGAAGCGGTAAATCAACAACGCTGTCTTCTGTGATTGAAGAGATCAATCAAACCCATGCCTACCATATTATCAGTATTGAAGATCCTGTAGAGTATATTTACCATGACAGTAAATCTATTGTAGAACAAAGAGAACTGGGGTCACATACGGAGAGTTTTTCACGTGCATTACGTTCTGCAATGAGAGAAGATCCAGATATTATTGTTGTAGGGGAGATACGTGACATGGCCACAGCGGAGATCATCCTGCAAGCAGTCAATACAGGGCACCTTGTCTTCTCAACGATCCATACACCAGATACAAGAGAAACCATAGACAGATTGATCGCCATTTTCCCAACAGGAGAACAAAACCGTGTAAGAAATACTCTGGCTTCTGCGTTAGAAGCAGTTATATCTCAGCGTCTATTGTTAGGTGCAGACAATCAAATGTTACCTGCTGTTGAGATCATGTTTAAAAGTCCACATATTCAAGAGCTTATTCGTACATCCAGAGATTCTGAAATCCCAGAAACCCTCGACAAAGAAGCAGCAGTCTATAAAACACAATCTTTTAACCGGGCACTTTACCAATTGACCTTGGAAGGAAAGATTACAGAGAAGCAAGCTTATGAATATGCTACATCTCCTGCCGATCTAAAAGTTATGTTTACTATGAGTGCAGAATATGAAAAGAAGAAGCATCAAAATGAGCACTTACAAGAGCTAAAGCTAAAGTAACTTAAGCGTCTTCTTCTATTTTCTCTTCTTTGAGAGGTTTTGGTACAGCTTTTGCCAAGATCTCTACATACATTTCTGTAGCACCTGTTGTCTTAACTGCATCAAGTGCTTTGATCAACTCTTCAAAAACAACCACTTCAGCATTCTCTGCCGTTGTACCTACTTTACAGTCAAAATCCCAGTACATTGTTGCTTTTTCAGGTAAGTCTTTTTTTCTTTCTCTTTTTACATATTTACGTATCTCATGTTTCACGGATTCAAGTACACGATCTTCATGTTTTTTCGGGTCTGTTAGTTTAAATACTTTTTTCATTATCTTCTCCTAGTGTTATTTTTGCTGTTTTTATTTTCTATTTTTGCATCTCTTTTATCCAGTTTGTCTAACTTTTCCTGAATACGACTACCTATCTGTGAAGCTTGAGAGTTTGACTTCTCTTTTCTACTTTGGGGTTTTTGTCCTTCAGTTTTTTTATTTTCACTGCTGCTATCAGATTTATTGCTACTGTTGTTTTTATTGTTGGAACGATTACGGTTTCGTGAATTCCCACTACCGGGCTTTGAAGCATTTCTTGAACCTCCACCACGTTTTTGTCCGCCACCTCTACCGTTTTGAATAGGTTCTGCTTTAATGTTCGGGTCAGGAGTAAATGCTTCAATATGCACTTTTTTAATTTCCGACTTAATGAACTTTTCTATATCAAAAAGCAGTTTATGTTCATCTACACAAACTAAAGAGACTGCTTCTCCACTCTGCCCTGCACGACCTGTACGACCAATACGGTGTACATAATCTTCCGGTACATTTGGAAGTTCATAGTTTACCACGTGAGGAAGTTGGTCTATATCAATTCCTCTAGCCGCAATATCTGTGGCAACAAGTACACGTATCTCATTGGCTTTAAAGGAAGCCAGTGCTTTGGTTCTTGCTCCCTGAGACTTGTTTCCATGAATAGCAGCCGCAGAAATACCAGCTTCTTCAAGCTGTTTTGTCAGTTTATTGGCCCCATGTTTTGTCCGGGTAAAAACTAAAACCTGTCGCCAGTCTTTCGTCTTAATAAGTTGAGAAAGAAGTTCTCTCTTTCTACTTTTATCCACAAAGTGGACTACTTGACTTACCTGTTCTGCTGTTGTGTTTTCTCTTGCCACCTCTATAAGTACAGGATCTCTTAAAAGTCCTGAGGCCAGTTGTTTGATCTCTTTTGAGAAAGTAGCAGAAAAAAGAAGTGTCTGTCGTTGTTTAGGCATCATCTTCATTAATTTTTTGATATCGTGTATGAAGCCCATATCAAGCATTCTATCTGCTTCATCAAGTACTAAAGTCTCTACTGCAGAGAAATCAATACCCTGTTGCGAAGCGATATCAAGCAGTCTTCCAGGTGTTGCTATGACAATATCTACACCTTTTTTAATGGTTGCAAGCTGTGGGTATATACCTACTCCACCATAAATCACAGTCGAGCTGTATTTCATATATTTCCCATACGTTTTAATACTCTCTGCTACCTGAGCAGCCAATTCTCGTGTGGGAGTAAGTACCAAAACACGTATCTGTTTTTTACCCATTTTAGGGTGTGTTTCTGAAAGTCTCTCAAGTAACGGCAGTGTAAAACCGGCTGTTTTCCCTGTACCTGTTTGGGCAGCAGCTAAAACATCCTTTCCTTCTATAACAACAGGTATAGCCTGTTTTTGAATGGGAGTTGGGGTAGTATAGCCCTGATCTTTGATTGCTTTAAGTAGAGACTCGTTGAGTCCCAGGTTTGTAAATGACATAAATATCCTATGTACTTCTCTGTTATTAGAGAATATCCGAGCCTACCCTGTGGTCGGTCCTAGGCTGAATTGTTTGTTTGATTTGTAGATCCTGATGGATCGAAAAAGAAAGTCGTTGACCGATGTACGCTTAAATTAGTCCCGTATTATAGCGTAATTAATTAACGCTATCATAATAGTACATAATAACCATCATAAAAAGAGATACCTACTACATACAAAGAATTTAAAAAACTATACACTATATGAATATCCGTTAAACTTTATTTCATATACTACACATAACTTTTATAAATTACAATTATTACTTGACCCTTTTATAGAATTGTGCTATAAATAGGATATATATTATCTGATTAAGGATGAACATGGCAAATGAAGGTTTAGACAAAGCTGTCTCTGGTGAATATGCGTTAGGTTTTGAGATAGATATTGAAACTGAAACAGTACCACCGGGACTGGATGAAAATACCATTAAATTTATTTCTAAAAAGAAAGAAGAGCCTGAGTGGATGCTTGAACTACGTCTCAAAGCACTCAAAAAATGGGAGACTATGACTGAGCCGCACTGGGCACATCTCGAGTATGATCCCATAGACTATCAGTCCATCTCATACTTCTCTGCACCCAAAGAAGGTATAGACAGTCTGGATGAAGTGGATCCAAAGATCCTCGAAGCCTATGATAAACTGGGTATCTCTCTAGAGGAACAAAAACAGCTCGCCGGTGTTAAAGTTGCAGTAGATGCTGTTGTAGATTCTGTTTCAGTCAAAACCACCTACTCTGAGGAGTTGAAAAAGCACGGGGTTATCTTCTGTTCCATCTCTGAAGCAATCCGGGATTACCCGGAACTCATTAAAAAATATATGTTCTCCGTAGTGCCTATGAGTGACAATTATTTTGCAGCACTGAACTCTGCAGTTTTTACAGATGGAACGTTTGTTTACATCCCAAAAGGTGTACGTTGTCCAATGGAGCTTTCTACTTATTTTAGAATTAACGCTCTAAATACAGGACAATTTGAAAGGACACTCATCGTAGCTGATGAAGGGTCACATGTCTCTTACAATGAAGGATGTTCTGCACCTACCCGCGATGAGCATCAGCTTCACGCAGCAGTGGTGGAGCTAGTCATCCTCAAAGATGCAGAGATCAAATACTCTACTATTCAAAACTGGTACCCTGGAGATGAAAATGGTAAAGGTGGTATTTATAACTTTGTAACCAAGAGAGCCATCTGTGAAGGAGAAAATGCCAAAGTTTCCTGGACGCAGGTGGAGACTGGTTCTGCGATTACATGGAAGTACCCAAGCTGTATCCTAAAAGGTGACAACTCGGTTGGAGAATTTTACTCTGTAGCTGTTACTACTCTGGCCCAGCAGGCAGATACAGGCACAAAGATGATACACATTGGTAAAAATACCAGCTCAACCATCATCTCCAAAGGTATCTCTGCAATGAAAGGTCAAAATACCTATAGAGGTTTAGTCAAGATCGGTGCCAATGCCACGGGTGCACGAAACTATTCTGAGTGTGATTCACTTCTGATTGGGTCAAAGTGTGGTGCACATACTTTTCCTTACTTGGAAAGTAAAGATACACAGGGACAGGTAGAACATGAGGCAACCACCTCAAAGATCTCTGATGAACAGCTCTTTTACCTCAGACAAAGAGGTATCAACGAAGAAGATGCCGTGAGTATGATCGTTCATGGTTTTTGTAAACAGGTCTTCTCACAACTCCCGATGGAGTACGCAGTAGAAGCCAAAGCATTATTAGAATTAACATTAGAAGGAAGTGTAGGATGAGTATTATGAAAATAGAAAATTTACAGGCAAAAATTGGTGATAAAGAGATACTTAAAGGGTTGAATCTTGAACTTGAACCTGGAAAAGTCCATGCTATTATGGGACCTAACGGTGCAGGTAAATCAACACTTTCAAAAGCATTGGTGGGTCACTACGATGTAGAGATCACCGGTGGAGATATCATCTATAAAGATAAAAGCATTAAAGAGATGGAAGCTGAAGAGAGAGCCTTGGAAGGTATCTTTCTTTCATTTCAACATCCTGTAGAGATACCTGGTGTCAACAATGCCTACTTCCTTAGAACCGCACTCAATGCAAAGCGTAAACACGAGGGCAAAGAAGAACTGAATGCAGCTGAGTTCTTGCGTCTGATGAGAGACCATTTGGAGATGCTCGGTATGAAGTCTGACATGATCAGCCGCTCTTTAAATGAAGGCTTTTCTGGTGGTGAAAAAAAGCGTAATGAAATTTTGCAAATGCTCATCCTTGAACCTGAAGTGATCATCCTTGACGAGATCGATTCCGGACTTGATATTGATGCACTCAGAGCAGTATCTGAAGGGATCAACAAAATGAAAGATGGGAAGCGTTCATTCTTGGTCATTACACACTATTCACGTATTTTGGACTACATTGAACCAGACTATATTCATGTACTCAAAGATGGAAAGATCATCAAGACAGCTGGGCCGGAGCTGGTAGCACAACTTGAAGAGCATGGGTATGATGCCATAGAAGAGGAAGTGTAATGAGACTCTCAAGCTTAAAAGATTTACAGGCAAAAGAGCTGGCTGCTTCTTTGAATGTGAAAGGAAGAGATGTACTGCTTGAACGTCTTGCTGTACTGGGTATGCCAAATAAAAAGTCTGAAGCATACCGTTACTTTGATGTAGAGTCAATTTTAGACAAAGAGTACAAAACACTCAACTACATGCCTAAGACCATTGAGGTAGGTGAAAAGATCAAGATTGTAGATGGTGTAGTTGTCTCTGCACCCAAAGGTCTGCGTATCTATTATGAGATCTGTGAATTTACAGACCCCGAACACTTCGATCCGATGTATTATGTAGGGCACCTGCTTTCCGGACATACCATCAAAATAGAGATAGACGGAGATATAGAACTTGACCTTGAACACCGTTTTACCCAAAGTGATGCACTGATAAACTATCGTATTGTACTTTATAACCAAAGCAACCGTCATGCCACACTCTATGAAAATTTTGTGGCTGAAGAGATTGAAAACACTTTGGTACTCTACGGTTACGATATGCACATTGCACGTGACTCCACACTCAATGTAGTCAAGTTACAAAGTATGCAAGACAATAGCTACAGCATGATAGCCTCACATAAGATCAATGTAGCTAAGAATGCCAATGCACTTTACAAGAGTTTTGACCTGGGTTCAGATCATGCTTTGCAGCTCATTAAAGTAGATCTGGATACCTATGCTCATGTTGAAGCAGGACACCTGCTTTACCTTAATAATGAAGCAAAACGCGGTACCATCTCACAGATCATCCACAAGGGTGAAAACTCTACTTCCAAACAAGAAGCAAAAAATATTCTTGATGGACATACGCGAGGTATTTTTGATGCACTTATTCGTGTGGAAGAAACGGCAAAGTTTACCAAAGCAGAGCAAAACTCAAAAGCAATTCTTTTACAGGAAAAAGCCTACATGGTTGCAAAACCACAACTTGAGATCTATATTGATGAATTGGAAGCTTCACACGGAGCAACCACAGGCCAGCTCGATGAGAAACAGCTTTTTTACCTGCAAAGCCGTGGTATTAGCTATGTGGAAGCCAGGAAAATACTTGTCATAGCTTTTGCCAATACACTCATAGAAACCATTAAAGACAGTAGACACCAAGAGCGTATTAAAACAGCATTTGAAAAAGTATTTTACAGCGCTCAGAAGGAGAAAAAATGAATATGGAAGAGACTGTAGCACGGTATAAAGAAGATTTTGATCTTTTCCCCTCTGCCAATGACAAAATAGAATATATCTTTGACTTGGGTAAGAAACATACCACACTGCCCGAGGAAGAGAAAAACAATGCTACCTTTGTAGAAGGTTGTGCCTCTGCTGCCTGGCTTATGGGAGAGTGTAAAGATGGTCTACTCATCCTGCGTGGTGAAGGTACATCCGAGATGGCAAAAGGGATGCTTACCCTGCTTTTGGACATCTTTGCAAACCGTACACCCGATGAAATACTCAACTTTGACCCTGCCAAACTCCAAGAGATGGGTGTTGTTGAACTTCTTTCTCCCGTACGTCAACAGAGTCTGCAAGCCTTTTTAAATAAAGTCTATGCCTATGCAAAACGTTGTAAAGAAGAAGGAGCCTGATATGATAGATATTAACAATATACAAAAAGATGACATCCCCACTACTGCTGAAGAGCTGAAAGCCTATGAAGAGAAGTTTAACACTCCCACACAAGCCAGTATAGATGAAAAAATGGCAAAAGAGAGAGAAAAGTTTTTAAAAAAACAACCCTCAGACAAAGAGATGGAAGAGAAACTTGTAGAACACCTTAGACAGATCTATGACCCGGAACTTCCGGTAAACATTTATGATCTGGGGCTTGTATATAACATAGAATGTTGGACCAATGAGGTTTCAATGCTTAAAATGTGTAAGATCACCATGACACTTACATCTGCAACCTGCTCATTTTCACAAGTGATCATAGATCTGGTAAAAAGTATTGTAAGTAGACAAGAAGGTCTTGAAAACATAGATGTAGATATCGTATTCGATCCGCCATGGGGACAGGACAAAATGACAGATGATGCCAAATTGGCTATGGGACTACTCTAAAAGATATTGTGTTCTGGATCAATCTCTATAATACAAAGTATTTTTCACGTTCCTATGTACCATGTTGATACCTGCAAAAGTATTATTGTTGTTAAAGATACAGGCAAACTCTTCTAAATGTGTACTGTCTATACTGTATCTTCCTCGGATAATCTTTGCACCTTTTTCATACTTTAGCGGGTAGAGGTAGATGTCTCCGGCATAAATCCCATACTCTTTGGAAACCTGTTGTCGACAATAGCTTGGCATATTTCTCTCAGAAATACTAGTATACATGTCATTACTTGGAAGAGACTCTTCATTGTTGGTACATCCGGAAATTGTTAGCACACCCAGTGCCATCAATAGTAAAATTAATTCTTTCTTCATTCCTATCCTTATTTAGCTCTTAATCATACCAAATAAATGCTTATGCACAGTAAAACAAAGCCCATCGCGTAATCTTATACATTCATAAATTGTTATCTTTTATTGATGATACTATTGTAAATAAACTGAGGATACGTCAATAACAAAACAACCTGTACAGCTGCCTCAAATACAGATAAATAACAGATAGTAGCAGATGAAAAAAAGAACCAAAATTCTAGCAACAGTAGGACCTGCTTCGGACTCTTATGAACAGATCACTGCACTCATACGTGCATGATGACCGTATTGTACGTTCACTTACTATAGTCTGGGGTATTGTACCTGCATTTTCTGTACAAGAGAATGAGTTACGTCTCATGCTCTCAGATGTCATGGACAAAGGTATACAACGTGGTGTACTGACATTAGACAAAACATATATACTGCTTGCCGGTAACTCGGTGGGAACACCAGGAAGTAGCAACCTGATACGGGTCCTGACCGGTCATGAAATGCGGTTTTTCTGTACACTGAAAAGGCAATAAGTATAAAATCCATCTCAAAGATTCATTTTTGGTTAATACTTTAGGACTAGAATAGAGAAACAAAGTACTTAAAGGTTGATCATGTCTTATATTAAGTGGTTTAGTGAAATTGGAATAGAAGATGTCCCCGAAGTCGGCGGGAAAAATGCTTCATTGGGAGAGATGTATCAAAATCTTACAAAAGAAGGTGTACGTATACCTAATGGCTTTGCTATTACAGCATCAGCATATAAAACCATATTGGACTTTAACAATGTATGGGGTCAACTACATGTACAGCTTGACAATATAGATGTTGATGATGTTAAGATACTTCAAGAACGTGGTGAAAAATGTCGAAAGATTATCTATGCCTGTAAGCTCCCTCCTGATCTTAAAGCTGACATTCTAAACAACTACAGAAAACTCAAAGAGGAGTATGGTGATGACCTCTCTGTTGCCGTTCGTTCTTCTGCAACGGCTGAAGATTCTCCGGAAGCTTCTTTTGCAGGACAGAATGAAACCTACCTGAACATACAGAATGAAGAAGATCTTCTTGATGCCTATATGCGCTGTCTGGCCTCAAATTTTACCGACCGTTCTCTCCACTACAAATATGATAACGGTTTTGACTACTACAAGGTCTATCTTTCTGTTGTGGTCATGAAAATGGTTCGCAGTGACATTGGTGCAAGCGGAGTGATGTTCAGTCTCGATACAGAAACTGGATTCAGAGATGTAGTATTCATCAACGGTGCATATGGTCTGGGTGAAAATGTAGTACTTGGCAGTATTGATCCTGACAGTTTTTATGTACATAAACCTACATTCAACAAAGGGCACCGGGCTGTCTTGAAACGCAGGTTAGGGAGTAAAGCACTCAAAATGATCTTCACCAAAGAGGCAAATATAAGCAATATGGCAGTCGAGTATACGAAGAATATTGATACCCCGAAAAAGGAACAGAAACGTTTCTGTATCAATGATGAAGATATCATGATTCTGGCAGACTACGCAATTAAGGTAGAAAATCACTACTCACACAAGGCAGGTTTTCACAAGCCCATGGATATGGAGTGGGCAAAAGATGGCATTGACTGTCACATTTACATGGTTCAGGCACGTCCGGAAACAGTAGAGTCTCAGCAAAGTGGTTCTGTATTAAAACTCTACCAACTCAAAGAGCATGGAGATGTCATTACCACGGGTCGTGCTGTAGGTACCAAGATCGGTACGGGGAAAGTGCATATTATGAACGATATTAAAGATATGCATAACTTTAAAGCTGGTGAAATACTTGTTTCAGATATTACCACACCAGATTGGGAACCGGTCATGAAGATCGCATCTGCTATTGTTACCAATAAAGGTGGACGTACCTGTCATGCCGCCATCGTCAGTCGTGAGCTTGGTCTACCTGCCGTAGTGGGTTCGGTAAATGCCACAGAAGTACTTAAAAACGGTGATACTGTTACCGTTAGCTGTGCAGAAGGTGAGACAGGGTATGTCTATGAAGGAGAGTTGGCATTTGAAGTTCAAGAGACTGACCTTTCAAAGTTACCTAAAACCAAAACAGAGATCATGATGAACCTTGGCGATCCGGACATTGCTTTCTCTCTGGCTTCACTTCCGGTAGACGGTATTGGTCTTGCACGTATGGAATTCATCATCAACAATAATATCAAAGCACATCCTATGGCATTAAAACATCCTGAAAAAACCGATGATACCACACGTCAGGCATTACAAATACTGACAGATGGATATAAAGACTTTGAAAGCTTTTTTGTCAAACGTCTCTCTGAGGGAGTAGCCACTATCGCGGCAACGGTCTACCCAAAACCATGCGTCGTGCGCATGAGCGACTTCAAGTCCAATGAGTATGCCTCGCTTCTGGGCGGCAAATTTTTTGAACCAAGCGAAGACAACCCAATGATCGGATTCAGAGGTGCGGCACGCTATGCACACCCTGCCTATGAAGAGGGCTTTGCAATGGAATGTGCTGCGATGAAACGCGTACGTGATGAGATGGGCTTTGACAATGTCATTCTGATGATCCCCTTCTGTAGGCGTGTCGATGAGGGACAAAAAGTCATCGATACCATGTCCAAATACGGTTTGAAACAGGGAGAGAACGGCCTTAAGATCTATGTGATGTGTGAAATTCCAAACAATGTCATCTCTATTGATGCCTTCTCTCAGATCTTTGACGGTTTCAGCATCGGCTCCAATGACCTGACACAACTGACACTTGGTGTTGATCGTGACAGTGAGATCGTTGCATTTGACTATGATGAACGTGACCCAGGAGTCATGAAAATGATCGAAATGGCTGTTCAGGGTGCACAGCGCAATAACAGACACAGTGGCATTTGTGGTCAGGCACCCTCAGACTACCCTGAAATGGCGGAGTATCTTGTTACACTCGGTATTGACTCTATCAGTTTGAACCCCGATTCTGTACTCTCTACCTTACCTGAAATTCTTGATCTTGAAAAGAAAATACAAAAGAAACGTCTATGAAAGCATTTTTAACCCCTGGACATAAGAGAAGAGAATCATCTATGTTTATAAGTAATAACCAAACACATTAATTTAAAAAAGGATATACAATGGCAACTGTCATTTCATACGGAGCCGCAAAAGTTGTTACAGGATCTTGTCACCTTCTGGAGCTTGAAGATGGGAAACGTATACTTATCGACTGTGGTATGTTTCAAGGTCGTGAAGAACATCGCAATAGCATAAATTTTGCTTTTGATCCCACAACTGTTGACTATCTCCTTGTCACACATGCCCATTTGGATCATGTTGGGCGCATACCGAAACTGGTTAAAGAGGGGTTTACGGGAGTTCTTGTTGCTACCCATGCTACCAGGGATTTGGCAGAAGTGATTATGCTTGATTCTGCGAAGATCATGAAAGAGGATTATCTTACACTGTATAAGAAGGCAGAACGTCGAGGGAAAGAAAATGAAGTACCTTTGCCACTCTATAAAGAAGAAGATGTAGAGGCAACTTTTCTCCTGCCATCTTTCAAACCCAACTATGATGAAAGTTTTGAACTTTGTGACGGTGTGACCGTAACCTATAGAAATGCAGGACACATTCTTGGTTCTGCATTTATAGAAATTCGATATAAAGAAGGAAACCATGCAGAAAAAACCATCGTTTTTTCTGGAGATATAGGCAATGATAACGATATGGTACTGCCAGATCTTTCAGGTTGTGACAAAGCAGATTCTCTTTATGTGGAATCTACGTATGGAGACCGTAACCATCAGGGTGCGATTGAAAGTCTTGAAGAATTTAAAAATGTTGTCAATAACACACTTAATAACTGGGGAAATGTACTGATTCCCTCTTTTGCCATTGAACGCACGCAAGAGATACTTTGTTTACTTAAAGAGATGTATGATAAGGGTGATCTACCAGAATGTAAGATTTTTCTTGACAGTCCAATGGCAAGTAAAGCTACAGATATTTATAACAAATATGCCGAAGAGCTACTCAGTGACAAATGTCAGAACATAAAAAAACGTGACGGTACGGTTTTTGATTTTGAATACTTGAAATACACACAGAATGTTGAAGAGTCCAAGGCGATTAACAATGAGAAATACCGTACAATCATTATTGCAGGAAGTGGGATGTGTACGGGTGGAAGAATACTGCATCACTTTAAAAACCGTCTGTGGAACCGTAAAAATGCTGTTATTTTTGTTGGTTATCAGGCAGAAGGCACACTGGGACGACGTATTGTTGATGGAGCAAAATGGATCAAAATCTACCATGAAGATATTCGTCTCAAAGCAAGTCGACATACTATTAACGGTTTCTCTGCCCATGCCGATCAGACCACTATACTTGACTGGATAAAAAACATTAAAGATCTGCAGCATATTTTTTTAATACATGGAGAAGAGGAAAAACAGGAAATACTCAAAGAAGTATTGGGTAAATCTCTACATAAAAAAATACATATCGTAAATCCTGAAGAGGTTGTTTACCTTCCTTAGACGTTATGACGACGGGGTCGAGTTTTTTTGATATACTTACCTCATAAGAATATAAAATAAGAAAAACCACCCATTTACACAATATAAGGTTAACAAAATATGAGAAGTATAGGATTATTAGGTGCAATATCTATAGGTATTGGCGGTATGGTAGGCGGAGGGATCTTTGCTGTATTGGGAGAGGCTGTTTCTCTGGCACATGGTGCCACTGCCATCGCCTTTGCTATAGCAGGTCTTGTTGCTATTTTTACAGCCTACTCCTATGTAAAACTCTCCCTTGCTTACCAAAGTCGTGGTGGTACAGTAACCTTCATAGACAAAGCTTTTGGAGACAATATACTTTCAGGTTCAGTAAACTTCATGTTGTGGCTGAGTTATCTGGTGACCATTTCACTCTATGCTACGGCCTTTGCCTCCTATGGCGCTACCTTTTTTACACATCAAAGTCTATTTTTAACACATATACTTATTTCATCTGCCATCATTTTACCGGCAATTATCAATCTTGTCTCTGCTTCTTTTGTGGGAAAATCAGAAACCATTATTGTGGTCATCAAAGTCTCACTTCTTATTCTGGTGATTGCAGTGGGTGCCTCTTATGTTGATACATCCAGACTCTCTTCAGATCATTGGTCAGGCCCCCTTTCCATTGTTGTTGCAGGCATGGTTATATTTGTAGCTTATGAAGGCTTTGAACTCATTGCAAACTCTGCAGAAGATATTAAAGACCCAGAAAAAAATCTACCCAGAGCATTTTACCTCTCCGTAGTGATTGTCATTCTTCTTTATATTGCTATTTCCATCATCACTGTAGGCTCCGTCTCTGAAGAGGTACTGATGAAAGCAAAAGATTATGCTCTGGCTGAAGCAGCAAAACCTGCCTTGGGACATACTGGCTTTATCATTGTTGCTTCAGCTGCCCTGCTTTCAACTTTTTCTGCCATCAATGCAACTATTTACGGTAATGCAAGACTGGGCTATACCATTGCAAAAGAAGGCCAACTTCCAAAGCTACTGATGGATTCAAAAAAAGATGTACCTTTTAACGGGGTACTCTATACAACACTTTTCAGTCTTATACTTGCCAATACCATAGACTTGACAGAGATCGCTATTATAGGTAGTGCCAGCTTTTTACTGCTCTTTTTTATTGTCAATATCTCTGCATACAGATTAAGAGTAAAAATTCATGCTTCTGCTTTTATTCTTCTTGTCTCTTCTATCTTAACCCTGCTTGCACTTATAACACTTATGTTTCATACCTACACATCCAACCCAAGAGCTGTTGTTATCTTTATGGCATTTATTATTATTTCACTTCTGTTTGAACTGATCTATGGAAGATTTATCAGAGGTTCTTTCTTTAACAGAGAGTATTGAATTTAGCTCATATTCCTAATCTCATTTAATAATTGTTATTCTTTTACGTTATAATATAATTGTAATAAAAATATAAAGGATATAAGATGAAAAAGAGTATTTTACTTTCCGGCGTGGCAACACTTTTCTTACTGGGATTTACAAGTCTACAGGCCGATGTAGTTAAAGGTGAAGCCGCAGCAAAGGCTAAGGTTGAAGAGGTACAAATGAAAGAAGAGTTCAAAGCCAAAGAAGATATGACAAAATTTAAAAAAGAAGCACAAGCAGATGCAAAGAAACTTGATGACAGTGCAAAAGTAAAAGCATTGGAAGCAAAAGATACTGCCGATGCAAAGAAAAAAGCAGCTTCATTTATGAAAAATTCAGAAGCAGATAAGAAGAAAATACTAAAATAGAGTATACAAAGCTGACAAGGATAGTCATGACGCCACAAGATCAAGAAATAGCAAAGATGCAAAGTGAGATTACTACAGAGCTAAGAGCTGTATTTAAAGGCAATATGAAGATCTTTGACTGGGATATCCCGGAAAATGATGACAGGAAATCTGCTGAATTGATCTTTTCTGTCATGCAAAAAGCCATGGATGAACTACGTGCCGAAATAGATGCAGGAAAATATGACCAGTACTAAGGAGTCGTAATGAGTAAAAGTAACTTAAAACACTTGGAGACTATCAAAGAAAATATTGACAAGACAAGTGCCCTAAGCCAAGAAGAGAAAAGTGACTCCATGAAACGCATAGAAGCGTGGTATGCAGAAGACAGAGCATGGGAAGCACTCATGGTGGAACTCAGTGAGATCTCTCCAAAGATAAAAACCATTTTGGCTGATCTAGGCTTGATCTAAAGCACATCAATCCTACCCCTTCATGGATACAACAACGATCCTTCTTGGTTTAACAGTTATTAGTGTATTTGCTTTTGACTTTACCAACGGTTTTCATGATTCAGCCGATATGATAGCCACGGCTATTGCATCCCGCGCGATGAAAACAAGTGTTGCCATAGCCGTAGTAAGTCTGTTTACTTTTTTAGGTCCACTGGTCATTGGTCTGGCTGTAGCCGATACCATAGGTACCTTCGTAAATATAAGTGCTGCCAAACTTATTGATGCGCAAGCCCTTGTTATTGCAGCACTTTTTGCTGCTATTACCTACAATCTCATTACATGGAAATTTGGACTCCCCTCTTCCTCCTCTAACTCATTGGCAGGAGGTTTGGTAGGTGCCGGACTCTATATGGTTGGTTCTCAACATATAAATTGGGGGATTGATGCCCTTTATCAAGGTCAATTGACCGGTGTTATGAAAGTTGTTGCCGGTCTTTTTGCCTCTCCATTTTTAGGATTTATTGCCGGTTTTATTATTATGAAATTGATTTTTCTGATCTTCAGACATTTTACTATTAAAGTACGTCCTCTCTTTGTTGTATCCCAATACTTCTCTGTTGCATGGCTTGGATTTTCGCATGGTGCCAATGATGCACAAAAGGGGATGGCGATCATTGGTATGATGCTTTTAGCTTCAGGATACACAGAAACCTTTTCTATACCTCTATGGGTTATACTCATGTGTACCTCTGCTATAACCTTGGGTACTATGTTTGGAGGTTGGAGCATTATTAAGACACTTGGTTTCGAACTTTACCATGTAAAACTCATTCACTCTGTTGCCAATCAACTGGGTGCAGCACTTATCAATACATTGGCAACGACCATTGGTGCACCAACATCCACAACACAAGTGGTAACAGCAACACTGCTTGGAAACGGTGCAGCAGAAAAACCTTCCCATGTAGGCTGGAAGCGTGCCGGAGAGATTATTCTGGGGTGGTTCATCAATATCCCTGTCTCCATGTTACTTGGTGCAGTGTATGTCTATTTATTTTCTAAGCTATTAGGAGCAATATCATGATAACCTCTTTTATAAAAAAATATATTCTTCCCAAAGAGATAGACTTTTTGTCTGCTTTAAATGAACATGCTATGGTCATTAAAAAGATCACCGATGATTTACATAAATGTTTTTTATCTCAAAACGAAAAAAGCTGCCAGTCAATCCTGAAAGATCAGCATAAAGCTGAAGAGATACGGGACAACAATATGGAAAACCTCTTAAATACTTTTATCACACCAATAGATAGAGAATCCATATACAGGGTCATTACCCAACTTGATTGGATCGCTATTAGTATCCGGCATTTTCTTATTGAGGCTAAAGCCTACAATATCAATAATCTAGATAGGCAATATGGACTAATGATAGAGAAGATACAACTTCAGGCAGAACTGCTCACTGCTGGTTTTAAAACTGTAAAGAGTGACCCTGAAAAAACAGCACAAAGTGCAAAACGTATCAGAGAGACCTATGATGCACTTGTGGATATTTATGTACTCAAAATGTCAGAACTTGCCCAGGCAGAAGATTATCAAAAAATATTTGCCCAAAAGGAGCTTCTCTCCCAACTCAAAGAGATCAGTAAGCGGATGAGAATGAGTGCAAACTCTTTAGAAGATATTATTATGAAGATGACCTAAATAGCTGATGATATCATCTTATGTAGTTTTCTCTGCAAATGTAGCACTGTCTACTTTGTAGAAATCTTTCAATTCATTGTAAAGTTCGGGAAAATGTTTTTTTAGACTCTGAGGCGCTTCAAAAAAACGCTCCGTGACTACCGCAAAGAACTCTGCTTCATTGGTCGCGGCATACTCTCCGAGAAGTTTGTATTTACCCCACTCTCTTTCATGCATTAGAACATTATGCAGTTTTTCATAATCACTCAGAAGTACAGAGGTCCACTGGGCATATTTTGACTGTGCCAAAGGGGGTATTCCATCAGCTTCACCGTTCATATAGTCAATCTCATGGGCAAACTCATGTATGATGACATTGTTATGTTGCAAATGATAAGCTTCATACTTTGCCTCATTCCAGACCAGTACAACTGTATCGTCAGCAGACTGTCCGTCAATGACAAAATCCTCTTTGCTGTAGATACCACCATTGTTACGTACACCCTTTAAAATAACTGGAGAAGGATAGAGTATGACTGTTTTTAAATTATCATAGCAGTTTTCTGTCTCTATATTTAAGAGCAAAAGACAGGCATAAAAAGCAATGACCACTTTCATCTCATCACTCACCTCCATTTTTACCCCAATAAACTTTTTTGTATAGACAAAACGGATAATGGAACGTTCAATTTTCTCTCTTTGCGCAGCGGAGAGTCTGTTGTAATGGGGAATTCTCTTAAGTATCTCTCTGTCTGCTTCACTAAAGAGTATTTGGGCTATCTTCTCAAGCTTTTTTTTAACCCTGATACGATGGACAACATAGAACAGAACTATGAATAAGCCCAGTAGTCCGAAAAAATAGAGTAAATTCAGATAGTACATTAGATTTTTCCCTTACTTTCATCCGTCTCCTCTACTTTGGTCTGCAATGCTTCTCTTTTTCTATATCTTTTTGTAACATATTTTTTGCGTATATCAAAATAGAGACTGGAGAAGTACTCCACTAGAACTACAGAAATAGCCGTACCGATGACCACATTGTAGTCAAACGTGGTCTCCATAGCTAAAATAACTGCTGTAAGCGGCAGCTTCATGATAACTCCCATAAACACAGCCGCTCCGATAGCAGCAAAATAAAAGGGCTCAACCTGAAGATAATACATACTGACAAGTTCAGCAAAACCATACCCTGTCAATGCACCAATACTCATAAGCGGTAAAAATATCCCTCCTACAGCATTGGCATAGATGGCAACTGTCGTACCGATAATACGAAGAAGAATAATACCAAAGATCAATAAAAGTGAAATATGTACATCTTGGTTCATCAAATGTTTGACAATAATCTGACCGGAAAAACCGGCATGTGGTTCTATGAGCAGAATAGTACCTACAACACCCCCACCCAATAATGCAAATATATAATTTCTAAAACGCTGAAACTTTTTAAATATCTTATGGTCTATCAGGTAGAGTACACGCTGTTTTAAAAAAAGATAAAGAAAAACAAAAGCTGTAATAAAAGGGATAAATATCAAGTTGACCACAAAATAGTCCGAACTGAACGCCTTACCAATAGAGTGTTGAAAGCCTATAGGTTCCAAGAAATTGATGGTCACGGCAAATGCAAGTGCCGAAGCAATAATAAGATAAGAGATATACTGCTTAATAAATTGATAGGCAATGTTCTCTACTGCAAATGCCATACCCGTAATAGGAGAGACAAAGATGGCAGCTATACCGCTGCTTGCTCCTACTGAGATCATCATTTTAACAAGCATGGTCGGAAGCTTGAAAAGTCGATGTATATGGTAGGCGATCATTGCACCTATGCCTGCACTGGGCCCCTCTGTTCCTACAAGGAAGCCTGAACCCAAAGAGAGTGCTGAAGCAATAATCTTCAAAAAAAGTGTCTTTACCTTCAGTGTCATCTCATTTTTGGCAATAGACTCTGCAATTTCAGAGACACCATACTCTTTAATGTTCTTATCTTTGGAAGAGATATAATTAACGATGAAAATTGCTACTGTAGGCACTGCGTAGACATACCAGACAGGAAGAGTGGGAATAGTTTTAAGCGGATCCCCCCAGAAAAAGAGATGTGACATAAAAATAACAAGGAACTCATAAAGTAAAATGAAAAAACCACTGATAATCCCGGTTAAAATAGAGGCAATTACCAGTTTTCCAATCATAATACCACTACCCTAGCTACAACTGTTTGAGGTTTTTAAGGTAATGAAACATAGCGATCTCTCCAAAGAAAGGTCCAAAAAAGTTCAAGACAGGTACAAAGTTGAAGAGGATAGAAACAAAAGATATGGCTCCCAAACCTTTCCATTTGGCTTTGATCTCTTTACGATCTACTTTTTCATAGACAAGTGCAGCAGCATCATAAGACATAGTATCTTTAACCAGATAGTTCCACAATACAGTCTGTACCAATATATTGATCAGCGGAATAAAAAGTAAAGGAAAGGCAATAATTGATGCGACTACGTATAAAATACTGTCCTTCAAGGTATAACCAATAATACTGAATGTATGGTCCCTTACTACATCATCCTCTTTAAAATGTCTTCTCTCCACGGAGCTCATCAGCGGTTTGGAAAAAACTGAAGTAAAGAAGACCATACTCACTACAATAGCATTGTAAATGAAATAAAAAGCAATCAAAAAAGCGATGCCCTTCTCTACGGTTTCAAAAGGAAGCCATGTCAAAAGTTTGAGGAACTGATGGTAAAAATAATCTCCCTTAAAAAACCACACTAACGCCCAAAACAGAGCCGAACCCATAATCACCCAGATACTAAAAGAGGTATATTTATCTTTTGATACTGTACGTAAAATGAAGTTGCCCAAAAAGGCAAAGATCAAAGCAAAAGTAATAATAACAAGCTGAAACCACAAAAAGGTTGAGAGCATCCAGGCTCCGTTGGAGCGTACCATAGAAAAAGGTATCAAATCTATGATCGCAGAACTTAATGCAATCATTTGATCCCAAAGCATATAGCCTATAAATCCCCAGATCATAGAAACTATGAAACCACCGAATAAGGCATATTTCATTGTATTCCAGGCAAGGATCTCTTTAAACCCAAAGATCATGGCATTCATTACATTTTTCATCTTCATGCTCCTTTGTGAGTATATTCTACTCTTTTTCTATTATTTTTTTCAACTTTTCTTCAATTTTTCGTATCATACCTTCGTGAGTCTGCTTTTTGATTACTCTTGTTTTTACCGTACGCAAAATAAATTCAACCATAAAAGCCAAAGCAAAAGTTCCTAGAATATAGAGTCCTATCAACGGCATCTCTTTTTGTGATGTATGGTAAAGCATCAAAGCAGAGATACCAAACATACCAACAATGGCACCCATGACAAGTATTTTATTTGCACCCGTCTCTTCAATATGCAAATAGTGCCCTACATGGGTCAAACCTTGAATAATGAGTACGATCAATGCAGCAATAGTAACTACTTCTGAAAGATTTAAGAAGAGTATCATAGGCAAGATCAAAACGCCGGAGATGATCAAACCACTGTATGTACTGTAGACATTATAGGTGTAGACTTTAGGTAAATCTCCGTCTTTTGCCAAAGTATAGCCTATCTCAGTAGCTGCATAAAGCGTAGCATTGATCGCAGATGCCGTAGCAAGCAGTGCTGTAGCCGCCATGATCTTAAAACCCCATTCTCCAAAGATCGGTTTTGCCGCAGCAGCCAGTGCATAGTCTTTTGCTTCAATGACCTTATCCAAAGGAAGGTTACCCAACACTGCAATACTTGTTAGAATGTATAAAATACCAACCAAAGAGATAGCAATCAAAATAGCAGGCATCATATTTTTTGCAGGCTCTTTCATATCTTCTATCGTATTGGTGATCACTGAGAATCCCTGATAGGCAAAGAAGGTTAAGCCCACAGCAAAAAGCATATTTTTCATTGGAGGTGTTTCAGACATACTCAGCAGTGTAGGTTCAATATAAAAAAGTGCTACACCCGTAAAAGCGATCAGGATCGTAAGCTTTATAGCAACAATGATATTTTCTGACTTTGCCACCAATGCTGCACCAATGAGATTGATGCTGATAAAAAGTAAGACAATACCTACTGCAAAGAAGTTCTGTAAATGCTCTGAAGCTGGAATAAACGTAGCCGCATAGGCACCAAAAGATTTGGAGACTGCTGCGATGGCGATGAGTTGAGAGAAGTAAAAAAGAACACCTGTACTACCGGAGAACATTCCCTCGCCATAGCCCTGAACCAGATACTCAACTACCCCACCACGCGAAGGATAGGCTACAGCCAATTTAGCCAGAGAGTAACCACTCAGGAGTGCTGCCAAACCACCAAAGATAAAAGAAAGCCATACCAGACTTCCCGCAATAGCCCCTGCCTGACCTATAACAATAAAGATCCCCGCTCCAACCATGGAACCGATCCCCAGAAAGACGGCCGACCAACACCCAAAGGCTTTTTGAGTATTACTCATTTTTATCTAACTCTTCAAGTGCATTTCCTGCCATCAGCAGAGCAATACCGTCAAAGAAAAGAGAAAAACCAACCAGAAGACCTATGAGATACATGGAACTAAACGGCCAATTCACAAGGAAGATCACAGCCATCAGTAAAGAGAGTACAGCATTGATTGCCCAGATACCCCACCCTTTTTTCGGGTAGATACTCGAAGAGAGCATAAATCCCGAAAACGCATCCATGAAAAAATACATCGAAAAAAGCAATCCAAGTGTTGCAATACCTCCCAGAGGAGATGCCAACATATAGATGGCCACTCCAACAAGTATAAAACTCTTTAACCATCCGGAGAAGTCACTTTTATCTGTCACAAAAGTAAAGTACCCTGCAAGTAACCCTGCAAACAACATCAGCCATGAAACAAAGATAACAGTAGCAAATGTTGCAAATACCGGGAACAGGGCCCCTATGAGTCCCAAGACTATAAAAAGTATCCCCGCGATCTTTGCCTGTTTTTTAAACTTACCTAACAATACCATCTCTTTTGGACTTTTCCACATTTTATGATCCTTATATTGATTTATATTCTAAGTATAATCCTAATTTATTAACTGAATATAAATATAAGTTCAGAATATAGTTATTTTTTCTCTTTAAATAACTCACTATGAATTCGTGAAGCATCATGAAGATCATTTAAAAAACATTTTTTCCCTACATAACCTACATTCGAATATACACTCCTTTGTGTAGTATAATCGATGTAAAAAACAGAAGGAAAGAAATTTTCTATAAATTGATTGGGGTAGGTATCGTCTTTATCGACGATCACGGTAATATAATTTTCTAACTCTTTTTGAACTTCTGATTCACTCAATGTCTTGTTTACAAGTTTCTCACACCAGCGACAATTCTCTTTTACAATGACCAGTACAAGTAATTTGTTCTCTTTTTGTGCTTTTTCATAGGCAGTAGCATAGTCTGACTCTACTCCAAGTTTTTGTGCCTCTTGAAGTGCATTGGATGCCAAGAGCCCATAACTAAGCAATAGTATCATTAAAAATATCTTCATTCTGTATCCTCTGTCTATTTTGTAGCATATATAGTCTCCTATTTATTCTTAAGAGGTTCTAAAATCTGTTTGGGAGATTATGCTATTCTTCGTATATAGACTTTGAAAGGAACCTGATGCAGACAATCATGGATACCACTGTAGTAAACTCTGTAGCACACCTCATACAACTCTCCGTAGCACCTGTGTTTTTACTCGCAGCAGTAGCAGGTTTGTTAAATGTTTTTGTAGGAAGGCTGGTAAGGATCATAGACAAGATCGATAAACTCAATTTTGCTGAGGAAAAAAAACGTACTTATGACCCCTCTTTTACTTCGACGCAAAAAGTCAAAGAGAGAAAATCTTTTTTACTAAAAAGACTTAAGACTACCAATTATGCAATTGCCTTAAGTACCTCTGCGGGGCTTATGGTTGCTTTGGTTATTGTAACCATGTTCCTCTCAGCCATGATGAAATTTGACAATGCTACGCTTATCTCTACCTTTTTCATACTGGCAATGATTTTTCTTATTTCATCTCTGCTTTTATTTTTAAAAGAGATCTCTTACACCACCTATTTTGCTAAAAAGTAGAGTATACTGTCAGCATGGCAAAGAAAAAGAAAAAATATCTGATAAAACTCAACAATAAAATACGAAACTACTTTAACGGTCTCCCCTTTGATGAGGGGATCGATACACTCGATGACGAAAAACTCATAGAACTCATTATGTTGCTTGAACTTACCCTTCCTTCTCATGAGCATGATGACATGGTGCGTGCCCTGCGTCGTATCTGGAGTGAAGAAGGTGCAGGCATAAGAGAACTCATTGTCTCATACCTTACACAAAGTTACAAAGCTGTACATCAGAGTAAAACAAAACGTCCTTTGGATAAAGTAGAAAAGATCCTGCAATTACTCGAAGAGGTAGAACATACCAAGCATGAAGAGAATCTGCTTTTGGAAGCCTTTATCGATGTGAAGAGTTCCAAGATCACAGAAGAGAAAGTACTCTCAAAACTGCATTATCTGCGAATGAAAGACAGGCTATCCACCTTGGAGAAGTCACTCAATGTAGAGTTCACCACACTCAACGAGATGCAGTTCATGCACAGTTTTACTTTTGCACTGAAAGATTTCGACTTTACCAAACAGCTTTTATGTACCACAGAAGCACTGGCGATGGATTCACTTTGGGCACTGAAAGATGAAGAGATACGCAAACAACTAGAACAGATAAAAGCACAGGCTATCCAAGAAAAAAGCGATGAGATCGATACATTTTTGGAAGCACTGAACAAAGAGGGCCACCCCTACCTAAGCAAAGAGGACATAAGCAAGGCACTACGACGCATGCCTCCGGATGTTCCACTCTATCAAACACCTATAGATCTGGAGATACTTGAACATATATTAATAAACCTCAGTGATAAGTATGATGTCTTTGAGAGTGCAGACCATATCATTATTGAAAAAGAAAAAAATCATGATCTCTTTGGTACAACACTCTATTATGGAACCTCTGTATCGTATGAAAAACCTTTCTTTTATAACCTCATATGGAGAGGTGAAGAGCCTCCGGTCAAAGATGATATCAACCGTGTCAATGATGACATGCTTGCCCACTTTAGAGTAGCCGTAGATGATCTGATCTTTGATATGCGGGAGATGAGTGAAAAGCTAGATATTGACAGCACTACTATTCACGAATTCATTGTACGTTTTGTTGCACCGCAGGTTGCAAGTTCTCGTACACTGAAGTTTAAAGAGAAAAGTAAAAGACGTATACTCTTCCACTTTGCAGAGTACATTAAGCCCCTGCTTGAAAAACAAAAACGTGAAGAGCTTTTAGCCAAAACCATTCGTGATTTTAAAAATCTTTTTCCCCTGGCAAGAGAACTTAAACGAAAGATCGTCTTTCATGTAGGTCCGACCAACTCAGGAAAAACCTATCAGGCACTCAAAGCACTCGAAGAGGCAACTACAGGGTATTATCTCGCTCCGCTCAGGCTTCTTGCACTTGAAGGCTATGAAAATCTGAAAAAGGAAGGCGTAGCAGTCTCACTCATTACAGGAGAGGAGGAGATCATCGATGAAGAGTCTACCCATATCTCTTCAACAATTGAAATGATGAATAGCTCAGTAGACGTAGATGTCTGTGTCATAGACGAGATACAGATGATCTCAGACAGAGACAGAGGCTGGGCATGGGCAAATGCACTCATGGGTGCACCTGCCAAAAAAGTCATACTCACAGGTTCAAGCAATGCACTGCCCGCAGTCAAAGAACTTTGTGCATACCTCGGCGAAGAACTTGAGATAGTAGAGTTTGCCCGTAAAAATGAACTTGCCATGATGCAGTATCCTGTCTCCATGCGAAAGATTGAACCACAAACAGCCGTAGTGGCATTTTCAAGAAGAGATGTTCTTTCTCTCAAACAGCAACTCTCCGAGAAGTATCGTGTCTCTGTAGTCTATGGTAACCTCTCACCTGAAGTCAGACGTGAAGAGGCAAGACGCTTTAGAGAAGGAGAATCTGAAATACTTGTAGCCACTGATGCCATAGCTATGGGATTGAATCTTCCCATAAAAACCATACTCTTTGCAAAAGACAACAAGTTTGACGGTCTCAGACGTAGAGAGCTCCTCCCTACTGAAGTCTCCCAGATAGCCGGTCGAGCCGGTCGTTACGGCTTTGAAGAGAGAGGTTTTGTCGGTGCCTTAGATGAAAATGCACTCAAAACCATCAACAAAGCGTTCCATGCACCTCTTCCCGATATCGAACTGCCTGTCTCTGTCATGGCAAGTCTGGAGCATGTCATGCTCATAGGAGAGATTCTTGAAACTGACAACATCACAACTATTTTGGCGTTTTTTGCAGACAACATGGAGTTTGATGGCCCGTTCATGGCTGCCAATATTGACTCTATGCTCGAGATTGCCGCAATAGTTGACGAATACACACTTGACTTAAAAACACGTTTTTATCTCTCTTGTGCCCCTGCAAGTATCTCTTCTCCCTACATTGAGTCTGTATTTCACAGGTACATACGACAGATAGAAGCCGGTGGAAAAGTACTCTACATACCACCAAGAGATCTGCCTGCCTTTGCTCAGACCAATGATATGTTACTCAATGCAGAAGACAGGGTAAGAGAGATATCCCTCTACCTCTGGCTCTCTTTTAAATTTCCAGATATTTTTGAAGATACACAAAAAGCCATTGCCGCACGTGTGCGTCTTAACAACTTTATTGAAAACTCACTTCGCCAGGGCCACTTTACTAAAAAATGCCGAAGATGTGGAAAAGTACTTGATTTCTCATACCGCTTTTCCATCTGTGATGCCTGCCACAGCAACGGAAAAAGAGGCTCAAACAGTTCTCATTCACGTGGTGGATACAGAGGCAGAAGAAGACGGTAGTATCTTCGGTGATTTTCAGCTATAATCCATAAAAATTCTTTTGGAGTCTTTATGGAAACTATCTATCCTTACGTACATATTATACACCTTGTTTTAGCCATTATGTTTTTAGGGTATGTCTTTACTGACCTTGCCGTCATCTCTGCACTTAAAGGAAAGTTTGACAAAGAAAACCAACAAAAGATCAATCAGTCATTGGGTAAAAGATCATTTAGGATCTTTCCTGTTACCCTCCTCTTTTTAGTCTTGACCGGTGGTATGATGATGTCAAAATACATCAACTCCACTGCTGGCTTTGCCGAGACGAACCTACAAAAAATCCTACTCTTTAAAATCGCCTTGGTGACCATTATTGTCATTGGTGTGGGGTCGAACCTCTACAATAAATTTACCGGTGGTACAAAAAGCATTTTCATGCAAAACCATTTTCATAAACTTGTCATAGTACTGGGTATCTTCATCGTCATAGCTGCTAAAGCTATGTTTATGGTGTAACCTATGGGACAGCAATATAAAGTCACACAGAGAGGAAAACTCCTCCCTTTTCTTTTTGAAACACTCGAAGGTTGGTCTAAAAAAACAGTCAAACAACGTCTACAGGGTGCTTCTGTTGCAGTAAACGGTGTCGTTACCACCAAACATGACTTCATGCTCATCGAAAATGACATTGTTGAAGTCGGTGTCGTACAAAAAACCGGTCGAAATACACCATTTCCAAAAAAACTTGAGATCGTCCATCAGGACAAAGACCTCATAGCCATCAACAAACCTGCGGGACTTCTCTCTGTAGGTACTACCAAAGAGAACAAAGAACATGCTCTAGCCCTACTTCGTACACAACTGACACGAGGGAAAGAGAGAGTACAACTCTGGCCGGTACACAGACTCGACCGTGACACTTCGGGCATATTGCTTTTTGCTACCTCAAAAGAGGTACGTGAAGCAGTCATGGACAAATGGGAAGAGACAGAGAAAATCTATCTGGCAGTTGTTGAAGGTACCCCCAAAGAGTCTAAAGGTACTATCACTGAGCCACTTAGAATGGATGAAAAAGAGTATCGTGTCTATGTCGGTGCACACCCAAATGCCAAAAAAGCCATCACCCACTACGAGCTACTGGAGAGTCAAGAAAAACGTGCTCTACTCAAAGTCAAGATCGACACAGGCAGACAACACCAAATCCGAGCCCACATGGCTTGGCTTGGACACTCCGTTGTTGGTGACGAACGTTACGGTACCAAAGGCGGCAGAATGGGTCTACATGCATTTAAACTTAACCTTACCCACCCAGTCACCAAAAACCCTTTGACTTTTGAAGTGGATGCTCCTAGAGATTTTTATACTTTACTGCCATAGGAACACTTTACATATCTAATGGGCTTGTAACCTTTACTATCCCAGATATAGACTTTATCAAATCCAAAGTCTATATCTTTTATACGAATATTGAGTACTTCACTCATACGAAGCCCACAACCGTACATGAGGTAGACGATAAGCTGATACGTACCGGTAAGATTATCTATTACTTTCTTCACTTCCTCTTTTGTAAGTACTTGTGGAATATGTTTTCTCTCTTGCGCTCTTAAAGCTTGTATATTCCAAGAACTCATATCTATACCAAGTACTTCTTTATAAAGAAACAATATGGCAGAAAATGCTTGATTTTGTGTAGTAGGAGATACCTTTTTTTCTACTGCAAGGTGAGTTAAAAAAGCTTCTATTTCCGCCTTAGCCATTTCTACTGGATGTTTTTTGTTATGGTAAAAAATATAATGTTTTATCCAATGGATATATGTTTTTTCTGTCGATAAACTATAGTGTTTAAAACGTATTTTATCTCGAACTATGTCTAAAAGTTTCTTTTTTATCTGCATATCTACTCCTAATAATATAAGGACATTTTGTCCTTTTAATGGATTATTTAACAAATCAAGGAACACTTTGTCCACCTAACTACAATTTCCGTAAGAAAAGGACATTTTGTATTATTATAATTCTAGTAAAACTACGTAAAAAGTGATAAAAATCTTTCATATTGACATATTTTTTAAAATAAAAAGACATTTTTACTATCCATTTATTTTTATTATCTAAGGTGGTTGGTATATAATGTTCCTTGAATAAATAGTTGTCTTGGACGCTTCGCATCCAAGACAACGGGGCGCGCGGGCTGAACACCCACTCGCTGTCTGTTGCATCCGCACCAGACAACAAGCGGGAGGAGCAGACAACCCCACCAAAAAATTGAAATTTTCAGTTGGGATCGCTGCTCACCCGCGCGCCCCGTTATATACAAGATTAAGGAATATAATTTGAAAACTTTTGATATACATAGTGATAGTTTAAATTATGATTTTTCTTATAATCCTGATGAAACAAAATTTTTACAAAAAAACATTAAAAACAAAAAAAATATTACAGTTGATGATATAAGAAGAATAGCTTTATGGAAACTCGATAGAGTTCTTGATGTATCAGAAGAAACAATTTCCAATTTACAAAAAATTGCAGTTCAAAAAGATATAATTTTAAAATCTGATTTGGTATTAAGTACTTTGAATATGCTAACAAGTTCCAATGGCATTGGATTCCCTATGGCAAGTGCAATACTAAAGTTTATCAGACCAGATATATTCCCAATAATTGATGTAAGAGCATATAGAACAATTTATGGTAAAAAAATATATTCAAGCCAATATACAATAGAAAAATATATAGCTTATGTTGAAAAAATTTATGAAATTTCAAAGTCTCTAAATATAGAACTTTCTCAAGTTGATGAACAACTTTATTGTTTTGATAAAGAACATAACGGTAAGATATAAGCACTATGTATATAACAAGTACTTGGAGAGAAATAGTTTACCCTGCGGGCGAAACTATTTCTCAAGAAAAACGTTAACCTAACACTAGAACACAACAGAAGCAAAGGACTTTAGAATGGAATATGTCAAATCGGAAATAATCAGCCTTAAAAATAGCTCAGAGTTTAATGAAAAATGGCTACAAGCAAGGATTGAAGATGATCCATCAATTCTTGGACTTGGTGAACTTGAGTTTAGAGACACTGAAAAGATACTTGTTGGTGGTGGCAGACTTGATACAATTTTATACGATCCCGAATATCAAAAAAGATACGAAGTAGAAATTCAACTTGGGAAAACAGATGAATCACACATCATAAGAACTATTGAATATTGGGACTTAGAAAGAAAAAGAAATCCACAATACGAACATTGTGCCGTAATTGTGGCAGAAGATATTACAAGTAGATTTTTAAATGTCATATCTTTATTTAATGGTTTTATTCCATTAATTGCTATACAAGTTAAAGCCGTAAAAGTAGGAGATACAATATCTTTATTTTTTACAAAAATATTAGATGAAGCAAAATTTGACTTACTTGAAGAAGATAGTCTTTCAGAGCCAACAGATAAAGCCTATTGGGAAAAAAGAGCCACAAAAGAGACTTTAAAATTAACAGAAAAGTTTTTGAAAAATCTTTCTGACAGTACATCAGAATATAATTTAAAATATAATAAACATTACATAGGACTAGAAAAAAATAATATTGCAAACAACTTCATTTCATTTATTCCACGAAAAAACCTTGTAATACTAAATATCAAACTAGAAAAAACTGATGAAATAGATGAACTTATTGAAAATTCAGATTTAGACACACTAACCTATGATAAACAGTGGAAGCAATATAGGTTAAGATTAAAAGAAAGTGATTTAAGTTCAAATATAGAAATTATACAACAACTTGTAACACAAGCAAAAAGTGATTATAGAAGTTAGTCATATTATAGAAGGTTAACAAAACAGAGTAGCCAATAAGTTACCTAGCGGCAACTTATTGGCTATCTTCAGTCGTTAAGTGCACATCAAATAAAGGAATAATATTGAAGTACCAAAGAGGTTCTGAATGGCGAAAATGGGATTTACATTTTCATACGCCATCTTCATATGATTACAAAGACAAATCTATATCAAACCAAGACATCATAGACAAATTATATGATAATAATATAGCAGTAGTAGCTATAACAGATCATCATATTATTGATATAAATAGAATCAAAGAACTACAAAAACTTGGCAAAGATAAAGTAACAGTATTGCCTGGTATTGAATTTTTATCTGAATCAAGAGGTAAACAGCCAATTCATTTTATAGCAATATTTGATGAAAATTCAAAAATAGATTATATTTGGGAACAAATTAAGAACCGTACAAATATTAAAAAGATTTATGGTGAAGACAAAAATATAAATGAAGTTTATTGTCAATTAGAAGATACTATCAAAATTGTGCATAATCTTGGAGGAATTATAACAATTCATGCAGGAGATAAGCATAGCAGCATAGAAAATATAACTCATTCATTACCTCATACTGAGGCTCAAAAAACTGATATTGCCAAAATGGTAGATATATATGAATTAGGAAAAGAAAGTGATGAAGAGGGATATATAAAAAATGTTTTTCCTGCTATAAAACAATATATTCCAATGATTATTTGTTCAGATAATCACGACATAAAAAACTATAAACTAAAACAAAATTGTTGGATTAAAGCAAACCCAACATTTAATGGATTGTTACAAGCACTAAATGAGCCACAAGACAGATTCTTTATAGGAGAAACACCGCAAAAAAACTTGACTGTTGCTCTTAATAAACATAAATACATAGATAGTATTTTAATAAAAAAAGTTGCAGGTTCTACAGAGAAGAATATTTGGTTCGACTGTACAATACCACTTAACCCTAATTTAGTTGCTATTATTGGAAATAAGGGCAATGGAAAAAGTGCTTTATCTGACATAGTAGCACTTACTGGCAATGCAAAAATTATTAGTCAAGACGATTTTAGTTTTCTTAATACTAAAAGATTTAAAAAAAATGGACTTGCTAAAAATTTTGAAGCTAGCCTAGTATGGAATAATAATCAAAAATCTGAGTGTAATTTGAACGATGACATTCAGTTAGATGAAAATGAAAAAGTGAAATATCTTCCTCAAAAGTACATAGAAAAAATCTGTACAGAAGAGAACTATGAAATCTTTCAAGAAGAAATCAATAAAGTTGTATTCTCTCACATAAATGAAGTTGAAAAACTAAATAAAGATAACTTGAAAGACTTGATTAAAGAGAAAACTGATTCGTTACGAAATAGACGTAATGAATATAAAAAGAATCTACAAGATGATTTTGAAAAAACGATTGAACTAAAAAATAAATATAATAGTCAAGAAATGAAAAAAATTGATGCACAACTTATTCAAATTATTAGTAGTATATCTGAACATCAAAAGTACAAAGAAGAAAATATAAAAGAGGTAAAAGCTCCTGCTGATGACACAACAATTGCTGATGAACAAAAAGAAAAATTTAAAGAAATTAATAAACTGAGTGAAAA
>JALWLD010000036.1 GCA_027081115.1 Sulfurovum sp.
TTACGGTGTTACCAAAAACACCCCATATGTTTCGGGATGTCGTTTGGCAAAACGGCAACATACGGTACTTTTCCACTGCTGGTCAGGATCTTCCGGTACCCCGGTTTGATACCATTACGCTCTATACACTGCTGCTGAGCATCCATGACGGATCTTTTTTTGCCCCATGGTGGGTATGGATCAACGATCTTGGCGCGCTCCTTCTGCTCTTGCTGATGGCTACGGGTATCGTCCGATGGAGAAAGAGAAGCGCTTCAATTAAAAGTCGATAACCCCGATCTTTACCTCCCTGTCCCGATTGAGCAGAAAGCTAGCCTTTTTGAAGTTGGGCGGGTTGAAAAAGTTGATCGTTTTATAGTTTGAAAGCCCCACGCCCTCTTGGGGCATGATCAACCCCTTGTCTATCTTGCCGTTGTTGTTCTCGTCATGAAATACACTGACAGCATATCTGCCGTCGGGAAGATCTTTAAATGCCGCTTTTGCCGTTGTTCCGGTGATGGCTACCCGCTTCATTTTGTAGTATTTGCTGAGGGTTTTGTCGGGAATGGTACCCTCTTTGTTGTAAAGCGAGAACTGTACCTCTCCTTTGTCATTCTTTAATCCGGTTGCGACCACAGTTAATGTTTGAGCCTGCAGTGCCGCTGTCGTGCAGAGTATGGCAAGGGTGCGTAGCTGTTTTTTCATTTGAGGTATCCTTTTTTTGGGTTGAAGTCATACTCATATCATAGACAAAGAAGATGAATTAAATATATATTGTCTGTAGTTTAAGAGAAAAATACTGAGCCGGCTGCAAAATGTCAAGGGGAGAAGGGAAAGAAGTTTGCAGCCGCCTCACTATTTTTTGAGAATAAGTTGCCTAGACATGAAGGTCTAGAAAAAAATAGGAGATTAAAGGGAGCGGTAGAGGACTAGTGTCTGCCTTTTCCTCCACCTCTGTACTTCATGCCGCCACCAGATCCGTCTCGTAAGCGCATCTGCTTCTGCTGCCCTTGAGTGGAGTTTTCAGTGCCATATTGGTACTGGTGCTGATATTGGTTTTGTGACTCCTGTCCGTTGGAGGCGGCACCATATTTGTGCATTGCACCGTTCTGGTTTTCGGCAGCCAAAAGCCCTGCTGTAAGAAGAAGGGATGTAAGAATAACTTTTTTCATGATATGTCCTTTATATTGGTTTGTAAGAGAATTTTCTCTTGAACAGTAAAAGTATAGGTTATGCGTGTTACCTCGGTGTTACCTTCGGAAAAGGCTACCTGTCGTCTCTCATACCACCCATGCCCATGCCTCGTCCCATGCCACCCTTAAAGCCAGCCGGCGGGAAATTATCATACATCCACGAGGTAATAGCTTGAAGTTCTTCTTTGGTTACATTGCCTTTTTGTGAAGGCATGAGTCCAAATCTCTGGATCTTCTGAGGTATGCAGACTGCTTTTGCTTTGCTAGGCTCAAGTACATAGTCAACCATGAATGCCACGGCAGCATCTTTGGTAGGATACTTCATTTTGACATGGCGCATTACGCCCATAACAGGAGGTGCTACTAAAGATGACATATCAGAGGGTCTTGTCTTGGCATGGCAAGCAGCACATTTATTATTAAAAAGTGTTTCGGCATCTTGTGCCGTTGCTGCGGCAGTAGAGGAAAGAAGTAATGCTGTTGTAAGAAGTAGTGTGTTTTTTTTCATGGTAATCCTTTTTGTTTACTTATTGTCATGATAATAAATATTTATGAATTAAATGTGGATTGGAAGTATTTCAGCCTGCATTTTAGCAGGCTTGGGAGAAAAGAGATAAGAGAGATAAGAGAGGAAAGAGTGTATTTTAGTGTCTTCCCTGTCCGTTTCCATTTCCAGAACCACTGCCTTTTCCATTTTCATTTTGCGGATATTCCGGATGGCAGTACTCTGCACCAAGAGAACAGCACCCGTCTGTTACCCCCATATTTTTGAGTCCTTTGTCGAATGCCCAATAGTGATTGTAGCTTCCGTTGAGCAGTACATTCCACACGGCAATAAGATCCTGTGCATCTGTTTCTTGGGCAATGCTTATTTCATTCAGCAGATCATTGACATCCTCTACTTCTACTTTACATCCCGTTTCAAGAGCAGCTTGCTGTGATAGTGTACCTTCTGCGTAGAGGGCATCGTATAGATCTTGTATCTCTTGTACGCCAAATTCTCCTGGAGCAAATGCTCTTAGTTCTTCCTCAGAGTAATTTTCTTTGTAATCCACTAGGTTTGTAATATTGAGGTCATAACGTTGTACCAAATCTTCAACCAAAGCTTGATGCATTGTTTCAGATTTTATTGCAATGTTTTCCAATTGTTGAGTAGGATAGATATTGTTGAGTTCAAGGTAAAGATCCTTAGCCATTTTTTCTTCATTCCACATAAATGCAATAGTATATTTTTGTGCATCTGTCAAATTTGAAAGAGGGTATTGTGAGAGGTCGATACCATTGCCATTTCCAAGTGTAGTATCTACTTGAGCGTATACATTGCGTATAGTTTCCCTAAGGTGCTCTTGTGCCTCTGTTTGAGTACGAATATGAGAAACTGATGCTTGAGATAGATATTGTGTTAGATTCTCTTTATGAAAATATTCTGTTTCAAAGAGGGGTTTAGCATTTTCAGGAATTTGAATACCATTGGTTAAGTTATCATCTTCATCAAGTGATTGTAAAAGCTGTGCCATCGCAGTAACATTATCATCTGTTACATTGTCTCTAGGAACACCAAGAATATCTTGTGGGAAGACATAATGATCCTGTGGTAAATTATGGATTTCCCCAATAACCATTGCACCAATCCTAAAGCGTACCTGAGTCATATTTTGGCAGGTAAATGCACCATCAAGACCGGTGGTTTTGTTCATATCGTTGTCTGCAATACAATCGTAGTCCATGTTTTGTACGGCTGCATCTACAAGATACCCCGTTGTGCCGCTTATTGTTTCTGTGCTGTCACTGCTGCCACATCCTATTAATAGTAGTGAAGCAGCAAGTGCTGATCCTAGTAAGTGTTTTTTCATCATTGGTTCTCCTTTTGGTATTTTAAATGATAGAAGAAGTATAAAACGGTATTGTTACTTGACTGTTACTTTGGAAAGTTGTAGTGTTATTGTGACTGTTGTTCCCTCAAGAGTTAGATTGGTTTTGATATGTAGTTGCTCTGAAAGTACTTTGACGATATGTAGACCGATACCAAGTCCACGTTCACTCTCTTTATAGAAACGTTCAAAAACTTTGGATGGCTCTTTAATGCCGTGGCTGCTGTTGGTAATAATGAGAGAGTCTTTTTGGGTTTCTATACGAATAAAGCCGTCTGAGATGTTGTATTTGCATGCATTGCTTAGAAGATTATAGATCATACGGCTAAAAGCGTGACGGTCTGTGTGTAAAATATATTTGTCCACGTTAATATCCCATTGAAGATAATGATACATAGGTGCAAAAAAAGCAACCTGCTCCTCTATAACTTCTTGAAGATTGAAGCGTTCAGCTTCATTCTTTACAATTTCTAAATAGGCATTAAGGTTATTATGCAGCATTGAGATCGCTTTGGTGCTACGTGTAATACTTTCGACCTCTTCACTGTTATCATCAATCATTTTAAGGTTGATGAGAATATTGCTAATAGGAGTATTGAGATCATGTATGATATCTTTAATAAACGTTTCCAGAAGAGACAGAGATCTACGTAAAGGATTGAGTGCATAAAAGGAGAAAAGTACTGAAATTATGAATGCAAGTATAGAAAGAAAAAGAAATTGGTATAAAATCTCTTTTTTTAACCTTTGCAACTGTTTGACAAACTCTGGTTTTGGGTAATAGATTTTAAGCATATCTGGATGAGAAGAGGGAAGAGGTACAAGAATGTATAGTGAGTTGTTATCCATATATAGTTCGTAGGGTGCTTTCTTTGCCAAGCGCGGCACAATATCTATATCAAAACGAGTATCATCAAAAAAGAAACTATAGTTTTTCATTTCTAGAAATAAATTTTCTCTTAGATGTTCCTCTTCTATTTTCTTATATTGATAAAAGATAAAGCTTAAAAAAGCTTCGATCACAAGGAAAAATAGGAGAAAACTTTTAAGCAATGATTCTTTTTCAGATAATTTTATAGCCGACTCCTCTTACATTTTCTATGGAAATACCTAAACTTTTTTTGAGTTTAGTGATATTGACACGTAGCGCTACGTCGCTTGGATTTTCATGAAGCAGAAGGAGTTCTTCTTTGGTTACAGGGTTTGGATAGTTTTTGATAAGAGCCAATAGTATGCTCTTTTGTACCTGTCCTAGTTGAAGTTTCTCACCATCTTTGTATATTGTATCGTTTTGAGGGTCTATTTCAAAGTTTTTAAACTTTATTGTTTTTCGTAAGCCGGATGTCTTTGCTTGAATACGTACTAGAAGTTCGTCGGGATCGAAAGGTTTTTTGAGATAATCATCTGCTCCTGCCATAAACCCACTCGTCACAGATGCAACATCTGTTAATGCAGAGATAATAATAGCAGGTGTCATATCCTCGGCATCGCGTAGATCACTCAAGAGATCAATACCGTTGATGAGCGGGACGTTAATGTCAAAAAGATATAAGTCGTAAGTACTTGTATAACTAAGATCCAAAGCTTCTTCTCCATCTTTTGCCAAGTCTACGAAATATCCATTGCGTTCTAGGTATTTTTTTAGGGTTTTAGAAAGGTTTGGATCATCTTCTAGTAAAAGTAGCCTAATCAAAATCGACTCCTATACTGAAAGTAACTATATGACTGTAGGAAATGTCATCAAGTGCATGTGCATAGTTTAGTGAGGTGTAGAAATACTTATTGACTCGATAGGTATTGTACCAAGAGATGGCTTGGTAGTCATTGGTGTTTGGATAGGAGTTTTGTGTAAAGTTATATGAGAGTGAAGTGTACCATTTGTCGGTCACACTATAGCCATATCCTGCCGAGAGAGAGTGGAAATTTTCATAATTTATGACATGGCTATCTCCACTGATAGTATAGCTATAATAAAAAGAAAGATTATGTTTTTGTTGAAACAAATATTCAACATTAAGTGAAGCATAGTAGTCGTTATTACGTTCTTGTTTTCTTTTTTCCCAATCACTGATATCAAATTTGGTACCTACAGAAACTAGTGTACGCATGTTCTCTTGAAGAAATGTATAGCCTGTGGTCAGATAGAGGTTGTTTCCTGTAATATCATTATCATTGGAAAGGTTGTTTATATAATAGCTGCTGTTTGCAATGGAGAAATTCCACTTTTCAAGCATATAGTTTGCATAAATAGTTATATTATTGGTAGTATCGTCTACCTGGTTAAAACTAATGTCATTGCCGATTTGAAGAGTAAGTTTTCCAGGAAAAAGTTTGTCTGAAGCACATCCCTTTTTGTCTACAAGTTCATCAAAAGGAGTGTTTGGGCATAGATCGATATTATCATCTACACCGTCAAGATCGCTGTCTGGGTATCCAAACAATATTACACTCGTAGTGAGGAACAATTTGATAAGACGCTGCAGCATTATCTGCGGCCTCCGCGTTGTCCTGGACGGTGTGAAGGTACTCTTGGGATAGTAAGGGGAACTGATTGTTGTGATCCTCTTTGAATATTTCGCATCGGAGAGATGTTTTGGGTATTGGTCATTTTTTCTGTTTGGTGTCTGCCAGTAAAGCTTTTTTGAAGGCTTCTCATTACTTTGATACGTGTGTTTTGATTCAAGGAGCGTAGTTTAACTTTGAGATCATTCATTGCTTTACGGCGCTCGTCATCTTTACTTTCTTTAACTCTTTTTATAAGTTGTTTTAGTATTTTGTCATCTGATATCTTATTATTGGCATTTAAGAATGTTAAAGATAATGATAATACTAAAATAAACCATTGTTTCATATTTTCTCCTCGTGTTATTATAGTATAAACTTTTTGTTAGTTAATTGTTACTTTGCAAGAAACAAAGATTGGTGCTTTAGAGAAACTTGTATATTTTTCTTAAGGTACATGGCAAATATTGT
>JALWLD010000037.1 GCA_027081115.1 Sulfurovum sp.
TGCTCATCAAAGGGCAGAAGGTCGAGAACATCAAACACGGCAACACCCTCAGCAACGACCTCCTGGCAGACCAGAAGTTCGACTATATGCTCTCCAATCCGCCCTTTGGCGTGGAGTGGAAAAAGGTACAAAAGGCAGTCGTCAAGGAGCACGAAGAGCAAGGCTATAATGGCAGGTTCGGTCCCGGACTGCCCAGAGTGAGTGACGGTTCGCTGCTTTTCCTGCTTCATCTCATTTCAAAAATGCGCTCTCCTCAAGAGGGCGGCAGCCGTATCGGGATCATCCTCAACGGTTCACCGCTCTTTACCGGAGGGGCAGGCAGCGGAGAGAGTGAGATACGCCGCTACATTCTTGAAAACGACTTCCTTGAAGCGATCGTCGCAATGCCGACCGATATGTTCTTCAACACCAGTATCGCCACCTACATCTGGATACTCTCCAACCACAAAGCACCTGAGCGTAAAGGTAAGGTGCAGCTTGTCAATGCGAGCGATATGTACGAGCCTATGCGCAAGTCACTTGGCAGCAAGCGCAAGCAGATTAGCGAGAAGCAGATAGAAGAGATAGTGCGCATCTATGGTGAGTTTGTAGAGTCAAAGACAAGTAAGATTTTTGACACGACCGATTTCGGTTACCGCCGCATCACCGTAGAGCGACCGCTGCAACTGAGCTTTTATCCACACGACGAGACACGCATCGAAGCACTCAAGGCGGACAAGGCGTTCAGAAAGTGGAACGAAAGCCTGCAAGCGGAGGTGCTCGAAACACTCTCAAAGATGGACGAAGAGAAGATCACCGACCGTGAAGTGTTTGTCAAGAAGCTTGGCGTCAAACTCACCGCCGCACAGCTCAAGCTGCTGCAAAAGCACCTGGGAGAACACGACGACGAAGCGGCACTCTGCCGTGACAAGAAAGGCAAGCTTGAGGCTGATCCCGATCTGCGTGATTATGAGAATGTACCGCTCAAAGAGGACATTTACGACTACTTCGAGCGGGAGGTCAAACCGCATGTGCCGCTGGCGTGGATAGATGAGAAAAAGGTGGATGAAAAAGACGGCAAAGTTGGGATTGTCGGGTACGAGATACCGTTCAACCGCCACTTCTACGAGTATAAGCCGCCACGGAAGCTTGAGGAGATAGATGAAGAGCTGGACAAGGTGACAGAAGAGATCATAGCACTGCTTGGGGAGATCAAGGCGTGAGTAGATATAAGCCGTATCCGGAGTACAAGGAGAGTGGTGTTGAGTGGCTGGGGGAGGTGCCGGAGCATTGGGAAGTTAAAAGGCTGGGACAATACTTTATTGAAAGACGTGAAAAAGTTAGTGACAAAGACTACGCACCTTTATCTGTAACCAAATATGGTATTGTTCCTCAGTTGGATACTGCTGCAAAAACTGATGCTGGAGACAATCGTAAAAAAGTATGTGTCAATGATTTTGTCATCAATAGTCGATCTGATCGTAAAGGGTCTTCAGGATTATCACAACTGGAAGGGTCTGTATCTTTAATCGCCATTGTGCTTGAACCAAGAGGTATAGAGCCTAAATTTATTCATCATCTTTTTAGAAGTTATCCTTTCCAGGAAGAGTTTTATAGGTATGGTAAAGGTATTGTTGCTGACCTCTGGAGCACAAATTATTCAGAAATGAAAAATATTCTTATACCTATACCGACCAAAAATGAACAAACCACCATCGCCAACTTCCTCGACCGTGAGACCGCCAAGATCGACACGCTTATCGGCAAGCAGGAGCAGCTCATCGAACTTTTGCAGGAGAAACGGCAGGCACTCATCTCCCACGCCGTCACCAAAGGGCTTGACCCGAATGTGAAGATGAAAGATAGCGGGGTTGAATGGCTGGGAGAGGTGCCGGAGCATTGGAAAGAATACCGAATTGACTGGATTGGTACAATAATTAGAGGCAATACAGGATTTAAGAAAGATGAATTGTTAGACAAAGGTGATTTTGTTGCTTTACAATATGGAAAAACATATAAAGTTGACGAAGTTGACAAGGCTTTCAATTTTTATGTAAATAGTGAATTTTATAAATATAGCCAAGTCGTGCAGCAAGGTGACACTATTCTAATCTCAACATCTGAAACGATTGAAGATTTGGGACATTCTTGCTTTTACAACAGAAAAAAGTTAGGATTGATAGGTGGAGAGCAAATACTACTAAAACCTAATAATCAATATATTTTTGGAAAATACCTATACTATTATTCAAAAGTATTTAGTAACGAACTACGCAAGTATGCAACTGGACTAAAAGTATTTAGATTTAATATAGATGATTTGAAAAATATCTTCATTTCAATACCAACAAAAGAGGAACAACAACAAATCGCCGAATATCTCGCCACCCAAACCAGCAAGATTGACATCCTTGTCGAAAAAGCCAACCAAGCTATCAAGCTCCTCAAAGAGCGCCGCACGGCACTCATCAGCGCAGCGGTGACGGGAAAGATCGATGTGAGGAAGGCAGTATAATGAGTCATGCTACCCATGATGAGAATGTTATCTCAGCAAATTTGGAGCGATTAAGAAGTTTAGCACAAAAGAATATAAGTGAGGAAAGATATAAGGATCTACGATTGATTATAGGTAGTCTTGTTGATAGACAAGAGTATGCGAAATATCACTATGGGGAATACAGAAGAATTGTAGATAAGAAAAATAATGTGCATAAGCAGGTTGCTCTTATTTTATCTAACAACGAAGAGGACTATTGGGATAAAGTAGGACTAAAATCCAATATTGTAGTATGCATGCAACACCTACACATAGTGCATGATATTTTAGCACACCTTATTGCTTATACATTAGATTTAAAATATGATAATGAAAGGAAAATCACCCTCAGAAATGTTTGCCAAAGAATTCAAACCAATACAGACTTTGTTGACCTTAGCAATCTTTTGGTAGATCTGGTTGACAATGATAATTTTGATTACCTTGTGGCAAATGTCAATCACTCAAAACACAAATACAATATCGAACCATCAATAACTGTAGCTCCGCAGGAAGCATCACCTATCAAATGTGTGTTTTCTCAATTTTCTCATCATAAGATTACATACCCAAAAAAGAATGCAGATGAGTTCATACAAGAAGAATTCAATAGAGAACTCAGGATAATCATACAGATTGAAAATGAGCTAATACAAATATTAGAAACTACAATACTGCAGGAAGCATAAGATGAGCTACACACCACCCTTCACCATCACCCCGACGATCCTCGACCTCGTCAGCCAGATCAGTGAAGCCATAGGTAAGCTTGAACTTCTCGCTCCTACCGCCATCACACCAAAGCTGCGTAAAGCCAACAAGATCAAAACCATTACAGGCACACTCGCCATCGAAGGCAACACACTAGGCATCGAGAAGGTCACGGCTATCCTCGAGGGCAAGCGGGTGATGGGAAGTGTGCGTGAGATCGCAGAGGTCAACGGGGCTATCAAGGTGTATGACAACCTTGACAACTTCGATTACAAAAAGCTTGACGACCTGTTGTCGGCACACAAGATGCTGATGGGTGAAATATTGACAAAAGCCGGAAGCTTCAGAACGAGCAATGTCGGCGTGGGAGGCGAAGAAGGAGTTGTGCATGTCGCTCCGCCATACGACAGAGTACCCCAGCTGATGGGCGATCTGTTTGACTGGCTCTCGAGTACCGACATTCACCCGCTTATCAAAAGCTCCGTCTTTCACTACGAGTTTGAGTTCATTCACCCGTTCGAAGACGGTAACGGACGTATAGGCAGGCTCTGGCAGAGCTTGATACTCTATGACTGGAAGCCCATCTTTTCCGCTGTTCCCATAGAAAGTGTCATCAAGGAGAGCCAGCAGGGTTACTATGACGCATTGGAGGCAGCAGGAAGTGCCGGAGAAAGTACACCGTTTGTGGCGTTTATGCTTCAAGCTATCCTGCACAGCTGTGAAGAGGAGTTGGCAGTAGAGAGAGATGTCCCAAAAACTGTCCCTAAAAATGTCCCAAAAAACAGGCAAGAGAAGATCATTGGATTGATGCAGGAGACCAGTGCCGTCACCATAGAGCAGCTTGCGCACGCCTGCGGCGTCAGTGACAAGACCATCAAGCGGGACATCGCCAGGCTCAAGGAAGAAGGCAGAGTCGAGCGGGTGGGTAGTTTGAAGAACGGACACTGGAAGGTCAGGTAGACAGAATGGTCGACAATACAATTGCAAGCATGAATGCCGGAGAGAATAATAGATGAGCCACTACCGTTACCGCAGGAAAACAGTACATGACTTTCTTTCGGGGGTCTACGCAAACGGGTTACAGCCCAGCCGAACGCTGGAAGAAAATGATGTGGAAGCGATCTTGCACAATATCGGCATATTCCGTTTCAAGGGCTACCTCTATGCCTTCAGAGGGGAGATAGCATCACACAGCATTGATGATGTCCTCACATTGTACTATTTTGACAAATATCTGACACGTCATGTGATGGAACTGACTACAACAGTTGAAACCATGCTGAAAACGCGCACTGTAGAGCTATGCTACACATGGACAGACAATCCTTTCTTCTACCTGCTTAGAGAAAATCATAAGTATACAAACTTCCGCATCAACCAACCGACACTCGAAAACTGGAAACACAAAAGCACACGAGACGGAGAAGCGCAGGATCATTATGCGCACTACTGCCTCTACTACAAGCGAACATATCGCTTTACAGAAAATCAAGGGCACTATCTTGCAGAAGCGTGTATCGAACTGCATGACGAAGTCAACTATCCGCCTTTTCATTACATGATCGAGAGTGCGACACTCGGTGCGCTGATCACTTTCATCAAAAGTATCAAGATAGGCAAGTTCGATCTTCTCAGCGGTGTTGCCAAAGAGCTGGGCATCAACCCAAAACTCTTCAAACACTATCTTGAAAGACTTAATGAGGTACGTAACCGTGCAGCACATAGAGAGCGTCTTTTTAATAGAGGCTACCGAAGTGTGAGGGCATTTGGGCACTATCAGTCACTGAGAAAAGCCATTGAACCCCACTGTTTTACAGATGTCTATCTCTATCTTTACTTTATGACCGGGCATATTGAGCAGTATGCAGACTTCGAAGCATTTTTCAAAAACGAGATTGACATTTTGTTTGATGAGTACCGAACAGACAGGATGATTGCACTGGATTCACGGGGACTGAATATAAAAATGGATCAGGGTGCGTTTGAAAAAGTAAGAGCGTTTATCTTGAAGGGAATGGGGCATAAAAAAAAGCCAGCCATAGCAGAGTGACATGAAGTCCCCTGCCAGAGGAGCTGGCGTTTGTGACAGTGCAAGTATAGCAGTGCACCGCTTAAAAAACTATAAACTCGCACGTCGGGTATCGGACCCGAGGCATCTACAAATCCCCTATTTATGGGCTTAATATAAAAAACGGGGATTGTTTTGTCTTTTTTATGTTAATCATCTTTCGTATCCGTTTTAAATAATGTAA
>JALWLD010000038.1 GCA_027081115.1 Sulfurovum sp.
CTGATATTTTTTCTTAAGATATAAGAAGTCATATATCGTATCCACGCTGTTTCATCAGGAAGTAAAAAATGTTTAAGCAATCGTGAGTGTAAAAACCGTAGGGTTACCTTATGAAACCATAACTTCATGGTAATGATATGGGTATTTTTCAATATTACATCAATGCTACTATCGTCAACCGACCACCCACCATCAGCAGGTGTATTTACCAATGTAATCTGGTGTTCTTTGTCCAACTCTTGCAAATATCGGCTTACCTGCATTGATTCCGGTGTGTTTTTTGGAGGTGATTGGGGAGAGATCATTAAAATATTCATACTATTTCCCTGCTTTTGGCTTTAAAAGCTTGTTGTGAAGTGTTCCATGTTACATATAGAGCCAATAGTATAACAGATAATCCATGCAAAGACATCGCTAAAGCAAGAACCTTTAGCGCATCATAAAATGGTATAGAACAAGAAACTATGTAAAATATAACTACAATCGGTATGATGAATACAAAGTCAATGATGAATTGTAACTTAATGGTCTTTGTAACTCTAAAGACTGATGAAATAGGCATGAGTAAAAATCCCAGGAACAGAGGCAGTGCCAAAAGTGATGCTACAGTACCACTCTCGCTCCAGCCTTTACCAAAAACAAATCCAAATAATTCAGGTCCAAAGACATAAATAACAAAATATGGAACAACACCCAATGTTATGAAGCCAACAAGTATCAGTATAGTTTTTTTAAACAGAAGCTCTGGCGTGTTTTTGGCAATATGTATCAGTTTATGGTAGATAATGGACGCTGTAGCCATTGCAATAAGCTGTATGGGTAAACTAGTCATAGACATTGCCAAGGTATACAATCCTGTTTCATTTGTTGTGTAGTTGAGAGAAAGGATTACAGTTTGCATCATTATGAAACCAAGTGCCAGCAAATGAACAAAATTCAAAAATAAAGAAAAATCTCGATGTCGTTTAATCACACCAAGTATTGTTTGCATACGTCTTTTAGAGAAGTAAATACCTCTCCACTTCAATTGACAGAATCTTCCTTTTAACATCAAATAAGCTTGAACCAAATATCCGGCCACCTCAAACACAACTAAATATACAGGATTTGAAGAAGACAACATACTTGCAGAAATAGCAAATGGTTTTGCAATAAGAGGATGAACAACACGGGCCTTTGCCATCTGAAGGAAAGCACCATCTGCATTTGCCCACCCCTGGGAAATACGATGCAACGCAATAGCAAAAACCAATAAGGGGAGTAGTAAAAAGGCCCATTCTGTATTGTCAAACCCATTGAACAAACCATCCAAAACAAGAAACACAATCACACCCAATGCAGAAACCAAAAATGCAAATACTGCCAGAAAAGCCAATGCTCTAAGCAACTGCACCCTTCTATGCCAGTTAAGCTCCATAGGAAGAGCATTGGGAAGAGAAAACAACATTAATGTTGCCGTAAAGGTAGCTATATTATTTATTACAGCAAAAGTACCGTAATCTGCAGGTTCATACCAACGGCTCATCACGGGTGCCAATGCAAGTGAAATAATAAAACTAAGCATACTTGCAATTGTTGCTACACTTAAGTCTTTTCGAAATTTAGATATGTTTCTAACCATAAATCACATTCTTGTTAATTTTATTATAGCAATAGGATCTCGCAATATACTTTTTAATTTATAAATATTATTTTTCAGGTTCATTTATAACTCCATCTAATATAAATTCTACAATTCTTGGACAAGCTTTACCGTCTCCATAAGGGTTATGTGCCTGATTCATCTTTTGATATGCATTGTCATCATCTAAAAGCTTTTGACTTTCATCTATAATTTTTTGTGTATCTGTTCCCACAAGTTTTACAGTTCCTGCTTCCAATGCTTCTGGTCTCTCTGTTGTATTTCGCATAACTAGAACAGGTTTACCTAAACTTGGTGCTTCTTCCTGAACTCCACCAGAATCAGTAATAATAAAATACGACTGCTTCATCAAGTAGATAAAGGACTCATACTGTAAAGGCTCTATAAGATATATGTTTGATACTCTAGACAGTATCTCTTTTACTGGTTTCTGAACATTTGGATTTAAGTGCACAGGATAAACTATATCTATCTCTGGATTATTTAATGCAAGTATTTTTAATGCTTCACATATATTTATAAAGCCTTGTCCAAAGTTTTCTCTTCTATGTCCTGTCACTAATATAAATTTTCTCTTCGCATCTATTTTATATTGGGAGTTAATATTTGAAATAATTTTATTTTTTAATACTTGAGTACTTTCTATTTTATCAAGGGCTAAAAATAGAGCATCTATTACGGTGTTTCCCGTAACGATGATATTATCTTTAATTTTATTTTCTCTAATCAGATTATCTTGACTATTTATCGTAGGTGCAAAATGATAGTTTGAAAGTGCTCCCGTAATCTGACGATTAGCTTCTTCTGGCCAAGGGCTATATAAATCATGGGTTCGTAATCCAGCTTCTACATGACCGACTTTTATTTTTTGATAAAAAGCAGCAAGTGCTGTAGCACTTGTTGTCGTTGTATCACCGTGTACAAGTATCACATCTGGTTGAAATTCATTTAAAATATCTTTCATACCTAAAAGTACATTAGACGTAATATCATATAAGTCTTGCCCTGCCTTCATGATGTTTAAATCATAATCAGGAACGATATCAAATATTTCTAGAACCTGATCAAGCATTTCTCGATGTTGTGCAGTAACACATACCTTTGAAATAATAGATTTTTCTTTTTCAAAAGCTTTTACAAGTGGTGCCATTTTGATTGCTTCAGGTCTTGTTCCAAATACCAGTAATACTTTTTTCATATTTTATACACCTAATTCCCAATACTTTCAATATACTACACAATAGCTTCTTCCATAAATTGCATCCCAAGGGCATTTCCTGATGGGGCATAGTGAATAGTTGATGGTGTTTATACTAATCATTTTTTCTCACCGCCTATGTTTTTGATATACCATTCAATCGCCTCTTCCATCCCCTGATAAATATCATGAGTTGGGACATAACCAACGGTACGTTTTGCTTTAGAGATATCAGCATTGGAATGACGGATGTCTCCTGCTCTAAAGTCTCGATAGATCACTTTTTTACTAGAAAAAGTGTCAATATGGGCTTTTAACTCTTTATTAATGAGTTCATAGAGTTCATTCAAAGTATTTCTTCCGCCTACTGCAACATTGAAAGCTTCTCCAAATGCTTCTGGATTCTCTGTTGTTCCTGCAAGAAGGTTCATTTGGATCACATTGTCAATGTAGGTAAAATCTCGGCTTGTTTCCCCATCTCCATTAATGTAAACATCTTCTCCTTCGAGAAGAGAACCCACCCACTTAGGAATAACCGCTGCATAAGCACCATTGGGGTCTTGACGTCTTCCAAATACGTTGAAGTAACGAAGCCCCAATGTCTCCATACCGTAGGTACGAAAAAAAACGTTACCGTAGATTTCATTGGTCTTTTTCATAGCTGCATAAGGAGAGAGTACACTCCCCACATGCGCTTCAACCTTTGGTAACTCCTGAGAGTCTCCATATACAGAACTTGAACTTGCATAAACAAAACGCTTGATACCTGCATCTTTAGCAGCGGTGATCATGTTTAGAAAACCCGTGACGTTAGAACGATTGGAAGTAACAGGGTCATCTATAGAGCGAGGGACAGAACCCAATGCTGCCTGATGCAGGACAATATCCACACCTTCACAGGATTTGGTACAAGTCTCTATGTCTGCAATATCTCCTTCAATGAATGTGAAGTTTTGGGCATTTACTTCTCCTACTTGGTCCAAAACATCTTCGATATTATGTGCATAGCCTGTAGAGAAGTTGTCAAGACCTACCACTTTTTGATTATGATTTAGCAAAAACTCCGTTAAATTTGAACCAATAAAACCTGCATTCCCCGTAATAAGCCAAGTTTTTTGTTCCGTTTGAAATATTTTCAATAATTTTTCAAAAGTACTCATTAGAGCTTTCCATCACTTTTTTTAAGCTTTGACTTGATGTCATAAATCACTGTATGGTTACCATTTTTTAACACCTCCATATCTAAGTCATTAAACTTATCATGAGAAACAGCAAGCACTATAGCATCGTATACTCCTTCTAAAGAAGAGAGAAGGTCCAAAGCGTATTCTCGTTTAACTTCTTCCATATCTGCCCAAGGATCATACACAACCACGTCTGTACCAAACTCTTGAAGCTCTTTAATAACATCAATAACCCTTGAGTTTCTAATATCCGGGCAATTTTCCTTAAACGTAATACCAAGAACCAATACTTTGGCACCTTCGATCTTCTGCCCTTTTTTAATCATCAATTTGAGTACCTGATTGGCAACATACATACCCATATTGTCATTGAGTCTACGTCCCGCAAGAATGATCTCTGGATTATAACCGACCTCTTGTGCTTTATGTGTCAAGTAATAAGGGTCAACCCCAATACAGTGCCCACCAACCAAACCTGGTTTAAACGGTAAGAAATTCCACTTTGTTCCTGCTGCTTCAAGTACTGCATTGGTATCAATGTCAAGTTTATTGAAGATGATCGCCAGTTCATTTACAAAAGCAATGTTGATATCACGTTGAGAATTCTCGATGACCTTTGCAGCTTCTGCCACTTTAATACTAGGTGCAAGATGCGTTCCTGCCGTAATCACAGAAGCATAAAGAGCATCTACTTTTTTTCCTATCTGAAGGGTTGAACCTGCCGTTACCTTTAATATCTTGGTAACGGTATGTTCTTTATCTCCAGGGTTGATACGTTCAGGGGAGTATCCACAAAAAAAATCTTCATTGAATGTAAGTTCCGAGTATTTTTCAAGTACCGGTACACACTCTTCTTCTGTAGCACCTGGATATACTGTAGATTCATAGATGACAATGTCATCTTTTTTAAGTACTTTTCCAATAGATTCACTAGCCTTAATAAGAGGTGTTAAGTCTGGACGTTTATGTTCATCAATCGGTGTAGGCACGGTCACTATATAAATATTACAGTCTGCGATCTCTTCTAAAACATTGGTAAACTTCATATTGTTCGCCAAAGCTTCTTTTACCTGTATTTCCGAAAGTTCTAAAGTACGGTCCATACCAGAGTTCAGTTCATCGATACGCCATTGTGCAATGTCAAAACCAACCACTTCGTATTTCTCTGAAAAGGCATGTGCCAAGGGTAAACCCACATAGCCTAAGCCGATAACTGCTATTTTATAATTCATCATATAGTAACTCGATTGCACTGAATTGTAATTCTTATATCATTATTCATATTTTTTGGGACCTCTTCTGCTATTAGGAGATATTATAGCTAAAGAGAGGTTAGAATTAGCGCTTTGTAAATTTTTACGTGATTTTGGAGAGTTGAATTTTAGTTATAAATTATTTGGAGACTTAAAAAATGATGGCCGGGAGAGGGGGATT
>JALWLD010000039.1 GCA_027081115.1 Sulfurovum sp.
TTACCATCATCGATGAGCCTCATAAGTTCCCTCCCAAGGGTAAGACATACGAAAATATACAGAAGTTTGGATCACAGTTTATTTTCCGTTTTGGTGCAACTTTTAACGATGAGTTTCATCATCTTATCTACCAACTTAGTGCGGTAGATGCTTTTAATAATAACCTTGTTAAAGGTGTTGTAACCCATGTAGAAGAGTTTGATGCAGCTAAAGATGCCATCGTAACACTTAAAGATACTGATGGAAGCGAAGCTACTTTTGAACTAAATGAAAATGGCAAAAAGAGGAAGTTTAAAGTAGGTAAAAAAGAAAGTATGGCTACAGTGCATCCTGAAATGAGAGATCTTTTTATTGAGTCACTCAATAAAACAGTAGTTCTACTAAGTAATGGACTGGAGTTAAAAAAAGGAAATAGACTCAATCCATACTCTTATGCTGAATCTCTCCAGGACAAAATGATGCAAGAGGCTATTGCAAACCATTTTGAGATAGAGAGAGATCTCATGAGTCGTGAAGTGCGTATTAAACCTCTTACTCTCTTTTTTATTGATGATATTGAGGGATACCGTGAGGGTAATGACATCGCAGGATCACTTAAAGAGAAATTTGAACGTATGGCAAAAGCCTACATAGAAAAAGAGCTAGAATGTGTAAGCGATGAGAGATATAAGGTATATTTGGAAGCATCATTAAAAGATGTAAGCCTGATACATGGCGGATACTTCTCGAAAGATAATAGTGAAAAAGATGAAAAGATAGAAAAAGAGATTACAGAGATTTTGCATGATAAAGAGGCTCTACTTAGTTTGGAAAATCCAAGACGCTTTATTTTCTCCAAATGGACACTTAGAGAGGGGTGGGATAACCCCAATGTATTTCAAATATGTAAACTAAGAAGCAGCGGTAGTACCACCTCAAAACTCCAAGAGGTAGGGCGTGGGCTTCGGCTCCCTGTCAATGAGTATATGAGTAGGGTCAAAGAAGAGAGTTTTGATCTTCACTATTTTGTAGATTTTACTGAAAAAGATTTTGTTGATACGCTCATAAGTGAGATTAACGAAAAATCAGGAGCATTTAGTAGCGATATAGAGCCAGATAAATTGTCAGAAGAACTCACCGAGAAGATTATAGAGGCTTATGGCATCGATGAGGATACACTACTTGAAACACTGGATGATGCAGGAGCTATCAAAAGGAATAATGACTTTAAAGAGGGTGGCTATGAGATTGTCACTGCTATGTATCCAGATGCATTTGCAGGTGTTGGTAAAAACAAAGTGAGAAATGCAGGAAGCAAACGAGATAAAGTGAGCCTTAGAGTAGGTAAGTATGATGAACTCAAATCACTATGGGAGAGCATTAACCAAAAAGTCATCTTGGAGTATAAGATAGAAGATGAGAGTAAATTTGAAGCATTGTTTAAAGGCTATCTTGAAGATAGTATACGAAACTTCAAACCCCAAGGTGTTAAAACGAAAATAGGAAGTATTAACTTTGAAGAGGGGGTAGCCTTCTATAAAGAGATAGAAAGTGTAGATGATGAGATACTACCTATCTCAACTATGAGCTATAAAGCATTTTTGATAGAACTCAGTAAGACACTAAGCCTTAACATGCATACACTCCACCAGGTATTTAGATCTATAAAAGAACAGCTTGATATTAACGCCTATCTCAACCAACAAACAATACGCATAGTAAGAGCTGGATTCAATAAGTATCTACTAGATCATGCCTTTTCAGACTTTTCTATTGGTTACAACAATGTGACTAATAAAATCCACCCAACTAAATTTACAGATACAGATGGTAAACCATTGAAGAGTGTCAATGCCAGCGATGTGGGCGTAAAGTTTTCTGATGATAAAGTAGCAGATAATTATCTACTTGATGCACTTTATTATGATAGTGATTTGGAAAAACTGAATATAGAAACTGAAATAAAAGAGGTTACCGTATTTACAAAAATTCCTAAAAATTCTATTAAAATTCCAGTAGCAGGTGGTGGAACATATAGCCCAGATTTTGCCTATGTTATAAAAAGTAAAGATGATAAGAAAAAACTACACCTAATAGTGGAGACAAAAGATAAAGGCGAAAGAGATCTGTTTGATGATGAAAAACAGAAAATTAAACATGCCCAAATTCTTTTCGGGCATTTAAGTGATTCTGTTAATATTGAGTTTAAAACACAGATGAGAGGAACTTTCATTAAGGAGCTAATAAAAGAAATACAAGAATTTTAAATCTATGACCACTCTTGTATTTTAGTTAGAATAGTATGGAGAACAGTTCTATAGTTCTTTTCATTATTAATTACTGGAAGAGGAAATAGCTCACTGCCTGTAACGGTAAAATTATCATTTTGATATTCTATTTGTTCAAGTTTCCATTTTGTATGCATCGTTTTTGTGGGATAGTATAAAACAAGTAAGGGAACATTAAAGCCCATTTGAGAAATATAGTTTTGCATTATTGCCAACCTGTCATATTTTCTTTTATCTCTGCTGGGATAATAATTATGTATATTTTCATTTTCCATATTTGTAGCTAAATTATGTTTTTTAAATTCTAGTATAGCAATTGGTTCATGATTAGTATTTGTTAATATTAAATCAGCATCACCAGGATATAAAGATGTTGTATGTGATAGATGGCATTCTAATCGTGATGTTCCGTACATTAATCCTTTTGATCCTATTTGTACTGGTCCTCCAGATAAATTTATAATATTTTGCTTAAAATCATTTATTGTAAGTTTATCAAAGTCGACAGAGTAATTATTGTTATTTTTTGTCAATTTAACTTTATATAGAAATGAGTTATTATCAGACCAATCTTGTTCATCATTAAATAAAATAAAGTAAAAATCACTACCAATTCTTTGAGAAAATTCGTAAAGATTGTAAAAATATTGCCAAGAACAACAATGAGTTATGTCCTCAATAAATTGTTCTATTGTACATTCTCCATCTTGAGTATAAATAACTTTAAACCAAGTTTCTGGAGTAAAAGTATTATTTGCCCAGTTAATAAAAAAGTCAAAAGAAAAACCATTGAGATTCATTGTTCGCAATATATTATTATCAAGCCATTGTTCAGGTGCACCCGCTTGGGGATTTGTTCGTGGCATGCTCTTTCTATTATCACATCTTGCCAAGTATGCTGTATGTATCATTTTTTATCCTTTTATGATTTTTAAAACTTTATCTCAAGCCTTGACAGGCAATACCGTCATGGTTACCGTCCAATCTTTTCCAACCTGGATTATGATCTTCAAACCACTCTTGGGCTTCTTCCCATGTAGAAAAGCTACTACAAGTTCTTCTTTGGAGTAGATCCCCAACGATATTACAATCTACAACATGATCTCCAAGATTATCTTCACTTGTTGTAATGTTATTGTCGTTTTCATAATAAAGACATCGTGTAAAGTTTTGATCTTTGTTATAAAGTACTTTATAGTATCCCTCTGGAACAGCTATACCATGATCTCCGATTCTCTCTGGAGTATCTGGATATTTAACCACATTGATAATATTCACTTCCCCCAGGCTTACAGCTACAAATCTTGCATATCTCTCTGCCTTGATCCAGGTATAGCGGTTTACCTTTCTGGCTTGTGGAATGATATTTGCTAGAGAGTAAGTAGCATTAAGGCTCTCTTGACTCCAGTCAAAAGCTGCATCACAAGCTAAATGACCTCTGTCATAGCCTGATCCAGTATAATCTGTGGTTGATGCTCTGTATTGTCTTTCTATAGCTCTCTCTACTTTAAAAGACGGTCTCTTGTCGATATTGTTTTCATTAACAAGATCTCCAAATAGCGTGTAACCTACTGCTTTGGCAGCTTTTAAGTCATAGTCATAACAGATATTGAAAAATTCTTTATCTACTGTTTGATTACACTCTATGTTATTAATGAATTGGTTTGTATTAATTGCGTGAAGATTTGATAGTGCAAAAAATACTAAAGCTATGTATTGCAAAAGTCGTTTCATTGTTCTCTCCCTTGGTTTAGTAAAAATAATTATAACCAAAAGTTAAGAAAAGTTAGGAAGATTTAAGAAATAATGATAAAAGAGGATGTGGGAGCGTATATCCTCTTTTAAGGGTTATATGTGGTGTAAAGTACGGCATTAAATAGTTTATCTGTAATTTTATCTCTATGGGTTATGAGTGCATCCAGTACAGTTTCTTTCCCAAAAAACTTTATAAATTTTTCTATGATAAAATCATTATAAGACCTTTTTAAAGTGGCGGCAATAAAAATATCACTTGATACTTCTTTTGTGAGATCATTATTCCAAAATATTGCTTTTGGTAGCCCTGCATCGATAAGCTGTTGAGCAGTTACTGTTTTCTTTTTCAAAATAGCTATATCCTCTTTTAAGGGTTATTGATAAAATATTTTACCGTGACATTCCTTTTCTGGAGTTTCTGTTCTGATCCTTAGCTTTAGGATCTCGCTGCATCTCACTCTTAATCTTCTGTATCTGCGGATCTGCAAAGTTCACTTTTAGATCGTACTTTTGCGTTACCATAAGTACACGCCTTTTAAACTCATTATTGCCTTGAATATCCAAAGTATTACCATACTTGGCTACTGCCATTTTAAGAGCCTGTAGCATTGCTTCATCATTCTTGGACTCCAAAGAGAGTTTAAGATGATCTCCCTTATCCGTTACGGTTGAGTTTTTACCTACTTCATAGACTGCATTACCCTGTTTGGTAATCTTGGATATGAAGCTCTTAAAAATAGAGTGTGATACTTTTTTCTTAGGGTGTATAAGTACCTTATCATCTGGTTTTATCTCTTGTTTTTGTTTTCGGAGTTCTTTCAATGCTCCCTCATCTCCAGAGAGTGCCAATTCCATAAGGTATTCTTTGTAAGATACCTGTTTGGTCCTGGAGAGGATCTCTGTACGCTTCTTAGAAAATGTCTCTTGAAGTGCTTTAAATTCTGCCTTACGCTGTGCATAGACTTTTTTCCGTGCCTCTGCTTTATGTCGTTTATTGATAAGAGGATCTGCATTGATTTTATTAATCCGTGCTTCATATTTTTCTTTGAGTTGTACTCTAAGCGTTGTTCTGGCTAACTTTTCAAGTCTTAACTCTTCTGTTTTGGTGGATCTCTTCTGTGTAGATAGTTCCTGGTATCGTTTCCAATACTCGTTTACTGGTCTGCCAAACTTCCTTTTTGGAGTGGTAGTAATGTTAGAGGTCTTGAACTCTACAAAGCGTTTCTCTAGTTTACCTTTGGATAAGTCTCTGTGAACATCGGAGGCTTTTACAAATAACTTCCTGGTCTTGTCTGCAATGATAATACCGTTACCTCTAGGTTTTAGCTCCAAATTGTAATCTGCTAATACCTGGTGTAAATCCTCCAGGGATGATTTAGGATCTTTGAGTACCTCTTTGATGTCGTCTAAGGCTTCCTCTTTGATCCAAGTTAAAAGGCTATCTACTCCAGAGTGGATCTCTTGGCTTTTGATTTGTTCTGGAATTGGAGAAGTGGCAGCAGCTTTTTTAATGCCTTGTTTTTCAAGGATATAGTTTGGTATGTGGTTAGTCTCTTTTACATTGCTATATTTTGCTTCAAGCTCTATAGCCTTTTCATTTAGTTTCCTCTTGCTTTGGCGTAAAGTATTGATTTTAAGCGTTTCTGGGTGGATAAGTGAGACGGCTATATGAACATGGAATTTATCTGTATTTCCATGAGCTACACTCAATCTATGATGATCTTCCAATCCAAGAGCTTTCATATATTCATGTTCCATCTCTTTGAGGATCTCTTTTGACGGTGGTTTTTCTCCAGGATGAAAAGAAAAAACTACATGAAGCGTTTTAGAGCTTTTGGCTCTTTGATTGAGTGCCTGTGTATTTTCAATATGTTTGATATTACTCTCAATGTCTGAAAAAGGGCAATTCGTAACATTGACATAATCATCTGCTATTTTGGCTCCATCGTGTTTTAGATCTCTGATATAGTCACTCAAACCAGAAAATGATCCAGAGCCTTTGGATGGTACTTGCTTAATTATCATTTTCACCCCTCAATATTGGATAGGGGAAGAGTATGTTTTGGTGACCAAAACGGTGACCATTTTTACACTTAAAATGACTTTTATTGATTTTTGATAAAAGAAGAAAGCCCAAGAATAGGGCATATTTCGCCAATTTGACGATAGAAGGAGTCCTCATAATAGACGCGTATCTGCATACTCAACCTTTTTATTATGTATCTTATGGATATATTTTACTAATTTTAACTGTTAGTAGACTGTACTTATAGTTAATTTTATTTTTAATGTGATCATAATTCTATTTAAAAATATATATTATAAAAATTTATGGAAAGTAGAGTCATTTTTCTCGCATAGCTTGATTGAGTGATGCTTTAATTTTCTTTGTATTAAAAGGTTTTGCAACAAAAGTATCGAACATAGTGTTTTGGGGTGTATTTTCAACAGTATCTCCGGAGATATAAACTGCAAAAATAGGATCCATATCCAGCTTTTTTTCAAATGCTCTAAATTGTGTAATGACTTCAATACCTGTAAGTTTTGGCATATGATTATCGAGATAAACCAATGAGTATGGTTCCCCTGTTTTTACACCTTCCTCCAACATTGATAATGCAGTTTCTCCATCAGTGGCTGTTTCAATATAACAAAACTCTTCTTCTAAAATTGCAGAGATCAATTGAATATTAATTTTGTCATCATCAACAATAAGTACTTTCATTTGTGATTTACTTGAGATGAAAGTATGCAATGTATTGGCATAGTACCCATACTGGGAGATAATTGTAAGTTTACTTTCTGTCTCGTGCTCCAATAAAGATAAGAATTGTTCTTCTACAATAAGAAGATCTATTTTTTTATTTTGTGTAAATGTCAAAATATCATCATTAAGTTGGCTTTGGAAGCAGATAAGATGGGTGGTATCTTTAGATAATTTAGAAATATTTTTAGTCGGTAGTATATTTTTTTTATCTATACCCATTTGTACGAGGTATCTCATCAAATTTTTACCTGTGAAAACATTTTTATTATCCAATAAAATTCCAAGTTGTATATTTTTATTGTTGATAGGTTTAAATGAGACTGTTTTATTTGTTACCTCTATAGGGATATCAAAGTAAAAATTACTACCAACATCCAGTTCACTCTCAAGTTTCAATGTACCACCAAGATCTTTTACATATTGTGAACTTATTGCAAGACCAAGGCCTGTTCCTCCATACTGTAAACTTGTATCTTCCTCTGCCTGTTTAAATGCTTTAAATATCTCATTTTGTTTCTCTTTGGCAATTCCAATACCGGTATCTTTAACAGAAATACGAAGATGTTGAGTAGATGCTTTGTATTTTACTGAAAAATCAATGGTTCCTTTTCTAGGAGTAAATTTATGTGCATTATTGATGAGATTCATAATGACTCGTTTAAGTATAATATCTTCAACACGGATTTCTTTAGCGATTAAGGGGTCAATATAAACATTGAAAGCGATCTTTTTATTAAACATGTTTGCAGAAAATACTTCTGCAATATCTGCAAAAAACTTTGATGGGCTTATTTGAACTGGTTTTGCTTTTGAACGTTCTCTTTGGCTGGAAACTCTGTCTAAAATGGAAGTTGTGAGCTCATTAATAAATTGGGCACTTTCTTTGGCATTGTGGATGTATTGCAATAAGCGAGGATTGTCTAGTTGGCTTTCAAGTAGTTCCAAAAATCCATAGAGGGTATTAGCCGGTGTTCGAATATCATGCACAGTATTTGATAAAAAGCTCAATGTAGCATCAGATGTTTCAGTCTCTTTTTGTATTTTTTGTATTTTTGTGACTTGTTTTACTGCATTACGTGAATCATCAAGAAGACGCTCTGATATATAGATCTCTTCGGAATGGTTTTCCTTCATTTCCGGATGCATACGGTAGATCACATTAATTAAATATGGGACTATTGCTTGAAAAATCTCCATGTCATCTTCATCAAAATTTTTGATCTTTTGGACAGAAGAATATGCAGTTGCTATTCCTATAAGTCGGTCACCATCAAGCATGGGAATAATGATCTTTGATTTCATTCTGATCTCATCAGGATTATCAATTTTAGGACGATACTCTTTTTCACTTGCAAGATAGTTATAGATGCCTCCGGTTAAGGTAAAAAAGCATTTTGCAAGGACACCTCTTTGATCTAACATAGAGATCTCTCTTACACTGTCATGGCTTCGTTCACGTAAAAGAAGTGCTTTTTCTTCATTGAAAATCCATAATGATGCAAACTCTGAGTCGAGAACTGAAACGATGAGTTTTTCAACAATAGTATTTAATTCAATATTGTCTTTTGCGGATTTCATTTTGCGTGTTGTGTCATTGAGCAGATCTTGTAATTCAGCTGCGTCTATTTGTCCCATGATGCTCTCTTTGTTATAGATATAAGTTTTAATTAGTCGAAGTATAATAAAAAATATATTTTTAATCTGTAAGAGTAATCCTACATACTTAAAGACATTTTTTCTGTTATTATACTCAAAATTAAAAGTTATGAGGAGTGACAAAATGGATAGACCAACACCAACAGATGTTGAACATGAAGTAACAAGTGTAGATATGATTGTGTCAAAATCTGATGCAGAAGGTAATATTACCTATACAAATCCTATTTTTATGAAAATCTCAGGATACTCAGCTGGTGAATTGCTGGATAAACCTCATTCAATTCTTCGTCATCCCGATATGCCAAAAGTTATTTTTAAATATCTATGGGACAATCTTAAGGCAGGGAAAGATGTTATTGCTTATGTGAAAAACCTTTGTAAAGACGGAGGATACTACTGGATATTGGCAACTGTTAAAGTTTCAACAAATCCTGATGGCTCATTTAGAAACTATATGTCAACACGAAAATGTATTACTGCAAATGCAAAAGAGGCTATTATTGCTCTATATGCTAAATTGTTGGAAATTGAGAAGAGTGATGGTGTTGAAGCATCAGAAAAAGCTTTGATGGATTTTTTGGCAGAAAATGGACAAAGTACTGAAACATTCAATGATTTCATGCTTCAACTTAATAAATAATTATAAAATAAAAGGATAATAATATGATCGATTTTGATAAATCAATGAAAAGACTCCGTGCAGTGAATGGTTACCTTGGTTCAGCTGTGTTAAACTACTCTGGTGAGACGCTGTATGTTGATAATGATAACACAGGTACAGATATTCCCTTCTCTGCGAGTATCTTCAATGATGCATATCGTATGGTTTCAGAATCTTCACTGGATGTAGGTTTCAGTGAGGCATCTTCTATTGAAGCAAAAACGCATGATGGACATGTATTTCTTATAAACAGTGCAGGAAATTTTTCTCAGGACAACTTCTCAAAGATAAATGTTTTTTCTATTTTCCGTGATGATGGAAATGTTGCATTGGCAAAAATGATTATGGACAAAGCATCAAAATCTATGTCTGAAGAGTTAGGACGAATTTAGTTCCTATTTGGATCTACAGACAATAAACCTAAACTATAAATAGTTTAGGATAAAGGTATTCTTATCAAAACTATTTACTTTATTAGACACGCAAAATCAGATTGGCAGGCCTCTGGAGCAAGTGACTTTGAACGGGGACTTACCAAAAAAGGACGTAAAGATATTAATACTATAGGTTCTTATTTGAAGTTGCGTCGTATATTGCCGGATATGGTTATATCAAGTTGTTCACTTAGAACACAAGAAACAGCAGATCAACTTGCAGATCAACTTGAATTTGAAGGACCTAGATATTATCTTAAAGAGCTTTACCTGACTTCTCCTGAAAGACTTAAAGAGATGTTGATGATGCAAGAAAAGCAGTTTGAGAGTATTTTGGTTGTAGGGCACAATCCTCAAGTCACAGAATTAGTCAATATGCTTACAGAAGAACATATCTCTAAAATTCCAACAGTAGGTGTTGTCGCAATTAATTTTGATATTGAGGAGTGGAGTGAACTTGAAGAAGCACAGGGTGAAATTGATTTCTTCATTTATCCTAAACAATTTAAATACTATATGCCAAAACAGATTAGAGCAGTTTTAAACACACACTGATATTTTAACTTTAAACATATCTAATCTGATTTCGTCCATTATTTTTGGCATCATACATTGCTTTATCTACTCTACTTATCATTTGACTAAGCGTATCACCATTGCGGTATAGACTTACACCAAAACTACAGGTCAGCTGTCCAACTTTATCATATGTCTCTTGCTCAATGGTATGACATAAATGTTTTGTAACTTTTATGGCTTGCTCTGTTGTAACTTTTTCAATTACAAGTATAAATTCATCACCACCCCATCTGATAAAAATATCATTTCCTCTGACATTTTCTTGAATCGTTCTTGCCAGTTGTTTTAGTACCCGGTCCCCTACTAAATGTCCGTATGTGTCGTTTATCTTTTTAAAATGATCAATATCAAACATGATAAATGCAAAGCTCTGCACTTCAACTTCCCTCATTGGAGAAAAATGACTCTGTAAGAGATCATTGAGTTTATGTCGGTTATATATGCCGGTTAGATTATCATGGGTAGCATTATGTTTGTCTATTTTATTTTTTAATGCAATGTTTGTAATATTGGAAAAAGTAGCAATATATCTTTTTTTACTACTAAAATAGTTGACGCTTACTTTAAATGATTCCGTTTTCTGTGTTTTTGCATTTTTCATCAGAACCATAGTGTCTTGATTTTGTTGATTTAGTATATATTCGATCCAAAGTTCATCTTTTTGCAGAAGTCCTAAATGGAAATATCCTTTAGAGTGTATAAATGCAAAACAGATACACTTATGGGCTTTTTTAAACTCTTCAAGTGTCTTGAAATTAAAAAAATCTAATAGTGACTGATTGGCAGATTCAATCTGCAGACCATCAGTAATAATAATAATGTTGTCCTGGAGATCCATTACTTCCAAAAGAAATTGCTTCTCTTTTTTTTCATATGTATGGTGTTCGAGTTCTGCTTTTCTGTTTATTATCATTTTGGATACCCGGTATAGAATATTATTTAACTGTTGTGTTTCTATGGGTTTTAATAAAAAACCGGCAATACCTAAGTTTATGAGTTCACATAAATGTACAGGATTATTATATATGGAAGACATAATGATCATTTGATCACTGTTTAATTCTAGAATTTTCTTGCTGAGTTCTATACCATTAAGAGTTGGTATTTCTATATCACAGATAACCAGTTCATAGAAGCACTGATGTTTATTGTAATATTCTTTGTACTTTTCCATACCTGAAAGAGCATCTTCTGCTAAATCAAGTGTTGCAAAATATTCTTTGAGTTTTATTTCTGTATCTTTATCTGCATCTCTAATATAAAGTACATGCAGATCTTTAGAGTGAGCATGGGCTATCTTGAAATCAATCATGATACTTCTTTTCATCGGGTGTTTTATTTAATACAATACTAAATAACGATCCACTATTTATATTTGTAACACTCAATAGTCCACCACAATGTTCTTCAATAATTATTTTACTCATATAGAGTCCCAATCCTGTACCACCTTTGTCTTTCTTTGTTGAAAAATATGGATTAAAAATATGGTTGATATTCTCTTCTGGTATACCCCCGGCATTATCGCTTACTTCCAATATGAATTGTTCTTTTTTAAGATAAGTCTCTATTTTAATATAGGGGTTCTCTACTCTTGTCTCAGATAGGGCTTCTTGTGCATTTGTAATAAGGTTTAAAATAACCTGTCTTATTTCACTCGGATAGGTATATAATGGTTCATGACAGGTTAAATTCTGAATGAGATGGATATTTTTATTTTTAAGTGATGTATCCATTATCCGTAATACAGAGTGAATAATTTCATTATATGTCGTTTTTGTTTTTTCTTTATTCGGATTAAAAAAATCTCTGAAATCGTCAATTGTTCTACTAAGGTGTTGGGCGTAATTAGAAATATCCTGAGCTTTTTGCTGTATGTAAATAGTATCGAGTTTATTGTTTCTCGCTCTTAGTTCTATAGTTGTACTTGTCGCAGAGATCGCAGCTAAAGGTTGTCTCCATTGGTGTGCGATCATTGAGATCATCTCTCCCATTTGTGCAAGCCTTGACTGATGAAGCATTACCTGGTCTTTTTTTCTGTTTTTATCTACCTCAAGCTTTACTCTTGATGCCAAATTTAAATTGAGTTCTTCAATCTTTTTATTTGTTTTTTTTCTCTCTTCTTCGAGTTTTTTTCTATCATTTATATCTCTCCATGTTCCATGTATCAGTTCTTTATCATCTAAATAAATTTTTGTTAAAACTATTTCTACCCAAAATAATTCTCCATTTTTTCTTCTTTGAACCCATTCAAACTTGTTTGTTCCCTTTTTCATTGTGATTCTTGTCATTTTTAGCATTTTATGTATAGACAAAGTATTGTCAGGTTGTTTCTCTGGCATAAGGTTTGTGAGATGTGTATTGAACAATTCTCTCTTTGAATTGTATTTGAACATTTTTACAATAGCCTCATTACAATCTTTAAATCTGTTATTTTGTATAAGAATGATTCCATCACTAGATTTTTCATAAATAGTTTTAAAAGTTTCTTTTAAAGAAATTGAATTCTTCAAAGCTAAATGTTGTCTATGTCCTGCATATAAAGTGGCTAATGTAAATATGGACAAAATAAATGCAAAAAGGTAAAACATTTCTCCACCATGATACAAAAGCATCAAAATGAGAGGGATCATTGACAAAACAACATAGAGTGCAAACAGTTGATAGACACTTATAAGTGTAGCCAGCGCACCCGCTGAGAGTGAAACAACAATAATAGAAACTGTAAAAATCTGTAGACTTGAAGCTTCATAGAATAAACTTGACAAGATAGCCAAGGTATATAAAAGTGTAGTCAGTGTAGAGAGTGTGAAAATAATTTTTAAATATTTTATACTTTTTTTACTATTTATTTTTAAAACATGTTGTAGATTTTTAGCCATTGAAACTCTTCCAAGAAAGATGAAAAAATGGAAAAGCAACCAAATATAAATTTCAAAATGCGGTATAACATCATAAAGAATGTAAGCTGCCAGCATAGGACTCAGTATGTTAGCAGCAAATACACCTAGAAATGTCAAAGAAACCAGTATTTCTAATTGTTTATGATTATGGTTAAAAGTAAATATTTTTTTGGGTTTTATCATTTGTATTTTTTCTTTTATTCAGTTAAATTTATCGGTCAGTTTACTTCGTTGCATATGGTATATTTAAGAATCTTTGTTTTTTATTGTAATAGTCATTCTTTACTGTATTTTTTGAGTATTTAACTTTATATATTCCTATAGTAATTTAAAATGATTATATCTAACTGTGTACCTCTTACTATATAGGATTATTCCTACATATATTTCTTGTTAAATATATTATTCTATAAACTATCTTTATTGGAAAAAATATGATGCAAGGGTTAAAAATGAATGATATTAAAAGTGAAGATACAGTTCAGAATATCCTAGAAGACAAAAGTATACGATTGGATGAACTACTGAAGTCTCAGCAGCTCATGCTCACAAATATTTCTCATGAGATACGCACTTCACTCAATGCTGTTGCTGGTTATCTGTCTTTAATTGATGAAAAAAATATCTTGACAAGAGAAGACAAAAATTATCTAGACAAGGCAAACTATGCTACTTCAACGCTCAAGACACTTGTATCTGATATTTTAAATGTATCGAAAATAAATACAGGACAGATGGAAATAAAAGAAGAATCTTTTTGGCTAGATGAGATGATACTAAAGTGTGTTGACAGTGTGATGCTTGGAATAAATAAAAAAAAGATTATGTTTAAAATTGAAGCAGATATTCTCTCACATAAACTTATAGGTGATCACCATCATATGGTTGGTATTGTAGTAAATCTTTTAAGTAATGCAGTGAAGTATACCGATAATGGTTCTGTACATCTAATCGTCAAAAAATACGAAGATGAAAAAGGTAACATAAAAATACTTTTTCGGGTAAAAGACAGTGGAATAGGGATGACAGAGGAGCAGACAAAACAGATATATGATCCTTATATCCGTTTTGAAATACAGAGAGAAGGGTTAGGACTTGGTTTACATATAGCATCAAAGCTTGCCGATAAATTAGGTGGAAATTTAACTGTTAAAAGTAAACCTGAAGAGGGAAGTACTTTTGATTTTACTGTCACACTAAAGCAGGATAGTAATAGTGTTGTTAGTATGCACAATAAAGTACTTTGTTTCTTTAACAATACAAAAGAGATAAAGGTATTTGAACAGAAACTGGATTTTTTAAAGCAATTCGGAGCCAAGGTCATATATTTTAATGATGAAGAAGCATTTATAGACCACTTGTTAAATGTAAAAGATAAACCCCTTGATATTGTTTCAATTACTACATCTCATGAAGGATATACAAAGTATGACGCATTGATACATTATCTTAAAAATATTCCAAAGTTTAAAAAAACCCATTTTATTGCGGAGGGAACAGAAAGTAGAATATCTTTGAATTATTTTGATGATATTTATGAACGTATTACTCCTGTATCGGCCTATATAGATGCTTTAAAACTACTGGATAAACAACAAAATGAATCCGATATATTGATAGATGAAAAAATACATATTTTAGCAGTCGATGATATAGCAACAAACTTGGAAATACTCAATTTATTGATAAAAAACAGATATCCCCATGCCATTTTGGACTTGGCAATGGGTGGTTATGAAGCTATAGGGATGTATAAAACAAAAATATACGATATAATTTTCATGGATTTGAAAATGCCCGGATTGAACGGTTTTGAAGTCTTTGAAAAGATGAAAGCGATTAAAGATACTCCTCCTGTTTATGCTTTGACTGCTGATGTCTATAAAGATACCTATGATCGTGTGATGTATACAGGCTTTAAAGGTTTATTGGAAAAACCCCTTCAGCTTGATTTGTTGTTTGAGACTATAAAAGAGGTATTAAATGAAAAATATAATTAAAGAAACAGAAATAATTACCCATGAGTATCTACAAGGGTTTGGTTTTAGTGAAGATCAAATTAGTTCCCTTGTTATTCAAGGTAAAAAAGATTTACATAAAGAGCTTACAAAACTCGAAACAATGTTGGTAGATACTGATACAGTCACATTGGATGAGCTAAACAATGTTTTACATGCCTTAAAAGGATTACTTTTTCAAATGGGAAATCATGATCTGGCAAAAAAGTTCAATGAAATAAGATCAAATGATGAACAAAAAGTTGTATTGAGGGAGCTTTCAGAATTATTGTTTGATGAAAAATAAATTAAATCTATAGTATAATCTAGATAATCGTTAATAACTGTTATGAACTTAACCTGGAATGAATAATGGATGAAAAAATAGATCAAACCTTAATACAATTAAATGAAAGTCTTACTGTACTTTATGTAGAAGACAGTGATATGGTACGTGAAAGCACCTGTGATATGATGAAGGAGTTTTTTACCCATGTGGATGTAGCAGCGGATGGTATGGAAGGACTTGACAAATATAAAAAGTTTCATAATGAATATGATAGATATTATGATATTGTTTTTACAGATATAAATATGCCAAAAATGAATGGTATTGAGATGAGTGAAGCAATTTTAATGGAAAATGATATGCAAAGTATTGTTGTGATATCCGCCCATAATGAAGCTGAATATCTTTTAAAACTGATAAATATAGGTATTTCAAATTTTATTTTGAAACCTATTGAAATTATGCAGTTTCAAACTGTAATATCTCGACTTACCACTATGATCTTGAATGATAAAATGCTTAAATTGAAAGAGAAACAATTACTGAAGATTAATCATCTTTTACAGTTTGCAAAAAAAGAATCTGAGTATGCCTCTCTTCAAAAAAGTCGCTTTTTAGCCAATATGTCACATGAAATACGTACACCGCTTAATGCGATTACAGGCTTCATCTCTTTACTGCGTGATAAAGAGACTGATATCGAAAAGTTAAAGTACCTTAAGATAATTTGCAATTCTTCAGACCAGCTTTTAAAGATAATTAATGATATTTTGGATTTCAGCAAGATAGAGAGTGGAAAGGTGGAGCTTACTCCAATCAACTTTTATCCATTTGAAGACCTTATAATTACTGGAGAGCTTTTTAAGGCAAAGGCCTCTGAATCAGGTATCCTCTTGAAAATAAAATATAATAAGAATATGCCAAAAATTCTTTATGGTGATCTCGTTAAAATTAAACAGATACTTTCTAATCTTCTCTCCAATGCCATAAAATTTGCGCCAAAAAATTCTATTGTAAAGTGTATAATTTGGTATGATAAAGCGGGCCGGTTAAATATACGAATAAAAGATTACGGTATAGGTATTTCCAAAGAGAAACAAGAATCTATTTTTGAATCTTTTTCTCAGGCAGAAGATTCTATTGTTAGAGAGTATGGCGGGACAGGTCTTGGACTGGCCATCAGTGCAAAATTGACTCAAATATTGGAAGGTAGACTCACTGTAGATAGTGAAGAGGGTAAAGGAAGTGTCTTTACACTTTCTGTAGCGTTACCCTTAGGAGAGGTGGAAGAAGAGACAAATCCGGTTCTATCCAATAGGCATCTTTCTGTTGATGGTCATATTCTTATTGTTGAAGATAATGAAACCAATAGTATGTTCCTTGGAATTACTCTTAGTAATGAAGGAATGACATATGACGTAGCCTATAATGGTGTTGATGCTGTTGAAAAATTTAAAGCGCAACATTACGATCTGATACTAATGGATGAAAATATGCCTAAACTTTCAGGGAGTAGTGCTACTAAAATTATTAGAAAAATAGAGAAAGAGGAAAAGTTGAAACATACTCCAATTATTTCATTAACAGCTAATGCATTTAACGGAGATAGAGAACGTTTTCTTAAAGCGGGAATGGATGACTATATAAGTAAGCCAGTAGAACCTGATAACTTGATTCAACTTATTAGAAACTTCATTGCATAAGATTGAAGAAAAGTGTAGAAAACAGTAATGAGATTATTGTTTCTTCCATGTAAAAAGATAGTTATATATTAAGTACTATATAGAAAATTAAACAAGTTTTTGATATCCTATGTCATGACAAAATGCAGCGAAACACATAAAGACATTTACAAAATAATTATTGCTGATGATCATGAAATTGTTCGTAGTGGAATTAAGTTTACAATAGAGTCTGAAGAAAAATTATATATTGAAGATGAAGCTGCTTCTTTTTCTGAACTTATGGATCTTCTTTCTAGAAAAGAGTATGATTTTTTAATTTTGGACTTAAATCTTGGTGATAAAAATGGTATACCGTCTATACGTGAAATAAGTAATCTTTTTGATACGCTGCCAATATTGGTCCTAAGTATGTTCCCTGAAGATCCTTATGCTTTGCAGTCTATTAAGGCAGGTGCCTCAGGTTATCTGAGTAAAAAAATGGTCTCTCAAGAGTTGATTTATGCGATTAATACTATTATTGATGGAGAAGTATATATAAGTAAGTCTCATATGGATACGCTCCCCTATGGTACAACACTTGATAAAACTTCCAAAACTTCTATAGCGTCTTTGTCCAAACGAGAATTTGAAGTATACTCTCTCATTGCTTCGGGTATGACTTCTAAAGAGATCGCAGACCAACTTAAATTGAGTCAAAAAACCATATCTACTTATCTTGCACGCATATTGGATAAGCTGTCACTTTCAAATACCAATCAACTTATACATTTTTCTTTGCAAAATGCCTTAGGAAAAGAGTAATATACAACTGTAAGAATAATCCTATATGTTTTTTGTAGAATAACTTTGTATAATGCTTAGTATAAAATTGTTCTAAGAGGATATTAATAATGAAAAAAAGAGTTTTAATTGTTGATGATGTTGACTTTAATATTGAATTTGAAGAAAAAGTTATTCAAGCACTTATGGATGAACTTAAAATAGAAATAGAGATAGATACAGCATATACAGTTAAAGAAGCACTCAATAAAATATCTGAGAATGCAAGATATGATGCTATGGTTGTAGATATGAACTTACCTGACGGGTCTGGTGTTGAGATTGCAAAAGCTGCACTTGCAAAAAGTGAAGAGACGCGTATCGCGGCACTTACAATTTATCCTAGCAAGTATGAAGATCAGCATGCTTTTTTTGATCTTTTCCTAAGAAAACCAATTATGCCTTCAAGCTATAAGAATAATTTCGCACGTCTTTTACGTCTCTAGTTACTCATATGCTTAAGAAGGATAATAATGAAAATTTACCTATAAAGTTTTCTGATTATTCTTCGTTTCAAGAAATTATCAAACAAAGATTTTCTGAAATCAGTGTTATGCAAGTCTTCACGTCTATATTGTTCATTGAGTTTGATGATCTCTCTCGGTTTAATGATGCATTTGGTTTCAACATTGATGATAAATTAATGCTGAAGATAAGTGAGGATATTAGTCTCTTTTTAAATAGTAAAGATATTCTAGCCAGAGTTGGCAATCACCAATTTGTTATTATGCAGGATCTTTCATCCGAAGAAAGTGCTGAAATATTGGCAAAACGTATCATCTATATGCTTTCAGAACCATGTATTATTGATGAACATATGTTTTATATTGAGGCATCTATTGGTATTAGTCTCTATCCCTTGGATGGAAATAATATTACAGAACTGATTAAGACAGCAGAAAATACTATGAAATATGTACAAAAAAACAGTAAAAATCATATTGGATTTTCTAAAGATAATATCTTGTCTTTACCTTGTGATAAAAGTATACGCCTTATGGCTGACCTCCCCGCTGCTATAGAAAATGGTGAGATCTATTTTCTATATCAACCCCAATACTCCCATACTGAAAAATGTTTTGTGGGGGCAGAATTACTTGCTAGATGGGAACATCCAAAATATGGAGATGTCCCTCCAGAACTTTTTATTTCAATTGCAGAACAAAATGGAATGATTGGTCCATTGACTGTAAAGGCACTTGTCGCTGCATCAAAGGCATTTGCAGTATTTTATAAAAAAGGAATGAATAGTTTTTCGCTTTCTCTTAATATTTCTCCTATTTTTTTAATGGCAAGAAGTTTTGATGAAACAATTGAATTTTTAATAAATCAGTATGATCTTCTTGGGAAAAAATTAAATTTTGAGATTACCGAAGAGATAGTATTGAAAAATACAGATACTCTTCTGAAAACGCTTGAAAAGCTAAAATCATTTGATATAAATATTGAACTTGATGATTTTGGCACAGGGTACACTTCATTGCAACACCTTGCCTATTTACCAATTGATACGTTGAAAATAGACAAATCTTTTGTGTATGAAATAGATAAAGATGTAAAAAAAAGAGCACTATTTAAAGCCATTGTAGAGATGTCCCAGGCTTTAAATATTAATATAATTGCAGAAGGTATTGAAAACAGTTCAGAAAATAATATAATAAAAACGTTTGATTCTATAATTGTACAAGGATATTTCTATGCAAAGCCTATGACTCTTGATAGCCTGGTGGAAAAGTTAGAAAGCAGTGTTTCTGAAGTTGTTTCAGTATACTAAAGTGGAAGAGAGACTTAGTTATATTTAAAGTAATCCAATCCAGAAAATCTTGGCAATTGCAATAATAAGTATAATCCCAAAAATGTTAAATATAAAACCATAAGTTGCCATGGTTTTGATGGAAATGACCCCTGAACTCATAGCTATTGCATTGGGTGGGGTGGCAATAGGAAGCATAAAGGCGTAAGAAGCACAGACTGTAGCTACCATCATGATGAGTGTAGCATTGATACCTGTTTGTTCTGCCACTTTATATAAGATGGGCAGCATAATGGAGATTAGGGCGGTATTGGATGTGATCTCTGTGGTAAAGGTTACCATGGCTGCGAGTATGAGTAAAAAAAGTAGTAGAGGCATGTCTGAGAAGGCTATGAGGTATGAGGCGATTTCCGAGGCAAGATTCGTTTCTGTAAAAGCATTGGCAATGGCAAAGCCTGCACCAAAAAGAAACATGATTCGGTATGGGATATTCTCTTTATCATCCATCCAGTTCAAAATTGAAAATGGTGGTGCAAAGAGCAGTAAACCAATTGATAAAAGGATACCTGGTTCACTTAATCCCAGTCCATTATAATATGGCTTGATAGGTGCATTGATGAGAAGCAGTGCAATAAGAGCAAACAAAAGATAGAGTACTTTTTTTTGATCTTTATTCATTGGATCATTGTGAAGATCCGTATCGATACTGTGTTCAGCCAATCCAAAACTCAAGACATATCCTACGATCAAAAACATAACAAAAACAAGTGGCGCAACCATATACATCCATTGTGCAAAAGGGATCGTCTGCATACCGAGGTCTTCCATAATACCCAGTAGAATGAGGTTTGGTGGTGTACCTATAGGTGTTAAAATACCTCCTATACTTGCACCATAGGCAATTCCCAGAGCTAAACGCATTTTGAGCTTTATATCTTCAGTTAGAAAGAGTGCAATAGGAAGTAGAAGGAGGGTAGTTGTGGTATTTGAGAGTACAGAACTCAGAAGACCAGAGGTAATGATAAGTGCAAAGATAATGCCTCTAACAGAAGAGGGGAAGAGACTTAACATTTTGTTGGCTATAACCTTATGCAGGCCTGTCTTTTCTACGGCAATGGCTATAAGAAAACCACCTAAAAAAAGATAAATGATAGGATTGGCATAGTTGAGTGCAGCTTCTTTTGTACTGAGTATTCCTGATGCAGGGAAAATAATAATAGGTAAAAGTGAAACAACAGCTAAAGGTAGCCCTTCATTAGTCCAGAGTGTGACCATGATAACGATAGAACCTACTAAAAGAGACTGTGTCAATGTGAAAAACGGAAACATAGCTCCAAAGGAGAGTAGCCCTAAAAAAAGTGCAAGTAGAATTTTTTTACTTTGTTCATCTATAGCCATTGTTTCCCCATTTTTTATACTATACCAAGATGTATTATTTCTTACATTGTGCCAAAATTATCTAAAAACATCTCTTAATTAGTTTTAATTATATCTTTATGCAAAGCAAGTAAAATGGTAGCTATAAATAAGGAGAAATCATGCAGACTGTACGTTATAAAGAGGAGAACCTAGAAGTTTCCAAAGTAATTTGTATAGGGAGAAACTATGTAGAACATATTGAAGAGCTTGGCAATGAAATACCCTCTGAAATGGTTGTATTTAACAAACCAAACTCAGCAATTACGGATGAACTGCATTACTTCTCAGATACATGCCGTTTCGAAGGAGAGATATGTTTTCTTATCAAGAATAAACAAATAGAAGCTATAGCTTTTGGTTTAGATCTGACCTATGCAGATATTCAAAATAAGCTTAAAGAGAAAGGATTACCCTGGGAGAGAGCAAAAGCTTTTGATAAGTCAGCTGTATTTAGTCACTTTATTCCATACAATGGTGATGTCCGCACACTGGAGATGAGACTCTATGTGAATGATTCCTTGACACAGTTTGCAGATTATTCACTCATGATGTATAAACCGGGTATGATGATCTCTGAGATCAACCGTTTTATGTCTTTGGCAGAGAATGATATTGTGATGTCAGGTACACCTAAAGGGGTTGCACCTTATAAAGTAGGAGACAGGTTTGTAGGGCAGATATTTTCTGATGAGAAACTCATCCTGGAACATTCCTGGATAGTACAGTAAAATTTTCCAGATAGATACCGGAAAGTTTGTGATAAGATTATATTATAGAAATTAAAAAAGGAATAGAATGTCACGCCATCCTAAAAAAACGATAGAAAAACACTGGTTACAAGTAACTGTGTTCATTGTGGGACTGATGATCTGGTTTGTACCCACACCATCTGGTTTGGAAATACAGGCTTGGCATCTTTTTGCCATCTTTATTACTGCAATCTTTGCAGTAATCATTAATGCTATGCCTATTTTCACCTCTTCTATTATTGCGTTAGCAGCAGTTGTTTTAACTGGTACACTGACAACAAAGCAGGCATACAGTGGCTTTTCAGAAGAGTTCATCCTTCTAATTATTGTGGCATTTCTTATTGCTCGTGGTGTGATAAAGTCTGGCCTGGGGAAGCGTATTGCTTTCTTGATTATTCAAAAATTTGGAACCTCAAGTTTAAAGTTGGGATATTCCATAGTGGCAGCAGATATGTTCATCTCGCCTGCTTTTCCAAGTAACACTGCACGTTCAGGTGTTTTGTACCCTATAGTCAATGCTTTAGCTGCAGACTCAGGCTCCAAAGTAGCAGATGGTTCACGTAAGAAAATAGGTTCATTTCTTATGATGACCTCTATGGCAGGTCTTACACTCTCTTCAACACTTTGGCTTACTGCTATGGCAGCTAACCCTGCAGGTGCAAAGATGGCAAAAGAAGTGGGGATAGATATCTCTTATGCTTCATGGGCACTGGCAGCCTCTGTACCTGTACTGGTCTTATACTTTCTTGTGCCCTGGGTTATTTACAAGATTTATCCTCCTGAATTAAAAGAGACACCAGAAGCACCACAGATTGCCAGAGAAGCTTTAGATAAAATGGGACCTGTGCATAAAAATGAGTGGATCATGGCTGCTACCTTTATTGTTATGGTTTTTTTATGGGTAATGTCGGGTGCATGGGGACTCGATAAAACGGCTGTTGCCTTTCTTGGCTTGGGCGTCTTGATGCTTACCAATATCTTCACATTGGATGATCTTAGAAATGAAGGAAATGCACTGGGAACATTGGTTTGGTTTGCTATTTTGTATTCAATGTCCAAATACTTGAATGAACTGGGCTTTATGGGATGGGTTGGTGACCATATCTCTATTATGGTTGCAGGGTACTCTTGGCCGCTTGTATATACTACACTGATTATTGCATATGTGTTGATTCACTACTTCTTTGTATCTCAAACAGCACAAATGCTCGCACTTTTTTCTGTTTTTTTGGGAGTAGCAATTAAAGCAGGTGTACCACCTGAAATGATGGCCTATATGTTATTGTTTGCTACAAACTTTAATGCTATTATCACTCCTCAAGGTTCTTCTGCCAATGTTATTTATACTGGTAGTGGTTATATTGAAGCTGGGGAGGTTTACAAAATAGGAGGTATCGTAACCTTTGTCAATACTTTTGTATTTTTAACTATTGGTACGGCTTGGATATTACTTATAATATAATATAGTTTTAACTAATATCTATTTCTCATAACCCTATGAAATGATCATTGTGGGGTTATTAGAGGTACTTAATATTTATCAAAAAAAGGAAAAAATATGAAAAATTCAATCTATGATTTACATCTACTAAAACGTGGGGCAATGACACTGTCGATTGTCTGTGCTTCATTAATGTTTCTTGGGGGAACAGCTGTTGAGGCGAAGGGACCTTTGACAAAAGAGGTAAACACTGAAGTTATACAAAAAGGTTCTTTAGCCAAAACGCGTATTAATACAGTACTAAAAGAGGCGTATGAGAAGTTCAAAAATAATCAAGATGGTAAAAATGCAGACTATATTAAAGCTTTGGCAGTAGTAGACTCCAAAATCTTTGGTATTACTTTGGTCACACCAGATGGTAAAGTGTATGAGATTGGAGATACCAAAGAGGAAGTTTCCATTCAGTCCATCTCAAAGGTATTTACAGCAGCAATGGTGCTTCAGGAGAAAGGTAATAAGTTTCTTCAGGAAAAAATTGGTGTAAATGCAACAGGACTTGCCTTTAATTCGATTATCGCTATTGAATTACATGGAGGCTCTGCTTCTAACCCTTTTGTAAATGCTGGGGCTATTCAGGCAACATCTTGGGTAGAAGCGAAAGATTCTAAGGAGCGTTGGGAAAAGATTTATGCGAATATGAATGATTTTGCAGGAAAAAAATTAAATTTCAATGAAGAGGTATATGTTTCAGAGGTCAATGATAACAAAAACAATCAGGCTATCTCTAAAATACTTGATGCACGCGGAAGAATGGGATCAGATCCTCTTGAAGCTACTACCGTCTATACCAAACAGTGTTCAGTCAATGTCTCTGCTCATGATCTTGGGATCATGGCTTCTACTTTGGCTAATCATGGTACAAATCCTAAAACAGGTAAAAAAGTTTTAGATGAAAGACATGTACCAAAACTTTTGGCAGTCATGGCAACTGCAGGACTTTATGACAATGCCGGAGACTGGCTCTATAACACAGGTACACCTGCTAAATCTGGTGTTGGTGGAGGAATTCTTGCTGTTGTACCAGGTAAATTAGGTATAGGTATTGTCTCGCCACCACTTGATAAGTTTGGTAATTCGGTGCGTGCGCAACAGGCAGCGGCATATATCATCGAGAAACTGGGCATAAACCCTTTAGCACAGTAAAAGAGGATAAGGATGAAATTTTTTTACTCCAAAATGTTGTTTGTAGGGTTACTCCCCATAACAGGTTTGTCATTGCATGCTGCGGAATCTCTTGTTCTTTCATCGCAGGTCGTGGAAGATGATCACGCGTATGAAACAGTTTCACATACCGATCAAAAGAAAGAAGGTTATATTTTAGGAGACGGATGGAAAGTAACCGGAGATTTAAGAATGGGATATGTTGATTATGATTATAGTAATGATCCTACCCCAGGTCGTTATGATCCAAATATAAATAAGGGTCATAAAGATTCCAAAGGTTTTTATGTTATTCCAAAGCTTTCTATTACTTCCGGGGTCTATAATGGTTTTTCATTTAAAATTACCGGTGCAGGGGTAACTGATTTTGGTATTAATGATGAATTATATGAAAGTAGAACTTTTGCATTTGGTGACGGTACCTCTTATGGTATTTTACAAGAAGCATATATAAAATATGAAAATGGTGGGCATATTTTCCTTGTTGGAAACTATGAACTTTCTACTCCTATGGTTGATGCTGATGACTGGTATCTTCTAGCCAATACCTTCCAGGGGGCATATTATAAAAATACGACCATTGAAAATATAATGTTTGCTGGTGGGTATGTCTATAAAATGGCAGGAGTTTGGGATGGTGGAGCAACAAATCCTCACCGTTTTCATTCAATAGCTGAACAGTCTTACGTAGATCAGAGGGACAAAGATAATGCTGGTGATGCCGGTATGTGGGCAGGTGTATTCCAATATACTAAAAATGAACACACCCTTCAGCTTTGGAATTATTACGCAGTAGACCTCTATAATACCTTCTTTGCCCAGTATGATTATTCTAGTAAATTTGATGGTGGAAGCTATGATGCGGGAGTTCAATTTATAAATTTTAATGAGCTTGGTGCTCTAAAAAGCAATAATTATACAGAGATTGACTACAGTATTTTCTCTTTACGTTTAGATGGAAAATTTGATAATGGCTTTGATTTCTCTACGGGAGCAGCATTTTATACTGATGGACCTGGAGCAGCAGAAACACTTGGTTCATGGGGTGGGTATCCCTACTTAGCCAATGGTATGATCTTTCACTTCTTTGAAGCTGGCAGTATGCGTAATGTGAATTCATATAAAATACAGCTTGGGTATGACTTAAGTAAAGATGTAACAGATGGTTTATGGGTAGGAGCAAGGTATACCTATTTTGATCTTGATCCAAAGTATGCAAAAACAGCAACTGGTACGCCTCAAGATTATCAAAAAAACTATGGTATACGTGTCAGTTATAACCATCTAAAGGGTTACTACTTTACCGGTACATATGAGTATGTTGATTTAGATCAGGAAGAATCTATTTCTGCTTTACGACTCATCGGTGGTTATAAATTTTAAAATCTCTTAAGTAAGCTTATTCTTCTAGAGCTTACTTACGCGCACTAATTATTAGATTCTCCAACATTTCATGTACTAGTTTATAGACATATAACATTATTACGATATACTTATACCTAATAATTATATAAATAACTTATAGGATATGTAATGCAATATCTTGGCATCGCTTTTTTTCTTCTCTCTTCTTTTTTATTTGCACAGGATAGAGAGTTGATACCTTTTTCAAAGACTGAGTTTACCTATATTGATCAAAAAGGTAATGAAAAAGATATTGATTTGACGGGTAAAGATTTTATTTTTGTTTCAGTTCGAGAAGAGGATAGTGATGGACGTTTTTACGCTGTTGACCGTGATGGTACGGTATGGTTAAGCGGAGGGATCTCTTCGGGAGAAGAGGTAGGATATACACCTTCGGGTGTTTGGTCTGTTAAATATAAAAAACGTTTTTATACATCCAAAAGATATCCTGAAGCAGATGGTTCCAACAATATGGACTATAGTCTCTTTTTTACCAATTGGGGACACGCTTTACACAAAGGTAACATCAACAGTACATCTCATGGCTGTATCCATGTGGAAGAGAATGATATACGAAGACTTTTTTCCTGGGCAGGAAAAGGTATGCCCGTACTTATCTCTCGGCATAGATATATTCAATTTGCCAGACCAGATTTAAAACGTATTTACATAACTGAAAAACAGTATCGACGTGCACGCAGAAAATAAGTAAATATATTTGTCGAATGACAAACCTGAATTATAAATGTATAGGGCATAATCTACTTCTTTTTATTAAGTAACGACACTTAAATTTCTAAGTGAAATATATAAAATACTGATTATTATCATATAAATTATTTATGCTATATGGTTTTATAAAGAGAAGACTCCTATGTATGATTAGATATGACTTCCTTTCTTATTTTTTAATCTTATACAGTAATAAATAATTATAAAATAAATGTAATGAATAAAATAAAAACATATACATTTTTACAAAACCAGATATTGTTGATGTTGGGACTTTCTCTTATTCCCGGTTTGGCCTATATCGCACTTGGATGGATGAGTGGAGTGGTTATACCCGCGTTGGTATGGTATGCACTGATTGTTGCTGTTTCAATATGGGGATGGCATCTCTATAGCCATTTTGATCTGATTGAGCTGAGTCGGGATGAGTTAAAAGTCTGGTATAGAAAACTGATAATCTTTTTTTACATTATCTTTGCGTTATGGACAGTCATTTTTATGCTTTATGCAGGTAAGACGGTCAATAATCTGCATTATATAGCAATTTTTACACAGTTGGGAGCATCGGTAGTTGCTTCTACATTGCTTGTTTCTGATCAAAAACTTTTTTTCCCAGTTTTGCTTGTACTTATGGTTCCTTTAGTTGGATATTTTTCTCTTATAGGGGAGTGGTATGGATATGTTTTGGCAGTTTTTTCCATTATACTTTTAGGTGTCTTGCTCTATTCTTCAGACAACAGTTATCGATTGATACAGAAAAACTATTATCAGGCTCAGCATGATTCATTGACGGGGCTTTTGAATAGACGATTTTTTGTTGATTATTTAGAACAGGTTATCAAACGTTTGCAGTATAGTCAAAAATTTGCCTATATCTTATTGATAGATCTTGACCACTTTAAAACTATAAATGATACTCTCGGACATGATATTGGGGATAAAATATTACAGGAAGTGGCACAACGTATTACAGACTATTGTCCAAAGGAGTATGTGATCGCCCGTTTGGGTGGAGATGAATTTACTATTGTCAGCGGAGAATATGAAGCAGATAAAGAGTGTGAAAAGATTGCGTATGCATTTTCAGAAAAACTGCTTCAAATACTTAAAGAGCCTTATACAATAGACAATCACAATTTATATATATCAGCAAGTATCGGTATTAACGGCATAGGTAATGTTGCTAATAACTCGAAACATTTTATTAAAGAAGCAGATATCGCAATGTATGAAGCCAAAGCACAGGGACGTGATGGCATCATCATATTTAATGATGCCTTGGCAAAACGTGTAAAAGAACATCTTGAGATTGAGCGTAGACTGTATTTTGCATTAGAACATGGAGAGATAAAACTCTGTTACCAGCCACAATACAATTGTGATGAGCAAATCGTTGGTGTAGAGGTGCTTTCACGTTGGGACAGTAAAGATTTTGGCTTATTACAGCCTGGCAGTTTTATCTCTATTGCAGAGAAAACAGGACTGATTATAGACTTGGGTAACCACATCATAGAAGAGGCATTTAAAACACTGAAACGTTGGGAAGAAAAGGGAATAGTGCTTAATCAGTTTTCAATAAATATCTCTGTGCGACAGTTCCTTCATAGCTCTTTCCCTGATGAAGTTGAGCGTCTGCTTAGCCTATACTTGGATGAAAATACAAAAAGAAAAGTAATTTTTGAAGTTACAGAGACAATACTTATAGAAGATATTTATAGAATTCAAACGGCAATGCAGGATTTAAAAAAATTGGGTATTTCATTTTCAATGGATGATTTTGGAACAGGATACTCCTCCTTAAGTTCTTTGCGTGATATGCCTTTAGATGAGTTAAAAGTAGATCGCTCTTTTGTTTCACATCTTGGAGAGCAGGAGTCTGATGAAGTGATGATCAAAACCATTCTTTCTTTAGCAAAGATCTTTAAACTTAAAACTGTAGCTGAAGGTGTTGAGAGCAAAGAGCAGTTTGATTTTCTAGTTGAAAATGGTTGTGATATGTTTCAAGGCTATTACTTTGAACCGGCTATGGAAAAATATACCTTTGAAATGTATTATGATGAGTATACATCTGTGAAAAGAACACTACTTGAAGCTTAACGTTTATAGTGTGTTTGCCTACCTGATTGTCCCTCTGTAACCAACTCATTTTCATTGAGTTTCAGTATTTTATTCATGTACAGTTTGTTATTTTGATATTTTTCCTTAAAGGTTGCGGCAAGATTTTCCAGAGATTGTTGTGAGATCATATAGATATCTTTGGCTGAGGGTACATTTATGGTCTGTATAACAAGGACTAGCATCTCTTCTCTGTTTTCCCATCTACCATTGACTTCAATACGGAGATCTTTTACATAGGCTAAGTCTTTTTTTAATGAGACCAGTATAGTAATATTAAAATTTTTATTTTGGTAAAGATGTAAGGACTCTTTTTCAATGACTTCTGTATCATTATTAAAAGAACGTGAAGAGGCATACCAATTGCCAATGAGTAATGTATTTTCGGCATTAGCAAACTGAAGTAGAAGAGTCAAGATAAGTATAAATCTAAACATTGGATTCCTTTCCCCCCCCTATTATATAATGTTAGAACTTTTTTACAAATATTAAAAAGAGAAATTAACTACTTTTTTTCTCCAAAGTAAGGTCTGGAGTAGGGCTGTACATATCCTGATGTATCAAAATCATAGCCAAATGGTACATAGGTGTATGGAAGCTGATAGTAGTTGAATATCTTACTGGTTTTGGTCCATCCCATTGCTTTAAGGACTTCAGAAGTATTGATTCCTACACCTGCATAGATGACTCGTTCTCTATTTTCGTCAGTAAATTGCTCATGTTCAGAGTATCCTCTGGTATAGTAACCAAGTTGTAATTCAAAGTATTTCATTGGTGTCTCTTCAAACTCTTCAAATCCTGAAAGTTTAAGTGCAAAGAGGTACTTCATAGAGTTATACTGCGTAAAGAAATCAACGTCAGAGTTAAAGTCAGGGATATACTCTAAACGAAGGTCAAGTTTTGATTTTATAGAAGGGTATTTTTCTCTTACATAATAGAATGCTGCACCTACGGTATTGGCAACTACATCTTCATATGAGAATCCTTGTGTCTCAGAGAAAGAGTCTCCTACCTCCATAAGAAACTGGAAGGTCCATGATGTCAATGATCCGTACAGAAGAGCATCATCATCTCTCATACCCCAATATTCATAGAGTGATGTAAAGCCCAGAGACCAGAGATATGTAGAGTACATATGTCCTAGTTTATCGGCACCACCGTATTTGGTGTCTTTACCAAACCATCCTTCATTGTTTGCAACAGGAGTAATGGTAAAATAGTCCCAAAATGCTGTACCCCAGGCCATTACCACGCCGGCACCAATGAGATTGGTATAGATGACCCTGTTTCTAAGCTCTTCATCACTGAGAGGTGTTTGGGGTTTGAGCATAGCTACCTCATACCAGGTTCTCTCCTGCGCAGCAAGCTCTTCTGTATGTGTATAGGGCTCAGTAGAGACGTTTCCATCTGCTAAAAGGTTGCTTGTGAGAAGTTGTGCGGTTAGTGTCGAGAGTAAAATAACTTTTTTCATCAGAGTCTTTCAAAAATTAATGCTGTTAGTATAACAAAAGAATATTAGTTATTTGTTAGTCTGTTTGAAATCATAAATTTTACTTAACATGTTCTGCAATCAAGTATATTGCAAGGCCGTAAGAGGCAGAATTATTGTATCGAGTAAGTACTCTAAAGTTCTTTCCTCCCATATAGATGTCATCATGGGTACGGTTACGTGCTTTTAGCAGATATGCTCTGGATTCACGAAATCTCTTTTTAGGTTTGATCCCTGTTTTATAGATAGTTGAGGTTGCAATGGTTCGTCTATGGCTTGTTTTAAGCTTTGTGAAACGTCTTCCTTTAAAGGTCGTTGGTACGGCAACAACTTTTCCATTGTGCCATCCGTTCTTGTGCATAAACTTGGCAATAGAACCTATACAGTCATCCAGATCCCAGGGGTCAGTTTTCCCATCTCCGTCAAAGTCCGATTTGTGTCTACGCGCTACAGACGGTACTTGTTGGACACAGCCCATAGCACCGGCAAATGATCCTTCAAGTTTTGTAATGTCATATCCCTTTTCACGAGCAAACAAAAAGAGATGTTTAAATTCGGACTTAAAGAATTTTTTCATACGGTTAGGATGAAAGGCCAGAGTAGCCAATGCATCCAGAATATTATAATCACCGGTATACTCTCCAAATTTACTCTCAACTCCCATGAATCCTACAATGTAATTCATATCTACACCATACTGGCGGGCAGCTCTGTTGAGTGTATGTTTATACTTTCTTTTAAAAGTTTTGGCTTTTTGTAGACTTACAGGGTCAAGTACATGGGCTTTATACCTCTCCCATGAACCATTAGTGGTACCTACTTTGTAACGACCCGTATAGCGTGCCAAAGTATCTCTGTCCAGTTTTGCATGTTTCATTACTGAGATCATATAGGAGCGTTTGAAGTGGTATTTATTGATCATCATTGTGATGAAACGTTGTACTTCTTTTTTTGCCAGATAATTGTATTTTACAGGGGGTCTGTCATCATTTGCTAAAAGTATAAAAGGTATGACTATTGCAAGTAGTATATAGTTTAAATTTTTCATTTTTCCTCTTGTATGGGGTGATATTTATCGCTTCAGATAAAATTAGATATTATTTAGTATCAATAATGCATCTCGATAGATAGGTTCATCAATAAAGCCATATCTGTCATCCATGAAGCCATTGTTGTTACGACTTGCATTGGCTTCAAAAGTAGCTTGAATATGACGGGCTCTCTCAATATCATATGAATCAATATTAAATAGTTTGTTGGCTATCTCAACCTGCTTAGGACCCATGCAGGCTTTACTCTCAAAGCCCATTATTTTTTCATGTTTACACCATGATTCAAAAGTTTTGGTATTGTTGTAATCTTGAAACATGAAAGAGACAGGGTGAATACCTGCTGTTTTTGCATCCACTAAAAATTTTGAGAGAATATAGTCTATGGTCGGATTGCCTGGTTTGACCAGAGATTGAGGTAGTCCTAAAGAGGTTAGTAGATCTAAAATACCTATGTTGGCAGTGGTCAGTCTCTCATCAATGCGGAGGTGAGTGAGGTTTTCAAATGCCTCTTTTGTCTCCAGTGAAATATGTAACTCTTTCTCTTTGGAAAGTAGGGTAAGTGCTTGTGCAATTTCAGTTTGAGTTTGGACTTTGGCTATACGTACAGCATCAAATGAGAAGTCATTGAGAAAAGTAATCTCCTCTGATCCACCTTCATTGAGGGGGTTGGTCCGAACAATAATGAAACTGTTACTCTCTTCCATATGAGAGAGAAAAAATGCAATGTTCTCAAGGGCCTCTCTTTTACGTGAAGGGGCAATGGCATCTTCAAGATTGAGTGTGATCATATCGGCTTGACTCTTATCCATATGGTTTAAGTGTTTAAGCTGTAGGGGATTGAGCATCATGTTAGAACGCTTACGCATATGGTGGCAGGGTTTCTTTTGTTTGTTTCCAAAATGTTTTGGAAGTTGATCTAAATTCTCAAATATCATAGATGAATCATAGCAAAACTTATCTATAATACTCTCATGAAAAACTCTTTATTTTTACTACTACTATGCGCTCTTACACTTTTTGCCAGGGAGGAACTCACTCCTGTAGAAAAATGTCCCGCGTTTAACAATATGAAACATTCAAAAAATACTCATAGTGTTTTGCTTGACATCTCTAGAAGATATACCATTCTGGACCATCACAAAGGACAGTATCTGATAGTTATAAAAGGTGAACAGCCTGCACAAAGATGGGTAGATGAGTCTTGTTTTGAAGTGTCTGAAAATACTAAAAGTTCGTTAGATAACTATATTGATACAGTAGATGAAACTACTGAAAAAACGAATAATACTAAAAAATATAATAATTCTACTCTATCTCAGAATAATCTTTTGGCACTCTCCTGGCATAATGCTTTTTGTGAAACACATCGAAACAAAAAAGAGTGTAGACGCAATATGTTTTCACTCTATAAGTCAAAACATAAAGAAACACATTTCATTTTACATGGACTCTGGCCTCAACCAGCGGGTAAAGCCTACTGTGGAGTGAAGAGAAAATATATAACCATGGATAAATATAAACAATGGAATAAACTGCCAGCTCTTAATTTAAGTCATGAGACAAAAGTAAAACTAACAAAGATTATGCCGGGAGTATATTCTAACCTGCATAGACATGAATGGTATAAACATGGTACCTGTTATGGTACAGATGAAGAGAGCTATTTTAAAAAGGCTATTGGTCTGGTTGAAGAATTTCATAAGGCTGAAGTGAGTAAATTTTTTGAAAAAAATATTGGAAAGCGTGTGACATTAAAGCAGATACGAAATATGTTTGATAGAGATTTTGGTACAGGTGCAGGAAAAAGTGTAGCACTTCGTTGTAAAAATGGACTTGTTACAGAGTTGTGGCTAAACCTTGCCGGAGAGAGTGAGAGTCTTGGGATACTTTTGAGAGAAGGAAAAGCAGTACAGAGTCGTTGTAAATATGGTACTTTGGATAGGGCTGGTTTTACTAAAGAAACCAATCATAGGATTGATTTTGGCAGATAAAACAGAAGTACTTGAAGCACTCAAGCACAGCAATGTCTTTTTGACTGGTGGTGCCGGTGTTGGGAAGAGTTATATTACCAACGATGTTATTTGTGATTACCGTAAAAGAGGAAAGCAGGTAGTTTCACTTGGTTCTACAGGGGTTTCTGCAGTAAACATAGGGGGTTTTACTGTACATAGTTTTTTTGTTTTTGGTATTGCTTCTAATTTTGAAGAGTTGTCTGTTGGGGACAAACGTGCAAAAAAGAGATTGACGGACTTAAAAAAGGTACTTAAAGCCACAGATCTTATTATCATTGATGAGATTTCCATGGTCAGTACGGATCTACTCGATATGATTGCCTATAGATTGAACAATTATGGGTATCTGGGAAAAGTACTATTTGTGGGAGATTTTTTTCAGTTGCCACCCGTTCAGAAACAGAACAATAAAAATGATGTATTTGGCGATAAACTGTATGCTTTTGAATCTATGGCATGGGAACGTTTTGATCTTATGGTCATTGAACTGAGCGAGATGAAGCGTACAACAGATGCAGAGTTTACATATATACTCTCTAAAGTACGTAAAGGCATCTGTGATGATGAGGTGGAAGCTTTTATGCAGAGGCTTTGGAATACAGATACTTTGGAGACTGACCCCACCTACCTGTTTGGCCGGAATCTTGAAGTAGAACAGACCAATAGAGCAAAGATAAATGAACTTGACAGTGAAGAGACCATACTTTTTGCCAATATAGAGATGTTTGGTCAAGTGCATGAAAAGAAATTGGCAGGTTGGAAAAAAATGTTGCCTATCTCTGAACAGCTCACTTTGAAAGAGGGTGTACCCATACTCTTTACCGTAAACAAGTGGGGGAAATTTGTCAATGGGGAACGGGGTATTTTACGTAAAATTGAAGAAGAGCACTTGATTGTTGAAAAAAAGCAGGAGTTTGTGCGTGTAGAGAGACATGATTTTGATCTGCTTGATATGGCAGTAAAAGATGACGGTACCATAGAGACTATCTCTCTTGCCACGCTTTCACAGTTTCCTTTGAAGCTTGCCTATGCTGTAACGATACATAAATCACAAGGTATGAGTATAGACAACCTGGTGTGTAATGTAGATAATATTTTTGCTCCAAGTCAGTTTTATGTGGCTATCTCTCGTGCCATTGACCCTAAAAAGCTAAAAATAGATTTTTCCAGAGGGGATCTGTCACGCTATTTGCACAAAGTAATCCATGTAGATCATCGTGTCGTAGACTATTATGAAGGTTTATTTAAACATTAACGTGTCACAACAGGTATATTTCCTGCCTGTTGTATCTCCAAATGTCTTCCATGGACATTTACAATGTCTCCGTCAAGTTCTAAGATATTATACTCATTGTCTAAATCAATGTTTAGGTTTTTAGGGACTTCTCCGTAAAAACTACCCATTTTTTTTATAAACCTTGCTGGAGTGAAGATGAAGAAACGTGTAGCACTCATAAGCATAAAAGGTGTCATAATCAGGTGTACAGGAAAGAGAAAGAGTATGGCCAGGATATATTTTAGTATCCCTTGTTTTAACCAGCCAAAACGTAAGGTCTCTGAGAGAGATATATGTTGTAGATCTCCCATATTTCCAGCGGAGAAGAGGAAAAGCTCATCATTGAGTCTAAAAATGTGGTGTTTCTCTGTCTTTGGTTTTTTGCCTTCAGCCAAAAGGTCAAGTACAGCTTCTATTTTAGGCGCACGATGTATTTTGGCTACCACATTAAATGAACCCGTAGGATTGAGAATGAAAGTAGGAATATGTTTAAGGGTATGAAGCTGCTTGAGTACTCTTCTGATGGTACCATCTCCACCATTTATGATCACATAGTCATAGGCTTCAATATTGTGATGTTCAGCCAGTGATGAGGCATCAATAGCATGAATCTCAAGATGATCATGATCTATGGTTTTACCTATAGAGAGTATTTGCATGTTTCCCCTTGCCAGTGCCCTTATTTTTATTAGATATAATTATATCCATGAAACTTGAAAATGAAGATGCTCTTGATAATTATATTATTTGCCACCGATGTTTTACCTTGCAAAAAGAGCAACCTTTAAAAGATGGAAGCAGTGCCTATTGTGTCGGTTGTGGCAGTAAATTGTATCGTTATGACAGTAAACTCATTGACAATGCTTTGGCCTGGAGTATAACAGGTCTTATCTTTTTTCTACTAGCAAATACTTTTCCTCTTATTAAGATCGATATGTTGGGAACAGAGCAGTTCATTACTCTTCCAAAAACTATTTTTTCCCTTTTTGAAAATGGTTTTTACCTGGTAGGCTTTCTATGTCTATTTCTTATTTTTATTTTTCCTTTGATGATCTTTCTCATAAATATAGTACTTTTTTCTTTGCTAAAATTTCAGAGAGGAGAATCACTTACAAAAGAGTTGCTTATCCTTCTTTCACATATTAGTCCCTGGAGTATGGCTGACATCTTTTTTATCTCTCTCCTTGTTGCATTGGTTAAACTTATAGCTTTCGGGCAGATCCATATCGGTATTTCTTTTTGGGCTTTGATGGCATTTGTGATGATAGATATTTATATTACGAAAAGTATACGTATACCGGAGATATGGATGCTACGTAAGAAGATTTTCTTTAAAATGGGTACTCAAAAGGAATTGGCATGATTGAAGTGGATGAAAGTAAACTAATACCTTGCCCCGTGTGTGATGCTGTAAATATTGATAAAGGGAAAAAGAATACTTGCCGTCGTTGTGGTTCGGCTATTTATCACCATAATAAGTTTTCTACAGAAAAGAGCTGGGCTTATCTGATTACAGCTATGATCGCCTATATCCCTGCAAATCTCTACCCTATGCTGATTACCTCTGCCTTTGGGAGCAGAGAGGGGAGTACTATTTTGGGTGGAGTAGTTCTTTTATGGGAAATGGAGTCTTACCCTGTGGCCGTGATTATCTTTATTGCCTCCATATTAATTCCTGTTTTAAAATTTCTTATCTTGATTTATCTGTTAATTAGTGTAAAATACCCTTTAGGGAAAGATAAGAAGGTAAATAAACACAAATTATACTATATGACAGAAGTGATTGGTCCATGGTCAATGATAGATGTCTTTGTGGTTGCTATACTTGCAGCACTCATTCATTTGGCGAATGTAGAGATACTCGCCGGAACAGCAGCAACTGCATTTGCCATCTCTGTATTTTTTACACTTTTGGCAGCCCATGCATTTGATGAAACACTGATTAAGGAACATAGATAAATGTCAACACCGATACCACAAGTAAAAGAGTCCAGTAAGTTTAATTTTATTACATCTATCTGGATCGTACCATTTATAGCATTGATCATTGCCGGATGGCTTGCCTATCAGTATTTTGCAGATAGAGGACCGGAGATACAAATCGTTTTTCCTGAGAATGAAGGATTGATTGCCGGACAGTCTGTTGTGAAGTTTAGAAATGTCCCTGTGGGAAAAGTCACAGCTATACATATACAAGAAGATACAGATGGTGTGGTTGTAATTGTACGTATGAATTCAAAACGATCTATACCCTACTTGACAGAAAAAGCCAGATTTTGGATTGTAAAACCCGAAGTGGGTCTTAAAGGTATCAGTGGACTTGATACCTTGATCTCCGGTACCTATATCAATGTCTATTCGGAAGAGGGTGGGAAAGAGTTTAGAGATAAATTTATAGGCTTGAGTCAACCTTACCGAGATACAATGAATGGTGAGTATTTCCATCTGGTTTCTACTAGTGGGCATGATGTTTCTGTTGGTACACCGGTATTTTATAAAAATATTAGAGTAGGACAAGTTGAATATGTCTATTTGAGTTTGGACAATAAAACAGTTGATACTATTATTTTTATCGATAAGCAGTACAGCTCTTTGGTTCATAATGACTCTAAATTTTGGATAAAAAGTACTTTCAATGTTGATTTTACAAAAGGCAATCTTGACCTTAATGTTGCTCCAATGAACTTTTTGTTACAAGGAGGGATTATGTTCTCTTCCTCCCCCCACGATACAAATGAAACGATTGATATAGACCGTCAGTTTGTTTTATACAAAAATAAAACAAGAGCAGAGAGTAAAAGTATAGGGTCCGCACCTAAAGATATTAAAAAATTCTTTATATTGACAGACCAAAAAACTGCGAACTTACGTCTAAATTCGCCAGTACGTTTTTCGGGTTTTGATATTGGCTGGATAGATGATATACAGTTAAATTATGATAGAAAATCCCACAAGATGATTGCAGCTATTGTGATGGGGATTGATACATCTATATTTGAAGACAATATTGAAGACAATACAACAGGAGAAGAGAATCTTTATAATGCGGTGAAGGAGGGTATGCGTGCTAAATTGGAAACATTGGATCTGATCTCTGGTATGCTTTATATAAATCTTACATTTGACCATAATGAATCAAATGGATCGATTGTTGCAGACGGGACACCTTATCCAAAGTTTCCAATGGTCGAAGAGGTATCCATGGGTATGATGGATTCACTATCAGGTATAATGGATAAACTGAATAAATTACCTCTTGAAAAACTGGTCAATTCACTTGATAAAGTTATTAATGAAACTTCAGAACCGATTGCCAATGCCAATGAGATGTTAAAAGAGCTTAAAGAGTCTGCAAAACATTTAAATGCACTTACTAGCAAGAATTCATTTGAAAGAATGCCTGATGAGATCAGTGCAGCACTTAAAGAGTTAACCAGAACACTCAAAACGACCAAAAAAGTAGTAGCAGGGTATGGTCAAAATTCTATGTTGAATAAGCAACTCTCTTATACACTTGAGATTTTGACTAAGACATCCAAAGAGATGGAAGTATTCTTACGAATGCTTAATCGTAAACCAAATTCACTTATATTCGGAGATTAACTATGAGACTAACACATATCTTTTTTGCACTAGGTACACTTTTTATACTTAATGGTTGTCTTTCGAACGCTAACTATTATGTACTCTCTGTTGCTTCTCAGCCACAAACGGTCTATGCAAATAAAAACAGAGTTATAGGTGTTGAGAAGGTAACTATACCTGCATACCTGTATAAAAGGGAGATTGCTATAGCAAAATCTCCTAGTCAAATTGGCTTTATCTCCGGTTCCGAGTGGGGAGAAGACTTGGATGAAGGTTTAACGCAAAGACTTATTTCTTTTTTACAAAAGAAGTTTAGACAACCTAGAGTCTATGAATATCCTTGGAATACTAATAAACAGCCAAATAAAAAAGTGAAACTACAGATCACCCGTTTCATTGCCTATGGAGAGAGAGTTTACCTTGATGCAAACTGGGAAGTTGAAAACCTTTCAAATGGTACAAGCAAGTCTAGACTTTTCAGTACCTCTGTCACAACAAAAGCAGGAGATCCTGCAAGTATAGTTGCCTCTATGGATGTGGCTTTCCGACAATTAGAAGAGTCTATCGCTTCAGGACTTAGATAAAAAGTTTAACGGGCGTATGGCTCTATTCCTCTTGATTTGAACTATTTTTGGATTGAGAGTTCATCCTGTAATAGAAATTTTTTAAAGAGAAGATTAAAACTCAAACCCTCCACCTTTTCCTTTGCTCATACTGTCATACACTGCTTTGATGTATGCATCTCTAAGTTCACATACTAAAAGTTTCTCGCATTTTAAACAGGAAGTAAGATCTTTGTCTCTTTGGCAGAGTTCCAGTTCAGTTCGTTTCTGTTTGAGACCTATTTGCCACTCATCAAGAACCTGTTCTGACATTAGGCCTTAACTCCGTAGGCATCTTTCATTTTGTTGATTTCATAGTTGGAACCAAAAAAGCATGGACTGGTATCATGTGGATGTGAAGGTATAAGTTCCATAAGTCTCATCCCTTTGTTGTTGATGGCTTGACCCCCAGCTTGCTCATAGATAAAAGCAAAAGGAATCACTTCAAAAAGTTGTCTCAGTTTTCCATGAGGTACATCTGATGTACCTGGGTAGGAGAAAATACCTCCACCTTTGAGCAGTATCTGATGTAAGTCCGGTACCATTCCTCCTGAATAACGTAGTCGATAGCCTTCGTCAAAAAGATCATCCACAAAGCTTTTGTGGTAATCACACCAATTTTGTTGAGTACCACCTGGTGCATTGAGTTTGCCTTTTTCATTTAAGGCGACTTCTTTACACACGAGGTTAAAAAAGCCATCCAATGCACGGTAATGTTTAGGTTTTTCACCTTTAACTGCTGTCATCAGTTCAATTCTTGGTCCATAGACCACATAGGCAGAAGCTACAAGATTTTCTCCTATGAGTTCTCCTTCATAGATACCAAAGATAGACCCTACCGAGAGGTTGACATCTGCCAGACTGGAACCATCAAGTGGATCATAGCAAATGGTGTATTTACCCTCATCATGGAGGTGCAATACACCTTCTTTCTCTTCACTTACAAGTGACTTGACCAAAGTCACATCTTTAAATGCCTCTTCGATGATATAATCACTCTTGACATCAAGTTTTAACTGATCTTCGCCTGAAGAGTTTGAGGAGTCACAATAACCAAGGTCTTCAGTTTGAATGGCATGGTCTATCTTAAAAGCGATCTCTTTAATGGTGTTGAAAATGGTTTGCATATTTTGTCCTTAGGTTATATCTTTATAGCGTTGTTGTTGATCCATTCTATGATCATATCACTGTTGTTCAAGTCAAGTATATCTATGTTCTTTGGGATCTCATAGTGTGAAATGTCAATGCTCTCATCGATGGCTATTGCTTCAGAACAGGAGAAGTAACTATCATCTATTGTATTTCTAAAGATAGCAATTCTTGGTAGAGGTAAGGTCTTTAAACCTTCGACAAGTAGAATATCAAAGTCATTTATCATGGCAACAATGTCATTCAACGTTTTTTCTCTTTGGGAGAAATATGTGGTACGGGTAGGGGAGGTTACAACAACTTCTGCACCGGTTTTGGTAAATTTGTCACTGTCTTTTCCTTTGACATCAAATACAGCTTTGTCTTTAGGATCATTTTTGATGATGGCTACTTTACGCTCTTGTATAAGTATTTTGGCTACTTTTTCAACCAGTGTGGTTTTTCCGCTTCCGGATGGACCGGTAAATGCTACGGCAACTCTTCTATTCACTTTAACCCTTTCATAATGCTTCAAACTATCTTGGGATTATACATTAACCTTTATTGAAACTATGTTAATATGCTTCAATTATATGGGAGAGTGTATGCGCTATTATTTTCTTACAATTACTGCTGTTACTCTCCTGATTGGTTGTAGCTCAAAAGATGAGAAACAATTTACACAGGTCTATGAAAAAAATAAAGCATATCATACAGAATTGCAAAAAACAGAAAAAGCACAACTTTATGATGGCGAAGTGACCAAAGCCCTACTTACAGCCACCTATCTTTATACCCAAACAGAAGATTTGAATGATACCAGAGATGAAAAGTTTATTGTAGGACTATACATAGAAGATGAGGAAGGTTCTTTTGAGTCTGGTGATTATAACTTGACTCTTTCAGGTAAAGAACCTAAAAATGTTGAACGTCTCAGTATGGATGATAGCAGATTGAAAGATATTTCATTCAAGTCTGATTGGAGTGAGTTTTTTCTTTTTACTTTCCCTCATATCTCAAGTAAAAAGATGACACTTCTTTTCCAAAGTGACCTGTATGGTAAAGGCGAACTACATTTTTCAAAAGTGGCAAAATATGTCTTTACAAAACAGGCTTTTTAAAATTTTTATTTTCTAAATCTATCGGTTAGTGCCGGAGTAGTCAGTTGTTCAACAAAAGGCAATACACGCGTAGGTTTCCCTAGCTTGTTTAAGTAGACAACATAGTTGGTAAGTACTCTTTTCCCATACTCCCTTGCTTCCACATTGGTCATTTTTTCCATACTCAAGTAGGGTTCAAATGCTCCTTTTCTAAAGTACTTTTTATTGCGTATGAGTTTTTTGGTAAAGCCTATACCTCCATTGTATGCGTAAGCAACAAAAAGAGGGTTGTAGAGCCATTTATTGAGGTAGTCTAGATGAAAATCTGCATACTCAATGGCTTTTTTAGGATTAAATATATCGTCATAGTCAATACGTTCCCCTTTTTTCTTAGCTACATGATCAATGAGAAAAGGCATGAACTGCATCATCCCTAAAGCAAAAGAGCGTGAAACAGATGCTGGTATAAAACGACTCTCTTGTCTTGCAATAGCATAAATGAGTGCTTGACGCTCTTTAGAGAATTTTCTCATAGTAGACCTGTAGGGCATAGGAAAGTATGATTTCCTGTAGTTGCAGGCTTTGGCTTTTAAGTAGGTATGCATACCTACTGTGGCCTTAGATTCACACATGTCTGCCAGGTCTTCCAGGTCTGTAGAAGGTAGATTCATTTTTGCTTTTACTTTTGCCCAATGTATAGGGTTGGTCTCATCGATGCTAAAGACCGAATTTCTTCGGATGGATGGGGTAATGATACTTCTTGGGTATTTCCCTGTAGTCATATCTGCTGCCAAAAGTGTGTAGATGTTAATATGATAGGACCTTCTGAGTTTATTGAGATAGGTCTTTTTCTTGGTTACTTTATAGAGCCAAAAGAGAGACTTGTCTTTTTCCCAACGGTCCTCATATTGGTTATAGGCAGCATTGAAGTACTGTGCTGCTTTTCCCAATTGATTGCGTTCTACCATTTTAATACCATAAGAGAATGCTTTGTTGGCATTAGATCTTGTTTTCCAGTCGGTTTTACTTCTTGTCGGTGCTGCTTTACGTTTAGGAATACTTGCTTTTAATCCGGTTTTTCGTCTATAAGACTCTTTAAGCTTTTTATTGAGGTATTTTGCTTCTTTGATGATAGCTCTAGCTTCCGCTTTAGTTGTAGATCTTTGATTTAAAAAACGCCAAATGTAATAATCTTTCTCTACACTCAGGGGCATACTTTTTATTTGTCCGTAGGTAAATGTTTTGGCTTCCAATGTAATAGAGGCTAACAAAGCAAACAGGGTAATAAAGAGTAGTTTTTTGATCATAGATTATCCTAAAAAAGCACGCATCATAAAGGTATCTAAAAATTGCAATCCAAGGATGATCACAAGTGGTGTCAAATCAATGCCTCCCATGATTAAAAATGGCATTTTACGACGAATGGCAGAGTAGACAGGTTCAGTCAGTCTATAGAGTGTCTGTACTACAGGATTGCTAGGGTCAGGTCTCACAAAGCTTAACAGTGCTGAGATAATAACAATCCAGATGTAGACATTGATGACCGTATGTAAAAGTTGAACAATTGAAAAAATTAGTGCATTCATGATGCTACCTCCAGTAAATAGGGTTTAATAAGTGGATATATATCGCTAAGTTCAGGGCCGGACTCAGTACCTGTAAGCAAGAGTCTTAATGGTTTAGTGAAGTGTTCTCCTTCAAGAGCACTCTCTTTCTTTATTGTGGATTCAAAGAGTTTAAAACTGTCTATCATTGGAAGTTCCCAAATTAGTTTTTCAATCATTCTCATCTGTTCTCCCCATTCTCCATTAAAATCTTTGGGAGTAAAGAAAGGGCGTATTTTTGATTCAAGCTCATTAAGTGTACAGGCCTCTTCAAGGTAGAGTTTAACCAGTTTTCCAATATCTGCATCTGCAAAGCCAAAAACAGTTGAGAGTTCTTTGTCATCCATCATTTTTATATGTGCTTTGTTGATGAAACGTAACTTCTCCATATCAAAAGGAACGGCTGAATTTGAAATATTGTCAAGAGTAAACCATTCAAGTGCTTCTGGCATAGTAAATATCTCTGTAGGAGTATTGTTCCCAAGAAGTATCAGATAGTTAGCAATGGCATTTGGTATGAACCCTTGTTCAAAAAGCCATTTTACTGTACCTGCATTGTCTTTTGCCTGCATCTTTTTACCCTTGTCATTAAGAAGGTTTGGTAAGTGTGCGTAGCTAGTCTCTTCTTTATAGCCTAAAAGTTGTTGTATATATTTTTGTTTAGGTGTGTTGGAGAGGTAATTCTCTCCTCTTACAATAAGTGTGATACCCGATATCATATCATCACAGGCACAGGAAAAGTCATAGCTTGGGGTACCATCACTTTTCAAAATGACAAAAGCATCTACTTTGTCAGGTGTGGTATGAATCTCTCCTTGAATCAGATCATGGGTTACAATATCATCTTCAGGTTTCTTGACGCGAATTACAAAGGGTATTTTATCTTTTTTAATTTTGATCAGTTCTTGAGCCCCTACATCAGTACAGCGACCACTATAGCAATGGTTGAGACCCTTTTTCTCTGATTCAATTTGTTCAGGTGTACATGTGCAGACAAATGCTTTTTTCTCTTCCAGGAGCCTGATCGCTAGAGTCTGGTGTATATGGAGGTTTTCACTTTGGTGGCTGACAGAGTCATGTGGCAGTGCAAATTTCTCTAAGATCTGCAAGATCTCTGTATCTTTACCTTCTATAAAACGCTCTTTCTCTGTGTCTTCAATACGGACAATGAAACTGATACCCTTTTGTTTGGCAACTATATAGTTAAACATTGCTACACGTAATTCTCCTATGTGCATGTCATGTGTAGGAGAGGGGGCAAATCTTAGCATCTTTCAGGCTCCGAAAGTTGTTGTTGCACAAGTGTATTTACGACTTTTGGATTTGCTTTCCCACCTGTGGATTTAAGCACTTGTCCTACAAAGAAGCCTAAAAGTTTTGTATTTCCTGCTCTAAATTTTTCAACGTTGTCCGGATTTTTTGCAATAATATCATCAATAATAGGCAAGATTTTGGCAGGATCACTTATCTGTACAAGTCCTTTGGATTCAACGATTTGTTCTGGGTCCTCTCCTGTGTTAGCCATTTCTTCAAATACTTGTTTGGCAATTTTACTTGAGATGGTTTCATCATCCATCATTTTTACAAGCTGGGCTACTTGTGTAGTATTAAATTTAAGTTCATTTACCTGCTTCTGCTTGAGCTCTCTGGCTACTTCATTGGTCACAAGATTAGCCAGAGCTATAGGACTGTTCAGTACACAGAGAGCCTTTTCATAGAATGTACTTAGATATTCATCACGTGCCAGTGTATTTGCTACTTCTCTGTTGAGTTTAAACTCTGAGGTGTATTTGTCAAAAAGTAACTGTTGCAGTTCAGTCATGGGTGCTACCTCCCCATCTACCTGTACTTTTTTGGCTTGAGGCTTAGATTCATCTTTAGTTGTTTTCTTCTTTTTGCCCCAGGAGTCTTTCAATCCAACAATTTTGTTGAATACAGGTGTTTCATCTGTATAGTCAACAGGATCAGCATAAAAATATCCTTGTCTTTCAAACTGAAATCTCTCATCAGGTTTCTCATTGATCACTGCAGGCTCAATAAGAGCATCTTTAATAACTTGCAAAGAGTCCGGATTGATATCTTCCATGCCTTCAGGCTCTTCAACTTTGAACAGTCTGTCATAAAGCCTTACTTCCACTGTTTTAGCCTCTGCCACACTTACCCACTGAATAGCACTTTTAACCTTGATACCACTAGTATCTTCTGAACCACTTTTAGAGTCAGGGTAGTATATTGCTTTAATTTCTGTAATATTGCCACTATCATCTTTAATAACTTCTTTACATGCGATGATATAACCATGTCTTAGTCTTACTGGTTGTTCAGGAGTAAGACGGAAGTAACCTTTTGGAGGATTTTCGTTAAAGTCATCACGCTCAATATAGAGCTCACCAGAGAAAGGTATCTTTCTTGAACCTTCTTTGGGGACATCATGTGGGTAGTAGGGTGCATCGATCTCTTCAGAACCCTCATAATTTTCAATAGTTATTTTAAGTGGGTCAAGTACACACATTACACGTGGTACTTTTGGATTGAGATCATCTCTTATACAAAACTCAAGCTGTGCAACATCTACCATTGAGTTTGCTTTTGCGATACCTATCTGATCACAGAAGGTTAAAATGGATTTGGGTGTATACCCTCTTCTTTTATATCCTGCAATAGTAGGTAAACGAGGGTCATCCCAGCCATTTACCTGTTCCCCCTCAACAAGTTCCAAAAGCTTTCTTTTACTCATGACCGTATAGTTCATACCAAGTCTCGCAAATTCATGTTGGTAAGGACGTGGTGGCTCAAGATCCAGTGTATCGAGTACCCAATCATAAATATCACGGTTATTTTCAAACTCGAGTGTACAGATAGAGTGAGAGACCCCCTCCATATAGTCAGATAAACAGTGTGCAAAGTCATACATAGGATAAATAGACCACGCATCTCCTGCTCTAAAGTGATGAGCATGCTTGATGCGATAGAGAAGTGGATCTCTCATTTTCATATTGGCTGCAGACATATCTATCTTGGCTCTAAGGACATGTGCACCGTCTTTAAATTCACCATTTTTCATTCTTTCAAAAAGATCCAGATTTTCTTCAATACTTCGCTGTGCGTATTGACTTCGTTTCCCTGGCTCTGTAACTGTTCCTCTATACTCTCTCATAGTCTCCTCATCTAAACTGTCAACATATGCTTTATCCATTTTAATGAGTTTTACAGCATACTCGTAGAGTTTAGAAAAGTAATCAGAAGTAAAATATACACTTTTGCCCCAGTCAAAACCCAGCCACTTTACTGCATCTTTAAGTGCTTCAACATATTGGGTGTCTTCTGTTGTGGGGTTGGTATCATCCATTCTGAGATTACAGTGACCGTTATAGTCACGAGCGATACCAAAATTGATAGCGATTGATTTAGCATGTCCAATGTGTGGAAACCCGTTAGGCTCTGGAGGAAATCTAGTCACAACTTCTTTATATTTGCCTGATTTTAAGTCTTTTTCAACGATAGTACGTAAAAAATCTTTGCTCTCGTTCATTATTATTAAACCTTTTGATCTCGCAGTTTTTAGAGTTGTATTTTATCAAGTTAGTACTTATAACATCGCCCCTTAAAATGATGTACATTTTAGAGCGTTATACTATTTATCCAAGATATGAATCTAAAGTATAGGTCATATCTTCATCAAGATCAAGGTTATTTCTCATCCATTTGATATAACCTATATCTTCATGAGAGATCTCTTCGATCTCTCTACCTTTGTATTTTCCAAATTTAAAGGTTTTCATCATCACAGGTGTTTGTGTGAGTTCAGCCATCTTTTGCATAGGGTTTATCCCCGGAAAGCTCTCTTGTGTAAGTTGTACGAGCTTGGAGAGTAAAAGTTTCATAACAAGAACATCTCCAATGGCATCATGGGCTTTAATGGTAATGCCTAGTTGATGTGCTTCAGCCAGTTCTGTTTTATAGAGTTCAAGAGAGTAACGTAAGTACTGCAGTCTATGGTACGGACTCTCCGGGAGCAGGTGTTTTGCACACCTTACTGTGTCTATAAGTGTATAGTTGTTTTTAAAACCTTCTTTCTCTAGCATACCAAGGTCAAAGCCAATGTTATGTGCTATCAGGTAGTTCTCTTTTTTGTTGAGTTCTTCGACTTTTTTTGCAAAGGCTGTCTCTGCATATGTAGGTTGATTTTCAATGACATCGGGAGTAATGTTGTGTACTTCCATAGCTTCTGTACTGATAGGTACTGAAGTAGAACAGAGCTCATCAAATACTTCAATGTTGTTTTTTGAATGTACGATCAATGCACCTACTTGTATGATACGGTCTTGTTCCTGGTTTCCTGTGGTTTCTGTGTCAAATAGTACGTATGCTGCCATTATTGTCCTTCAAATTTATGTAGGAATAGTATCTAATTTCACATAACAATCCCAACTCTCAATCACAAATGGTATAATAATTGAAAATTTACTATAGGTGGAGTTTGAAATGACAATGGATGCACAACTTATTGAGCATATGATGAACCCAAAAAATTATGGTTCACTAAAGTCTGCTGATGCTGAAGGTATAGGAAAAAACCCAGATAATGGTGAAAAGGTTGCTATCTATATACGTATAGGCAAAGATGAAACCGATCCGTATATTGAAGATATACATTTTCAGGCCATTGGCTGTACCACTACTGTGGTCGCAGGCTCAATGTTGACTGAAGAGGCAAAAGGGCTTAACCTCAATGGGGTACATAATCTTGTTGACGCAACGATGAAACTACTTGATAAATTGCCACCTGAAGATGCAGCTTGTTCAGAGATGGTAGCCCTTGCTATAAAAGCAGCAGTAGATACTTATATCCAGAGAAAAGTAGATTCCAAGTATCCACCTATTACCTATCAGATTGAAAACTCTTGTACACCCAAAGAGAATATTATACAAAAGGAAGAAGAATGAAAACAGTAATGATTAAAACACATGAAGCATGGTTGGCAACACTCATGGCAGGTTTTATGAGCCGTACAGATAATAAACAGCTATTGTTTGATTTTTCAGATATTTTGTTCAGACATTTCAACTGGTTGGAGAATGAGTTGATCTCTTTAGATGAAAGTTACAGTTATGATAGAGATACTGTCGCGATTAAAGTAGATAAACTCTCCGATATGTTAACCAATATCATCCACAGACTCGAAGAGATAGATCTTCAACTTCTTAGCTCTCCAGATCAAGAATTGAATGCCAGGATTTCTTCAGATATAAAATATATGGTAGATACTTTAACTCATATGCAAGATGAACATATTGAAGCATTCTCTATGGCTCGTAAATTTCCAGGTGTGACACTGAGTCAGGAAGCCACAGATGCTTTAACCCTCTTTTTGTTTGAAGAAACCTATAAAGAATATGAGCTCATTATGATATATAACTATTTGAATGCACATAGCAATGATGCTTACTTAAATAGAATTTTCAAAATATTAGTAGATGAGAGCTTTTTTCATCTCAAACGTTTTGGTGATATGGGTGCGAAAATGGGTGTTCTTGCAGTACCACGCGTGGTTATGAAAGAGCTTTATCAGGTAGATGATGTAGTACAGTTCTTCAAAAATGGAATCAATGAAGAGTTAGCTGCTAAAGAGGAGTGTAAAAAACTTGCTGCTGCTGTAGCAAAGGACAGTCCGGAGTTAGAAAAATTCTTTGACTTCATAAACCATCAGGAAAATTACCATATTGCATTGATGAAAGATGCTTTGGCTTATATTGAAAAGGGTCATAATGAGTAAACATTTTACCTCTGTTATTTCCAATATCTTTGGTAAGTTTGCTTCAAAAGCGTTTCCTTCCCTTATGCAGCATACTATTAATGCAAGTTATGTAAAATTGATGGGGCTGGATATGTCTGAGTTTAGAGAACCTAGTTGCTATAAAACGCTCAATAAACTTTTTACCAGAGCTTTAGAGACTCCTCGAACTATACCAGAAGGAAAATCAAAACTTTTAAGTGGTGTGGATGCACTGATAACAGATGCTGGTACGATAACAGAGGGAAGAGCCTATCAGATCAAAGGAATGTCTTACTCGATAGAAAAACTTTTTGGAGAAAACCATAAAGAAGCGCTAAAGAGTCTGGAGGGTGGGGAGTTTATGAACTTTTACCTCTCTCCAAAAGACTACCATAGGTATCATATGCCAATGGATATGAAGATACTCTCCTTAACACATATCCCGGGGAAACTCTACCCTGTGAACTTTCCTTTATTACGTAATAAACGGGATCTTTTCATTGAAAATGAGAGAGTAGTCATTGAGTGTGAAGACAATAAAGGCAGAACACAAGTGTTGGTACTTGTAGGTGCATTGAATGTAGGTAAGATGGTAGTGACTTTTGAAGAGAAGATACAGACAAACTCTGAAATACGTGAACCCAGACACTACCGATATGATGATTTGAAGTTAGAAAGAGGGGAACTTTTCGGATGGTTTGAAATGGGATCAACAATTTTAACTTTTTCTAAAAAAGGGAGTATTATTCCGGATGTAGCTATCAATCAAAAAGTATCTTACACAGATGTGTTGGGTACAGTCAGATAAGGAGTCTAAATGTTAGTTGTTAAAGAGATACAAGAATACGCACAAGTCCGAACTAAAGCGCGGGCATACCTCTGTTACATTATGAGTCGAAATATCTCTCAAAGTATGGGTGGAGAGACAACTCTTGAGAGTCTACTTACCCGTATCGATAAGTTAAATGATGCCATCCCTAATGCAGAGGTCATCTATGCTATTGATGGTAATGGTATACAGATGGTCGACAATATCTCTTCTAAATCGAAGCTAAGAGGTTTTGGTAAAGGTGAAGACCGGTCAGATAGAGCTTACTACTATAAGACCATTAAGGAACATAGATGTATGTTGACAGATCCTTATCCATCACTTATCTCGAACGATCTGGTGGTTACTGCAACATTTCCTCTCTACGATAAAGATGATAAGCTTTTGGCTATTATCTGTATTGATATAACACTTCAGAATATTTTAAAAATGGTACACCCAAGTTCTATAGATTCTACTTTTGGTTCTATAAGTAAATGGGTCTATACAGCTTTTTCAGTAGCACTTTTTGCTGTTGCTTTACTTCTTTTTATCAAAGGTATCACAAGCTTCTTACATTTTGGTATGAATTTTTCCGATATCGATGTGAACAAGATCTTTAAATCTACCATTCTTTTAACACTCTCTTTAGCTATTGTCGATCTTGTTAAAGCCATATTTGAAGAGGAGGTCCTAGGTAAAGAGAAGAAGAAAGACAGCTCTGATGACAGCCATCAAACGATGGTCAGGTTCCTAGGTTCCATTATTATTGCAATCTCCATTGAAGCATTGATGCTGGTCTTTAAGTTTGCATTGACGGACCCTGAAAAACTTATGTATGCGGTCTACTTGATCGCGGGTATCTCTATCCTTATCATTGCACTCTCTGTCTATTTGAAAGTTAACCAAAAGAGAGATGATCGCTAATGAGTAAAAAACTGATCATCTTTGACATGGATGGTACTTTGGTAAATTCATCCCTTACCATTGCCAATGCCATCAATTATGTACGGGAAAATCTTGGTTTTGAGTCAATGGATCCTATTGAGATACTTAGAATGGTCAATGACCATACGCTTAACCCGGCAAAGACATTTTACCATGCAGAAAGTTTTGACGCAGACCATGAACGCTGGTTTTCTGAGTATTATACGAAGAACCATGCGGATGAATTGGTCCTTTATGAGGGTATTTATGAACTACTCGATAGCTTAAAAAATGAGGGACATGCATTAGCTGTGGCAACAAATGCCTACAGAGGCTCAACCATTGAATCGTTGACACACTTAAATGTATATAACCATTTTGATGCCATTGCCTGTTATGATGATGTGGAAAAAGGTAAGCCATATCCAGATATGTTACATAAGATACTTGATGAGTTAGACCATAGTAATGAAAAATCTCTCTTCATTGGTGATGGTCCCAGAGATGAGATGGCAAGTAAAAATGCTAATATTCCCTATATTATGGTTGACTGGGGATTTACAGAGCATACAAATGCTGTACGTACAGTGGATGAACTCAAAAGTATTATTCTATAGTTCAAGGAGTTAAGAATGCCTAAATCTTTGCTGACAGATTTGATCTCACTACTCATTATTATTTTGGCATATATTGTGGATGTCCCATTCCATCATGCAGTACTCTTTACCGGATTGTTTGCACTCTCTGGAGCTGTTACCAATCAACTTGCTATCCATATGCTTTTTGAAAAAGTACCTTTTTTGTATGGTTCAGGTGTGATAGAAAAGAACTTTGATACCTTTAAACACTCCATTAAAGAGATGATCATGAAGCAGTTCTTTACTAAAGAGCAGTTAGGAAGATTTTTTGCACAAGAGGAACAGAAGATCGATCTTTCTCCTTTGGTGGAGGGTTCAGACTTTACTCCGGCTTTTGAAGCACTCTCTAAAACAGTGATGGAGTCACAGTTTGGTGGTGCTATTGCTATGTTCGGTGGGGAGCAGGCTTTAGAGGGCTTACGTGAACCATTTTCTAGAAAACTTAAAGCTGCAGTTAGTGCTATTGTCTCTTCTGAATCATTTAAATTGCAGTTGGACAAGTATATACAAAACTCTGCACTGAGTGATGATATGATCATAGCCGTTGAGGGACTTATTAGCAAACGTTTAGAAGAGTTAACACCTACTATGGTAAAAGAGTTGGTTCAGGAACTCATTAAAGAGCATTTGGGTTGGCTTGTAGTTTGGGGTGGAGTCTTTGGTGGACTTATTGGATTTTTGTCTTCATTTTTAATTTAGGCCCAAAAATCCTCATCTGACATTCCTCCACCTTTTTTTCTTGCTACCATTTGTGTTTTCATCGTTTTGTAACCCATATAATCTCTGTCCATATACTCTTTAATGTGTAGCAGTTCACAGCGGTCATCAAAAAAAGCTTCAAGTTCACCTTCATTGAGTAAAAAAGCCGGGTTGGAAGGTTCTCTTTCATTCTCTTCATCATGTAAGAATGTCTCCATGAGTAAGATACCGTTGGGTTTAAGTGCATCTATCATTTGTTTAAAGAGCGAACGCTTTAGAAAATAGACACATACTATAAGATCGTACTTCTCTTTGGGTAAAGTATAGGTATCAAAATCAATCTCTTTTGCATGAATATTTGGCACTCCTTGAAGATGGGAAATAGCTACAGAAGAGATATCAAATGCATCGACTTTAAAGCCTTTTCCCGCCAGGTATTTACTGTGTCTGCCCATTCCGCAGGCAAGATCTAAAGCTACTTTTCCCGGAGCAAGATCAGAGTAACTCTGAACTAACTGTATCGCTTCTTCAGGTATCTTTGTCTTTTTAGTATATTTTTCATCCCAGCGTTCTTTGTCTTCTAATGCCAAGAGTAATCCTTTGAAGTCTATTTTGATATTATTCTACCTAAATAATGTAAATTGGAATATATAATGGCAAATGTAACTTTTATATCGTGGAATGTTAATGGTATTAGAGCTGTAGAAAAAAAAGAGGCGCTTAAGTGGATAGATGAGAGTGAAGTAGATTTCCTTGGGCTTCAGGAGATAAAGGCTGAAGCAGACCAGATACCTGAGACAATCTTTGGGCGGGACTACAAGTTTCAAAGTATCAATTCTTCCTGTAACAAAGGACAGTCGGGAGTGGCACTTTATACTGACTTTAAAGGAGAGGCTTTTTCCTGTGATCATGTTGATATTTTAGATGAAGGACGTATCAATGAATACCATTTTGGGAATATCGCTTACTTTAACGTCTATTTTCCAAACGGGCAGAGAAGTGAAGAACGTTTGGCTTATAAATTAGCTTTTTATGATCGTTTTTTAGAGCATATTTTGGAGTTACGTAAACAGGGAAAATCCATTGTTGTCTGTGGAGATGTCAATACTGCACATCATCCTATAGATTTAGCAAGACCTAAAGCCAATGAAAAAACATCAGGCTTTTTACCCATAGAACGTGAATGGCAAGATAAACTGTTAGCTTCAGGATTTATTGACACATTCAGACATATTCATGGTGAGGTTGAAGACCGTTATAGTTGGTGGTCATACAGAGCTGCTGCAAGAAAGAATAATGTTGGTTGGCGTATTGACTATTTTTATGTTTCAGATGATCTTAAAGATAGAATAGTTGATGCTGATATTTTGGATGATGTGATGGGGTCAGACCATTGTCCTGTGAAACTGGTGCTTGATATTGCATGATACGTTACTATTTGTTACTCATAAAATTCATATAGAGTAACAAATAATTTAATATATATACAATACTTAAATAATATATGTAGAAAAGTTACATTTTCTCTTTTATTTCTTCATTCTCTACAATCAAACACTTCCATTATCGTTATTATCGTAGAATTAAACATCAAAAATGGAGAATTTTATGAAAAATATCAAAAAAGTGATGATTGCAAATAGAGGTGAGATCGCCTTGCGTATTATCAGATCATGTAAAGAGTTGAATATAACTTCTGTTTGTATTTTTTCAGAAGTAGATATAGATGGTATCTGGGTAAAGAAAGCAGATGAGTCTTATCCGATCATGGGTAATCCTATAGAGGCTTATCTGGATTATGAACGTATCGTTACTTTGGCAAAAAAATCAGAATGTGATGCTATACACCCTGGGTACGGTTTTTTATCTGAAAATGCAGACTTTGCACGTGCCTGTCAAAGAGAAGGTATTATCTTTATTGGACCAAGTGCTGAACATATTGCACTTTTTGGAGACAAGATTGCCTCAAAGAATGCTATGGCTGAAGTTGGTGTACCTGTTTTACCAGGTACAGATGAACCTCTCTCTTCCTCTGAAGAGGGAGAAGCCTTTGCCAATGAGATTGGTTACCCCGTTATCATTAAAGCAGCCTTTGGTGGTGGTGGACGTGGTATGCGTATTGTACATAAGGCAAAAGAGTTTAAAAAGCTCTTTGAAGAGGCACAGACAGAGTCTATTAAGTATTTTGCCAGAGATGAAGTCTTTATAGAACGTTACCTTGAAAACCCAAGACATATAGAGATACAGATACTTGCAGACTCTTACGGCAATGTTGTACATTTAGGAGATAGAGATTGTTCTATTCAGAGAAGACATCAGAAAGTAGTAGAAATTGCACCGGCTCCAAACTTAAAAGATGAAACAAGACGAGAGTTATACCGGATAGGAACAAAAGCGATGTTCAAACTTGGGTATGAGAGTGCAGGGACCATAGAGTTCCTTGTAGACCAGGATGAGAACTTCTATTTTATGGAAATGAATACACGAATCCAGGTAGAACATCCGGTGACAGAGATCATTTCGGGTGTAGATCTGATTCAAAGAATGATCGAAATTGCTGATGGGGATAAACTTAAATTCCTGCAAGAGGAGATCAAGTTTAATGGCTATGCTATTGAGTTTAGGATCAATGCCGAAAATGCTCAAAAAGACTTTGCCCCACACCCTGGAACTATTACTGAGTATATGTCTCCCGGAGGTCCTGGTGTAAGACTTGATACCATTGCTTACAAAGGCTATACTATTCCTGCTTTTTATGACTCTATGATCGGTAAATTGATTGTCTTTGCTATTGATTGGGAAGGTGCTGTGAAAAAAGCAGAGCGAGCGTTGTGTGAGTATGTTATAGAAGGTATACCAACAAATCTAACCCTACATAGACAAATAGTAAAAGATATTGATTTTAAGAATGCCGCATTTAATACAGGGTATCTCCCTGAGAAACTAGATAGCTTTGACTTGGTAGAGACAGACAGCCGTAAATCAGAAGATGAGAAACATCAACAGCTCGTAGCGTTGATAAATTCTATAAAGAAAAATCAGGTGCAGGTTAGACAGTAAAAGATAAGAAATCGTTCAGAAGAAGGAGGTAATAGCCTAAGGACTACTCTACTTCTCCGACATAGTAGAATTCGTCCAAGCCGTCTAAAAAGGCATTAAAAAGTTCATCAGAACAGGCTTTGAAATTTTTATGTGTCTCTTTTCTAAAGAGAGACTTTAGTTCTTGTTTACTCAGTGATACTTCTCCCAATCCAAAGATAATTTCTGTTTCAGGTTCTTTAAGTTCCAATGCAATACGTAGTTTTTTAAGTATGAGGTTATTGGTAAGTTCTACGGCTTCATCGTCAGAAGGCTTTTTAGGGGAAGGGCCGCGTTTCAGTGTGACCAGACCATCTAAAAAGAGACCCAACTCTTCATAAGAACATGTTTTAAACCCTTTGTCCTGACGTTTTTTGAGCAGGGTATCAAGATGTTCATCACTCATGTTATATCCTTCAAGTTCATATGTCTTGAGTATCTCTTTTTTGCTTAACTTGAGTGATTTCTGTATTTTGTATAAGATGTCGTTAGTATTCAATATAAAGCCTATTTTTTAATTTCTACGTTACAAAGCGTAGCTTCGACAGTGGTTCTAAATCCAATACTTACATCTGACCATGTTTTACCTTTATGCAGGTCAAAACAACTTTTGTTGATAGAGTTAAGTGCATCTCCTGCAGCAAAATCTAAAAGATCTATAGTACCTTTTGCATCAAAAATCCCTTTTTCATAGTGGTAGGTCATAGGAATGGTTAAGGTTTTTTCGTTGATAGTCAATTTGACTGAAACTGTTCCTGTACGTGGTTTGCCTTTTTCATGCTTGTCTGTCTTTTTTATGTCAACAATTTTTCCTTCAATGCTATTGCCTTTGAGCAGTGAGAAAAAGTTTTTTATAAGGGTTTCATCTCTGGAAGGATTTCCTGTAGTGATCTTTGAAAGATCAATGCTTATTCTGGAACCGACAAAAAGTTCTCTGAAGTTTTTACCTTCAAGCTTATTTGCAGTATAGGTTACAGCGGTGAACTGTCCGCCTACACCGATCTTCCCTAGTGTTTTATAGGCTTTCCATGTGACATTCATATCGGCAGGCTGGACAAGTACACAGCCTGTTTTACCTGTGCCTGAAGCATAGGTTAGAGAGAGTAGTGTTGCGAGTGAGAGTAATATTTTTTTCATGCTATTCCTTTGGTATATATTTTATTAAGTAGTCACTATAGCATAGAGAGACTAAAAGTCTATTTTGAAGTAGCTTCAGCAAGGTTTTGCATAGCAATATTGGCTTTTCTGATAATCTCCAGACATTTTTTGTCTTTGATATTATGTTTGAGTGACCAGTACTCTGGATTTGTGTAGGTAATGGTTGTTTTACCTTCATAATCTGTTGAAAAAAGCATTTTTAGAGGCAGGTCTAAACCAATGGAAGGATTACACTCCATAAGTTTTGTTCCCATTTTTGGGTTACCAAAGACTACAACAGTTTCAGGTTTCAATCTTAGACCAGCATCTTTGGCATTTTTAGCATGATCGATCGTATTAAAATGAGTTAAACCTTTCTCTTTGACGATGTTAATGAATTTTTTTACTGATGTTGGGACATCATGCTGTGTTTCTACTGTTTCAAGAAACGCACCTTTTTTGTTGTTACAGCCAAGAAGAGTAAAGCCGATAAGACCAAGGAGAATATATTTTTTCACAAATACCCTTTATACATTAAAACGGAAGTGCATCACATCACCATCCTGAACGATATACTCTTTACCTTCAAGTCTGTTTTTTCCTGCATCTTTTGCTCCAGACTCGCCACCAAACTCAATGAAGTCTTCATAGGAGATTACTTCTGCGCGGATGAACCCTTTTTCAAAGTCATTGTGGATGACTGCGGCTGCTTTTGGTGCAGTGGTATTTTTGCGAATGGTCCAGGCACGTACCTCTTTGACCCCTGCGGTAAAGTATGACATAAGACCCAGTTTGTCAAAGCCTTTATGGATGATCTGCTCCAATCCTGACTCTTCAACACCAAGATCTGCTAACATCTCATCACGTTCATCATCATCAAAGTCAACCATGTCCTCTTCAACTTTTGCACAAAGTTTAATGACTTCAGAGCCTCTCTCTTGAGCATAGGCTTTGAGTCTCTGTACATATTCATTGTCTTCAGAAAGGCCATCTTCATCTACATTTGCACCATAGATGATAGGTTTGGACGTAAGTAGTCTGAGATCTTTGTTAAGAGCTAAAAATCCATCACTCTCAATATCATCAAAAGTAGAAACCGGTGCACCATCTTCAATATGTGTTAAGAGTGCCTCTGCTACTTCAAGTTGTTCTTTGGCATCTTTGTCATTACCTCTGGCTTTCTTTTTTAACATTTCAATACGTTTTAAAACAGCATCTATGTCGGCAAAAAGAAGCTCTTGCTCGATGATCTCTACATCACGAATAGGATCGATGGAGCCCTCCGTATGTACAATATTGTCATCTTGAAAACATCTTACAATATGTAAGATCACTTCAGTCTCACGGATATTGCCTAGAAACTTGTTTCCTAAACCTTCCCCTTTACTTGCACCGGCAACAAGACCCGCAATGTCTACGAAGTCAAGTGTGGAGTACTGGATCTTTTCAGGGTTTACGATCTCTGCTAGAGCATCCAATCTTTTGTCCGGTACAGGTACAACAGCCTTGTTTGGTTCTATGGTACAAAAAGGGTAGTTCGCAGACTCTGCATTCTGTGCTTTTGTCAGTGCGTTAAAAGTGGTTGATTTCCCTACGTTTGGTAGTCCTACAAGTCCAATACCTAATCCCATGTTCTTTCCTTAATGTATATAATTGCGTGATTTTATCTAAAAGTTAGTGAAGAGGGGTTGAAGTGAACGATTGTGACTATGATTCAAATAAAAGGTATTTCTCAATATTCTCGATAAGTGTTGTAAGTTTTTGGGCAAAGAGGTCACTGAACTCTTCAATACGATGTTCTGTATTGTAAATATATATTTTTTTCATTCTAAAGACAATATCTTCCAACTCATACGCACCCAGTCGTTTGAGGGTAATACCCATATTGGTACAGGTTGTCA
>JALWLD010000040.1 GCA_027081115.1 Sulfurovum sp.
TAGCAAAGAGATATACAAAAGCAAGTGTATGATGTGCCACACTACCCAAGTTATCTCACGTGATCAGAAAAAAAATCTTATTGGGCCTCCCATTGATGAAGTGATGCTGCATATAAAAGAACATTATAAGAATAAAGAAGATGCTGTTCAATTCATTTCTGACTACATCATGGAGCCCAATGCAACAAAAGCACTCTGTGCTTCCATAGACAAATTTGGAGTTATGCCTTCCATGAAAGAGCGTATGAGCAAGGAAGAAGCAAATGTTGTCGCAGAGATGATCTTTGAGAAATTTCCCAGAGAAAGTTTTGCCATTTCAGAGAAAAAAAGTAGAGAGGGGATTACCTTTGCAACGATAGATGCAAACAATGACGGGAATATTACCTCTAAAGAGTTTCAAATTTTCAGAGCAAAACGTAACCACATGGATATAAAAAGTTTTAAACAAGATGTTTATTTTCAAACAATAGACCTAAATGGCGATGGTATTATGGATAAAGAAGAGTTTACAAAGATGCGTAAAGAGAGAATGAAGTAAGCTCTGCTTACTTCTGCTGTTCACTTACTCTTTGCATTACTACTTTGCCCTCTATTCCTCCAGAATATTGATACACAATACTCCCACCACTTCTTCCTTGGTACAAAGAGGTCATTAATGCAATAACGATCAATACCATAGAAACATTTTCAAGTACAGCAGAGTTTTTTGAGATAGCAAACCATTTTACTACTGTTGTAAGCAGAAGTATGGCTACAACTGTAAAACCAAAGAGTTTATGATTACCCAAAGCATTCATTCCCTCTTGAATTATCGAATGTCCTGTTACGATCTTCTCTGCATCATTCAAGCCACTTATAACAGCGAAGAATGATACCAACAATGCAAAACCTATGATCCGTATTGCGGCTTTGGAATAAGCTTTATCTTTAGTGACCATGTAGGTAAACTGAGAAAAAAAAGCCACAAACGGCAGTGCTACGACAAAGTGTACAAAGGGTGGATGCATTACATTCATTGGTATTCCTAATATTCATATAGATATATGATAGTCAAATATAATTTAATTTAATATTAAACTGCTCAATAATCAGTCTATACGTGATCATTATCGTCTCATCCATATGTTATACTATGTGCATAATTCTCAAGGTAATACATGACCCAACTCATCTTTGTACTTGACCCTATGTGTTCATGGTCTGTATAAACGGATACAAACGTTTGGAAGATGTTTTAAAGTTATAACTGTAGGTCGGGGAGAGGACACCCCGACCTATGTGAATGATGTGTATTCCCAATCTTTTACATCTTCTACTAATTCATGTTTCAATGGATTATATTGTATATATTCCATCTTCTCTAACCAATCTTTCTCATCACGTATCGTATGCTCATAAAATCGTTCTTGCCATATACCAGAGTGTTTTCGATTGTATTTGGATGCACTTAAATCTACTTTTCGATTTTCAACAATTTTATTTGTCGGGGAGAGGACACCCCGACCTACAAGCCCATATACAAAACTTCTTTTTATGTGGCTAATTATTTTTGAATATTCGGTAGAAATTTTAGGTGTCAGTATCATATGCAAATGGTCTGGCAATATGACTATGGCATCTATATGATAATCATACTTTTTCTTACTCAATCTAAATGCATAACGCAACAGGTCAATATTATCCACAAGTAATGGCTTACGTCTATGTGTCACTATGGTTAAAAAATAACTATACCCATCAGCATATATTCGTCTATAATTCATAATACCATCATAACAAACAAAATCACAAAACATCAAGAACATGTCAAATTGTCATATTTTAAAATTAATTTATCAGATCGTAGGTCGGGGTGTCCCCTCCCCGACACAAACTCACATACAATCAAAATTCAAACCATCACCATACAACTCGAATAATGAATACAAAATTTATATAGCATTCAAATTCAACTGTCGGGGAGAGGACGCCCACAGGAAGTGCCTTTAGGGTGCACCCCGACCTACACATGTTATAATATATCCAAAACAACAAGGTAACCCCATGGGCATCGAAATCGAACGTAAATTTCTTATAGACACAGACAAGCTACCACCTCTAAGCAATGGCTACACCATCAAACAAGGCTACATCCAAACGGTAGACCACACCACAGTCAGAGTACGCATACGCGACCAAGATGCTTTTCTTACCATCAAAGGTAAAAGTGTAGGTGCAAGCAGGCTAGAGTTTGAGTACCCCATCCCACTGCAAGATGCCAACGACATGCTAGACGCTCTCTGCCAAAGTTCTCTCATAGAGAAGACGCGTTATTTGGTAGAACATGAGGGGCATACATGGGAGGTTGATATTTTTAAGGGGAATAACAAAGGGTTGGTTGTGGCAGAAGTAGAGTTAGACAGTGAAGAAGAAGCCTTTACCTTGCCAAGTTGGGTGGCTGAAGAGGTTACCAATGATGTTAGATATTTTAATTCTAATCTTGTGGAGAATCCGTATTCCAAATGGCACCCGTAGGTCGGGGTGTCCCCTCCCCGACATAAATTCAAATACAGTACAAATCAAATAATGAACACAAAATTTATATTCCACAACATCTTTAATACTCATACAAAAAACATTCAGTAAGACAATAAAATGTTATTTTTCTCCTCAAGATAATATAGAAACAAAGTTCAATTTATAGTATGCCAGATTTTTTTAATGAATCTATTTGCTTTTGTATATTTTCTTTCTCGTTTTTAATTAAATATTCTGCTTGTTCTTTTGCATAGTTAAAATCAGTATTTTGTATGATTTTAGTTACTTGTTCTATTTCTTGTTTATATTGATTTGCAATAAAATCATTCAATTTTGAACTATTAAATAAAGTATTATTATATATATTTTGTTTTTGTATATCATTTAACTTAATTTTGATAGTACGACTTTTTTCTTCTATCTCATCAATTGAATCATCTGATACATCCAACTCCAAATATTTTTTACCATCTTCCATAAAAGAAGATGTCGTCATTGTATCAAACAAAGATATTTTAGATTCTCTTTCTATTTCTTCGCGAAGTTCAGCTCTAACACCTATTCTTTTTTTACCACTAGAATCAATTATATACCACCAATCTTCTTTTGTATCATCGGTTATAAAGAATACTGATTTTATATCATCTTGTTTCGCATGTTCCATTATTTGATTCCAAATTATAAGGTCACCATACATAGGGACATAATTTAACCCTCCATAAGAAAAATCTTTTTTATCTTTTTTATCCTTAGCATCTTTATAACCTGGCGGTACTTCATTTTTATATCTTTTTTCACCATCTTTATAAATTTTATCTAAGTCTTCTTGATTAGGAAAAGGTACACCAATTTTATCATTAAAAAATTCTTCTATTTTTGGACGTATTTTATCTCCAGATCTTACTTCAGGTTGTTTATCATTCCATTCTTTAACAATATTACTTAAAGTATCTAATGTATCCTGCATACTTTCTTGAAGCTCTTTAGATTTTTCATTACTTTCAATAGTTTTTTTAATTCTTTCTATATCACTATTAAGTTGTTTAAATATACCCTTTTCATTTTTTATAATTTCTAATCTATTCCTTTGATATTCGAGTCCAACATGATGTGGCATCCAAATATTATCAGATATTCCATCTAATATCTTAAAAAAATCATCTCTAGCATCTTCTGTATAACTATACAAATTTAAAAGTACATTTGTATCAAAAACAAATAATGTTTTTTCATGTTTCCATGCATTTTTAATTCTTGTATTGCTAGGTGAATAAAATCCGCTAAATAATTTTTTCATAATATACCCCTATTTAAATATTAGCTTTAAGCCAATCCTTCAAACTCTCCACCTGCTCCAAAGTCCTCACAGTAGCCGTACCACCTTCAGACATTCTAGCATTCATAGAAGCTCGGTTATCTAGCAGTGCAACCACTCCCTCACCGATGCGTTTATCGATGCTCTGTAAGTCTGCCAAGCTAAGCTCGGAGATGTCTAAGCCTTTCTCTTCTGCTAGGTTTACTACATTTCCTGTAATGTGGTAGGCATCACGGAAAGGTAAGCCCTGCTCTTTTACGAGGTAGTCTGCCAAGTCTGTCGCACTCAGGTGTCCTACCATACAGGCACGTTCCATCGCCTCTTTATTTACTGTCATGTCTGCTATCATCTCTTCTAGCACTTGTAGGCTGAGTGTTGCTGTACGTACAGAGTCAAAGACACCCTCTTTGTCCTCTTGCATGTCTTTGTTGTAGGCAAGTGGCAAGCCTTTCATCACCGTAAGCAGTGCTACAAGGTTACCGTTCACGCGTCCTGTCTTACCACGTAGTAACTCTGGAATGTCAGGGTTTTTCTTTTGTGGCATGATGGAGCTACCTGTAGCATGTCTGTCACTCAGCGTCACCCACTTAAACTCAGCAGCAGACCACAAGATGAGTTCTTCACTCAGACGGCTCATATGCATCATCATCGTGCTTATGTTAAAAAGTATCTCCAAAGCAAAATCACGGTCACTCACTGTATCTAGACAGTTAAGTGTCGGTGCATTAAACCCTAACTTGTCAGAAGTTGTCTGACGGTTGATGGGGTGTGGAGTACCAGCCAATGCAGCACAACCTATAGGAGAGTAGTTATTACGCTCATAAGAGCTCATAAAACGCTCATAGTCACGTTTAAACATACTTGCATACGCGAGCATGTGGTAACCAAAGTTTATCGGCTGTGCGTGCTGTAAGTGTGTCATACCAGGAAGCATTGTCTCTGCATTCTCCTCTGCCACTTTTACCAAGGTCTCAATGTTTTCCAAAAGTAGCTCTGCTATGGCTTTCGTGTTGTTCTGCACATACAGTCTAAAGTCAAGAGCCACTTGGTCATTACGACTTCTGGCTGTGTGTAGACGTTTCCCTGCATCACCTACTTTTTCAGTCAGTCTACCCTCTATCGCCATATGGATGTCTTCATCATCACCATCTAGCTTAAATGCACCAGATTCCACTTCACCCAGTATCTCATACAGACCAGACTCTATCTGCTCATAGTCCTCTTTACTTATGATACCCTGTTCACAAAGCATATACGCATGTGCCCGTGACCCCTCAATATCCTCACGGTAAAGCACCTTGTCAAAAGGCAATGAGTTGTTAAGATCCTGAAGCAGTTGAGAGCTCTTCTGCGAGATACGTGCCGAAGCTATTTTTTTAGACATAGATATTTCCTAGATTATTATTAATTGATAACATTTTATCGTAAAGTTAGTTTGAGAAGGTTTTTTAAAAGGAAGAGCCACAAACA
>JALWLD010000041.1 GCA_027081115.1 Sulfurovum sp.
TCCGTACTCTGGGGCAATGGCCGGTATTGGGGCTGCTCTACCCGAGGACCCCAAGGACTTGCTAACCTACGCCCCAGGCGGAGCCAAACCACCGGCCGAGGAAAGCTTCGGCGAACCGTTCAAAGTCGGCAAGGATCTGGCACCTAACTCCCCTGTGGGCGCTACCGCAATTGGTCTGGGCATCAGTGTCGTAGCTCCAGGGCCAGACTTCTTCAAAGCCTTTAAGGCCGGCAAAGAGGCTGGGGCTGCGATCAGTGCCTCGAGAAAGCTGCAGACCTATAAAGGCGGTATCTTGGAGCTGAACACACCTCGGGGTGCGGTAACTATCAGAGGCTTGGGCATAACGTCCAACCTTGAGGCTATACTTCCCCAGAAGGGGCTTGCTGTAGCCATCAAGAGCGATGCTCTGAAGTTTTTGGCGCCCATAAGCAGGGATTTTGCTGATATAGCGGTTGTAGATGCCTATCGTCAGGTCGGTGGCCACGGAATTGACCCGGCGAAACTGTTGTATGAGGGCCGTCCAGTACCGCTAAGTTTGCTCCCACAGTCTAAGTACGCGGATAGTTTGCGATCGCCCCTTAAGGCAATGTCGAAGGATCCCAAGACTGCTGACAACCTAATGCAGCTGGTCATGGATAACGACGAGACGCTGAAGTGGGTGATCTACGAGCCTGACAACCCTAACAGAGTCGTTACCTATACACTTCCTAAGCCGTACGACGTGGAAGAGCTCCAGAGCATCGACGAGCTGCGGAGGACTCCAGAGCTGGCTACCCTAGTTGGGGCTGCTCCTGGGTCTATCCTGCCGGAGCAGAGAGTACTACGGGAGCTCTTCCCTGTGGACGTAGCCAAAGCCGACTTTATAGAGGCGACCCATAAGAACGTTGTCACCCCAAAGGACTCGTTCGATGTGTCTGTGGTCACACGTCTGGGAGCTGCAGAGAAGGTACTCGAGGGCCGAGCCGTTCCTGTACTCCGTGACAACACTCTGTCAGGAGCTGTAACGTTCCAACTCATCCGTAGGTCTACAGGTGAGCTGCCGCCTCACATGCCAGTCAAGACCTTCAGGATCCCTACCAAACGGCAGCTGTTCAGTGCTCCAGCCATTTTTGACCTGCCGTACAAGCCGTCCGGCGGGAGGATTGCACGTGTTAAGAGTGCCCGACAGCTCAAGCAGCTTATAGATGCTGGGGCTATAACCACCGATATATACCCACAACTGAGGAAGTCCCTAGCTAGTATTGTAGGATCTGATATCCTATCGGGCAGGCGTAACCAACTGTTTGACGGCCTGTCAGAACTTATAGTCGACCTCAACACTGGTAAGGTACACAGAAATCTAGACCCCGAGACGTTCTCTCGTGCATTCAGTCCGCTGGATCCTACGGCGGCCCCCACAAGCTTACAGTTTGTTAGTGACGACCCTGACTGGCTTTACTTTACACAAGCTGTCGGCCTGAGCGAAAGTCATGTAGACGACGTTCTTTCTGGGATTACTATCGACGACTTCAATGATTACCTACTGCTTCCCAGAGAGATAGACCGCAGCTTGGGACTGACCCAGACCAACATTGTGCAGGGCATGTTGTTTGACAACATTGTCAAGTCTCAAGTGTTGTTGGGAGTTGACGGCGGGGTCTCTATACCAATCAGTGCTGCCAAGACGTTGCCCACTGTCAACACTTTTGTAAGGGTCAACACAAGTATGCTGCCTGCCGAAATTGCAGAGGAGACGGGAGGCAAGCTGCTCATTGGCAACTGGAAGCTCAATGCCAATAGCAGCGTTTTACCCCCACTCCAGCCAGATCAGACCCTAGCAGAGCAGGCCCGTGAGCTGTTGGGGGATAGGGTAGGAGGCCTTATACAGAAGGAGTTTGAGACCAAAGTAGCTGAGGGGCACCTTACTCCTGCCTATCTCATGACGCCTAAAGACTTGGCGCCGCAGCTTATCAACGGTAGGGGTGAGTTTACTGCTGCAGTTGATGTGCAAAATGCTGCTCAGGGGGCTAAGGTCTTTGTAGAGGACTTCCTGACAGCTGCAAAGGACGACCCCTTAAAACTGGCCGACGCGTTCAACATGAGCCCAAACCTTTTCCCCAAACCCCTGTGGGACGTGGTCGATTACTATAGGACGTTGTCGACCGAGAATCCGGAGGAGTTCGCCAGACTGGTTAGCTTGTCGTCCACTCTACAAGCTGGGCGCACACAGGAGGAGTTGTCGGAGTTCCTAAGACATACAGGAGCAATTAAGGCCCTTAAAGAGGCTGGGGTGCCTTTAGAGGCATCTCCGTACTCCAAGCACCATCATAGTGGGCTGACAATACCTGGGGTAGAGGCTCTGGGCATGCGATTCCAGGACTGGACTCCTGAGGTCGTTGCTGCAATGTTTACCGACCCGGCTAAGGTTGACGACCTCTTTGAGAAGTACGCACACGAGCTTCCAGAGCTCACTGTCCGCAGGATTATTAAGGGAGAGCCGTTCCGCAAGATGGTTGCGGCGCAGATTCCTGGACTGTCTGAGTTTGAGGAGTTCACATCTGAGTGGATTGGTCTGACTGTAAAGGACTTTGGCTATCCTGCTACAGCGTTCCATCCTAAGTGGGACATCCAGCACTGGCCGCAGGGGGACACCCTGCTAGAGATCATGGTTCCTAAAGGTACTAAGGGAATAGTGCCTGGCCTGCTCTCTAAGGGGTACGCTGAGGAGACTGAAGTCATCCTAGGTCGTAACCTTCCTATGCGGATTGTTGATGTGGGAGTTTCTAAGTCGTCGGGGATTCCTAAGCTCACTATGGAGCTGCTGCCTGCTGTCGGCGCCGGAGTTGTTGTGGCCGAAATTGGTGCCTCTGCTCTCAAAGACTTCTACAACCTCAACGATCGAATTCTGGCTGGGAAGCCGCCCCTAGAGGAGGATTCGCAATGAGTCCGGCTACCCCTGTGGTCGATCTGGACCACAACCAGTTTGTTGCGACAGCTCCTGAGGGGCCTATCTACGATCGGTACGTCAAGTTTGTGTACACAGGCGAGCCCACAGTTGAGGTCAAGTATCGTGAGGCTATGTTCGTAGGTGACTTTGGTGTGGGTAAGACGCGCGCGCTCTTAGACGCTCTACTGATCAGTGCCATCGACTACCCAGGAGCCCAGTTAGCGCTTTTGCGTGACACAGGGAAGAACCTTGAGATCTCAACCTTGCCAATCCTAAAGCAGGTGTTTGAGAATGCTTTCAAGACTGGGGTACTTACGCACAAAGGCGACCGTATTGAGGTGTACAACGGTAGCGTTATATGGTTGTTCGGTCTTGATGTGCCTCAGGCTATTAATAAACTTAAGTCGGCCGAGTTTCTTCGCATCTTTGTTGACCAGGCGGAAACAATTGGCGAAGAGCGTTGGGACTTGGCAATGCTCCGCACACGTCAAAAGGTAAAGCACAAGGACTACGACGTGTATGGGCCGCACTACATAAAAGGGGCAGCCAACTGGGACACCGGCGAGAACTGGATCATGCGGCGCTTTCGCATGAATTCCAAACAGATTGCCTACAGGATCTACGAGACCAGAGTCGAACGTCGCGACGATCTGTCCAAGCGTGACGACCCTGTGGCTAAACGTGCCAGTGTAGCGTACCGCCTCCTGATTGAGGGTACGGCAGACGAGAACCACTCACTTCCGGACGACTACTTTGAGGCAATGGTTCTTGCTGAGGAGAGTGGGGCTACTACTAAGTATTTCAGTGGGGGCTGGACGCGAGGAGAGGGTCTTGTGGTCCCATCGTTCCGTTACACTACCCACACAGTCGATCGAGTAGAGCTTGTTGGGCAGTACCCAGTATACGTCGGGATTGATTGGGGTGTTATGCACCCTGCAGTAGCAATCTTCAGCTATTTGGACGACCACGGTACGGCTGTAGTGTTCGACGAGTACTACGCGTCTGACACCTCTGTGTCCGATGTAGCATGGGCTATTGCCCGTCTTGTTATGCGTGCCTACAACGCGGGGCACAAGGAGTTCTTCTTTGCGCTTGACCGTAGTATGAAGAAGCGCGAGCGTGATCTTGGGTCGGTATGGGACGACTTCGAACAGGTGTTCAGGGAGGCGTTCCCTAAAGATATGCGTTGGGTAATGACTCCAGGCAGTGCAGATATTGATGCCCGTACTAACAAGATCCTTCGCCGTGCTAAGGTATCGCCCACAGGGGGCACTAAGCTAATCATCGACCGCACACATGCTAAGCGTACGACTGAGATGCTCTCGACGATCAAGTGGGAGGATGTCAAGAAGGACGTGCCTCCGTTGACGGACTTCTTCGACGCTTTTGGGTACATGATTTCTATCATGCCTGATAAGAGGCCGCTGACGCGTGATCAGATAAAAGAACGTGCTAAAAGTACCAAGCGTAGGAATTCGTTCCTACCTAAGAGGAGGGGAGCATGAATCCAATCTTTGTTGAGGGTGAGGACCTTGACCGCTTGCGTCAGCAGGTGGACGAGGCTCTTACAGCTGCTAGGAACTCGCGACCTGAGATAGAGCACAAGTTACCTAATTGGCGTCGTGTACTTGCGCTAGAGCCAGCTGAGAACAGTGCCTACACTGATGCTCCCAACCTTACCACCCCTACAGTGCGTGGACGGCGGGACGCAGTCGTTGCGCACATTATGCAGGCGGTAGACCGGCAGCCGCTGTTTGTAGCGGTTCCGAAGACACCAGACGCTGCTGATTCTGTGCGACCTCTTGAGGCGTTCATGGATCAGGAGCTCAGCAAGTTTGGAAATCGTCAGGCAGTCCTTGCAGGCATTACAGAAGCCATTGACGTAGGAACCGGGACCCTTAAAGCTACTGTCGAAGAGACGGCTGAGGGTACCTTTGAGGTTAAAATTAGTGCCATCCCACTAGAGGACGTCTACTATTACCCCACTGGCACCACCGACATGGCTCTGGTTAACGTCTTCGAACGGGTTCGCCATCCTTATTACATCCTCCGATACAACGCACAACAGAACTTCTTCGATGTCAAAGCCGTAGAGCAGATCGGTAGGATGGTCGCCAGTGTTGAGGAAACAGCCGGACAGAAGCAGGTAGGTGTGACTGACAACTCTGGAACTGGACAGGCCTCAGAGTTTGACTGGAAGCCGGTAGAGTACTGGGAGATTTGGCTGCGTTGGCGTGGTGACCTGATTCACGTCTTCTACCACGAGGACGCCGGCATACTCAGAGCTGTGCCTAACCCATTGCCTGTCGATCGTCCGCCCTACCAGCCTATTAC
>JALWLD010000042.1 GCA_027081115.1 Sulfurovum sp.
CAAGAGGCGAAAGCCCTCTCTAATCAAACCGGAACACCTGAACTAAGAGACCTGCAAAGGATAAGGAGTTGTATATCAGCTATCAATCGATATACATCTGATGATAACCGACATGTGACGGATCGTTAATCAGTGTTTTGAGCCCTGTGTTTTTACATAGGGCTCAAGTGCTCTTCAAATTTCACTCGATGCTCTGGATTGTACTTTGGTGTGGGAAATACGTGGGAATATAGGATAAGATCAAATAGCTTAAATGCTCTCAAGTTACGCTGTTTTGGGACTTAGTTTGGATTGTTTAAAAGTGCTGGCCGGGAGAGGGGGATTCGAACCCCCGGAGGTATTACCCTCACCGGTTTTCAAGACCGGCACATTCGACCACTCTGACATCTCCCGACATTTTGTAGAATAGAATTCTATCTAAAAAAGATAAAAACTAGTTTATATAGTGGTACCCGGAGCCGGACTTGAACCGGCACGGTCGCAATGACCGGGGGATTTTAAGTCCCCTGTGTCTACCATTCCACCACCCGGGCTTAGGTACCATTTATTTTCATACTTGTGGAGGAACCAGCCGGACTCGAACCGGCGAATAGCAGCTTTGCAGGCTGCGGCCTTACCAACTTGGCGATGGTTCCACTTATAAATTTATGGAGCGGGCGAACGGGTTCGAACCGTCGACCCCAACCTTGGCAAGGTTATGCTCTACCGCTGAGCTACGCCCGCAAATCCATACCTCATTTAAGTGTTAGCTTAAAATTGGAGTGCGATTATAGCTAAAAACAATTTAAAAGTAAATAGTATTTGTGCTATAATCTCCCAAAAATATAAATTCCTTGCTTCAGCAGGGAAGTTGAGGGTGGAAGATTACTTTCAAAGGAGAATAAGTATGATGAGAAGTGATGAAATAAAAAAAGGTTTTAGTAGAGCACCACATAGATCTTTACTACGAGCAACAGGTGTCACAGATGAGGATTTTGAAAAACCGTTTATTGGAGTTGCAAACTCTTTTATTGAAATTATTCCGGGTCACTTTTTTCTAAATAAAGTATCTGAAGTCATCAAAGCAGAGATCCGTGCCAATGGATGTGTACCTTTTGAATTTAACACCATTGGTGTAGATGATGGGATTGCAATGGGTCATGATGGAATGCTCTATTCTCTACCAAGTCGAGAGATCATTGCAAACTCTATGGAAACGGTCATGAATGCACATAAACTCGATGCAATGATTGCTATACCCAACTGTGACAAGATCGTCCCGGGGATGATCATGGGTGCTTTAAGAGTAGACGTACCTACAGTATTTGTTTCTGGTGGGCCTATGGCTGCTGGGCACAAAGAAGATGGTACACCTATTGACTTGGCAACAGCTTTTGAAGCAGTGGGGCAGCATGAAGCCGGAGAGATCACCGATGAAGAGCTACTTGACATTGAGTGTAACGCTTGTCCAAGTGGAGGTTCATGTTCTGGTATGTTTACAGCCAACTCTATGAATACACTGATGGAGGCTATGGGTATTGCCCTACCGGGGAATGGTACCATCCTAGCATTGACTCCAGAGAGAACAGAGCTTTATAAAAAAGCGGCTAAACGTATTTGCGAAATTGCGAAATCTGAAGCAAGTGAGCGTGAAAAGTACCGTATGCGAAATATTCTCAATGAAAATGCTGTACGTAATGCCTTTGCCGTAGATATGGCAATGGGTGGTTCTTCCAACACTGTACTTCACATGCTTGCTATTGCTAAAGAGGCAGAGGTTGAATTTAACCTTGAAGATATCAATGCCATTTCAAAAAGAGTCTCACACATTGCAAAAATCTCTCCATCGTTGACAACCGTACACATGGAAGACATTAACAAAGCAGGTGGAGTTAATGCCGTCATGAACGAGATGATGAAGCGTGGAGATGACATCTTGCTTGACAATCTCTCTGTAACAGGAGAGACTCTCTATGAAAAAGTTAAAGATGCAAAGATTTTAGATACTAACATCATTCATACTATTGACAATCCTTACTCTGAAGTGGGTGGGCTTGCTATTCTTTATGGTAACTTGGCGGAACAGGGTGCGGTTATTAAAACTGCAGGAATCACAGGAGAGAGAATCTTTACAGGAACCGCCGTATGTTTTGACTCTCAAGATGATGCCATTGATGGTATTTTAAAAGGGAAAGTCAAAGCCGGAAATGTCGTTGTCATCCGTTATGAAGGTCCTAAAGGTGGTCCAGGAATGCAAGAGATGTTGAGCCCTACTTCACTCATCATGGGTATGGGTCTTGGCGACAAAGTTGCACTTATTACCGATGGTAGGTTCTCTGGAGCCACAAGAGGTGCGAGTATTGGGCATGTAAGTCCTGAAGCTGCGGAAGGTGGGCTCATTGGATTACTTGAAGATGGAGATGAAATTCACATCGATGTAGATGCCTATATTTTACAAGCGAATCTTAGTGATGAAGTCATTGAACAAAGAAGAGCAAACTTTACACCACTGGTCAAGCCATTGAAGAGTAAATGGTTACGTCAGTACCGAGCACTGGTCACCAATGCAAGCCATGGAGCAATACTCGAAGCAGAGTAAAAAGCTTATCTTCTTACATCATCAGATGGAGCCGTGAAGTAAGCTTTCCCATAAGCGTTTCCTTTTCCGGCAATGCAGCAATATCATTGACACTTCTATGTATTTGTTTCCATGGAGACTCTGTACACCTATCTACAGCCAAGAGAGTCTCTTTTCGTCCCAATACCTCTCCACAGTTTCTACACTGCTTCCAAGCACCATTCCACTCAATATTTACATTATTGCATTTGGTACATATATCCATATATTATCTCCTTAATACATTGTGCTACAAACAGATGCTTGCCTTGTGTTATTGAATTATTTAGTAGTTTTATTGAAAATATTTAAGAGGAGGAGCACTTTGCTCCTCCGGAGGTTACATTTATAATTACGAAGTTACTCTTCTTGCACCTTTGTAGCGCTTACTATAAAAGTTTTTGCTAAGAGAGGTAATGATCACTTTCTTCTTTGCAGAACTTGCATGAATGAATTTATTGTTTCCAATGTAAATACCTACGTGATTAACATACCCTTTACGTCTCTTAGATGTATCAAAGAAAATAAGATCACCCGGCTTAAGATTCTTTCTACTGACATATTTTCCATATTTGGATTGTTCTATAGCTCTTCTTGGGATTTTGATACCGTTCTTCTTACATACATAGGAGGTAAGCCCAGAACAATCAAAAGTATTTTTCTGACCTACTGCGCCCCACACATATCTACGTCCCAACTTATTTTTAGCAAGTTTAATCATCTTCATAGATTTTTTGCTACTTTTTCCTGAGAAGAGGATATCTTTAATAGAGTATTTTGTGCTTTTTTTAGCGTTTGCTTTTTTAAATTTTACACTCTTAAGTGCAGAAGCCAATTTTTTCTCTTGTCTTTTTGAAGAAGAGGCTACCCTAGTTCTTTTTTTCTTTTTAGTAGTCGTTGATTTAGTAGGTACTTTCAATACTTTACCCACTTTAAGTATTGTTCCCTTTTTTATACCGTTCGCTTTTTTAATCGCATCAACTGTGGTATGGTTTTTCTTGGCAATGCTATAAAGACTATCACCCTTTTTTACCTTATGCTTTACTGTCTTTGTAGCCGCATGGCTCGATACAGTAAGTACAGATAACAATACCAATAATTTGTAAATTTTTTTCATAAAACTTCCTCCCAGATCGGTTTTAATTCTTATTCTTCTTTATACCATACTAAAAAATATGTAATCCATTGTATCAACAAAATTCTTAATCAAAAATAAAACTTTGTATTATTTGATTTGATTGATAATATCAAATACAATCTCGTATAAAAATCTGCTTTTCTTTGAGAAGGAAATATAAGTATTCTACGCAGACTATATGCTCAAATATTGGCAGTCTGGCGATCTTTACAATCAAAGACCCATGACTTTCTGTCCCTGCTTCACAACAGGTTTAGCTTTTCAACATCTCGGCAATATGATATCAAATTTCTCTTAAATAAATATAAAAGTGAAGAGATCATTTTTTATAATAATTATAATACTTTTTTTAATGTAGCAACGATATGATCCGCTACCCTGAAGGCATTGGCATAAATAGTCCAGGTGTAAGGCACAGAACCTCCCGTAGGCATGAAGCTAGCATCTGCAACAAATAGATTTGGTACATCATGTGATTGACAATATTTGTTCAACACTGAATGTTTTGGGTCATCCCCGAAACGACAGCCACCAGCTACAAGATTTTGAGGAGGAGAAGAGGAGACACCAGAATAGATATTTTTCGCACCCATCTCTTCAAGTACTTTTTCACACTTTTTAGCAATATACTTCCCCACCTTGAGATCTTGAGGATGTGCTTCGACACGAAGTTTTCCCACAGGCATACCATACTTGTCTTTATGTATGGGATCCAGAGCGACAAAACAGTTGTCGTTGGGTAACCAGTCATTAAATATCTCAAAACGAATACTTTTTTGCTTCTTAAATCTATCTGTCAGTTTTTCTCCCAAAGCAGAACCCCAGACAAGTTTTCCACTCTCTTCATTGTTTTTACGCGCACGGGAGATAATATTTTGGTGTTCAAACATAAATTCAACAGAACCACCCTTAAAAGTCCCATCCCACCAATGATCAATAAAATACCAATCTAAAATTGAACGATTGACAAATAGCCCTGTCTGCATAAGCTCTTTAAAAGATATCTCTTTGAGACTCTCTTCATGTAACTCTCCCTGCCCTGATCCACCTGCAGAAAAAATAAGGTTTTTCCCAAGTTCTCCAGAGCTGTTACCCAAACCATCTGGGTGCAGTCTATTCCCAGAGTTTAGCAAGAGTCTTGCACTTTCATGTGCCTGTGCAGCTACCACAAATAGCTTTGCATAAATATGTCTCTCTTTTCCTGTCACAGTATCGACTACTACCGCATAATCTACTGCCTCCTTTTTGCTTGTATGTAAAGATTTGACATAGCTGTTACTCATAAGCGTCAGATTACCCGTAGCCAGTGCAGGTATAAGCAGTGCTTCTCTTGAAGATCCTTTTGCACCAGATTCACAGCCGTAGGAACCACAAAAGTTGGAGTAGAAGCAGGCATTACGGTGCTCTTTATTTCGGGAAAGCACAGCTCGGGGTGTGACCAAAGGTGTAATGTCAAGTGCTTTACAACTTTTGTCAAGCAGTTTCACCACTGCATTTTCATTTGTAGGAGGCTGGGTAAAGTCAGCTGTGCTTCGTGGTGGTTCAAAAGGGTGCTTTTTATATTTACCAGAAATCCCTACCAACTCTTCCGCCTTCACATAGTAGGGTTCCATTTCATCATAGCCTATAGGCCAGTCTACAACATTGGCTCCTTTTATCTCTCCATATTTACTCTTAAGTCTAAAGTCATCTGGATGCATACGGTGTAACATACCTGACATAAAATTGGAAGATCCACCAACTACATTGCCATTCCAGAAGCTCCACCCCGAATCATAAGTTGGTGTTGTCTCCCATTTGCCATCTACCTTCTCTTCAATAGTATGATACTCATCAAAAAGATTGGGGGTCACAATATCACGACGACAATAGGCCAATTCATCTTTAGAAAACTCTTCACGTTTAAGCAGTCTTCCTTTTTCAAGTACAGCTACCTTGTAACCTGCTTGTGTCAGGGTATATGCCACTGCTCCACCACTTGCTCCTGAACCGACGATAACCACATCATACTTCATCTATCACATACCTCTTTTTTGCTCTGGGTTTACCACCATATGCATTCAACGCCTTCCAGCCTGACTCATTGATATTGGCACCATAGACAGGATCAGAGAAAAGTCCTTCCATTGTTAAGGTCATAATGCGAGAGAGCCAATTTCTTCCGTAACTTGTCTCTTCATAGGCGCGTAGGGCTTTCTCTTTTTCTGCACTGTCCATTAAAACAAACTTTCCTTTTTCACGAGTTATCAATTCTTCTGCTCCTTCAAGAACAAATGCTCTGATATCTTTATCATAACTTTTATGCTTTACTGTTTCAAAAAGAAAAGCAATAGCATGCATCTCTGTAGCCGAAGGCAATTTAGTGTTTTTAGGAAACATATGATCCTGCACAGCAGCGATGGTCTCTTTCACTTTTTTAAATGACTTCTCAAATGAAGAAGTCTCTTTTGCTTCTATATAAGGGGAGAGCCCTAAAAGAGAGCCCAGTACCAAAAACTTTCTACGCTTCATAAAAACCAACCTGTTATTTTTTATTATCATAATGATACTGTGTGTACTTTAAGTGCAACTCTTCTCACTACAAAGCAACCAACATTATAAAAACGAATACACATACATTGCACAGCATACATTGTACACTGCCAATATCTAAACAAAAAGGAAATAAAGATGAAAAAGTTAATTTTTAGTTCACTCATAGGATTTGCGCTGATTGCATTTACCGGATGTACGTATGACAAAGAAGCACCTGTAACAAAGTGTCAATCTGGAAAATGCGACTCTGCTAAAAAGGTAGATAAAAAATGTCAATCGGGTAAATGTGGTGATGCAAAACAAGCATCTAAAAAATGTGGTTCGTGATAAATACACAGATACTACACGAGTTTCATACTATACTTAGAGCGTATCAAAAGTTAGTATTAAACTTTGCAAGCACGATCAGATGCTCAGGACAACCTAGATTGTTCAAAGCATCTGATTTAGATACAAAAGATAAAGGAGGGTGTGATGTTAAAAACTATATACCCATTTACAAAGAACATTCTAAGTAACGGCCAGAGTCTTTCACTCTTGTTGGCACGATTTGCTGTAGCATACGGATTTTACGATCCAGCTATGCAAAAATGGTCAGACATCGGATCTGTGGCTACCTGGTTTGGATCTATGGGCATACCTTTTCCGACACTTAATGCTTACATGGCAGCAAGCACAGAGCTTCTTGGTGTCATTCTCTTGACATTGGGGCTCTTTACAAGGCTTATTTCTATTCCACTGATGGTTGTAATGGTTGTTGCCATTACAACTGTTCACTTAGCTCATGGTTTTTCTGCGGGTGATAATGGATTTGAGATACCTATGTATTATCTGTTATTCTTAGCTATATTTGCTTCATTTGGAGCCGGAAAATTCTCTTTGGACTATCTTTTGTTCGGCGACGAGCAATAGTAGTCTATACACTATTTACATACAATTAAAGGAAAAAAAATGAAAAAATTAATCAAATTAGGACTTATCGTACTTGGAGCTTCGGCACTTACACTCACAATGGCATCAGCTACATGTGCTTCCGGAAAAGCAGAAAAGAAAGAGATGAAGTGTCAAGCAGGGAAATGTGGTAGCGCTGAAAAGAAAAAAGATATGAAATGTAATGGAGGAAAAGATATGAAAGAGAAAGCCGAAGCAAAAGGTGAAGCAAAAGGTGAAGCAAAAGGTGAAGCAAAAGGTAAATGCGGCACAGGGAAATGTGGTAAATAATCTCATTTACGTTATACAACTACCATCTATCTCTTTTAAGGGATAGATGATTTCCACATACTCTCCACAATTCATTGTATAATATGGTAATTCGCTAAGCAAAGGTACCATCATGACAATAAAAAAAAACCTACTTCTAATTTCTATTCTTCTTACACTATCGGGATGCAATAATGCACAAGAAAACCAAGCTGAGCATGATGCAAAAGTAGCTGCACAAGCAAAAGCCGAACTACGGGAGGAACTGAAACGAGAAGAGGAAGAGAAAGCCAAACTAAATGAACTCGAACTTCAAAAAGACAATAAACTTTCCCATATAGGTATTACAACAACTAATGGAAAACTCATTATTGATACGAATAAGACAAAATCTTTTTTTCAACAAATGGCAGCCAATCTTAAAGTCAAAGCAGACAAGTTTGCAAAAGATATGAAAGAGGGGAAAATTGATGATAAAGAAGCAGGTATTGTAGTGACAGAAACACAAATCAATATTGACCTAAATAAAACAAAAAGCTATCTGGATACATGGGGGAAAGTATTTGAATCGTATGCAAAAGAGTTTCAGAAAATGACTGAAGAGATCAATAATACTAAGTAAGTTATGTGTTAATGGGGAAAAGGGACGAGAAGCCGAAGCTCCTCAAGAAATAAAATTAAGCTACTGCTGCTTTTGAAGCTTCAGCTACTTTAGTGAACGATTCAGGAGCATTCATTGCCATATCGGCAAGGATTTTTCTGTCAAGTTCGATATTTGCAAGCTTAAGACCATGCATAAATGTTGAATAGTTCATACCATTCAATCTTGCAGCTGCGTTAATACGAACGATCCAGAGTCTTCTGAAATCTCTCTTCTTTTGTCTTCTATCTCTGTAAGCATATACTAATGAACGCTCGAGTTGCTCTTTAGCTTTTCTAAAGTGCTTTCTTCTACCACTGTAGAATCCTCTCGCTTGTTTTAATAATTTTTTGTGACGTCTATGTCTAACTATACCAGTTTTTACTCTCATGGTTTTCCTTTACCTTATCTGTTTAAGAATCGGTGCCAAACATTCTCTCTGTTTGAACTTGCCCCTAATCGGGGGTATTAGCTTTGTGAAGATAACTAGGTTACTAGTTAATCATCTCTTTAATATTTTTAGCATCAGCTTTATCAACATGTTTAGGACTTCTCATCTGTCTATGGCTTTTACCATCAACTTTTGTAAGAATGTGACTTCTATACGCAGTCCCTCTTTTGATCTTGCCGGATTTTTTCACTTTAAAACGCTTTACAGCGCCTTTAACACTTTTCATTTTTGGCATATGCTTACTCCCTATTGAATTTTTTCTATTACAAGTAGTAGAAAATGGGACGGTATTATATCCAAATATTCTGAAATATCTATAAAGTAACTTTTATGGAGAGCTCTAACCCCCTTTATGCTAGAATTTATACTATTAAAAAACAGGGTGAATCACAGTGGATAAAGCAAGCGAAATACTTTCACAAAAAAAGAAGCTTCTTACGGAAGTCTACTTTGATCTACAACGTCACTTTGAAGAAAAATATGGTAAAGATGCGCTTATTTTAATGGAGATCGGGACTTTTTTTGAAGTCTATGAAGTCAACAATGATGAACTCAAAGTAGGTAAAGCAAAAGAGATCGCTGAACTACTGAATATTCAGCTTACCCGTAAAAGTAAAGCCATCCTCGAAAATTCTGTTTCCAACCCACTTTTAGCAGGTGTTCCTGCCGTCTCACTCGACCGCTATCTTTCACGACTCATCACTACTAAAAAATATACCATCATCGTTGTCAAACAAAAAGGGGAGATGCCAAATGTCAAACGCTACGTCTCCAACATCATCTCTCCGGGCACAAACTTCGAATACCTCTCGGAGCCAAGTGAAAACAACATTGTCTCACTCATGGTTGATGAAAATGCAGGAATCTACTCAGTAGGCTATGCAGCTATTGATGTCTCTACAGGCAAAACCATATGCAATGAAATCCACTCAACCCGTGATGATAAAACCTATGCTCTCGATGAAGCTTTTAATCTTCTACAGACTTATAGTACCTCTGAAGTCATCCTTACCCTAGAGAACAAAGAGATTGACAAAGAGTGGCTCATTCACTACCTTGAGCTCTCTTCACTTCACTATACTGTCAATACCAAGCGATTTAAGATCAATTTTCAAAATGAACTCTTTACCCGTATCTTTGAGATCAACTCTTTTCTCTCAGCTATTGAGTTTTTAGACTTGGAGCGGCACCCCTACACAACTGAAGCATTGACTGTTCTTATAGACTTTATCATAGAACATGATGAAAGTATTATAGAGAAAATGAACAAACCACTCTTTTTGGGTTCTAACCGTTATATGTACATTGGTAACAATGCAATGGAGCAGCTCTCGGTCATTTCCCGTGACCCCTCAGACATTACACTACTTGACCTTATTGACAAAACTTCTACCGCTTTTGGGAAACGTCTACTAAAAGAGAGACTGCTTAACCCTATTTGTGACAAAGCATTGCTTGAAGAGCGTTATGATCTCACAGAACGTCTGCTGCCCAACATTGACCGTTTTGAAACACATCTAAAGCAGATCTATGATCTAGAGCGTATTGCAAGACGTATTAAATTGCGTAAACTCCACCCTGTTGAATTGACTTACATTTCTATGTCTCTTGAATCCATCTTAAAACTTTTAACGGATGCTCAAGAAGAAGGATTGGAAATTGACAACAAACTCTTTGATGAGACACAGGAGATGTTGTCTGTGCTTGAAGAGACCTTTGAACTAGACATCTGTGCACGTTTTCGCATAGAACAAATTAATGACAACATCTTTAAAAATGGTGTCTACCCTGCCATTGACAGCATTGTCCAACGTCAACAAAAAGAGGTTGACAAAATGCATCATGTAGCAGAACATGTAGAAGCACTCTTTTGTACTGACAAACTCTTCAGCAATGCAGGTACCAAGTATGCTACAGTCTCTTATCTTGAGAGTGAAGGGTACTTCATCAACCTGACCAAGAACCGTTTTTCACTCATAGAGAAAACTCTCAAAGACTCTTTTGTCACCATTGACAAGCAGCACCACTTCTTTAAAGACTTTCACTATAAACATTTAAAAAATGCAGTGAAAGTACAGGCACCACTCTTTGAAGAGATTACCCGTAGCTATGAGACAGCCCAGGTAAAACTGGTCTCACTTGTCAAACAGCGATATACGGAAAGTTTAGATGTCCTGGAAAATCGTTTTTCACTACTCCTAGACAAACTCATCTCTTTTATTGCCAATATTGACGTAGCCATCTCCAATGCAAAATGTACAAAGATCATGAATCTATCCCGTCCTCTCATTGAAGAAGGTAACTTTTATGAAGCAATTGCATTGAGACATCCTATTATTGAAGCCAATGACGAACGGGGTATTTATGTACCAAATGACATTTATTTGGGCAATAATAATTTCACTTCACACAATCACATTACACTCAATGCCAGCAATGGAGAAGATGTATTGGGTGTTTTACTCTATGGAATAAATTCATCAGGGAAATCATCACTTATGAAAAGTATTGGCCTCTCCGTTGTATTGGCTCAAGCAGGATTTTTTGTACCTGCAGTAGAGCTTCGTTTTGGTCTCTATGACAAACTTTTTACACGTATCGTCTCTCAGGATAACCTCTATAAAGGTTTGTCAACCTTTGCCGTTGAGATGATGGAGCTAAAAAACATTTTTAACAGAGCAAATGAACGCTCACTTGTACTGGGTGATGAGATCTCCCAGGGGACAGAAACAGAGTCAGCACTTGCCATAGTCTCTTCAGCGATCTTAAAATTGATCTCTCTAAAATCAACTTTTATTTTTGCCACACACCTGCATCAACTAGGAAGCATTCCTCATCTGAAAGAGCTAAAACACCTTATCTTTCTGCATTTAGGTATCAAATATGATGAGACAAACGATACCCTGGTCTACAATAGAGTACTGCAGATAGGAAGAGGTGACAGTCTGTATGGACTGGAGTTTGCAAAGTCCCTGCACATGGACAAAGAGTTCCTTCAGATGGCACAGACTATTAGAGAAAATTTAGAGAACTCCGGTTCGGAGATCAAAAAATTACGTAAACAAAAAAGTAGTAAATACAACAAAGCGCTATATCTCTCAAAGTGTACATTATGTGATGCCAATGTAGAAGATGTACATCACATTGCTGAGCAACAAGATGCCAATGATGATGGGCATATTGATCATTTTCATAAAAACCATAAATACAATCTCATCCCACTGTGCAAAAAACACCACAGCATGGTGCATGAGGGGAAGATCAATATTTCAGGGTTTGTGATGACCTCTGAGGGGTTAAAGTTACATTATGAGGTGAAAGCGTAGGGTGGGATTTCCTACCATTGAATGTTATGGCAGATAAATTCACCCTACGCATGGTGGTTAGATGAAGTATTATTTCTTTAATGGAGTGACGTACATATTGATATAACGTCCTTCCTGCTTGGCTTCAGACTCAAGGTTTCCGATATCTTCAAGCATTGGCCAAACACGGTTCAATACATCTACACCCCATTCAGGGTTTGCCATCTCACGTCCTCTAAGGAAGACACGAAGCTTTACATGTTTCCCCTTTTCAAGAAATTCTCTTGCATGTTTAACTTTATAAGCGATGTCATTCTCTGCAATTTTACAAGAAAATTTGACCTCTTTTACTTCAATCTTCTTCTGATTTTTACGTGCTTCTTTTTTCTTTTTCTCTAGCTCGTATTTGTGTTTACCGTAGTCCATTACTTTTGCAACAGGGGGTTTTGCATCGGGAGAGACAAGTACCAAGTCTAGGCCTTTATCTTCTGCAATTTGAAGTGCATCAGCTCTTGAAATGATCCCGAATTGCTCACCATCATCCCCAAGTACTCTTAATTCACTTGCTCTGATCGCATCATTCATGATGGTATCATCAGCCTTTTTTCTACCTCTGTTGTTTCTGTCGTTTTGTCTACTCAAATTTTTCCTTCTTGAAGTTGTTTGGTTAATTCTACCATAAATTCATCTTGTGTAAGATTATATTGTTCTCTGGTTCTCCTGTTTCTGATCGCTACAGAATTTCCCTGGACCTCTTCATCACCAATAATAACCACATACGGTACACGCTGCTTTTCCGCCGTTCTGATACGTTTATTGAGTGAATCATTCTTGTCATACACCACCGAATCGATACCTTCGAAAAGAAGACTTTTCTTAAGCACTTTGGCATAAGCTACATGGCTATCGGAAATCGGTACAAAAATAACCTGTGTTGGTGCCAGGAAAAACGGGAATTCTCCTGCATAGTGCTCTGTTAAGATACCTATGAAACGTTCAAATGACCCGAGAATCGCTCTATGAATCATTACTGGTTGCTTACGTGTATTGTCTTCATCTACATACTCAACTTCAAAACGCTCAGGCAGGTTAAAGTCTACCTGAATGGTACCACACTGCCATTTTCTACCAATAGCATCGGTGATTTTAATATCAATTTTCGGTCCGTAGAAAGCACCACCGCCCTCATCAATAGTATATGGCAGGTTGTTACCATCAAGTGCATCTTTGAGCCCCTGAGTTGCCATCTCCCAGACAGCATCCTCTCCAATAGCTTTTTCAGGCTTGGTCGCGATCTCCATAGAGTATTCAAAACCAAAAAGTTTCATGACAGAATCCACAAACTCAACGACTTCAAGCACTTCTGATGCAATCTGCTCAGGAGTACAAAAGATATGTGCATCATCCTGTGTAAACTCTCTTACCCGAAGTAGACCATGTAGCACACCTGACTTTTCATGTCTGTGCACTACACCATACTCATAATATCGCAACGGTAGATCACGATAAGATTTCTGTGTCTGTTTAAAGACTTGAATATGTCCCAAACAGTTCATAGGCTTAATCCCATACTCTTGACCATCGATCTCTGTCAAGTACATATTGTCACCATAACAGGCATAATGTCCTGATGTTCTCCATAAGTCTGCTTTGAGAATCTCTGGACCGCGCACAGGTTCATACTCTCTAACACGGTGTGCTTTATGAAGGACATCTTCAAGCTTGGCTCTGAGTTTCGCACCCTGAGGCATCCAAAACGGCAATCCTGCACCAGATTCTTCATTAAACATAAAGAGTTCCATCTCCGCACCGATCTTACGGTGGTCACGCTTCTTTGCTTCTTCCATCATGGTAATATATGCTTTGAGAGATTCTTTGTCTGCAAAAGCAATACCATAGATACGTGTCAACATCTCAGCATTTTCATCGCCACCAAGATAGGCACCTGCAACACGGGTCAATTTGAAGTTATGCAAAAATCTAAGTGCAGGGACATGAGGTCCTCTACAAAGGTCTTCAAATTCTCCCTGTTTATAGATAGAAACTGTCTCATCAGGAATACGTGAAAGTACTGCCTGTTTTAGATCATCTCCGGCAAATTTTGCCAAAGCTTCTTCTTTACTGATCTCATACTTTTCGATCTTATACTTTTTTTTGATAAGCTCTTTCATCTTCTTTTCGATGATTTTGAGATCATTCTCACCAATCTGCTCATCTACTCTAAAATCATAGTAGAACCCTTCATCTACTACAGGTCCTACAAAAAACTGCGAATTAGGATAAAGTTCCGTAATTGCCTGTGCCATTAAGTGTGCGGTAGAGTGACGGACTATCTCCAGTGCAGCCTCGCTGTTATCGTATTCGATAGGTGTTGCCGTACAGTTCTCTCCTGCACTCTGTGTATCTAAAATATTTCCTTGGTCATCCATGTAACCTATAAGATTTTCACTCAAATTAAGCCTTTGTTTGTCGCAACTTACTGTGTCGCGCGTTAAAAATGCCATGATTATAGCCAAATCTTGGATAAAAATGAATTAATGTAAATAAAGGGATAAAAATAGAGGTGTTTTTAACCGTGGTGATCACTACTGGACTTGAACCAGCGACTTCTTCCATGTCAAGGAAGTACTCTACCAACTGAGTTAAGCGATCTTATTTAAAAAACACTTTTTGCAAAGCCAAACAAAGCTACATTAACGCTGTGTTTTATCCTCACAGATTGAGGGATTACATCTTCAGCAGAAAGCTCAAGCGACTAGTCGCTTTTTAATCTTTTTTAAAAAGTTTGAAATTATAACCAAGAGATACTTAAGTGTAGCTCTTACTTTTTACAAGCCTCCGGCACTTCTTTGCAGAGTTTTTCTATATAGGGGAGTGCCTCTTTCTTTCCTGCAGTTTTAGCTTTATTCAAATACTCATATGCTTTTTGAGGATCATTAACGATCGTTGGTCCCCAGCCGTAAATGATTGCAAGATTCAAAAGACCCGAAGGGCTACCACCCTCTGCTGCTTTTTTAAAATGGATAAATGCTTTTTTCTTATTTTGCTTTACACCCTCTCCAGTCTGATAGAGTGCTGCCAGATTGTTATACGCCTGTGCCACACCTTTATCACCAGCAAAGGTATACCACTCTACAGCTTTCTCATATCTCTTGGGGTTATTTACATCCTTCTTTAAATAGATTTCTGCCAGGTTATATGCAGCATTGGCATTACCTGATTTGGCTGCTTTCGCATACCACTCCATCGCCTGTGCAATATCGGCTTTGACTCCTTTGCCCTGCTCATAGATCAATGCTACATTAAACTGTGCATCAGCATCGCCATTTTTAGCCAACACATAAAAGCTGTTCAGGGCCTGGACATAATTCCCTTTGTTATACGATACGACGGCATCATCAAATTTACTGGCCCACAGAGACAACGTACATCCTGCAATGACTAAAACTGTTTGTATTATTTTCATCTTAACCCTCTTTTATTCTATGGTCTCAGCCACAAATGTTTTGGTTACTTTACCACCAAAACGGTACACTCCATCCTCATAACTCACATAGAGTTCATCACCGCTTTTAGGATGTACTTTTATTTGATCAGGTACTTTTCCCTCTTTATGATTACGTATAAAACAGGCCACCATTCCTGTACCACAAGCCAAAGTCTCATCTTCTACTCCACGCTCATAGGTACGGACATACATCGTATCGCCATCAATTTTACAAATGTTCACATTTGCATTATATTTGTAGCGCAATGCTCTAGCCTGCTCAATGTCAAAATAATCAATAGTATCTCTTACTGCAACCAAATGAGGAACACCCGAATCTATAAGCCACCAGGTCTCACCCTCTTCCTCAATATCTTCTCTGATGATATCAGGTTCTGTCATATCAGAGACTACATAAAGTCCGTTAATCGTTGCATGTATCACACCCGCACCCGTCAGGAACTCCGCTTTGCCATCTTTGGAAATACCTTTTTCATGGGCATAATGGGCCACTGCTCTACTGGCATTACCACACATATCTGCATGGGAACCATCAGAGTTGTAAAATTCCCATTCAAAATCATAATCATCATGGGGTATAAGTACTACCAGACCATCTGCACCTACACCATTTTGTCTATGACAAAGGCTTTTGGCTAACTCTGTTCTGTCCTCTTTCTCTTGTGCTATGAACATAACAAAGTCATTGCCGTTGGCTGAATATTTTGTAACTGTCATCTCTCTTCTCCCAATATTTCATTTACAACACGCGCTGTCTCTGTTTTCAACTGTATCAGACCACCACTGTTGTCGATCACATAATCAGCCTTACGACGTTTCTCTTCAATATCCATTTGTGAAGCTAGCCTGGAATCCGCTTCCTCTTTACTAAACCCATCTCGCAACATAAGACGTTCACATTGCTGTACTCTGTTGGCATAGACCACAATAACACTATCGATTTCGTACCGTCCCCCTTCATAAAAAAGAGGGATATCAACAATATAAGGCTTTGCCTCTTTGTCAAGTATAGCGGACTTTTCTGCAATACGTGTGTAGATAAGAGGATGCAGTAGAGATTCCAGTGCTTCTCTTTTTTTTGGATCAGCAAATACTTCTGCGCCAAGTTGTTGTCTGTCTACTTTTTGATTTTTGACAAAAGCACTTCCAAAGAGTGTGGCAATCGCTTGATGCTCTTCATCTAAAATATCATGAGCAATTTTATCTGCATCAATGACTTTGAAACCTGCTTCTTTTAGCTTAGAGGCTACCGTACTTTTACCACTTGCGATACCCCCCGTAAGTGCGACAGCATGTTTAAATGACATCTCTATCCCCCTTTGCAAAGCCCCTACCACTTTCTAAATGACTTTAACTGCATAGCATCATAGCCATAGACATCATTTCTAAATTGTAGATTACCGTCATAATCTACCCAGGCAGTCAAATAGACTACATCTATAGGTACCTTCTGCTTCAAGTTTATATAGGTTTTTGTTTTCCCCTTAAGCGTCTTTTGTGCTTTCTCAAAATCTAAATTATCATTAAAAGTTGAGAAAGTACGCAAGAGTTCCCGTGGTTTCTGTAAACGGATACAGCCGTGAGAAAAAGCCCTTTTGTCTCTTTTGAAAAGGTGTTTTGACGGAGTATCATGCATATAGACTGAAAACTTGTTAGGAAAGAGGAACTTTACTTTTCCTAAAGCATTTCTATAGCCTGGAACCTGTGCGAAACGGTAAGGTACGTTTTTGGAGTAACGGTATTGTGCCCAATTTACAGAGCCTCCAGAGACTAAAGGGGCATCCTTCCCCCATCCTGCACGTATCTCAATACCTTGCCGTGCCATGGCATTTGGGTTGCGTAAGAGTTTAGGGATCATCTCTTTTTGTATAATACTCTTTGGAATATTCCAGTAAGGATTTAAGACAATAAATTCAACGGTATCTGAAAAAATCGGTGTAGGGTGGTTTGGTTTTCCTGTAACTACCCTCATGGTTTGTATCAGTTTTCCATCTTCTTCAAAATAGAGCTGAAAATCAGGGATATTGATAATAACATGCCGTTTACTGTTACGTTCATTTAACCACTTAAGACGATCAAGGTTAAGACGAATTGTAGTAATACGATCTTCTAAAGGTATATTTAATACTTTAAGTGTAACAGGCCCGACCACTGCATCGGCTTTAAGCCCATTACGTTTTTGAAAACGCTTCACTGCCTCTTGTAGACATTTGTCGTAACGATCTTCCTCTTCACTTTGGTTACAGCTAACATAATCTCCAGTAGCTCTTAATCTTTCCCGTAAAGAGTAAACACCTCTGTCATGTTTTCCCGGTGTTAATTTTTTAGAAAGATAGACAGGCTCCCACCCACCTTCTTCTCTAAGTTTCAAATATTTTGCCAACACATTTTGCAAGGCTTTATAATGATAGGCCGTAGGCTGCACTGCATCAAGCATTTTTTTCATACTGGTACCAAAGGCTGCCTGCACCAACATTTTTGCAGGGTAGACATCCGGGCGATGAAGTACCCACTCTGTACTGACATCATTAACTTTCAGATTTGCAATACGTGCCTGAAAAGCACCCCAGTTAATACTTCCAAAATAGGCATAATCAATATAACCTTTATAGAGTTGGGTAATTTTAAATTCAAGGCTGATTTTATCGTAGATACTCCCATTCTTTGCATAGACATCTTCTGCCATACGTCGCAGCACCAAGGCATCTTTATAGAGTTTCCCATGTTTATTGAGTGTCTCATCCTGTGTGATATAGTCAAAAAGTTCTACTGCTGCTTTAGAGAGTGACTTTTCTCTCATCCATACTGGAGAGAAGAGCAACTCTTTATAGGCTTTACGTAAAAAACTTTTTTTAGGCTCTGTCTGCAGAGAATTTAAAATGATCTCAGAAGCACGCTCTTGAAATTCAATCTCATTGGCATTTAGGCTACTTGTTGAGAAAAAGAGAAGGAAGGTAAAAACCTGTAGTGGAAAGTAGCCGCGTAACATTTTTTGTATCAGTAACATTCATACCTCTTTTGTACTGTTATATCTTTAGGGCACCGATAGGTACGTTTTTGTTTAGAAAATAATTATATCGTAAACTTATCACAGAAATGTTAAAATAATACTATGCAATTTATTTTTGGTGCGCCCTGGTTTTTTTTACTGCTTCTACTGCTCCCCTGCTTTTTGTGGTGCAAAAAGTATAATCAAGAATTTTACTTTCCTAAACTTGAATGGATACGCAGACAGAGCCCTTTACTCTCATGGGAACCCTGGCTCAAAATATTCATTTTTACCCTCATGGTCATTGCACTGGCTAAACCTTTTATCTACGATACCTCAGGTAATGCTCACAAAAAAGGCCGAGACCTTGTACTTGCTATTGATGCCAGTGGTTCTATGGCACAAAGTGGGTTTGACAGTATAGACCGTTTTAAAAACAAATATGAAACTACTATTTCCCTCTCACAGGCCTTTACCAAAAAACGTTTGGATGACAATATGGCTGTGGTTGTCTTTGGTACCTTTGCCTATACTGCCTCTCCTCTTACCTACGATCTGGAGGCACTCTCTTATCTGCTTGAAATGACCAATGTTGGGTTAGCCGGAGAGAGTACTGCCATTGGTGATGCCATCATGCAGGCCATCCATACACTCTCCTTTGGAGATGCAAAAAACAAAGCCATCATTCTGCTCACAGACGGATACCATAATGCAGGAAAAACCTCTCCTAAAGAGGCTGTACAAAAAGCAAAAGAGAGAGGCATTCGAATCTACACCATCGGTATTGGCAAAAAAAGTGATTATGATGCAGCACTTCTTGAGATGATAGCAAAAGAGAGTGGAGGAGAGTCCTATGCCGCAACTTCGGCAGAGGCTCTTGCCAAAATCTATAAGAAGATAGATGCCCTTGAACCTAGCCATATACGTGGAGAAAACTACCTTAACCAAAAATTATTGATCTTTTTCCCGCTGACCCTAGTCTTTGGACTACTTGTACTTTGGGTTCTCTACCTCAGCAGGAGTGAGTCATGACACTACTCTATCCCTCTTTTTTATGGCTATTTATCCCCATTGTACTCTTTTTTATCAGCCAAAAACAAAAAAACCTTCTCGTTGTAACACATCTGCTTATCCTTGCTCTCATCGTAGTTACTCTTAGCCGTCCAGTCATTGAAGAGGGACTACAAGAGAGCAGTATTGAGGCCAAAGATATTATCATCGCTATGGATGTCTCATTCTCCATGAAAGCCAAAGATATTGCACCCACACGGTATGACTTTGCAAAAGAGACCATTGATGCATTTTTAGCAAGCAATACCAAAGACAATATCATGCTTGTTGCCTTTACCAGCAATCCCTTACTCCTCTCCCCGCCAACCACGGACCATGTCCTCATTAGCCAGGCATTACAAAGTTTGAGACCTGAGTATATTCTGACCAAGGGAACCTCACTTAAAAAACTTTTTGAAAAACTGAGCAGCATGTCGCATACAGACAAAACACTCATTCTCATGACCGATGGTGGAGAAGAGATATCTGCAAAAATCCTGGCTGAACAATTACAACAAAGTAGTCTTAGCCTTATCACACTTGCCTTAGGAACAACTCAGGGAAGCACCATTGAGAAAGAAGATGGCACATTACTAAAAGACAAAGAACAAAATCTTGTAATCTCTCGTATCAACCCTATGCTTGAACAACTTACAAGCCTGCTTAACGGTACCTACTTGACACCCTCAGCCACTGCACAAGCTACAGCAGATGCATTACAAAGCGCTTTAGATGCACATAAAAAGCAGAATCAAGAGATCAAAAAAATGCAATATCACTATACGGAACTCTATCAGATACCACTCTTTATTGCACTCATACTTTTTCTCGTGCTGCATACCCGAGCCTCTAGATACCTTTTTATACTTTTTGCATTCTTGGGTATACAACTTCAAGCCTCTATCTGGGATGCCTATTATTTACATAAGGCCTATAATGCATATGAAGTTAAAGATTTCAACAAAACAAAAAAAGTACTCAAACAAGTTGACGTACCTTCTTTGCAGAGCCAATTTGCTTTGGCAAATACCTACTACAGAATGCAAAACTATAAAAAAGCCATTGCACTTTACCAATCGATTCATACGACCCATGCCAAGATTAAACAGAAACTCTTCTACAATATTGCCAATGCTCATGCCATGCTTCAGGCGTATGATAAAGCCAAGCTGTACTATACTAAAGCATTACAGTTAGGAAAAGATGAAGATTCCCTGCACAATCTAAAACTTGTAGCACTTTTAAAGCAACACAAAGATGCTGGGTTGGGTATTTCCCACCCTAAGTCGCAAAACTCTGATACGAGCAAAAGTATGTCACAGGAAAGCAAAGAAGAGAAAACACAAAGCCATAATGAAGACCAGCCCAGTTCCGGTTCAGGTTCCGGAGGAGAGAGCAAAGAGAAAAAAAACAATGAAGAAGAAAAAAAAAGGCTCAAAATGGACAAAGAGGTACAAGCACAACCTCTAAGCTCTAAAGTCTATGAACTCATTAACGAAGGATACATACGTGAAACGCAACCTTGGTAAGCTGCTAACATTTTATCTTCTACTGTCTCTTACCCTACTCTTGGCAGAAGACTTTAGCTATGCTATGAAAATAAATACACAAAACCCTTATGTCAAAGAGCCTGTCCTGCTTACTGTCGATATGAATCAGACCAATCATGACATTGTTTTACTTCTCAGTTTTGATCTGAAAAAAAGTAAAGAGTACACTTTCCAAAGGTTGGATGCAAAAGAGACCGATACTCATCATGATGCAAAAGTACGCTACACCTACCTGCTCTATCCGTTAAAACAGGGGGATATCTCTATCTCTTTTGATCTTATTAAAAAAGTGACCACTGATGAATCTGTGGCATACAGCTACTCAGGTGACAGGGACAATGTTAAAGGTCTTGTGACTGTTGACACAGAAGTCATGCTTCCGACTCTTTCTCTGCAAGTTAAAACACTCCCTAAAGATACTGATATTGTAGGGGACTTTAGTATTTCAAGCAAAATATATACACACAAAGCAAAAGCTTTTGAACCTATCCCTATGCAAATAGAGATTAAAGGAGAGGGGTACACACCCCTGCTTAGCAATATCATTCCAACCGATATCAATGTAACTCTTTTTAAAGAGAATCCTATTGTCCATGAGACACATACAAAAAAAGGTACAAAAAGCACTGTGATCTACCCTTTGGCATTTTCACACGATAAAAGTTTTGACCTCCCTGCCATAGAGATAAAAGCATTTAACCCAAAAACCAAAAAGTCTTATACCCTTCCCGTGCCGGCACAACACATTACTATTGTCAAAGAAGAGAGTAAGCACCTGCTGGATAAAATAGATTCACCCAAAGCCTTTTCTCCCGACTTTAGCTGGCTTGGTGCCTTATTCTCTTATCTTGTAGTCTTTCTAGCAGGTTATTTAAGTGCTTTTATTCTCAAAGAAAGAAAGCGAAAACAACGTACAGTGGAGAGCCATTTAGAAGAGAAAATAGCTGCCTGTAAAGATGCAAAGTCACTACTTCAACTTCTCATGGCAAATGACAGTAAAAAGTTTGCTACAATCATAGAAAGTCTGGAAAAGGGTTTATATAAAAATGCTAAAATCAATCTTGATAAACTCAAACAAAAAGCCATAGAGGAAGTTTCATGAACCAAAAGATACTGCAACTTAAAGAAGAACTAAAAAAATCCGTTGTCGGTCAAGAGGCGATGATAGAAGGCTTAATTATCGGTCTACTCTGTGACGGGCATATTTTAATTGAGGGCGTTCCGGGTCTGGCAAAAACAACTACCATCAATGCCCTCTCAAAAGCACTTGGTCTTGACTTTAAACGTATTCAGTTCACACCGGACCTTCTACCTTCAGATATTATCGGGGCACAGATATATAACCCTCAGGAGCACACATTTAGCATTAAAAAAGGTCCGCTCTTTACCAACCTTTTACTTGCCGATGAGATCAACCGTGCACCGGCAAAAGTACAATCTGCTCTTCTTGAAGTAATGCAGGAAAGACAAGTGACTATTGCAGAAGAGACCTTCAAGATTGAAGCACCGTTTTTGGTCATGGCAACACAAAACCCCATAGAACAAGAAGGAGTCTACGCCCTTCCCGAAGCACAACTTGACAGGTTTATGATGAAGCTGGTTGTCAAACATAATTCAGAAGAGGAAGAGCTTGAGATCATGAGAAAAGGTGCGACCAAAAGTTTTATGGAAGCAGAAAAAGTACTCAGTGTAGAGGAGTTACAACACCTTCAGAAAGCCCTTGGCAATATTCATATTGACAAAGAATTGGAAAGGTATATTATCCAAATCATATCTGCAACAAGAGATCCGGAACGGTTTGAGTTGAAGGGACTACAAGAAAACATTATGTTTGGGGTAAGCCCAAGGGCTTCAATAGACCTTTACAAAGCAGCCAAAGCAAAAGCCTTTTTACGAGGCAATGACTTTGTAACACCTGCAGATATCGGCTATGTAGTACATGATGTGCTTCGACATCGTATTGTCCTCTCATATGAAGCCCGTGCGAAAGGGATAACTACAGACGAGATCATTAGTCAAATCATTGAGATACTACCCATACCATGACCTCTTCATTAAAAGCTTTGCAACTTAAAGCAAGGCATCAAGTCTATACACTTCTCTCAGGACATAACCTCTCCAAACTTCACGGTGAGGGATATGACTTTTCCGAGTTACGTGAGTATCAAATAGGTGATGACATACGTAAAATCAACTGGACGATCTCTGCAAAACTTGGAAAGCCCTATATCAAAGAGCTTCATGCTAACCGGGAACTTTCCATAGTAAGTGCTGCAATGATGGATGGCGCACTCTATTTTGGCAAGGAAAATAAAAAACAAAAGAAGATCACTGAAATTGCCACGATTTTAGGCTATGCAGCACAACAAAATGCAGACCTGTTCAGAGGATTTTCCTATATGCAAGATGAAGTATATGCTACACCTCCCAGTAAACAGATCTACCATATAGAGCAATACTCAAAAACCCTTTATGAACGTACTTTGCTTGGAACAAAAATACATTATGACTCTGCGATCAAAGACTTATTTAAGCGCATTCGCAAACCCTCTCTTATTTTTATAGTAGGAGATTTTCTTAGTCCTGTTGATCTCTCTTTACTGGCACAGAAACATGAGGTTATTGCTATTATTGTAAGAGAGAAAGAAGAAGAACAGCCTAAAAATCTAGGTGAAGTAACACTCATCGATCCACAGACATCAAAAAAAACTGATACCTACTTTTCCAAAAAAAGCATACTACAATACCTAGAAAAACTACAGGCACATGATACCTCTTTACAAGAACATTTTGCACGGTACGACATACGCTCTGTAAAGATATTCACAAATGAAGAAGCTATTGGAAAACTAGTAACACTATTTATATAGTGTCAATAAAATACACTAACAATCTCCTCCACTATCACAACCATCTCCACCATAATAACCCACTACATTACCTGAATCTAAATTACCAGAGATACTCTTTTTACTTGCTCCGGCACCACTTATTATCCAGACTGAACCAATCATTAATGCTCCTGAAAAAGCACCTAGGGCAATAAAACTAATCACATCAGAAGAGATGTGCACCCCAATGACACTAATACATAATACACTGGCTAAAAATAATGAGTTGAGAGCCATCATTGTAAAAGCTATTATCCAAACTACAATCACATATATATCTATATCTGCTTGTAAAATAGAATACACCCAAAGAAATGTACTTAAAAAAAATATATATATATTCTTTTTTTCTTCCTTATGCAGATGATTCATACCTTCTTGATTTGGCTTTATGTATCGGTTTAAAGGTCGCATATTATTTCCTAGACAAACAGTAAAAATCCAAACACAATAAACAGAATAAAGTGCAAAAAGCCTTCAAGCACATTGGTCTCTCCATCATTGAAGTTTACCATGGAAACCAAAAGTGTCAATGAGATCATCATCGTTTGAATAGGTGTCAATGAGAGGTTAAGTTCCATATCCAAATAATACGAAGCCACAATAACCGCAGGGATGGTCAATAACACGGTTGCCAAAGAAGCACCCAAAGCAATATTTATAACTGTTTGCATACGATTATCCACAGCTGCACGCACTGCCGTAATGAGCTCTGGAGCAGCAGAGATGACAGCTACGCCAACGGCACCTATAGCTAAAGGCAAACCAAAAGTCTCCAGAGTATTGCCCATAAAGACGGAAAGGACTTCAGCCAAAACACCGATGACCACAATAGAGACAACCAAGTTAAAGGCATGATACCAGGCGTTGATCTCTTTATGCGGTGTACAGCCACTCTCTTCCTCACACTCAGTCTCCTCTTTGTTTGTATATTCAAAGAAGTATTTATGTGATTTGAGTTGTACACGGGTAAAAATAATATAGAGGAAGACAAAGACAATGACATTGAACATCATAAACTTATGATGGTGCACCGGGTCCACAAATTCCGGAAGTACCATAGCAATGCCTATAGCTACTAACAACATAGAGAGGTAAGAGTTGGATGAGTCTACATTGTAAGGCTGTTCTCCATACTTGATACCTCCAATAATAGCAGCAATTCCAAGAAGCCCGTTAATATCAAGCATTACCGCAGAGTAGATGGTATCTCTTGCAAGTTCAGGGTTTTGTGCATGCATCATCATAATAACAATGATCACAATCTCTACAATGACTGCAGACATCGTCAAAATCAGTGTACCGTAGGGCTCTCCAAACTTTTCTGCTAACATTTCAGCATGATGTGCCACGGACATAGCCGCATACATAATCACAACAAACAAAATAGTAAAACCAATCAAATTCCCTGCTGTACTCTCTACCAAAGTATGCTCAAAATAGTGTATGCCTATGTAGGTAAATATTGCCAAAAATAGACTGTACTCTTTGGAAAAGTCTTTCAGTAGTTGCATCTTATTTCACCAGATCTTCATAATGCTTATTGGCATTAATCTTGAGTTTTCCTTCTTCTTTTACAAGACGTTCATCTCCGGCTTTAAATGCTTTTTTCAAACGCTTATAGAGTTTCTCTTGATGTTTCTCTTTTTTTACACCCAGTGTTTTAAAAAACTTCTTTACAGAGATCCATCGCTCTTCCACAACCTCTACACTCTCTTCCTCTGTAACCACTTCAATAGCTTCTTGTGAAGCTTTATATTCAAGTTGGTGAACATAGAGATTACGCATCTCATGAAAGGCATCTTTAAGAAGATCAATCTCTCCACGTAGTGTTGTAGATATCTGTTTATTTGATTTTTTGAGATCTTTTACTGTGTCTTTAAGTACTGCGATGGTTTCATCTTTAGCCTCTAGTAATGCCTTATAGTCTTTTGAAAGGTTTTGTTTGGATGTAGAAGCAGATTTTTCAGGCTTCTTCTCTTTTGTGATGTTCTGTGATGTTTCAGGTACACTTGTTGTTTTTACATTCAGAGTGTCAACAACAATGTAAAGTTTACCATCTACATTTTTAGCAGTCAGGATACCCCGTTTTATCTTGGCATAAACAGCTTGTCTTGAAATCCCAAGCTCTTTGGCATACTCTGCCGGTTTCATCAACTTTTCCATTATCTTTCCCTATGTTTACAGTTTTGTAAATCATAACATAAGTTTAATGAAAGGTTGTCAAAAGCCTAAAACTTTACTTTTGTGTACCATCAAGTATAGGCACAAAAAGGCACTGTTCTATGGTTTCAGAAGTGATTCGTCCATTCTTTTTATAATATCGCGTAATAATATGATAATTCTCAGTCTCTTCCACTGGTGCAATCAGAATACCCCCTTCTGCCAACTGTTCAAACAATACTTCAGGCACCTCTTTGGCTGTAGCGGAAAAGAGAATACGCTCAAAAGGTGCATACTGTTTCCAGCCTCTTTGTCCATCATCAAAACGGGTAAAGATATTGTGTATTTCAAGTTTGGAAAAAGTATTCTTTGCTTCTTTAAGCAATTCATCAATACGTTCAATCGTAAAGACACGGCGACATATTTTACTCAAAATGGCTGCCTGATATCCAGATCCGCAACCCACTTCAAGCACAGAATCAACACCATTAAGTTCCAAATGTTGTGTCATCTTTGCTACAGTAAGAGGAGAAGATATCCATTGACTTGCGGCAAGTGGCAGTGCATCAAGTTTATAAGAGAGATGCTTAAATTCATTAGGAACAAAAGCTTCTCTGTCAATTGATAAAAATGCCTCTTTGACATGTGGATCAAGTGTAAAGTGTTGCTCCATCTCATTGACAAGATTTTGTCTGTTTCTTGCTTTTATCATTATACGATATATCCCTTGTTGCCTTGTAGTATGCGAATTTTATCTAAAGTGTGATTAATCCATTACGATATATCGTCTAATTTTCTTGATTTCCCTAAAGTCTATCATGCCCTCTATAACACGCTGTGTATCATCCATCACTACATTGCCATAGGGAGAGATGATCGCTGAAGAGCTTGCCATATCATCATCTGAAGAGTTCGCAACCACTACATAACACTGGTTCATCACTGCCAAAGCAGTAGAGAGTATCTCCAAATGTTTTTTCCGTAGTAAACCCCACCGAGCAGGTACTATTACCACATCTACACCCTCTATCTGCTTCCAGAGATCTTTGAACCTCAGTTCAAAGCAGATAAGAATTGCATACTTGATACCATCAATTTCAAACGGTATAATCTTCTTCTTTTTCCCTGCATGGAAATAAAGGTCTTCATCACCAAGCTTAAAAAGTTTAACCTTGTTCTGCTTATAGACAATCTTATGTTTATGGATGACAACAGCCTGATTGACAAAGCCGTCTCCCTCTTCAAGGATCAAGGTGATCACAAGTATCTGATCTGCAATCTCCTGTTTAAGAATCTTAAGTGCCTTGGCTGAAAACTTTGCTGCTGTAGCAAGGTGTTCATAATCATAGGCAGTCAAGTAGACTTCCGGTGCTACGATCAGTTTTTTATCTTGATGTTCCCGTATATATTGTAAAAGCTTATCAAGATTCTCCTGGTAGCGTTTTGCCGAAGCCAGCTGTAAGACAGCCACATCTATATTTTTTGGGATAGTTCGTATCATCACACACTCCTAGAAATCATCAAGATCCAAAGATCCTTTTGAGTAGTTTGTTACATTACCTTCAAAGAAGTTTGTTTTTTGATCATTGAATTGAGAGAAGTTATCAACCCATTTGATAGGGTGTTCTACATTGTAAAGTTTTTCAAGTCCTACTGCGTGTAGTCTCTTGTCCGCCAAATACTTTATATACTGCTCAATGATCTCATCCGTAAGCCCCAGTATCTGCCCCTGAGTAATATACGCACCCCATTCACACTCAAGTTTCACAGCATCTTCAAACATCGCATAAACATCTGCAATAAGCTCTTTTGTAAAGAGTTCCGGTCTCTCTTTTTTAGTCGCATTGATCATGTTTTGGAAAAGAAGTAAATGTGTCACTTCATCTCTTTGAATAAAACGGATCATCTGTGCGGTTCCCAACATCTTATCAGAGCGGGCAAGTGTATAAAGGTAAGCAAAACCACTGTAAAAATAGATGCCTTCAAGTATCTGATTGGCAAACATTGCTTTGACAATATTTTCATCTGACGGATTTGAGGACAACTCTTCATAAATTTTAGCAATAGCATCATTTTTAGACTTGAGCTTCATATCTCTTCTCCACAATTCATAGATCTCTTGAGAGTTGGTAGAGATACTGTCAACCATAACTGCATAACTTTGAGAGTGCAGAGCTTCTTCAAAAGCCTGTCTAACCAAAATAAGGTTGACTTCCGGAGAAGTAATAAATGGATTCAGGTTGTCAATAATATTATTTGTTTGTAAAGAATCCATAAAAATTAGCTGTGCCAGCACCTTGTCATAGGCAGATTTCTCTGCATCTGTCAAATGTTTGTAGTCATTGACATCTCTTGTCATATCAACCTCTTTGGGAAACCATGTATTATTTAACATCATCTCCCAAAGGTTATAAGCCCATTGATATTTTATATCATTAAGTTCAAAGATTCCTGTAGGATCTCCACCAAATATTTTTCGCTCAGATGTTTTTTCTTCTGAGTCAGGATTATAAATTTTTTTACGTAACATAGTGATACCTTGATTGATTTTTAATATCAAACATTATACACATTTAGACTTTCAGCGTGATTTTTAGATACACTTTTGTATGAAAAATATGGAACCAGAAAAAGTAGAACAACTACTACAAATCATTCAAAAAAAACCTGCTCAGCGCATTGTACATTTCTCAAACGGTAGCCACATTCTCTCTAAAGCTTTGGCAGCACTTTGCAAAGAGTATCAAAGTGACTATTACCTCAACTGTGTAAAAGATGCCTGCTTTGAGAAAGCAAAAACCAAATATGAAAACCAGTCTCATGTCCATGTCATGAAATTTGCGCTGCAACGCCCCCGTTATAAAATTCAGGGAATCGAATATGACTATCTTATAGCTACACTCAATTTTCAAGAGCTAGACAAAGAGAGTTTTTTAAGCAAATGTTACCCTATTATTAGAACCGGAGGTAACATTGTACTTCTCATCCCTAACGCTAACTATAATCAACAAGATGAGTGGAATGCCCTTCTTGAGGAAAAGTATTATGTCTCTGCCACCATTATCAATGATATCTTTGATGATTATGATGTGATCGTTGCCAAACGTATGCATGGTTGGGGTAATGACTAGTGTATTAATTAAAGGTAACTTCTCACGTAAAATCATATAGGAGTTAAGTACCAATAGGGGAAGAGATACTTCAACAGTGAAAAGTTACCCTGAAGACTTGACCAAAATATGGCCGAGTGTCATACGAGGGGGAGGGAGGAAGAAAAATGATGACACTCTTTAATCTTCATACCCGTAGTATAGTGATTTAGTGTGTACTGTTTGTGAAGTTTCTCAGAAACCTATAAATAACTGCAGCAGTAATCAGTAACAGCTTTTACATTTACTTGAAACTTGCTGTTTGCAGGTACATTAAAAGTATCTCCGTCTTTTATTGTTCTCCAACTGTCACTTCCGGGCAACTTCACATCCAACTCACCAGAAGTGATCTCCATAAGCTCTGCAGCAACTGTTCCAAATTCATACTCTCCAGGTAACATAAAACCCAATGTTTTTTTACTGCCATCCGGGAAATTAACAGTACGGCTTGTTACCGCACCATCAAAATAGCTGTTCCCTGCAAGTTCTACATTTACATTTTCAAATTCTTTCATACCAAGACCTTTTTTGGAAAGCATTATAACAAAATCCTCTACAAGCCTCTTTACAGAGACTATGTATAACTTTATGCTATACTATAAAAAAAGAAAAAGGGATTAATGATGCGACTTCTTATACTATTTAGTTTACTCATCTTTAGTCTACATGCTAAAGAGAATATCCAATCTTTACAATTTTCAGGAGTAAGCAGTACCTATAAAGAGAAGAAGATCTTTATAGAGAGGCTCTCTCATCCCAAATGTCTTGATGTAGGTATTACCCCTGAACACATCTTTGGAGGGAATCTTGCAAGTAAAGATGTACCTAAAGAGTGTCAAAAGAGTTTTGTGACCACGCTAGGTATTGTACAACCCATCTCACTAGGCAAAGGAGTGAGAACGGTAGGAGAACTTGAAGTATTAAACTTCTTAAAACTCTTGGCTATTGCACCACAGAAATATGCTATTATAGATTCCAGAAAACCTTCCTGGTATAAAGAGATTACTATTCCGCACTCTATCAATATCCCTTACACAGACATTGCCTATGATGAGCATTTCCCCGAAGATTTTACAAAAAATCTACTACTACTTAATGTCACAGTGCGAGGGGAGCAATTAGATTTTTCGAAAGCAAAAGAGTTAATACTTTTTTGTAACGGTAGCTGGTGTGCACAATCTGCCAGAGCTATTGATGAACTTATTAAGCTTGGATATCCCCCTGAAAAACTTTTTTGGTACAGAGGCGGTTTACAGGACTGGATAGGCTTAGGATTTACTGCTATCAAGCCCTAAAGCCAGGACTACACATCAATTCTACATAACACTACTATACTGACAGAAGTAAAGGAGTGATGCTATGAAAAAGAACACATTCTCACTTATTGACAACCGCACAGGAAAAAACTACGAATATCCTATTTTAGATGCAACACGAGGTCCCTCTGTCTTGGATATGCGTACTTTCTTTAAAGACAGTGACATGTTTACCTATGACCCCGGATTTACCTCAACGGCAAGCTGTACTTCAGAAATCACATTTATTGATGGGGCAAAGGGAGAATTACGATACCGTGGTATTCCTATAGAAGAACTTGCCCTCAACCATAGCTATCTGGAAACATGTTATTTACTCATGACAGGGGAGCTCCCAGACAAAGATACCCTGCGCGATTTTGATCTGGAGATACGCCACCGTGCATTTTTACATGAAGGTTTACGCCATCTCTTCGCTGTATTCCCTGACAATGCCCACCCCATGGCAACACTCTCCGCAGCAGTTACCGCCCTCTCAACCTTTTTTGATGACCATGAGACCTGTCAGGATGAAGCTGGTTACCAGGAAATGGCGAGACGTATCATCTCCAAGATTCCTACTATTGCAGCGTTTGCATACAGACACTCTTTAGGTATCCCCTTTATCCAACCAGACATAGACCTTGGATTTACAGAAAATTTTCTAACCATGATGAGAGCATACCCTGGCGGGAAAATGCATCTCTGTGCCAACGGGCATGAAACAATCAAAGAGGTAGAGATACGTGCGCTCGACACCATCTTTACCTTACATGCAGATCATGAACAAAATGCTTCTACTACTGTGGTTAGAGGTGTAGCCTCTACTGGTGCACACCCCTATGTAGCAATCTCTTCTGGTATCTCTGCACTGTGGGGGCGTGCCCATGGTGGTGCCAATGAATCGGTCATTGCACAACTAGAGATGATCGGCTCAGTAGAAAATGTCGAAACATTTATACAAAGAGCAAAAGACCCAAATGATGACTTCAGACTTATGGGTTTTGGACACAGGGTCTATAAAAACTTTGATCCCAGAGCAAAGATACTGAAAAATTTACAAGATGAATTAAGAGAAGAATTACATCTGGATAATGAGCTTATGTCCATTGCCAGAAAAATAGAAGAGATAGCGCTGAGTGATGACTATTTCATTTCACGAAAACTCTACCCGAATATTGACTTTTATACAGGGATCATCTTAACTGCTCTGCAGATACCAAAAACAATGTTCACACCCATTTTTGTTATAGGACGTACCGTTGGCTGGATCACTCAATGGATAGAGTTTAAAAAAGAAAGTAGCTCTAAGATTGCCAGACCAAGGCAACTCTACAAAGGCAATTAAACGTTCGCAATCGCTTTGCTCCATTGCTCCATTGCAGCATGGGCATCAGGGTTTGGCGCTTCTAAAAAACTAATCACAAAAGAATCAGCCATTTCTGCCACACCTATGGCTCTTGGTCTTACTGCCAATACTTCAGGTTTAGGCAATACTTTACCAAAACAGCAAAGCAGATTTTTGGCATTGAGGATATCCTCACTGATCTGACCCTCTTTAAGACTATTTGTATGTGTATAGTGGTCAAACTCTCCTATGTATGTAGCAATAGGATGTGCCTCAATCTGACTTTTCAAATAGGCAAATATCTCATCGATCGTTTGGTAGCTTGTCTCTTTTTTATCTATCTCCAGTGTAAATACAGGATATTTTTCAAACAATATAATTTCTTTCATTAACTTCCTTTTAGCTCATCACTTTAGCCTGTACGGCTTCACTTTGTTACGTCCCTTTTGGTTCTGAACCTGTAAACGACAACACTTTATCACATTCCCGGAATTCTGGGGATTTTTCCCAGTTTTGAATTACGGCAATACCAGCCCCAACCCTTTTTCATCCAGTGTCCTACCACTGGCAGAGGTATCATATGTCCGCCTTTATTGCTTCTATAGACAAATGCTGCACCATTTCCTGTATCCATGACACATAAAATATTCAAGTGTTCCTCGTAACTATGTTTAGAGTCGATATTTTGCTGATGCTGAAAAATGTTATAAGCAACATTTTTAGCCATGACCTCAGCCACATGCCCCTGCTTGGCTCGCCACTCCGGTCCCATAAGAGATACAGAATCACCAATGGCATAAATACCTTCAAAACCTTCTATTTCATTATATTCATTGGTCACCACAAAACCTGCTTCACTGAGAGGAAGACCAGACTCCATTAAGATAGAGTGGCCCGTTCCCGCAGAGATGAACATTGTCAAGTCTGAATCTATTTTGGAACCATCTTCAAATACAATACCATCTTCTTCAAATGTAGAAATTTTTACACCAACTTGTTTATGAATATTTGTCATTTTAAACATTTTATCCATCATCACAAGTGCCTTGTCTCCCATTTTTTGACCCGGTTTTTCCATAGGTGCAAAAAAAGTCAATTCAAACTTATCTCTTAAGCCTTTCTTTTTTAGATAGGTGTCTACATTGAACAGCACTTCAAATGCAGGTCCTCCACGCACGGCAGAAGAGTCTTTTGGATTGCCTCCAAAGCCCATAGCGATCTTACCAGAACCTTTTTTTACCAAAGTATCCAATCTCTCGTACAATGCTGTTGCCTCTTCTGGTTTACCACAGATAGACAGGGTATGCTCTAAACCTTTATGTCTCATCTTGTCTTGTCCCAGAGCAACGACAATATAGTCATACTCATCCAGAACACGTCCACTTTTCAACGTTACTTTTTTCTCTTTTGCTTCAAAAGTGACAACAGGATCTATAATGAGTTGAAACCCATGTGCAAACGCCAACTGATCAAGAGGCACAGAGACATCTTCTCTTGTTGTTTCTCCTGTAGGTATCCAGATAGAAGTAGGATAGATATAAAAATAATCCCTATCACTTACCAAAGTAACATCCATCTCCTGTTTTCTGAGATAAATCGCTGCTTCAACACCTGCAAATCCACCACCAAGTATCAATACTTTTGCCATGATTTCTCCTAATATTTGATAATGCCAGAGTCAACACTCAATGCATCACTGACAGAACTGTTAGACTGAATCATACCATAGATGGCACCTATAAGCAATCCAGCCAAAATTACGACCCATATAGTCAACTTCTTTTCTTTACTCTCTTTACCGCTATAGTCTTCCATACTTTCCAAAGTTGGTTCACTACTTTTCATATGCTACTCCTTACTTTTTTAAAAGATCTGAACGAGGATAGACAAATACTGTATGTCTTTCAACCATAATTTTCTCTTTATCATCTATGGCATATGCTCTGATCGTTACAGGTATCGGTACATCTTTTCTTGCATTGTCTGCCAGTTTTTCTTTAGTTCTGAGTATCACCACTTTTTTACGTTTTTTACCCGCAGCGATTGAGAATGGCTCTTTTGGTCTGATAATTTCTATCTTATCATTATTCACGATCTCAAACGTATAGGTATGTTTCTTGCTATCAGTATTGGCAAACAGGAAAAGATAATCATTCTCGACTACCCCATGATCAAGTACCTTATAGAGTCTCGTTGTTTTATTCACATTTAGTAACATGTGCTCTTTTTTACTTCCCATAGCAAACAATGCAACAAGAACGATTGCCAAGACCGTAAAGTAAGCTATAATTTTTGGTCTGAAATAATTGGTTTTCCCTTCATGTCTCAATGTCTCTTTCTCGGAAGACCACTGTACAAGACTTGGCTTACCAAGTGCACCCATTACCGTGGTACAGGCGTCTACACACTCCAGACAGTTAATACACTCTAACTGTAATCCCTTACGTATATCAATATGCGTAGGACATACGGTCACACACGATTCACAGGTAGTACATTCCGCACTAGGTTCTACAGAGAGAAGCTCTTTTTTCTTACTATACTCTTTATGTCTATCATGTCCATGTCCCTGATAAATCTCTCCACCACGGATAGGATCGTAGACGGCCATAATTGTTTCATCATCATACAGTACAGACTGTACACGGCTATACGGACAGATATAGATACAAAAATCCTCTTTAATAAACACCACATCCACAATAATAAACAGTGCTGTACCAATGAGGATTCCCACCAACATCATATGCTCACCCGGATTTTGCAGATATTCAAAAAACTCTGTTGGAGGTACAAAGAACCATAAAAAGTCCGCAGCAGCAACAAAAGCAAGAATTGACCAAAGTAAAATAGCGATCGCTTTTTTAACTTGGTTTTCCGGCTTAGACATATCAGGTTTCTGCTGCTTATTTTTAATACGCTTGTGCAGACCCAAGAGTTTTGTCTCAATCCCGTCTCTATATATCACCCTAAAGATTGTTTGAGGGCAAGCCCATCCACACCATGCTCTACCACCGACTGCAGTGACAGCGAAAATACCCAAAAAGAGAAGCATCAGGAGAAATGGCATCAAATAGAGTTCTTGCATATCAAAGGCAACACCTGCCAAATGTAGTTTTTTATGGTCAAAACTCAAAAGAAAAAGGTGATTACCATTAATGGTAATCCATGGCATAACCAATGCGATCACTGTTGCAATCACATAGGCCCAATACCTTTTAATACGATAAGGTATCCATCCTTTCAAATACTCTTTGGCTTGATTCTTTTTTGGTTTCTCTTCACTTGTTACTGTTGCTTCCATCTATGACATCCTTTCTTTCTTTGCTAAACGTTCTTCTTCAAAAGGGCATACCAAAAGTGTATTCCCTTCACCTGCTATCTCTGTTTGAAGTGGTATCTCCATCCATGAACCCTCTACCAGATCTCTCAACCCTCTGGATTCTATATAGTCTTTCAATGAACTTCTGCTCACCCCCAATTCTCTTGCAATAGCAGAGACATTCATTCCCTCTTTTAACAAGGTCATTATTTGAGGTTGATAGGTATCAAATTTTGAAACCGAACGACTTCCTTTTGGTCTACCTATATGATTGGATTTTGCTTTCTGCTCTTCACGAAGGTCATTTAGTAAAGGAAAGATCTCAACTACAGAGGTTTCTCTATTCATAATGGTCTTTGTCGATGCAATATGTAATTCAATCCCTCTTCGTAACATACAGTTAATCACTTTTATCATCTCTTCTACACGATTTGAAAGTGTAGACATAGTATCCACAATAACAGTACTTCCCTCTTCAAGTGATTGTAAAAAAGCTTCAAACTTTTCACGTTCTTCTATAAGATTGTTCTTATTAGAGTATTCTACCACCTCTTTATGTATCTCTAACCCTTGGGCCAAAGCATACGAAAGAATATGTCTTTGTTGTTCGGACATACTACTACTTTCAGGCATCTGTCTTAAATACGCATAACACATAAAGCTCCTTCTGATATTTTAGATAACTATAGGATAATTGATGTTAAAACTAACTTAAAATCTTATTTAAAACGTCATCTATACTCTTTTTTCGTCACTTCTGTTTTAATCACATCATTTTTTATGCTAAAATGAGAAAAAAATTGAGGAAACTTTGTGAACTTAACACATTTAGATGAACAGAACAAACCAAAAATGGTGGATGTAGGTGATAAGGCCGCAACCACACGTATCGCTACGGCTTCAGGTATCATTGAAGTAGGACAACCCGCTTTTGATGCCGTTGTTGCCAATACAGCAAAAAAAGGACCGGTCCTGCAAACTGCTGTCATTGCAGCTATACAGGGGACAAAACAAACTTCTACACTTATACCTATGTGTCACCCCCTTATGCTTACCTCTGTCAAAACAGACATTGAAGAACTACCCGAACTTCCCGGTTTCAAACTAACAGTCACGGCAAAACTCAATGGCCAAACAGGTGTTGAAATGGAAGCCCTGACAGGAGTAAGCATTGGACTCTTAACCATTTATGATATGCTCAAAGCCATAGATAAGGGCATGGTCATTAAACATGTACAGCTTGAAAAAAAATCAGGCGGAAACAGTGGCGATTTTAATAGAGGAGACTCATAATGAAAGTTTTAGATGACAACACACCTGAAAAACCAGAGATTAACTACCCCACCAGATGGGGCTTTAAAATCATAGGGAGAGACAAAGAAGCTTTGGAAAAATGTATCAAAGAGATCATGAAAATGGAAGGGGATAAAGAACATCTCTGCTCCATAGGGAACCAGTCAAAAACAGGTAAGTTTACGACGTATAATGCTTCATGTACGGTTGAAAGTGAAGAGGAGAGAAACCGGATCTTCAAATACTTTGAAGATCATGATGATGTAGATATGGTCATCTAAGCCTTTAGCTTATGTAACATCTTATCTGCAGAAAAACTGACCAACATAGAAACAATCACATAGGCCAAAAAGAAGTAGAGTCCCACCTCAACTTCTGCACGGCTTATTTCTCCTTTGTCAACAGTCAGGTAAACTAAAAATGTAGCCACAACAAAAACATCCACCATAGACCATTTTCCTAACATCTTAAAGAACATAACCAGTCCATGAGCAAAACGGCTCTGCATAAAGAGTGAGACAAAAGCCAGAGAGAGCACTTTAATACTGGGAATAAGGACAGAGAAAAGTGTAATGACCAAAGCCACTACAATATCCCCATTCTCATACAGCTTGACGATAGAGCCTATCACGCCTTTTGATTCAAAAGAGAGCACCACATCTCCCAAGTACTCTACCTCTTTATGAATAGTAACCATCATAATAGGTGTGGTGAGACCAAAAAGCAATGTAATACCTGCAGAGATCGCTCCAAAAAAAGTAAAAGTTCTTACATTTACAATGAAGTAACTCCCCAATACTACCAGAAGCAATGCCATAAAATAGAGTGTATATTTTTGACTCTCAGCCTTATATAGTAAAGCTGTCTCTTTGAATGTTTCAATATGACTTTTTTTATCATTTTCATACAAGCCAAGGGAAAATATCTCTGCTAATGTTTTTAATTTAAAGGTTGCCAACTCTTTTGCAGACATCTCTTTTACCAATGAAGCTGTTACTGTTTCATAACTTTTTGCTGCCTGGTATGCCTTATTGCCAAAAAAGACCATAACAATGAGTATCGTCGTAAGCAGAAGAGAGTATATCTTTGTTTTCATTAGTCAAGCACCTCAAAATAGATCAATAAAGTCTTTTGAAAAAAGTTGTCATTGTCATCACTTATCATCACATAACGGTTTTTTCCCACACGTGCCAACCCTTCAAAGTTATCTACATCCCAACCTTGATGACTGTTCATTTTTAAAAGACGTTCTGTCTTGCACATCCCATTTTTACACGTATTGAGATACACTTTTTTTAAAGTAATAATAAAAGGATTCATATATCCGGTAAAAGAGCGCTCAAGCACCAAAACGTTCCCATCCTCCATTACTTCAATAGCAGCAATAGCTGATTTCGCTTCAGGCTCTGCTTTAAAATGCCACTTTTTACCACTCAGGGCATAGAGGGTCTGTCTCTTTTTATGATCTCTTTTCAACGGCCACTCGGTCGCAGTCAGTATGCCATATTTGGAATGCCAGGCCAATGCTTCAAGTGATTTGTTCCTACTTCGGTAATTCTCGCTCTTTTTCAAGATTTTAGGCAATCTATATGTACGTATCATCTGCCCTTTTTTATCTGAGTTTTTATGAAACCAGGCAATCTTTGCTTTTCCTTCAAAGGAGATAAGTAGATGTCCATCTCCATCAAGTGTCATTCCCTCACTGTCTCTTCGCCATTTTTTAAATTTTTTACCATGCTTCTTCCGCAGTTTAACTGCAAAAAGTGGTTCAAGTTTCTCTATACGATCTGAAAAAATAGCTTTAAAACTAAAAAGTTTTCCCTCATCTGAGATCATAAAAAGCTCTTGAGTTGGTACAAAATAGGCCAGATCCGAGAGTTCAGAAAATTTTACACCATCTATATAGTCATACATCAACTGCTTCTGGTCCAAAAATTTGATCTTGGAAAATATTTTTTGTTCTGGATCTGGAGTGATATTGACAGAGAAAGAGCCTGCCTGCAAAAAAAGTGAAGAGAGCAGCAGGACAAAAATGAGTTTCATGACTTGACTTTCTCATCAGGAAAGAAATAGACCAATAGAATGATCCATGCAATAGCTATATCAATAGCCACATCTGCATAATTGAATACAGCAAAATTAAACCCGCAATGCCATGCCACATAATCCACCACACCCTCATGTACAAAACGATCATACACATTACCAAGTGCGCCACCTATCAGCAAGCCTAGGGGAAAAGCAAAGCGTTTCAAGTACCCCTCTTTAAGGGCATAATAAAGTATCCCTACAATAAGTGCCGCCTGTATCCATTTTAAGTAAGGGCCAACAAAAGCAAACATCGAAAATGCCACCCCTTTGTTATAGTGCAATTCAAGGTCTATACAGGAACCTGCACGGTAATACCCCTCAACAAAAAGCATTTTAATATTTTGATCAATAATAAATGTACCTATAGCAGTTAGCAGAAAAATGGTAAAAATACGCATTAAACCAGCGCACCTTTAAAAAATGTTTTACACTCTTCCATCATCGTGTCTAGTGCCTTTTTATCCCTGCCTTCAAGTAAAAGACGAATCTTATTTTCTGTACCCGAATATCTAAAGAGGTGCCGCATACCTTGAGACTCCACTTTTTCTTTCAGAGTATCCAACCCTTCGATCTCTTCAAAAGGCTTTTTCTCTTCAACTAAAAGATTTACCAATAACTGAGGGTAGGACTCATACGGGTTGAAGACTTCACTTGCTTTTTTCCCAGAACCCACCAAATATGCAAGTGCCTGTAGTGCAGACGAGATACCATCTCCAGTCTTCGCATAATCAGAGAAGATAATATGCCCACTTTGCTCTCCCCCAAAATTGATCCCCTCTTTTTGCATCAGCTCTACCACATTTTTGTCACCCACTGCTGCACGATGCAACACCAGCCCCTGTGTTTCCAGATAATCCCCAAGCCCTTCATTACTCATCACTGTGGCAACCATGCCATCACCTTTGAGTGTACCCTGATTTTTCAAGTGTACTGCAAGCACTGCCATAAGCTTATCGCCATCAACAATATTTCCTTTTTCATCCACAACCACAAGTCTGTCTGCATCACCATCCAAAGCTATACCGATATCTGCACGTTTATCCAAAACCACTTTTGCAAGACTGTTTGCACAGGTCGCACCACAGCCCTCATTAATATTAAATCCATTGGGCTTATCTCCAATAACCACTACTTCTGCACCCAACTCATTCAAGATAGTCGGTCCTACAATATACCCTGCACCATTGGCACAGTCAATAACCACACGCTTGCCTGAAAGTGTTAAAGCTTTAGGGAAAGAGTTTTTAATATGGACGATGTAACGCCCTATAACATCATCTATGCGTTTAGACTTTCCAATATCCTTACCGGTTACTTGAGCCTCATCTATCTGTACATCATCAGCATAGATCGCTTCAATCTTCTCCTCTTTATCACGATTAAGCTTGTTCCCTTCCGAATCGAAAAATTTGATCCCGTTATCATCATAAGGGTTATGGCTTGCAGAGATCATGATCCCCGCATCACAACGCATGTTTTCAGTAAGAAATGCAATAGCAGGTGTAGGCATAGGACCAATTTGTATGACATCATACCCCACTGCAGTCAAGCCTGATACAATGGCATTTTCTATCATATACCCACTACGTCTTGTATCTTTTCCTACCAGGATCTTATTGGTTTTTGAAAATTGTCTAAAGTAGATCCCTGTTGCCATTGCCAAGCGCATGGCAGAAATAGCGGAGACTTTCTTTCCTGCTTTACCACGTACCCCGTCTGTTCCAAAAAGTGTCACAATATTATCCTTCTTTATACATATATTTGATTGCCTTATTTTATCGTAACTGCATTAAACAGACCAAGGACTGAAACAAAAAGAGAAGACATTGCACTACTTAATAATGCTTTAATATTTATTTTGGTATTATTCGCGAACTATTTTCACTCTACAACGGAGTGATAACAACAATTTTAAAAGGAATCCACTATGGCACACCATAAGTCAGCAAAAAAACGTATTTTGCAAACTGCTGTAAAAACTGAAAGAAACAGATATTACAGAACAAGAATAAAAAATATTGTTAAAGCAGTACACGAAGCGGTAGAAGCAGCAGATAAAACTGCAGCAAACGAAGCTTTCAAAGTTGCAAACAAGCAGATCCACTCACTGGTTAGCAAAGGTTTTATCAAGAAAACAACTGCTGCTAGAAAAGTAAGCCGTCTTCACAAAATGGTAAACAAAATCGAAGCTGCATAAGCAGTCTCGGTTCCCCTCTTAAAACACACCAATACAAAGAACGCCTATGTTCAAAGAAAAACTTCAACCCTTTATAGACCGATACAATGAAATTAGCGAACTTTTAAGTTCTCCCGATATCGCCTCAGATATTTCACGTATGACAGAACTCTCCAAAGAGCAGTCCAGCTTGGCAGAACTTGTAGAAAAAGCAAATCTCTACATAGAGACTGCAGATGCTATTGAAGAGAACAAAGAGCTGCTTGGAGATGAAGAGTTGGGAGACCTTGCGAAAGAAGAACTTTCTGAATTGGAACCTATGCTCCCTGTGCTGGAAAGCGAAATCAAAGTATTAATGATCCCCAAAGACAAAGATGATGACAAAAATGTCATCCTTGAACTGCGTGCCGGAGCCGGTGGTGATGAAGCAGCACTCTTTGTTGCAGATGTTTTTAGAATGTACTCGCGTTATGCCGAACAGGTAGGATGGAAAATTGAAATTGTTTCTACCAGTGATGGTACTGCAGGTGGATACAAAGAGATAATTGCAGAGGTAAAAGGAGAAGGTGTCTATGCACAACTTAAGTATGATGCAGGTATCCACCGCGTACAGCGTGTACCAGATACAGAGACCCAAGGGCGTGTACACACTTCTGCTATTACCGTAGCCGTCATCCCTGAAGTGGATGATGTAGAAGTAGATATCAAACCCAATGAGATCAAAATGGACGTCTACCGTTCAAGTGGATGCGGTGGACAGTCTGTAAATACCACTGATTCTGCAGTACGTTTGACACACATTCCTACAGGAATTGTTGCAGCCATCCAAGATGAGAAATCTCAACACAAAAACAAAGCAAAAGCGATGAAGATCTTAAAAGCAAGAGTTTATGAAGCAGAGTTGCAAAAACACTTGGATGAAACCTCAAGCCAGAGAAAACTACAGGTCGGATCAGGTTCACGATCAGAGAAAATTCGAACATACAACTACCCACAAAACCGTCTAACTGACCATCGTATAGGGCTCACACTCTATGCACTTGATGACATCATGAACAATGGTAACCTAAAACTCGTCTTTGAACCACTCATGGCACATGCTCGTATGGAGGCCATACAAGAAGCCGGACTCTAGTCCACACCGGTGTATACACTAAAAGGAAAATATGCCTATGAATTCATTTATCAGCAAAATTTTACTTTCAAGCCTACTACTAATATCTACTCTGAATGCGGTAGAACTTAACTGGGAACACGACTATCATAAAGCTCTGGAAATGGCTAAAAAAGAGCATAAAGATGTCTATCTTTTTATAGGGGCAGACAAGTGTAAACATTGTGAACGATTTAAAAAACAGACTCTTTCCAACAAAGAACTGATAGAAAATATGAAGCAAAAATATGTGCTTCTTTTTATGTCACGTGACCAACATAAAATCCCCGATAGATTTGAAAAGTTCGGCGTACCCTTCCACTACTTCTTAACTTCTGACGGAAAGATCATTGCAGAGATACAAGGAAGCAGAGAACTTGCAGGCTGGTATGATGTACTTGATGAAATAGACCTTATAAGAGAGTAACAGATGAAACAATTTAACACATTACAAGAAAACACAAACATTCAAGAACTCATCAAAACAACTTTTGATGCGGACCTGCCAATTTCGGGTTCATGGGGGTATACAAATGAGCAAGCAACAGTCATTGAATCTCTTCCTGAGGGAATGACTCTTCTACAACTTCAACATATGATTACCACTATACGTGCTCACTTAGAGATGAACATCACTCAAGCCAAAGAGGAACGCTACGGTGCTATCAATGCTAACGAAAGAGCAAGAGAAGAGATCTACAAGGAAACAGCTATTTTTAACAAAGTAAGCTATGAAGTAACCGGCATTAAAGAGGCAGAATTCAATGCCTTTAGTAAAGAGTATAAAGAGGGGTACGGAAAAGAAGGCTTTGATCTCAATGCCCATTTTAAAAGAAGAAAAGAAGCAACCCTTACCCGTGAAGTGGTACACTATTTTGAAGTGAGCGCCCTCCAATAAGCTCCCAATAAGTCCCAAAAAGATAATATAATTACTTATTAATCATATTTAAAATAAGGGATTATCTATGGATTCATCAAAAAGAAAATTTTTAGCACTCTCTGGTATAACCATTGCATCTTCACTAACTACTTCGCTCTCTGCCAGTGAGCATACGGATACAGTAAAAGGGAAAGCAGAAACAAAAAATACCAAAGCACCTATTCCTGATACTAAGCAACCTCGAGTAGTTATTTTGGGAGGAGGATGGTCTGGCCTCTCTGTTGCTAAAACCGTGACAGCATTTGCACCAAAGGCAGACGTAATTTTGGTGGAAAAACGCCATGAATTCATCTCTTGCCCTGTAAGTAATTTGTGGTTGGTAGATCAGGTTGAACTTGACTATATTACACATGATTACCTCCAAGCAGCCCGTAACTATAACTACACCTTCTTTAATGCTACAGCTATTGGTATAGACAAAAAAAAGCGTATACTAAAAACCTCTGAGGGTGATATTGCCTTTGATTATCTTGTCCTCTCTCCAGGTATAGACTATGACTATTCAAAATGGACCACCGATACCGCACTGGTTACAAGATTGAAGCAAGAGTACCCTGCTGCATTTATTCCAGGTTCTGAGCACATGACACTTAAAAGCAAGATACATAATTTCAAGGGTGGTAATTTCATTCTTACCGTACCTGGAGGAAACTACCGATGCCTTCCTGCTCCGTATGAGAGAGCCTGTCTGATCGCTGACTACTTCAAACAAAAAAAGCTCAAAGCTAAAGTCATACTTCTAGATGAGAACAATGCCATTACCATTAAAAAGAAAGGGTTTTCCTCTGCCTTTGAAGAACTCTATGCAGACTATATAGAGTATGTTCCAAATGCTGCCATTACAGGGTTTGATCTCGACAAAAAAATAGTCAGTACAGAAATGGAAGACTACGAATTTGAAGATGCGGCCTTTTATCCAAGAGTGAGAGGTGCCAAAATCTTGGAAACCATGGGGTTAGCAAAAGATGCCAAAGATATGATGGAGGGACATATTAACTCCCTTACATATGAGGTCATAGGAGAGAAAGACATCTTTATCGCAGGTGATGCAAGACCAATGGGCTTCTCTAAGTCTGGTAACACCTCCAATACAGAGGGTAAGTATGTTGGAAGTATTGTGGCTAAGCGCATTAATAAAGAAGAGGCACCAGCATGGGAACCTCCAATTACTATGTGTTTCTCTGCTGTTGCAACAAAGCCGGCAAAAGCCATCTACATCTTTACCCAGTACTCTTTTGATAAAAAAGACAAAGATCCTAAACATGTCAAATTTGAAGACTGGAAGAAATTCAGCTTTTCCAATACCATGAGTAGTGAAAACTGGAAAAAAGATGGAGATGTTGATGCAGACTCAATCTTATCATGGTCTGCTGCACTCTACTTCGATATGTTTGGTGCCAAGTAACAGGCCACGACCTTTATACGATTATAAATAAAATAGGTGCGATCACAATCGCACCACCAAATACACACCTTTTTATACTACAATCACACTTTTCCATCCATATTTAACATATACTACGATAGTAAACTTATCCTATACAAGTTTTAGAATTGATAATATTAGTTTAATTAAATGATAGATAAAAAAGGTTTTTAAAGGGTATTTGAAGCTCCGTATCGAGAGATACAGAGCAGAAGAGATATAGAAGTTTACTCTTCAGTTGCTTCAGATACAGCAGCATTCATAGCATCCTGCGCTTTAAGCAATACATCTTTTGATGCTTTATCAGTTACATCAATAGAGCTAAACCAGTTGTATACAGCTGGGTATGCAAAGTGAACTTCTTTTTCATCTTTTTTCTTAGACATATAAAATGTACATGGAGCAAAAGCACCTGCTTCCGGATGTGTTTTAGATACTTCATAAATTACCGCAACTTTACAAATAGAGTATGCATCAAAAAAGTCATATGTATCAATTCCAGCTTTTGTGAAATCTTCATTAAGTCTATTAAACCCTGCCAATACAAAACCTGCTGTTTCAAGCCCAGCTTCAAGCTCTTCTTGTAGACCTTCAACTTCATCTTCAATGTCAGCAGATTCTACATCCATGCCCATAGTAAATCTTTTTACAAGATCACCTTCTGGTTTAGCAATCTTATAGTGTGTCTCTTCGAATTTCCCGTTTGGCATTGCCTTTTTCAAAACAGCTGCTACTTCATCCATATACGCTTTAAGATCAGCATTGTCTGCAGGGATACTTGTAATCTTAGCAATACCAGCTGCTGCCATAGATGATACAGAAATAGTCTTCTCACCTTTTCTTGTAAAGATAGACATACTTAGTGGTGTAAATAGTGCAATTTCCGGATACTTCTTTGCCAAATTGGAAACCGCATCTTTTTTGTGAAGTGTCATTAGGTTATAGGCATCATGTGCATGATCTTTGAACTTCGCTTCAAATGCTTTATTCATATCATTGTTACCAGTGATATAAAAACCTGCATCTTTAAACGCCTGTTCAATTGTTTTAGCCGTTACTTTACCGCCGTTACTGTCTGCCGTAAAAATACGGATATCTTGTGCAGCATTTGCTGCAAGTCCTAAAGTCAACAACACCGCTGCTGCTAAAGTTTTCAAGTTCATTTTCATTCTTTTTCCTTCATAGGTTAATTTGTATCAATTATCATAGCAAAAAAGCGATTATAGTTCACTTTTTTAACATTCAATGCTATCTATTTATGATGGGTTTTTGATTTTTTACCAAATGTGTAGCAGGAGAAAAGAGAAGAGAAAATAGTATGATTATTCTAGGATATAAATATCATCACCTTCACTAATATGACCAGGTTTTATGACCTTTGCAAAGATACCTCTATCATCTTTTAAAAGTTTTGGAAGCATACTGTCAACCTTGGTTAAACTTTTACACAGTGTACAGTGTTGACTTATTTCTAAAGTAACATTTCCTATGTTCAATCTTGTACCAGCCTCTAAATGATAAGGGTTATAGTTTATGAGTAGATTCTCACCTAAGACACCATATTCTACATCAATACCATGATTCCTTACAAGATCATAACTCTCTAAAGATGCAATTAGAACCGATCTTTCCAGCTTAGTATCATAGTGTTTATCCTCTACAATACCTTTTTTATCGAACCGTAATGTAGTACTGCTTGTACGTCCGGAGGGAGGGGTATAAAAAAGTGAAGAAACGTTACCAACTTTAGTCATCATACTCTACTTTCAGTCTATATCGTTGTAGGCTTTTTTGCTGACGAGTTTCAGCGTTTTGAGGAATTGTGTTTCATCTCTGAATCCTACTTCATCATATACAAGTTCTCCATTCTGATCAAAGAACAGACAACTTGGATACATGGGGTAGCCAATCTCTTTTGCAAACTTGAGTTTGCTTATCTTCATATTATCAAAAGAGACAAGCCCTTCATCTTTAACATTAATATCTACAAAAATAAAATCTTTTTTTATCGCTTCAATGACATTATCATCGTCAAAAGTCCACTCTTGCATTTTAAGACAATAAGTACACCCTGTAATATGCAAAAAAACCAAAATATGTTTATTGGTTTTTTTTGCATCTATTACAATTTTGTCAAGATTGATGTCGTTAGCAAAAGTTATGCTAACAACAGCAAAAAGAGCAATAACAAGTCTTTTCACGTACACTTGTTATGCTGCGTCTTCTTGCATTTCTGGGTCTTCACCACTTGTATCTTCATCTCCACCTTCAGCAGAGTAATCGATCAAATCATCTTCATCATACATCTCTAGCTCTTCATAAGATCTAAATACATTACCTGGACTAAGAATATAGTAAAGGTCTTTATCTCTAAATTCATCAAGTGTTACTTCTTTAGTAATGAAGTCAGCTACAACACCTTCTTCCATTTTTTCAAGAACTCTATCTTTAAGTAATTTGAAATAAAGTACTGATTCATCAGCTGCTGTCTTGTCTGTAATAAATCCGTGTCCTGGAACCAAATGATCCCACTTTCTAGATTTGATCGCATTCAATGCATTGATTTGACCAATAACAATACCATCTCTGTTTGAAGTTACCCTACCGTTCATAACTACGTCAGCAACTAAAACAACTTTATCATCAGGCAAATATAGGAACCAGTCCTCTTCAGAGTGTGCATATCCAACTTTTACATATTCCAAGTTCACACCTGCAATATTAAATGTAGTTGTTTCTTCAAACGACTCGTCAACTTTTGGAAGTACCGTTCCTCTGATCGCATTCTGATAAAGTGCTTTAATCATTCTTGTCTGCATACCTGGGTAGTCTTTACCATCAATATGTCTAGGACCATAATAATTTTCATTTATAGATGCAGGACCATAGATCTTTGCACCATGAACTTCTTTATAATAGTTATTACCTAACCAATGGTCATCATGTTCATGACTTACAATAACTGCGGCTACAGGCATATCTGCAATTTTTTTCATTGCCGCATATGCTTGTTTTGCAAAGATGTAAGAAGGACCTGAATCCCATGCAATCCATGCAGTGTCACCTTTAATATAACAACTGTTTGACATATCACCGGCATTGTCTTTGGTTGGCATTTCCATAGCACCAAAGAAACACCATACTCTCTCGCTGACCTGAACTGGTTTCAAGTTATAATCCCAGTCTGGACCGCCACCTGTACGAGAAGGAACCCACTCATGTGAAATGAAGTTTCCATCTGCGTCAAGCTTGGAAGGCTTATCTACTTTTATTGATTTATTCCCGATAAAAGGTAACGCTGCTGCGAATACCCCTACCAATAATAAAATACTTAATATTTTTTTCATAAGTATCCTTATTTAATTTTTTTCTTACCTGTCTGAGTTTTACCATGGTTGTCAGTAAGAATAAACTCTAACTCATCACCTTTTTTAGCACCGGTGAAAGAGAATTTGATTAGTGGGTTTTCAGCCATAAATCCACTTGTAGTTGCTTCAAATACTACTTTACCATTTGCTTTTCCTACAATATAAGTAATGAATTCAGCTTCAATTTTCTTTTTCTCAGCTTCTTCTTTATCTGCCATAAGGCTAGTAAACATTGCTTTTACTTTAACAACACCATCTTTTTCTTTTGCTTTGATTTTCATCTTTTTACCCATAGTATATCCTTTTCTAATTTTTATTTTTTATTTGTATATCTTTTCTTAAGTCGAGAAGTGGGGTTGTATCAACCTCCACAACCACCGATAGATACATCGATCTCTTTACCAGTTGTATAAAGTGTTCCGTCTTTAGCTTTTGCTACGATTGTAACTACTGCTGTTTGTCTCATTTTAATTCTGAATGAGTAATCTACTTTTTGACCTTCAGGTACTGAAAATGCTACTGTTGCAGATCTAGGGTTCGCATCTTGGAAAAGTGCTATTGTTTCAATATCCATATCAGTTTTAAGAGTAATAGGGATTGATCCACCATTCTCAGCAAGTTTAGGTGCTACGAATTTGATCTTATCTGTTTTCTTTAACTCACCAGCACCAAACATCTCTTTGATTGCATCTGCTGATTTCTCTGCTTCCCAAGCTTTTGGCTTAGCTTCTCTAAAGTTTACCGCGAATAGGTTTGTCATTGGTGTAAGGACAGCAGCTGCTGCTACAAGTCCTATGTTTAAAAATTTTCTTCTTTCCATTGTGTTTCCTTTATATTAATGTTTTTTGCTTGAGTTTACCATAAACTCAACGATCGATTTAATGTCTGCATCACTTAGGTCAGCGTTACCACCTTTTGGAGGCATACCACCTGTACCTTTGATTGCATTCACAAGCACTTTATCCATACCCTTTTTCATGACTGCTTCCCACGCTTTGGCATCGCCAACAGCTGGTGCACCCATTGTATCTGTAGCATGACATAGCTTACAAGATGAATCATACAGCTTCTCGGCTTTAGATACGCTTCCACCTTCTGTCTCAGGTGGGAGGTCTTTAGCATATGCATATGGAGGAACAACATCCTTCATTTCATACTTGATTTTCATCACTTTAGCAGGTAGACCTTTTTCTCCAGGACCTGAACTTGGGTCTTTACAGTCTTTCATACATCTTGTACCCATACCAATGTTTTTAGCACGGTCAGCAAAGAATGCTTTTACGTTAGCTGGTCCTTTTGGGCCATCGATATCTGGGTAGAATCCATCTTTGTTTGGAAGAACAACTTTCATAAGCTTCTCTTTATTGAGAACATACTCATCATCCATCTCTTCACCATCAATTTCAATCTCATTCTGAGCTAGAATATATGCAGTAATAGCATACACTTCATCATCAGTCAAAGATTTTGGATGTGCATATGGCATTGCATCTCTAATATATGTAAATAGTGTTGTTGCATATGGCCAGTAAGTACCAACAGTTCTTTTTGGTGCATCCATACCCGGCTTAATTCTCTGATTCTTCAGTGTTTTAACAATACCGTTTTCATCTTTCTCTTGGTTACCACCGGCTAATTGAGGATATCCTTTACCCCCGCCACCGAATTCACCGTGACAGACAGCACACTGTGCTTCATAAAGTTCATCACCAAGTTCAACAGAACCTTCACCTGCTGGCAAACCTGTACCATCTGGTCTTGCATCTACATCCCAGGCTTTGATCTCATTTGCAGTCGGTGTTCTACCAAACCATATACCTTTTGTACTCTGAGTATTATATCTGTATGCTGTGTATACACCATTTTTTCTTGGGTAAATCACACCACCATCAATTGCACCTGGTTTTGATTCATATACACCTGGTATACATTGTGCTGACGCAGCAGCAAGAGCAAACGTTGAGCTCATTGCCAATGTCATACCAATTGTGATTATTTTACGATCTAATTTGAACATTGCTTACCTCCCCTTTTTCTGTTACTTGCCATGTGACGATCGCATTTCTGTGATATACGCCTTCAACACCAACAATACCTTTTTCCTGGTTAACTGTTGGCTGAATATCACCAGAGTCATCATAAGAACGGCTTTGTAACAATAGTGGTTTACCTTCATACTTATACATATATGAGAATCTTGTCCAACACTTAGGTAGTACTAAACCTTTAAGTTGTGCTTCTACCCAGTTCTTTCCACCGTCAAAACTGATATCTACACCTTTAACTGTTCCATAACCAGACCATGCCAATCCTTCGATCTCGACAAGATCACCTTTTTTAAGGTCAGTCCAGTCTTTTTCAGGTGCCGGAGAAGTAATAATTGAGTTAGTCTCTAGTGCATAGAAATGCTGGATCGCTTTACCACTTGCTGTCAAGGCAGTATACTTAGAAGTTTCCTCTTTTGCATACCATGGCTCATCACCAAATTCAAGTCTCTTCAACCACTTCACACAGAGGTTAGCTTCCCAACCCGGAGCCATAAGACGAACTGGATAACCCTGCTCATCACGTAATGCCTCACCATTCTGTGCATAGACAATCATTACATCATCAAGTACTTTTTCAACAGGCAGTGTTCTACTCATCTCTGAACCATCACTACCTTCTGCAAGCATCCACTTCGCTTCAGGCTTAAGACCAAGCTCATCAAGAATCGTTTTCAAACGAACACCTGTCCACTCAGCACAAGACATCATCCCTTTAACAAATTGAGCAGTTCCGAACTGCGGACCTTTCCACTCTGCTGCAGAGTTTGAAGGACACTCCATGAATAAAATTCTACTCTCACTTGGGTAACGCTTAAGTTGCTCAAGAGTAAGTACAATTGGCTTTTCTACAAGCCCGTGGATCATAAGTCTATACTTATTTGGATCAACATGTGCCACACCATTGTGTGTACGTGTAAAGTGTAGTCCATTCGGTACAATAATACCTTCAAGCTCAGCAATTGGTGTCATTGAAATAGCAGCATGCATGTCTCCTGCTGAAGACATAAGTGCTGATGTTCTTCTCACCACATTGTGCTCATACGCTGATGGCACACCATAAGGGTTCTTGTTACATTCATCACCTAATGTAGTTCCCCACTTTACATGATGAATAATGTTTTCGTCGTCTGCAAGTACTGTGCTAGGTGCTACAATTCCAGTAGCTGCGACAGCACTAACAGATGCAGTTTTTTTGAAAAAATCTCTTCTGCTTGCAGATGTCAATTTTTCTTCTTGTTCTCTATTCAATTTTTCTCCTTTTTTTAGTTTAATTGTATCAACCGAGGTTAAGAATAAGTTCTTGTCTTTTCGTTGATAAATGCTGAAGAATTTCTTCTCCAACATCTTCTCTGTCTTGCCAATCTGATTCCTCATGAATATTATAAAGCTTTTTAAAATATTCATAATGGCTATCGCCACTTGTGACTTTAAAAAAATAAAATCTTCTGTAACTAATGCCATTGATATCACTAATGGCAATTTTTTTATTCTTGCTATCTGGATACACCTCCTCTTTAATGTACTTTTTAAAAAAGTCAGACTCTTTTAACCAGTTGTACAGATGTAGATCTGAATCTTTCAGAAGATGATATGTCTCTGCATCCTCTTCACTGAGCTCTATCTGGTAGATTGTTTCATCTAACTCAAATTTATCCAGCTCCTCATCATAAGTCACCAGCTCAAATTCTAATTGCATACAAACTTCCTAACGCTACGTTTATGCTCTACCAGAAAGCATTCCGTACATAGTCATAGGTTTTAATGCATAGACTTTCATCAACCACCATATCCATCTCTCAACAGTCGGATCAAGTGGGAATGAAGGTGTTGGTTTTACTGTCCAGTCAAACTCTGCAAGCATAACTGTACCAATGTCTGTGATCAATGGACAAACTGTATACCCTGCATATTTACCTTCAAGCTTCTTACCATTCATAAGTGCAATAAGGTTGTTAACAACAACTTTGTATTGTTTTCTTGCTGAACCACCTGTTTTACCCATTGGCACTTGAGCAACATCACCTAGTGAGAATACATTCTCATATCTAATGTGCTGAAGTGTCTCTTTGTTTACAGGTACCCAACCTTTTGCTGAACCAAGATCTGACTCTGCAATCTCTCTTGGTGCAAGCTGTGGTGGTGTAATATGTAAGAAGTCATATGGTACTCTGATCTTCTCATGCTTAGGAATAACTTCAAAGTCTTTCAAAACAGGATCCCAGGGACCTTTTTCTTGCCATTTTGCATCAAAAACTGCGATCTTGTTCTTTTTATCTACCTCAATAAGGTTATGTCTGTAGTGCCATTTAAAATCTTCTCTTTTAAACTGTCCAAGAATCGCATCATGATACTCAGGTACACCAAACATTGCTCCACCATTCGGATAGAAAGTCAATTCAGCATTTTCTCTCGCACCTGCTTCTTTCAATCTAGCATTTGTCAAATACATAATCTTTTTCGGTGCACCACCACACTTAACTGGTGTACTTGGGTGAGTAAAGAGGAACTTTGTCTTTTTACCTGATTTAGCCTGTGCAATATACTTTTGCATCTGCTCCCAAGTTTTTGTTGCTCCCTTGGCTGTATAGATAGAACAGATTCCATCATCACCTAAAGCTTTAAGTAATCTTTCATTATCTCCTGCAGACATTGCACGACCAGCTTCTTCTAATCCTTTGATTCTTTCAAAGTCAAGGTGTAGCCCCGTTGCAAGGATAAGATAGTCATAAGTAACTACTGTACCTTTATCTGTTGTCAATTGGTTTTTCTGAGGTGTGAAAAGGATCGCTCTCTCTTTAATGATTTTAACACCGCTTGGCACAAAATCATCTCTTTTGTATGCAATATCATCTTCATCCCAAATACCTGCACCCACTAAAGTCTGTCCAGGCTGGTAAGAAACAGAAAGCTCTTGAGGCTCAATCACAGTAATGTCAGGATCCGTCAAGTTAAGTGTCAATCTTGCTGCGGTACTCATACCAGCAAGACCACCACCAACGATAACGATCTTTCCTTTAGCATTACTCTTTACTATTTTCTCTTCTTCACCTTCAGCAGCTGAGGCAGCAGTCGCTCCACCCATGAACATACCAGCACCAGTGATACCAGCTAATTTCATAGCATCTCTTCTGCTCATACCCTGTTTTGACAGATCTTCATCCATCTTCGATAACATTTTTTCAATATACTTATGATCCATATCTACCCTTTATTTTAATCCACTGACATATTTAGCAACTGCATCAATCTCTTCCCAAGAAAGATCCTTTGTCGCACTTCTCATAATTGAACCATACCCGTACTTGTTGTGTAAACGATAATCATTACTTTTCTCACCGCCTCTGTACTCTTTGAGTTCTTTGGCTACTGTCGCAGCATCCATACCAGAGATTACGCCATAAGTAATTCTTGACGAACCTGCAAAACTTGTTGCCTTACCATCATCTCCATGACATTTAGCACACTCTTTTGCATAGATTTTATCTGCCTGAGGGGGTAGCATTAATCCAGACTTGTATGGTACTTCAGCAGCAACAAGACCAAGACTAGCCAATAGCATTGAAAGAACTATTTTTTTCATTTTAAACCTTATTTTTAAATTTTATTTTCATTTCACAGAAAATCCAGTCACCAAGTATAATACTTTTTCTATTAATTGTAAAGCAAATTTATCAATACCTACAATTATGTTCAAATATATTTCATTTGGTAACTTTATGTTAAATATAACAAACTATTAATTCTAAAAGTAGTTTTAACTTATAGATTAAAAGTCACCTTTTGCCCCAAGATCCATCATCTTATACATTGTATCTCTAACGTGTTCGGCCTTTTTCATCATTTCAGGGGGTAAAGTATGTCCACCAAAAAGCATAAGCTCCATAGCCATTGTTATCAACCATCTGTCACCATTATCATCTTCAACAATAAGAATTCTACATGGCATAAATGCGCCAAAAGATTCAGTATAGTCGATAAACTGCTTGGCAATAGATGGACTACAGTAGTGAAGTATTCTAATGTATCGCTGACGTTTACCATTATGGTCACGTTCTTCAGCCATATGGGAATCACCTACTTGAATCATATTGGCATCCATGGCAATACTCTTCATAGCTTCAACAACATCTTCAGTAGAAACGTCTGGATCGATCTTCACTTTTCTAACCATGGCTTCTGTTGCTCTACCCGTTGTAAGTACAGCATCAAACATATTCATATATGCACCCATTGCTTTAGGGTCAAGTTTAGATGCCTTACTCATTTTGTCACCCAGGTCGAACTTTACAAATGCAACTATTATTCCAATGACAATAGCCCCACCAATGAACGCCAGAATGTTTTTAAGTAAATTCATTTTATTCCTTTCAATTTATTTGTCGATTATTATAACCGAACTTCCTTAATGACGCTTTTAGTTTCATCGTTAATACGTCGTATATAGCATTAGTATAGGAGGGAAACGTGTGCAAATTGTGAAGTTATATATAAAGAATTTGTATAAATGAGAGAAAAGGAAAGTTGATATCAGGATTTATATCTAGGGGTTAACCAAGGTATCCCGATATCATAATAAAGAGACTAGGTCTCTTTATTATTAGAATCTATATCTAAGGTAAAGTCTAAAGTCTTGAGCTTTTTCAACAATTGTTGGAGCAAATGCTGCTGCCATACCCATATCTGTTGCTGCTGCAACAGCTTGATCCATTGTCAAACCTGAAGCCATAAGGTTACCAACAACCGTAGCACCAGAAGCTGGATCTGCTGTTCCACCAAGTTGCGTCCACATAGCTGCACCCGCTTTGATATCATCAATTTTCATTGGTGTGCCATCTGCACCAAAGAATGAATTACTTCCTGTATACTCATAATCAATACTCACGTATCTTGCTTGAAGACTTAAAGCATCATTGATCTGGTAAGTATAGTTTGCTTCCCATGCATCACCACGAGCTGCAATTTTAGAACCGATCATAGTATCTTCTGCATATGTAAATGGTCTCCAGTATTGTGAACCGTGATTATACTCAAGTCCAACTGTACCATATTCAGCACCTTCACCTACAGGCAAGTAAGCACCAAACCAATAAGAAGAACCTGTTTCACTCTCTATAGATCCAAGCATATTGTATGGTGTTCCTGTATTAGGGTTGATTCCACCATCAGGATCAGTTTTTGACCATGCAACAGAACCAAATAGTTTCACATCTGCCATATAACCTTCGTCAGTAAGACCATCAACTAAAACTGATAGTGCAGCACCGTCCATATTTCCAGATTGGTTAAAGTTTCCACCAGCCATACTTCCAGCCATAAATGCATTCATAAATTCAGTTTCGTCAAATCCAGGAAGATCAAATGCTCTGTACCAAGTAGCTTTAACAATATACTGTCCGTCATTATATGGTTCAAAAATGAATCCACCTAATTTAATATCAGAAAGTGAGTTTTCATCTTCGCTATAGCTTGCACCATCAAGTCTATCAAACAATGGTGCAGCATTTGTTGAACCGTATCCTAAACATACTTTAAATGACATACCTGGAACACCAGTTACATTTGAAAGATCCAATTTAGAAGAAAGACCATCAAACTCAACATTAATCACATGAGCAAGAGGAGACTGAGCAGCATCATCCTGACTTAGGTTTGCAAGGAAACCATTCGTTGATGGTCTTCTACCAATTGAGAAGGTCCAAGGAATATCAGCACCAAATGCTTTATCTCCAAGATACAGCCAATATGCTTGTCTTACTTTAAGATTGTTATCTGTAAGTGCTTCATTTGCAGTCCAATCGAACATACCACCCATAGAGAATGCTCTGCTCATAGAACTTTCATACCCACCGAAATCAGCACCAAATGCTTTATTCATAGAAAGTTGACCTTTAAAGATGTTGTGTGCATCCGGTGCATACGCCATATTTAACCAAAGTCTCATACTTAGCAATGAATCATTTTTGTAAGAATCTTTACCATCAAAACCTTTACCAGCCATATCATAGTTTATGCTATCATAAGCCGTTCTAAAGTCAACACCCCATTTAAGATTATCATTTGCAGATTGCGCATTGATTTTCCCTGTTTTAGCCTTAAGTGCATCAATCTGAGATTGAAGATCAGCAATATCACTCGCAGTTGATGCGAATGCAACTGTTGTAGCCGCCGCAACAAGCGACATAGTTATCATTTTTTTCATGTTTACTCCTGTATATTTTTTGTTTGTCCAAAAACATGTAATAAGCAGTTTAGACTAAAAAACATAAACCCATACTTAAATTAACAGAAAATTAATAAAGATTAATGTTTGTTAATATAAACTTATCTAATAGATAAGCAAATGTTGCATTTTAGGGGATTTGTATAAGATATCATAAGTTAATGAATAATTAATGTGTATATTTAAATGGATTAAAGAACCAAAAAAAACAATGGGATATCAAATGTTGATAATTGATTAATAAGAGAAGAGTGTTCAGCAGGGGGCATTCATTATAAGGATAAAAGAATTATAGCTTTAAAAAGTAAGTTAAGATGATCAAGTTTGCATAAAGTTAAGAGTTAGGGGGGGATTAATGAGGTGAAATAAACTCAAAGTGGCAGCGACCTACATTCCCACAAGCGTAG
>JALWLD010000043.1 GCA_027081115.1 Sulfurovum sp.
ATAATGCCCTCTTTGGTGATACGCTTGTCTTTGAGCGAGAGAAGCTTCTCTTTGTAATGCTCAGGCAATGAAGATGCGGCAATGTCAAAGCGCAGATGCACCGCCGCCGCTACCTTGTTGACCTTCTGTCCACCCGACCCCTGCGCACGTATGGCAGAGAGCTCTATTTCGTTTTCATCAAGGGTAACGGTGTTGGAGATGTGTAACATCTTATTTTCCTCTTCGCTTCTCAAGGTCGCTATAGACAGCACCATCTTCTCTCTTGCCTACAGATAGTACCATAACCACTATCTTTTCATCTATCACTTCATAGACCAGTCGAAATCCTGAACTTCTAAGCTTGATCTTGTAGACATTTTTAAAACCACTCAATTTTGAGTGCCGTATATGCGGATTTTCCAATCTCTCTTTGAGCTTCTTGTGAAACTGCAATTTAATGCTGTGGTCAAGCTTTTTCCACTCTTTTAACGCTTTTGGTTTGAACTCAAGAGAGTAGCTCATCCAACTCTACCTTAATGGGCTCTTCTCCATCATTCTGTCTCTCTCTAACCAATTGAGCCAAATAGTAGTCATCGATGATCTCCAGCATCTTTTCATATAGACTGCTTGGTACAAGGTAGGCACTGGGTTTGTTATGGTTGAGGATAGCAACCGCCTCGTTACCCGCCTCCTCTATGATGGTCGAGGGACTTTTCTTGAGTTCGGAGATACTGGCAGTATAGTTCGCTAAGATCTGTGTCATATAGTATATCCTTTAAAGTACTTTATTTTATACTATATTAGCTACTTTTTCAATGAATGTCAAATCAGACATTACCCACGAATGTCACAAATCAAAAGAGAGATTGGCAAATGCACCTTCTGCACTTAGAGCACTTTTATAACGCGTTTTTAAAACCCTTACTTTTTTGGTCTGGAGGTCACATATCGCGATGCGAAAGCTCACCCCCATCTGCGGCTCGACGATGCAGATGATCTTGCCTTCATATTCGCGTGTGGCGTGGATGATGCCCTGTAGTTTGGGGAAGAAGTATTTGGGGTAGCTCAGCGGAGTGATCTCCACGATCTTGATACTCTCCTTTTTCTCAAGCGTGTCAAGCACCAGCTGTGCATCTTCCACACTCTCAAACTGCACACACCAGTCATCGAACGCTTTGTTGAAGTGTGTGAGGTCTTCATCCAGGAAACCTCCGGCGAGTGATTGTAGTGCGAAAATTGGCATGTGTGTTATCCTCTTCTCTTCTCAAGATCACGATAGACAGCACCGTCTTCTCTCTTGCCCACAGTGAGTACCATAACCACAACCTTCTCTTCTATCACTTCATAGACCAGTCTAAACCCGGAACTTCGAAGTTTGATCTTGTAGACACTTTTAAAACCACTCAATTTTGAGTGTGGTACATGTGGATTTTCCAATCTCTCTTTGAGCTTTTTATGAAACTGCAGCTTAATGCTATGATCAAGCTTTTTCCACTCTTTTAACGCTTTTGGTTTGAACTCAAGAGAGTAACTCATCCAACTCTACCTTTATGGGCTCCTCGCCATCATTCTGTCTCTCTCTAACCAGTTGAGCCAAATAGTAGTCATCAATGATATCCATCATCTTCTCATACAAGGCACTTGGTACAAGGTAGGCACTGGGTTTATTGTGGTTGAGTATGGCAACAGCTTCATTGCCTGCCTCTTCTATGATGGTTGAGGGACTCTTCTTGAGTTCGGAGATACTGGCAGTATAGTTTGCTAAAATCTGTGTCATATAGTATATCCTTTTAGGTACTTTATTTTATACTATATTAGCTACTTTTTATAATTTTGTCAAATGCATAGAGACATCATACTTCCCGCAACTTTTCCAATACCCTCACCATCGCCAGCGTATCGAGCTCGCAATACTTCAGCAGTGCCTCTCGCGTCCTCTCTTTCTCCGCAATGTCCATCTTCTGCAGGTTGGCAAAGGCGTTCATCGCTTCGCTGCCGTTGTGGACGCCGTCGAGGGCTTTGTAGGCTTGTGCCATTTCGGGTACGAGGGCGGGGAGGACGTACTTGATGGAGTAGCTTCCCTGCATGACCGGGGTGACGTAATATTTTTGCTGAAACGGGGTCATGAGGTCTCTGAGGTTGTCGGCGATTGCCAGCAGATGCTCGCGCAAATTTTCGTACTCCTCCGCCAGTGCTTTCAGCACCCCTTTTTCGAAGCTCATATTGTACGCCAGGACGGTGACATCGGCGGGAATATCGGCACAGAGCCGCCGCGCCAGGGCTTCTCGGGGGTCGCTGCCCTCCTCGGCCAGAAACTCGCGGTGCTCGAGCCTGCCGTCTGCGTGTTCGATATGCAGCGAATACTGAAAAGGGATCTACATGAATGGCTTGATGCCTTTCCACCGGGGGATGGCCTGCTGAAAGGTTTCGAAGTCGAGGTAATAGACGGGATATGTGAGCATCTCGAGAAAGGCTTGGATGGCCTCTTTGTCGATGTGGGTGGTTTGGGCTTTGTAGTTCTCTACGGCTTGGCGTTGTTTGGCTGTCATCTCGAAGTCATCGGGGATGTCGGCGATGTCAATGATGCCCTGCTCGTAGAGGGCTTTTTGTTTTTTGCTTCCGAGATTGAAAATGTTGAAAATGGAGTAGTCGGGGATGTTTCGCTGGACTTTCCAGCAGTAGTGTTTGGCATCACATTCGTAGGGTTTGTTGCAGTGGGAGCCGATGTCGATGTCGGGTTCGTGTTCTCTGTCTGCAAGATAACGCTCGAAGAGCTCCAGCCGCTGCAGTATCTGCCCCTGCAGTGCCTCCACCTCCGCCGTCACATCTACAATGCAGAAGAGCTTCTCCAGCTCCTCCCCTCTGATATAGCTGCTGTCTATATGCACCACATTTGCCGATTTCACCCGAAACCCAAGATTTGACAGCACATAGTACTGGATGGAAACATCGTGCAGATATATCTCTTTGACGGAAGTGAAGCTTTTGACCTCATAGAGAGAAACGGAACCGTTTTCCTCCACACCTGCCAACAGAAAATAATGTACTAATTATTTTATAATGATTGCTTCAGAACTCCCTTTCTTCCTCTATTGTTGCAATAATCTTTCTATTGTTGCAATAGTTTTTTGAGAAAAATTTGGCTTAATTTTTTCTTCAAAAATCCTTGTAGCTTCTTCAAGTTTTTGTTTTAACTTCAATATATATATTTTACTTTTTAAATATGGAAGTTTGTTATAAATGTCTGCCTTTGAATCATGCCATTTAGATTCAAGTTCACTAACTGCATCAATTAATACATGGTCGCTAATTTTTTTTGCAATATCAAGTTTAGTAAGATATGGATATATTTTTCTAGGATATATTACTAATGCTTCGTTTATTAGCTCTAATGCCCTGTGAGGATTATTTTCAACAATATTAACGTACTGAGCATAAGCTGTTCTATACATTTCATCAGCTTTTTCATGTTGACTAATTTTTATATCACTTAAAACTTTTTGTAGTTCTTCTTTATCTATATCCCTTTTTCTTATCAAACATCTAAAATAACTTTGGGCATTATAAGGATTATTTCTATCATACAAGTAACTCTCTTTCGCTAACTTCAACGCTGAATCAAAATCTTCCACATTTAAATAAACTTGTACTAATTCTCTTTGAGCACGATAAAAGTAAGGGTTTTCATCCAATACTTTTGAAAATTGCTCAATTGCATCTTGAAATCTATTCATAAATCTGTAATAAAAACCTAGTAAAAAATTATGATCAATACCTTTGACTTTCTGAACTTCCGTTAAAAACCTTCTATCTTTTTTTCTTGCCAATGCTAAACACAACCAATAACGGATTTCATGGACTGCACGTTTATCCATTTTATGTTCATATTGCAAAACTTTATTACCTAATGAAATTACCAAATCATATCTATTCTCATAGTTGTAAAGTTCTCTCATCGCATTTATATAATTTGAAGGAATTAGCAACTTATCAGGGATATCTATATTGTTTTTTAAAGCTTCTTTTATAGATATGAAATAATCAGATACATCCGAACTTACCAACTCTTTATCTTTAATAGCTTCCTTGATATGTGCCTTTATATTGTCTCTATACTTGGACGCTAATCTTATTCCTAATCGTTGTATAAAATCCTTAATTCCATCGTTTAAACGAATATATTCTTTCGTATAACCAACAAATTCAATAATAAACTCATTTGACATTTTTAAAATAATACTTTCTGCTTTTTCAAACTCATTAGATAATATTGCTTCTAAAACTTTAAAACTAAAAATTTCAGATTCTGATAAAAGTTTTAATATCTGCAGTGCTAATTCATCTTGTTCATAAGAAACCAATAATCTTCTTACTTTTTCCGTATTATATTCAACGATTTCATGAGTATTGTGTTTTACATAATCTACACCTTCATCTTGAATTAACTGAATAGCATACTTTATTTGTGCAGGAAATCCAGAAAACAAATCTGAGATGATTTTAAAATCATCTCTATTAAGTGTTGGCACATTATAAATATGCAATAAGGATTCAAAAAGAGCTTTGCGTTCATAAATTTCTAATTCTGGCATATCAATTGAAAAAATATTATCCTTTTCGTACATATGTTTTTTAAAAACTCTTGAACGACTAATTACACATAATGATATAGAATTACTTTTTTTGTGTTGAAGTTCATTATTTATTTTTACAAACCATTCAGCTATATCTGACTTAACAATAGAATAATTGTCTATAATCATTAAAATATCATTGTTTGATATTAGCTCTTCTATCAACTCTACAGCAAGATTTATTTTCTGTTCCATACTTTGAACTATTAAGGCATCTAATTTATTACTTTCTAATTCGGAATAGCCCAACCCATAAAGTTTAACAATAAAGTCTTCTATAGAAGTGCGACTGTCTAAACTTATAATTGGAAATTGATAACGCCTATTCAAAACATAAGTGCAATTCACCTAAAATCAAGCAGCGATTTCCTTGCTGAATTCTTCAAAAAAGACCTCATAAGGCGTCCTGAATCCAAGTACTTTTCGCGGTCTGTGATTTAACT
>JALWLD010000044.1 GCA_027081115.1 Sulfurovum sp.
GGTTGATGGATTGGAAAAATACAGTTGAACTTACTTTGAGTCTTGATGAAGTAAAAAAAACGTGGGCAAAATTGGCTGATGTTGAGAAGCTTGCTAAAAAATATCCAGTGGCACATGATGGTAAAGTAAAGTATGAAGGTGGGGAAGTTAAGAATATTAAAGACATTACTTTTGCAACAGAAAGAGATGCTTCTTTGGTTGACTTTATTGATTCAACAAATGGAAAAGTACTTTCACGTCATAAAGCAGGATTTGCGGTACACGTAACAGTAACCAATAAAGCAAACCCTAGATATGCATACTCTATCTCACGTTCTGGAAGACTGACTATGTTTGACATTGGTGCACCAGGACAACCGGCACTTGCTACTGTGCAGGTAGGACAAGAGTCTAGAGGACTAGCAGTATCTCCAGATGGTAAATATGTGATTGCAGGGAATTATAACCCAGGTGGAGCAGTACTTTGTGATGCACATACACTTGAACCTCTCAAAGCCTATGATACTTCAAGAGTTATTGATCCTGATGGTGAGATTGGACCTTCACGTGTAGCATCTTTAGCAGATACTCCATATGGACCATATTTTGCGATGGCCCTTAAAGATGGTGGGCACACATACATCATTGATTACTCTAAACCAAATTTCCCAATTGTAGGAGATATCCCAAATATTGGTAAAATCTTGCATGATGCGTTCTTGAATGAAGATGAGGGTAAAGACTTTGGTCGTTACTTTATGATTGCTTCTCAAGGATCAGATGTTATAGGTATCGTTGATTTTAAAGAGAAAAATCTTGCAGCCTTGGTACATACAGGACCACGTTCTAAGCCACACCCAGGTCAAGGGTCTTCATGGTACTCTAAAGGACAAAATAAGCAACTTCATGCAACACAAAGTATGAACTTTGGTGATACAGTGATTTGGGATTCTAACTGGAAAGTGGTTAAACATGTTAAAACTGCCGGTGGTGGTCTCTTTGTAGGTACTTCTCCACATACACCATGGATATGGTCTGACTGTGTACTTGGACAACCTGAACACTATAATGAAGTGCATCTCATCAATAAAGATACATTAGAGACAGATCGTATTATTAAAGTTGGTAAGAAAAAAGGTCAACTTATAGATGCAAAAACCAAGAAAGTACTTCAAGAATGGGACGCAACACAACATGAAGCTGTAGCGGTAAATGAAGTAGATTCAAAAATGAGTCAAGAGAAATTGATGCCTATGCCAGGTAAACTAGGTGCTGTGAAGAAGAAGCCAGTACAACCTAGACTACTTCATGCTGAACCAGCAAATCATGGTGCATGGACAATGATTTCTGAATGGACAACAGGTAGAATTGGTATTTACGATTCTGAAACAGGTAAGTTTATCAAGTATATTAACAACTTGACAACACCTACATTTACGTATTCTGTTGAACATAGACAACATGTTCCTGGTGCGTAATTAACTTTCGCCCTCTCTCACTTTGCCCTCTTGTTGGGGGAGGGTGATTTAGGGAAGTGATGGCTTAGTCTCCTTGATAGTCACTTCCCTAAATTACCTATTTGGATTCAATATGAAGCAGACTATTTTTCTTTTACTTCTTTTTACTTCATTTGCTTATTCAAAATATATGGATAATCATTCTTGTAAAGAGTGTCATGAAAAAATTTATGAAGAATATCAAACTTCTTATCATGCTAAAGGGTATTTTGACTCCACATTACATAAAAAAATAGCAGATAAAGTTAGTACCAAAACGTATGTCTGTGCAAGCTGTCATATGCCTATGGCAGATAATATAGATAATCTTATTTCAGGTGTAGCAAGACCCGATATAAATAATAAAACCCATACTGATGCAGTGAGTTGTTATTTTTGTCATACCATAGCGTATGTTCAAAAAGCACACAGCTTTAATATAAACGTTAAAGCTAAGCAAGCCAAAGGGTATAAACCTACACTTTATGGCAGACTGACAAATCCTGATGAAGGAGATCAACACTCCTCGACTTCAACGAATCCTCTGTATGCTAAAAAAGTGTGTATGGGGTGCCATTCTCATAAACTCAATGATAATAATGTAACTATTTTTAAAGCTATGAATCATGTTCAAGAGAGTTTGGGATGTATACGATGTCATATGCCTACACTTGCAGGTGGGGTAGAGAAAGTAGATAAACGTGCACGGGGTAAACATGTGAGTCATAAATTTCTAGGTATTCATGATAAAGCATTTAGAAAAACAGGTGTAGATATCAATGTGACTGTAGAGGGTAAACTATTGAATGTAATGCTACACAATAAAATGGAACATCCTCTTATTATCCAACCTGCACGTGCCAAGTTTTTAAAAATAGAAGTACAAAGAGCAGATACGGTCATCTGGAAAAACTATAAAAATTTCCCTAGTGAAGACAAACAGGGGTATTTTGCCTATACATTTAAAGAAAATGGGAAGGATGTAATTATACCTGCACATGCCACTGAAGGTACAGTACATAACCTTGAAGCAAATGAAAGAAAAATAATTACATATAACATTCCTAAACTACAAAAAGGTGACAAAGTAATAGTAGGTCTGTATGTACGTTTTGCCAAAAGTGAGTGTCAAAAAGTGATTGACTTGTCGGGAAATCCATCATTAACGAAAGAACAACTGATTAGACAAGTGAGTTTACTTCAAAAGTAAAAGTACTTTTTCATAGTATTTAAGTGAGATAATAGTACTATTAAATTGTATTATCGTGAAGGATGACATACTATGGACATTATGATAGCAGGTGCAGGCACTGTGGGCTATAGCCTTGCGCAGACACTCTCCTATACACACAATGTTATCGTTATAGATAAAGATATCAATAAGCTCAATAAGTTAGATGAAGATATCGATATTTTGACTTTACATGGAGATATTGAAAATCCAAAGAACTATCAATCACTCTCACTTGAAAGTATTGATCTGTTTATTGCTGTGACAGATTCGGATGAAGCAAATTTACTCTCTACATTGATTATCGAAGATGTAGTAGAGGTAAAAAGAAAAATTATCAGACTTAAAAATGATGGTTTTCTAACGAGTCATATTTTAGAAAAACTCTCCATTGATTATGCGGTTTTCCCAGATATTACCACTGCGAACAAAGTCAAATCCCTGTTGGCATTTCCTAGAGCGAATAATGTCAAATCATTTCATCAGACTAAAGACAAGCTTGTCTCTATTCGTGTGCAAAATGAAGCAGATATCTCTTATACAGTAGAGATGTTAAATAATGAAAATGTCTCCATTGTTGGGATAGAAAGAGAAAAATCATTTTTTATTCCAAGTGATGATACAGCTATTGAAGCAGAAGACTTGGTCTATATGTTTGGTTCTTCTGAAGCGGTTGAAGTGCTTTCTGCCAAGTTAGATGACAAGATGCCTACCAAGATTAAAAAAATTGTTATTTTTGGTGCCAATACTTTGGCACAGAAGATTGCAAAAGTCCTGCTAGATAAAAAGCTAGATATTAAAATGATTGAAAAGAATATCGAGTATTGTAAAGAAGCATCAGAATTTTTACAGGGCAAAGTAACGATTATCAACTCTTCACACGAAGACCATCAGCTTTTTGAAAAAGAGGGCTTGAAGAATGCAGATATGGTGATAGCTGCTGCGCAAAATGATGAAAAAAATATCGTCAAATGTATCGAAGCAAAAGAGTTTGGTATAGAAAAAGTGGTAGCGGTTAACAATGACAAAGATTATTATAACCTCATGCACAAGATGGGTGTAGTGGTTGTGCGTGGAAGTAAAGCGGGTGCACACTATGCTATTTTAGAAAAGATATCTTCAAGTTCCATCGTTTCTCAAAGACATTTTTGTGGAGGACGGGGGATGCTTTTTATGCGTAAAATTTACCCGAATTCTACTTTGATTTCAAAACGTATCAAAGGGATGAAGAGAGATAAAGTAAAAGTATTGCTTTTAAGAGATGAGAAGGTGTACCCTTTGGTACAGATAGAGACATTTACTCAAGGTGACATTGTGGTTGCTTTTGGAGAGTGTGAAAATAAAGATGAGATAGAGCAGTGGATTTATACGCTTTAAGAAATGTTTTTAAATTTGTCTCTACCATCGGTATAGCATTGAGTTTGTTCTTTTTCACGGTGATTCTAATGGGGTGGATATATGACGAAAATATGCAACAGTTTATCTATTTTGACAGCATACTCTTTTTTGTCAATGCTGTGGTCTTTTTACTTCTTAAAAAGCATACGATGAAACTCAGCATCAAAGGAGGTATTCTCTCTGTCAACCTTATCTGGATACTTTTAGGTGTGGCAGGGGCTATCCCTTTTATGCTCTATACAGAAGTGACTTTTGCCGATGCTTTCTTTGAGTCAGTCAGCGGATTTACCACTACGGGTGCAAGCATTTTCTCTGATATCGAATCTTTACCTAAATCCATACTCTATCTACGAAGTCTGATGCATTGGTTGGGTGGTATGGGGATTATTGTTCTGGGTGTCGGGTTGTTTTCACTGATTAACCCCAGTGGGTCTATGACACTGTTTAAAGCAGAATCCACAGGGATTAAAATGGAAAAGATTACCCCTAAAGTGAAAGATACTGCCATTAGATTGTGGGGTATTTATATTCTCTTTACCCTTGTAGATGCAGTGGCTCTTAAAGTAGCAGGCATGAGTTTTTTTGATGCGATTAACCATGCCTTCTCTACCATATCTACAGGAGGGTTCTCTACGAAGAATGCTTCTTTGGGGTATTATGACTCTAGTCTTATTGTGTGGATTACTACATTTTTTATGATACTTTCTGGTATCAACTTTCTGGCACATTTAAAACTTTTTTCTTCTGGTAGATTTGATGGGTACAAACGAGAAGAGGTCATTTGGTATTTGGGTATTTTTATCGTACTCTCTTTGCTGCTTGGCAGTGCAGATATTGTCATAGACAAAGACAACCAATTTCATGCTTTTACCCACTCTTTCTTTACCATAGCCTCAGTGCTTACCACCACAGGTTTTGCTACACTAGATT
>JALWLD010000045.1 GCA_027081115.1 Sulfurovum sp.
AAAGGGGTACCCACTCCGGCACTCATCACCCGTGCGGTGCACCTGCTGCATCCTTTTGCCCGTATCGAACTGCTTGACTTGGGACTGAAGGTCACACCCCAAACCGATGCGCCTATACACCGTTTCGATATTCCGCCAAGCAGCAACATTGCCCAGGATTGCAACATCGACGCCAAAGCGGTCTTTGAAAAAGGCGTTGCCTTTGGAAAAAGCTACGACCTGCAAGACGACTACCTCATCCTTGCCGAGTCGGTGCCTTCGGGCACCACCACGGCAACTGCTACAGCATTGGCACTCGGATTCGATGCACGCAACTTTTTTAGCTCCAGTTTCAAAAATGTCCCCAACGACATCCGACAAACCACCATCGACAAGGCACTCTTGCGCATTGAAGATACGGAAGATATCTTTGCCAAACTTGGCAAAGTCAGTGACAACATGCTGCTTTTTGTTGCCGGTTTTCTGCTTGGTGTAGATGACCGCTTCCCTGTTGTGCTTGCAGGCGGTACCCAGATGGCAGCTGCCCTGCTTGTAGCCGATGCCATCACACAACACTACCCCCAGTACCGCCAACAAAACACCCTAAAACCCATGCTTGCCACCACCAAATGGGTTGCCGATGATGCCCACTCCGACATCGCCGCCCTGCTTGCAATGCCAAATTTCCCTGTCAATGCCTGCTACAGTGACTTTGACTTCTCACAGGCCACACATCCCGCACTCAAACTCTATGATGATGGAGAAGCCAAAGAGGGCGTGGGTGCCGGAGGTGCGTTAACATACGGCATGATGAACGACTTGACGAAAGAAGGAATAACAGTACAGGTGGAGAAATTTTTGGGTTTATAAACCTTTATCTGTTGTGTGTAAAATTTTCATGTAAAACTTTTTCCTCAATATGTATTACCAAAACTATAAAGTTTTCAAGTGAGCTATTAACTCCAATAGCTCTTCATCTCCAATATATCGTACTATGTCAGATAACACTTCATCAAGATCTAAATCAAATTTCTGATAGTCAGCTATCCATGATTGATAATCTATCCAACTTCTACTGATTAGCATGGATAAAATAGACTGTATGACCTTCTTTGTATTGCAGTTGTGTATATCTTGATTATCCCTATATCCACTCTCCTGAATGAATCTTCTTGAAATCTGTACAAATCTAAATATATCAATCTGCTCTTTAAACTCATCGTAAATATTTTTAAACAACATACTATTTAAGGGTACTGCAATAAATACATTCTTGTTTTTTATTTTGTTATAGTTGTGAGTATTAGATACTTTATATACTTTTTCTTTACATAGACGGAAGGTTCTAACAAAATTATCTTCAAAATCTATCTCAAGTTCATCCCATCTTCTAGGCATGACTCTTCTTCTATCTTTACAGATGATAATGTCATTTAATGCTTCATATATTGGATGTTCAAAAAACGATTTTGGCATTTTTGTAGAAAAGCCACGTGCCTTAGAATGTTTGCATGCCCTTTGTTCCAACATCTGTTCGCGCTCTTCAATTTCTGCTAAATATTCATCTATTCTAATTCTCATAAAATACTCCAAACAGTCTATTACAAATCATGTTTATCATCATACTGACTGTGTCATTGTAATCACTATTTTGCTCTAAAAGTCTCTTTGTCAAGCTTTGAACTTCTTGATAAGCCATCTCACCATTTTTGATTTTTTCTACAAGCACATCAAGTACCTCATTTAACCTTTTCATAGCTTCACATATATGTCCAAATTCTGCAAGAAAAAGTAAAAAGAAAAGCGTTTCAATCTCTGTTTTGGTTGCTCTTTTAGCATGATTTATCAATATGTTCATCTCATTTTCATCAACTATATTGTACTTTCTACACAGAAATCTCCAACATTTGGCAAGAGAAATAATATCCTGTAGTAAAAAAATCTCTTTTTTTAGCTGATAATAGATTTGTAAAGCGTGTGTAGAGATATGTGAATAGAAAATAACCTTTTCAAGTAGGCTGATTCGAGAGCTATCGATAAATAACTCATTTTTTATGGCTTCAGAATAAATGGTATATACAGCATCATCCCCGGCTATTTTAGCCGATTCATACATTAGCAGATTGATTTCTTCTAAAGGAGAAAGATGAAGATTTTCATATTTCATTTGAAAGTTCTTAATGAATATTTCATCTGCCCAAATAATATGTTCTAACAACAAGCCTTTAAGTATGCGCTCTGCCACAGGAAATGTTCGTATAAGCGTTTCTTCTACCCTCCATTCATCTGCCATCTTACACAGAAACTCATGCCGCAAGGCTCTATCATCTATCTCATCTGACATAACGGAATCTTTTATATTTTTTTGAATAAAGCCGCAAAGTTGCTTTTCTTTGCATACACATATTCTGCTGTATCTGCTCCATCAATACACCTGCACGATTGTACCCAACACCCAGTGTTCTTTGTAAAAAAGCAATGGAGTAGTTGTTGTGCTTTAAAACAATTTGTCGGGCTTGTTTGAGTTGTTGTTTGCTTGCCTCCATTTTCTCTCTTTTAAGCTAACCAGTCCGGCATTAAAGTGTATTGTTCCAAATCGGGATGAATATATGGTGCCAACTCAGAATCTTTTATCTTTAAAAAGAGTTCTTCCCACAGAAGTATATTGCTTCCATAATTTTCAAGATGTGTCCAATCTGAATTAGGTCGATGCCCATACGACAAAAGATAATACAGACTAACACTTTTGCTTGTATATTTTTCCAAACACTTAATCAATCTTTGATATAAATCCATATTCTCTTTTACGGATGCTCCTATTGTTTTTACTTCAACAATAACTATCCGTTCTTCTCCAATGTGTACAATATCCGGTTTTATATTACTGAAATCTTTATTCCATTGAGATTCGTTCAAACCAAAAACTGTATGTGTCAAACCTCCCTCTACAATAGTATTTTTACTATTCATCCCACTAAAATCAAGATGCTCTTCTTTAGGACTTAACCACTTTTTACTTGTCTTATTGAGATAAGAAGATTCATATACATTCAACTCCAATGCATTTTCAGCTTTACCCATCCACTCAAATGCCAACTGTGCTATTGCATTCCATCTGCTTTCTGAATGATGAAACCCTTTATCTCCCTCAAACATATATGTCGCATTTTTCACCGGTGTACTCCTGTTATATTCAATATATTGTAATTCACGCTTTATCTCACGTGCATATGCCAATGCTTTTTGCGTTAGAGAGTACTTCTCTCCATCGTAATCACTATATTCAAACAAAACAACTTTATCTGCCATTTGAACAATTTTTCGTAAATTAAATACTTTTCTTCCTCTATTTTCACACTTATGTGAAATATGGTCATATTTTGAAACAAATTGCTTTACCAGTTTACAGGCATTAGGCGTTGCACAAAGGATCGTATCAACTTCTGAATTTTCAAGCAGAGCTTTTTCAATTGCCACATAGTCTGAAAAACTATAAGGGCATACAAATGCGATGGTCATATTTATTTCTCCCGTTTAACTTTTTCATATTGATTATACCCATTCTGGTATCAATGTATATCTATTCAAATCATCACAAAAATACTTTTCAAGTTCACTGCCAATAAGTGATGCAAAAATCTCTTCCCACAACAGTACCTTACCACCAATTTTCTCAAGACGTTTCCAATCTTGAAAACGCTTGTTCTCATCCACTTTTCCATTCTCACATTGATTACCCTCATCTTCATGCCCGTATGACATGAGGTAATAGAGTTCGCATTTCCATCCCTCTTTTTTAATGTTTGCTACCAGTTTACTATATCTGTCAAAGTTATCCATACCCTCTTTTTTTCGTCCACGGAGTGTACGTCCTATAGTTCTGACAACAATGAGTACAATCTCCTTTTTCCTATCGTTTTTATAAATAATATCGGGATATACCCCTGCATTTTCCAAAGATGGAGTCTCCTCCCTAAACAAATATTTAATATTTCCTTCTACGGTTGTATTGTCTGCACTCCACCCTTCAGGGGTCAAAGTCAAATCTGATTTGGCAATCCATTCTGCAGGCTCTTTAACTATTTGTGAATGATAAACCGATAAACCATCTTTTGCATTTTTCGATAGATAAATTAATGCCAGCTGTGCCATCGTACTCCATCTACTTTGAGAGTGATAAAACCCATTATCTGAATGTCTAAACAGATATGTTGCATTTTCTTTCATACTTGATCCTTTAATTTATTTGGCTTAGCCTGACAAAATATCTTTTCAGGCACATTTATTTATTTGTCATCTTCCTTTTCAAAGACGCTGAGAAATGGTATACTGCAACATGGTCATTAAATGTCCATATGATACAAAAAAGATTTTATGATGGAAAAATTACAACAATACCAAAGACACAATATCATACTCGATAGGCTAAAAAATGGAGAAACACTCTCTATTACTACATTGTCAAGAGAGTGGGGAATTCCTACAAAAACCATTCAGAGAGATTTTAAAAAGTTGCAGGAAGGCAATTATGGCGTTGTACGCGCAGAGGATGGTAAACGCTTTAAACTTGCCAAACAAAAGAGTACTCAAACTCAAATATCAGCACCCCTAAAACTTTTAGACAGCTTTTCTGAAGATATTGGTGGGAAATTTTATACAAAAGCCCAAAATGCTTTGAAACGTACAGAGCCGTATGTAAATACTTCATTTTATACTAGAATTGATGTAGAGGAGATCTCCGAAAAAGCATCTTTGATTGAACAAATAGAAACGGCTATTACCAAAAAAAGAACTATTTCATTTGACTATAGACGACATTACAAGCCAACTGAGATAAAACGATATACCCATGTCAAACCTTATAAAA
>JALWLD010000046.1 GCA_027081115.1 Sulfurovum sp.
CCTACCTTTTTCTGGCAAAAAATGCACCGGAATCTGTCTACAAAGCCAGACCTAAAAAAGTCTCTGATTATCTTAAACTACTGCGTGATAAAGATACATGGTGGTTTAACCTCTTTTATGCCATCTCTTTTGGTGGATTTGTAGGTTTTGCCGGTTATATGAAAGTCTATTTGATGAACACATATCAGGCAGATATGTCGGCTTTTGGTATAGATGTATTTAATGAGCCAAATGTAAAGGTGATTGCCGGGTATTTTGGTGCCTTGACTATTTTTGCAGGGGCAGTGCTTAGACCGGTCGGTGGAAACATTGCTGATAAAATCGGTGGGGTAAAAGCTTTATATTTCTTCTATGGTGCTGTAGCAATACTTGTAGCTATCATGGCATTGGTTGATTTACCATTTTTTGTAGCCATTGCAGTACTTTTCTTGGTCATGGCAAGTTTGGGTATGGCAAATGGTTCAGTTTTTCAACTGGTACCACAGCGTTTTGGAAAAGATATTGGTATTATGACAGGAATTGTAGGATGTGCCGGTGGTCTTGGTGGTACAGCCCTCATTAAAACACTTGGGTGGTCAAAAGGTGCTTTTGACGGATACTCGACAGGATTCTTGATCTTTGCAGCAGTTGTACTTGTAGCGATCTTGGGACTCTCTTTTGTGAAAACAAGATGGAGAACGACCTGGGGTGCAAAAGCCGGAGGAATGATATAATCATAAATCTGGCATCTATGCTTGAGTATAGGCACCATATACTCAAGCACAGACATCACTTTCATAATTCTCCTACAATATTTTTTATTTTAAATTATGTCATACTTTGTATCATATAATTTAGAATAAGACAAAGGTCTCACAATGTCAAAGCAAAATATCGATACTTCCGGATTTACATTAGCTAAAGGTACACAGCTCAAAGGGGATGATTTTTTTGAGATCAAGGTGATGGACAATATTACTGTTGCCGTAGTCTGTGACGGTGTGGGGTCTGCTATGCAGGGAGCTGAAGCGGCAAAGCGGGTATCTCACTTTCTGGTTCACTCTTTGAAGAATAGACCAAAGTCCTGGAGTATGGAGAAGTCCATTAAACACTTTATTGAAAATATCAACAGAGTGTTGTTTCTGGAATCTATGGAAGAGTATGAGCGTGAAGAGTTGGTCACGACCTTGGCACTTGTAGTCATTGAGGGAGACAGGCTTTTTGGTGCCAATGTAGGTGATAGTCGTATTTACCTGAGTCGTAACGGACAGTTTGCACAACTCTCTTCAGACCACTCGGTCGATGAAGAGGGTATGGAAGGCGTGTTGGAATCGGCTATGGGACTTGAAGAAGAGGTAGAGCCTTACTATTTTGAAAACAACCTTCAGGCAAAAGATCAGATACTTCTGTGTTCAGATGGACTCTATACGGAACTTTCTCAGGATGAATTGGCAGGAAGTCTACCCATGGGTGCATCATTCTTAGTCAAAAAAGCCAGTAAAAAACATGATGATAAACTGCCAGATGATACAACAGCAGTAGTGTTGGAAATTAAAGAGCTTGACCCGAGACTGAAACTGAAGCAGACAGATCTTATCATTGAAGAGAAGTATAAAGTGGGAGATGTTATTGATGGTTATAAGCTGGTTAAACCACTTATCCAGAATAACCGTACCTGGCTTTGTGTAAACAAAGGTGTTCAGTATGTTTTGAAGTTTGCTCCTATAGAAGCTTTGGAAGATGAGAGTATTTTGGACTTTTTTGTTAAAGAAGTTTGGATGGCAAAACGGCTTAAAGCAGGCTTTTTTCCTAAAGCAGTAGTCCCAAAAAAGCGTACACATCGTTATTATATTATGTCTTATGTGGATGGTATTTCTCTTAAAGAGTTCATCGCTAAAAAACCATTGACTGTAGATATGGCCATTGAACTTGCACAATTTTTACTGAAAATGTCACAGTTCCTTACAAAGCTTGACCTGGTACATGGAGATATCAAGCCTGAAAACATCATTGTAACCAAACGGAAAGAGAAATTTGTCTTTAAAATGGTAGATTTTGGAAGCATTACAGAAGCGTACTCAAATGTTTCCCGAGCAGGTACACCTTCCTATCTGGCACCAGAGCGTTTCAGCCAGGCACCTATAACCGAGCAGACAGAGATCTATGCAATAGGTGTGACTCTGTATGAAGCATTGACCCAAAAGTTCCCCTTTGGTGAGATAGAACCTTTTCAAAATCCTTCATTCGATAAAACGCCCAAGCATCCTACCAAGTTCAATGCCAAAATTCCAGACTGGTTTGAAAGTGTCATTTTGCGTGCCATAGAGACCAATACAGATAAACGTTATCATAACTACTCTGAGATGCTTTTTGAGATGAATAACCCCCAAAAGGTTAAACCTTACTTTGATAAGAATCTTTCGTTTATAGAAAGAAATGAAAAAATGGTGTATAAAGTAGGATTTATCGTAATGTTTATCTTAAATATTGTGCAGATATTACTCTAAGTCATTAAAAATTTATATATTTATATAGTCTTAGAGTATAAAGTGAAAATATTTTGATATACTTTAATATGGAAATAGTGAAGTAGATAAATTTTTTATTACTTTAAGTCAATAGTTATATACCTGAGGAAGGGAAAATAATACATGAAAAACACTATGTATTTAATGGTCATGGTACTTACTTCTATCATCATACAGGGGTGCGGTGAGCCATCGATGGATGAGATTGCCGAAAAGATAGTCAAAGTAGAAACACCCAAGGGAAAATATACCACTGTCAATAAGAGCTCCGGTGCTTATGGCAGATATCAGATCATGCCTAAAACAGCAAAACACTATACTAAAAAACTCAATATCAATCACTCTAAATGGAAAGATCCTAGAAATCAAGACAAAATCTTCATGGCTCTGCTATCAGATAATGTTAAATGTTTAAAAGAAAACGGTATAGAAGTCAATGCTTTTACTGTGTATGGTTGCCATCAGCAAGGTGCTACAGGCTTTAAGTGTATTGTGAAGAATGAAAAGATGTCTTGTTATTCTTATACAAAATTAAGAAGAAATTTACCTAAAAAATATAAACATATCAGTAATCAAAAGCTACGAAAAGCCTGGATAAACTACTGGAAAGATAAAATGAGTTAAAGCTTATTTGGCTTTTTTTATATTTTTTCTATGGGCTTTGAATGTATCTGTAAAATCGTGGGTACCCTTTTTATTTTTCATAAAGTAGAGGTGTTTACTTTTTGCAGGTTTTATAGCCGCTTTAATGGCAGAGATACTTACCGCACCTATAGGTGAAGCTGGCAGACCTTTATGTTTGTAGGTATTAAAAGTGGAGTTGTCCTCTTTAATACGTTTAGGTGTTACTTTTATATGAGAGTATTTCCCATAATTGAGTGTCCCATCCATTTGTAAACGCATCCTTTTTTTCAGACGATTATGTATAACAGAGGAGACCATGGGCATTTCTGCATTGTTTGCCGCTTCTTTTTGTATGATAGAAGCTATGACCAATACATTAAGCCACTGCTTTTGGTCGTAGTTGCCATAAATTTTTTCTGAGAACTGTTTATACTTTTTTTCTGATTCCCGTACAAGAAAACTCATCAGATGTTTCTCTTTGATCCCATAAGGTACATAGTAGGTATCTGCATAGATACCTGCTTCCGGGTAAGGGGAGAATTCTTTGTAGTATTTATCAAGTTTGTCAGCATCTAGTTTCAACTCTTTTGCAAGGGTTTTGAAAAAGATCTCTGAGGTCTCTCCAGGTATGAGAGTGACTTTGTTAATGACTGCTTTTGCATTGGTTAGTTTATAGAGAAAATCAATGCGGTTGAGTTCATTTTTACCTATATGTATCCATCCACTTTGAGGAGAGCCCATAAAGCGTAGAATGTAGCCATCAAGGAAAGAGAGTTCGTACCCTTTTTTGGTCAGTTGTGATATAATATTTCTAATAGAGCCTTGGGGGATGAAGAGTGTTTGTGTTGTCTTCACAGGGAGAGTTGTGTAAAAGGCAAAAGAGATGATCAAAACGAGTGCAATGTTTTCTGCCCATACGATCCATGTTCTCCATGTGGTATTGCGTGATACACTCATTTTTCTACTTGTCCTTTTCTTTGCACTCTTTGGCTGGCTATTGTATGGTATACAAACAGATAAACTGGTCTTTGGTCAGTACGAGATTGACGGATTATACATTAAACTCGATAAAAAGCTTACACTTACAGCCAATAAAATCATTATTCCAGAAACCAAAGCCAAACCCTCTTTTGACAATATTGATCGTACTTTTGATAGAATCAAATATCTCTTTAGCTATTTTGAATATATCGATCTTAGAGACATCCATTTTAAAAATAATACTTTTAATTTTCTTTTCTCAGATAATGTACTCTACATCAACTCCGATGATTATGAGATTGCTGGAAATATAGAGCGAAAAGGTAAAAAACTCATTGCCGATATCTCTTTATTCTATATCAAAAAAGAGAAGATAAATATTACAGGTAAGTTAAAATATTTTCTGAACAAAGACCGGCTTGAGACTGAAGGTGCGTTTGAGGCCTATAACATTTCTGGAAACTTTGCTGCTTTTAAAGAGAATGATGATATCTCTTTTGCTGTAAAAAGTGATATCTTTACAGACCTCCAAACACTTACTGCCAAACTTCCTATTAAAGAGGTCATCAAACCTTGGATCTCGGGTAGAGTAGAAGCCAAACAGTATCAATTGGACTCTTTTGTGGGAAAAGCAAGCATTGTTGATAAAAAGTTAAAAGTTGATGTTGAATCTCTCAGGGGAGATGCTACTCTCAATGAGGTTAAAATAAATTTTAAAGATGGATTGGCACCTGTAATTGCCAAAAAAGTTAAACTTCGATTTGAGAACAGAGCTTTATATTTTGACCTTGAAAACCCAAGCTATAAAAACAGAGATTTGAATGGATCAAAGGTCTCTATTACCAATATGAAAAAAGGAAAGATAGCACTGTTGCATCTTGACTTGAAGGTAAAAAGTCAGTTGGATGCAACAGTACAAAAGATATTAAAAGCCTATAAACTCAAGATACCTGTGCTAGAAAAAGGAGAAGAGCTAAGAGGTGATATTAAGTTGATTATTCCTTTAAAAAAGAAGTATAAAAGTGCTAAGGAGAAAGCAAAACATAAGGTAGAAGTAGATATTGATTTAATGTTGTCAAAAGGGCTCCTTACTATAAATAAAAATATAAAACTGCCTGTATTGCGGGGAAAAGTACACTATTCAAGGGGTGTAGTGACACTGAGAAATATCGTCTTAAAAGAGAGTTGGTATGCAGGTGTTGTCAATGGAACAATAAAGTTAAAAAAGAAAATAGCCGATCTTAAAGTGAATGTAGATCGTTTGGCATTTGGTAGTAAAAAAGAGAAATTCTTTGTGCTTAAAAATAAAAATTTAGTGATGAAAATCAATTATGAAAAACATACCATAGAGATACCTACACTCAATGCAAAGCTTTTACGAAAAGATAAAATATATACTATCGAGCTTTCAAATTTAAACACGATTAAGCCTTATATTCATATAGATGATATAGAGATGGATGGTGGATCTATGGAGATAGTAACAAAAGATTTTGTTACCTACAGCTTTAATGGTATTTTAAAACGTAACGCATGTTTTTTCTACGACAAGAAGAATGTATGTCATACACGTATCCCCTGTAAAGGCAAGGTATCTAAGGGGCAGTTTATTCTCCATGCATTTGATAATCGTTTAAATATAAATATTGCCAAAGCAATGATACGTGTCAATAATCTCAATATAGACCTCAAAGCATTTTTTGATTCACGTAAAAATGTTAAATCAACCAGTAAGTCTAAAAAATCCAAAGATCTTACCATCTTGGGAAAAAACAGTCAGCTTAGATACAAAGAGTATACTCTTGTAACGGACAACTATAAAATCGTAGGTAATATAAATGGAAATATTAATGCTGTAGGTACGTTAAAAAAAGACAAAGTAAGGTTTATCAAAAAGGGTAAAAAAGTTCATATAGAGGCCATAAAGATTAAAGATGCATTGTTGCACCCACTTATCAATTTTAAGGGATTAAAAGGTGGGAGGTATACCTTTAAAGCACATGGAGATCCTGATAAAGTGATGCATGGTGAAGTAATTATTGAGGGTGGGGTCATGCGTGATTTTAAAGCTTATAACAATACCTTAGCCTTCATCAATACACTGCCTGCTTTAGCCACCTTGAGTAAACCCGGGTATTCCAAAAAAGGGTTTACCATAAAGCATGGCCTTGCCAAATATAGAAAAATAGGTGATCGAATTATTTTTGATATGATTCACATTGAAGGTACTTCTGCTGATATCGTAGGAAAAGGTGAGATCAATCTAAAATTCAATACTATTAAAATGAACCTGGCCATACAAACAGCTAGAGAGTTTGGTAAAGTAGTAGGGTCTGTACCGCTTCTTGGTTACATTTTGATGGGAAAAGACAAAAGTATGACAGTTGGGTTAAGCATTACAGGCTCTCTATCCAAACCGGTTGTAAAAACATCTGCAACAAAAGAGATGCTCAAGTTACCGCTTGACATTATCAAACGTACACTACAGTCACCGGCACATATTTTAAATCAAGAGAAAAAACCTGAAAAGAAAGTAACACCAAAAGTCAAAAAGCCAAATATATTTAACCGTGTGGCTCCCTGACTACTCATTACGTAGTACGGTGAGCGGGTCTGTTTGAGACGCTTTTCTTGCAGGGTAGAGTGCTGAGAGCAAAATGATAAACGAAGTCCCTAAAATAATAAAAGAAAAATCACTTAAAGTGAGGTCAACAGGTAATTTACTGGTACCATAGACATCTTCAGGCATAGAGATAATGTCAAAGGTGGTCAATACCCAGATACCAAAGCCACCAAGTATCGTACCTGCAATAATTCCTGCTGAACCAATGATGAGACCCAGTTTAAAGAAGATGGATTTTATCTCTGTTTTTGTGGCACCCAGAGTACGCATGAGAGCAATTTCAGACCTTCTACTCATTACGGTCATCAAAAGTGAAGAGATGATGTTCAGTGAGGCTACTAAGATAATAAGAAGAAGTACCAAGAATAGTGCTTTTTTTTCCATTTCCATGGCTGCAAAGAAATTTCCATTTTGTTGCCACCATCCCTCTGCAATGATATTTTCAGGGAGGAAAGCACGTAGTGCTTCTATCTCTTTGACAGGATCTTCTGTATAAATATGCAAGCCATCATAGACACCATGTTGACGTTTAAGTAACTTTTCAAAAGCTTCTAGGGAGGTATACATAATGGCTTTGTCATAGGCTTTGAGTCCTGAATCAAAAACACCATCTACAATGAAGCGTTTTTGTAGAGGCATGGTACCAAAACCAATGGCTTGCTGTTCTGAAAAGTAGAGGGTAACTTTTTTACCTTTAGGTGCATTCATCTCAAAAGAGAGGGCATCACCTATGACAATTCTGAATTTGTTGGTAGAATCTCCACGACCTTCTTTGAAAACGTGATTAATGGCTGCTTCTCTGTCATAGTCTACACCATAGAGAAGTGAACCCTGTACAGCATTTTCATTTTTGGTAATGACCTGGGTTGTGTAGTAAGGAGATATCTTAAACTGTGGAAACTTTTTTGTAAGTCTTTCTACCAAAGTATCGGTTGTGGCATTCTCTTCAATAGGGAGTAGGGTAATGGGGTAATTCATCACAAAAAGTTTTTTGGAAAATTCTTTTTGTGTACCATTCATCACACCCATGGCGATCATTAAAACCATCACACCTGCTGCAATACCTAAAAATGCAAGTATTGCAGAGATAAATATAAAAGGATTTTCTTTATCGTATTTCAGATAGTGTTTAATGATGTGCCTAACAAATTTTTTGTTAGGCTTGGAGATACTTTTGGACATTACGCCAAGAGACCTTTCTTGGGGCCGCTCTGTCCACAGCAGTTTTTATATTTTTTTCCTGAACCACATGGACAAGGATCATTTCTTTTTGGTTTTTTAGTGCCTTGTATAGGTTTGAGTTTAGCAGAATCTTCAGCAATCACACCCTCTTCATAAGACTGATTAAGTTGTGCATCGGCTACTTCACTCTCAAGCTCTTCACGTATCTGTTCAACTGCTGCTTCTTCCTCTCCTGGAGAGGTAAAGTCAAACTGTACCAGGTGCAGTACTTTTACTGCTTCGAGTTTGATACGCTCTACAAGATCGGTAAAGAGTTTGTAAGAGTCCTGCTTGTACTCTGTAAGTGGATCTTTCTGATTATACCCTCTAAGACCAATACCGGTTTTAAGGACATCCATCTCATAGAGGTGGTCTCTCCATTGTGGATCAAGTACTTGAAGGTATAAGATACGCTCGATCTCTTGTCTCTGCTCCGGATCAAGTTGAGACATTTTCTCTTCATAAAGGTTTTCCATCATTTCGGTGATCATTGCGTGGAGCTCATCAGGCTCTTTACCTTTAAAGTGTTCATGATCAAGTTCAATATGAAGTTCTTCACGAATGAGTGCTGCAAGTCTCTCTATATCAAAATCTTCTGAAGGCATACCGTCAAAGATCTCACACTCAGAAAGAAGATGGTCTATGTACTCTCTACGGTTATCTTTGATTTTTGCATCAATATCAAAGTCAGGATCAAGCAGTTGATTTCTAAAGGCATAGATAGCTTTACGCTGATGGTTGGCAACATCATCATACTCAAGAATATGTTTTCTTGATTCATAGTGTTGGTTCTCTACTTTCTTTTGTGCCTTTTCAACCGAACGTGTAACTATTTTGGAGTCAATATACTCTCCCTCTTCTACGCCGAGTTTATTCATGATGTTTCTGATCTTCTCTCCGCCAAAAATACGCAGTAAGTTGTCATCTAGACTCAAGAAGAACTGACTTTCACCCGGATCACCTTGACGACCTGAACGACCTCTTAACTGGTTGTCGATACGTCTACTTTCGTGTCTTTCTGTACCAAGAATGGCCAATCCGCCAAGACTTCTTACTTCATCGTCTATTTTAATATCTACTCCACGTCCTGCCATATTGGTTGCAACGGTTACCGCACCTTTCTGTCCCGCATTTTTAATGATCTCAGCTTCCTGCTCGTGATTTTTTGCATTGAGCATATTGTGAGGGATCTTTTCTGCTTTCAGTCTTGCATCGATCATCTCAGATTTTTCAATAGAAGCTGTCCCGATGAGTACGGGTTGTCCTTTTGCATGGTACTCTCTTACTTTACGTACCACAGCATCGAGTTTTTCGCGCTCTGTATTATAGATAAGGTCATTCCTGTCTATACGCTCAACAGGTACATTGGTAGGAATAGAGATGACATCTAGACCATAAATTTGTGAAAACTCTGTGGCTTCAGTCTGTGCTGTACCTGTCATACCGGCTAGTTTCTCATACATTCTAAAGTAGTTTTGGTAGGTAATTTCAGCGAGTGTCTGTGACTCTTCTTGTATGGCTACACCCTCTTTTGCTTCCAGTGCCTGGTGTAAACCTTCTGAGTATCTACGTCCTTCAGAGAGTCTTCCTGTAAACTCATCAACGATGATAATTTCATCGTTTTGTACCACATAATCTACATCTTTTTCAAAAATGTAATGTGCTTTGAGTGACTGGTCAAGGTGATGAGAAAGTGCTGCATTCTCCAAAGAGTAAAGGTTTTCTACTTCAAAAAGATCTTGTGCTTTCTGAAGTCCCTGTTCTGTCATCACAATGGTTCTGTTCTTCTCATCAACAATAAAGTCTCCGGTTGTTTGCTCATCTTCGCCTGGCTTCGTATCTATCTTTTCTCCACGTTCCATCTGCTTGGCAATGGCATCTGCTCTTGCGTAGTGGTTGTGGTCTCTTTGTGTCGGACCGGAAATGATAAGTGGTGTTCTGGCTTCATCAATGAGAATCGAATCCACTTCATCTACGATGGCATAGTAATGCTCACGCTGTACTTTCTCTTCTGCACGTACTTTCATATTGTCACGAAGGTAATCAAAACCATATTCGTTATTGGTACCATAAGTGATATCGGCAGCATATTGTGCCTGTCTACCCATATCATCATGGATCTCAGCAGTAAGACATCCTACCGTGTAGCCTAAGAACTCATAGAGACGTCCCATATCTTCACTGTCTCTTTTGGCCAGGTAGTCATTCACGGTAACCACATGTACACCTTTACCTGTCATGGCATTGAGAACAACTGCAAGTGTGGCAACAAGTGTTTTACCTTCTCCTGTTTTCATCTCTGCAATGTTTGCATCGTTAAGTACCATACCTCCGACCATCTGTACATCATAGTGTCTTAGTCCAAGGGTTCTTTTACTTGCTTCTCTGGTAATAGCAAATGATTCATACAGCACATCGTCTAGTGTTCTTTCCCCATTTTGTACAGATTCTCTGAGTGTGGTAAATGCAGCTTTTAGCTCATCATCACTCATTTTTTCATAATTGGATTCAAGGACGTTGATGTTTTTGACTTTTTTGAGGTAGCCTTTAACAATTTTATCATTTTGGGTACCAAAGATTTTTAGAACACTTTTTATCATTTTTATTTGCCTACTTTACGGTTTTGATTAATGGAATTTATTTTATCTAAAAAGTGATTAATAGTCAGTTATCTAAAACGATATACACTCTGCAAGCTTGATCATCCACTGTTGTTTCACTATTTTTTGAAATAATCTCCAGGTAGACAAGTGGTATTTTTGGTACTTTTCTATATAATCATCACAATTAAAAAGGATACAAATGAGAGCATTTTTATTATTATCTATTATGGGTCTATCTCTTTTCGCAGAGTCTATTTCCATTCCTCAAAATTTCCAAGCAGACTTTATACAAAAAATCACAAATCCAAAGAAAAAAGTAATTAATTATGCGGGGAAAGTCTACTTCTCAGAAGGTGTCAAACTGAAGTGGACCTATACAAAACCAACAAAAAAAGAGGTCTGTACCAATGGAGAAGAGCTTCTGGTGGTTGACCATGATCTCGAACAGGTGTCTGAATATCGTATTAACAAAGGGTTTAATCTTTCCAAGATTTTGGAAAAAGCAAAATTACATAAAGACAATATCTATTTGGCAAGTTACAATGGAAAAAAATATACTATTTTGGTAGATGAAAACAGAAAGATGAAAGCCGTAGGTTATTTTGATGATCTTGACAATAAAGTACAAATTTCATTTACAGGTATTAAGTATGGAGAGGGTAAACTCTCAGACAAGATTATGAGATGTATACAACCAAAAACATATGATTTTATAAGGGGATAATATGAATGATTTACTTTGTAAAATAGGAAATGACTCTAACTATATGCTTGCTGCCGCCATGGCTGTTGTTGTACTTCTTTTTATTGTTTTGATGGTGGTTATTACGAGTATGCGAGTGAAGGCCTATAAAGACCGTTTCATCAATACAAAAATTGATAACCAGGAGAAAGAAGCACAAATAGCTGAGCTTCAAAAAGAGTTACAAACTCTGAAAATAAAAGAGGCACAAAATGCACAGGAGCTTCAGTCGTTTACCCAAACCAAAGAGAAATTGGCACACACAGAAGAGAGTTTAACTGCTTTACAAAAAAGCTCCAATGAGCTTGAAAAATTACAAGGACAGACACAGTCCAAATTTGAACATATGCAAGACAAACATGAAACACTTCGAGAAGAGCATAAGTTACTGCAAGAGCGTTTTGAATCTTTACAAGAAGATAACAGTAAACTGCATGTCAATAATGCCCGTCTTCTTATGAAACTTGAAACAGAAGCGAGATTGGCAATGCAGTCCAATACCAAAACAAAAAATAACGGTAATGATGAATCATGAAAAAGCAAAAAACAATCTATACAAAAAAGCTTCCAGAGTATGAAAATGCACATTCAAAAGTATTTAAAAAGAATGGCAATATAGAGACGAAATTTTATGAAAAAGAGTCTTTACGTCTTCAGTATGAGTTGGTAAAACTGCAAAAGTGGATCATAGACAATGAAAAACGTCTTTTGGTTATTTTTGAGGGTATGGATACAGCGGGGAAGAGCTCAACGATCAAAGAGTTTAACTCTTATTTAAACCCCCGAGAAGCACGTTCAGTCGCTTTACCAAAACCCAACTCAAAGGAGCTTGGGCAGTGGTATTTTCAACGGCACCTCAAGCAGATACCTAATGCCGGAGAGATCGTCTTTTTTGATCGATCCTGGTACAATAGGGCAGGTATAGAACAGATCTTTGGTTTCTGTACACAAGATCAGCATGAGCACTTCTATAAACAGGTAAATGGTGTTGAAGAAATGTTGGTAGATGATGGCATACTCTTTTTTAAATTTTACCTCAATATCTCAAAAGAGACACAGGAAAACCGTATAAAAGACAGAGAAACCAACCCACTTAAAAGCTGGAAACTCTCAGAGCTTGACTACAAGTCTATGGCTAAATACCATGAGTATGAAATACTACGTGATAAAATGTTCCATATCTCAGGAACAGAGCATGCGCCATGGTGTGAACTAGATGCCAACGACAAAAAACGCGCACGGATTAATGCTGTGCGTTATCTACTTCTCAATATTCCTTATGATGGAAAAGATGAGAAGCTTATCTGTGGGGTAGATGAGGCTATTGTAACACTACATAATAAAAACTGAATAATTAAACAAGGAACACACATGTCAATAAAAATATACCATAATCCAAGATGTAGTAAATCAAGAAATACTTTAGCACTACTAGAAGAACAAGGTGTAGATGCTCAGGTAGTAAAATACCTAGATACACCTCCAAGTAAAGAAGAGTTAAAAGCGTTATTAAAAATGTTAGGAATGACTGCTAGAGAACTTATGCGAACCAAAGAAGAAGTCTATAAAGAGTTAGGTTTAAAAGATGTTACCGATGAAGAAGCTCTCATTGAAGCAATGGTAACTAACCCTAAGCTTATAGAACGTCCTATTGTAGTGAAGGATGGTAAAGCAGCTATAGGGAGACCTATAGAGAATATAGTAGAGTTATTGAAGTAGTCCAGAGTAGAGCTTAGTCTACTCCAACTCCCCATTTCCATAATTTTCAAACAGGTAATTAGTCACAGTCTCTATATCTTTTTTTGTTTTGATAGGTGCTTTAAAAACGGTGATCATTTTGATGACCTTGTCATACCAGAATTTTCTAGACTGTGGTCCTTGATTGATAACATATCCAAAAGAGTGACACATATTACATTTACCTTTTGTGGAGTAGATTCCTTTTCCCTCTTTCATAGGAAAATCGACGTATGGAATGGTAATACCTGTGTTTGAACCTGCAAAGAGGATAGTTCCTGTAAAGCTAGTTACTATGAAAGATTTTTTAAAAAGTTTTTTAAAGAGTTGCATCATGATACCACCTCTACAGTTACTTCATCAATACCATTGTATTTGTAGCCACCATGATTCCATTTGATATCTTTTGCAAAAGGCTGGATCTCACCTTTTTTATTGCTTGCTTTGCAGAGAATATTTAGTGTACCACTGCTCTGCGGTTTTAGAGTATAGCTAAAAGCACGGTAGGCATATGGGCCTTGGCTTCCGTCATCAAGTGTTGCATCATTCCATGTTGCACCATTATCTGTGGAAATTTGTACGGTTTTTATGCCATGCCCACCATCAAAAGCAATACCTCTGACAATAAGTTCTGCACTTTGTTTAATCTTTATGCCACTTTGTGGGTAGCCAATGAGAGAGTTTACATTCATCTTTTCAATAGGTTTTGTCTCTGCAGCCAGATTATCTGGTGTTTCACATTCACACGCATTGTCTGGTATGCGGTAGGCATGGTCCATAAAGTGCAGTTTTTGTCTCTCTTTGGTTACTGTAATGTGAGAGAGCATCTTGATCCATGAATCTGAGTAGACACCGGGGATGATGAGCCTTAATGGGTATCCGTTGAGGTAAGGTAGTGCTTCACCATTCATCTCGTATGCAAGGATAATGTCATCATGTATCTCATCGATTTTTACTTCACGTATAAAGTCAGCAGTTTCATTGTAAACCGCTTTCTCTTCTCCGTTAAAGCCAACCCATGAAGCACCCTCCTCAAGTCCTGCTTTTTGCAGTACATCTTTTAAACGTACCCCTTTCCATCTGGCACAACCCATAGCACCCACACCCCATTGAATACCCGAAGTGGTTGGTTTAAAAGCGGTACGGTTATTTCCTCCACATTGAAGAACAGCAGTGACTTCTACGGCTTTAAACTCTGTTTTAAGTGTATGAAGAGAGATCTTTATCTCATTTTTGACTGCACCCTCTACTGTTACTGAGAATTTTCTTAGGTTGATGTATGTTGGGATGATGGGTAGGTGCCAACGTACGAAGAAAAGGTCATTGGGGGTGAGGGCAGTGGTAAAGACTTCTCTTGGTGTTTCCAAAAGTGGTGGTCTGTCAGAATATGTGATGAGTGGTCTTTTTTGAGGAAAAGCAATTTCTGAAACTTTTTGGTTGTCTACAGGATGTACTGTCTCTGCAGCTTCTTTTGCTTCAAGTGTAGTACTACCAATAGCTGCTGAACCTGCAACAGTTATCGCTTTTTTAAAAAAATCTCGTCTTTGCATACTTTTTTCCTCAATGAAATAATTTTGACGATTATACTAAAAAATTTATTCGATACCGTTTTTAGATCATTAAGAAGTTTTGGGTAAAATCGCATTAATTAAAACTATATTATCTATGAAGGATACCATTTGCTAAGTACAGTAAATTTAACACAACGTTACGGAAAGAGAGTACTTTTCGACAAGATCAACATGACTATGGATGTTGGAAAGCGCTATGGACTTATTGGTGCCAATGGTGCAGGGAAATCAACATTTATGAAGATCCTTGCTGGAGAGTTGGAGCCAAGTGATGGTGAAGTACAGTTACAGCCGGGTCTTAAACTGGGTATGCTTTCTCAGAACCAGTATGCTTTTGAAGAGTATACACTGACTGACGCTGTACTTTACGGAAACAAAAAACTTTTTGATGCGCAAAAAGAGAAAGAAAAACTCTACATGGAAGGTGATTTTGAATCAGATGAAGTAAATAACCGTCTGGGTGAACTTGAAATGATCTGTGCAGATGAAGACCCAACGTATGAGTCAGATGTTAAAATTGAAAAACTGCTCCAGTCTCTTGGTTTTCCTGTAGAACAGCATGGAGAGCTTATGTCATCACTTACAGGTGGAGACAAGTTCAAAATTCTACTTGCTCAGGTTCTTTTCCTCAAGCCAGATATCCTACTACTCGATGAACCTACGAACAACCTTGATATGGAGACGATCTCATGGCTTGAAAATGAGTTGAAACGTCATGAAGGTACACTGATGGTTATCTCTCACGACAGACACTTTCTTAATGGTGTTGTGACACATATTCTTGACCTTGATTTCCAAAATATCCGTGAATTTACAGGAAATTATGATGAGTGGTATATCGCTGCAAATCTCATAGCCAAGCAGGCAGAGACAGATAGAAGTAAAGCACTCAAAGAGAAAGAGGAACTTGAAGGGTTTATTGCACGATTCTCAGCCAATGCATCAAAAGCAAAACAGGCAACATCGAGACAAAAACAGTTGGATAAACTGGATGTACAAGCTATTAAACTCTCTTCCAGACGTGACCCGTCTATTATGTTCAAGGCACATCGTGACATTGGAAATGAAGTACTTGAAGTGGAAGGTTTATCCAAATCGTATGATGGTGAGACTGTATTTGAAAATCTTACTTTCAAGATCAACAAGGGTGACAAGATTGCGCTTATTGGTACGAATGGTGTAGGTAAGACAACACTGCTTAAGATCCTTATGGAAGAGATTGAAGCAGACTCTGGAACTTTTAAATGGGGTCAAACTATTACACATTCATATTTCCCTCAAAATACAACAGATCTTGTGGTCGGTGATGAAGAGTTACCGCAGTGGATTCAAGGTTTTGATGTTAAATGGCATATTGATGATATTCGAAAAACATTGGGACGTATGTTGTTTTCAGGAGAAGAACAGAAGAAAAAAATCGATGCATGTTCTGGTGGAGAAAAACATCGTGTCATGCTTTCAAAGATTATGATGGACTCTTCAAACTTCTTAGTCATGGATGAGCCAAACAACCACCTTGACCTTGAAGCGATTGTTGCATTGGGTGAAGCACTGCACAACTACAAAGGAGGTGTCATCTGTGTTTCACACGACAGAGAACTCATCGATGCATTTGCAAACCGTATCATTAAGTTAAATGAAGATGGTACAGTGATTGATTTTGAGGGTGACTATGAGGAATTTGTAGAAAAACATGGAAAGCACTAAAATGGGCATTTACCCATTTTAATATGTGAGGTGCTCTCTTAAGGGAGCACTAATTAGTTTATGTTCGTAAACACAGTTTGTACATCTTCATCTTCTTCGAGTTTGTCGATGAGTGTCTCTAGCTCTTCCATATGTTCATCTGAAAGATCTATAGGTGTATTGGCAATGTACTCCAATGTTGCTTTTTTCACTTCTACATTCATGTCTTCTAATGCTTTTGAAAGTTCTCCAAATGAGGTAAAGTCTCCAAATACCCTTACAATGTTAATATCTTCGCCATCTTCTTGAGGTTCTACATCTTCTTCTATCTCTTCAAGACCAAAGTCGATGAGTTCCAGTTCCAGTTCTTCGAGGTCCATGTCATCTGTTTTGTTAAAGACAAAGACACATTTTCTTGTGAACATGAAGTTTAATGAACCTGAAGTCAGCATCTCTGCACCGTTACGTACCAAGATAGCTTTCACATTGGCAACGGTTCTTGTATTGTTATCTGTAGCACATTCAACAATGAGCTGTACACCATGTGCTGCTTTGACGTCATAGGTTAACTCTTTAATGTCGGCAAGATCTTTTGCAGCAGCTCTTTTTACAGCGGCATCAATATTGTCTTTTGGCATGTTTTGTGCTTTAGCATTGAGGATAGCTGTACGAAGCTTAGGATTCATGTCCGGGTCCATACCACCTTCTTTGGCTGCCATGGTAATGATCTTCCCAAGTTTAGGAAAGACTCTTGACATGGTCCCCCATCTTTTCATTTTTGCTGCTTTACGGTATTCAAACGCTCTACCCATAGATATATCCTTACAAATTAATTGGGTGTATTATACTCCTAAGTCACTTTAAAGTTTCGGTTAGTATATTGTTGAGATGAAATTAAATGAAATAAAACTGACCAATCCCTACTTGAACCTTCCTGATGAGTGTCATGATCGTGTCAAACCTGCACCATTAAATGAAGCATTTATTATACATGCCAATGAATCTGTCGCTGAACTGCTTGATATAGACAAAGAGGAGCTTAAAAGTGAAGCCTTTGTATCGTTTGTAAACGGTGCTTTGCAACCAGAAGGTTCTGATACTTTTGCCATGTGTTATGCTGGGCATCAGTTTGGTTTTTTTGTAGAGCGACTAGGGGATGGACGAGCCATTAATATTGGTACACTCAATGGTTTACATATGCAGCTCAAAGGTGCAGGACAAACCAAATATTCACGTTCTGGAGATGGACGTGCCGTATTGCGTTCTTCTATACGTGAGTATCTGATGTCTGAAGCGATGCATGGTTTAGGTATTGAGACAACCAGAGCTTTGGCACTGCTTGGCTCAAAACACTCTGTATTTAGACAAGAGTGGGAGAAGGGTGCCATTGTCTTGCGTGTTTCGCCTTCCTGGGTGCGCTTTGGTACCTTTGAGTATTTTGCACATAAAAAGAAATACAAAGAGTTGGAAGCACTGGCTGACTATGCCATTGTTGAGTCTTACCCTCATTTAGTTGATGAAGAGAATAAATACTTTTACTTTTTTGCTGAAGTGGTAGGAAAAACAGCCAGACTTATGGCAGAGTGGCAGGCAGTTGGTTTCAACCATGGTGTGATGAATACAGACAATATGTCTATAGCAGGATTAACCATAGACTATGGTCCATATGCGTTCTTGGACGAGTATGACTTTAACTATATCTGCAATCATACGGACCAGTATGGACGTTATAGTTTTGGTTCACAGCCTAATGTGGGAGAGTGGAATTTAAGAGCACTTATGGTTGCACTGGCTCCATTGGTTAAAACTGAAGAGTTAGAGAAAATTATGGGCAAGTATTCAAAATTTTATATGCAACACTATCTTTTGTTAATGAGTAAAAAATTTGGTTTAGATACCCATAGTGATGAAGACTTGAATCTTATTAAGCATTTATTGGGTGTATTGCAGGGCTTATCTGTGGATTATACGCTCTTTTTTAGAACGTTGAGTCGTTATGATGGAGATAGAAAAGCACTTTTAAAACTGGGTCTTTATCATACACCTATGAATGATTGGCTTGATGATTATGATATACGCTTGGAAAAAAACACGTCAACTACACAACAGAGACATGCCAAGATGTTAAAAACCAATCCGAAGTATGTACTGAAGAATTATATCTTACAAGAAGCTATTGATGCCGCAGAAGAGGGGGATTATGGTTTGGTTGATGATCTTTTTACTATTGCACATGATCCCTATGCAGAACATGAGAAGTTTGAGAGATGGGCTGGAACAACACCTGAAGAATTTAAGAACAGGAAATTGAGTTGTTCTTCTTAAAGAAGGGTATTGTACTTTTACTTTTTTGTTCAATCCTCAGTGCTACTACAGATGTGTCAAAACAAGTAGAATTCCTAGGTAATCCCTATCGTAAGATATACAAGAGTGATGCCTATGTATATGCAAGAAATATATGGGATATGCAGGTATTTGCAGGGAGAGTGTTTTTAGGTGCGGGAAACAGTTCTAATAAAGGTCCCGCACCCAATGCAGGCAGAGTTCCTGTCTATAGTTTTAATCCCTGTAACGATACCTTTCAAAAAGAGTACACGGTAGCAGAAGAACAAGTGGACCGTTTTAGGGTTATTAATGAAAAGTTGTATATACCGGGACATGATGCAACACAGAAGTGGACTTTTGGAAATATTTATAGCAGAGATGTAAGTGGGAAATGGAAAAAATATAGAAATATCCCCAATGCTTTGCATGTACTCGATATTGTTTCTTTTGATGACAAACTCTTTGTAGGGCTTGGCTTAAATAACCAAAGTGCCATTGCTTTCTCTACCAATGAAGCTAAAAGTTGGCAGGTAGAGAACCTTGGTTTTTCTTACAACAGAATTTATAGTTTCTTAGAATTAAATCACAAGTTGTATGCATGTAAATCATTTACCCCTCCCAAAATAGTAAAGAAATGGCCTGTCCATAAGAGTATGGAGTATTTTAGTGTGGGAGAATATATAAAAGATAAGGGTTTTGCTGCTAGAGAAAAATTAACGCCAGAAGTGATGTTTCCTGATACTTATTTGATACCTAACAAATCTACAAAGATTATACGTTCTCAAAAGCTTGGAAATAGAGCTATCTACATTGGTGCATATTTGCATTATGATATTCACAGTAAACCTTTTGCTGTCTATATAGCAACACTACTTGAAAAAATAGTCTTAAAGTAGATAGAATAGATATTCCTGAGGTTTATACACCTTGGGATATATTGGTAAGAGATAAGTATGTTTACATTTTGTGTTACAGTGAGATAGATGAACGAATTGCCGTGATGTATGCAAAAAGAGATACCTTAGACAGATGGAAAGAGTTGTTTTATTTTGAATCTGAAAGTTTTGCACGCTCTTTTGAGCTTTTGAATGATGACTTCTATTTTGGCATAGGTTCTGAAATAGAAAATGTAAAAAACTGGCATCAGTATGAAATTAGCCCTGATATGGGTAATATTTTAAGGATAAAAAATATAGAACATTAAGGATTGACACTTTATAATAGTTTAAATGCATATGAAGGAGTGAACAATGTATTATCTTACTTCAATTGATATGTGTCATAACCGTGAATTAGAAAGAGAATTGAGTTGTTTTTTTCAACGTATCCGCAGGATCAAGAGAAGACTTCATGAAGAACATGCTTCTCTCATCCTGAATCGTACACAGAGGAACCGATGTAAAAAAAATCTTCTGACCCTGGAAAAATTTGAAAATGAATTTCACTCTATCTCTCACAGTGATGATGTAAAGATTATGTATCGTAAGATACAACAGTATGTTAAACTTGACCATGATAGACTGATGCAACTTTTTGGTAGAGAGAAAGTCCAAGCGACTTCACTGTTCATTACACTGTAAATAAGGATAAAAATGACCCTGGAAGCACTACAAAATACCATAAGATCTGAAGTAGGCGTACTCTTGTATTTCTCCGGAGAGAACTGTAATGTGTGTCATGCACTTAGACCTAAGTTCAAAGACCTCTTTGACAATGAATTTCCTCAGATCAAACAAATCTACTTAGATGCCCATGAAAACCAGGAGATATCTGCACATTTCCAGGTATTCTCTGTACCGACCATGATTGTATTTTTGGATGGGGGAGAATTCGTACGTGAGGGTAGAGCAGTCAGTATGCATAAAATGACTGAACAATTAAAACGCCCCTACGACATGATGACAAAAGTCTAAGTAATGAGAATATCAATCATTCAAAGTCAGCCCTGTATCTCTGAATGATTTTGAAAACGATAGCGTTTCGAGAAGAAAAAAACAACGTTACAGTATAAAAATGAGGAAATTCCAATAAACAAATAAAATCAAAAATAACATAAAATGCCAAATGAAGCATTATTTACAACAATGTTATGTTAACCATAAAACAACAAAAACAACAAATATCCACATAAACACCTCTAAAAGCCAAAATAAGCAATTTCAACCCTTTTTATTAACCTAAGTTTAGATAAAATCTTTAAACTTTGTATTAAAAGGAAATAAATGGCTGATTTGTTTGAAGATGGTCAAAATACCGAAGAGGTATTGATTGAAGACAGTATTAAGGCGAGTTACCTTGATTACTCGATGTCTGTTATTATCGGTAGAGCACTACCCGATGCACGTGATGGACTGAAACCGGTTCACAGAAGAATACTTTATGCGATGAATGATTTACATTTGTCACATAGAAGTCCGTATAAGAAATCTGCACGTATCGTTGGAGACGTTATCGGTAAGTATCACCCACATGGTGACAACTCTGTATATGATGCTTTGGTACGTATGGCACAGGATTTCTCTATGCAGGCTCCGCTTGTAGATGGTCAAGGTAACTTCGGTTCTGTAGATGGTGACAATGCAGCGGCTATGAGATATACTGAAGCACGTATGACGAAGATTGCTGAAGAGCTTTTGGGTGATCTTGAGAAAGATACAGTGGATTACGTTCCCAACTATGATGACTCTATGTCTGAGCCAGATGTACTTCCTGCACGTGTACCAAATCTGTTATTGAATGGTTCAAGTGGTATTGCGGTTGGTATGGCAACTAATATTCCTCCTCATCGTTTGGATGAGCTTATTACTGCTTTGGTACATCGTATTGACAACTCTGAGAGTACTATTGAAGATATGATGAAGATCGTTCAGGGACCTGATTTCCCAACAGGTGGTATTATCTTTGGACGTAAGGGTATCACAGATGCCTATACAACAGGGCGTGGACGTATTAAAGTACGTGCAAAGACGCATATTGAGCAAAAGGGTTCAAAAGAAGTCATCATTATTGATGAACTTCCTTTCCAGGTCAATAAGTCAAGACTTATTGAAAATATTGCACAGCTTGTACGTGACAAACATATTGAAGGTATCTCTGAAATTCGTGATGAATCAGATAGAGAAGGTATCCGTGTGGTGATGGAGCTAAAGCGTGATGCAATGTCTGAAATTGTATTGAACAATCTATTTAAGTCAACACAGATGCAAGTGACTTTCGGGATCATTATGCTTGCTATCAATAACAAAGAGCCAAAAGTTTTCAATCTTATGGAACTTTTTGACCTCTTCTTAAACCACAGAAAAACTGTGGTTATCAGAAGAACGATCTTTGATCTTGAAAAAGCCAGAGCCAGAGCACATATTTTAGAAGGTCTTAAGATTGCTGTAGACAACATCGATGAGGTTATTAAGATCATCCGTGCTTCAGCAGATGATGAAGAGGCAAGATCCAACCTTATGTCTCGTTTTTCTCTTTCTGAGATCCAGGCAAAAGCTATTCTTGAGATGAGACTTAGACGTCTCACCGGTCTTGAGATCGAAAAGATCGAAAATGAGTTGAATCAACTTCTTATTCTTATTGCAGAGCTTGAATCTATTTTGAAATCAGAAGAGAAGATCAATGAGATCATTCGTGAAGAACTCGTAGAGATCGGTGAGAAATTCACAACACCGAGACGTACAGAAATTGTAGATGATTATGATGATATCGACATTGAAGACCTTATTCCAAATGAGCCTATGGTTGTGACTATTACACATAGAGGGTACATTAAACGTGTTCCTGTGAAAATGTATGAAAAGCAGCATCGTGGCGGTAAAGGTAAAACAGCAGTAACAACTTACGATGATGACTTTATTGAGAGTTTCTTTACATCCAATACACATGATACCTTGATGTTTGTGACAGACAGAGGTCAGTTGTACTGGTTGAAGGTCTATCGTATTCCTGAAGGGTCACGTACGGCTAAAGGTAAAGCAGTTGTAAATCTCATCAATCTTCAGCAAGACGAGAAGATCATGGCTATCATTCCTACGACAGATTTTAATGAAGATAAAGGGTTGGTCTTCTTTACCCAGAACGGTATTGTGAAAAGAACCAACCTTTCTGAGTATTCAAATATCAGAAGCAATGGTGTAAGAGCGATTAACCTTGATGAAAATGATGCTTTGGTAGAGGCAAAGATCGTAAAACCAGATACCAAGTGGTTGTTTGTAGCAACAAAAAAAGGTCTTTGTATCCGATTTAAAGTAGAAGATGCAAGAGAGATCGGACGTGTGGCACGTGGTGTTACAGCGATCAAGTTCAAGATAGAAGATGATTATGTTTGTGGTGCAACAACGCTTGAAAATGAAGAAGATGAGATCTTGATGCTTTCTGAAAAAGGACTTGGTAAACGTACAACAGCCTCTGAGTACCGTGAGCAGAACCGTGCAGGTAAAGGTGTGATCTCGATGAAACTTACATCTAAAACAGGTGATGTGGTTGGTGTGGTATTTGTTGAGGAGGACAAAGACCTTATGTGTTTAACAAGTATTGGTAAAATGATACGTATCGATATGCAAACCATACGAAAAGCAGGAAGAAATACTTCTGGTGTAAAAGTGGTTTCTGTTGAGAAGAAAGATATTGTCGTAAGTATGGCAAAATGTCAAAAAGAAGAGAAGCCTGCTGAAGTGGCAGAAGATGAAGAGGGTGTTGAATCATCCGCAAACAATGATAACACATTAGGACTAGAGTAAAAAATGGAAAGAAAATATAATGTAGCAATCGTCGGTGCCTCTGGTGCCGTTGGTGAAGAGCTTTTAATTGTTCTGGAGAATTTAAATTTTCCGATAAACAATTTATTGCCACTTGCATCTGCAAACTCTGTAGGTGTAGAGGTGGAATGTCAGGGTAGAACATTCAAGATCGAAGAGTTGACTGAAGAGGTATTTGAAGGGAAAGATATTGATATCGCTTTCTTCTCAGCAGGAGGAAGCATCTCTGCAAAGTATGCAAAGTATGCAGTTGAAGCTGGTGCTGTGGTTATTGACAATACATCTCACTTTAGAATGGATCCTAAGGTGCCACTTGTTGTACCAGAAGTCAATCCTGAAGATATTGAATTATGGGAAGATACAGGAATTATTGCAAATCCTAACTGTTCGACTATTCAGATGGTGCAGTTGTTAAAACCATTACATGATCTTTATGATATTAAGCGAGTAGATGTGAGTACATACCAGGCTGTATCTGGCGCAGGTAAAGCAGGTATGGAAGAGCTTGTTAGACAGATGCAGGACTTTTTTTCATTTAAATTGGATGAGACAAAGATTGAAGCATTTTCACATCAGATCGCACTGAATGTCATCCCACATATTGATGTACCACAAGAAAATGGTTATACAAAAGAAGAGATGAAAATGGTCAATGAGACCAACAAGATCATGCATTCTGAATTTGCAGTCTCTGCAACATGTGTACGTGTCCCTGTACTTCGTTCACACTCTGAGTCTATTACAATTACCTTTGCAGAGAGTGTTGATGTCAGTGTAGAACAGGCAAAAGAGGTACTTGGCAATTTTGAAAATGTAGTGGTTATGGATGATATTGAAAGCAATATCTACCCTATGCCTACTACGGCAACAGACACGGATGAAACTTATGTGGGGCGTATAAGAAAAGATATTTATGCAAAGAATATTCTTCACATCTGGGGTGTAGCAGACCAGGTAAGAGTAGGGGCAGCAACAAATTCTGTACGTATTGCACAAAAGTGGATAGAGCTAGAGGAAAATCTCTAATGCTGGAGCGTATCTTCGAAAATGGGCTCTGGAGTACACGCTTTGTAGTACTTTTTGCTGTGTTGTTCGGGCTAGTCGGGGCGATCGTTCTCTTTGTAGTTGCCAGTTTTGACATCTACAATGTGACAATTTATGTCTTTGATGTTTATATGACCCATGCACATCCGAAATATTTCCATGAAAAAGTGGTGGGTGATATTATTGGTGCTGTAGACCTCTATCTGATCGGGGTAGTGATGCTGATTTTTTCTTTCGGTCTCTATGAGCTGTTTATTTCAGATATCGATGCAGCCAAAGAGGATGAGGAGAGAGAAAGCAAGATACTTGCCATTCACTCACTTGATCAGCTCAAAGATAAGATCTCAAAAGTGATCGTCATGGTACTGGTGGTAGGATTTTTCAAAAAAGTAGGTCTTGCAACCTATAGTTCGCCTCTCGAATTACTGTATTTGGCACTCTCAATTACAGCAGTATCGGTAGGATTATATTTTTTAAGTAAGGTAGGAAAACATTAATGAGTAAAATATTTGTAGACGCATGTCTGGGAAAAGAGACACCATACACTCCTGTATGGATGATGAGACAGGCAGGGCGTTATTTGCCAGAATACATGGCAGTAAGAGCAGAAGCAGGAAACTTTTTAAACCTTTGTCACAATCCCCAAAAGGCAGCAGAAGTAACGATTCAACCACTTGATATTGTTGGTGTGGATGCAGCTATTCTTTTTTCTGACATTTTGGTTATCCCTGATGAGATGGGTATGGATCTCTCTTTTGTAAAAGGTGAAGGACCAAAGTTCTCTGACCCGCTTGAGAGTCAGGAAGACCTTGACAGACTTATTGGTGGAGAAGAGGCAGCATCTAAATTGACGTATGTTTATGACACTATTAAATTGCTAAGAAAACAGCTTGATGAGAGAGGTGACGAGATCGCACTTATCGGATTTACAGGTGCACCATGGACACTGGCAACCTATATGATCGAAGGTCAGGGGACAAAAACATATAACATTTGTAAAAAGATGATGTATTCAAACCCTGAATTACTTCATAATATTCTTGCAAAAGTGACAGAGGTAGTAAAGTACTACATGGAGAAACAGATTGAAGCGGGTATCGATGTGGTTCAGATCTTTGATTCATGGGCAGCAGCGATTGAGCCAGGTAAATATGATGAATTCTCATGGAAATATATGGTTGAAATAGCAGATCATCTTAAATCGAAGTATCCTGATACACCTATTATTATGTTCCCTAAAGGTGTTGCATCTTTTATTGAAAGAGGACTTGTATATGGTAACTTTGATGTATTTGGTGTAGATTGGGGCACACCAATGGCTTTGGCTAAAGAGAAACTGGGAAACAAGTATGTTCTTCAGGGAAATATGGAGCCATGTAGACTGTACTCTAAAGAAGCAACTACACAGTGTGTTGAGGCAATTCAAGAGATCATGGGTGGAAAAAGACACATCTTCAATCTTGGACATGGAATTCTTCCAGATGTTCCTGTTGAAAATGCAAAACATTTTGTATCTGAATGTCAGAGAGTTTCAGGGAAAAAATAACGCTCTGAAGCTTCATAAAGGAACTTTATGAAAAGAGAAACACACCGCATAGCGGTGGAAGAGTGTGAAATGGATATTGTCGGGCATAAGATTTTTGTCCGTTTGAAAGATATCCCTATGTATATCTCTAAAAAAACTAAAGACAGTATACGTAACCGCTACAGTCACTCGATTGAAGTTGGACTGAGTACAGAATATATTCTTAATCATCTCAGTAGAGAATTGGGTGATGATGTTAATTTGAATTTCTTTAATATTGGGAAGATCGTAGGAATGTTGCATGATATTGGTCATACTGCATTTTCTCATGATGGAGAAATTATACTTGATCAAATGTTACAAGAAGCCTCTTACTCTCTTCTCTCTCCTATACGTTTTAATGCTAATCTCAATAATTTCAGACGTATACAAAAGTATGGTTTCTACAACAATCTTCCCGAAGATGTACAGCACTATGCCTATGCTTCATTGCTTAAGCGTGTTTCAGAACTGGAAGAGTATCCAGAGTATGCATATTTGAAAGAGCATCTTGTACATGCTATTGTACTTGAAGAGGAGTATCTCGCTTCAAAAGGGGTGGAGATTAAGAATAGTGTAAATAAGACTATTTTATGTCAGGCTATGGATTTTGCAGATGAGAACCGTTACCGTGTGACAGATATTATTGATTCATTAAATATCTATTCCAAAGAGAAACTTCAAGAGATCCTTTTACGAAGTATCACCTCAGATATCCGTGTAAAAGATGTACGCAAGCTGGTGTATCTGAAAAGTTTGGAGATTCCAGGTTACGAACATACAAACTATGACAAGATCAAGATCAAAGAGCTGCTGATAGCACTGCTTAAACGTTCCAGCAATGCCAAGACAGAGTTTCAGAATGTGATGAACAGTCTCTCTATGGCATTCAACCGAAATCTCACTTTGACAAAAGAGGCAAAACTTGTATCGGTTAATGAGGAGTTGGAGTGTTTGAGAAGAGACTTCAACAAGATAGCTGCCAAATATATTTGGGGTTCAAAGAAGGTAAACAAGATAAAAAAACCTTTTAATCACTACTTCATCACTGTAGCTGATTACTTTATCAATAAAGATTTTGAGATAGACCTTATAGACAGTCATAGCTATAAACAAGCGCTCATTGCTTTGGATGTAGGGGGATTGCAAGAAGCGGTATATACAAAAGAGAGGCTCAGTCTTTTACGTAATTTCTTAGGTGGTTTAACCAATCTAAAAATTATTGAGCTTTATAAAAAGATATTGATTCTGAACTTTGAAAAGAAATTAGGATATACCTTGGAAAACTCTGATAAACTCATAGAGAAAAACTCTGTAGAGTTACTAGAAAAAAAGCTACAAAAATACAGCAATCGATTAAAGAGAAAAGTATGAATATTATTTTTGGTCCTATCCACTCCAGACGTTTTGGTAAATCACTGGGTATTGACTTAAGCCCTTCAAAAAAGCAGTGCAACTTTGACTGTCTCTACTGTGAACTTGACCCTGCCAAGACGATGAAAGGTCAGGATGAAGTATTGAGTGTAGAGACCATAGTCAATGCTATTAAAAAAGCTCTTGTAGAACATAATGATATAGATTTTCTTACCATAACGGCCAATGGAGAACCTACGCTGTACCCGCATCTTTCAAAGTTGATAGATGAGATCAATAAAATTAAAGGTAAAACCAAAATACTTATCCTTTCCAATGCTGCAAATATTGATGACCCCGACATACAAGAGGCACTCACAAAGCTTGATGAAGTAAAACTCTCTTTGGATTGTGCTACACAAAAATGTTTGAAAAAACTTGACCGTTCTCATTTAGGTATTGAAGTGGAAAATATTAAAGCAGGGATGCTCGCGTTTAAAAGTAAGTACAAAGGACCACTTGTTATCGAAATACTTATTGTCAAAACGCTTAATGACTCTGAAGAGGAGATATCCAAACTCAATGACTTTTTACTAAAACTTAAGCCAACACGTATAGATATAGGTACTATAGACAGACCTCCTGCATTTGATGTAAAATCAGTCACATATGAAGAGTTACTGCATATTAGCCACCTTTTTGACAGTTCACTGCCTGTCTATATTGCTTCACGTAAAAAGGCTGACATCTCCTCTTCAAGCTACACTTATGAAGAGATCTTGGAAACTTTGTCAAAGCGTCCTTTGACCCAAGAGGATATTGAAGCACTCTTTGATGAAGAGAGCCAAAAGAGAGTAGAAAACCTCTTACATAAACAGAAAATTAAGCTTGTAGAGACAAATGGTGTAAAATTTTACAAAAAAGCTTGAAATCTCATTGACTTTAAAGCAATTTTTATCTATAATCTCACTCCACAAAATTGTGAACATTCCGGCATAGCTCAGCGGTAGAGTAGATGACTGTTAATCATTTGGTCCCAGGTTCGAATCCTGGTGCCGGAGCCACTTCATATTTTGTAAACTTTTTAATTGTTCCGGCATAGCTCAGCGGTAGAGTAGATGACTGTTAATCATTTGGTCCCAGGTTCGAATCCTGGTGCCGGAGCCACATATAAAATTGTTTTCTTTTTTACATTCAATCAAAAATAACTTCTTTTAATCCATACTCTTTAAACATGTAAGACATACAATTAACGTTAGAGACAGTACAGTGCGATACTAATAAGAAATATCTGGGTAAATAAACCACACAGTGTTGATATCTGTTTTCTAAATTTTTTTTGCTATGATAATAGCTATACTATTTAAACAGGGGAAGTAATGAAAAAAGAGATAATGATATTTTTAGGGATATTTTTAGTGTTAGCCATTGGAATGCATTTTAAAGAGTGGACATCTCATCCTATTGAACATATTATGGCGCTTCCTGAAGCCGGAGCATACGGATTTGGACCTTTACATCCACTGATCTTCCCTGCTATTATTTATGGTGTTTTCTTACTTTTAAGAGGTATCGTAAAATTGTTTGACATGATTAAGAGCCGTTTTTAATTCTATTTAGAGTAGAATGATCTCATTGTAGATCTTCTCTACAGCCTCTTCTCCGTATCTATTTTCCAGTCGTTTGACTGTGAAATGTCCTTCCGCCATATCTTGAAAATGTTGAATGAACATCAGGTTTATTGCTGCACCTCCGGCTGAGCCTATGACAGGTATGGACTGTGCTACCAGTTTTTCAGAGACAGTGAGACCAAAGCGTGAAGCAACAGTACCGATAAATTTGATGAGAAGGGGCATTTGTCCTCGTTTTAGTGCATCCTGAATGGCTTGTGTACTCATCTTCTCCACCGCTTTTAGTGCAGCTTTCATCTCTATGGCAAGGGTGGCACGGGTGGAATAGTATGCACTCTCTGCGGCATTGTCACTTTGTGTTTTGTTACTTCCCAGGGCAAACACTTCAAGACAGGAAAGACGTATAGCCATATGGGAGAGGTCATGCTCTTGGCTTTTGGCAATGTCAGCAATACTTCGTAACATAATGGTCGTAGAAATGGGAAGCTCTATAGCCAAAGCGGGCAGACCAAAAAAGCCTCCTACTGCACCACTGCTGGCTACCATGGTTTTATGTAAAAGGTTAGAGTTACTTGAAGTCTCTTTTTGTGTATCAATGGTACTTACAGCGATATCAAGAGACTTTCGTAATGCTTTGGAGGTAGCTTCACTGAGCATTTTTGAGTCGATCTTCTCTATGGCAAACTCTATAGGTTTCCCGATATAGTTACTTGCTTTAATGGCAAAAGAGGGGTTTTCCAGAATTTTCTTTGCTTTAGAAAGTGCCATGTACTCCTCTTTGGTAAGTGTGACGCTTGGTGGATGTTTTATCATACAATGACCTTTATCATGTTGGCATATTCAGAAGGAATTTCAAAAGACTTTCCCTCCAAATAGGAAGAAGCCAATTTGTTGATCCATGCTCTGGATGTCTGCACACCGTAGATCTTTAAAAAGAATTTACCCTGATCTTCTTCAAGTATATACTTGTCTACTTTAACACGAAGAGATTCTTTCTCTCCATATAGAAGTACTTCCAAATCTATACACTTCTCTTGAGAATTCAAATTGAGTTTTAACATCTTTCCATACTCCTTCAGTTGTGTATTGATAGCTACCTTGGCACCGGCAGACATTGTCTTGTCTTTAATCTTTGAAAACAATTTACTACCTCCAGTTACAGTATGAAGTTATTATACACTATTTAGATAGAGCCTGTTGATGATCTTAAATGGTTTTATTGCTAAAGTAATGAAAAGATAAAATATATTATTTATCCGTTAACTCTTTATTTTCCAAGTGTACACCTTGGGGTGTTATACTGTTATTAAGAAAGAGATAACCTCTTTCAAGATGATGTTAAGAGTTTGTTTTACTCCTTGTCCAAATTTGTAAACTTCCTTGTTTGCTCTTAACATCAAGACTACTGGAAAGAGTGGCTTTTTTCATATATTCCCTTCCTTGTTTTTTATATGAACTCCTTGTTTTGCCACTCTTTCTTCCTCTTTATTCTTCTTAATACTAGGCAGAAATAACAGATTTTTGGTTATAATCTCTTCAATTTATTTGCAAAGGTTTTAGTATGCAAGATGTAGTACAGTGGCTTAAAGATAATGGAAATTTAAAAATAATAAATGAACCTCTGGATGTAGAACTTGAGATTCCTCATCTGGCATATATAGAGGTAAAAAAAGATGACTCCCGCCCTATACTTTTTACCAAACCTATTAATAAAGAAAAAGGTATTGAGTATGATATGCCAGTACTCATGAATATTTTTGCAAACAAGCAGCTTACTGAAGATATTTTTGGAAAACACCCTGATGATGTGGCTGAGGGTATAGAAGAACTTTTGAAGCTTAAGCCTCCTAAAACATTTAAAGCAAAACTGGCAATGATCCCTAAACTCTTTTCTTTAAAAAATGTATTTCCAAAACGTTTAAAATTTAAAGGAGAGTGTCAGGAAGTGATCATTCCTAAAGATGAAGTTGATCTTGATAAACTACCTATATTAAAGACATGGGAAGAGGATGGTGGGCCATTCATTACGATGGGACAGGTGTATACTCAGAGTTTAGATGGAGAGATGCAGAACCTTGGAATGTACAGACTGCAGCAGTATGATAAAAATAGACTTGGAATGCACTGGCAGATCCATAAAGATGCTTCACACTTTTTTGACCAGTATCAAAAAGCAGGCAAGAAAATGCCTGTGACTGTTGCTATTGGTGGTGACCCTCTTTACATTTGGTGTGGTCAGGCACCAATGCCTCACGGAATGTTTGAAATGCTTCTTTACGGGTTTGTACGCAATAAAAATGCACAGTTGGTCAAATCTATTACCAATGATATCTATATCCCGCGTGATGTGGATATTGTCATTGAAGGTTTTGTAGACCCGGAACTTATGGAGATAGAAGGACCATTTGGTGACCATACGGGTTACTATACACTAAAAGAGCCTTTCCCCGTGATGGAAGTGGAAACAGTTACTATGAAAAAAGAGCCTGTTTTTGCTGCTACGGTAGTGGGAAAGCCACCATTGGAAGACAAATATATGGGTTGGGCAACGGAGAGAGTCTTTTTACCAATGCTTAAACCAATGGCTCCAGATCTTATAGACTACAATATGCCAGAAAATGGAGTATTTCATAACTTGATAATGGCAAAGATGAAAACACTGTATGAAGGGCATGCTATGCAGTTTATGCATGCTTTCTGGGGTGTAGGACAGATGTCTTTTGTGAAACATGCACTTTTTGTAGGAGAGGATGCACCTGAACTAGAAGAGAGTGAGGCACTCACAAGACATATACTCAACCGGCTTAATGCAGAAAATATTTTTATTACCAAAGGGATCGTAGACCACCTAGACCATTCATCTGCTAAACAGTTTGTAGGTGGAAAACTAGGTGTTGATGCAACCGGTAAAGAAGTAGAAGAGGGTCTTGAAAGCCCACTTTCAGATACGGAACTACTTCAAAGAATTCAAGAGATCAATGCCAATGTCGTAGAGTTGAAACAGTACTTCCCTGAAACAAAAAACCCTATTTGTATGATCACTGTCAATAAGCAGAAGTCTCAGCTCAAGTTGATCAAAAAACTCAAAGTATTAAAAGAACATATTAAACTTCTAGTCATAGTAGACAAGATCAACAATGATATTGAAGATCCATATATGCTGATCTGGCGTGTGGTCAATAATATTGATGCGAGTAGAGATGTGGTACTTGAGCCTTTTATCGCTATTGATGCGACCAATAAGGGTGAGCTTGACGGCTTTGAAAGAGAATGGCCAGGAGATACTTTCTGTACAAAAGATGTATTAGACAGTTTACAGGAAAAAGAACTTATTGATATAGATGAAAAATTTATTAAGAAATTTGGGTTGTTATCGTTCTAAAATATACTTTTAAGAGTATTAATATTGGTATAGTTTATGGTATAGAGAAACTTACTATTTAAAGAAAAGAAAGAAATAGGACAAAATTTATCTCAATAGTCCGATTATTAATACTTACTTAAAGATATTTTGCTAAAATTCTCAAGTGATAAAAATTATTCTTTAAGGATTTAAATATGTTAGTAACTAAAAAAGCTCCAGATTTTACAGCAGCAGCTGTACTTGCAGACGGTCAAATTGTAGAAGACTTCAATCTTATGGAAAACCTAGGTGAAAAAGGTGCAGTATTGTTCTTTTATCCACTAGATTTTACATTTGTATGTCCATCTGAGATCATTGCATTTTCACACAGAGCTAAAGAGTTCACAGACAGAGGTATCAATGTGATTGGTGTATCTGTAGATAGTCAGTTTTCACACTTTGCATGGAGAGAAACTCCTGTAGCTGAAGGTGGAATCGGTAGAGTTAACTTCCCATTGGTTGCTGACCTTTCTAAGCAAATTGCTAGAGACTATGATGTTCTTCTTGATGAAGCAGTAGCACTTAGAGGTTCATTCCTTATTGATGCTGATGGTACAGTAAGACATGCAGTGATCAATGATCTTCCACTTGGTAGAAATATTGATGAAATGATCAGAATGGTAGATGCAATGTTATTTACTAATGAGCATGGTGAAGTATGTCCTGCAGGTTGGGCAAAAGGTGATGAAGGTATGAAAGCTGACACAGAAGGTGTTGCTGAGTATCTTGCGAAACACGAGTCTGAGCTATAAGGTTGATTTCAAACCTTATGTGTAGTGGTCGCTTGTCGACCCTACATATATATACAAGCCTACAATGGTAGGTTTATATATGTATTTAAAGGACTGATATGACAGACTACGTCACATTGCTAAAAGAGAATGACCTTAAGGCAACTTTTCAACGTATAAATATTTTAGATGTGATCGATAAGTCTGGTCATATGTCTGTAGAAAATATTTATGAAGAGGTTATTAAGATCCATCCTTCAATTTCTTTGGCGACCATTTATAAAAATATTGTTTTGATGGTTGAGAAGAGTGTTTTGGTTGAAGTACCTATTTCAGGTCGAAAATCAAAATATGAACTTTCCAAGAGTGACCATATTCATCTTGTCTGTACAGAATGTGGAGAGGTGGAAGATAAGCCTTGTATTGAAGAGACAGATAAGGTCTTTCATGCTTTGACAGACAGTGAGCATTTTAAACTCAATAAACGACAGGTTAATTTGTATGGGGTATGTGCTTCTTGTCAGAAAGCACTGGCTTCGTAAGTATTTATTGATGAATGGTCAAGTATCACGGATATATGGTATAGATATATTTCGTGGTTGGGCTATAGTCCTTATGGTCATTTTCCATCTCTTCTATGATCTTAATTATTTCCATTATATTTCGATTGATATGCATAGAGAGACATTTTGGCGTTATGCACGTTTTGTAATCATTTCTATGTTTCTTTTTACTGTAGGTGTAAGTTTGGCATTAACGCATAGACCAGAAATAAAATGGAAAAAGATGTGGAAACGTACCTGGATGTTAGGTGGGGCAGCTATATTGGTCAGTATTGCAACCTATATTGAGTTCCCTCGTTATTGGGTCTATTTTGGTATTTTACATTTTATTTTATTGGCATCCTGGTTAGGTTTACTTTTTTTACCATACCCTAAACTTTCATTGCTGACAGCTATTATTTTATTGGTTGGTTACAATATGCATTGGTTACATATGCATTGGTTATTTGATTTGGTAAAAGATATTTTAAATTTGCCACCGGGTTTTACAGTCGATCTCGTAGGGCTTGTACCTTGGTTTGCTATGGTACTTTTAGGGATTTGTACAGTACAGTATCGCTGGTATAAAGCATTTTTTACAGCTTCATTTTTTACCATCTCTCAACCTCTAAATAGAGCTTTGTCCTACCTTGGACGGCATGCACTTATTATTTACCTTGTGCATCAGCCAATTCTGTTTGGTGTATTTATGCTTTTTACTTAAAAAGATTCGATCCCACTCTAATAAGATTCGATCCACATTTAATAGCTAAATCATAATCATTACTCATGCCCATAGAACAAATTTTTGCACCTTCTTTTTCAAGTTTCTCATAAATTTTATGTGTGTTTTCAAAACTCTTTTGAATGATCTTTGTATCTTCAGAGTGTGCTCCAATAGTCATGACACCTTTAAGCTTGATATTGGGGCAAGTCTCATTGATCTGTTGGTAAAGGTCAAAGGCTTCTTCTGTGCTAACGCCGGACTTGCTCTCTTCTTTAGCGGCATTGATTTGAAGAAGGCAGTTCATTTTGCTATTTTTGGCTTCAAGTTTTTTATTGAGCTCTTCTGCCAGTGATATACTCTCAAGTGATTGCATAAGACTTGGTCTAAGATCAATAAGATTGTTTATCTTGTTTTTTTGAAGTGTACCAATCATGTGCCATTCTAATGGAAGTTCTTCCAAGGTAGTCATACGCTCTTTAAGTTGCTGTACCTGGTTCTCTCCAAATGCTCGTTGCCCCAGTTCATAGAGTGTGGCAATATTTTGTATATTTGTGTATTTTCCTACGGCAACGATTTGGACAATGTGATGTTCTGAGACAGTAATACGTGCTTCTTCAATTTTCCAAAAGACTTCATCGAGGTTTGCTCTTAGTTGTTCTTTATCCAGTATATTCATTAGTGTGCTCCCCATAATCTATTTACATCATTATACAATCCCAATAACATGAGACCGATTAAAAGTGCCCATCCTATAAGTGTAATGTAGTACATCGCACTTTCACTTGGTGCTTTCCCTCTGAGTATTTCGTATAGATTGAACATGATATGCCCACCGTCAAGTGCAGGAATAGGCATGAGATTCAGTACACCAAGGTTTACAGAGATCAGTGCTGTAAAGAAAAAGAGTGCCAGAATCCCTGCATGGCTTGCCTGTGCAGTAACATCCACAATAGTAATGATACCTCCGAGTTTGTCTGGGCTGACCACACCGGTTAAGAGCTTTTCTACAGACTTAAAGATGAGTGTTGAAGCTTTGATGGTTTCATCCCAGGCATAAGAAAAACCGTCGATAAAGCCATAATATACAGTTGTCTGTTTTGGTAGAGGAGTAATACCAATGATCTTTCTTTTGATGGTCTCTCCAAAGACATTTTTATCTTCAATCACTTTGGGTGTCAACTGTAGAGTATGAAGTGTATTGTTACGTTCTATAATGAGGGTGATTTGCCCTTGACTTGCATTGATAGTATCACCTATCTCTTCCCAGTATTTAATATTTTTAGTATTGATTTGAAGAATTTTATCTTCTTTTTGTATGCCTGCAACATAGGCAGGTGCATCTTTGGTAACTTTGTCTACATAGGTCAACAGTTTAGGTACACCCATGTATGAGATAGCAAGATAGAGGAAAAATGCCATCAGAAAGTTTGCAAAAGGACCTGCTAAAAGTATAACAATGCGTTGCCATGGTTTTTTTGTATTGTAAGAGTCATCATCATACGATACATTGGTAGGGTCAGTATCATCCTGGCCTTTCATTTTGACATATCCGCCAAGTGGGATAGCAGAGAGGCTCCACTCTGTTTTGCCGATCTTTTTTGTCCAGAGACGTTTACCAAAACCAATACTGAAAACATCTACCTGAACACCAAAAAAACGTGCAGCAGTAAAATGTCCTAACTCATGAAAAAAGATCAGAACCGATAAAACCAGAAGTGCAACCAAAATACCCATAAATACCTCTTTGAATCTTTGAACAATTCAATTTTTTTAACAGATTATAGCCAAGAGTTGTAAAAAAATGATGTAGATTAAATAATTAATGAAAAATTTTGCTAGAATAGTATAAGCATAATAATTTACATAAGGAGAGAGAATGAGAGAAGAAGAGAATAAGATCATAGAAAATCTTGAAGAAGAGAAAGAACTACTGGAAGAAGCAGAAAAAACACCATTGGATGAAGTGGCAGAAGCTTTGGAAGAAGAAGCAGAAGAGATTGAAAAAGAAAATGAAGAGATTTTAGAAAAAGTTGTAGAAGAAGAGATCTCTAGTGATGAATCCGAAGCAGTGGAAGAAGAACTGGAAGATATTGATCCGCATATTAAAAATTTGAAAAAAAATGATGCAGCCAAACTTTTGGTAAAAAAAGCAAATATTATTGTCAATGAAGCAGAAACACAACTCGAAGAGTGCAAACTTCTACTTGAAAGTGATCTTCAAGGCTATGAAAGTGCAAAACAGTCATTGAAGGACAATGGATTGGATGCAAGTGAAGAATTGCTTACTATTTTAGGTTTTCAAATAGAAGAAAACAGTGCACCAGAAGATATGGTGGCCTTTGAGCCACAGGAAGAAGTGACACCTATTCATATTAAAGATGTTTCAAGTGGTGCTTTCTCAGGATTTATTTTGGCACTTATAGCAGGTATTGTTACACTGATGGGACTCCTTTATGCAGCAACTGAAAAAGCAGGGATTACTTTGGATCTCTCAAAAGTACCATCTTCCGAAGAGATGGCTTCCCTCTTAAAGGGTGCAGGTGCTTTGGTAGGTATGCCAAAAGAGCCAATGATGGGAGGTATCTTAATTGTTCTATCCGTACTGTTAGTGACCTTTATAGTCTATAAAATACGTGTTGCACTTAAAGCAAGTGCCAATATTAACATGGCAAAAGAGCAGCTTGTAGCAGCAGAAGAGTATTGTGCTCAAAAAGGAAGCTGTAAAAAAGAGATGGATAAGGTTGATGCATATATCAATGATGCGATTGAAACATTGAAACTTTACAAAGTAATATTGAGTGAACAAAGAGGAAAACTTGAAAGAGTTCTATATTTGGAAAAAGATAAGGTTGAAAATGCAGAGTTCCATCCAAAATCAATGATTGAAATTAATGATACCCAGGAGTTGGTCTCTAATATAAAAGATTTTATGTCTGTGCCCATGTCTGAAGAAGGTAAACTCTCAGGTAAAAGTTCCCTCTTTCTTCATAGAGCAAAAAGTAAAGTACAAAAAGTTATCGATAGACTTTATTCCTAATCTCTTCATTAGTGTGGGTATTGTACCCACACACTTCTATTTTTCTTTCCCAAAAAACAGTACATATAACCCTGGTAGAACCAGCAACGTCAGTATAGTAGAGGAGATGATCCCTCCGGTTACAACTACAGAAAGTGGATACTGTATTTCAGATCCGACACCTGTAGCATAAAGCAGTGGTAAGATACCAAAGAGGGTGGTAAATGCTGTCATAAGTACAGGTCTTAGGCGTAACAATGTAGCATCTTTGACTAGTTCGGGCATTTTAACATGTGGAAATTTCTTTTGTAGTTCATCGATAAAGGAAACCAGAACAATTCCATTAAGGATGGCTATGGCAAAAATTGCAATGAATCCGACAATGGCTGAGACAGAGAGGTACTCTCCTGAAATCAAGAGCCCTACGATACCTCCTATCATACCTAGTGGTACACCAAGAAGAATGAGGAATGCTTTTTTGAATGAGTTAAATGCAGTATAAAGTAGTAACAAGATCAAAAGTAAAGTAATAGGAATGATCATAGTAAGGGTGGCAGTTGCTTCTTGCATATTTTTAAAGTCACCAGCCCATTTGATATAGTAGCCGTCCGGAATATTAACCTCTTTTTGTATTTTTTCATTGGCTTCTTCAACAAAAGAGGCAATATCACGGTCTTCAACTTCAAGTGAAAGTACCATGTAGCGGCTCAAATCTTCACGTTTAATGAATGCTGGTCCCTGTTTTACAGTAATATCACATACCTCTTGCAGGGCAATGATTTTACCACTTTGAGAACGTAAGATCAGAGATTTTAGCGTATTGATATCATGTTTTGCATGTTTGAGTTTGGCTACAATACCAAAACGTTTGACACCTTCAATTTTCTGAGTGACAGCCTCTTCTCCTATACCATAACGAATAACCTGCATGACATCTTCTACAGTAAGCCCATATCGTGAAAGTGCCAGGTAGTTTGGTTTTATGTTGATCTGTGCCTGACCTAGTTGTGTCTCTACTTCTGCATGGTCCAGTCCTTCAATACCTTGTATGATTTGAGAGATCTGTGAAGCAATACCAGACATTACTTTTTGGTCTTCCCCGTAAATTTTTACAGCAAGTTCTGCAGAAACCCCCTCAAGCAATTCCTCGATACGCATAGCAATGGGTTGTGTAGAGATAAATTGCAGATAATTGAATTTCTCTTTGAGCTTTGATGTCATCTTTTTGTCCAGTCTTGGTATTTCAGTAAAGTTAGGGTTGAGTGTTAGAAGGACTTCCATGTAGTTTGCCTGTGCTGTTTCCCCTTTTTCACTTCTTCCTATCATAGAGAGTACAGAGTCTACCTCTTGAGGATAAGTCTCAAGAATAAATTTTTCAATAGCTTGCGCATTTTCCACACTTTGAGTCAGTGCAGTCCCTGGGATGGCAATCACCCGGTACATAATGGTCTCTTCATTGAGTTGTGGCATAAATTCACGTCCTTGTTGGGAGAGAAGCCCTGCCAAAAGGAAGAAAATCATAAATGTAGCAGTTACCAATTTTTTGGCATTGTGTACGGCAAAGTCAAGCATAGGAGTATAAAAAGACTTGATCGTACGCATTAACGGAGAGTTTGTCTGTTTCCCCTGTTTGAGCATCATGTAAGAGAGTACAGGTACCAAAAGCAGGGCGACTGCGAGTGATCCCAACATAACAAAAACAATGTCTATAGCCATAGGTGAGTAGAGCTTACCTGCCAGGCCTTCAAGGCTCAGTAGAGGGATGAAAACCACCGCAATGATGAGTAGGGCAAAGAGAACAGGTTTTGCCACTTCAGCAGTAGCTTCTGAAATCACTTCTGCACGGGAAAGTTTTGGGTTTTCCTGAAGAAGCCTGAAAGAGTTCTCTACCACCACAATGGTCCCATCGACAATCATACCAATGGCAATGGCCAAACCACTCAATGACATGAGATTTGCTGAAATATCGTACTCCTGCATGAGTAAAAAAGCAATCAACAAAGAGATGGGTAAAGAGAGTATCACAATGAATGCAGACCGTAATTCAAAGAGAAAGAGGAAAAGTACGATGGCAACAAGGATTGATCCTGTTAGAAGAGCAGAGGTCATTGTATTGACTGCTTTATGTGTGATCTCTGTTCTGTCATAGATAATATCAATAGTGATACCTTTAGGCAAAGCAGTATCTACTAAAGGCATTTTTGTTTTGATCAGATCAACAACCTTTGCAGCATTGGTTCCTGAACGTTGCAATACCATACCGAATACTTTCTCTTTGCCATCTATAGAGACTGCTCCAAATCGAGGAGCTTTTCCCTCTTTAACGATGGCAATATCTTTAATAGTTACAGCTTTTGCATTATTTACACGGATAACAGTATTTCTGATATCATCAAGTGTTTGATAGAGACCTGCACCACGAATGAGATACTGCTCTTTGTTAAACTCAAGGTATTGTCCACCTACAGACTGGTTACTTTTTTCTAAAGCTTCTAACACTTCTGCATAGGTAACATCAACACTTTGTAGACGTTTAGGGTCTATAAGCACTTCATACTGCTTTTCATAACCACCCCAGGAGATGACCTCTTCTACACCATCAACTGATTTGAACAGTGGGGTTACTGTATATTCATGTATCTCTCTTAATTGAGAGTTGGTATATTCCCCTGTTTCATCTTTGAGGGTATACCAAAGTACCTGTCCCAGACCTGTAGTGTTTGGACCCATGACCGGTGTACCCCAGCCAGCAGGAATGTCAATGGTGTTGAGCCTCTCTGTAACTAACTGTCTAAGTAGATAGGTATCATAACCGTCTTCAAAGAAGATAGAGACATAAGAGAGTCCAAAAATAGAGTTGGAAAGTATCATCTTTACACCTGGAAGTCCAGACATTGCTGCCTCAATAGGGTAAGTAATGAGCTTCTCTATATCTTCAGCTGAATTTCCGGCACTTTCGGTATAAATAACCACCTGTTTAGGGGTAATATCTGGAAAAGCATCTACCGGGATATCTTGGTATGCCTTGTATCCAAACCCGGAAATGGCAATAAAGAGTGCTAGTATGAGAAATTTATACTGTATCAGTATTTTAAAAAAATGTTTCATGTCAGCCCCTAGTGACCATGCTCGCCAAGAGAAGATTTAAGTATCATAGACTTGACAAAGTATACACCCTCTGCAACATACTCTTCTCCTGCTTCCAAGCCTTTGATAGCAACATTATCTCCATTGTAAGCGATGATCTTTACAACTTTAGGTTCATACGGTACCTCTTCATGATTATTATGGTCATGACTTTTTTCTTTATCATTGTCTTCATGATCATCATGCCCATGAACTTCTTCCTCATTATGAGCCTCTTCTTCATGTCCTGTCTCTACAAAAACAACCCATTCCCCTTGAAAAAGTGTTAATGCAGATTTTTTAACCATGACAGCTTTCGTATAGGGGGCAAGAGAAATCTCCATCTCAGTAAAGGCATTGATAAGAATGTTTTTTGGATTTTCCATCATTATAAAGAGGATTTTTGCACGTTGTGTCTCTTCATCGATTGTTGGTAAGAGCTGTACAAAATGAGCAGGGTATTTTTTCTCTGCAACGGTTACAAACCCTGTGGTTTTGTTACTGACCAGCATAGCATCTTTCAAACCAAGGTAAGCAATGGCATAATAACTATTTTGATTGACAATGGACATGAGTTTTTCCTGAGCATCGACGTTAGAGTGCAAGGGTACAAAAATCTCCCCTACAATACCATCTGCATGGGCATAAAGTATAAATTGGTCTGTAGCTTCTGTGAGTTTGGAAGCATCAATACCCAGTGATTTCATTTGTGATTCAAGTGCATTTTGTTTTGCTAATACATCTTCGATCTCAATAATATTTTGATTGAGTTCATTTTGTGATGTCAAGCCTTTTTTGTAAAGTGTTCTTGCTGTAGCAAGCTGCTCTTTTGCTGCTTTCCCCTGCTGTCTAAGTGAAATGTATTCTGCAGACATCTTAGAGAGATCAATAGACTCAATGAGGGCTACTTTATCACCTGTTTCAATATGTTCACCGGTTTTTACGAAGTATTTTTCAATGTGCCCTGGAAGTCTGGAAACAATCTTTTGTTTCTGGTCAGAGAGTTGGGTAATTTGTGCATTGGTTTTGACTATTTTACCTAGTGGTTTAAGTTGTGCATGTTCCATGCTGATCGGGCCTGAAAATACCAGAAGTGGCAGTAGTAAAAATAGTGTTTTAATCATTGTAGTCTCCTTGTAAAAAACGTAGTGAAATTTTTTGATCGTTGATCATCTTTTGAGTCTGAAGTAGGGCTTTTTTTGTTTGAATGAGTTTGTTCTTTGCTGTCATGAGCTCAAAAAGTGACCCTTTGGCTATAGCATAGCCATCTTGCAAAAGTGTTGTCAGCTCCTGTTGTTCTTGTTGCAGATTTTTTAGAGCATAATACTGATTTGAGAGTTCTCGAATGGCTGATCTCATCATCTTCTTTTGTGCAGAGATCGTAATGGAAAGTTGCTCATTATCAAGTTGTGTCTGCTGCATTTTTAGTTTTGCCAACATTCGCTCTTGAGATCGGTCATTATGAATTGTAAGAGGAATATTTAGACCAAATCTCAGTATAGACTGGTCCGGTTCTTTCTCAATACCGGTATAGAGATCATAGTTTTGAAATGTGCTTTGATTTATACTGTAGTCACTTTGATATACGCTCTCTTTGGCTTTGAGTATTTGTTGTTGTGGTGAAAGTTTTGAACTGTATTTTGTTTTTGATGAGATAGAATAGATAAACTTTTTTTCAAGAGAAACATTAGTAGTGAACCCGGCAATGGCTAGCAGTTGATAGTAGAGTGTACTTTGCTGTTGTTTAGTAGTATACATTTGTGTTTTAAGTGTAAGTGTCTCTGTTCTGGCCTGTAGGTATGTTACTTTATTTTCTGAACCACTTTGATAGCGTTCTTTTACCATTTGTGTTACTTTGTTTGAGAGTGTATACTCTTGTTGTAATAGTGTAAGCATTTTATTTTGATATACATATTGTGTATAGAGTTCTTCAAGTGTCTTCAAGTATCCGGCTCTACCTTGTGTGATAAAAGCTTGAGAGAGTAAAGAAGATGCTTTGGCTTTACTCTGTAATCCGTTCATGTATCCTGTAGTACGAATGGTTTGTGATGCTGTGATAGCATAACCAAAACTGTTGTTTCCTACTTTTTCATTGAAATGTGAACCTTCAATATTCAGCATAGGATTGGCTGTACGCAAGAGTATATTGTTCTTATATTTAGTACTTTGTAATGTAAGTGTCTGACTTTTCAGTATCTTAGAGTGTGTGAGTGTGTATTTTTTAAACTCTTTATAACTCATGCCAAAAAGCGTGAGAGAAAAGGTTAAAAATATGACCAGTGTTTTCATAGAGGGGCTATCCTTAAAATAAAATATTTCTAATAAAATTAGAGAGTGTTCCTGAGAGAACTAGGGTGTAGTGAGGGGGTTTTATGCTATAGGGGGTTTTTGTTCTGTTCTTTTAAAAGGTGGATGGTAGGTAAGTAAATCACTGTTTGGTTGTTCTGTATATTTTGGAGACAGTGGAGTAAAGATTGGAGTGGTGATAATGGCGGTTAAATGAAAGAGATGATGTATATCACATAGGTCATCACAGTCTTGACTTGCAAATTGTTCGGAGATATATTCGTTGATGCTCTCATGTTCACAATGATCTTCTGTTGCAATAATAGAGGCATGAGTAATGTTAAAGATCATTGCAAGTAACAATACTATACGAATCAATCTTGCTTTCAAACATTTCTCCTAAATCTATTTCTCAATATTATAGCTTAAAAATTATAATTTATAATGATTCTAAATTAAGATTTAGTACATGAATATTTAAATTTATCATAGTTAATGTAATGATATATAGTATATTTTTTTCATGCTCTTTTAGTTCTTCAGAGTTAGAGTTTCTTTATTTCTATTTTTTCTGCTTCATCTGCCCTGACTGCAATGAGAGTAGCACCAACCTCTATTTCCATGGTCTGCTTGGCTATAGAACAGCCTTTGACGGTTATCTCCTCTCCTCGCATCACACCAAAAGAGTTAAGTCTGTCTTTGAGAGGTTTGTCTGCATGTATTTTAACAATTTCACCTCTATCACCTTTGGTAAGTTCTGTCAGTCTCACTTTATCCTCCTATAATCAATAAGGTTACTCTGTATGCTATAAAGCTTAGTATCCATGCACTGGCTGTTGTCATAAAGAAGAGATATACCAGATATTTCCATCCACCTGCTTCTCTGGCAAAGACCATGGATGCTGCCAAACATGGCAGATAAATCATTACAAATACAATAAATGCAATGGCAGAAGCAAAAGGAATATTTGCCTTTATCTGGGTAATAAGTCCACTAGAATCTTCTGTAACATCATCGCCAAGTGCATAGAGTACACCCAAGGTGGAGACAACAACTTCTTTGGCCGCCAATCCTGCTTCCAGGGCAACAGACATACGCCAGTCAAAACCAAGTGGTGCGAAGAATGGTTCTGTGGCATGACCTACTTTTCCCAGATAACTCTGCTCAAGCAGTTTGAGCGTCAGTTCATTTTTTAACTGTGCTTTATGCTTTTGTGTAATACTTTGTTCTATTTTACTTTGATAGTCTGTTTCAAGTGCATGATCTTTAGGGTAGTTACTTGCGAACCATACTAGTATGGAAGCAGCCAAAATAAAAGTTCCGGCTTTCTTGAGGTATGATTTAGACTGTCCATAGACCGTATGCCAAATGAGTCTGCCTGAAGGCATCCTGTACTTTGGCATCTCCATGACAAAGGGTTCATCCTCTCCTTTAAATACGAAGGTTTTCAGTGCTTTTGCCATGAGAAGACCAAGCAATGCTCCTGAGATATAGATGATAAAGAGTATGTTCCCTGCTTGCTCCTGTCCAAAGAAAGCACCTGCAAAGAGTACATAGATAGGCAAACGTGCACCACAAGACATAAAGCCTATAATAAAGAGTGTAATGAGCCTATCTTTCTCGTTTTTAAGTGTTCTTGCTGCCATATAAGCGGGTACAGAACATCCAAAACCCGTAACCAACGGGATAAAACTTTTACCGTGCAGACCAAACTTATGAAAGAAGCCGTCAAGTAAAAATGCAACACGACTCATATATCCGGTTGTCTCAAGCAGTGCTATACCAAAGAAAAGTATGATGATGTTTGGTAAGAACATGATAACTGCACCTACCCCACCTATCATTCCATCTGCGACCAGTGAAGCCAGTTCACCATTACCAAGCATAGTTTTAACTTGCTCACCCAGCCAGATAAAGGCTGTATCAATGTAATCCATAGGAATGGAACCCAGTTCAAAAGTGAGTTGAAAGAGTGCCCACATAAAGAAAAGGAAAAGAGGAACACCCAAATATTTGTTAATGAGAAGATTGTCGATCTTTTGTGTCAGATTTTTTGCTTTCATACTTTTGACAGACATAACTTCCATTTTTGCCCCTTTTGCAAATGCGAAGTGTTCATCTGAAAAGATCTCTTCAAGATCTTTTGTATTATAGTGCAGATAGATATGTTCTAAAGCTTCTCTCAGGATAGGTAAAAGTTCTATCCAAATGGGCTCATCATGCATTTTTTTGTAAATCTCTTCATTTTCCTGAAGTAGTCTTACGGCTAAATGTCGGTAAGAGATACTTGTTTTGTACTTTTTCTCTTTTAGAAAATTTATGATATGTGTGATCTCTTCTTCAATAGGGTCAGAGTAGATCACTTTTGCAGTAGTCTCTTTTTTATTGTATACCTCTACAATAGCATTACGAAGTGCTTCAATACCCTCTTGTGTAGTTGCAGAGGTTTTGATGCAAGGTACACCTAAAATGGCAGAGAGTTGTTTCTCATCTATCTCAATACCTTCTTTTTTGGCTTCATCATGCATATTGAGTGCAACTACTACTTTTCTACCGGTTTCCAGTAGTTGTGTGGTAAAAAGGAGGTTTCTTTGCAGGTTGGTAGTATCAACCACATTGACAATGATATCATACTCATCACTTTGTAAAAAGCTTTTTGTTACTTTCTCTTCAATGGTATATTCAGTAAGTGAATAGGCACCAGGAAGGTCAATAATATGCACTTCGTAGTCTTTACATGCTACATCATCACAAATATTAAAAATGATCTCTGTTTTGTCTACGGTTACACCGGAGAAGTTTCCTACTCTGAGTTTAGCATTTGAAATGGCATTGATAAGCGAAGATTTTCCCACATTGGGTTGTCCTGCAAGTGCAACTGTAATTGTTTCCACTAATTAAGTTTCCTTATAGATATATATAGGATAAAATGAAAGTCGTTATCATTAATTATTTAGGGGTAATTTACTCTTTATATGCTTTAATAGAGATTAAAATGACATTGATTATCAATAAAGTTGGAAGTGTTTTGAACAGGGGGAGGATAAAAGATAAAAAGACTCTCCATCTAGGAGAGTCTTTAGGTTACGAATTTAGATTAAAATTTGTAGTTTGCGTATACTTCAAGAGCATTGATTGCATCTGTATTGTATCCCCAATCAGTATTTGTATATACTGCATTGATATCAATAGCATTAGTGATATTATATCCAAGAATAACATCAATTTCTTGACCTTCAGAATCAATTACTTGATCATATTGGTAGTATGCATAAGATGCAGAAGCAGTGATTCCTGCAAATTCAGTTCCTGCTTCAACTTTGAAGTTGTCACCCATAGAAGAACCAGTAGTTGAGTTCCATGAACTTGTGTAAAGACCATCCATGATTCCTACCCATCTAGCAGTGTTGTCAGAAACATTTACATATGCTGCCATAAGATTGAATGCACCAAATGTTGCAGTTGCTTTAACACCAAAAACATTTGAAGCATCTTGAGCGTCAATATCTGTATATACATACTGACCCATCACTTTAGCAACACCAAAGTTATATCCTGCGTCTGCATAGACTTGTGTGTATGCTCCTGCATCAACATTATAATACCAAACAGATCCAGATAAAGCATCGTTATCATATGCAGCACTTACTGTCCAGTTATTTCCATCGCCAATATCAGTTAGTGTAATAAAATTATTACCTGTATTGTTTGGTCTCCAAGTTCTTACATATGAACCAACCAATGTTACATTTTCAATTGAAGAGTTTACTAAAGTATATGCTTCAAATGCACCTGGTGCAAGTAACCAGTTAAAACCACTCAACATTGGAGTATTTAGAAGTTGACGACCAAGTACTGCAGTAGTATCTCCATATGTAGCTGTGATGTTTGCTACATTAATGAATGCACCAGATTTTTCACCTTCGAAGTATCTCCCAGCTGTTTGAAAAGAATAAATACCATCATCAAGTGCGTTTGCAAAACCTATTGCAGTTACATTTGCTGTGATATTTGCATTAAACTTATGTGCTACATCCAAAGTAATTGCTGTACCAAGTGCAGAACCTTCTTTATCGAACATATTAACTACTGAATCATCAGTAGAATAGTAAGCTGTTGCTTTTCCACCAATTGTTGTTTGTGGGAACTCAGCTACTACTGGTGCCACTACCGGCTCGATGTCTCCGCCTGCAAATGCAGCGCTAACAGCTAAAGCAGCAATTAGACTTAATTTTGTAAATTTCATGTTATTCCTTGTTTTTATTAAATGTGAGCGGATATTAACACAAAATTAATGAAAAGTAAATGAAAAAATTGATTTAAATCAATTTTTTTAAATTTCTTTTTATTTTAAAGAGAAAGAGAAGTGTTCTTAAAGAAGTCTCGTACGTATTCATAGCCTGAATAGAGGGTTAAAATAACTGCAATCCATAATAATATTTCTCCACCAGGCCATTGCATGAGTAGAAAACCTATAGCGATCATTTGAACAACAGTTTTTACTTTACCCATCCAGGAAGCAGAAATATTAAGTCCTTGACTTACTGCAGAGACACGAAGTCCGGTAATAAAAAGTTCACGAGTGATGATGAGAAAAATGGCCCAGGGAGAGGCTGCACCAAGCATCATAAGTCCTAAAAAACCTGCCAATGTCAGCATTTTGTCTGCAAGTGGGTCTAAAATAGAGCCTAAAACTGTAACCTGATTAAAGGTTCTTGCAATGTAGCCATCAAAGAAGTCAGTAGCTGATGCAATTACAAAAATAAAAGCAGCTGTGAAATTTAGCCAGGTTTTGTCGATACCTTCAAAGATATCTGCATTTTGATTGACTAAAAAGAGGAACATGACCGGTGCTAAGAGGAGACGGATGAAGGCTAGGATATTGGGGATATTGAAAATTTGTGGTTTTGCCATCTGTCTTATTCCTCTTATATTTTTAGGTGTTGAATTTTCTTTGTCACTTTTTTCTTTTTTGTACTGCGACAAAAGAGAAAAAAGTAACTAAAAAAGAAAAAAGCGCAAATAACAAAAAATTATTTATATACAAAATCGCTGACTGACTTATATATGAATTAGGTTAGCGAGTAGAGAAGAAAAAATACTCAACTCTTGGTTTTAACGAAATGTTGTTCCGCCGTCTACAACTAAAGTTTGTCCTGTAATCCATGATGCTTCGTCAGTGCACAGAAAGTAAACGGAACCTGCCAAGTCTTCCGGGCTTCCCATTCTGCTTACTGCTGAACGTTTAATGGTTTCAGCTTTTACTTCTTCGTAGTTTGTAAAGGCTTTAAGTGCATCTGTGTCAATAGGTCCACCCGATACTGCATTGACTCTAATGCCCATCTCCCCAAGCTCTACAGCCGCATAGCGACTCATTGCTTCAACGGCAGCCTTGTTTGTACCATGTCCTGCATAGTTGTCGATGTAGATCAGATTACCTGTAGATGAAAGTGTCACGATGGCACCACCACCTACTTTTTCCATACGTACAGCAGCTTCTTGTGAGCCACGTACAAAGGCACCAACAGTTGCAGTAAAAATATTTTGAAGACCTTTCTTTGGTCTTAGTTTCATAAATTTACCATAACCACCAACTACTGGACGTCCGTAGATCATGGCATTTGAGACAAAAAAGTCTACTCTGTCAAAGTCTTCATCAATAGCTTGAAAAAGTGTTTTGAACTCATCCAATTCCAAAATATTCAGTGGATAGGCTTTGGCTTTGACACCATATTTTGTTGTCAAATCTGCTGCAATCTCATCGGCAGCTTCTTTGTTGGAGTTGTAAGTAAATGCAACATCAACACCTTGGCTTGCAAATTTCTCTGCACAGGCTTTACCTATACCTTTGGTTGCACCAGTAATAACTACCGTTTTACCTTTCATATTTGACATCTCTTACGCTCCTACAATTTTATATTTTTTCATTACTGCTTCGATCTTTTTCATGTTTTCAGAACTTGGTGCTAACAATGGGAGTCTATATTCCAGTGTGTCTGTTAACCCTGCGATATACATAGCTGCTTTGATTGGAATAGGGTTGCTCTCACAGAAAAGCACTTTGTTGATCTCAAAAAGTTGATCATTGATCTCTTTTGATCTTTTCAAATCGCCTTGAAGTGCTGCATGTGCAAGGTCTGCTTTTAGGTCAGGTAAAAGGTTCGCTGTTACAGAGGTAATACCTTTTCCTCCACTTGCCATGATAGGGAAGTCAATAGCATCATCTCCTGAGAAAACATACAGATCAGGTACTTTTGCCAATAGTTCAACCGTTCTCTCAATAGAGCCGGTTGCTTCTTTGATACCCATGATGTTTTCTATATCATCAAAAAGTCTTTTTACTGTGTCGGGAAGTATATCTACACCTGTACGTCCTGGTACATTGTAAAGCATAAATGGCACTTTGACAGCGGATGCAATGGCTTTATAGTGTTGGTATAGACCTTCCTGACTAGGTTTATTGTAGTAAGGACTTACAGAGAAAAGGGCATCTACACCACATGCTTCCGCATGTTTGGCTATGTCAATGGCTTCAAGTGTTGAGTTACTTCCTGCACCTGCAAGGACTTTGGTTTCTGTCCCTTTACATACCTCTACGGCAATTTCAATACATCTTTTATGTTCATCATGTGTCAGCGTTGCAGATTCGCCGGTGGTTCCGACAGGACAAACCGCATCGATATTATGGTTGATTTGTCTTTGAATCAGTTTTGCATAAGTGGCTTCGTCGAGTGTGCCATTTTTTAAAGGGGTAATAATCGCAGTCGTTGCCCCGGTAATGTAGTTGTTCATTGGTTATCCTACTTTTTTGTTTCTTCTTGTTTTTTGAGTATCACAGTGGTTGAAAAGTCATGATCAAAATACTTTTTAGCAACATTGCTAATATCTTTGAGTGTAATTTTATCTAATTTCTCTTCATATTCAAGTAAAGGTTGTATATTTCCCTTGACATAGTAGTCTCCATAGAGACTTGCTACTGAAGCTGAACTCTCTAATGAGTAGATGAATTCTGCCTTTGTGTTGATCTTTACTTTGTCAAGTTCTGCTTGTGTGACATCACCGTTTTTGATCTTCTCTAACTCTGAAAGTACCTCTTTTTCAACGGTTTCAGGTGTCACACCTGGAGCACAGAGTGCCATGACCATAAAGACACCAGGGTCTTTTAACTCCATGTTATATCCGTAGATCTGATTGACCAGTTGTTTTTCCTGTACCAGTTTCTTTTCAAAACGTGATGACTTTCCGGAACTCAAGATCTGACTTATTGCTGAAAGTACCAATTGGTCTTCATGTTCAAAATTGGGGATGGAGTAGACAATAGCCAATGTGTCTACTTTATTACTCTCTTTATGAAGTATAGCTCTTTTGGCTCCATCTACTTTAGGTTCAATTGCTGTTACTTTTGGAATGCTGTGTTCATTTTTGATCTTCCCAAAGTATTTCTCTGCCTCTTTAAATACTTCTGCGGGTTTAATGTCTCCTGCAACGATCAAAGTAGCATTGTTCGGTTGGTAGTATTGGTGGTAGAAATCTCTAATATCTTCAATTTTCCATGATAAAATGTCTTCCATAAATCCAATAGGCAACCAGTGGTATGGATGGTAAGTAAAGTGTGTGTTAAAGAGTCTGAAATACATATAGCCCATAGGATTGTTGTCTGTTCTTAAACGTCTTTCTTCTGCTACAACATCGCGTTCTTTCTGGAACTCCTCATCAGTAAGTTTCAGGTTATGCATTAACTCTGAAAAAAGGTCAAAGGTCATAGCCATGTTTTTGCTGGCGGTTTTGATGTAGTAGTGTGTATGGTCAAAACCTGTTGCGGCATTGTTCACACCTCCACGGCTTTTGACAATAGTATCAAATTCACCCTCTTTGAGTTTATCGGTAGACTTGAAACTCAAGTGCTCGAGCATATGGGCCATACCACTTTTCCCCATCACTTCGTTTCTGCTTCCTACTTTGTAGTAGATATCTGTTGTAATGACTCCTGAGTCATTGTCCATAGGAATAACCACGATCTCAAGACCGTTATCCAGTGTTTTTGTAAAATGTTTTGGTAGAGAGTTTGCCATTGATAATCCTGTAAATAGTATCAATCCGAAAATTGATTTTGTAATAGTTTTTTTTATATTCATATTTTAATCCTTATCCACACGTTAGAGGGGGCGATTTTTATCGCACAAGTCAAAGTATTATTTCCAGTCCGCCCCGATAGCTTCAGATATGTGAGAATACCCATCTGCCTGCAACAACTTTACAAGCCCCTCATTGATCTCTTTAATGAGTGCTGGACCTTTATAAATAAGCATAGAGTAGACCTGTACCAGAGATGCACCTGCCTTGATGCGTTTATAGGCTTCTTCTGCAGAATCAATACCCCCAACAGAAATAAGCAGAGTTTCCCCATAAAGTTCTTTTCCTATCGCTTTAAAGAGCTCATACGACTTTTTAGTAAGTAACGCACCTGAGATACCACCGAAATTTTTTGCATGTTCTGTAAGTGAATAGTCAATGGTTGTATTGGTAGCAATGATCCCTGCAGCACCAGCATTTACAGCTGTCTTACAAAGTGTGATGGCATCTTCGGCTTCCATATCCGGTGCGATCTTTAAAAGTATAGGCTGATCAGTAATTGTTTTTGCCAAGGTAAAAATGTCATTGATGAACTGTTCATTTTGCAGATCTCTTAGACCTGGGGTATTTGGTGAAGAGATGTTAATGACAATATAATCTCCATAGTCTTTAAATGTTCTAAAGAGAGTTTCATAGTCGTTGAGAGCATCTTCTTCAGATGTGAGTTTGTTTTTCCCAATGTTAATACCCAGAGGGTAGTCAAAGAAATAGAGTTTATTGAGTTCTCTCAACATAAAGTCTTTTCCTCTGTTGTTAAATCCCATAGCATTTTGTATGGAAGAGTCTTCTATAAGTCTGAAGAGTCTTGGCTTTGGGTTTCCCTCTTGTGGTTTTGGTGTGACAGTACCGATTTCGGTAAATCCAAATCCAAGAGTAGGCATAGCAGTAATGTACTGCCCGTCTTTGTCAAAGCCGGCACCTAAACCTACAGGGTTTTGAAAAGTTCGTCCAAAGATCTTTTGTGTGATGATAGGCTCTGTAACAAAGTTTGCATTTTTCATGCTACGTAAGATGAGGGGAAAATGTACAGCAGTTTTTAGTCCAAAGCCTGCAACACTGTGTGCTGTTTCAGGGTCAAGTTTAAAGAGGAATTTTTTGAGAGTTTGATAGGTAAATAGTGACACGTTTGTCTCCGATACAATAATGGTTGATATTATATCGAATTAGAATTAATGATATATCGCTTTCAAGGTTATCATAGAGATAAAGCACACTTGCTATGGTTAATATCTAATTGCTTATGCTTTTTCCCAAACCGTACCATCAGCCGTGTCCATAATAGAGATACCCATAGCTATGAGTTCATCACGGATAGCATCTGAACGTGAAAAATCTTTATTTTTCTTGGCTTCTGTTCGCTCTTGGATACGGGCTTCGATCTCTACTTTTTCTTCTTGTGAAATTCCTATTTGAAAGTATTTAAATGGTTCTTTTCCTCCAAATCCTAAGAGAGTGTCTATGAATGCTATGTTTGCCAAAGTCTCTTTTTTGAGTGCTTTGTTTTTTGCTTCTGAGTCAAAGGTATCATTGGTAGTGGAGACCATTTCATCAATAACGGCTAAAGCTGTAGAGATATTGAGGTCATCTCCCATGGCAGCAAGCAGGGCTTTTTTGAAATCTTTATTAACAGAAGAGCCTTTTCCTGGGCTGACACGTTTTTTGAGCCTGTAAAGTTTGTCTAGTCTTTTTTTTGCTGTCTGCAGGTCTTCTTCATTGAAGTTAAAGTCATTTCTGTAGTGTACTGAATTCAGGTAATAACGCAGAACTTCTCCATCATAGACTTTAAGCGCATCTTTAAGAAAGAAAGAGTTTCCTAATGATTTAGACATTTTTTCTCCGTCAATTTGTACAAAACCATTGTGCATCCAGTATTTTGCCAGTTCATGCCCTGTGGCACAACGGCTTTGAGCTGCTTCATTTTCGTGATGGGGAAAGAGAAGGTCAGCTCCCCCGCCGTGGATATCTATACTATACTCGTCATTGCCTGTAAAATGTTTTTCTATCATAGCGGAACACTCTATGTGCCAACCGGGTCGACCTGAAGAGAAAGCTGTATTAAAACAGATATCTTCTTCTCCTTTGCAGGCTTTCCATAGTGCAAAATCTTTGGGGTTTCGTTTCTCTGAAGTATGTTCTACTCGACTCTGTGTCTCCTCATCTTCAGCAACACGATGGGAGATATTTCCATATTTGTTATCTTTTGAAGTATCAAAGTAAACATCTCCTGTGGAGATAACATAAGCCATATCTTTGTCTATGAGTGTCTGTATCATCTTTTCAATAGCATCCAATGACTCCGTAGCTTTAGGCTCAATATTTGCTCTTTGAACACCCAAAGCGCTCATCTCTTCAAGGTAACGTGTAATGTAGAACTCAGTGATTTCCTGCATTGGTTTGCCTGTCTCTTCTACTTTTTTGATGATCTTGTCATCAATATCGGTAAAGTTCTTGCCCATAGTAACTTTGTAGTTGAGGGCTTTTAGTGTGCGAGAAAGCAGGTCAAAGGCAAGGGATGATCTGGCATGTCCTAAATGGGCATCATCATAGACGGTTGGTCCACACACATAGATACTGGCTTCTCCTTTAGTAATAGGTTCAAAAGGAACTTTGGTTTTTTGTACACTGTCATAGATATGCATGGGTTTACCTTGAATTATAGTTATGGGATTATATCAAAAATGTCTCTATTAACGAATAAGTGCTAAGACCCATGAATTTACAAAATAAACAATTACAACAAATAGAGGCATGACTACGAAAAACACCAATGACTGTTTTGCTTTTACTATTTTCAAAAATTTATCAACTCCAACTTCTTTTACTGTAAATATAAAGAGTACCCAACCTCCAATACTTCCTGCCAGTGCAAGTCCTGATGCACCCATTGGATGCATCAGTATTAAAGAGGAGGTAACAGATGTAATGAGAGAGTAGACAGCGATCTTTGCTGCTTTCCTGTGTCTGTGTGAAGCATAGAGAAAAAGTGAAAAGAGTTTTGCCAAACCAAATGGAAGTAGACCTA
>JALWLD010000047.1 GCA_027081115.1 Sulfurovum sp.
ATTTTTTCATTTTTAGGCAAGTAGATACCCTCATTTTTTACTGCATATTGAGACAAATATTCACTCGCATCTACTTTTTTGAGGTAGTTGTCTGCTAAGTTTTTATAGGCAGAGATATAGGCTTCTTTCATCGCATCATACTTAGAGTAGTCTATTTTTATCTCTCCATCATAGGTGATGATACCTGAGCCGAACAATATGTCTAAATGGATAAGCCCTTCACAGTAGTAAGGCAATACTTCACCCACTTCACGCCAAGCCATGAGTCCTACTGCACGTGACACCACATCATCTACTACATGATTTTTCAGTGCCTCTTTTTCATTATGGAAAAATGCCATGAGCCCACCAGAGGTGGCTTTGAATTCTTCTATGTTTTTAAACTGTCCTGTACCGTTCATTTTGGTCTCAGTGTCTGAGTCTATCCATAAGATATGTCCATACTCATGCCCCACCGTTGAGATATCATAGATCTCTTGCCAAAGTTTAGGGTTTTTGTCTATCAGTGCACGTTGTGTTCTTACAAACTCTTCACCCATTGTTTCAACACTCAGTTTCATAATAGGTTTAGACTTTTTAGACTCCATTACAAAGTCTGCATAGGCAAATATCTTTTTGCCTAGTTCGGATGAAACCTGTTCATCATTGGGTACTACCTGTGCGGAGAAAAGTCCGTTAAACTCTGCTGCGTAGTACAACATCGGTTGACCAATATAGAGTTGTGTTTCATCTACTTGTAAAAGATTCTTAGACATTGTATGTAATGCTTCATCTCCAAACTCTTTTGCCATCTCATAGGCAAAAAGTTTAATGTTGTTTCTTGTACTTGAGCCCTCTTGGAGTTGTGGGTTGACAATACGAAGATCCCACTCCAGAGCTACGGCTTTTCTATAGTGGTCCTCATAATACTCCAAAGGATGCCCCACCTGCAGTGGTGTAGTTACAGACATCCAGCGTCTGTCAACCTCTGCCCACATCTTAATGAGTTCATCTGTCTCCTTGTGAGCAAAAGCCTCTTTGAGTGCCGTGAAATAATTGATCCATTCTAACTTTTGTCCATACACTTCATCTTCATGCTGATTTAAAAGTGATATAAGCTGTTCCAGCGCTACGGTTACCGCTTCTACCTCTTTGGGGAATGCTTCTGCATAAGCTACTGACTTATATCCTGTATCTTCTTTTTTAAGCACAGAATAACATCTGTCACCCACACAGCCACTTGTATCTTTATCAAGTAGAGATTCTCCCTGAAGCATTTCAAATACTTTGGCATCATCTCCATTGAAGAGTTCGGAGAGTTCAAGATTGACCGTATGTATGACATGGTCTGTCCAGTGACTCTGCCACTCACTCAAACGAATACCCACAAAATGCACACCCAAAATAAGCGCACGGTAAAAAGGTGTTAAGAGTTTATGCTCTTCTACCCAGGCGATAAAGCTTTCATGACGGGTAATATGCATCGTACTTGCAAACCCATAAGCCAACTCTTTTTTCATGGCAATCTCTTTTTCAGAAGCACCACTCTTTTTAAGTACCTGCTCCAAAGCATCCTCACGCAAGTTTATAATACGCGTCAAGGCAGCCATTTCGGAATCTTTGTCTCTAGGGATGTCCAGAAGTTTTAAAAAAGCATCCACCACAGCATTGGCACGTTCATGTACCTTACCCTCGTCCAAAAGCTCATAGTACTTGTTCAAACTTCCCTGTCTATGTTGTAACTCATCATAGATGATTTGTAGGTCTTTCATAAATTGTTGTTGTTTCATATTGTATTTCCTCGTAGAGTGGGTTTTCTAACCCACTACAATTATTTATAATTGATATTTGCATCTTTCGTTATGCTCATTGATAGGTTGGAAAACCCACCCTATATTATTTATTTTTAAGCATCCAAATAATAGGTTTCGCCAAAGCCAAAGCCTTGCCACGATGTGAAATCTCAGATTTGATATCATCATCCAACTCTCCCAAAGTCAACTTCATACCAACAGGAATGAACATCGGGTCATACCCAAACCCTTTCTCTCCTCTGGCATGATCCAAAACATCTCCATGCATCCAACCATGTACCACATACTCACCATACTTAGAGACTATAGCAATAGCCGCTGTGTAATATGCGGGGGTAGACTTTAGCCCTTTTTCTTTCACTGCATCAATAAGCTTATGTAAATTGTCCTTGTCTGTCACTCCTACACCTGCATAACGCGCAGAGTAGATACCCGGTGCACCATCTAAAACAGGCAGGGAGATACCTGAGTCATCAGAGATCACTAAATACTCCTCTCCTAGTTTTTCATAAATGGTACGTGCTTTTATGAGCGCATTCTCTGCAAATGTATCGCCATCTTCTACAATGTCAAATTCTCCCAAAAGTTCTGAAAAAGGAGTAACCTCATCCTGACACATCTGTTTGAATTCGCGTAATTTGCCTTTGTTTCCTGTTGCTAAAACCAATTTCATGGACAATTAACCTTTACGTACTATAATAAGACAAATTTTACCCTATTGGAGATATACCTATGATTAAACAGATCATGCCTCTTAGTCTCATTGTTGCTTTACGATTTTTTGGACTTTTTATTGTCCTTCCTGTCCTTTCCATCTATGCACTACAAATGGAAGGAGCTACGCCATTCCTTGCCGGTCTTGTTGTAGGTGGTTATGCACTGACTCAAGCACTTTTCCAAGTACCCTTCGGACTGATGTCTGACAAGATAGGTCGAAAACAGGTACTGCTTTTTGGTCTGCTTATTTTCATTGCCGGTTCTGTCATTGCGGCACTCTCTGAGAACATCTATATGTTATTGGCAGGGCGTTTTCTACAGGGTGCAGGAGCGATTGGTTCAGTAGTATCAGCAATGATCGCTGACCTGGTCAAAGAAGAACAACGTGCCCATGCGATGGCAGTGATGGGTGGAACTATCGCCATGTCATTTGCCGCAGCTATGATCATTGCTCCTGTTGTAGGTGGTCACTGGGGGATTGACAAACTCTTCTGGCTAACGGCTGTACTTTCAGTTATGGCAATTGGTATTCTCTTTACTGCTGTACCAAAACCACCAAAGATCGTACACTCTTACGCTGAAGAAGAGTCCAAAATGGTGGATGTTTTTAAAGACAAGTCTTTGACACGTATGTACATTACTTTTCTTTTCCACTCTTCTATTATGACGATGGCATTTTTCATTATCCCGATGGTAATGACACAGAGTATTGACGATGGTGGATTTGGCTGGCACAAAGCAGAGCTCTGGAAAGTTTATCTTCCTGCCATGGTCTTTGGTCTTTTGGCTATGGGTCCTGCTGCTGTATTTGGAGAGAAGTATGGTAAAGGTAGAGAGGTTTTCATGATCTCTGTAGCCATCATTCTTCTTGGTTTCCTTGCTATGGGCTTTGCTACTACACCATGGGTTTTCATTACAGGGGTTGTCTTCTTTTTCATTGGATTTAATATGTTTGAACCACTTCTTCAAAGCTTTGTAGCCAAATTTGCCAAAGTACATCAAAAAGGGGCAGCACTGGGTGTGGCCAATACCTTTGCTTATGTCGGTATCTTCATAGGTGGTCTTTTGGCCGGTTATCTTATGCAACACTTTGGTCGTGAAACACTTGCCATAGTAGTTGCAATCATTGCTGCAGTCTGGTTCATCTGGGTAGCGACAATGCCAAATCCGAACAACAGAGGAAATGTCTACTTGCCACTTGATATCTTTGACCGGGAAAAAGTTGCAGCGCTGACAGAACATGAAGCCATTGTTGAATCGTATGTAAATGAAACTGAAAATATTGCCGTCGTTAAATATGAAAAAGATCTCATTGACGAAGATGAAGTCAGAGGGATGCTTTTAGACTAAAATCTTATGGAGTGTGTTTGATTACACGCTTCATAAAATTATAAATATCTTCAGTTACTTTCTCTTTTTCTACATCGTTTAGCAATTCATGAAATGACTTTTCATAAGCAATAAATGATTTATCTTTACTTGGAATTGCTTCAAAAAATAACTTAACCGCTTTAAAATCATTGATCTTATCTAGTTTCCCATGTATGACAAGTAGAGGCATAGGGTAGATATCTAAATTCTTTTTAGTTCGCTCTATGGCTTTTAATATCTCTGTACCCCAACGCGGTGTAACTGTGGAGAACTTAAGATCATCTGCTTTCGAGAGTGCTACTACTTTTGGGTCAGAACAGACAGCATCTACATTTAACTTCAGGTTAATACTGACTCTTGGGGCTACCCAACTTAATAGTTTTGCCATAGGAATCAAATACCATTTGGTTGCTTCTACGGGTTTAATAGTAGTTCCACATAAAATAAGTCCATCTAAACCATCTTGATACTCCATCAAATAGTTTGTAGCAATTGTAGTTCCCATGGAGTGAGCAAACATCACAAGATTTTCAGACTGTTCATTTTGTACCAATTGCACAAAACTGTGCAAATCTTCGGTATACTCAGACCAACGGTTTACATGTGCCCGAATACCCGGAGAATTCCCATGACCTCTGGCATCAAAACCATAGACAGCTATATTTCTGTCGGTTAGAAATGTCCTGAATGTATCGTAAGAGGCAATGTATTCACTCAAACCATGAACAATAATGAGCGTGGCTTCTACTTTTTCAGGCACATACGCTTCATAATAGAGCTTGATACCATCCTTGCTTGTAAAAAAATCTTTTGTTATTTTCATACTTCTGTAAGCTCATATTTAAAGTTATAGTAGACATCATCAATCATTGATTTTAAAGTATTTTCTGCTTCTGCAAAATTTACTACCTTCAT
>JALWLD010000048.1 GCA_027081115.1 Sulfurovum sp.
CGCTACCGCACATTTGGGGAGCCACTCTTTCACTGTACCGTCCTCTTGCAGTTTTTCAGCCACATCAGCCAGTGTCTCTGCTTCCATCTCTACCGGTGCTTTGCCTATAGGTCCTAAAAATTCTACTTTTACCATCATACTGCTCTCATGTTGAATTGCGCTGATTATAATTCTTGTTTGGTATAATTGCGCTTAAACCAGTTTAGGAGGTCAACCATGGGTGTGCTGTTCGGATCGATCTCCTACCTCAATCTGCTGCCCTTTCAGGTTTATCTCAAACAACATCTCAAAAGCAGCTCGGCAAAGATGGGATTTCGATACAAACGTGCTGTCCCTTCCAAAATCAACCGGGCACTGCAACGTCGTGAAGTCCATGCCGCATTTATTTCTTCGATTGCATCACGTAAAAGACACTGTACCGACCTTGGGATCATCGCAAAACGAAACGTTTACAGTGTCCTGCTCATTCCGGGTCAGGTGCAACACGACCCGGCATCAGCTACCTCCAACCAATTGGCAAAAGTATTGGGACTTGAAGGGCGTGTACTCATCGGCGATGCGGCACTGAAACACTACCTTGAAGGCAAACCCGGCATCGACATGGCACAGGCGTGGCATGAACGTACCGGTCTTCCGTTTGTCTTCGCACGTCTTTGCTACAACCGACACGGCAAAAACATCCAAAAGATGGCAAAGCGGTTTGCACACACCCGTACCCACATTCCGCAATATATGTTGAAAAAAGAGAGCCAAAAGAGAGGTATCACACCAAAACAGCTTAGCTGGTATCTGGAACATATACATTATACAATGGATTGGAAAGCAAAACGCTCATTGAAGAAATTTTTATCCTTATAATAATATTCTTTTTGTATTCCAACTACAATCTACAAAACTAATGTTTTTATACATGATTTCTTACTCAAATTTAAAAAAATAGCCTAAAACATTTTCACAAATGTAGGATAAAACCTATGAAATCGCTCATATGATTTTATTTCTTCTTCTTCAAAATATTGTAACTCACTACCTGGTGAGCCTGGAAAACATGCATCAAGAGTATATTTTTCTTTTAAAGACAAAAAAGGCACTTCTATATTTATTGGTTCATCAGTATGATTTAATCCATATTCCCATATATCCAAACCTGTTTTGCTCAAAAAATTCTCTTTTTCAGATTCTTCTATTTTAATACCAGTAAAAGTTATCATTTTCATTCCATCTTGATAAATATATGATGATAATGGCAAAAACAAATAATTAGTACCTCTTAGGGCAGAGACAGAAATTCTTTTTAAGAGTTTATAAATAGCTAAAGGAAATTTGTTATTGGTCATTTCTTGGTGTTCAAAAATATCATCAAAAAAGTAATTTTTACCTAATAAATTTTTCACCTTCTCAACTCTTTCTTTTTGCTTCTCTATTCCTCCACCATCAACCAACTTTGCCGCATGTGCATTTAGAGTAATTTTAATTACGCTCCCAATTTCAAGTTTTGCAATAGCATCACTAAATTCTTGCAACAACTTTTCCTCAAAACCTATATAGTCAAGCCATAAAACAGATTTACCTACTGTAACAACTTTATCATCTATCTCTAATTCTGGATAATCTAAAATAAATTGACCTATACTTTTGTTTTCATAGCAAGTTTCAGAGAAAGGAAGGTTGAACTTTTGTCGCTTGTAAGCTTTTTCATCTATTTCATATGAAAAAAAGTCCTTAAAATTAAAACGATCCTTCATTAGTTTAAAATCTTCTGAAAATGCCCCAGCCATACCGACATAAGCATATGCTTCTAAATCATATACTTTAGCAACTAGTCTCAATTGCTCTATAAATAATCGTCTCTCAATATCTTTTTTAACTCTCAAATGATAAGGTAAATTTGAACCGGACATACAGCACCCTATTCAGATTTGATACAGAATTTCATCAAAACATTTTTCTCCAACACTATTTGGAGATAAATTTTCATCTTCAAAATAACCTTTTGATACTCTCAAAATATCATCTTTGTGTTTACTAAATTTAATAGTTCGAATTCCATCATCCTCAATAGGAGGCTTTGGTAACCTAGGCTTATACACCTTACCACCATACCCATCTCTTGTCGTGGTCATTTTTTTTTCAAAGTCAGGCGAAATTATTCTATTTAAAGTTTCTGGTTTAGGTTTAGATAAAATACTTTCTCTTTCTAATTTTCTTTTATTCTTCCATTTATTTGTATAATCTATATATATCCGCATTCCCTCTATCATCTTTTGCCTAATTCTCAAATAAACATCCGATGAAGCATCAATTCCTCTCTTGGTAGTGGTAACAGGAAGTTTACTAGCTATATTGCTTTTAAAACTAACCACTCCAACCAATGTATTGAATTGATAGTGGAATTGTGGCAACCCTGCACCCCAACCTGTTAACCTTGTTCTATCAGCATACAACACAATTCTGTCATTACACATTATTGTCCATCCTGCATCAACCCTATCAACTTTTGTACTTTCTGCCGCCTCTGAATCTTCTTCTAATGATGGAGGAGCATCCACTAAACCACATATGATCTCTACTTCAAGTCCATCATTCTCTTCTTTGTAAATATAGGGAAGTATTCCTTTTTTATTCTGTATGGCTTCAGCATCAAGCTCTGTCAACAACGCAATATCTTTCCCAGTTATTTCTCTACCATTCACTTTTATATTTAATCCAGCTTTTAATACAAATGCATAATGTATAGATATTTTTTCCATCAATCTACTGCCAAAGTCACTATCTTCTGAAAATAATTTAGAAATACCAGAATGCAAATTTTTCACTATTATTTTAGTTCCTTTTTCCAACAAAGGACTATCACAATCCTCCATTTCTAGTTCCCAGTTATCATCGTCAGTCAACCAAGACTCTGAAATATTTACAGAAAAACATTTCTCATCATTTTTACTAATAATTTTTATATCTCTTCCCATTTTAAATACAGAACGTTTCATGCCGATACCATACATTCCTATTGTAGGTATATCATCATCGCGCCCACTAGGTCTCCCCATTCTAAAAGCATAGTCTTGTGCAATATCCGTAGGAATACCCCCACAATTATCACTAAGAACAAATTCATTTTCATTAAGAGTAATTTCAACTAAATAGTTAGCATATTGTGCATAATCTCCATTTGTTATTCTTAAAAGCCCATCTAGCGAATTATCTAACAAATCTAAAATTGCATCATCCAAATCAATATCTCGTGTTAACATTTCTACAAAAAATCTTTTTGCAGGGTTTGCTTTAATTATATTTGTCATTATATCCCCTTTAATATCTACGCAACATCATTAATATCTACTTGATGCCTTTTAACATGCTCAACAATGCTTTTACCGATAACCTCTCCAAGTTTTACAGGTACTGCATTACCAATCATTCGTGCAATTTTACCTTTTTCTATTGGTACATTTTTAGGTACAAATTTATAATTTTTGGGAAAGCCTTGAAAAATTGCACCTTCTCTTAGCGAGATGGCTCGATCTTGTTCAGGATGCCCAAAGCGTCCATTTCCAAAACCTATAAACTGTGTAGTCATCGTAGGTGCTGGCTTATCCCATTCCATACGACCGTAAACACCCTTAAATGTCTTGCCTGTATCTTTTTTATGACAATTGGCTCTCAAATCTTTAGGCCAATCTTCCCATGTTCCACCAGGCACCGAATTTTTTATCCGTCTTGTATTCAAGTCAGAAAGTAGCGAGCATTGGTGAAGTGGATCTTTTTCGTATACTTCACCAGCTTGTAAAGGTGGCAGTTTTGAAATTGCTGTTCTAACCGTTTGTTTTCTAACTCTTAATTGTTTCGGTTCCAAGAGAGATATTTCTCCTAATTTTGAAGCAAGCAAAACTAATCGTTTTCTATTCTGAGGCAAGCCATAATCCGCTGCATTAACAACTTTGTGATCAACATAATAACCTTTTGTTTTTAAGTCTAAGACAAATCGTTGAAACACTTCTTGCTTTTCAAGTCCAGGTACATTTTCCATTGTAACTAGATCGGGCAATGTCTCCTTAACTAGTCTTGAAAACTCTAATAATAGCCACCATCTATTATCAGTTTTACAAGCTTTTGCATTGTATGTTGAAAATGTCTGACAAGGGGCACAACCTGCTAAAAGCTTAAATGAACAGTTTACATCATAATGCTGTTCTATATCATCTTTTTTTAAGTCCACCACTGATTTTAGTAAAAATTTAGCTTTATTATTGACTTCAAATGGATACTTGCAGGCTGGATCAATATCAATACCTAGCTTAACATCAATACCAGATTTTTGCAGACCATGTGCCAATCCACCAGCACCACAAAATAAATCTATTGCATTGATTTTTATATCCATACTCTTCTCCTGCAAAAGATTCCTTAATAAATTATAAGAAAAACTACTAAAACTCTAGGTTAATATTTCAACCACAGCTTTCTCGATCCGCTCAATCGTCTCATCGACACCGATGATCGCCATCATCTCATCGACTCCGGGACCGGTCAAGGCACCGACAAGTGCTACGCGCAGCGGCATACCTATCTTCCCAAAACCTATCTCTTTCTCCTCTACCAGTGCTTCAAGTACCGCGTGATAGTCACTTGGCAGGTGCAGGGGCTTCTCCCAGGTTTGCAGCATCGCGATGAAGTCGA
>JALWLD010000049.1 GCA_027081115.1 Sulfurovum sp.
CCCCCCCTCTATCGCTCTATCCCTGACCCCTCTATTCTATTTTAGGGAGGTTGTTTGGTTTTTCGGAGGAGACCATCTAGTTTCTCTTTTGACAAGCTTCATCTAAGAGCTTTACCTCTCCATTGTCATCTCCTATATAAATAAGATGCTTTCTGCTATTATATGCCATAGCCCATATGGATACATCTTCATCATTTATAAATGTACATTGCTTTTTATAGTCTTTTCTATCCCACACGATTACACTTTCATTGGATGCACTGACTATATACTTACCATCTTCTCCGTAACTAATTCGTCCTACTCCTTTGTGTAATAAAGTATGAACTACCTTATAATCTTGATTAAGTATATAAATCCCGTATTCTTCCGTACCAACTGCGATAGAGAGTTTGTTATTCTCTATGTGGGTGTCAAGGGCGGTGGTATTCTCTGTAAGAATACTTCTTTGTATATCTTTTTGCCAATCTATGAGAAGTAGACCTGTCTTTGTGCCTACTAAAACCTCTGAATGATTGATCCATGATAGTGAAAAGACACCAGATGATAGCTTCACCACTTTGGATAACTTTTTTTGTGAGATATCCACGATAGAGACAGTGCCTCCATCGGATCCCACGGCGACATGGCGTCCATCTTGTGAAAATTTTACTATCCTAGAGCTAGCTGGTACACCACCTAAGTTCATATTTAGCAGGATCTTTGCACTCTTTGTCTCATAGATTACAAGATGCTCTCCTTTGTAGACAAAAGCAACTTGAGAGCCATCGGGGGAAAATCTAGCATCAAATCCACGGCTGTAGATATTTTGATAAATCTGAGTGAGTTTACCTTGCTTATTAAGTAATACAGATCGTAAGGTGTCTCCTATACCAGTAAGAGCAATATTACCGTCTTCATCGACATCTAAACCAAAGACACTCTTTATAGGTTTATATGGCTTGATAGATTTTTGGTAGATGGAGATTAGGGAGTTCTTATCATCACCTGAACTTGTCAAATTAAGTGTACGTTTTTTAGTACTTAAGTCCCATACCTCTATAGGGTACTGCGAGTGTAAAAGTAAATGCGTATTATCTATAAAATCTAGCCCATAGACAAAACCACTCTGTGCTTTGATGCTCTGTATTATCTTATAGCTTGTCCCATCTAGGATAATAACTCTATTTTCTTCATTTTTCATCTTGACATCGAGTGCGATATAGTTACCATTCTCTGAAATAGCGATATAATAGATCTTATCTATAGCTAAGTCTTTAAAGACGATAGAGGCAATCTCATCTTTCCCCTCTTTATCCCATATCCATATGGTCTCATTTTTAGCTGTCCAAATCGTATGTTCTTTGTTATTGTATACTACAGAATCATAACTCATTACACGTTTTATATTTTGAAAAGAGGAGAGATGCTTTTGATTCATCCACTCTTGGTGAAGAACTTCTATGCTTGTAGGCTCGACTCTTTTGCCGTCATCTGTATTCCATGCAAAAGCTCCTTCATCGGTGTATAAATTGATCTTTTTATCATCCGTGGAGAAAAAGATTTTATTCAGGATCATTCCTTCTGGTAAGGAATGATGTGCTAAAATAGAGCCATCTTTGAGCTCATATATATTTACCGTGTCATCATTGAAGATAAAGGCTGCTTTTTGTTTGTCGTGGCTGATGGCGATATCTTCAACTACCAATGCCATCAAAGATGAACTAAATAGAAGTAATTGTATCAGTGTCCATAATAGCGTTCTCATTCTTGCTCCTTCATATATACCTCTATAGATAAGAGATTGTAAAAGTCTCCATCTCCTGTGTCACTTGCCGTATCTAATCTGAGTAATTTATCTTGGATTTCCCAGATATATGTGCCATATTTTGCACTTTTTGGTTCTCCATACTTTGCACTTATCCACCTGGCGATCTCTTTGCCATATGTAGAAAATTGACTACTTTCATAGTCCATTAGATACTCATTCCTACCCCATGCCGTCTCACTTACATATCCTTTTGCAAGAATCCAGATGCGTCCTTCTTTGATATTATCATTGCTGTCCATGATCTTGTAAGGGTCTCTATCTATAGGCTCAAAGAGTAGATTGGGAATCTGGTAGCGTGTTGGTTTTTCTGTGAGCATCTTCTCAATGCCCGAAATGATACGAGAAGCATTGTAATCGCTTGAATCGATAAAGAGCTCTTCTATTCCACGATTTAGTGCTGTGTATATTTTAAAAGCATCAATATCGGTACGATATATTACCTTACCAGATGCATCAAAAAGCGCCATTTTTTTGTTGCCATCTGGCTTGTAGCTATAATGGAGTGTAAGGTTTTCATCGTAGTACTCAAGTGTTCTGTCTTTTGTAACCACGGTAAACAATCCATCAGCATAGGCGGAAACCGAACCTTCAAGATCTGAAAAGATAGAGATGATATGCTCAGGAAAAGGGATAAACTTCTTGGATTCAGGCAAAAGTCCCCAGTGTGATTTTCTTTGCACTAAAGCGGGTCTATCCTTCTTTTTTTTCTTTACTTTTTCTAGTGGCTGACATCTAAGTTGTGGATCTTTTCTAGTGAGGGTAAAAGGGAGAATGATGCTACCATTGGTATCGATCTTTCCCCAATATTCTTTTTGGCTCTTTGTCATACTTTCTACAACTTTGTCTGTATAAATCTCATAGCGTTTTATAGGGTGTCGTACGGCGACTGCTGCGGTACCGTCATGACAAAAGGATTTTGCACTTGAATAGTTTTGATCAGAAATGCGATTGGCGGAGATGTTAATAAAGTAGAAATCACCCTCTTTTTTCTCTTTTACCAATCCAAATCCTTCATAAAATGGATTGGCATAAACAAATTTTGGCTTTACCAGCCAACTACCATCGCTACGGATATAGCCCCACTCTTTAGCGACTTGTACACGTGCAATCCCATCTTTTGTAAAGTTTCTAGCAGAATCAAGCTCTGCGGGTACAACCCATATGCCTTTCTCGTTGATAAAACCTATTTTTTTATATTGATTGGCTGCTTTTGCGAGCTTGGTTGTATTAACATCCCTAAAGGGTTTTATAAAACTATAAATCTCTTGGGTGATAGACTTGTTCTGCCTTGTATCTAACAAAATCATACTAAAGCTTTTAGCATCTGTAGGTAGATAAATCCGTATAGTTTCTTTTTGTCCTATGGCAAAGAGGATATTTGGAGCTATCAAGATAAGTGTGAAAATAGTTTTTATAAAGGTGTTCAATGTAAAATCCTTATTGGTCAATAATAATGTATATCAGGAATTTTACTATAATAGTGATGAAATCTTAAAGACCCACGAAGGATAAAAGGATAAAGGGTATAATTCCAAGACTCTTAGATCGGAGGGGTTTCATTGTTTTATCTGTTCTGTTATGGAAATGGGATATAATCCAAAAAAGGATAAGGAGTCAAAACGGTATGAAACATGTGATTGTAGCGTGCCATGAGTGTGATGAGCTGGTAAAGGTGACCAACCCGCACCGAGAGGGGCGTTTCAAATGTCCCGAGTGCGGCAGTCTGCTTTTCAGACACAAAGAGGAGATGGTTGAAAAGATGTTTGCCCTCTCCGTTGCTGCAGCGATCCTCTTTGTTTTGGCAAACTACTTCCCGTTCCTCTCCTTCCATGTCGCCGGCAATACCTCCCATGCCAACTTTGCCACAAGTACGATCTATCTTTTTCAGGCACACGATTGGCTTCTGGGGCTTGCTGTGCTAATGACAACAATAGTCGTTCCTTTGATGCGTATTGTGCTGATGCTCGCGCTTTTTGGCCCGCTCTATTTTGGATATCTGCCGCGCTATACCGTTTCAGCGCTCAAACTGCTCTCCCATTCACTGCCCTGGGCAATGCTCGATGTCTTTTTGGTAGGGGTGTTTGTCTCTATGGTAAAACTTGTTAAAATGGGCACCATTATTCCAGGAACATCACTTTGGGCATTTATGACCATGGTGTTTGTTATGGCGGCGATGCAGGTGACCTTCAATGCCCATGCGGTTTGGGATATGGTCGATGAGAGACAGAAGAGGAGAGAAGCAGCATGAGAGCGATTGAGCAGGGGTTGATAAGCTGTCATCTCTGCCACCAGCTTGTAACGCTGCCAAAAGAGCGGGGAGAAGGGATACTGCACTGTCCGCGCTGTGGTGAACCGATGCACATACGCAAGCCAAACAGTATCCAGTACACATGGGCGCTGGTGATTGCCAGTATTATCTTTTATATTCCGGCAAACCTTCTGCCGATGATGGAGGTACACACCTTTGCCGGAACACAGGCAGATACGATCTTGAGTGGGGTACTCTACTTTCTGGAGACAGGCTCCTATCTAATCGCTGCGGTGATTTTCATTGCCAGTATTATTGTACCGATCACGAAACTGGTCATTTTGATCTATCTGCTTATTTCGGTGCAGAGGGGCAGCGTCAAGAATAAACGCAGACGCAAGAAGCTCTATGTGCTGACCGAGATCATAGGGAAGTGGTCGATGGTGGATGTCTATGTCGTTGCCATCATGATCGCGCTTGTACATTTTGGCGGACTGACGGAGATACGGGCAG
>JALWLD010000050.1 GCA_027081115.1 Sulfurovum sp.
ATAAACAAGGTATTAAATCTACAGCAACTATGATGTATGGTACAGTGGAAACTACGCGTGAGATTGTAGAACACTGGGATTATGTACGTCAGTTGCAAGATGAAACAGGTGGGTTTAGGGCATTTATCATGTGGTCTTATCAGAGTGACAACACTCAGCTCAAACGTGAATTGCCAACTATTACTAAAACCACATCTAACCAATACTTGAGATATTTGGCAGTAGCAAGACTCTTTTTGGATAATGTACCAAACATTCAGAGTTCGTGGGTTACACAAGGTTCCTACATTGGACAGATGGCATTGCTTTTTGGTGCCAATGACCTTGGTTCAACTATGATGGAAGAGAATGTCGTCTCCGCAGCAGGTGCCAAAAATGAGATGAATCAGGAAGAGATGATCAAATTGATTCGTGATGTTGGTGAGAACCCTGCAAAACGGAATACTGCTTATGAAATTTTAGAGAGATTTTAGCAATATATATTTATTGGTGGGAAACTCTATCTTATATGAAATCATTGATATCTTAACAAAGACGGGTAGGGTGGATTAATCTACTAAATGGAGAGAAGATGAAAAAAATTATTTTATTATTAATTGTATTACAAGGATTATTAATGGCCGAAATGGTAAAAGAGATCAAGATTAACGATACAACAGTACCTGTTGTATTTGAAGAGGGAAAATATATTCCTATTGTATCTATTCAGTTGGTATTTGGGAATGCAGGACACTTGAGTAATCCAAAAGGTAAAGACGGGTTGGCAGATATGGCATCCAAACTGATGAACGAAGGTACAAAAAAAGATGGCTCTGTCGGTTTTGCTACCAAACTGGATGCCCATGCTGTAGAGATAGGTTCACATGTGGGTCGTGAGAATTTCGTCATTGAAGTCTCTGCTCTCAAGTCTGAATTTGCCTATGCGGTAGAGAGGCTCAAAGAGTTACTCAAAGATCCAAACTTTACAGTAGAAGCGATGGGTCATATTAAACGTCAAAAGATCGGATGGTTGACACAAAAACAGAGTGATTTTGACTATATAGCAGGTTCAAAATTACGTGAGACACTTTTTAAAGGTACTGTATTGGCAAGACCTTATAATGGTACATTTGAGAGTGTTGAAAGTATCTCTTTGGATGATGTCAAAACTTTTATTCATTCACATCTTGGATATAACAATACCATTGCCGTTGCAGGAGGAGACCTCTCTTTGAATGAAGCAGAATATTATGTGAAAGAGATATTGGAACTCTTACCTAAAGCAGAAGAGGGTTCTATTGAAACTCTTAAAGCTTCAGATAAAAAAGAGACTGTACTCATTCCTGAAGAGACACAACAGGCATACATCTATTTTGGTGCACCCTTTGACTACTCTTACAAAGAGAAAGACCAGTACAAAGCAAAGATTGCGGAATATCTTCTTGGTGGTGCAGGGTTTGGGTCTCGTTTAATGGAAGAGATACGTGTAAAACGTGGGTTGACCTATGGTGCATATGCTGCTTTAAGACGTACCAAATCGGCTTCTTATTTGAGTGGTTATCTGCAAACCAAACTCTCTACACAAGAAGAAGCTAAAAATCTGGTACAAACAGTTGTAGATGATTTTGTAAATAAAGGTATCACAGCAGATGAGCTTAAAGCGGCAAAAGAGTTCTTGGTAGGCTCAGAGCCATTAAGAACTGAAACACTCTCTCAGAGACTTGCTAGAGCATATAACGAGTACTATTATGGCAGACCTCTTGGGTTTTCCAAAGAGCAGTTGAAAAAGATCGAAGAGGTAACACTCAAAGAGATGAATGATTTTATAACATCTCATAAAGAGTTGTCTGATCTTACTTTTTCTATTGTGACTAAAAAGAAATAAACCAGCTCTACAGTATCTTGTTCTTAAGAGACATACATATTAAATATGTCAATCTGACATATTTTTCTTCTTTCTTTTAAAGCTTTGTTATAATCTCCTATCTAAAGTATGGAGTGTACAGTGGAAGAAGCCAAACAGTTATTTAAAAAACTCAAGATCTATTCACTGCTTGATCTTGCTCTGATAATTCCTACTTCTTATAACGATACCACACTTTCAACTTCATTGGAATTGGGGAAAGTACAAACTCTTGAAGCCAAAGTAGTTGAAAGTTCTATTTTCAATGGAAAATTACGTATTACATTTAATCTTACACAGTCAGGAAGACGGCTCTCTTCTACATTTTTTCGTGTTACTCCCTATCATCATAAATTATTTGAAGTAGGGTCTTCTCATATTATTCAGGGTAAACTTGAAGAGTATAAAGGCTATTTGCAAATGGTTCAGCCTAAGTCAATAAAACAGATAGGGAAGGTTACTCCTAAGTACAAAACTGTACTCAAAGAGAGTGAAGTCTCGTCACTGATGGAAGTCTATATTACAGAGCAGAATCTTTATAATGAAGGGTTGGATTCTAAAGAGGTTGCAACACTGATGTATATACATTTCCCCAAAAGTATAGAAGAAATATATGAAAATGGAAAATTCAAATCAGATTTTACAAAAGTATTAAAATTTGTAGAAGCATTTAATCATATAAAAAAATTAAGAGGAAAGAGGGTAGATTTCCCTGCATTGAGAGCATTAGATGGCAGTATTACATCTTTTATTGAAAACTTACCCTTTACTTTGACTCAGGAACAGCAGTCTGTTATTGCTCAAATACAGAGAGATCTTGCAAAGGAAGATAAGGCAGCCAAGCGTATGGTAGTAGGGGATGTAGGTTCAGGTAAGACCATGGTTATATTGGCTTCGGTTATGATGGCTCTGCCATACAAAAGCATATTGATGGCACCAACATCTCTTTTGGCTTTGCAACTCTATGAAGAAGCATGTAAACATTTACCACACTCGGTTAATGTAGCTTTGGTTATGCAGGGAAAAGATAAAGGGGATTATAGTGAGGCAGATTTTATTATAGGTACCCATGCTTTACTCTACAAAGAAGATCTTCCCCAAGCATCACTGGTCATGGTAGATGAACAGCATCGTTTTGGTACCAAACAGAGAGCCAGTCTGGAAGCTCTGGTTTCCCAAGATGAAAAGAAACCACATTTTATTCAGTTCTCTGCCACCCCCATACCAAGAACACAGGCAATGATGCAATCTGAACTTTTGGATGTTTCACTTATTACTACCACACCATTTGAGAGGGAAGTGCTCACACAGGCGATCTCTAAAACTGATTTCCCCAATCTTTTGCAGCATATAAAAGAGGAGATCGAACAAAAACATCAAGTGTTGATTATCTATCCATTGGTAGAAGAGAGTTCTGAAGTTCCTTATCAGTCTCTGGAAGAGAGTAGAGGATTTTGGGAGAGTAAATTTGACAATCTCTATGTGACCCATGGGAAAGATAAACAAAAAGAGGAAGTGTTGCTGGAATTTAGAGAAAAGGGAGATATACTCCTGGCTACAACAGTTGTAGAAGTGGGCATCTCTCTTCCTCGGTTGACACTTATCGTTATTGTCGGTGCAGAACGTCTTGGCTTAGCAACCCTGCATCAGTTAAGGGGTAGGGTAGGACGAAATGGTCTAAAGAGTTGGTGTTACCTTTACAGCAATGCTACTGAGAATTTTAGACTGGAGCAATTTACAAAAACAACCAATGGCTTTGATATTGCCAAACTTGATTTGAAATTTCGTGACAGTGGAGATATTTTGGATGGTACCATCCAAAGCGGTCAACGCTTTAAATGGCTCGATCTTGCAGAGGATGAAGAGATCGTCTCTTATGCAAAGGTCAGAGTGAGAAGTACTCCTGTTATTTAAATTTATATTTTAAATTGATTGTTGAGCGGATGTCAGTGTTCTCTATGGCATGGTAGGGTGTTGCATTGTATGTATGCAATATGTCGAAAGAGAGAGCAGTTTGTTCTGTAATTTTTGTAGTCAATTGTAAGGTTTGGAAAATGCGGTAATCAGAAATATCTTCAGTATTGGGTTGGTAATATCCCAGGTAGGTAATAGAAAAATGTTCATTGATTTTTTTTAACAATGAAATATACGAGTTTATTTTAATACGTTCATAAATGGGATCAATATCATTGATGACATCAGGTTCCATATAAGAGTAAAAGAGACCAAGTCCAATGTAAAGTTTATCGAAAAAATCATTACTGAAATCTCTTCGTATGTTTGCACCGGCCAAATTTCTTGATTTTATATCTTGAAATTCATTGAATTCTGCCTGTAGAAAAAATTCATAGTCGTAGAGAGTATCAGCAATTTCATGGACGTAACGTAAATGAAGCAGTCCATTATTGTTATCTCTGATCTCATTAGACTCTCCATAAGCATACGTAGCTATAAGGTAAGCAAGCCACTCTTTTTGATTGTATTGACCTTTAGCAGAAAAACTGGCAGCAATAGAGTCTGTATTGCCAGAGTTGTAGATAGCACCTAAGGATACTTCTGTCTCCAAACCCTCTTTTTCTCCTATGACCGGTGGTTCAAGATTGACATATGCATGAGCCATAACAGAGAGAAAAAATGTGTGAAGGAAAAGTTTTTTTAACATAGAGAAGCCTTATCTTAAAATGAATGGAAAATCATACTGAATTTATGTGAAAAGGTGCATTAAAAAAAAGAGGTAGATAAAAGGTAGAGAAGAGGCAATCAGAGACGATTGCCTTACTTATTAATAGAGTCCGAATTTTCCGTCAGCTCTTTTGTACATGACCCTCATGAGACCATCATTGTCATTAAAGACAATAAATTGTCTTTTCTTCTCCTCTCTGAGTGCTTCAATCGCTTCATCAAAATCCATTGGTTTGTGAAGTTCAAGATCCATTGGTACGATCTCAGGTTCGGTCTGTTCATTATAGTCTAGTTGTTCCAATACTGCTTCTGCCTCAGATCCAAGATCTTTAAAGCTTGTGATTCTGTGTCCCTTGATTTTGTCTGAGTGGCGTCTGAGTGCTTTTTTTACTCTCTCAATAGCAAGATCAATTGCCGCATATACATCTTTATCATTTTGAGTAATAACAATGGTATTTCTGTCTTTCAAGTTAATGATAAACTCAACAGTAAAACCTTTTTTTTCAGAAGAAGAAATAACTGTATTTGCTGTAGTGATGTCCAAGTTATATTTGTCCAGTACATCTACTGCTGCATTTGCATAATTTTTGATTGGCTCAGTTAGTTCAAAATGTCTTCCGGTAATACTTCTTTTCATGATAATTCCTTTAATTATAAGATATGGAGAGAATCGGAGAGATCCTCTGTTTCCATACTTAATTGTAACTTAAGTAACTTAATGAAGGGTAAACGTAGAGAGTTATGAGCCAAGTTGATCTGAAATGTAGGCATATCCTGTTTCAGGTTCAATGTTGATGGTAAAGGTGTCTCCATCTGACATAGTAAAGGTAAAGGTACATTGAGTATTGATATAACTTCCATAGTCAGGAACATTTGAAGCACTGAAACCTACATGAGGTCTACCTAAATGGTCAAATCCAATATGTTGTACTCCAGCACATGATCCTCCACCGGCGATAGCTGTAAGACCATACTTTTTAGTTAAAAAAATATTTTCACTCGAAGCTGTTAAATCATCACCTGGAGCACAGGTTGCAGTATTGAGCCAAAACATTGGTTTTCCATTTGATGGATCCAAAGCAGCTTCAGTTGCATCTATATCTCCCTGAAGATCCATATCGGTACCTACAGATAAAAATAGATCTCCCCCGCTACATGATTCAACAGAAAATTTCCAAAATGCACGTTGCCATGTTGGTGTATCGAACCTATGTTTATTATCGGTTAAAGCTAAATGTTGTGTATATCGTATACTTGAAAGTACAGTATCTGATGCTTCCTGCTTGAGGTCTCTGTCTAGTCTGGGAATGGTCAGTGCTGCTAAAATACCTAAGACAACTATAACCATGACAAGTTCAATCATAGTAAATCCGACTCTTTCTTTTACATCAATATGGGGTGTTTGTATAGGTGTATTTATCATCATTAAATCTTTTGTACAGTTCGTCTATGATATACCAGATTTGGTGAACCTGGGTTATCTAGATCTTGATAGTCTATATATGCATCAACTATAATAGTTAATTCTGTAGAAGGTGTTGCAACCGCTTCACTTAACTTCCTGGTTGTAGCACAATTACCTATTGTCGCAGTATTGCCAATATATGCGATTTGAATACGGGCACTATATCCATTTTGTGTACCATTAATTGTAGTAAGACAGTTAGTGGCTCTATCATTTGCAGTTACTGCCATAACTGCATACTCGGTATAACTGTTGGCAAGGAGCGCAGCTTGTTCTCTTTGGTATTGTGCTGTGGTTTCTTTGACCAGCTTACCTGTCATATTGGTAATAAGCAGCGCAACTGTTGACATAATAATGATGACGACAATAGCCGTAAACATTGAAAATGCTTTTTTTTGATTATTTATTTTCATTAGAAGACCACCTTTTCTTTACATGATGGAATGTCATTGACTTCACCTATATCTTCCTGTACACAGATTTTAATTCGTGTACTTTGACCTTTGGATGTAAATTTAAAGTTGGTTACATTTTTCAATAGAAGTGTTCTTGTCCCATTGATGGGAGTACCTATCACAGGTAGGAAATTATAGTATAAAAAGAGATCACCATTTTCTACAGAAAGTGCATAAGAGGTACGGGCTAGTTTATAGCGCTCAACAATTCGTGTCGCTGCTGGAGCTATGGTAATGGTTTCTCCGGCACCTGTGCTTATATATGCTGTTAAATCTTCTGGAAAATAGATGGCAAAATTACCGTTACCTCCAAAATTACCTTGAACAGCGTTGTAGAGTGTAAAATTGGAACCTCTACTGACAATGCTTGTTTGTGTACTTGCGGTAAGATCACAAAAACCACTCCAGCCAGGTCTTCTGTCCGCAGCGGAAGTAATGGCTTCGAAACTGTCTCCATCTGCAGCAACCCATTGGAGGACAGTATAGTCATCTTGGTTACTGGCTGTAGCCTCACCAAGATGCATATTTTCAGCAGCCCCTCCAAGTCCGGCACGACGTACTATAGTATTAGGTATAGCGTATCGTAGTCGATTGACAATTTGGTTCAATGCCAACTGGGTTTTTACGGAAGCTCTATGTTGACCTCTTTGTGTAATGTAGTTTTCATAGACTTTCGCAATGATCTCTGCACCTATAGATGAGACAATACCTAAAATAACAATAACGAAGATGAGTTCAAGCATAGAAAAACCTTTTCTATGTTTCATACTATTTTGCATTAGAATGTCCTCTCTTCAAATTTATACCCACCAATATTACAGGAAAAGGCACGTAGTAATATATTTTTATTCAGATCAGTTACACCACTTGTACTTGTGACCGTAACAGAAATGTTTTTGATACTACTGGTTGTTGTAGCAGAAGCACCAAAAGGAACAAAAGTAATAGTCTGCTGTGCATAACCACCTATAACACTATCTGCACCATAGCCGATTGCTGTGTTAATGCTGATCTGCCCAAATGTTTCAATATAGTCAATTGCTGCAGCTTCAATAGGGTTCACACTGGTAATGCCAATAAAGTCATCCATGTCATCACTGTCTCCACCGTCACTACCTAGGGCAGAAGCACTAAATTCACTATTGTTTAGGTCAACGAAGGCCCTCTTGCTAGTCATAGGGATACCAATACGTCTTTTTGTAGTTCCAACGTCCTGTAACTCAACTGTTGCAGAGGTAGTATGTAAGATGGTAGGTATATATTCATCTTGAGTATTGTTTTCATCCCAAGGGTAACTCATGACCATATGCACACGAGATGCTGCTTCATTAATACCTTCTTGTTGCAACGAAACATAGGTACTTTTAGTTGAAGTGCTTATCAACATTGGGGCAGATAACATTACTATACCCATGATCACAATAGCAAAAATGAGTTCGATCATTGCAATAGCGGGTCTAAGATTTTTCTGCATTTACCACTCCAACCTTCTGTTTTTCTTTTCATTGACAGTGCCGCCTACGACATGTCCTGTATCACCATAACCTACCCAGCCGCTGTTACCTATAAATTTGACCCTGTAGAATGGTACAGGAGGCAATACTGGATCATCCAGATTGAAAATAAGCCATCTGTCTGTAAATTGAGCTGGACCAGGATTTGCCAAGTCATCTACTACCAGGTTAATTGGTACAGTGAGTGGTGTTACGCCACCATTGTTTACATTAATTGTCTGATCAATACCTCCTAAGATATTTACGGTTGTGGTATTTAATGCAGTGGCTGGGCTACTGAGTAATTCAATTCTACCTAAAGCAGTGCTATTGTGGTCTGTTGATTTCCACCAATTAAACTCATTGGTTTGAGCAATAAGTGCCTTGATACCTCTGTTCTGGCACTCTGTATAGCCGAGATCACAATAGTTTACTACGGAGATAGGTGTATCTATATTGGCACTGCTCACATCATCGTAGAAAGTTTTTGATGGTTTTGCACGTCCATAGAGGAATGTTACATTCTGGTTTATATTGAGATTACCAGAGATCTTATAGTTTGTATCCATATCTACGTATATTCTTGGATTGCTTGCATACGTCAAATTAAAGTCTTGGAATTGTATGCTTCTTGGATTTAGAGGGACATCATTGGTTCTGTCAAAATTTAGTCCAAGATCCATATCAAGTGATCCTGTCATATCTTGTGCAAAATAATTGGCTTTTTGTTGTAACGGACTGCCACTGACCAGGAGAGTATGCAGTGTATTTTGAGTTAATGTACCTGATACTGCAGTAATATTACGTTCACGTGTACGGGTATAACCTCCCGAAACTGTATTCATGTCTATGATATCTCTGGTGAAGTTTGCTGTAGTTCCAGGGATCGCACTCAAATAGATGAATGTTAAGTTCATGTCGACATTAGAGGCATAACATTTATCAACAAAGTTAGTAACCAGTGTACCTTGGCCTGGTGTACTTGCCCACCCTCTTGCAGAGAATGTACCTTGAATGTTATAAGACATATTCTCATCTATTCCATCAGGATAGAGAAGGACATCTAAGGTATTTATATAGACAAATCCATTACCAAGAGTATCTACCATAGGTGATCCAGCACTTAAACTAGCTACATTAAAGCTATGTGGGAAAAATTCCAGATCAAGATCTGTATATTGTACATTTGTACGGTTATTTAGGTGTGTACTGTTAATATCACATCCCTGTCTTTGAACGTTGTCAACAATATTGTCATTGACAAGACAGTCACTACTTGTTTCAAAACCATTGGCAGCATGGTGTGTTGTGAGGCCAGGATACCAGTCTACAGCAGTCCAGTTTGAGTCGGAGATTTGAAATTTGTAGATACCTATCTGATTAACATTCCCGACTTGTGCAATATTGTTATAAACATTTTTACCATGAAATAAAACGATAGAGATGTTATCATCCGTTACATCATTACAGTTTGTAACATCCTGTGTTCCTGGTGGTGCCCATACCATAGTAGATTTTGAATTGACGGAATTACCACTGAAGCTTTGTATATATCCACGTACGGCAAAGTCATCTGCATTACTTGTTGCATTGACATCAAACCGATAGTTATACCCTGCAACAAGATTTGCCACGTTAGTAATAGTCACACCGTTGTCATCTACTAAAGGTGAATTTGTTCTTGAATGAGCAAATGTATTTTTATCATTTAATGCATTAGTGCTTTGGTTGCTGTCACTGGCTTGGGTTACGAATGCTTCAGGTCTAATAGAAAAGTTGTCTCTTGAACAGATGGGCTTCCCATAGAAGGAGCGTAAACATGCATAACATCCAGTCCCGCCAGAGCTACACTGTGTCGTACAATTACCATCGCTACTTGCATAATAGCCAGTATAGAGGTCATGGAAACATGTTTCATCTGTACGACTGGTACAGTCATGATATACTAATTTGGTATCGGGGTCTACTAGGTGCCAAGTACGGAAACCAGCATTACGTATAGCGAAGTCATAATTTAATCCTAACAGATCTACATATTTGTTTTTTGTACCATCATGATAGAAGTTAACAAACTGTGGTTGTGAAATGTTTGAATCGGGGTTGAAACAAGAGAGGTTTACATCTCTGGCAAAGAAACCGGCGTTAAATACTTCAATTTCTATAGTGGCATTTGACTCTTGTAGTGTTGAGTATGTAGTATCAGTTGGATCGTAACTAAAGACTCTGACATCAAAATCACGTTCTGAAATTTGTGTATAGAGGTTAAATGGTTTCCCTACATCCCTAGGAGCATAGGTGGATGTGGTATTAAAGATCCCTGGTGCAGGGTAGTAACCGCCACTGTCTTGACAAATGTCTTCTCCTTGAAGAATTTTTGTCAAGGTAAGTGGTCCAGAACCATAGTCAACATTATATTGTAAGATAAGATCAAAGCTTGTATCAATAGTACTTGTTTTCATATCATCCATAAATCTAAAGTATCGTGTCTCATACGAATCAATCACTCCTCCAGGTCCGGTTGGAACTGTACCAGCTCCAGATCCAATATACATACCAAAGCCTTCATTGGTTTGATTGTAGGTTTGATTTAAACCTGTGGTACCTGCAGGAATATAGTTATAGATACCATTGGGTGCAATTGCCGTAGAGTCAGTAATATATTGTAAGTGATTTGTATTGGCAATTCTATAGGTTATATTGACATCACTTAGTGCAAAATCTCCTTCAAGAGATTTAATGGAAACACGTGTGGTCATCTTTTTATCACCATATGAACCGTAAGGTGTCTGTACTATATTATCTGTAGATGGTATAACATAGCCCTCAATGTCCAGTGTATAGTCATAACAGATATTTGGCTGGTAGAGTTCAGTTGAAAATGCGATCATTCCAGGAATGATATAGTCATTTTCTGAGTACCATTTGATAAACAATGAAGTAATATCCCTACTGTAGCCACTAACAATTGCACTAAGATCAAAGTTGTCTACATCTACACCAACATTATTATTTTGAAGGTTATTCATATGTCCGGTAATATTATCTCTGTCAATATCGTTCATAATTGCATCAAAGATATTGGTAGCACTTGAAGAGGTAGGCATATTGACATACCCGCTATCTACAGTATCACTTATTTGTACGCCATCAGTTGTATAAGGTAATTCTCCTTCTCCTGAAAAAATAGAGAGTTGAGAGGTAACTGTATTTCCTGAGCTTGGGAGTTTAAATCCGCTAATTTCAATAGGTGTGTTGTTAGGGTCACTTGCACTGACTAGCTCATCCATACCTCCGTAAATAGAGATGTTTCTTGGTGACCCCACTAGAGGGTCTTCCGCATAAATTACTGCAAGTACCCAACCTCCATAGATACCAGGAGTATTTTCTCTTCCCTCTTCCGTTGGTAAATTGGCAACTGTAAAGGTATGCTTTCCTATGGCCAGGTTTGCATTACGTAATACACTTGTGACATTTGCAATGGAAGTGTAAGTTGTACCCCCACTTGTATCATCTGAATAGACTTTATATGCCTGTACTTGTGTATAGCTACCATTGTCAATCTTTAAGCGTATCTGTGGCGCATTGATGTCTGCTAAACTAACATTATCTAGGTTTGTATCGCTTCCTGTTTCAATAGTTGTAAATGTAGAACCATTTTCACGATGATAATGCAAATTTTGTCTTGTACCATCCCAAACAAAACGTCCTTGCCATATAAGCCCTGCCCATAAAATACCATTTCCCCCTTGTTGATCATAAGAAGCAGGAAGTGTAATATTGGAAGAAGATGAATTCCATGTACTATTGTCTCCATCAATATCGATAAATTTTGCTACATAATTGTTTGAAGTTCTGGTACCCGGAGAAGTAGTGTCAAGACATTCTGATTCTGAAGTTGCATATCCACTTGTTAAAGAGGTAAGACAGAGTACAGTATTTCCCGCAATTTCATACCCCCCAATTATGTTTCTTGTGCTTTCAGGGTTAATGAGTTCAAAGCCGAAGTTTGTATCGTAATCAGTATCTACGACTACATTAATGGTTACTGTAGCAGAAGAAGATGTCCCTGAGTCATCGGTAATAGTATAAGTAAAGCTGCTTGAACCAGTGAAGCCCGAAGGAGGATCATAGGTAAATGCTCCCGTTGAAGTATCAATAGCAATATTACCTTCTAAAGAAGAGAGATCTGTAGACGTGATAGTTATATTTAGACCTGTGTCATTCCCCAGTAAGCCATCAATGGCATTAACCACTAATTGTGTATCTAGTTGAGTTGTATAGAAATCTGGATTAGCTTGTGCAGCTACGATGATATCTGTAATACTAACCGTAACACCTCCATTGGCAGGTTGTGTATTGATGTCAGAGGTAAAGCGGATAGTTACACTAGGGCCTGCTGCCTCATATGTATCACTAATTGTACCATCATACTGTACTGTATTTCCCGCACTGTCAGTGATATATATATAGTCATAATTAGATTCTGTATCTCCTGATACTGTAACACTTATAGTAGTTGAATTGGTGGGAGATGTTAATGTTTCCGTAATATCGACATTGTCACCATAGGGGGTCGGACTTGTATAAGCTGATGTTCCTGCTGCATTTTTAATCCAAACTGTAGGGGTAAGAGCATTAATAATCACATAGTCGACTGAACCAAATTCATCATCTCTGTTGGTATTGGGTTTGAATTCCAGTTCAAGTTTTCCATTTGCATCAGTGATGGCAGAGATCGTTTCAATTCGTATACCTCCATTATCTATTTGATAGCTACCTAATGTACTTCCATTTACTTTTACCTCAAAGCGATCACTGCTATCCCATCTGTCATTGGCCCAAATCCTAAATGAGATAGTAACATTTGTATTGGCATAACTACTTCCAAAATCGTAGACCTTCTTTGCAGTTTCATCACGTTCAATATCCATCCAACCACCTTCGTTGGAGTACCAGGTCACACCATTTCCAGTATAGCCATCCAAACCGTTTGCGAATTGATCATTTGCTACTTCTACTGCTTGAATAAAAGAAGTAAATGAAAGTAGAAATATGAATACTAGGAAGAACTTTTTAATAATAAAATTTAAATTTTTCATAATAACACCTTTGTTACCCGGTCGTCACCGAGTGAAATTTATATGTACATCAAAGTGATGAACCAAGCGTTATAGCTTATGTTTGGTAACCCGGCGCTCTTGAAACGCTCAAGACCCGTGGCTTTCCGTCTCAACTTCACAGTTGGTTTGGCATTTCATCATAGTACTTAATATAATAGAATACCACACGTTAGATAAAATAAATATAAAATAATATTTTTTTATAGTTAAATATATGAAGAAAGTAGAATTAACTTTATTGTTGATAATAGGCTATCTGTAGGAAAGATATTTAAAAGTTGAATGATTTCTCTATTTTAAGAGCCTTCTAATACGCTTTTTACATACTTTAAGCTATTATATTAGTTATTAGACTTAGCAATAGAGGATAGATATGAATTTTAAGAAGAGTATTTTAGTGAGTATAGCCGTAGCCTTTTTATTTGTGGGATGTATGGGTAGCAAAGATGAAGTGACAGAGTTTAACAAACCGGCACTTTACTGGTACAAAAAAATTGCCCAGACTATCAGTAAGAATAATTTAGATAAAGCAGATGAGTATTATATCTCCTTAAAAAGTGAGCATATGCGTTCTCCGTTGATGCCTACAGCAATGATGCTTCTTGCACATGCTCATATGAACAAAGAAGAGTATCTGTTGGCAAATTATTATCTTGATGAATATAACAAACGCTATGGAGAAGAGAAAACCAGAGAGTATACAGAATTCATGAAGCTAAAAGCATCATTCCTTGGGGTTCAGGATGTCAACAAAGATCAGAAATTGATCATAGACAGTATCAATCAGTGTAAAGTTTACCTTATGCGTTACCCGGGTTCTACATATGAACCATTGGTCAATACCATACTCATTAGACTACATATGAGTCAGTATCTGCTCAATGAAAATATTGCAGCACTCTATGACCGTACAGGAAAACCTGAAGCAGCCAAGATATATAGAAGTAAAAATAAAGGTTCAGTAGTAGAACTTTCTGATATTACACCACCTAAACAGGGGATTATTGGTAAAGTATTTGATTAAAAATACTTACTCTAAAATCTATGAACTGTAATCCAGGGTCGGTTTACCGACCGTTAAAAGATATAGTTTATACTCTGCATATATAATTGGTCGGTCTGATCCAAAGATATTTCTATTGGGCTATCGACCTTACGTAACACAAATAAATAATTTTAATAGTATTAAAGGATTTACCATGCAACTCAGCGATTATGATGCATTCCCAACCACATTACCAATTGTTGTAGAGGATGATCTTTTTCTTTACCCATTTATGATAAGCCCGATTTTTCTGAACAATCAAAAAGATATAGATGCTGCAACTGAAGCTATGGAAAATGATTCTTTACTTTTTGTGACCTCTTCTGTTCCCGGAAAAGAGGGAAGTCGTGATTTTGATGCGATGTACAAGGTGGGTGTAGTTGGCTCAATTATGCGTAAAGTACACATTCCTGATGGACGAGTCAAGATACTTTTTCAGGGACTGGCACGTGGTGAGATAGTAGATCCTATCCCAAGTGATTTGAATAAAGCAGTCATAGACATTGTGGCTTTGAAACCTTATGATAAGCTCAAAGTAGAAGCACTTATGGGCTTGTTACGTGATAAAATAAAGTTACTCTCTTCTATGAACAGTCACTTTCCTGCGGACTTGGTTCGTACCATAGAGGAGAATGATGAACCGAACCGTATTGCGGATCTTGTCTCTTCTATGCTAAAGCTTGATAAAGAGGTAGCCTATGCACTTTATATAGAGACAGATATAGAAAAACGTCTTTTAGAGCTTATAGATGTGGTCACTTCAGAAATGGAAGCAGCTAAAGTACAACGAGAGATACGTACCAAAGTACATTCTAAAATAGAGCAGACCAATAAAGAGTATTTTCTCAAAGAACAACTCAAAGAGATACAGCAAGAGTTGGGTATGGATACCCAACGTGAAGAAGAAATTGCTGCATTTAGAGAGAAGATAGCAGCGTTGAAGCCTCATATGGATGAGGATGCTTTTAAAGAGGTAGATAAACAGATGAATCGTTTTGCACGTATGCATCCGGAGTCTGCGGAAGCACAAACGGTACAGTCTTACTTGGAATGGGTACTTGAACTTCCTTTTGGAAAACTCAATAAAAAAAGTCTCTCTGTACAAGATGTCTCTTCAGAATTAGACAAAGACCACTACTCTTTAGAGAAACCAAAAGAGCGAATTGTAGAGTTTTTTTCTGTACGTGAATTGGCAATGCTTAGGGGTATTAAAGCCAAGGAGACAGGTGGCGTTATACTCTGTTTTGCTGGACCTCCAGGTGTAGGTAAGACCTCTTTGGCAAACTCTATTGCTACAGCACTGGGTAGACCACTTGTCCGTATGGCACTGGGTGGTCTGGAAGATGTAAATGAACTTAGAGGACACAGAAGAACTTATGTAGGAGCGATGCCTGGACGTTTGGTGCAAGGACTTATTGAAGCAAAAAGTATGGATCCTGTCATTGTACTTGATGAGATAGATAAAGTAGGACGCAGTATGCGTGGTGATCCAACAGCTGCACTGCTTGAGATACTAGACCCTGAGCAAAATTCAAAATATCGTGACTATTATCTTAATTTCAATATTGATCTAAGCAAAGCTATATTTATTGCTACGGCAAATGATGTGGGACGGATACCTGCACCGCTACGTGATAGAATGGAGTTCATAGGATTGAACTCATATACACCTAAAGAGAAGCTTGAGATTGCCAAACGGTATTTAATTCCACAAGAATTGAAAAAACATGCACTCAAGAGACGTGAGTTTAGTATTTCGGATAAAGCACTGAAAATACTCATAGATGAGTATACTAGAGAAGCGGGGGTAAGAAACTTACGAAGACGTATTGCTTCATTGATGCGTAAATCTGCACGAAAGCTTTTGGAAGACAGTAGTAAAGACAGTATTAAGATCAGGAAAAAGAATTTACACCTCTTTGTCGATAAAAAGGTTTTTGAGATATCTTTGGTAGATGCCAAACCCCAAGTTGGTGTTGTCTCTGGTCTTGCCTGGACAGCAGTAGGTGGAGATGTATTGACTATAGAAGCTATTAAGATTAAAGGAAAAGGAACCTTGCAGCTTACCGGTAGTCTAGGTGATGTAATGAAGGAGTCTGTACGTATTGCACACTCTGTAGTTAAGATACTGATAGATCAAAAAAAGCTTCACATTGATCAAAGTGTTATTCCTAAAATGGTTAAAGAACGAGAAGAGAATATTAAAGTAGATGCTTCTGAAGTCTATAAACGCTATGACTTGCATATACATGTCCCTGAAGGTGCGACACCTAAAGATGGTCCATCTGCAGGTATTGCTATGGTATCTGCTATTGCCTCTATTTTGAGCAACAAAAAGATTGACAATAAAGTAGCTATGACTGGAGAAGTGACATTGACAGGTAAGGTTTTGCCTATTGGTGGGTTAAAAGAGAAGTTGATTGCTGCGTATAAAGCAGGGGTAACCAAAGCATTGATACCTGTAAAAAATGTAGAACGTGATTTGGATGATATCCCAAGTGAAGTAAAAGATAGTATTAAAATTATTGGTGTGTCACATGTGGATGAAGTGTTAAAAGAGGTATTTGTTAAGTAGTTGGTAGAATGGAGTAGGTAATTAAATACTATCTACTCCTTGCTACGCAAGAAGTTATGACCACTGGGTCATTTTACTAAAAAGGTCTGTCTCTTTAATAGGTTTTCTCATAAAGTCATTTGCACCATTGTCAAAGACTTCTGTTTTTCTGGAGTCATCTGTTGAAAGAACGATTACCGGAATATGAGAATTTGCCATATCTGATCTAAATATTTTTAAAAATTCTATTCCATCAACTATCGGCATCATAATGTCTAAAAGAATCAGATTTATATCTGACTCTTTTTTGAGTTTATCGAGTGCATCTGAACCATTTTCTGCTTCAACGATCTCTGAAACCTCGGGGTTCTTCTTTAAGAGTGTTTGTAATAATTTTCTGTTGATAAAGTCATCATCAACAACCAGTACTTTTAATGCCATCTGTTATCCTCTATGTGTTTTAACGAGTTTTTCTATCTCATCTCTAGAATTTGCGGATGTGATTATAGCGAGATTTGAGTAGGTTGTACTTAGTGACTCATCTACAAGATCAGTATCTGCAATAAGAATATCATATTGACCCGTTGCCAATTCATCATTGAGTTGGTCTGTGTTCTCAAGGCTTACATAGTCTAAATCAAGGTTATCTAAAACTTTTGATAGTACTCTTCTTTCTATAAGGAATTTTTTGGCGATCAATATTTTTTCTGCCTTTTCTTCCGGTATATCAATGCTTATGTCACTATTATCATCTATTTCTAACGCTATAGGTTCATCGGCAAGCTTAGTTGGTGTAGGAGTTTCTACTTCAACAGCAGCTTCTACTTGATTAGTATCAGAATTTTCTTTTTTAGCTTTAGCTTCTTCATCTGAAATTGCTTTATCTGACAAGAATTTATTGAGGATATAGAGTAACTCGGATGTCTCAATAGGTTTTGTAATGTACTCGTCCATTCCTTCACTCATAAATCGTTCTCTGTCCCCTTTAAGTGCATTGGCTGTCAATGCGACAATAGGTACATGAGGTACTTCTTCATCCTCTTCATAGTCTAAGATTTCGTGTGTTGCTTCAATACCATCCATTACTGGCATTTGAATGTCCATAAAGATCAGGTCAAAGTCATTATTTCTTCGTTTTTCAAAGGACTCAAGTCCATTGTTTGCAATATCAACGGTAATACCATGTTCTTCAAGAATACGTGTGATAAGCTTCTGGTTAATGATATTGTCTTCTGTAACTAGTATTCTTGCATCAAACTTTGTTGCAGTTGCTTTAACTGACTCTTCAATTATTTGTGGTGTCGTTGTAGCACTCTTGGAGAGAATATTTTTAAGTTTTGTAAGTGTGATAGGTTTATAGATGACATTTTCTTGGTCAATACCAAACTCTTCAATTTTTGCACGGCTGGTTACATTGGCAATAATGACAAGTTTAGATTTATCTATATTCGCCAAGGCATCCATAATATTTTGTCTTGCCTTATCGATATCAATCCAGTAGTTTTTACATACATCATGGTCATTCAATTCTTTGAGTTCACCTACAGATTCAAAATGTTTGACAGCAGGACCAAAATACTCAAAGTACTTCTCTAGGTAAGAATCAAGTTTTGTTGGAATATCTTGCTCATACTTACCAATAGTAATGTCAGTAAAGGCATGGGTATAGTTTGCCTCTGTTGATGTTACTTCTTCAAGTGGAATGGTAAAGTAGAAGGTTGTTCCATGGTCTTTTGCCGACTCAAGTTCAAGCTCTCCACCCATAAGTTCAACAAACTGGCTTGAAATAGTAAGACCAAGACCTGTACCCCCATATTTTCTTGTAACCGATACATCTGCTTGGGAAAAGGCATCAAAGATGCGAGACTGCTGATCTTTTGACATACCAATACCATTATCTTGTATGGAGAATTTAAGAAGATTGTCATTCTCTGCTACTTTCTCAATAACAACGTTGATCTCTCCACCATACGAAGTAAACTTAATTGCATTAGAGAGGAGGTTAATAAGAATCTCTTTGATCTTAGTTGGATCCCCTTTAAGCTTGTTGGAGATGGTAGGATCCATATAGAAATTAAGATCAATGTTTTTCTCTGCTGCTCCTACAGAATAAGTCTCAACTGCAGACTCAAATTCTTCTGCTGCATCAAATACAATATTCTCAATCTCAATTTTGTTACTTTCTATTTTAGAAAGGTCAAGAATGTTGTTGATAATACTAAGTAGATTTTCCGAACTTTTGTCAATAATAGAGAGGAATTCTTCCTGCTCTCCTGTAAGTTCTGTACTTCTGAGAATTTCTGTAAATCCAACAATACCGTTAAGTGGTGTACGAATCTCATGTGACATGTTGGCGAGGAAAAGAGATTTTGCTTCATTGGCCTGTAGGGCTGTAAGTTTATCTTCTTTTGCAGTATCCACAAGTGTTTCGAGGAAACGGTAAGCTTCTTTGGTACCTTCATGGGTATCGAGCTCAATGTTTTCAATACTTGCAGTATCTGATGCAAGATACTGCTCAGAGTTTTTCATATCATCCACAGCTTTGTTCAGTACATCTTCAAGCTCTTTAATGTTTCTTGAAATATCTCTTGTAGTATGGTACCCAAGGAAAGCAAGAATGAATGAGAGTAAAAGGATAGCAGTTGCAATGGAGAGAAGAAGGATCTGTTCTTCAAGATAGGCATTACTTTTTTCCCAGAGGGCAGAAGCAGTTGTTACTTCCGCTTTAGAGAGAAGAGAGATTTTTTTTGTCTGCAAGCTAAACCAGTCTATTGCTTCTTCTGCGTAGTCCCCGTTGTCAACATCGGTTTGAATAGCAGATGAAGTTTCAGCCAAGTCTTTAAGTAGTTGCTTTGCTTCAGGGTTATTAAAGATCTTCTCTAGTTTATTTCTTAGATCAGGATCACTTATCTGTTTGAGGTTGAACCCATTTGCCTTCATTTTGAATTGATCCCATAATGCAATCTCTTCAAAAGACATAGAAGATTTTTTTGTCATGTAGTAGGCAACAAAACCTCTTTCAAGTCCTGCATTTTCTTTGGCAACAGATAACTGCATTAAAGAGGTGATAAGTGAGGATATCTCAGTATTTAGTACAAAATTGTTGATGTCCGAAATACGGTCAAGCATTGGTGTGGCTAACTTATTGGTATACCCATCAAAAAATATTTTTTTGAAGTCTTCACTTTGCGTATCTACACTTTTACGAATACCAGAAAGACTTTTAAGGTTGTTAAGCAAGGTAGTGTATTTAGCATCATTAATATAATCTACTTCTCCTAAAAGTTTAAGAAGTGCCGGTGCAAAAGCTGTGTTCTTGTAGACAAGGTTTTGTTTTAATGCAGTTAAGGATTTGTCTGTATTGCCTCTTTGTTTTTTAAGAAGGTCAGCAAACTCTTTTCCCTCACTTCCAAGGTAGAGTGCAGTTAACCCCTGTTCTTTACCTAGTTGCACTAGAGACGTACTCAGGCTAGCATTGTTGTTCAAAATTGTTTTTAGTGTATTGGCTTTTTCATAGTTTACATACGAAGTTACAAAGAAGTAACCTGAAAGTAAAATAAGAAACATAATTGGCACAACACCAACCATTTTTAGTCTATTTCTAATAGTCATATTTTTACGCTCCTTTTTACTTTAGTTTAATATTGATTTGATGTTCAAAAGAGAGGAAGTGACCCCAATACTCTTTAATTAGTTTTTCTAGTTTGCTACTGTCTTCACAGAACTGGATTTCATATAGCGTATCAGAAAGTGCGTTGATACGGAGGTTACTGGAAGTTCCTTTTAGAAGGTGACCAATTTTTTGTATGGTTGGCAGATCTCCTAATTCATAGGCTTCAAGCATTTTTTTTGTCTCTACATGTGCCTGTTCGATAAAGTCTACGACAAACTCTTCGATAAGTTCGACTGGAAGACTGAGGTCATTGGCTGCTTCTTCAAGCTGGAAATCAAAATGTATTGGTTTTACATTGCTAAGATCAATGGTTCCAAAACTCTCTGCTCCGATTACCGGGGCTCTCTGTGTAGATATGGTTGTTTCCTCAGGCTCATCTAGTTCTTTTGGAGTACTGGTCGTAAGTCTTGTCAGAGTAGCATAGAGACTTGTTATATGTGTATTGTCATCATCTTCAATATTGTTTTTGATCTCTTCAACAATAGTGCTGATAATAGGCAGGTGCAATACATTGGAGAGATGAGAAAGTGTATTGATTGCATGGGTTCTCTTCTTCTCTTGCGTACTCTTCAGATCTTCTTCAAGTGTTAATGCTGTATCAATATATTCATTTAAGAAGTGTGTATAGTCCTCTTCAGATATTCCGATTTTCTGGCTGATATTCTGAATATCAATATAAATAGGTGAGTCATCTGTATCTGTTTCAACGCTTGTCTCTTTTTCCTCTGTATCCTCAGGTTTTGAAACTTCCATTACTGGAGTCTCTTCATCTTCAATAAGGGTAAAAGGCTTCTCCTCTTCTACAGCAGGTGTTGTAGGTTCTTCTTTAAGGAAGGATATCTCCTCCTCCTCTTCTTCTACAGTGACTTCATCATCACTGCCAAGATCAAAGGTAATAGGCTCATCATCACTGCCAAGATCAAAGGTAATAGGCTCATCCTCAATAATGGAAGCAGGTGTTTCTGCTTCTCTCTTGGGTACATCTTCATGTATCTGGTTTACTACAATGAGGGTCATATCTCCTAAGAGTGTTGAGAGGCTCTTTTGTGTAGTGGTATAATTCTGTGTCTCCCCAGACACAGTGAGGTTTAACTCTTGGGAACCCAGAGTAGCGATCTTCACAGATCCCAGGGCAATATCTTTATGAAGATCTTCTATTGTGCTTAGGCCAAACAGAGCTAAAAAACTACTGTCAGCCGCAATAATATGATCGCGTTGGTTAACTATATAATACATGTATGTACAACTCCTTTTAAATTAACTTATGTCGTGTGTTATGCGTTTTCTTTACTGACCAGGTCTTGGTATACAGGGATTGTTTCAGAAACTTCTGTGTCTGTAGCAGGTCTTCTGGCAGCTGTATATCCAGTAATATCTCCATTATTGAAGATAGGTGATATGTGTGAATAGCCCCAGTAGTATCTACCGTCTTTACGAAGGTTTTTTACGATACCAGTCCACTCTTTTCCAGCTTGTATAGTATCCCATAGCTCTTTGAATGCAGCTTTTGGCATATCTGGATGTCTTATAATATTGTGATTTTTCCCGGAAAGTTCACTCTTATCATAGCCAGATATGGCACAAAATCTTCTGTTGGCGTATGTGATAATGCCTTTTAGATCCGTAGAGCTTACGATAACCCCTTCTTTAAACATATATGCTTCATCTATTGGTTCAGGTCTATACATTTAATTCTCCTTCCCTTGTTTAGATGACGTATTTTAAGTATGTTCGTGCCTCTTAAGGTACATGTTTGTCCAAAACTTAAATATGGTTCACTAAAACTTTATAACAATTAAACTAAAAATAGATTGAAAAATTCACTTTTTTAGTAAAAAATATTAAATAAGCATGTTTATTGAGTATTATTTTTAATAATATTTGAAATTTTTTTATTTGTAACTTTTGATATATCTTCTTCTGAAGCATTTTCTATGGCTTCAAATGTACCGAAATAATCAATCAATTTTTTGACTGTTGCCTTGCCTATACCTTTCTTATTGAGCAAAGAAATTTGTGTATCTTCTTTTCTTTTTTTATTCTGATGATAGGTAATAGCATAACGATGTGCTTCATCTCGTTGTCTCTGTATCCAGTGTAAGCGTTTGTCATTGGATTTGAGTTCAATGATTCCTTCTTCAGTATAGATAAGGTCTTTTGCTGCACCTTTTGCACGGTGTGCTTTGGCATCAAGTTTCTCTTTGGCTATGGCAATGACATCAAGATTGATTTTCGCTTCTACTAATAAAGAACATGCAAGATTTAGATTTGCCTGTCCTCCATCTAAAATCCAAAGATCTGGAGCAGGATGTGTTTGAAAGTCTATAATACGACGTGAGAGCATCTCTTTCATTTGTCCATACTCGTCTCTTTTCTGTAATGTATATCGTCTATAGCTGCTTTTATCCCACTTCCCTTCTTCCCAGACAACCATACCTCCAACAATCGCAACGCCCATCATATGTGAGTTGTCAAAGGTTTCTATACGGTAAGGTATGACGGAAAGATTAAAAAGATCAGCAATTTTTTGTTCCATGATGGTGTTATGTTTGGTTTTTCTAAGCAGTTCTTCACAATTTTTCTCTGCTAGAGCAATTAGTTTGGCTTTGGGACCTATTTTTGGGGTAAGGATTTCAACTTTTTTTGAAAACCGTGTAGAGAGTGTATTTGCGACCTGTGGAGCATCTTCAAAGGGTTGGGCAGTAAGTATCTGTTTTGCAATCTGTGGTGTATCAATAGTATAAAACTCAAGTAGGGTCTGCTTATAGGCTTCATTAAGATCAAAGATATGGGTATGCCTGAAGTAGTTATACGAAGAGGAGATGATCTTTCCGTTACGCATAAAGAGTTTGATGATTACACCGCGTTCATCTCCATTCACAATGGCAAAGATGTCAAGGTCAAGTCCGTTGGCAAGGTCAATATTGGATGAGATATTAAGTGAGGCAATGGCTTGGATACTGTCTCTTGTCTTACCGGCTTCCTCATAGCGTTCCTGTTCAGCCAGTTGCATCATTCTCTCTTCAAGTTGACCAATAAGTATTTTACGTTTTACAATGGCTTGTTTGGCTTGTTCAATAATCTGAGCATAGATTTCCGGGGTTACTTTTTTTTCACAGGGTGCCAGGCATTTTCCTATTTGGTAAAAGAGACAGGCTTTACCTTCTTGAAGACAGGATTTTTTTTGTACCAAAGGGTAGACTTCGTAAATGCTGTCAAGCAGGGCACGCCCACCTGTGGGGAAAGGACCGTAATAGGTAATATTTTTACCTTTAATCACCTTTCTTGTCATTTCAAAACGTGGATATGGGTTAGACTCATCAATATAAATATAGGGGTAGGTTTTATCATCACGTAGTAAAATATTGTATTTTGGCTTGAGTTGTTTAATAAGAGAATTTTCCAAAATAAGTGCATCTTCTTCACTCTCTACTACGATATATTCAAGTTTTTCGGCTTCATGCAGCATTTTAAGAATGCGTGAACTCTGTGTAGGATTTGGTGTAAAGAAAGGAGAAAAACGCCAGTAGGATTTGACACGGTTTTTAAGGCTTTTGGCTTTGCCTACATAGAGCAGTTTATCTTGCGCATCAAAATACTGGTATATCCCCGGAGAAGAGGGAAGCTGTTGAATACGTTCTTTCACTGTAGTTGATCTTGTATGCTTTTTTTGATGGCTTCAAATTTCTCTTTGAGTGTATCATCTAAGTATTCAATGTTAAAGTTGGCAGAAGAGAGTTCACTGTAGTAGGGTACTGTGCTTTCCTCTGCTTCCTCTTTTACGATGGAACGGTATTTGCTGTGAAAGATAGCAATTTTACTCGCTTTCATCATTTCACACGTTGCATCTAGAGAAGCGAGTTGTTTTAATAAAGATATTAATAAATCTTGATTATAATTGAGTTCCATTTTAAAGCCGGGATGGGTCACAGCTATAAAAAGTGTATCATTCTTGATGTAAATAAAAGCAACAGCCTTTTGCCACTTTGCACCTAGGAGTGATATATATTTCTTGTAACAACTCTCCTGCTTTAAATATTTGAACTGAGGTTGGTTAGTAAGATGAGACAAAATCATAGACACTTTTTTCATGTTTTTATTATAACATCTGTTTGCTGTATGGTACTGGCAGGCTGTGGGCATAAAACCAATCCGGTCTATGTTCCCCCGACTGATACAACAACTAAAGGATAAGCTTTGGAAAAGTATGATGTATTGATCATTGGTGCAGGAATAGCCGGACTCTACGCAGCGATGCAACTTCCTGCGAGTAAAAAAGTACTGGTTGTCTGTAAAGATATCCCCTGGGAGTGTAATACTTTTTATGCGCAAGGAGGGATGAGTACTGCACTGAATGTTGCAGATGTGCCTCTGCATGTCTCTGATACTATGGCTGCAGGTGCATTTCATAACAATGAAGAGGCGGTAAAGATCATGTCTGAGACCTCTTTAGAGACTACATCAGACATCATCGCCAAGGGAATGTCCTTTGATAAAGATGAAGAGGGGCATATACTTTACACTAAAGAGGCCGCACACTCTGTTGAGCGTATTATCCATGCTGGCGGAGATGCGACGGGCCGTTATATGCATTATTTTATGATGGTACAGAATAAACATAAGTTGCAAAAAAATACACTTGTCTATGATCTGCTTATTGAAAATGGCAGATGTTATGGTGTAAAAGCCACGGTCAATTATGAACCTACTACAATCTATGCAGATGATGTGATTATCGCTTCAGGCGGGATAGGGTCTCTTTATGAACTCAACACCAATTCACGAACGGTCTCAGCCGATATCCATGGTATTTGTGTAGAAAAAGGAATTGAGCTGGCAGATATGGAATTTATGCAGTTCCACCCTACTGTTTTTGTCGATACTCCTTATGCCAGAAAGTTATTGTTAACAGAAGCGCTTCGTGGTGAGGGTGCCCATGTGGTTGATGAAGAGGGACGACGGTTCCTGTTTGATGTAGATCCCCGTGGAGAACTTGCAAGCCGAGATATCGTTGCACGTGGTATTTTTAAACATAAGCGTAAGACAGGTCAACAGGCGTATTTAGATTTTTCTATGTTTGAAGAGGAGTGGTTTGAGCATCGTTTCCCCAATATTACACGTACTTTTGGTGCTCTGGGTTTTAAATTTCCAAAAGATAAAGTACCTGTCTCTCCAGCATTTCATTATGCAAATGGTGGGATTAAATGTGATACAAATGGCTGTATACCAGGGATGGAAGGGTTATATGTTATAGGCGAAGCGGCAAGAACGGGTGTGCATGGTGCGAACCGTTTAGCTTCTAACTCACTGCTTGAAGGTGTGGTTTTTGCAAAGAGGGCAGTAGATCATCTTTTAAGCAGAGGACATCAGCAGATAAAAACACCTGAATTTGAGAAGGATTATGGTAATATTCTGCACAAAGAAAATGACAAGATTTATAAACAAAAATTGCGTCAGGTAATGTGGAATGATATAGGGATCATTAGAACAACAAAAGGTTTACATGAAGCAAAAAACCTTATTTATGATATGAAAAATCATGAAATAGGACGCCTGCTTCAACTACGGCTTAACACAGCTTCGGCTATAGTAGATGCGGCATTAGCCCGTACAGAATCTTTGGGATCACATTACATGGAAGCAGAGTAGCTTTCATTTGTATAGCAACATACTACATTTAGGAGAAGATATGACAGAAGCGACGGAAACAGTAGTTCAACATTTGAATTTGACTACAACATGGGTAGGGATACTCTCTTTGGTACTCTTTATAATAGGGTACTACTTTATTGCAACTGAGGACAAATACCATATTAACAAAGCTAAACCAGCACTTTTGATGGGTACGGGTATTTTTATGTTAATCGGACTTTATTTTACTATAAATGGCCTCGATGGACATCATCTTGAGCATGAAGTAGAGCTTCTGATTGTGGAAATTGCAGGAATATTCTTCTTCTTGTTGGTCGCAATGACATATATAGAAGCGATGATTGACAGAGGTGTTTTCTCTGCTTTACGTTATAACCTTGTCTCAAAAGGATATGACTATAAAAAACTTTTTTGGGTGACGGGACTTTTAGCATTCTTTATCTCACCGGTTGCCGATAACCTGACTACGGCACTTATCCTCTCTACTGTCTTATTAACGATCGATAAAGAAAATAAAGCATTTTTGGTACCAGGTGCTATAAATATTGTTGTAGCTGCCAATGCTGGTGGGGCATGGTCTCCATTTGGTGATATTACTACTTTAATGGTATGGGTAGATGGAAAGGGAGACTTTACAGAATTTCTTTTCTTGTTCCCCGCTGCGATACTCGGTTGGGGTGTGACTGCATTTTTACTTTCCCGTTTTGTTCCGGAGGGAAAACCTCCATTCAATAAAGATGAAAAGAAAGCAGAAATTTTAGAAGGTGGAAAAGTCATTATTGGTCTTTTTGGTTTGACGATTGCTATGGCAGTTGTTTCTCATCAACTATTGCACCTGCCTGCTATGTGGGGTATGATGTTTGGTTTAGCACTGCTGAAAATGTACGTACACTATATTAACCGTTCGGCTTCTGAAACAAAATTGAATGCCTTCTCATGGATAGCAAAAATTGAAAATGATACTTTGCTTTTCTTCTTTGGTATTTTAGCTGCGGTAGGTGGACTTCACTTTTTAGGTTTCCTTGAATACTTTACAGCATTGTATAATGAGTTCGGTGCAACGACAGTGAATATCGGTGTAGGTTTCCTTTCTGCTATTGTTGATAATGTACCGGTCATGTCAGCAGTACTTAAAGCAGATCCAAATATGGGGGTAGACACACAGTCTCAGTGGATGCTTGTTACTATGACAGCTGGTGTGGGTGGAAGTCTTATTTCTTTTGGTTCTGCTGCAGGTGTGGGTGTCATGGGTAAAATGCATGGTATCTATACTTTTGCATCACATATGAAATTTGCCTGGACCATATTGATAGGGTATATCGTCTCTATCGTTGTGTGGTATATTCAATTTGAAATACTTCATATTGGGGCACATCATATGTAGCCGATGGGCTGCATTTGCCGTAGAAAATACTCTAGGGGTGTATGAATGCACCTTTTAAGGGTTTAATTTATATAAATAAGTTTTAATTGTAAAATTTATTCATACAAATAGAAGGAATTTTAATGAAACAAGTACCTATACTAGTCTTAGACTTTGGTTCACAATATACACAGCTTATTGCTAGAAAACTCAGAGAGTCAGGTGTCTACACGGAAGTTGTACCTTACCGTGAGAGTCTTGAAGATATTAAAGCCAGAAAACCACAGGGTATTATTCTTTCAGGTGGTCCTGCTTCTGTATATGCGGAAGATGCCTATAAACCAAATGATAGTATCTGGGATCTTGGACTGCCTATTTTGGGTATTTGTTACGGTATGCAACTTATTACTCAACATTTTGGTGGTGAAGTAGTGGCAGCAGATCATCATGAATATGGGAAAGCAAAGCTTAAAGTTGAGAATGACTCTAGTATTTTTAAAGGTATTACAGATAATTCAACTGTCTGGATGAGTCATGGAGATAAAGCAGAAAGATTACCGGAAGGTTTTAAGATCATTGGTACCTCTGAGAACTCTCCATATGCAGCCATTGCAGATGAGAGTAGAAAAGTGTATGCTTTCCAGTTTCACCCGGAAGTACACCACTCTGTTGAGGGTACAGCAATGTTGAAAAATTTTGCAAAACATATTTGTGGTTGTGAAAGTACATGGAACATGGGCTCTTTTGCCAAAGAGAAGATTGCAGCAATTAAAGCACAGGTAGGAGAGAAAAAAGTACTTTGTGGTGTTTCAGGTGGAGTTGATTCTTCTGTCGTGGCAGCTATGTTGAATGAAGCTTTGCCCAAAGAGCAACTTATTTGTGTCTTTGTAGATCAGGGATTGCTACGTAAAGATGAAGCGGAGCAGGTACAAGCGATGTTCAGACTGCTTGATATTCCACTTATTACCATTGATGCAAAAAAAGAGTTTATGAAAGCACTGGAGGGTGTATCTGATCCAGAGACAAAACGTAAAGCCATTGGTGAAAAGTTCATTGAAGTTTTTGATACAGAAGCAAAAAAACATACAGATGTAGCATTCCTTGCACAAGGAACACTCTATACTGATGTTATTGAATCTGTCTCAGTAAAGGGGCCTTCTAAGACTATCAAGTCACACCACAATGTAGGTGGACTTCCTGACTGGATGACTTTTGAACTGGTAGAACCACTTAGAGAGATATTTAAAGATGAGGTAAGAAAACTCGGGCTTGAACTTGGACTGCCAAAAGACATGATAGGCAGACATCCTTTCCCCGGACCTGGACTTGCCATTAGAACAATGGGAGCAGTGACAGAAGAGGGCTTACATCTTATTCGTGAGTCTGATGCCATTATGCAAGAGGAGTTGAAAGCCACAGGGTATTATGACAAAGTATGGCAAGCCTTTACTGTATTGCTTAATGTACAGTCTGTTGGTGTTATGGGTGACAATCGAACCTATGACAACACAGTTTGTATCCGTATGGTAGAATCTGTTGATGGTATGACTGCTACTTTTGCACATGTACCGCATGATGTGTTGGAAGGGATGAGCCGTAGGATCATTAATGAGATAGATGGGATCAACCGTGTGGTCTATGATATCTCTTCGAAACCTCCTGCAACTATTGAATGGGAATAATTTGTTTATTTCACCATATCTTTGATCAAACGGCTTCGTTTCGTTTGGTCTCGTACTCTACTCTTAATATTTGTACAAATCTATAGTAAATTTAACAAATTCTTATTTCTATATTAACAGTAACATTCAGATATAATTTTTTTATATGCATGTGTTATTTTTCTTAGGGGGGGGATCTCTATGTTTTTAAATTTGATCAAATATTTTTTATTTTATATATTTTTTACAAGTGCTGTGAGTGCCGGTACTACTTTTTCTAATGACAACCCCTCTGAAGCAGAAGAGATTAAAGATACTATTGTGGTACATGGTATGACGCTCTATGGAAAGATTGTGAAAATCGGTCCTGACAGACTCTCTTTTAGGTTATTGTACAGTGAAGGCTTGAGTCATTTTGCCTACAAAGATATAGAATCCATTACAACGAAATATACCTACCATATATCGTATAACCGTATGGATATAGAAGGACGTGTGGTAGCGATTGAAGATAATACACACTTAAAGGTGGTGCAAAAAGACAATACAGAACGTACAGTAAGAATTGCCAGTATCGATAATTTTATCATGTCGGTAAATGATGATGATTCTTTTGAAAACAGGGTACGAAATCGTTTTCCCTATACAAAAGGGAATATTAACTTAGGTTTTAAGATTGAACAGGGAAGTACTATTAAAAACTCTGTAGATGTACAGTTTAATATACGACATAAACAAGCGGAACATGAAATTAAACTCTATGTAGATTATGAATATGAAACACGGGAAACAGAAATTACACCTAAATATGATTATACAGATGAATTGGTAGGGATTTTGACTTATAATAATCATTTTAAAAATGATCAGTTTTGGTATGTATCAATGGCTGCAGACTATGATCGTATTCGTTTTGTCAAAAATCGTTATATCCCCTCTTTAGGATACGGATATCGTTTTGAATTTGGTAAATTGGCTTGGTTGGAACCTACGATTGGTCTTGGGTATGCCAACACAAAATATGTGGGAGAACTCTATCCTGAGAAAAGTTTTGCAGCTGGAGCGCTGGGGCTAAGTGGAAAATATAGAATGAATGATATTGCTTTTATCAATACTTTTATTATAGATGGATTTATGATCTATTATCCAAGTTTGGAAAATCCGGATCTTGACTGGATTTTTAGATCAAACTTGAATTTTACCATTCCACTTTTTGATTTTTTGTCTGTTAAACTATCGGTTAATCATATCAACGATACAAATCCTGCAGACAATGTAGGAAACAATAAAACAACAACAAATTTACTTTTTGGACTTGATTTTTAGAAGATACAGCATGGTTCTGATATAATCATTAAGAATTTTAAAGGAGTATGGAGAATGAATACAATAATGAAAACAGGGTTGGCAACAGTAACGTTTTTGGCAGTATTGACAGGATGTGGGCAGTCAGTGCCAGGTATACAAAGTAAAAGTAGTTTTAATGAGTGTACAGACATCAATAAAAAACTGCTTCAAACCGATGAATTTATTGAAAAGGTAGAGAGAACCAGTGCATTTCACCTGGATGAAGCAGCAGTTGCATTACAAAACCCAAGGGTTTCAACAAGTAATAATAAAAAAGATATGTTAAAAGATGCAAATCGTAGAAAAGCAAAGCTTTTGGCAGACAGTCAGACGTACGGATGTAAGCCGTATAAAAAATAGACACTTTTCTTTTGGTGTGAGCGCACAGCATAGGGCTCCACCTATCTGTGTGTACAATAACTTTCATGAACTCTCAAACCAATAAAAATATTTCACTTTTTATACTTGCAATTGCTTTTGTAGCTTTTTTGTATGTAACTGTAAAAGCGATACAAGTGGTAAATCAAACACAAATTGGTACCAGTGATGGCATCTACAGTAATCATGTCAAAATATCTCAAGAGATCAAAGAACAGGCAGTTACGCTTACAAAAGTATGTGAAAATAATTTGTGTAGAGTACAGTATCTTTTAGATTATGTAACGTATATGCCCTATAAAGTTAATCATTTTAAAGCACACTCCCCTCAAAAAACCATTCAAAATAATTTTGGTGATTGCGATGATAAAAGTAATTTGCTTATTTCACTGTTACATGCTTTAGGTATAGAAGCTTACTTTGTATTGGTACCTAAACATATTTTTGTAATTGTTGCTCTAAATGATTCAAGACTTGCACATACCAAAGGGCTTTGGCTGGATGAAAAAAAATATTTTATTCTAGAGAGTACAGCCAAAGGCTCATCTATAGGGTATCCTTTGCATTATAAACTCTCTGATATCCATGCTATTGTGGAGCCTTTTTCCAATCAGAAAGTAGAGTATGAGAGACTAAAATATAAACTTTAGTCAAAATGACTAAAGTATCTTTCCAAAAAACTTGAAATATTTACCAAAATATATTATAATCCTACAAAAATAAACCAATATAGGAGAAATAACGATGGCAAAACATCAATTTCAAACAGAAATAGGACAACTTTTAAAACTTATGACACACTCTCTTTACTCAAACAAAGAGATTTTTATACGTGAACTGGTATCGAACTCTAGTGATGCTCTGGACAAGTTCAACTACCTTTCTTTAACAGACGATAAATTTAAAGAGGAGGGATGGTCCGGAAAAATTTCCATTAAACTTGATAAAGAAGATGGATCTATGACAATTGGTGATAATGGTATTGGTATGAATGAAGCTGACCTTATGGATCACCTGGGAACTATTGCCAAATCGGGTACTAAAGCATTTATGGATAATTTGACAGGAGATGCGAAAAAAGATTCTCATCTAATCGGTCAGTTTGGTGTAGGGTTCTACTCTGTTTTTATGGTAGCAGAAAAAGTAGATGTCATCTCTAAAAAAGCAGGAGAAGATCAAGCTTATATGTTTTCCACCGATGGTACAGGAGAGTATGAGATCAAACCAGTGACCAAAGAGTCTCATGGTACAGTCATCTACATCAAACTCAAAGAGGATGAAAAAGAATTTCTCGATAAATGGAGAACACAAGAGGTGGTAAAGAAGTACTCTAACCATATTGCCTATCCGATCATGTTGAACTGGACAGAAGAGGAGACAAGCGGCGAGGGTGATGAAAAAGAGACAAAAACTGTACATAAATCTGAACAGATCAATGCTGCAACTGCACTTTGGACATTGCCAAAATCAGAGTTGAAAAAAGAAGATTATATTGAATTTTATAAAACTCTCTCACATGGAGATGATGAGCCTTTGACTTACCTGCACAATAGAGTTGAAGGTGCACAAGAGTTTACTACACTCTTTTATATCCCTAAAACGGCACCAATGGATATGTATAGAGCAGACTATCAGCCAGGTGTGAAACTCTATGTGAAACGTGTCTTTATTACTGATGATGAGAAGGAGTTATTGCCTCCATATCTTAGATTTGTGAAAGGAATCATTGATTCTGAGGACCTCCCGTTAAATGTTTCTCGTGAAATTCTTCAGGAGAACAGAATTTTGGCAAATATTAAACAAAACTCAGTGAAGAAGATACTCCAAGCGATCAAAAAACTAGATGGGGAAGATGCAGATATCTTTACAGAACAGTACAATAGAGTAATTAAAGAGGGTATATACACAGATCATACTAACAAAGAGTTATTACTTGATATTGTAAAGTATAAAAGTTCAAGCGAAGAGGGACTGGTTTCTCTTGAGTCTTATATTTCACGTGGAGACTCTGAGAAAAAAGAGATCTATTACATTACGGGAGAAGATGAAAAAGTATTGAGAAACTCTCCACTGCTTGAGGCGTATAACAAAGCCAATATTGAAGTGCTTATCATGGATGACAAAGAGGTAGATAGTATTGTAACACCAATGATCGGTTCTTACAAAGAGTGGGAGTTTAAAGATATTACAACTATTGATGCTCCTGATTCTAAAACAGAAGAGGAGAAAGAAGAAATATCTAAAGAGTTCAAGTCCTTGACAGACAAGATCAAAGAGGCATTGGGAGAAGAAGTGAAAGAGGTTAAAATCTCTACAAGACTGACTGAGAGTCCTTCTTGTGTTCTTAAAGACAGTTCTGATCCTATGGCAGGTATGGCTGCAATGTTTGCACAGATGGGACAGGAGATGCCGGAAATTCCATTGATCCTTGAGATCAATCCTGACCATGAGATGATCAAAAAACTGGATAAATTGGAAGATGAATCACTCTTTGCAGATATGTCTTGGATCTTACTTGATGCAGCAAAACTTTCAGAAGGATTAGAACCTAAAGACAAAGGTGCTTTTGCACAAAGAGTAGCGAAACTGGCAACTAAAGCACTTTAATTCTCTTGATTGTGTAGAGGTAAGGCCTGCCTTACCCCTGTCATGTTATAATCTTCATAATTTCATACTACAGGGAACTTTTTTGAAACAAGAAATGTCTGCACAAAAAAAAGCAACGGTAGTTTCCTCTTCCGTTGCCACACTATTGTTGATCGTAAAACTTTTTATAGGTATCGCTTCAGGTTCTGTGGCTGTTCTGGCATCTGCTATAGACTCTCTTTTAGATATGGCTATATCCCTTTTTAACTTTTTTGCTATCAAAAAATCAGAAGAGAAAGCAAATGAATTTTACCAATATGGAAAAGGAAAGATACAGGCTATTGCCGCGGTTATAGAGGGAACAGTTATTACAATTTCCGGTCTCTATATTATCTATGTGGCGATTGAAAAGTTGATTGCTGGTTCTAGTACATCATTACTTACCCCTTCTATTATCGCGATGCTTTTTTCTATTGTAGTCACATATCTTCTCGTAGTTTATTTGATGCGAATTGCAAAAGAGACAGATAGTATTGTAATTAAGGCTGATGCCTTGCACTACAAAACTGACCTCTGGAGTAATGCGGCAGTTCTTTTGGCGCTTGTACTTGTTTATTTGACAGAGTTAGATTTTATTGATGCGCTTTTTGGATTGGGGATTGGAGTCTACATTATCTACTCTGCATATGAGATCATTGTAGAGGGAATTAGGATACTTTTAGATCGCTCTTTGGATGGTGAAATTGTCGCAGAAATAGGTGAGATCATCTCCAACCATCCTGAAATCACCTCTTATCATTGGCTTAAAACGAGAACAGACGGAAGCACTAATTTTGTAGAGTTTCATATGGTCCTTCGTCCCAATATGCTTTTGCTTGAAGCACATCGTATTGCAGATGAAGTGGAAGACAAGATCATGACACTGGAGTCAAATAAAAAATGGATAATCACACCACACTTTGACCCTTATGATGATGAAGAGATGAATAATGCCCTTCTTCACGGAAAGCCTTTGGAAACATTGAAAAAAGAAGTGGATTAATGTCCCAAAGTGCTATTTATCTTCTCTCTCCTGTAGCCAGAGAAGGTACGGTATCTCTTCCTGTGATTACATTTTCTATTACTGCAAAGTCTATAGATTTCTCTAGTACTGATACTTTACTTTTTACTTCAAAGCAAGCGGTGGTCTCTGCCGATGCTATTGATAAAAATTGGAAAAATTTCCCTTGTATTGCTATTGGTCCGGCTACTAAAAAACAGATAGAAGCTTTAGGTGGTCAAGTGATTTATACACCAAAGGAATTTTACGGAGAAACTTTGAGTACAGATATTGTTACTTTTTTTTCCGATAAAAAGTTGCTTTATCTGCGCCCCAAAGAGGTCTCTTTTGACTCCAAATCTTTTTTGGAAAAAGAAGGAATAGTGATTGAAGAGAAAATTATTTATGAAACTTCCTGTATTTGGTATGAAGAAGACAACAAGCCTGTAAAAGGTGCGGTAATTATTTTTACTTCTCCCTCAACTATACACTGTTTTTTAAAGAATTTTGTCTGGGATGAGAGTTATACTGCGGTAGTCATTGGCAATGCTACACAAGCACATTTACCCTCACAGGCAAACTTTGTTGTGGCAGATGAACCATCTATCGCTGCCTGTATCGAAAAAGCACATACAATCTAAAAACATTTAATCTTTTCTAACGGCAATTTTGCTATAATCAGTTTAACCTAAGTGGTTCGATTACTGTATATGGGGTCCAACATTAATCTTAGTGGGACATGTAGCAGATCTGTGAGTAGACATTTTCGTTTGAGTGAGGGAACCCCACGAGAAATTGCCTCCTAAAGAGATGCTCTCTCCTGCACTGTTGGCTTATTAGGGCCGACTTTAGACAGAACGGCCACTCGGGGGCTCATTAGCGATAATCTTTGCACGCATAGGACTTCCCAAAATGCTTTTGACGAACAGGGAGTTCGCCTTCAAACTTTTTGGAAAATCCTCTACGCACAAATATCATCACTACTGAACTTAAGGGAGTATTTAATGCTTCTATTTAATTTTCGGAGAAAAATCATGAACGTATTGATCATAGGTGCAGGCGGTAGAGAGTATTCTATTGGGGTGGCATTAACTAAAGATGAGAATGTAGAGAAGATCTATTTTGCACCGGGTAACGGGGCAACAGATACACTGGGAGAGAACCTCACGATCTCTGATTTTAATGAATTGTGTGACTTTGTTGAAGCCAATGGTGTTGACCTTACGATTGTTGGTCCCGAAGCACCACTTGTAGATGGAATCGTAGATGTTTTTGAAAAACGAGGGTTGATTATTTTTGGTCCTTCTGCAAAAGCAGCACAGCTTGAGGGCTCTAAAATTTTCATGAAGAATTTTTTAGCAAGACACAATGTACCAACAGCTAAATATATTGAAACAGATTCTCTTGAAGATGCCTATAAGTTCATCAATACACTGGAAGCACCTATTGTTGTTAAAGCAGACGGGCTTTGTGGTGGTAAAGGTGTTATTATCGCTCAAAGTCAGGATGAGGCAAAAAAAGCAGCAGGCGAAATGCTTTCTGGAAATTCATTTGGTGATGCGGGTACTTCTATTGTAGTTGAGGAGTTCCTTGATGGTTATGAACTCTCTGTATTTGCTATTTGTGATGGAAAAGACTATGTAGTACTTCCCGCAGCACAAGATCACAAGAGATTGCTTAACAATGATGAAGGACCCAATACTGGCGGTATGGGTGCCTATGCCCCAACACCACTTGTCAACGATGAGATTTATCAAAAATTGAATGAAAGAGTTATTGAGCCGACACTCAAAGGGATGGAATCCGAAGGTATGCCTTTTACAGGAGTACTGTTTATTGGTGTCATGGTAGTCAAGGGCGAGCCTATTATTCTTGAATACAATGTACGTTTTGGTGACCCCGAATGTGAAGAACTTATGCCACTACTCAAATCTCCTGCTTCAGAACTCTTTTATAAAGCGGCTACAGGTGATCTTAAAAATGCAAAGATAGAGTTTTATGACAAGTATGCTGTAGGTGTGGTGATGGCAAGCAAAGATTACCCGTATAAGAGTTCTCCTCCTGCAGAGATCATTGTAGATGATATTTACCATGAAGAGCTCAATGAAAATGCACACATCTCTTATGCTGGTGTAAGCCGTGGTGAAGATGGTAAACTCTATGCTACAGGAGGAAGAGTTCTGGTATGTGTAGGTATTGGTGAGAGTATTAAAGAGGCACAGAAAAGAGCTTATATGCTCGTAGGTCAAGTACATTATGCGGGCAAGCAATGTCGTACAGATATTGCTTACCAGGCACTGTAGGACTACAATGCAAGAGCCAATAGAAGAAGAGAGTAATGTATTACCTATTGCCAGTATGCAGAAGCGTATTACTGCATTTGTTGTAGATGATATTGTCATCTCTCTTTTTTTTATGATTATTTTTTATGATCAAATCATGGGACTTCTTTCAAGTACAACAGCAAATGAACAGCTTACCCAAATCTCCATGGAGACGATGAACATATTTATTGCTGAAAATATTATGATTGTACTTGGCATCAAACTTCTTTATCATACTGTGCTTGTTTGGCAAAATGGTATGACGATAGGAAAATATGTAGTAAAAATAGAAGTTGTGTCTTTGAATACAGGTTTTAGACCTTCGTTTCAACAAGCTTTTTTAAGGGCTTCTGTCAGGCTCTTGAGTGAATCGGTTTTTTATATTGGTTTCATTATGGCTTTTTTCCTACCAATGAGACAAACCCTCCATGACAAACTTTCTAATTGTGTAGTGCTTGATGCGTAGATTCGTTGCTCTTATTTTGTTTTGTGTTGTTATGTTGACAGCAGAAGAGACAAAGCAGAATATTGAAGTGACTGCAAAGACTTTACACAGTACTAAAACAGTGGTTACGGGTAGTGATGGTGTGGTTGTCTACTACAATGACACCGTTATTAAAGCAGATAAAGCTGTGTATAATAAAGAGACCCAGCTTCTAACGCTGGATGGAAAAGTAGAGATGATAGGGTACAAGGGTAGTAAAGAACATACTTCCCATATGGAGATCCAAACCCAAAGTAACGAAGTAAAGTTCAAAGAACTTTTTTTGGTCAGTAAAAATGATGTCTGGCTTTATGCGAACCGAGCACATAGACTTGATGGAAATTACACTTTTGGAAGAACAGTACTTTCCTCCTGTAATGCCAATGATCCTTTATGGAAAATGATCGCAGAGCACTCAAAGTATGACAGTGAAGACGAGTATATGAAAATATATAACGCAAAAGTCTACTTTAAAGATGTACCGGTAGTTTATACACCATATATGGCATTTTCAACCAATAATAAAAGAAGGTCAGGTCTACTTTTTCCACTTTTTGGTTATAGCTCCAATGAAGGTTTTATTTATGAACAGCCTGTCTATTGGGCAATATCGGATAGTATGGATATTGAAGTAAACCCACAAATTCGTACTAACAGAGGGTATGGAATGTATGGGACCTATCGTTTTGTAGATAGTAATCATTCCAAAGGTGCTTTACGAATAGGATATTTTAAAGATAAAGAAGCTTATGTTTTGGAACATAACCTTCCAGAAGATGTGCACTATGGAGTAGAATTTAACTATGAGTCCACCAAGCTATTTTCAGATAAGCTGTCCGGAGATTATACAGATGGACTTTATATCAATTCAACATTTCTCAATGATATTGACTACTTGAACTTGCAGAAGTCTACTCTAACGCACTTTGGTTTGTCTCCACTTCAGGAATCAAGACTGAACTATTTTCTACATAACAATGACTATTATGCCGGAATAAATGCCAAATATTTTATAGATACACGTAAAGTGAACAATGATGATACCTTACAAATACTCCCCTCTGCACAGTTTCATAAATACCTTGATCATATTTTTGTAGATAATTTTACTTACAGTGCTGATTTGAAACTGAATAATCTCTATCGTGTAGAAGGCAGTACTTTGCAACAGGCTGAGTTAAAGGTACCTTTTGAATATACCACCTCTTTTTTTGATGACTTTGTCAATATCACGTTGGGAGAGACACTTTATTACAGTAAAAATTTTTTTGGTAATGAAGAGTATGTTCATGATACTTATGCTTATTTTAGTAGTAGTACCAAAGCAAAACTTTTTACAGACCTGACCAAAAAATATGATACTTTTACGCATGTTTTGCAGCCATCTCTTCAATATTTTAGACCTGGTGCCGAGAGTCAAAGGCCTACAGAGTTCGATATGTTGAGTGATTCACAAAAAGAGCTTTTTACTGTAGGTCTGCCTGAAGAGAATTATCTTTTGTCTCTGGGCCATTATTTTTATGATGAAAATATGAAACTCAGGTTTTATCAGCGTTTTTCTCAGAATTATTACAACAGACGTGCAGTTAAACTGGCAGATTTTACAAATGAAATGCAGTACAACATAAAAAATTGGCAATTTTATAACAATACGGTCTATGCACATGAGTTTAAGGAGATTCGTGAAATATCAAGTCGTATCTCATTTAATGAAAAGATGTACCGTTTTAGTATAGGCCATACCTATAAACAACAGTTACCTGATCAAACACTTATTGTACCGGCAAATGATCTGAATTTCAACTTTGGATATCACTATAACAATAATATTTCATTTAATGGTGCCATTACCTATAATATAGATGATGCATTAAGTAAACAGTGGAGTTTTGGGGGCATGTATAAACAAGACTGTTGGAGCATGAAAGTATCACTTAGGCGTGTGATCACACCAAGACCAACAGGCGAAACCCTGGATGATACTTTTTTTGTGCAGTTTAATTTTATCCCTTTCCTGACTGTAGGGTCCAATTAGAATGTTAAGTCCCATTGAAGAGATCCATAATGCTTTAGAGATTTTGGAGTTGCCCACACTGATTACCAAATCTGATTTGAAAAAGCAGTATCGTTTTTTGTCCAAAAAGTACCATCCTGATCAGGGTGGGAGTGCCCAAAAACAGGAACAGCTCAATTATGCCTACAGGCTTTTGATGACATATATAGAAGAGTTTCGTTATACTTTTGATGACAAAGAGATCTCTACCCAATTTCCAGGAGCTAAGCATGCTGAGCAATTCAGACCCTAATACTTATTTTGAGAACCGTGATGATGCAGCCAAACAACTCATCTTAACCTTGCCAAAGGAGCTCTTTACTGATAAAGAACCGGTTATTATTGCAGTTAGTGAGGGAGGAGTTTATTTTGCTGATAAAATTGCCAAATCTATGCACTGTCCTATGGATATTTTGTTGACTGAAGCTATTTTGGCACCGAATAATCCTGATTTGGCTATTGCTATGGTCTCAGAGACAGAAGAAGTGGTCATGCATAAAGCACTTATTGACTCATTTGGTATCTCTGAAGATTATGTCTATGGAGAGGCCCAGAGAAAATATGATGAAGATGTGCTTACATATGTTTATAAATATCGTAAAGGTAAAGATATTCTCCCTCTTCAGGGGAAATATGTTGTTTTGGTAGATGAATGTGTAGAGACAGGCTTGACGATGATGGTTGCATTGAAGTCAGTGATTGCAAGAGGGGTAAAAGATATTTATATCGCAACACCCATTCTAGATAAAGGTGTGTATGACAATTTGCTACACGTTTGTGATGGTGTATTCTGTCCTCATAAGATAGAAGACTATATTTCGATAGAATACTACTATAAAAACTTTGATGCACTTAGCTTTGAAGAGATCTCTGGAATTATAGATTCGTATGAACGAAGAAAAAACCCACGTAATAATGAAATAGATGAACACTATAAAAGTGCAAGAGAGAAAAAACAGAAGAGTGAAACTATGCAAAAAGGAAATGAAATAGCATGCAAGAACAGATCGTAGAAATTAACGTCAATAATCTAGATGAAAAATATGAGTTTAATAAAATAGCCAAACAGGCAAGTGGTGCCGTGATGTATCGTCAAGGAAAAGCTGTATTAATTGCTGCTGTAGCAGTAGATGAAAAAGCAGTGGATGAAGACTTCTTACCACTGACTGTGCAGTATATGGAGAAATCATATGCTGCAGCAAAGATTCCTGGTGGATTTATTAAAAGAGAGACTAAACCAGGGGATTTTGAAACTTTGACATCACGTATTGTGGATCGTTCTTTACGCCCTCTTTTCCCTAAAGGTTTTCACTATCCTATTACTATATCTGTAATGGTTGTCTCTGCAGATTCTGAGGTAGATATGCAGGTGGCAGCATTACATGCAGCCTCAGCAGCACTTTATGTCTCTGATATTGATGTTCAACAGAGTATTGCAGGAGTAAGAGTAGGAAAGATTGATGATACTTTGGTTATCAACCCGACGCTTTCACAGCAAGATGAATCTGTTTTAGATCTTTTGGTTGTAGGTTCAGGTAGAGATATCCTCATGATCGAAATGCGTACTTTGGCTTCAGAAGTTATTGATGATGTGGAAGTAGATATGATAGATCCTATGATGGGTGGAGTACCAATGATCCTGGAGCATCAAGAGTGTAATGAATTGGATGAGGAGTTATTGATAGAAGCAATTGCTCTGGCCGGTGAAGCGATTGATGCAGCAACAACAGCCTATGTCAATGCCTTTACGCCACTTGTAAAAGAGCCTATTACTTTGCCTTTGGCAGAAGAAAAAGTAGATGAAGTGCTCTATGCCTATATTGAAAGCAAGTATGCTGTTGAGGTAGAAGCTGCAATCTCACATATGGCAAAATCAGAACGTTCAACTGAGCTTAAAAAAGTACGTACATCGATCATGGAAGCTTTGGAGGCTGAGGGGAAAGAGGCAGATAAAGCATTGGTTTCTAAAGTACTTGAACGTTATAAAAAAACAGTGGTACGTGCTATGATCCTGGAAAAAGGTATCAGAGCAGATGGACGCAAATTGGATGAGGTAAGACCTATTAGTATTGAAACAAATATTTTACCTTCGGTACATGGTTCATGTCTTTTTACAAGAGGCCAGACACAGGCACTAGTTACAGCTACATTGGGCGATAAAAAAGATGCACAGATGTATGAACTTATTACGCAGAAGAATTCTCTGACTGAAAATTTCATGGTGCATTACAATTTTCCTGGCTACTCTGTAGGAGAAGCTAAATATATTGGTGCTCCGGGTAGAAGAGAATTAGGCCACGGTAATCTTGGGAAAAGAGCTTTGGAACCAGTACTTCCCTTGAACTATGACGGTACCATCCGTTTGGTATCTGAGATATTGGAGAGTAACGGTTCTTCCTCTATGGCAACGATCTGTGGTGGTTCTCTGGCTCTACGTTGTGCCGATGTTGAGATGGTGGATCTTGTTGCAGGTATTGCTATGGGGCTTGTGAGTGAAAATGGAAAACATGCCGTACTTTCCGATATTATGGGTCTTGAAGACCATGATGGTGATATGGACTTTAAAATTGCAGGTACCAAAAATGGTATTACTGCATTGCAAATGGACATTAAACTTGGTGGTATAGATCTTGAAGTATTAAAAGAGGCACTTGCTCAGGCAAGTAGAGGAAAAGACCATATTCTAACCTTGATGGAAGCAGCAGAAGAGAAGATTGTAGAGTCAGGCGCATTACCAAGTACAGAGTATTTTCTTATCAACCCAAGTAAAATAGGTGATATCATTGGTAAAGCAGGGGCAACGATTAGGGATATTATTGAAAAGTTTGAAGTGAGCATTGACCTTGACAGAGATGAGGGAGGTGTCAAACTTTCAGGTGAAGATAAAGAGAAGGTTGCCGCTGCCAAAGAGCACATCCAAAAGATCGCAGATGCACCAGTTAGAAAGCAAATGAGTTATGAAGTGGGTAAAGCCTATGAAGGAAAAATCAAAAAAATTGTTGATTTTGGATTGTTCGTAGAGATGCCAGATGGTTTTGATGCACTGCTTCACATCTCAAAAGTAGCCAAAGAACGAGTCAATAACTTACCAGAGCGCTATAATGAGGGAGACTCAATTACCGTAGTGGTTATGGAGCAAAAGGGTAAAAAAGTAGAGTTGGCAACACCTGAGTTTTTAGCCTAATATTTAAAAGATAGGAAAGAAAGAAGAGATGGATGAAAATGTAAGTTATATCGTCATTGCAGTCTTACTTGTAGTTGTACTTGGACTTCTATTTAAGGTTATGAATCAAAAGAAAGCTCTGGCCGGAGAGGGTGATACAAAAAGTACAACTATTGAAGAGAAAAGAAATGCTGCCCTTGAAAGTATGACGGAAAATATTTATGATATGACCAAAAATCTTATAGAGTCAAAAGGTGTAGAAAGTAAAGCTTTGGAGAGTGCCATACTAAACTCTGCAGACAACTTGAGAGAACTGCTCAAGATCAAAGCCAATAAGGTAGAGATTTTTTATGAAACATTTGGTTTTAGTCAGATGCTTGATGAAATTACTGCCAATATGGTACCAAATTTCAAAGATCAAAAAACAGAACTTGTTTTTAATGTAGATCAAAATATCCCTACTTCTTTGACGACGGACCTTGTACATTTGAGTCGTATTATTAATAATATTCTTGAATTTTCCATGTTAGCTTCTCCAGAAGGTACTGTGACACTTAAAGCGTGGAGTCAAGGCAGAAACAGTGATATCCTCAATATCGAGATACAGGACAGCAGTCAAGGAATGAATAGCCAAGAGCTTCAAAGTATTTTTAACCTGAGTCATAATGATCAAACAGGTGAACATGTTGGCTTGGCACTTTATATTGCGAAAGAACTTAGTTCTCATATGGGTGGAAGACTTGAGGCAAAAAGTAAAGTAGGGGAGGGTAATCGGTTTCTTGTTTCCGTACCGGTAGAAGTCATATCCGAAAATAATGTATCGGCAAAGAAGGGTATCTCTCAACCTGTAACCGATAAAAAAGTATTAATTTATGCACAAAACAGGGCTACGGCATATGCACTTAAAGAACTACTGGGAGCCTACTATAAATATATAACTATTATAGAACGCAGTGAGATGGATAAGATGAAAGTCAATTTTGTCCAATATGATATTCTTCTGTTTGAAGAGAGTTTCTTTACACATAAAAAGGCAGATCATCTTTCTTTAATAAAGCGAAGTAAAGCACTTCAAATAGTCTCTTTCCGTAGTATTTTTACAAATGATGATGTAGCAAATTATAGCTGTATCGATATGCATATTACTATGCCTATGACCTGTGCAAAAGGCCACGAGCTGGTGGCATATCTTGAAGACTATAAAACAGAAGTTTCATCTCCTCAAAGTAGTTATGTAGGAAATCTTCCTGTTTATAAAGAAGATATTGTGGAAACGGAGGGTATAGACCAGCATGACTTTAAAGATTTTGCTGGGGCAAAACTGCTCATTGTGGAAGATAACCTGATTAATCAGAAAATACTTTTGGGTATTTTAAAAAATGCTGAGATGGAGATAGATATTGCCAATAATGGTCAAGAAGCATTAGACCTTCTCTTTGAAAAAAAGAAAAGCTACGATATTGTACTAATGGATATCAGTATGCCTGTCATGGATGGAGAGACTGCAACTCGTAAGATTCGAGAGTCATCACAGTATAATGAGATGCCTATTGTTACATTTACAGCTTTTGCTATGGGAAAAGAGATAGAACAGATGTTTATGGTGGGTGTCAATGCCTATTTGACAAAACCGCTTAATATTAGAAAATTATACACCGTCTTTAAATCATTTTTGAGTGAAATGGAGAGAAAAGTAGTTGAAAAAGAGGTTGCCAAAGTCTATAACGGACTCGATATCGAAAAGGGTATTTCATGGGCAGACCAAAATGAGACACTCTATAAAGAGACATTGAAAGAATTTATCTCTGCGTATAGTATGACTGCAACAGAGATGGCAACACTGGTTGAAGCAGAAGACTATGACAGTATTAAGCTTAAATGTCGTGAAATTCAAGGTATATTGACCTATATAGGTGCATATGAGATGAAAGCACTGATCGATGAGATACAAGAGAAGCTTATGGATGATAATAAAGGTTTGGCTGGCACGTGTAAAGAGAAGTATCCAGCAGTATTGAAGAAGTTGATTTCAAATATAAAGCTTTATATTGGAGATTAGCAAATAAAAAAACATTCACTTTTTTAGTAGATGTTAAATCTATCTTCGCTATAATTTCGCGTTTATAGAAAGTGATCAGTAGGGAAATCTAGGCATTTATGTTTAGGTTGGCAGCAGAAATGTTGTTTACGCTATCCGAACAGACTTGATAAAACAGTCGAAGAGACTTAAACTCTACTAATTTTAAGGATTTAATATGAAAAAGTTTTTCTTACTTTTCTTGGCACTTGGTGCTGTTGCGTTTGCAGGTGATGCAGATGGTCAATCAATGATTAAAGCATACTCAGTAGTTGCTGCTGGTGTTGGTCTTGGTCTTGCTGCTCTTGGTGGTGCTGTAGGTATGGGTCATACTGCTGCTGCAACTATCGCTGGTACTGCTAGAAATCCAGGTCTTGGTGGTAAACTAATGACTACTATGTTTATTGCACTTGCAATGATCGAAGCACAGGTTATCTATACATTGGTAATTGCACTTATTGCTCTTTACGCTAACCCGTTTATTGGTTAAGACGCAACAGAAAAAATCTCTTTATGCTACGCTAACTCTGAATTAACTTCAGAAGTTGGCTCATTTGATTTATCAAATTCAGTATTAAAGTGTTTAAAAGTTTGTGACAGGTACAATCCCGTCACAACTTTTTGTTACCCTCATTTAAAAGTTCCTATAGTACTTTAAACTATATCTACATTATGCGCACGTGGTGGAACGGTAGACACGCTACCTTGAGGGGGTAGTGCCCTATGGGCGTGGAAGTTCAAATCTTCTCGTGCGCACCATCTTCAAAATTAACATTAAATTTTTAAAATAAATATAAAAATGATAAAAATATATTTTTTCTTCTCATAATTATACGTAAAACATAAAAAAATTGCTTCAAAAGCCCTATTTTAGGGGCTTTTTATCTTGACTTAAGAATGTATTATGCTATAATATTCGTATCTTAATAAAAAAGGAAGAAGAATGACAAAAGCAGATTTTGTAGAATTGGTACAGAAAAACGGTGAGTTTGAAAGTAAAGCAGCAGCGGAGAGAGCAGTAAAAGCATTTATTGCATCAGTAACTGAGGCACTTGTTAACAAAGAATCAGTATCTCTAGTAGGTTTTGGAACATTCTCAACTGTAGAAGTAGCTGAAAAAAGTGGTAAAGTTCCAGGAACTGACAAGACTTATACAAAAGCGGCGCACACTGCACCAAAATTCAAAATGGGTAAAACACTTAAAGACGCTGTTGCAAACGCGTAATTAATATTTACTTTATTCAGGTTACCATTTTAGTAGCCTGAGCTTCACTTTTTTTCTCTACACATATTTTTAATCATTTTTTATCTTTATACAGAATATTTTATATTGGTTAGATCAAACCTATTGTAATGGCTACTAGGTTATACTTTTATCATGATTTAACCTAAAGGTAAGAAGATGGATATGGGAAAGGTAATTGGTCTAGGTGTGGCAGGGAATTTTGCACATCATTTGGAGCAGGCGGGGGAACTGGAAGATTTTAAAGATGTAGTTACAGAAGAATCAGAAGCACCTAAAGGGATATTCCCTTTTTATCTGCCTGGATCTGCTTGTTTTTTGGGTCTTAACTCTATAGGGACAGATCAACTTACATTACCTGAATATGAAGCAAATGCACAGGTAGAACCTGAGATTGCTGTACTCTTTGAAATTATCTATGATGATAAAAAGAGAATAATAGACTTAAAAGCTGAAAAATTTACTACCTTTAACGACTGTACCATACGTAAAGAGGGTGCAAAGAAGATCTCGGAGAAGAAATCCTGGGGATTAAACTCCAAAGGGATTGGAAATAAATGGATAGCTATTGACAAGTTTGAAGAGGGTGGTGTTATGGACCATTATCATCTATGCTCATTTGTGAAGCGTGAAGGTATCTTATACCCTTATGGTGTAGATGCCCCACTACTTGGTTACTCGTACTTCTACGGTAAGCTTAGAACCTGGCTGATAGATAAAATGAATACACAGGCAGACTTTGGTCCTCTTGAAAATATATCCGCACACTTAAAAGCATGCGATTACCCTCTAAAGGCGCTGATTTCCATTGGTGCTACAGCTTATGCAGAGTTTGGTGAAAAAAATTACTTGAAATCTGGAGATGAGATTTATGTGATGGCATATGATGAACGTGTAGATGATATTTCGTTTGAATTATCAGAGACAAAAGTGCTACTGCATCAAAAGGTGCAGTAGTTTTTTGTCTTATTTGAACCAGTTTTTAACTCGGTCAAAAGCAGAGTCGAAGGTACTTTTATGTGGACGGCTTTCTACTCCGTAACTCTCTTGAAGTTGTTCAAGCAGTGCTTTTTGTTCTTCATTGACCTTTTTAGGAAGGATCATTTGTACCTGTGCAATGAGGCGTCCTTTTCTTCCTGAATGAACATCGGCTACCCCTTCACCTTCAAAGATAAATTGCTCTTTGTCTTTGGTACTTTTGTTTAGTTCCAGCTCTAGTTCTCCATCAAGTGCAGGAATGGAGATGGTCTCTCCCAAAATAGCTTGAGTAAAGAAGACAGGTACTTCTATGTAGATATCATTGCCATTACGAATGAAGTTTTCATCCTCTTCCACATAGAATGTCAGATAGAGATCTCCTCGATGTCCATTTTTGGCTTCATTTCCATGACCTTGTACACGTAGACGGTTACCACTGTCTACACCAGCTGGAATCTTGATAGTTACTGTGTCTTCTTCTTCATGATAGCCTTTACCTTGACAGCTTTCACATTTTTGTGCAACAGTTTTACCTTCACCTTGACACTTTGGACAAGTCTGTGCAAATTGCATAGGTCCTTGTCTCATGATCACTTGACCCTGACCACCACAATAGTCACAGGTATCAAGTTTAGCATCTTTTGCACCTGTACCCTGGCAGTCACTACAAGGTGTTTTAAAACGTATATCTATCTTCTTTTCACAGCCAAAAACTGCTTCATGGAACTCAAGCTGTAATTCCATTTCAAAATCCAGTGCATATTTTTGGCTTGGGTCACGTCTGGTACGACCAAAACCGCCACCAAAGCCACCTGAACCACCGAACATGGAGTTAAAAATGTCCATAAAGTCATCCATGCCACCGCCACCGAAGCCACCACCCGTACCTTGACCTTGGAGCCCCTCTTTACCGTAACGGTCATAGATGGAACGTTTCTCATCATCTGAAAGCACCTGATAGGCTTCATTAACGACTTTAAATTTCTCTTCTGCTTCTTTGTCATCTGGATTTCTATCCGGGTGGTATTTCATCGCCAGTTTACGGTACGATTTTTTCAACTCTGCACCGGAACAGTCTCTAGAGACTTCCAATACTTCATAATAACACATATCTGTCATTTGTTTCTCCAATTATATGAGGAATATTTTGGCGAATTCTACCATAATTTGGTTATAATTGCGAATAAAAATAAGGACAGTGATATTGTTGTCCGTAAGTGAGAATGTATGGTTGTACATATTGTAATGTTTCAGTTTAAAGAAGCGCATAAAAAAGCCAATATGATTCAGGCAAAACAGATGCTGGAAAATTTAATGGGTGCAGTTCCTTCCTTGAAAAGTATAGATGTCGGTATGAACTTTTCTCAAGAAGATCGTGCTATGGACCTTAGTATTATTACTTCTTTTGCGAACAAAGAAGACCTTGATGCTTATGCTGTACATCCTGAACATTTAAAGGTGGTCGATTTTATTAAAACTGTAGTCGAGTACTCCAAAGTAGTAGATTACGTTAGGGATGAATGAAAAAGTATAAGATCGAAGCATTTGAAAACCTGGTAGATGCTTTTGGGTCTCTACCCTCTATTGGTAAAAAAACAGCTATTCGTCTTGCCTACCATGCTGTCATGGAAGATGGTTTTGCTGCTATGAAACTGGCACATGCTTTAGAGACTGGAATCAATAGTATCCAGAAATGCACTAAATGTCACAATATGAGTGAAGATGAACTCTGTTCTATTTGTTCAGACCCTTATCGTGATTCAAGTAAACTCTGCATTGTACAGTCAGCTAAAGATATCCTCACAATAGAAGAGAGTGGGCAGTTCAATGGTGTTTATTATGTTATCTCGGAAGTGAGAGATATGGATGAAGCGCATCTCTTTTATGCTGTGGGTGGGGTAAATGAGATCATTTTTGCCTTTCCTCCGAGTATTGCTACTGATACCATGATATTGTATATTGAAGATAAACTAAATGGATTGGATATACATTTTACAAAGATCGCACAGGGCGTACCTACCGGTGTTGAGTTGGAAAATATAGATATTATGTCACTCTCGCGTGCATTGGAAGCGAGAGTAAAAATATAGCTTAGGTAAAGAGTGCATCAATAGCAGGATTGCCATTGGTCAATGTTTCAGGGTTTTCAATACCATAGATATTGTAGAGTGTCGCTGCAATGCTGAGTGGTTCAAACTGATAGGTACCATTTTTGGGTTTGAGAAAGAGTCTGTTAATGGAACCTGTATTATCTAGTACGGTTTCTCCTACCACACCTTTATGGTTAAAGTAGCCTTTCCCTCCCAATACATAGAAGTTTTGTAGATTCCCATGGTCCCAACCTAAGGCAGCATTTAAATTGACATTACGTCCAAACTCACTAAAGAGCATAATGTTTATATTTTGTACCTTGTTTACTGCTTTGATATGTGCCATGGCAGATTTTAAAATTTTAAAGAGACTCTCTGTTCGACTTACATAATCTCTTGCTTCATTGTGATCATCCCAACCCCCTAGTCCATTGGTTCCCAGGGTAATTATTTTTGTGTCAGGGTTATTGGACATAATATTTATAGCTGTTTCGACTTTATCTGCAAAGTTGTTATTGGTTGGGTAAGTATCTGTACCAAGATCAGGTGTTACAACTCTAGAGAGCTCTTGGATAAATGCATCGAGTGAAGCACGTCTTGTGAAGGCATCCTTGATTTTTCCTGTTTTATTATTTTTTTGTGCCAGGGTATCCATCTTTGCATAGAGGGCAGCATCAAAACCTGTATCTCTATTGTTGTAGTCTGGGATACTCCTCTCATCACCATTGTAGTAGTACCACTCTCTGGAGTAACGCTCATAAGGATTGTTCAAGTCTTCATCTATTCCTACAGGTTTTAAATAAGCATTGAGTGGTGTTCTCCCTTCTGCATAGAATTTGGATTCTCCTTCCATTGTGATAAAAGGCATGATTGTATTTTCATTTATAATACCATGGGCTTCCAGTACCTGTGCCAGATTGGAAATCATCCCTGCATTGTCATCATCAAAAGAGCCTTTTTGATTCTGGATAGTACAGCTTCCATGTGATTTGTTATTGGCTGCCTCTCTTACTCTAGAGTAGCAGGTACGAAAGAGTGTCATGTCACCATTGGCCATGAGCTCTTCCATATGAGTTCCACCAGCTTCTTCCCAACACCCATTGTTTGTTCTTGTAACACCTCTAAAATAGCTGTCATAACTACTTTGTGATGCAGATTTTATTTCATCTATATTACTTAGGTTCCCACCTAATTGTGAGGCACCTCCATACATGAATATCATAATAGTTTGTGCATTGTTACTGCTGTTAAGTGCGGGAGAAAAATTAACTTCATTCAGGTTTAACACCTGTGCTGAAGCAATATCCGGCATCAAGATTGCAGCTGAGGTTGTTATAGATAATTTGATAAATGTTCTTCTTTGCATTACTTCACTCCTTGTTGCATATAGGTCTCTTCCAATCTTGAAATATAATCAAGTACAATAGTTGCTATACGTTGTTTACTTCGCTCAAGTTCTATCTTTTCTCTCTCTGGGTCAGTATAGGTTCTAAATATATTAAATGTATAGTTCAGGACAGTCTCTCCATCATTGTTAGTGGTTAGTATATGCTCTCTAAAAAGTGTAAGTTCTGCACCTCTTGGATTTCTTGAAATAGTGGCATTGAAGATATAGGTAATAAATGAGTCTAAACTTAACTGTATACTGTTTGCATCAAAGTTGAAGTGACTGTTGTCAACAAAGCTTTCATCCCAACCTTGCCGGTCATAGGCCTCATAGTTATCGATAGAAAGAGGATTTGATTTACGTATAAAGACGTTCTCTCTGATATATTTGTGGTAGGTGGCAAAAGAGAGAGTATCCAGCGGTACACGCTCAAGTTTTCCCAACTTATAGCGCATAGTAGCCTGATGCATCTCATCTAAAGCATACTTGAAATCATGCATACTTCTTGTACGGTGTTTATAATTCATTTTTTTAGCCAGAGGGAAAAAGAGTTCTTCTGCACTTTTAGCCTGTTCTGAATATAATAAATAAGCCTCAGAAAAAATAATTTGAGCAAAGATATCTTGCCATGTTTCAGGGTTACTTTCCACAATAGTATTGGCAAGCATCTCTTGGCTACTCTCTGTTTCATTTGGAAAAAAGAAGTCTACTAGTCTTACTACTACTCCTTTGGTGTAGAGTGTAGACTTTACCAGTTCCCTGTAAAAGTCATCACCATTGTAGATAGTAGTACCAAATAGAGAGATAGGTTCTCTATTTTGATTGAGACTGACTACAAGAGTGTCATTGTCTCTATCAAGCTTCCAGTTTTGTAGAGCTTTTCCTGCCAGTGGTACATGCGCATCATTTTCATCAAGGGTAAATATCTCCAACATCTCTCTACCATTGTCTTCAGGACTTCTAAAACGTCGCCAGTTGTCTTCACTCATCATATGGACATAACCAATGTAACGCATACCGGCTTCCGTATCTATCATCGTGACCAAACGGTTGTAAACTCTGGCAATGTTGGGTGTAGATGTGGAGTCTAACTCATAAGCAGGAGAGAACATGATGGTTTGTGTCAAAATATAAGCAGTCCAGTTTTTAAAGTAGTATTCATCTAA
>JALWLD010000051.1 GCA_027081115.1 Sulfurovum sp.
AAAAAATCGAAGTTATTCCTCCGTCAAAGAAAGTAGTTGAGATTCCAACTGAATATGAATATGTGGAAGAGAAAGTACTTATAGAAGAAGCAAAAACTGTATGGAAAAAAGGTCAAAATCCAGCACAAAAACTCTCTGGAGCAACAGGTGAGATTATGTGTCTTGTAAAAGTACCAGCAAAATATAAAACGATTAAAAAATTGGTAGTGAAGAGCCCTGCACGTACAGAAATACAAGAGATACCAGCAGAAGTACAAACATTAGCAGTACAACATTTGGTGTCAGAACCAACACTAAAAAATACACTGATCCCTGCTGTACATAAGACGATAGAGAAAAAAGTACCAGATACAGCAGCTTCATTTATGTGGACAGATGCAGCAACTGGTGCAGACAAACCATGGAGATTTACAGGACATATGATCTGTTTAGTTGAAACACCAGCGGTAACCAAAGATATCAAAAAAGTAGTACTTGATGCACCTGCAACAGTGAAAGAAGAAATCATCCCAGCAACCTATGAGATGGTTAAAACTGAAAAACTTGTAACCCCTGCCAAAGAAGTAAGAACACCAGTTGAAGCAGAGTATAAAATGATAGAAAAACGTAAAAAGATTGCAGCTTCAAGTATGGCATGGCAACGTATTTTATGTCAAACTAACATGACAAAAGATGTAATTAAAAAAATTCAAATTGCATTGAATGAAAAATCATACAAAGTAGGTAAACCAGATGGAGTACTTGGACGGGGTACAAGAAATGCTCTTGAAAGATACCAGAAAGACAATGGTCTTGCAACAGGTGGTATTACGTATGAAACGCTAGGTTCATTGAATATCGAACTATAATTGAAGCAATAAAATAAACAGGAGAGAGTAGTTATTTAACTATCTCTACTCCAGCACCCATAAGTTGGATGATCCCCCCTTTTATATTGAGTGGGGTAAATCCATTCTCTTCTAATATGCGCGAGGCAGACACAGATCTACTTCCTGTTCTACAATAAACAAGTATTTTTTTATTTCTATCTTGTTTGAGCATCCCTAAATTGTCTGCTAATGCTTGTACAGGAATGAGCGTAGCATCACGTAAGTGACCTTCTTTATACTCTCCAATAGTCCTTACATCGAGTAATGTAACATTATCATCATCTTCTAGTAGACTAATAGCTTGTTTGGCATCTATAGACTCAAAATTAGCTAATATCCAACCTTTTGAGTAGGCAAACCAAAGAAGAAGCCCTGCCATTGCAATCCAATATAATATATTTGTGTAGTTTTTCATTATCAATTCCTTATGATATTTTTGACATTGTAACCCTTTTTGCTTTGTTTCACATAGTTACATCATAAAAAGTTATAGGGTAAAGCATCCAACAAGAAAAATCTTTTAACAATGTTTCAGTTAATATAAGAGTAATATTCTGAGAATTCTCTGCACTATAGTATAGGGACTAAAGAGAGAGACTTTTCAATACAGAATTAACTTTAAGGGATTAATATGACTCATGTACTTACAGAACACCCGTATTTTGGTGTCTTTGTTTTGTTCGCGTTAACAGCTGTGGCGTTCCCCGCAACACTATGGGCTGCACGTTTTGTATCACGTAAAATGGCACGTCTTGACACAGAAAGACTGAAACTTAGTATCTACGAATGTGGACCAGAGGTAACGAAACAACCTAACACTATCTCGGCACAATTTTATTTGATAGCACTTTTGTTTATCTTGTTTGATGTAGAGATTATCTTTATGTTCCCTTGGGCGATTGACTTTAAACTACTTGGTTGGTTTGGTTTTGCGGAGATGATACTATTTATATTACTACTTACGATTGGTTTCGTATATGCATGGAAAAAAGGAGCACTTGAATGGCACAGCATCAAGTAAACTATGCCAGCTCAGCTGGATTACCGATAGCATTGACTTCGGTAGATAAACTCGTAAACTGGGGGCGTTCAAATTCACTTTGGCCACTTACCTATGGACTCGCATGTTGTGCGATTGAGATGATGGCATCTGGAGCATCACGTTATGACTTTGATAGAATGGGAACAATCTTTAGAGCGTCACCAAGACAAGCCGATGTAATGATACTTGCAGGAACACTCTCTAAAAAACATGCAGAGTTTGCTAGACGTCTTTATGACCAAATGACAGAACCTAAATGGGTTATCTCTATGGGTTCATGTGCCAACACAGGTGGTATGTTTAATACTTATGCAACCGTACAAGGGGTAGATAGAATCATCCCTGTTGACATCTATTTACCGGGATGTGCACCTAGACCTGAAACATTACAATATGCACTCATGATGCTTCAAAAGAAGATAAGAAAAGAGTCTGCTGATATGAAGAAAAATACAAAGCAAGACTTAACAAACCAAACAGGTAAAAGAGCGAGGTTAATCTAATGAGAAAATACGTACCAAAAGATAACGTTCAAGCAAAATCTTACTATACAGATAGATTTTGGGTAGCACCACGTGTTCCAAGAGAGGAAGTAGCAGATGCACATTTTGCTTCTGTTGTTTCAGCTTTAGGTGCTGATGTAAAAGAGTCATATGTTGAAATCGGTCAACTTGTAGTACATATTGATGCTACACGTAACTTTCACGTGATTAAAACACTCAAAGAGCAATGTGGATATACACAATGTTCTGAGCAATCGGCAGTAGACTACTTGGCAAAAGACAATGAGTTTGAACTTTTTTGGCAAATGTTGAATGTGACTGAAGCAAAAAGAGTAAGAGTTGTATGTCGCTTAGAAAATGGACTGGCTATTGAGAGTATTCAACCACTCTTTAATTCTGCAAATTTTGCGGAACGTGAAATGTTTGATATGTTTGGTATTAAAGTAAATAACCATCCATTCCTTAAACGTATTATTATGCCTGATGACTGGGAAGGTCATCCATTGCTTAAAACATACCCTCTCTTTGGAGATGAATTTGCTTCATGGTATGAAGTAGATAAAATATTTGGTAAAGAGTATAGAGATATCATCGGACCTGAAAACAGAGACCCTGCGAAAATCGATATTGAAGATACAAAACGTTTCTCAAGAGTTGGGTATGAAGTACCATTTGGTGCAGAGTATAATGGTAATGAGGAACAAGAAATAGAGTACAGTGAAACGGCACTCGTAAACTATAATAAAAAAGCGTCTAAAACACTAGACGAAAGAAGATAGGGGCGTATATGCAAGTAGCAAATAAATTATCACCATTTTTTGAAAACCTCAATTTTGAGCGTGATGACAACACTATGGTTATTAACTTCGGTCCTCAGCACCCTTCAGCACACGGTCAGTTAAGACTTGTACTTGAGCTTGATGGTGAGCAAGTGGTAAAAGCGTATCCAGATATTGGTTACCTTCACCGTGGTATTGAGAAAATGGCTGAGAACATGACATATAATGAGTTCTTACCAACAACAGACAGACTTGACTATATCGCATCGACATCTAATAACTATGCATACGCTTTGGCAGTTGAAAAACTTCTTGGTATTGAAGCTCCACGTAGAGCACAAGTAATTAGAACAATGTTACTAGAGCTTAACCGTGTAATTTCTCACCTTTTCTTCATCGCAACACATGCACTAGATGTTGGGGCAATGTCAGTATTCTTATATGCTTTCCGTGAGCGTGAATTTGCAATGGACCTTATGGAAGACTACTGTGGAGCGAGATTGACTCACTCTGCTGTACGTATAGGTGGTGTGCCACTTGATTTACCTGCTGGTTGGTTAGAAAACGTAGCAGCATTTTGTGATAAAGTAGATTACGAAGTAGAAAATACGTATGAAGCACTATTGACTGAAAACCGTATCTGGAAGATGCGTTTAGAAGATGTAGGGATAATCTCGGCAGAAGATGCACTCAACTGGGGTTGTACTGGTCCAATGCTTAGAGGGTCTGGTGTCAAATGGGACATTAGAAAAGAAGAGCCATATGAGCTGTACCCAGAATTAGACTTTGATATTCCAACATCTGATAGATGTGATTCTTATGGACGTTATAAACTTTACATGGAAGAGATGAGACAATCAACACGTATTATGAGACAGTTGATTCCTATGTACAAAGAGACAGAGCCACAACTTATGGCACATGCTCCTCAGTACATCTCTGCGCCAAAAGAAGAGATTATGACGCAAAACTATGCGCTTATGCAACATTTTGTACTTGTAACACAAGGTATGAGACCACCAAAAGGTGAAGTCTATGTTCCAACAGAATCACCAAAAGGTGAACTTGGTTTCTATATCAAGTCAGAAGGTGAACCATATGCATACAGACTAAAATGTAGAGCACCAAGTTTCTTCCATACAGGGCTACTTCAAGAGATTTTAGTAGGAACATATATTGCAGATGTTGTTACCATCATTGGTACAACCAACATCGTATTTGGAGAGGTGGATAGATAATGAGAAATAGTTATACATTATTTAAGAGCGACAAGTCGCGAGAGCACTCTGCTGAAGAGTCGTTTATGG
>JALWLD010000052.1 GCA_027081115.1 Sulfurovum sp.
GCATCATCTGGAGAGATGGCAATCCCAATACTTGCAGAGAGAAAGAAATGTTGCTTCTTGATAAAAATTAATGTTTGTAAAGACTCAATGATTTTCTGTGCAATCATTCCTGCATCATACGGAGAGGTAATGTTTTCGAGTAAAATAGTAAATTCATCTCCACCAATACGTGCTACAGTATCTTCTTTTCTCGTGAACTTTTTAAGGATTTTTGCAACTTTTTGAAGGACGACATCTCCAGTATCATGCCCCATAGTATCATTGATCTCTTTGAAGTAATCTAGGTCAATAAAAAGTACAGCATGGTACTGTTGTGTAGATACTCTATGGTTGAGAAGATGTTTTAAACGGTTAATAAAAAGTAACCTGTTTGCAAGTCCTGTAAGGTGATCATAGTTGGCATAGGTTTGAAGTTCTTTCTCTTTTTCTTTATGTTTACTAATATCTCTGGCGATACCCAGTACCCCAATGAGGTTTCCCTTTGTATCTTTCATAGGTGATTTGATAGTTTCAAAATAACTTTCATGTTTACCATCTGCAGAACGGATAATCTCTTCATTGGAATGATAACCATCTTTCTCTATAGCAAGTTTATCATGCTCTTGAAAAGATTTAGCAAGCTCTGGATCAATAAAATCAAAATCTGTTTTGCCTAGTATCTCAGACTCTTTGATATCAAAGAACTCTTCAAGTGTCTTATTGCATGCCAAATATTTTCCATCAGGATCTTTTAACCAGATAAGATCTGGTATAAGGTTTATAATCGATTGTAGGAGATTTTTTTGTGTAAGAAGCTTTTCTTGAAGTAGGTCAACTTCACTAAGGTTTATGTCAATACAGTACATCTCATAATGATCTTCGTCTAATCTAAGCATCACATGTTGTGAAAGTACATGTACATCATTACCCTCTTTATCTATTAACGTAAGTTCAGAAGAGGGGATAGGTATGCCATTGGTTACCCAGTTGTCTATACTTGTAGTTACGTTATTTTTGATGTTATCTGGGATAATGAGAGACTCAAGAGTATGTCCTATGGCTTCTTCTTTTGTATATCCGTATAGGAGTTCACTTCCTTTGTTCCAGTATATTACGTTGTGGTGTTCATTATAGCCTTGGATAGAAATAGTGGCAGAATCATCCATAATATGTTCAAATACCTGTTTTTGGTAGCGAAGTGCTGATTTTATTTCTAATGCTTCTTTCTCTTTCTCTTTCTCTTCCGTACAGTCTTCATAAAGTGCAGCTACAGTGCCATCATCTAGTTTTACAATTTGATTTCTTCTCCATCCACTGATACGATCATCTTTATAAAATTTGACATCAAAGTGTTCAGATATGCCACTATGGTTAACCCTTTTAAGTACGTCAAAAAGACCAAATTCTTTTACGGCAGGAAAGACTTCTGTAAGCTTTTTATTGAGTACGTCATGGCGTGAAATTTTTTCTGTTTTCTCTGCCATATGGTTAAAATCTTTAATTATAAAATCATTGTCTGTTTCTTCATAGATAGCTACATTTATAGGTAAAGCATCAATATCAAGTGTGTGGAGTTGCAGCATTCAATAATCCCCCTAAAGATTATGTATTAATCTTAAGTATAACATATTTATTTTCTTCAGACTGTTATAAATCCGACAAAATATGTTTTTATGCTATAATCATGCATAAAAAGTGTACATCGGTCATACATTTATAAAAATTTAAAACTTACTCAGCCTAAGACCGACAAATGCGAAAATGCAAGGCTCGGTTACCAGGAACATCATGAAATTTACAGAATTAGGACTCAACGAGTCTTTACTCAAAGCCATTAAAGAGCAGGGCTATACAGAGCCTACACCCATACAAGCACAAGCAATACCTGTCGTTATAGAAGGTAGAGATGTACTCGCAGCGGCTCAGACAGGTACAGGAAAAACAGCAGGGTTTACACTGCCGTTATTGGAACGTCTCTCAGAGACAAAACCACATATGAAAAAGAAACAAATTCGTGTACTTGTACTTACTCCTACACGAGAACTTGCAGCACAAGTCGCTGACAGCATCGCAACTTACGGTAAATACATGTCTTACAAGTCTATGGTTATTTTTGGTGGGGTTGGTATTAACCCTCAGTTTGCAGCCATTAAAAAAGGTGTGGATATCGTTATAGCAACACCAGGAAGACTACTAGACATTGCAAGCCAAGATGGTATAGACTTCTCAGCAGTAGAAACACTGGTACTCGATGAAGCAGATCGTATGCTCGACATGGGATTCATCAATGACATCAAAAAACTGATGGCGATGATGCCCAAGAAGAAGCAGACATTACTTTTTTCTGCGACATTTTCTAAAGAGATAAAAGCACTTGCATCAGGACTACTTAAAGACCCTGTACTTGTAGAAGTAGCACGAGAAAACTCCACAGCAGGGAAAATAAGCCAAGTCGTTTACCCTGTAGACAAGAGCCGTAAAAGAGAACTTCTTGCACAGCTCATCAAAGCAAATGACTGGAAACAAGTTTTGGTGTTTACCCGTACAAAACATGGGGCAAACAAAGTGTGTAAGCAGTTAGAAGAGTACTCAGGTATCAAAGCAGCTGCCATTCATGGTAACAAATCACAAGGGGCTAGAACCAAAGCACTTGCAGACTTTAAAGAGGGACGTGTGCGTGTTCTTGTGGCTACAGACATCGCTGCACGTGGTATAGACATCGACCAGCTTCCTCATGTGGTAAACTTCGAGCTTCCAAATGTACCAGAGGACTATGTGCACCGTATAGGACGTACTGGTAGAGCAGGGATGAAAGGTGAGGCAGTCTCTCTTGTGTGTATCGATGAGCATGACTTGCTTAAGGCTATAGAACGATTTACAAAATCAAATATCAAAAAAGTAGACCTTGAAGCGTTTAGACCAGACCCTAGCATAGAAGCAGAACCTATACAAAATGGTAGAGGTGGCGGTAAACGTGGGGGTGGACAACGTAACGGTAATCGCAATGCAAGTGGGAATGGTAGTAGAAATAACACTAAAAGCAATAACCGAAATAAAAAGCCAGCAAAAAATAAGCCGGCAAATAATAAACCAGAGAATGACAAAACACCCACAGAGAAAAAGAGAAAGCCTAGAAATCCACATGCTGAGAAAATAGGTTCTAACCTACAAGCAAAGCTAGACAAATTAGATAAAAAATCAAATAATAACAATAGGAGAAAATAATGAAAAAAATCTTTAAACTTACAGATGAAAAGAAACATGAAGATAGAGTACTTGAAGCAGTTAAAAATGATATTAGAAAATATGTAAAACGTGAAAAGAAGAAAGACCTACCCGATAAAGCAACGATGTACTGGGACTTTGACTGTAAAGTAGGGGCTACTGCTGACGATGCAAAAGAGGTCGTGTATGAAGAACTCATTAAAGCATTGGATGCGGTAAAAGCTACAGGCGCAACAGAAGTGTATGTAGAAGTTATGGCAAAAGCTGTGCCAAAACCTCTAAAAGTTGAAGAAGAACCTGAAGCATAAAACTTTATTTTAAAGAAATATTCTTCTCTTTCTTTTCGTTATACTGATCGCTCAGTGAGAGCATCAGTTTTAAGTCTGCAACACTGGTAGCATACTGAAAGGCTACCTCTTCAGAAACCTTATCTGCCAATATCAAATTAAACAGAGATTGGTTAAATGTTTGACTCCCTATACTCTGATTGTCTTTTGCTATCACATCTGTAATCTCATTGTCTCGTTTATTTCGTATGAGGTCTTGAATGAGTAAACTCTTAAACATAATCTCAACAGCAGGAATCATCTGATTATTGAGCCCTTTCATTAGACGTTGTGAAACGACTGCTTCCAAAGATGAAGCGAGTGTTGTTCTCACACGGTTCTGTTCTTCAGAAGGAAATATAGAGATCATACGGTCGATAGACTCTTTAACATCTAAGGTATGTACAGTTGAAAAGACTAAGTGCCCTGTATTTACTGCTTGTAAGATACTTTCAGCTGTTGCCAAATCACGTATTTCACCTACAACTATAATATCAGGGTCTTCTCTTAATGATGCCCGTAAAGCTCCAGAAAAACTGTCGGTATGAAAGCCAACAGCCCTTTGTTCGATGATAGACTTTTTATCATTATAAATATATTCTATTGGGTCTTCAATGGTGATAATATGTTTTGATCTTGTAGTGTTTATCTCTTCAAGTACACTTGCGAGTAGCGTTGATTTTCCACTCCCTGTTGTCCCTGTGATAAGCACAAGACCACGTTCCAATGTGGAAAGTTTATGCAACGAAGAGGGAAGGTTTAACTCTTTAATCGTTTTAATGGTTTGCGGTATAAGTCGAAAGTTCAGCGCATATCCACCAAAATGCATATAGATATTCAGTCTAAATCGATACGCGTCACTATAGTCATAGGTACCATCATATTGATGCATCTCTTCAAAGTTATTATATTTATCTCCCATGAGAGCTTCCACAAGTGCACGTA
>JALWLD010000053.1 GCA_027081115.1 Sulfurovum sp.
CCAAACAAAGCTATTGTCGGTAAAAATGCTTTTGCCCATGAGAGTGGTATACACCAGGATGGCATGTTGAAGAACAAAGAGACCTATGAGATCATCCGTCCTGAAGACATTGGTTTAGATATGGAAGACACGTTAGTCTTGGGAAAACACTCAGGACGTGCTGCATTCAAAGACAAATTGAAAAAGTTAGGATTTACTTTGGACAATGAAGCCTTAAATGCATCATTTGAACGATTTAAGATTATGGCAGACAAGAAAAAAGATATCTATGATGATGACTTGAGAGCCATCGTAACCAATGAAATGTCTTCCGCACCAAAGATCTTTGAATTGATCTCTTTACAGTTAATGGACTGTTCAAACGGTGTACCTTCTGCTGCTGTGAGCATCAAAAAAGATGACAATGAGATCATTGATGCAAGTATTGGAGAGGGTACCATGGATGCCATCTTTAAAACAATTGACAGGATTTCAGGTTATGAAGGCCACTTGATGGACTATAAAGTCAAATCTGTCAGTAGAGGCAAAGATGCTTTGGCAAATGTTACGGTAAAAGTAGCCTTTAACAAAGAACCGGCCATCATTGGGCACGGTTTGAACATCGATACGATGTTAGCCTCTGCAAGAGCCTATATTGGTGCGTTAAACAGCTACTTGAGTATGGAAGGGAAATTGAAATCACGTCATAGTGACTCATCACAGACAATCTAAGGATTTCATACATGTAGCCAACTTATATGGCTACACTTCTTACATATATTTCTTCAACACTTCCGGGATCTCAATACTCCCGTCTTCATTTTGATAATTTTCCATAATAGCAACGATCGTTCTACCCACGGCAAGTGCTGAACCGTTCAAGGTATGTACCAGTCTGTTCTTCTTTCCATCTTTAAAACGGATCTTTGCACGTCTTGCCTGAAAATCTCTTGTATTGGATATAGAAGAGATCTCACGGTATTTATTTTGTCCCGGTAGCCATACTTCAAGGTCTATGGTCTGGGCTGCTGAAAAACCTAAGTCTCCTCCACATAACTCTACGACTCTGTGAGGCAAGCCGAGTGCGGTTAAGATATCTGAAGCATTTTGTACCATCATCTCAAATACTTCATCTGATTTTTCAGGATGTGCAATGGCTACCATCTCCACTTTATCAAACTGGTGCTGTCTTATCATACCACGTGTATCACGTCCCGCAGATCCTGCCTCTTTTCTAAAACATGGGGTATACCCTGTCATCAGTACAGGTAACTCTTTTTCAGAAAGGATCTCATCATTATACATATTGGTCAATGGCACTTCAGCAGTGGGGATAAGATAAAGATCTTCTCCATCAATCTTAAAGAGGTCCTCTTCAAACTTTGGAAGTTGTCCTGTCCCCTGTAACATCTTGGCATTGTTCATAAATGGGACACAGAGCTCTTCAAAGCCTTTGGTTGCATTTGTATCCAAGAAGAAGTTGATCAGCGCTCTTTCCAGTCTTGCAGCCTCTCCCCGGAGTACAGAGAAACGACTCTTCGCCAGTTTTACGCCTCGTTCGAAGTCTATCCAACCATTTTCTTCTGCCAAAGCCCAGTGCTCTTTGGGTGTAAAAGCAAAAGTTCTTGGCTCCAAGACTTTTTGAAGTTCAACATTCTCCTCTTCATCTTTCCCTTCAGGAACAGAATCATCAGGAAAATTTGGCATAGCCAATGCCACTTCATAGAGTGCTTCTTCTGCCTCTCTTGCTTGCTCCTGTAGCGGGAGCATTGCTTCTTTGTTTGCATCTACTTTGGCTTTAAGTTCAGTAATGTCTCTCTTTTCACGCATATACTGCCCAAAAAGTTTAGACATACTGTTCTGCTCGGCTTTTGCAGACTCTAACTTTATATTGGCCTCTTTAAGTGACATAAAAAGTGTTTGAAGGTTTTCAAGTGTAGCAGTCTCTACACCTTTTTTCTGAAGTTTGGTACTTGCTTCATCAAAATTATTTTGGAGATATTTTAAGTCTATCATGGGTTTTACCTAAGATTGGAATATGTTTATGGAATTATAGTAGAAAAAGGGGAAAGGATTGATTAGTTATTCATAGGGAAATCCCTATGAACTCTTTTATGGGTAGGTCACTCCACTAAATTCAGTACCTACGGCAATACCATCTAAAGTAATAGTACAATCTTGAGTTGTACTATTTGTCACTTTTAGTCGTACAAAAGAGGTTTCAAGACGGCAATCTCTTGCATCATACTCAAAATTTCCTATCTCTTCACCTGGATCAGATTGCAAAGCAGTACATGCTCCAACCACACTAAATCCAAAGTGACCGTTTCTATACCACTCCGGTGCGTTTTCATGACGTATATTAAATCTATAATAAGCCGTTGTACCTGGACTCAAACTATATGAATCTGTTGTAATTAAGCCATTTCCTCGTAGTGTATGTTTCTTAGCTTCTCCTATACGTCCTATTGTATTGGTATCAGCTTGTAGACCTGTTGTATTTACCCATACCATAATATCTTTTCCTGTTAAATGGTAATCATAGGCAAACTCAATCAGTGCATATCCGTTTGCATCCACTATATAGTTAGTTGAGCTCATTGTTCCAACATATTCCGTACCATCCGTTTTACAAAGGTCTTGCCTATTGTTGTGTCCCACAGCATAGTAAAGATCTGGTCGTTCAGCTCCAAAATAATCATCTTGCAGTGTTAATGCACTATTGTTTAATTGCGTAATATCCCATTTCCCTAAAGCTTCATAAACAAAGCCTGTACCAAATACTACCAGTTTATCATTTGAGTAGTCAACATAGTTAAATACTGGGCTGCCTGCATCAAAAAGTGTTTTATTATTTGCATCAGGAGCTGCCAATGTTCCATGTGTATCATTTAAACCATGCCACAATCTAGGAGAAGAAGTGGTTCTTGTTCCTGTGGCATCACTGCCATCCACTGCATACTCAACCATTGCACCTGTTGAAATAGATGGATTCGTATTAACTTTATTTCCATATTGATCTGTTAGCGTGACTACAAATTTTTCAATATATTTTGCTACCGTACTATTCTGTTCTACACCTGCATAAGAGATACTCATGGCAGTTGGGGGTCCGGAAAGTACCACAACATTCATAACAGTAATTAATTGTTGAGCAGCACCTGTACTATCTACAAAGTCTACAATGATCTCAATAGGCAATAGCCCTGATGACGTGTATGTCTTAATATCAAATGACTTATTATTTATAGCATCTGCACCACTAAAGACAAGTTGATTTACATCTGTACCAGTAGTAGAATCAAACAGTTTTCCAACTAAAGTATTCTGTGAGGTAATAGTTATATTGGTAATATCTGCATCTACTACATCAGTATCCTGATCATCTTTCAAAGAAAGTGTAAATGCCTTCTGATCACTTAATCCAATGGTTTGTGTACCATCACTGCTTAGCGTTGTTAATGTATATGATGCAGGTGTATACCCTCCACCACTTACATCATAGGTTGTTGTGATTGTTGTTTTGTTGGTTGGATTATCAACATGGTAGAACTCAAAAATTGCACCGGTATCTCCACTTCCTACAAGTGCATCAAGGTCTTGAGGTCCAGTATAGTTAAATACTGCTTTTCCTGTAAGATCTACAGTAGCATTGTACTCTGTAAAACTACCGACATCTACACCGGAGACCACTTTACTTGGTAAAATTACTTTTATTGTTCCACTTGTATAAGGTGTACTTGTTCCCTCTTCAAAGACCTTTATTTCCCATTGGAGGTTTTGATTGTTTTCTCTTAAAGTATAACTACTTGTTGGTGCCACAACAATAGGTATGGCTGTACCTGGCACAGTTGAAGTTGTTTTATCGAACTGTATGGTTAGAAGCATCGTTGTACCATTTTCAAGCAATGTCAGTGCCAGAGTAGTTTGTAGATTGTCAACAGCAGCAATATCATGCGGTCCTTTATAGCTGAACAGTGCATGTCCACTTGCATCTGACTGAGCAATTGATGCACTGATAATCGAACCGTACTGTACACCATTCACTGCTGTGATACTTACTTCTTTCCCACTGACTCCGACACCGTCTGCATCAAGAACATCTACAGAGATCACAAGTGTCTCATCAGCTTCATGCACAACAAGCGGTGTAGTAAGATTTGCCAATTTAAATTCAGATGTTGCAGGAGGAGTAGTACCTGGAGTAGTACCCACAACTGGATCTTCTACTGTGTTACTACCACAGCCTGCCATCATCAAGGTTACTGACAATGCCAATAAAACCTTTATAATATTTTTTTTCATTCTTCTTCCTTATTAATAGAGGTAGTTAAATCCAAATACAAATGAGCCAACATGGTCTAACGGGTTATCAATTTCATCACCCACTGTCAGTTGATATCTGTACGAGAGATCCAAATCAATCTTTTCAGCAACAGAAACAATTACTCCTACTTGACCACCATAAATAAAATCACTATTGTCTATCAATGTTGATTCATATCTTGCATATCCACCGTTAATACCGATAAATGGTTTAACAGCCATACCACCAGAAAGATCTGCATTCACGATAAAATAGTCTAATGAAAGAAGCCCCTGCTGTACCGTTTGGTCATAATCACCATTAGTATAATAATGAAATGACAGTGTTGTTCTGTATGATTCATTTTGTGCACCAAGACGTACACCATATGAAATATCGGAACTACTATAAAGTGCATCATAACTTAAAGGGTTCAAAGGATCTAAAAATACACCCCCCTGCACTTCCGAATAACCAATCTCCAGCCCTAAAAACGGCTTACTTCTAGTAATATCATCCCTTGCATAAAGTGTACTTCCCAATGCTGTACACAACAGCGCTACTGCTACCTTTTTCATCATGTTAAACTCCTTGTCCTTGTTTAAAATATACATTTAAAAAAATGCTCGTGATATAAGGATATCATACATTTATATTTTTTAAGATTAAATATTTCGAAATATTAGTAGATTTTATAAAAATGTATTTAGAAATAGGAGATTGATAAATTTGTATTATAGTAAAAATAATTTTTTATTACATATTAAAAGTATAGCGCTATTTTTGATCAAATATTTTGATGATTTAATTTTTAGGATATTTTAAATAGTGGTAGCAAGACGGGAACTCGAATCCCGGACCTCCGCCTTATGAGAGCAGCGCTCTAACCAACTGAGCTATCTTGCCACTAATGAAGAGGCTGGAATTTTAGCTAAAGTTACCTTTATTGTCAATAGTTTTTAGAAAAAATTAAAAAAAAAGGTCTTTTTTCATTAAAAAAATAATACTTTAGTCATATTGGCTAAAGTATATTAAATAATTTAAAACAACCTATTGACATTTTAATAAAAAATCACTACAATGCATTCACAAAAAATTAACTATATTAAAGGAGCTGAATATGGCATTTATACCATTGGCAAATCGTGTTCTGGTTGAACGTGAAGAGCAAACAAATACAACTGCATCAGGTATTATCATTCCTGATACAGCTAAAGAGAAGCCTCTACAGGGGAAAGTGGTCGCAGTAGGACCTGAAGCAAAAGAAGATGGTATCTCAGAAGGAGATACTGTTGTTTTTGCAGATTTCTCAGGTATGGAAATTACAATAGAAGGTTCTGACTACCTTATATTGTTAAGTAAAGAAGTCCTCGGACTTATAAAATAATCGTAAAGGAGCATTAAATGGCAAAAGAAATATTTTTTTCAGATACAGCGAGAAGCGGACTTTATGAAGGTGTAACAAAACTTGCAGATGCAGTAAAGGTAACAATGGGTCCAAGAGGACGTAATGTTCTCATCCAAAAAAGTTTTGGGGCACCACACATTACAAAAGATGGTGTCTCTGTAGCAAGAGAGGTAGAACTTGTTGACTCGCTTGAGAATATGGGTGCACAATTGGTCAAAGAAGTTGCAAGCAATACTGCTGACGAGGCGGGAGACGGAACAACGACTGCAACTGTCTTGGCTCACTCTATTTTTAAAGAAGGTCTTAGAAACATAACAGCGGGTGCAAACCCTATTGAAGTGAAACGAGGGATGGACAAAGCCTCTACAGCAATCATTGAAGAGCTTAAAAAAATCTCTAAAGAAGTAAAAGACAAAAAAGAGATCGCTCAGGTGGCAACGATATCTGCAAACTCTGATGAAACTATCGGAAACCTTATTGCCGAAGCAATGGAAAAAGTAGGTAAAGATGGTGTCATTACAGTAGAGGAAGCCAAAGGAATCAATGATGATCTTGAAGTGGTTGAAGGAATGCAGTTTGACAGAGGATACCTCTCTCCATACTTTGTAACCAATACAGAAAAGATGACATGTGAATTGGAGAATCCTCTTTTACTCATTACTGATGCAAAGATCACTTCACTAAAAGACCTTGTGCCTGTACTTGAACAGATCCAGAAGACAGGGAGACCATTGCTTATCATCTCTGATGATCTAGAAGGTGAAGCTCTTGCAACATTGGTACTGAACAGACTTAAAGGTGTCTTGAACATTGCAGCAGTAAAAGCACCAGGGTTTGGAGACAGAAAGAAAGAAATGCTAAAAGACATTGCTATCTTAACAGGTGGAACAGTGATTACTGAAGAGTTGGGTCTTTCACTAGAGAAGACTACACTTGCAGAACTTGGTCAGGCTACACGAGTAGTCATTGACAAAGACAATACCGTCATTGTAGATGGAAAAGGTGATGGTGCTGCAGTTGAAGCACGTGTTGCAGAGATTAAAACTCAAATCGGAAACACAACTTCTGAATATGATAAAGAAAAATTACAAGAGAGACTTGCAAAACTCTCAGGTGGTGTAGCAGTCATTAAAGTCGGTGCAGCAACTGAGACTGAAATGAAAGAGAAAAAAGACAGAGTAGATGATGCACTTTCTGCAACTAAAGCTGCTGTTGAAGAGGGTATTGTCATCGGTGGAGGTGCAGCACTTGTCAAAGCAAGTAAAGCCGTCAATCTCACTCTTGAAGGCGATGAAGCTGTAGGTGCCGAGATCATTTTAAGAGCTGTCTACGCACCAATGAAACAGATTGCCAGCAATGCAGGTTTTGATGCCGGTGTTGTTGCTGATAAAATCGCACATGCAGAAGATGCCAATATTGGGTTCAATGCAGCAACCGGAGAGTATGTAGATATGATTGAAGCAGGAATTATTGATCCATTTAAAGTGGCACGTGTTGCACTTCAAAATGCTACTTCAGTTTCAAGCCTGCTTCTTACAACAGAAGCAACGGTGTCAGATATAAAAGAAGACCCAACACCAATGCCGGCAATGCCTGAAATGGGCGGAATGCCTGGTATGATGTAAAAAGAAGAAGCTTAAGCTTCTTCTTTTTACACTACCTCAACAACTCCTGAAATTCAAATACAGGTAATGGTCTTGAGAAAAGATATCCTTGTGCGTGATCACAGCCTAAACCATGCAATACGGAAGACTCTTTTGACGTCTCAACACCCTCTGCAACTACTTCGTATCCAAGTGTATGTGCCATATTGATAATCGCTTTTACTGCCATTTGGTGGTCAAGATTCGATGTAAGGTCAAAAATGAGTGAGCGATCGATTTTCAACATGGAGATTGGTAAAGTCTGCAAAGCCTTTAAAGAAGAATAACCTACTCCAAAATGATCCAGAGACATGGAGAGTCCCAACTCTTTAAATAGGTTAAAGTCCATATTGGTCTTTTCAATATTACGCATAGCATCTTCTTCAGTAATATCCAAATTGAAATCTAAAGGATCTACCCCGTACTCTTCAAACAGTGTATCTATCTTTTTAATCAATTGATCCACTTCCATTTCACGTAAAGAGAGATTGAGCGTAATTTTAAATTTTTTAAATCCAAGTTCATCCCAACGTTTACGCTGTTTCATCGCTTCTCTAAAGGCATACTCACCAATATCAACAATACGACCTGTTTTCTCTGCCACTTCCAAAAATTTATCTGGAGCTACTAAACCATACTTTGGATGATTCCAACGTATGAGTGCCTCTGCACCGATCATATCTTCACTTTTTAAACTAAATATAGGTTGATAGTGAAGTAAAAATTCATCATTCTTCAGGCCATTACTGATCTCTTCATTCATATTCACTTCATCTTTATGAATTACCTGAGTCTCTGAACTAAAGAGTTCAATATTGGAAACAGAATCTTTTTGTGCATTGTCTAGTGCTATATACACGTGATTAATAAGCTTTGTAGCATTTTCACCATGTTCGGGGTATCGTGCGATTCCTAAAGAGACGGTTAGTCTACTGGCAATATCTGACTTATAGTAATTGTTAATATCTACAATCAATTTCCTAGCTATTTTTCTAGCTATCTCATCACTGTCTACATGTTTTAGGAGCAGTAGAAACTTATCACAATCCATTCTGTATATTTTTCGGTTCTCATCCGGGTTTTCCTGAAAATATGTTGACATCTTTTTTAAAACCTGGTTTGTATAAGCTTGTCCCAGGGTTATTTGTATATCGGAAAAGTGATCTATCCCCAATAAAAACAGTGCAAAGCTTTCTGATTTACGTTGACTCTCTATAACCATCGCATTGATTTCCGACAAAGAAGAGAATTGACTAGGCAGCCCTGTTAAAAAATCTACTTTTCCATCAAGCTTCTGAGATTGGGTAACAGCATTTTTATTGATGTCCACTACACAAGTAATGCTATGGTTAATATTCCATTCATTCTTATCGATATAGATATTGACCTTTGTTTTTTTCTCTCCTACAATAAGTAACGCATCATTAAAAGTAAAACTACCTTCTGACATCTGTGATTTTTTCTCTATGGCTTCAAAAAATTCAATAGGTTCTGCACTACTGACTTTTAAACTAACGCTCTGTGTAAAACCGTATACTTTACCCTCCTTTCCCAATGAAAAAAGATCTCTAGCGGCTTTATTGGCAAACTCAACCTCATGCTCCTTGCCAAAAACCACCATCGCTTCACTTTGATACTCTTTCTCTCTTTTAAAAAACTTTAACTCATTTTCAAGTTCTTTAAACTCTTTACGTGATATTGCCTTCACAGCAAAAAATGTCACAATGATTGCCAATACACATATCACAGCTACTATTGTTATATCCATACGTCTTCCCTTCTTTTATCTTAATAATTTTTGAAATTCAAATACAGGTAGCGGTTTTGAGAAATAGTACCCTTGTATAAAGTCACTTCCAAAACTACTGAGGAGTGTAAACATCTCTTCATTTTCAATGCCCTCGACTACGATCTTCATCCCAAGATTATGCCCTAATTCTATCATAGCTTTTACAATTCTCTGATCTTCATCATTTTTGACAATATTGATAACCAGTGATCTATCGATTTTCAATATACTCGCAGGGATCTTTTTCAGATAGGTGAAAGAGGTATATCCCGTACCAAAATCATCAAGTGAGATATCAATACCTAATCTTTTTAATTCCAGCAGCTGTTTACTCGTACTCTCTTCCGAGATCATAGCAGAGCCCTCTGTAATCTCAAATTTTATGAGTTCAGGATTTATTTGATGCTGTGCAAGTTGTGTTACCACATCTTCTACAAACTTTCCTGACTCCAATTCTAACATAGAGAGGTTTATAGAGACTGCTATTTGCTTAAATTTAAAGAGCTCCCAGCGTTTTTGCTGTTTTAGCACCTCTTCCAACACATACTTACCTAAATCTGTAATAAATCCCGTTTTTTCCATAATAGGGATAAATACATTTGGTACAATCATTCCATGTTCCGGATGTTGCCAGCGGATCAATGCTTCTGCAGAGACAATCTCTTTTGTTTTTGCATCCATGATGGGTTGATAATAGACTTCAAATTCACTTTTTTCTAATGCCTGATGCATATCATTATAAAGTTTTAACTCATCATAATCATACTTCGATTGCTGTTCCTCATAGATTTCAATACGTCCATGCCCTTTCTTCTCTGCATTGGAGAGTGCTTTATAGGCATCATCCAAGAGATTGAGCGTACTACTGCTGTCAGGATAGATAGATACACCTACCGATGCAGTCAAGTGTAACTTACTGTTCCCCATTTTATAAAAAGATTTCAACTCATGTTGAATGTTATTGACAATAGACAAAATATCTTTTGTGGATTCAACATCTGGCATAATCAACAAAAAATTATTGTGTACTGTATGATAGACAAAAAAAGAAAACTCGTTAGCTAACTCTTCAAGGTAACTTGCAAATCGTATTAAAACAACATTTGACTGTTCATACCCTACAATAGATCGTAACATGGAAAAGTTATCAATATCCATAAGTACCAATGCAATTTTTTGATGATTTAGGTGAAGTTTTGCATACAAAGCGTTTAAGTCACTAAGTGCTTGTGCCTGATTAGGCAACTTGGTAAGTTTATGTTTATAGGCCAACTGCTCTTTGGCTTTCTCTTTTCTCATATCGTTAATGATCAAAATAGTACCGGGAACAGTATCGTTTATCTTGATTAATGACGTGTTGAAATAGAGATTTACAGGTATTTCCTCTTTTATATTCTTTTCCCTAATCAATAAAGTATTTGTATAGACATTCATACGTTTTTCTGATTTCTGTATACTATGAGAGATCAATGTCTTAAGATCAACAAATTCATTTTTCACTTTAATTTCAGGAAGTTCAAGCTGTGTAAATTTAAAATATTTTTTTAAATCAAAAAAATCAATGGCCGCTTTATTGGCATAAAGGATCTCATTTTTATTCGAGAGTACAATAATGACATCTTCGGAGATATAAAAGACATTTTGAAATACTTTTATTTTTTCTTCTACAAAGTTTTGTAATGCATCTTTTTTACGTTTAAACATAAAGATATATATGAAGATAAGTAAAAAGGTTAGTATGCTCAAAAGTAAAATATTACTTGGTGAAACCAAACTTAATACATTTTCCCCAATATTTTCAAACATTCCATCCCTTTTGTCTGCACTATAGCAACTATAACCTTAGGAAATATTATATCATACAAGGATTAAAATGCTGTATTTAAAAAACTATTTTCTTTAACATGCGTGCTTCTATTTTGACAGAAGCATTTTCCAATGTAAACGCTTCCTCTTCTTGCAGTTCATCCAATTCTATTGTTTTGCCATTTTTCAATACTTTTGCCCAACCTGTTTTACACTGTAGTTTTGGATTGTTCATTTCTATTTTTTTCAGTATATATTCCAGGTGTTGTTCTTTTTTCTGAAGTATAAAGTGTATGTTTTGTCTAAAATTCATACGAAGTGTAGGAAGTTCTGATATTCTTTGTTCCAAGCTATACTGCATTACACGTCTAAACTCATCTTCAAGTCGTTTAAATTCATTTTCTATTTCTTTCAGTCTTCTGGAAGGAGAAGATCGTAAAAGCATCTCTTCTAAATGATGTAATGCCTGTTCACTCTGTTGTATATTTTGTATAATTATTTGCTTATATCGTAACATTAACTCATCAAGTGTATAAAGTATCTCTTGCACATCCGGGAGTATCATCTCTATAGCTGCAGAAGGGGTAGGGGCACGTAGATCTGCTACGTAGTCAGAGATCATGACATCAACCTCATGCCCTACTGCTGAAACCACAGGGGTCTTCATTTCAAAAAGTGCATGGGCTACGGCTTCTTCATTAAAAGCCCAAAGATCTTCAGTACTTCCTCCACCACGCCCTACAACTATAACATCTGCCTGCAGAGTATCTGCATAGTATAATGACTTTGCAATTTGGAGTGCAGCAGTATCCCCCTGTACCAAGGTATCTACAATAATAACTTCAAGCAAAGGCCAACGCTTTTGAATAATTTTTAGCATATCATGGAGTGCAGCAGATTCTTTGGCTGTAACCAAGACCATTTTTTTTATGTGTTTAGGAATAGATTTTTTTCTTTGTGCATCAAAATACCCTTTGGCTTTCAATCTCTCTTTTAACTGTTCAAATGCCAAAGCCAGTGCACCCTGCCCGTAAGGTTCAACTTTTACCACATAGAATTGATATTCTCCTCTAGGAGTATATACACCTACAGAACCTTCAATGACAATATGCATACCCTTTTCAATACGAAATTTCATTTTAGAGACAGAAGAGCGCCACATCACACATTTGATGGAACTCTCTTTGTCTTTGACAGAAAAATAAAGATGTCCGGAAGTATGATAGGTAACAGAAGCTACCTCTCCTTCTACAAGTATATGCATGAAGGTAGCTTCAAGAAGAGATTTTATTTTGGTATTGAGTGAAGAGACTGTCATCAAATTAGACATAAAACACCCATATTATTTTTTTTGTGCTACCAATAGTGTTGAAATTCCCATAGAGAATGATTTGGTATATTTCATTTCAAAACCTACAGACTCCAACTCTTTTTCCAACATTTCTGTTGTTAAAAATTCTTCAATAGAGTCTGGTAAGTACTTATAGGCTTCATAGTTTTTAGAGATCAGTCCACCTACTCTAGGTAAAACATTTTTCATACCAAAATCTACAACCTTATCTATGATACTGTCTCTGTCTTGTTTTGTAAACTCCAGGATCACAACAATGCCATCTGGCTTTAGTGCTCGATAAAACTCCTGTAACGCTTCTACTCTATCGACCACATTACGAATACCGTATGAGATAGAGATAATATCTGTACTCTCGTTTTCAATGGGAAGTTCCTGTGCTTTACCAACAATGAACTCTGCAAAATCTACTTTCCCTTTTGCTACATCAAGCATACCTACCGAAGGGTCAATCCCCACATATTTATCAATAGTTACACCATTTTTTTCAGCCTCTTCTTTCCAGTAGATAAGAAGATCTCCCGTTCCGGTAGCTACATCCGTAATCTGTCCCAACTCTTTTTTGCCAAGGATCTCAAAAGCTTTATTACAGCCCTGCTTTCTCCATTGTATATCAATACCCATACTCAATACTCTGTTGGCTTTATCATAGGTAGAAGCGATGTCATCAAACATCGTTACGATCTTTTCTTGCTTTTCTTCTTTATCTGTTAGTTTTTCAATGCCCAATGTGTCTGCTCCATATCATAAGATCTACATCTTTTTTCCCTTGATGTAGAAATTCTAAATTCATTGTAGTATTATAGGTTAAATTGTTGGAAGAGAGCTTAGGGGTCTGGTAAATCAAAAGCCAATCTATCTTCTCTTTTAGGGCATTTAACATCCCCTCTCCACCCTCAACCAAGACAAAAGAAGGCTCATCTAAAAAATCTAAAGAATTACTTACTTTTATCTCTCGATTTTTAACACTGAAAAGAGGTATGGTTCTGTCTAAATCATCACTCTTGGAATAGATCACAATATTAGGTGCTTTACCCTCTGTAAACCTACAATCCAGTGTCGGTCTATCGACCCGAACTGTATTTCCACCGATCAATAAGCTATCGCATACTTCCCTTAATTGATGTACATGCTTCAAAGAAGCTTTTGAACTCAAATATCCACCACCAATTTTCCCATTGCTTGTTTGTGCCAATTTGAACAATACAAAAGCCTTTTTCTGCCAAATAATAAACGGTTCAAGCAGCGTTTTACATTCTTCTTCCAATACACCAATAGTAACATTTTTCAATATCTGTGAACCAGCATCATGTCCAATAATTGGATCTCTTGTACCAATAACTGTTCGCATAAGATTTAATTGTTTCAACAGTGATGCACATGAGGGTGTTTTCTCTTCATGGGAACAGGGTTCCAGTGTCACATAAATAGTACACTCGGAAAAAATATTTTGAGGAAGATTTAAAAGAAAACTGTGTACTTCTTTTGCATTGTAAGGGTCAATAGATACTTGAGTATTTGACATCACTTCATAAGCAAACAATAGTGCCAGTACTTCAGCATGAGAAGTACCTGCTTTTTGATGGGCTTCTACAGAAAGTATCTTGCCTTTAAAAGTAACAACAGCACCGACAGCAGGATTTGGATAAGTTAATCCCTGATATTCCCAAGCTTTATCAAGAGCGAGTTGCATATAGATTTCATCAATGTTCATGCAACTCCTTTTCTAAATTTAGTTCCAGTCAAAATACGTTTTAGACGTATTTAATTCTCCATATGAGTAAGATTCATCACCTTGCTTTGTCTCAACCACAATACCATTATCATCAGCTGATTTGAGCAAACCCTTAAGCTTCTCTCCTGCACCCAGTTTCAACTTTACTTTTTCACCAATGGCATTTTTAAAATGTACAGGTTTTGTTAACTTACGCTCGATTCCAGGAGATGAGACTTCAAGACGATACTGTCCATGCATAGGTGGATGCACATCCAAAAAAGGAGAAAGTTCATGGGAGATATCTGCACAAAGATCAAGTGAAACACCACCTACTTTAGTAATAAGAACCCTGTAAATGGTTTCATCAAATTCTGTGACCACTTCTGTGTCATACAAAGCTGCGCCATTAGCCTCTATGATCTTTGCAATTTGTGTATCAAGATTCATCTGAACTATCCTTCTCTTCGTCTTCTTTTTTTGTACTGATCTGCTTGAAAAGCTCTTCAATACGAGAAACTTTTTCCAACTGTTCATCAAACTCAAACGTGAATCTTGGTGCTTTAAACCAACCTTCACTCTGTTTACAGTGGTTTTGGATATACCCGGCAACTGTTCTTAGCTGTCTGAGTGCTTCACCCTGCTCTTTGTCCGAAAGAAACGATTTATCAAGATAGACCTTCGCATCAGAACGTCCTTTTGAACAGACCACATCTGTAACAGAAAGCCCGTTAATACGCTCATCATCAAGTGTTGCCAATGCCTCAGGGATGATCTCCCTTAGGACAGACTCAACCCGGTGACGTTTGATCTCTTCTTGTGTCATACTACAGTGTCACTTGCTCTTCAACATCTTTAAATGTTTCGATCACATCGCCTGCTTTAATGTCATTGAAGTTTTCAAGCATGATACCACACTCATAACCATTTTTAACTTCTCTTGCATCTTCATTGAAACGCTTAAGAGAGGAAATTGTACTTTCATAAACAACCACACCATCACGGATAAGTCTCGCTTTAGAGTTTCTAGTAATTGATCCATCAGAAACTTTACACCCGGCAATGGTTCCTACTTTACCAACAACAAAGGTTTCACGTACTTCAGCCTGACCCGTAACCTCTTCAGAGATCACTGGAGACATCATACCACCAAGAAGTGCTTTGACATCATCAAGAAGGTCATAGATGATCGAATATGAACGTATCTCAATACCAAGCTCTTTTGACTTCTTCTTCACAGCACCTGTAGGCCTGACATTAAAGCCAAGAACGACTGCATGCTCAGAAGCATCTGCCAAAGTAAGGTCAGACTCGGTTACGCCCCCCACACCTTCGTGGATAATGTTTACTTTAACTTCTTCATTTCTCAATTTTTCAAGAGAACCTTTGATCGCTTCAAGTGAACCTTGTACATCTGCTTTAATGATGACAGGAAGTGACTTGAGCTGTCCTTCAGCAATAAGTGCTGAGAGATCATCCAATGTCGCTTTTGTACTCTTAGAGAGCTGTTTTGCTCTTTCGAACTCTGCTCTTTTTTCGGCAAGCTCACGTACCTCTTTGTCTGATGACATTGCAACCAGTTCTTCACCTGCACCAGGTACTTCATTCAATCCAACAATTGCTGCTGGTGTACTTGGTCCGATCTCTTTGACTGAAGTACCATCATCAAGCTTAATTGCTTTGATACGGCCATATGTTTGACCTGCAATTACATTATCGCCTACATGCAGTGTACCATTTTGAATGATTACATTTGCAACCGGTCCAAACCCTTTTTCCAAAGAGGCTTCAACCACAACAGCTTTTGCTTCTCTTGCAGGGTTTGCTTTAAGTTCCATCACCTCTGCTTGAAGCAAAATGGTCTCAAGAAGATCATCAATACCCATACCAGAATGTGCAGAGACAGGTACAAATTCGTACTCTCCACCCCAATCTGTTGCCATAACATCAATTTCTGCAAGTTGGGCTTTGACGTTGTCAGGATTTGCGGATTCTTTGTCCATTTTGTTGATGGCAACAATTAACGGAACACCTGCTGCTTTTGTATGTGAAATAGCTTCTTTGGTTTGTGGCATCACACCATCATCTGCAGCAACTACAATAATAACAATATCGGTAGCCTGTGCACCACGTGCTCTCATCTCAGTAAAGGCTTCGTGACCCGGAGTATCAACAAATGTGATCTTCTTGCCATTTTTTTCTACCTGATATGCACCTACGTGTTGTGTAATTCCACCTGCTTCTCTGTCCGCAACTTTTGCTGTACGGATCTTGTCAAGCAGTGATGTTTTACCATGGTCAACGTGTCCCATAATAGTAATGACCGGTGCTCTTTCTACAAGCTCTGTCTCATCTTCTTCTATTTCATCATAAGCATCTGCATAATCCAACTCATCCAATGGATTTACCGTTGTAACCTCTACTTCAAACTCTTCAGCAAGAATTTCAATCTCATCTTTGTTCAGGAAATCATTTTTTGTAACCATCATACCTAAAGCAAAAAGTACACCAACCACTTCACCTACTTTACGGTTCACTTTTTCAGCAAACTCGTAGACTCTTACGTTCTCAGGGATCTCTACAGAAGTAACTACATCTGTACTCTCCTCTTTAACATATTTCTTACGTTTACCACCACGCTTCAGTGAACGTCTCTGTTGAGGACGGAAGGGCTGTCTACCTTTGGCAGGTCCACCATTTGCCGCTTCTCTCTTTTTCATCTCTTCTTTACGTTTTTGCTCTTGACGCATCATCTCTTCATAGATATTCTTATCAGAGAAATCAAGAAGTACAACCTCTTCATTGCCAAAACCTGAATCAATATCACCAGACATACTGTCATGGTTAAAGATATCTATCTTAGTTCCTGACTCTCGAGCTTCAGCAGGCCCTTTCTTAGGCTTCTTTTTAGGGATATATGGTGTTTGATCACCCATAGAAATCCTAGTTCCAGCTCTTACCGGTGCAGGTTTAGCTTTTCTTACAATCTTTATACCTGTACGTGAAAGCACTCTTCTTTTAGGTTTTTCTTCACCCTCTTTAGCTGCTTCTGTTGCTTCAGGCTCAGTTTTTTTAGAACTGACAGAGATACCTTTACGCTTTTTCACCTCTTTAGGAACAATAACTTCAGCTACAGGCTCAATAACTTCTTCTTCCTTGACAGGTGTAGTCTCAGTAACCTCTTCTGCCACTTCTTTCTCCACTGGAGCTTCTACCACGACAGGTGTCTCTTCTGCTGCTACTTCTTCAACAGCTTTTTCTTCAAGAACTTTTTCAACTACTTCTTCTGTAGCTACTTCTTGAACAATTTCTGTCTCAGTAACTTCAGCTTTTGGCTCTTCAGGAACAGCCTCCACTTTTTTCTTTACTACTTTGATCTTTGCTTTTGCACCAGGCTTCGTAAAGTCTTTTGGCAGTGTCCCACTGATTGCATAGTCCACAAGGATACCAGCATCATCAAGACTAATCGTACTATTGGCGGCTTTTACATCAAAACCTAACTCTTTGGCTTTTTCCAGTAGATCCCCATTTGACAATCCTGCTTCATCTGCTATTTCTTGGATTTTAACTTTATCCATTATTAATTAACTCCTTTAAAAGCTTAACAAACCGTTCTGCATCTTGTTTAAAACGTTTCGTTAAGCCTTTGATTTTTTTTTCATTCACAGCACACTCTTTACAGAGATAGAAACTTCTACCTCTACCATCATATGCAATAACATCGTTACCGTCTAGTTTTAATCGTATCAAACTGTTTTGAGGATGTCTACAGCGGCAAGAGATACACATTCTTATAGGCTGTGTGTTTTTCATGCGCGTATTATACCCAAAAAGTCATTAACCCAACTAGCAATCATGCTGCTTAGTTTTTGGTCATGACTCCATTGTTGTCTAAAGAGAGTGTAAAGACTCTAAAATGAGGGAATCTGGCCTGCAATGCCTGAGCAATTTTATCGGCATCTTTGTCGTACGCAAGGTTAAAAAAGGTAGAACCTGAACCAGAAAGTGTAGACATCAATGCTCCGTGTTTCAATGCCACCTTCTGTACATCAAAAAGCTCGGGCATCATTTTCATTCTTCGAGCCTGATGCAACTTATCTTTAGAAGCAATACGAAGCAGGTCCCACGACTCTGTCATAAAAAGTCCTGTCATATAGGCTGCACGTGAAAGAGAATAGACCGTCTCCTCTTTTCTATACATTTTAGGCAACACTGTACGAGATCTGGCTGTAGAGATGGTACGGTTCGGTACCACCACCACAGCTCTCAAATATTCCGGCATACGTCTCTTCTTTGAATAGACACGGTCCCCTTCTACACAGGCAACGTTAAAGCCACCCATTACAGCAGGAGTAATATTATCAGGGTGGTGTTCATAGCGTAATGCCTGATTTAATATTTCTCGTTTGTTGTAACGTGTGCCTGAAGCCATATATGCACCACTGAGCGCTGCAACAATAACAGCAGAAGAAGAACCCAGTCCTCTAGAGATAGGAATACGGTTACGAAACTCAAAACGGAAATTATCAGATCTTCCACTCAATCGTTTATAATTTTCATTAAAAATACTCAAAAACAGTGAATTTTTCTTGATTTTGGGATTGTCAGCACCTTCACCTTGGGTAGAGATACTTAAAAACTTTGAGGGTTTGATAATAATTTCATTTCTCAGATCCACAGCAAGTCCCAAGGTGTCGAAACCTGGTCCAAGGTTAGCTGATGTCGCGGGTACAGATACAAACATATGACTACTTCCGTTAAACTGCCGGTAAACTATACTCAGGGGTTGACTCTTCATCTATAACAAGATCATGAATACTATGAGGCAATGTAAATGTCACATTGACCGGCTGTTCAAATTTTTTTGTCATTATAGTCTCTTTTTCCTTGATAAAATAAAGATTGCCTATAGCCTTGATGGGTTGGGCATTGTTTAATTCAAAACCACTACATCCTACACAGGAGATCTCTTTGACTATTTCAATGGTTTTGAGCATAATATAAGTCAATTTTATAGCCATATAAGAACCTGGACCACGTGTATAGATAATCTGTGCTATCGTATAGCGTTCAAAAATTTCTGTAAGTAGGGGTAAAAGAATTTCCGATGTTTTTTTATCACTTGCGAAACTCTCTACTAAAATACCATCTTTATACACACCCAATAAAAGAGGAGATGCTATAGAGATAATAAGGAGTTTGTACTTAGGCAAAGGACTTTTCAAAAGCTCTGCTTTCTAACTCTTCAACCGTTAGCAATTCATAATTTTTACTGTCAGAGAGCAGTTTGGCAGTAAGTTGAAAATTTAAGTTATGACTACCGGCAAAAGACTCATAGGCACCCAGTATATTGTGTCCGGAGACCATCATGTCCCCCATTGCATCAAGTACTTTATGCTTGGCAAATTCATTGTCGAAACGTAATCCTTCAGGATTGAGTATTTTATGATCATCCAATCCAATGGCATTTTGCAACGTAGCACCCAATGCCAGATTTTGACTCTGTAGATACTGTATATCTTTTGCAAAACCAAAGGTTCTGGCTCTTGCGATCTCTTCTATAAAAGAGGATGTACTGAACGCAAACTTTTCATTCTGCTCACCAATTACAGGATGATCAAATTTAATTCTGAAATCAAAGGTTGCAGATTCACTGGGTAAAAGCCTCACAAACTTTTCTCCCTCCTGCACTTCTACTGCTCTTTTTACAGAGATGATCTTTTTAGGGGTATCAAGTTCTTCAATACCTGCTTCATCCAATAAAAGACAAAATGAGATAGAAGAGCCATCCATAATTGGCATTTCATTACCATCTACTACTACACGTAAATTATCAATACCGTAAGCATAAACAGCAGAAAGAAAGTGTTCAATGGTTGAGATAAAACCTTTTTCATTTCCTATAACTGTAGCCATACGTGTATCAATGACTGAAGAGGGAGAAAGAGGAATACTCATAGCGATATCTTCACGATAAAAGACAATCCCAGCATCAGCTGACAAGGGCTCAAGTCGAAGCTTGATAGGTTCACCCTTATGCAAACCAATACCAATCACTTCTACAGGTTTTTTAATGGTACGTTGCTGCATAAGACCTTCCCCCTTCATAAGATAATACAATATATAAATATTTAATATTTATATATCTTATAGTGTATTTTTCGTATTATACTATAAAATATAGCTAATTGCAAAGAGTATAACCAAAAAGTGTGTATTATTTGTGAACCTTTCACAAATAATAGCAGACTATTTTTTTGTCTCTTTTACTGCTGGAGGTGCAATGATTTTATCTGCCGCTTTAAATACATTATCGATAAACTTTTTGATCCACGACTGATCAAACCACTCTACAGGTCTTACTTCGATCCCCTGAACCAAGATACCAAAATGCAGGTGGTCGCCAAGTGCAAGTCCTGTCATTCCTGTTTTCGCAATCACTTGTCCTCTACTCACTTCATCACCTTCATTAACAAGCAGTTGAGAGCAGTGTCCGTAAAGGGTATAGAGTCCAAGTCCATGATCGATTAACGGCATATTCCCATAAATACCATTTTCCTCTGCATAGACAACTTTCCCTGCATTAGAGGCAACAATATCTGCCATAGCATTACTTGCAAGGTCATATCCTACATGATACGATTCTGAAACAACATTATTTTTATTTTTATAATAATAAAATCTATGATCTCCAAAACTTGCAACTCTCTTTCCATTTTTTAAAGGATGGAATTTTTTAATTTTCCAAGAATCTATGATTTCGTTTGAAACATTTTTACTTAAACTATGAATCATCGCTTCATTAGACAAACGCATAGTTTCGTTAATTGCTTTAAGTTTTTCTAATTTGTCAGAGATAGTAGCATACTCGGGATCACTTGATGCAAGATCTGTAATCTTTCCATCAATAAATTTATCACTTGCTTTAATTTCTGATTTTTTATAACGTGGATTTTTATGATAGAACGGTATATGAACCTCTTTCCTGTTTCCAGCAAGGTCAGTTGCAATAATCTTTGCATCAAAAGTATCATCTTTAAAATCCCATGCAATCAATGCAGCATAATATCCCTCTTTTTTATAAGGTTGTGCTTTAAAGATATTTTTATTGGCTTTAATATAAAGTTTATCTAAATTTTCATCTTCAACATGGAAAACAACCAAAGCAGAACCACCCTGGTTGATCATACGCGAATTTGACAAAATATTGACATTTGGACGTTTATAGTCAACATAGATATTGATTGTTTTAATCGCAGAGTTTCCTGCAAACATATTCCACATACTTTTATCATTGGCCTTGACTGTTACTGTGATCTTTTTTACTTTAGGATCAATCTTTTTGCTTTTAGGAAACTTGACTGTCAGTGTCTCCTCTTTTTTCAAACCATCAAAGGTACCCTGATCTATGATAACACTCTGTTTCCCATCACTCATAGAGACTTCATAGTTTTTTAAAGCAACATTGTCTTTGACTTGAATTTTAAGAGGATCTATTCTGTTCCAGAACATTTCACTAGGAGAGACGATCTCAGGTTTGATACGTTCAAACTCCGGTGCAGTATAAATATACCATGCACCTGCACCCAAACCACCAAGAATCAGTAGTACTAGGATCTTTCCGAAGATTGAACCCCCTTTTTGTCTATGTCTTGCCATATAATAATCCTGTCTTTTGTATAATTTCTACAATTATATCTATTGTTTCTTGTAGGTTGGTTTGGGGGAGTGTAAAACCTGCTGCCACCTTATGTCCACCACCACCGAAATGATGTGCAACACTTGCTACATTTGCCCCTTTACTACGCAAAGAGATACGCATGGTCTCCCTTTCCTGTACAACAAAAAGAGCAATCTCAACCGTTGCCAATGATCTTGCATGATCCACAATACCTTCCATGTCAGGCATGGTTGCTCCTGTTTCATCTATCTCTTCTTGTGTCACAAAAAGTATGGCTACTTTTGCCTCCAACCTTAAGTCTAGATTGGCCAGTGCCTTTTGCAAGATACGAAGAGAAGCCAGAGATTTTCTTTGGGTGAAATTTGATGCTATATCGGCAGGGTCTATCCCAATATCGACTAATGCCTGTGCCACATTAAAAACTTCGGCATTCACAGAAGAGGTAGTAAAATACCTGGTATCAGAAAGCAAGGCTGTATAAAAACAGCTTGCAGCCTTTTTATCTATAGGATAGAGTGACTTAAAAAGTGCGTAGGCCACTTGAGAAGCAGAGGCATATTCAGGAATAACCACATTAATGGAACCATAATTTTCATTACTGGCATGGTGATCTATGTTAAGTATATCCCTTCCCTCCAAATCAAAACCAAGCCGTTCCATACTTCCACAGTCACAGGAAATAATAAGACTTTCATCAAAGTCCATACTGTGTTTTATTTTAGAATAATTTGGCAAAAAATCCAGATAGACAGGTAGGATATTTGAAGCATTGACTATCTCTACACGTTTGCTCTTATCTCTGCTCAAAAGTGTATAGATCCCAAGACCCGTACCAAGGGTATCGGCATCCGGGTTTAGATGTGTAAGAATCGTAATATTTTTAGCTTGAGAAAGCTTCTCTTCTACTATATTTATATGTAGACGCGGATCAGAGATGCTTCTACTTTCCATTAAGCCTCAACTTTCATAGAGAGGTCTATCCAGTTCGCCTGATGGATAATAGCCCCAGAAGAGATAGCATCCACACCTGTTTGGGCTATCTTTGCGATGCTCTCCAATGTGACATTGCCACTGGCTTCAAGTAAAATATGCGGATAGTTGGCATTTCTAAAAGCAACTACCTCTTTGGTCTCATCAAAAGACATATTGTCACACATGACAATATCAGCTCCTGCCTGCATCGCTTTTTTAGCCATAGAAAGTGATTCACACTCTATCTCTACTTTAGAGGTAAAAGGAATCTTCTCTCGAACCTCTTTCATAAAACTATCTAAATCATCTATGGTTTGGAGGTGGGTGTCTTTAAGCATCAGGCAATCATCCAGACCCATTCGATGGTTAATACCCCCACCACAACGCACTGCATATTTTTCAAAAGCACGGAGCAGGGGTCTTGTTTTCCGTGTATCTAGTAACTTGACACCTGTACCTCTAAGCTTTTGGACATACTGTGCGGTTAAAGTTGCAATGGAGGAAGCATGCAGTGCAATATCTAAAATCGACCTTTCCAGAGAGAGTATACGTTTCGAATCACCACTTACAAAAAGAAGTTTTTCTCCTTTTTCAAATGCCTCTGCATCTTTTATATTCCACATTAAAGCAAGATCATACATCTTTGCCAGTACTTCAATGTACTCACGTCCTCCAAAGACACCATCACTTTTTGCAATGATATAGGCTCGGATCTCTTTACTCTCAGAAATACGGCTAAAGAGATCTCCTCTGCCGATATCTTCTGCAATAAGAGATTTTAAAAAGTCCTCTTTTAACATTATTTTATAGCCAACATACGTTCTAAAGCAAGGTTTGCATACTTTACCGTATGCTCATCTACAAGTACTTCATTGATAGGTTTACCATCTTCTATAGACTTCAACGTATTATAGAGATCTTCTAGTGTCGTCTCATTCATTGTCGGACACTCCGGCTTTGTAGAAGAGAGTACATAGGTATTTTTCTGTCTCATCCGATTGACCAGGTTATATTCTGTCCCAATCGCTACTTTTTGTTCAGGGTCCAGATCAGCCACATATTTGATAAGTTGGGATGTTGAACCTGAAAAATCTGCAGCAGCAACGATCTTTGGATCACACTCCGGATGTACAGCGATCTTAATATCGGGATATTTATTTCTATAGAACTCTATATCGTCCAGTGTAAAAAGTTGGTGTACGGAACAGAAACCATTAAAGCAGATCACATCTGCCTCTTTTGGGTCACACTCCCCTTTTCCCTCTTCTCCAATAACACAAGACTTCAAGCCCATCTGAATGGCAAAATTCTGCCCCAGACATCTATCAGGGACAAAAAGGATCTTTTTCCCTGTTTCAAGTCCTTTTGAGATGATATTAAAAGCATTGGAAGAAGTACAGACGTATCCACCCATCTCCCCTACTTTAGCTTTTACTGTAGCATCTGAATTAATATATGTAATAGGTAAAATATCTTCTTTGGCAATACCTCGTTCTACCATATAGTTAACCGAATCATCAAAATAAGAGCCATCGATCATACGTGCCATAGCACAACAGGCGATCTTTGGCATGAGTACACGTTTTTCAGGTGCAATGACTTTGACAGACTGTCCCATGAAACCTACACCACAAAAAACAACCCAAGGGTTTTTGTCTGCTTTGGATCTACGTGCCAACTCAAGAGAATCCCCAGTAATATCTGCCATTTCAAACACTTCATCACGTTGATAGTAGTGTGCAACCACAGTGACATCCAATGTTTGCTTCAGCCTCTCTATCTCAGCTTTATAATCAATACTCATTTATATCCTTTAGTGATAATCGTCTAAATTCTAGCTATTTTAGCAAAATTCGGTTAAAATTGCACACTGTGAACCTCATGAAGGTTTATAACTTTAAATCGTGGAACAATTATGAACATTAATATAGCACTTTATCTGGCAGCTTATCTGATTGCAGGTATCCCTTTTGGGTATCTCTTGGCTAAAAAGTTTGCGGGCGTTGACATTAAAAATGAAGGTTCCGGTAACATTGGAGCAACCAATGTACTGCGTGTCGTAAAAGAAAAAGACCCAAAACTGGCTAAAAAACTGGGAGCATCAACCCTCTTTTTAGATGCCATCAAAGGTATCTTGGTCATTTTTGTTGCCAAAATCCTGGGAGCACCCGAGTCTGTACAGTGGACCATCGCAGTTCTTGCTGTTATTGGTCACTGTTTTTCAGCCTTTCTCTTTTTTGAGGGAGGGAAAGGTGTGGCAACCGGTTTTGGTGTATTTCTTATTTTGATGCCGATACCTGCTATTATCGCTATTGCTGTTTGGCTGGGGGCAAGTAAAGGGTTAAAGATCTCTTCCCTCTCTTCACTTATTGGCCTGGTCGCATTTATCATTGCCTCGTATATCCTCTATCCTGAAGTACCGGGTATTGGATCTCATGCACCCATCTGGATTATTGCGTTGATCATTTTTTATAAACATATCCCCAACATCACAAGACTGATCAAAAAAGAGGAAGCCAAAGTCTAATGCAGATCCATATTGACGCATTAACCTTTGAAGTGATCATTGGACTTCTAGACTTCGAACGTGACAAGCCACAACGTGTCATCATTGACCTTAAAGCGGACTATGACTATAGCAATAAGAACTTCATAGACTATGCCGATATGGTACTGCTCATACAAGAAGAACTGCATGAAAAAAAATATGAACTTCTTGAAGAGGCACTCCTTGGCATGAAGGACCGTCTCTCCTCTACTTACCCCCAACTCAATACCCTACAGCTCAAAATATCTAAACCTGATATTTTAAAAGAGTGTACCGTTGCTTTAAGTGATACATGGGAATTTCAGTAAAAAATACTCAAAATCCTTCGACATAAAAACTATAATTTAAAAAAACTTTCAGAAAACCCTCTTTTTATGCTATAATTAAATAAATCTTAAAGATAAAGGCTTCTATAATGAGAGTATTGATAATTGAAGACGAAGCAACCTTAAGCAAAACATTGTCTGATAAGTTAATTAGTGATGGATATCAGGCAGATATTGCAGAAAATCTTGGAGATGCCAAATATTACCTTGATATTCGCAATTATGACCTTGTACTTCTTGGCTGGGCACAATCAGGAGGCAATGGGATCGGTATCATTCCAGATATTAAAAATAATGCCCACAAAACCTCTGTAATTGTCCTCTCAGAAAGAGAAGATAAAGAGAGTGAGATAGAAGCACTACGTTCGGGGGCAGATGATTTTATTCGTAAACCTCTTGATTATGATATCCTCTTTGTACGTATTGAAGCAAAACTTCGTTTTGGTGCTTCAAATATTATAGAGATCGAAGAACTTATCATCAATCCCGAAGAAGAGAAGATTATCTACCAGGGTGAAGAGATAGAGCTTAAAGGAAAACCTTTTGAAGTTTTGACACACCTGGCAATGCATAAAGATCAAATTGTCTCCAAAGAGCAGCTTTTAGATGCTATTTGGGAAGAGCCTGAACTAGTGACTCCAAATGTCATTGAAGTAGCGATCAATCAAATTCGTCAGAAAATGGACAAACCTTTGAATATTACTACTATTGAAACAGTAAGAAGACGTGGATATCGATTCTGTTTTCCTAAAGAAATTTCATAATAATTATCATTTTAACTTTTTATCTTAATTTACATGAGGCGTGATAAAACGCCTCCTCTCTCTAAAAAAACCCTACTAAAAAATTATTTCACTCTTTTTTAAATAAGGCATAAGCTTTGTTGGGTTATAACTCCTAATAAATAACTATTGGGGAATAAAAAACACCCCATCCAGAGGATATTATGGCACTTTTAATTAATGATGAATGTATTGCGTGTGATGCTTGTAGAGAAGAATGTCCAAATGAAGCAATTGAAGAAAATGATCCAATATACCTCATAGACCCAGACAGATGTACAGAGTGTGTAGGACACTTCGATGAACCACAGTGTATTGCAGTCTGTCCGGTTGATTGTATTATCTCTGATCCGGACAATGTAGAAAATATTGAAGAGCTCAAATTTAAATTTGACAAACTTCAAGAGGAAGAGTAACTCTCTTCATGCCTAAACGAACCGCAATCATTGATATCGGTTCGAATTCAGGAAGACTTGTTATTTTTGAAAAGACAAGTCATTACGGATTTCATCTTATCTGTGAACAGAAAGCCAAAGTACGCATCGCAGAAGGTGCTTACGATAAAGATGGCTACCTTCAGCCCAAAGCAATACACAGAGCTTTCTTAACCCTCCAATCTTTTACCCATACCATAGAAAAGTACCAAGCCCAAAATACTATTTGTGTCGCAACGTCTGCATTACGAGATGCACCAAATGGAGAGCTATTTGTACAATGGATCAAAAAAGAGCTGGGACTTTCCATAAAGATCATTGATGGGAATAAAGAAGCAACATATGGTGCCATAGCTGCTAAAAACCTGCTTCCCCTACGTAATGGCATCACAATAGATATTGGAGGAGGATCTTCTGATATAGCACTGATTGAAAACGGTCATATTGTAGATACCTATTCTCTCAATCTTGGCACAGTAAGGCTCAAAGAGCTATTTTCCGACAAAGATCTTTCAAGAAAAGAGATTGTGAAACACTCTAAAACCTATATTGACAACGCACTCAAAAAACTACCACCACATTTCAAACATACATTAGCCATAGGAATCGGTGGTACAGCAAGAAGTCTCAGTAAAGGGATTATGAAACATTCTACACACCCTTTAGAGAAGCTTCATGCTTTTAGCTATAGGATTGATAAGTTTCATGACTATCTACATGCTATTCCTCTTTCTTCGGCCAAAGCCCTAAAACAATTTTCTTTAAAAAAGAGTCGTTTTGATACCATTAGAGAAGGGACACTGATCTTTAATGAGATTCTCTCAGCTATTGGAGCTGTTGACGTAATGACATCGGGTGTAGGGGTAAGAGAAGGGGTCTATCTGGAACAGGAGAATCTCTCGTATCCTCAAGATATTAATCCAAGTATCACTTCTATACTTGATCGATTTAAACCTTATGTAACCATAGAAAAAAGAAAAAAAAACACTCTAAATCTTGCCTCTTCTCTTTACCATACACTACAAGAGGAGATAGATGACAAGTTACAGTATGAAACTGAGCTGTGTGCCGCACTCAAACTCTCCAGCATAGGTAATACACTGACGATCTACAAAACCCATCAGACAGCCTTCTACATTGCTATGCAAGAGCTGAATTACGGCTATACCCATAAAGAGATGATCCTCATCTCTATGCTTTTACGTATGCATGGGAAATCACTGTTGCATAAACCACTCTTTGAGAGTTTTAAAGCACTTCTTCCAGAGAAAAATGAACTACTCTGGATCAGTTTTATCTATACACTGACACTCTTCATTGCTGAAGCTTCCAACAGTGCAAATGTACGTTTTACTTACAAAAATAAGACACTGACGATCACTTCGGACAGATCACTCTACTTGGCACGTGAAAATATAAAAAGTTTAGAGAAGCCTATACCTTTTGCCATCATTATAGAAGATGATGAAAGGGTACCTGAAAATAAAGCGTTGAGAGTTTAATATTTGGTATTGTCTCTGGACAACACCAAATTATTGTAGATATGTTAAAACTTTGAACCCATAGAGAATTCAAAGGTTGCTTTCTGGTCATAATCTTCCAGATCAAGCGGATAGGCAAATACAAGGTTTATTGGTCCAAAAGCAGATTGCCACTCAACCACTACACCAGTAGAAGACCTTGAAAGACTGTCTCCAGTAATTGAAACACTTGGATCACTAAAATTGACATATCTGTCTTCCCCCGGAACCAATTGTGTTGCTTTCACAGGATCTGTTTTGATCACACCATAGTCATAAAAAAAAGCCAAACGCATCTTGGCCGCTTCAGAAAGAGGGATACTTGCCTCAATCGTTGCAGAAGCACGTTCTGTACCACCTATACGTGAAGAATAGCCTGTAGCCGGGTCTGTCACTGTTGGAGAAAGAGAGTAAGGATTAAATCCTCTTACTGATCCAATACCACCCATAAAAAGTCTCTCTGCAATTGGAATATACTGATCATCCTGAGAGATGATCTTTGTATATCTTGCTTTAAATCTAAAAATAGCATCATAATCTATCCAGTCATTGATCCCGTAAAAGGCACCAAATTTAGCATTGATCTTAGTAAAACTATCAAAAGAATCATATCCTCTACCATAATGGTCTACACCATCTGTTGTGGTGAATAAGGGTGTTGTAGTCAGACTGTTTTCAGCAGTAAGATCTCCATCCATTTGAGCAAACTCTGCATGCACAGAAGCAATAAATCCTTCTCTTGGCAAATAAAAGTCATCTGTATTATCAAATTTCAAAGAAGCAAAACCAGAAGCTTTTTGATATTGATCATTATAGAAACCTGTCAAGTCACTCACCGTAGCTAAATAACTGTCACTATATTCTGAATTGTTATCTACATAACCTATACCGATAGAAGCATAAAAGTGTCTCATGAACTCTCTACCTGCATTGAGGGTTCCACCAAGAGTATCCACTGTATAGCCGTCTGTTGTATCATAGTTATACTCATACTCTCTTTTATAGATACTCATTCCCAAACTATACATACTGTCCCATACTCTTGGGTTGACGAATGAGAGGTTATAGTTTTTAGAAATCTTTGAAACTTCAAACCCAAGTGTTGAGTTCAAACCTGTACCAAAAAGGTTTTTATCTGAAATAGACGCGTTAACCATAAGTCCTTCATACGATCCGTATCCACCACCAGCAGAGATAGTACCTGTACTAGTCTCTTTTACTTTGACAAGAAGGTTGATCTTATCATCAGATACTCTCTGACTTTGGATATCTACCGCTTCAAAGAAACCTGTTCTACCCAAAGCACTTTTTGAGTCTTTCAGGTCTGTTGCATTAAATTTATCACCTGGAGCAAGGTAGATATATCTACGGATAACCCTGTCTTTAGTCGTATCATTTCCAGAGATCAGTACATCATTGATAGTTACTTTGTTACCTGCTTTCAATTCATACTGCACACCCACTGTTTTTTTCTCCGGGTCTTTATGCATATTTGGAGATGCTTTTGCATAGGCATATCCAAGGTTTCCTGCTGCTTCTTCAAGCATTTTCATATCTTTACGCATTTTAGAAATACTGAAAATACGTCCACTTTTAAGCTTTAACTTGCCTGTCAACTCTGCAGTGTTGAGTCCAGGTACTGACTGAGAAACTGAAACTTGAGAAACTCTATACTGTGGTCCCTCCGTAATCTGATAATCAACTTCTGCCGAGTAAGAGCTGTAATCTACTCTGAGCAGTGGTTTGGAAACTTTTGCATCCAAGTATCCATGTTTCATATAGGTCTCTTTGACTCTGTAGGCATCATACTCAAGTTGGTCTACTTTTACCTCTCCGGAGTTGAAGTAAAATGGTACCCAACCTAATAAATCTGCTTCCTGGTTGACAATACCTGTTTCAAGTTCACTCTTACTTAACTGTTCTGCACCAATAAAGTTCAACTTCTTGATCTTGATCTTCTCACCCTTGTTCACATCAAAAACAATCGATTTAGCATTTTGTCCCACATCTTTGGTTGTCACTTCCACCACTGAGTCATAAGAGCCTTTAGCTTCAAGTTTTGTATTCAGTGTCTTTTTTGCCTGTTCAATCTTGGCTTCATCATACAGGTCTCCTTTTTTAAGACCAATACCTTCTAAAAGCTTTTTACCATCATCACCCGAGCCGTATCCTTTGATCTGGACATTGGCAATTGCAGGTTTTTCATCAAAATGATAAATAAGCGTACCACCCTTCTTCTCAACCCATACATCTTTAAAATACCCCTGTTCAAAGAAGTTCTTGATCGAATCATCTATAAGTTCAGGGTCCATTGGATCACCTACACGGATACCCGCTACCTCTTTAGCCATTGAAGGAGAGAGATGCGCCAAGCCCACAAACTTTATTTGTGTTACTTTTTGCGCAAGCAGTAAAGATCCCAGCACTATCCATGCAAGTAGAATTTTCTTTGTCATAGTTCACCTTGTTTTGTCTATATTTGGCTCTTATTTTATCTTTATTTCAATAAGAGAGTCATAAGTTAGAAAAAAATCTGTTATAATCTTCCAAAAAACTTGGATAACAAATGAAAAAAACAAGCATTGGTATTATTGGTCTGGGATTGATGGGGGGATCTTTCAGTATTGCATTGAAAGAGACATCGGAAGCCTATTATTTTGTAGGTCTTGATCACAATAAAAACCACTGTGAAGAAGCCCTCAAACTTGGACTTATTGATGAAGTAGTCGACTCATTGGAGGAGATACAACGCTGTGATATTATTATTTTAACAATCCCCGTAGATGGGATTATAGCTATTGCCCAACAACTTACGGACCTTAAACCAGACTCTACAGTCATTGATTTTGGTAGTACAAAACAAAAAATATCAGAATCAATTCCACAAGCCATCAGAAAAAACTTTGTTACGGCACACCCTATGACAGGAACAGAAAAATTTGGTCCCTCTGCAGCCCTGAAAGATCTTTACAAAGGTAAAGTGGTTGTACTGTGCGATATGGAAAAAAGTGGTGAGCATCAAAGAAAAGTAGCAGAAAAACTTTTTCATGATATCAAAATGAATCTTGTACTTATGGGGGCCCAAGAGCATGATAAACATGCCGCATTTATCTCTCACATGCCCCATGCTGTCTCTTATGCACTTGCCAATGCTGTTATGAAACAAGAAGCATCTTCCAGTATTGTTGCACTTGCCGGTGGTGGATTTAAAGACATGGGACGTATTGCCAAATCATCTCCCAATATGTGGGAGGACATCTTCAGACAGAACAAAAACAATGTACTTGAGTCTATCTATACTTTTCAGTCTGAACTTAAGAAATGTCAAAAGATGATAGAAAATGAAGAGTGGGATACATTAAATACATGGATGAAAGAGGCTAATACACTACACGATATTTTATAGCCTCTTTACAATCTATATCTAAATGTCACAATCACTTCTGCCTCTTTGTCAATGCTCTTCAGTATTGCCTCTTTGAGTGTCTTCTTCTCTTTTTTACTTAAGATACCGGTGGAGATGACTTCACAGCGTATTTCATCATTTTTAGGCTTATGGAGAAGTGTGACATGTGTCAATGTCACTTCATGCTTTTGTAATTTAAATGAAAGATTGGCAAGCAGTCTTTGAATTTTGATATCCTCTTGCATCTGGATAAATGCCGAGTAAAGTGGTATAGCTACCAATGAGACAATCACAAGCCACGTCATAATACCTTTTTTGGCTACTCTCAAAGGGGAAAAACCAAGTACGATAAAAGTGGATGCCGCAGCCAGTACAATACCCACCAGGTTGGTAACAAAAAGTAAAAATGCCATCATAAACATATGAAAGTTACCCCATCCCAAACCGATACCGGCTACTGCGATAGGTGGGACCAATGCCACGGCAATCGCTACACCGGCAAGGGAAGAGAGTATTTTTTCATTACTCTTCACATAGGCAGCAGCAATACCTGAAACAATAGCTACAAAGAGATCTAGTATCGTAGGAGACAAGCGCCCTGCCATCTCTGAGGTCAGACGCTCCATAGGGGTAAACAGAGCAATGATTGCTGCGGTAAACAAAACAGTAAATACACCCCAGAAAATGGTTTTAACTCCATTTATCTGAAGAGTAGTATCTTGACGCAACACTCCCATACTCAAAGAGACTATCGGCTGCATCAAGGGTGCTAAAAGCATTGCCCCAATAACTACAGAAGAGGAGTTGATAAAGAGTCCAAAGGTAGCGATCATGGTTGAGAGTATCAAAAGCGTAATAAAGACTGAATTGAGTGTACCCTCCTCTCTCAGCGTTGTAAAAAGTGTTGTATACTGCTCTTGTGACGCATGAGTAAAGAGCGGTATGGCATTTGCCAAGTACTCTGCACTCTCTTTATCAGAGGGGAGATGGTCAACTTTTATACTATCTTTTGAGGTTTGTGTATTATTCTGTTTTTCCCAGAATTTCTCTCCCACACTTAATGCCAAAACTTCTTGTTTTACCTTGAGATGTATCGGTGTCTTCTCTGTTTCAGATGAGTCTATACGTACCGAAAGTGCAGTTTTAGGGCTAATGGTAATCTCAGAAGAGCTAATAAATCCTACAGATTTTGGTAACGATTTTGGTGTAATATAAGAGACTAAAGATTGGAAAAGATAGCCTATATACTGTATCATGGATGTAGGAGAGAGAATGACCAGTAAAAGTTTTCCATCATTCGCACTCAATCGTGAAGCGAGTAGTTTGGCGGCAAAGGTACCATTATTATATTCAACCCCAACCAGGCCTACAGCGGAGAGATTTATCTCATTCTTTTTTGCATCGGTAATTTTTAACTGTGTATGTTTGAGCCGCTTTACCTTTCGTAAAGTCATCCAGAAAAGTTTAATCCTGTCAAAAAATGTTTTTCCTTTTAGTACTGTGTCAAAATGCTCCAATGGAGGAGCATCACCTATGACCACTTCTTGTAGGACGATCGTACCATTACACAAAAGGATATCTATTTTTTTTACGGCAGGGTTGAGTGCAAGGGCAATACTCTCTTCTGTGTTGGAAGGAAACGCCAGAGTGCTGATCAACTCTTTTTGTTTGGGTGAAGGAATGATGCCCAGTGTTATATCATGCCTATAGGCCATCTGCATCACAAACTTTATCTCTTTAACCCAACCTGTTACAAGGAGGTGTGTGACTTCAGAGGGGTTAACAGTACTGAGCCGGGCAAAAGGAACATACTGTATCTTCTGAGGCCAGATATCCAGTGTTTTATTTTTTTCTACAAAATCCCGATATTCATCAGAATAGACATATACAATCATGGCATCCTCTCTTCCTAAACGCTATAAGAAGAAAGAATACCACAATTTTACTATATGATCTATTTTAAAACCCCATCTATGAGTGTATGAAGCTCTTGTTTATCTATTTTGATCTCTTTATTTCCCGCTTTTTTAGCATAAAGTTTGCGTACCATTGCTTCTATCTCTTTAGACTCATTAATATGAGGGTAGAGGATCTTCAAAGCTTCAGACTCTTTATAGTTATGATACGTCTTCGTTCTTTTAAACGAAGGTAACATTTTTACGAGCAACATTACAAATATACCGGAGACAAATGCCAGCACTATCATCCACCAAGATGCTGTAGGCAGATCATCCCCTACTTTTTCTTCTTCTCCATCATCAAGCATTGACTTTTCTAGTACTTTCAAATTTGTCTGTACTTTACCATTTGAAGCTTTTGTATTTTGAGGTATCGTTGTAGCAACAGAAGTTACTCCTTTTACCTTTACACTATAAGATGGTATTAGTAAATACTTTACTGTCTGTGTTTTTGTATCATACACAGAGATCTTTCTTGCAGGGATTGTAAAATCATGGTCTGCAATAAATACAAAACTTTTAACATATTCACTATGAATACTTATTCCCTGTAGATCTGTTGTAATTTTTGCATCATCACTGTAAATCGTTACACCATCTATCTCATAAGCAGGAAATTCAAAATCATCAAGACTTCCTTCTCCTGTGATCTTTACTGTTAAGTTTACCGGCTTATTGGCTTGGACCTCTTGTTTATCCAGTCTGTTTTCTATACTGAAGTTACCTACAAGATCTGTGTCTTCTGCTTTGGCTTTGACTTGAACATCAACCGTATTCGAAGCGATGGGATGCCATGTTGTACCAAAGAATCTTCCAAACATATCTCGTCTGTTTCTGTCTGCTACTCCAATCTTGGCAGTTGCTGGCCCCAAAGTATAGTTTCCTTCAGATTTAGGTATTAAAATATAGCGCAATTCTGTGACTTGACGTCTACCTTCATTGTAGCTTTTCTCTTCACCAATCTCTTTGGAGAAGAAACCTTTGAATTCCGGCTTGTTATATTGTGGATTCTCAGAAAGTCTCACCCCATGCTGGAGGGAAAAATAGACTGTTGCTAAAATTGGTTCGCCTACAACCACAGACTTTTTATCTGTCCTTAATTGCAAAGAGAACTTACTGTTATCTGCTGCTAAAACTGCACTTGGTTCTACAACTTTTAGTGCAATGGGATCTGTCTTATATACCTGACCATCTATATTTACTTTATATGAAGGAATGGTCATATCTTTTTGCGGTGCGAAGGTTAAAACAAGTATGCTAGAACGTTCATTCTTCATCTCTCCGTTAATATAGGTAAAAGAGTTATTTTGATTTTCATGGCGACCCAATACTTTAGCCCCATCTATCTCCCTGATATCTGGAAATGTTGCTCTGTTACCAATAGCCTTGATCTTTAGTTGCACCATATTCCCAGCTACTATTTCAGTATTGGATACTGTTGCTTCCACACCATTGGCATTTGCTAAAGTAAATAGTGATATAGTTAGTGTTAATAGTATAAATAATAGTTTTTTCATTGTTATCCTTCCTGTTGTTGAATTTACCATGGGTTCACATCCTCTCTTGGTTTTTGTTTACCTGCATTCATTTGATACATCATTGTAGGTGTACCTTTTTTTCCCATTTTTTTCAACAATCTTTTCAACTCCTGCTGTTTTAATTTTTCTTCTTTACCCTGCGGGTCTTGTTTTTTCTGTTTCTTTGGCTGATTCGAAGACTCTTCACCTTTTTTATCTTTAGGTTTTTGTTCTTTTTTGGCTCCAGACTTCTCTTTGTCTTTATCACCTTTCTTCTTTTGGTCTTCTTTCTTTTTAGGATCCTGCTTCTCTTTTTTGTCTTTCTTGTCTTTCTGGTTTTTTTTGTCTTTCTGGTCACCTTTTTTCTTTTCATCCTTCTTTGGATCTTTTTTCTTCTCAGCGTCCTTTTTCTTCTTCTCATTTTGACTATCTTGATCTTCTTTTTTCTTCTGATCCTGATTTTTATCTTGCTCTTTTTTATCTTTTTTATTTTTCTCTTTTTGCTGATCTTTTTTCTTTTTCTTTTGGTTCTTTTTCTCTTCTTCTTTTTTCTTCTTCATCTTCTTGGCAAGTTCAAGGTTAAAACGTGTATCTTGATCTTCTCTAATTTTCAAAGCCTCTTCATAACTCTTAATCGCTTTTTCCAAATCCTTTTTCTGAAAATAACTGTTTCCGATGTTATGTAAACGTGTTGCTTTGTCTACACCTTTTGCTTTCTGATATGACTTAATGGCAGCATCATAGTTTTTAGACTTATACTGGGCATTTCCAATATCATAGGTTTTTTGCCCGTTTTTGGTATCTACACTTTTTAACAAAGCTTCACTTTTTGTATATTGTTTGGATTCATAAGCTTGTTTTGCCTCATCGATTACCTTAAAATCAGTAATTCCTGCACTCAGGTAAGTGAATAATGAATAATAAATAATAGATAATATCCATACACTTCTCATACTTTTCTCCTTCTAGGCATTGAACTAAGCCCAATAAGCAAGAACAAAAGCCCAAGCCCAAGCGGATAGTAAAAATATTCTACTCTCTGCTTCACTCTTACTTCTCCTTGCTGTTGGTTTTTATACTTTCCTCTTATCACAGCAACAAGATCTTCTATATCTTCTTTACCTGTGGTTGCGACAACATAGGCACCACCATTCTCTTTGGCCAAAATACCCAAAGCATCATTTCTTTGTGAAATTGCCATACTTCCATCTTTTTTCATAAGTGGTTTCCCATCAGCATCTATGACAGGTGCCCCTTTATCTGTACCTACAAGTACCACATAGAGGTCAATCTTATTGGCCTTGAGTACATCAGCAAATCCGGCAATAGCTTTTTCATCTCCTCCGTCAGTAAAGAGCACCATAATTTTTGGATCTTTTTTTTCAAGTAATTTTGCACCCAATTCTCCAAGTGCAGAAAAATCTGTAGAACCCATGTTAATGTAAGAATCATCTACACCCTCTACCATCATTTTAAGTGTCTCTTTATCCGAAGAGAACGGAGCCAATACAAAAGGACTGTAAGCAAAAGCAACCACACCTATCTCATCACTTGGCATAGCATCAAAAAAGACATTCATTTTCTTTTTTGCAAACTCCAGACGGTTTGGAAAAACATCTTTACTTCGCATAGAACCAGAAATATCCAACGCACTAAGCAGTGTCAACCCCTGTATATTCACAACTTTATCATCTAAAGATTTTACCGGACGTGCCAGTGCTACGATCATGAAAAATATCGCTGCAAAAACAAGTATATTCCTTAATATCAGGGGCATACTTTCATCTGTAGCAGACAAGCGCATCAGCACCTTCTCATCAAATATACGTGATAGACGCTCTTTATTCGTAGAGATCAAAAAGGCAAAAAATATGAAAGGTACTATAAATATCCAAAACAGATACGGGTTAACAAATTCCATCTATACTCCTTTCGAATTTCTATAATATAAGAAGAGTAACAAACTCAGGATCGCCAAAAAAAGCGGGTATATATACAGGTATGTATGTGCTACGATCTTCTTATCATCCATCTTTGTCACTTCCAGTTTGTTGATCTCATCATAGATCTGACTTAACATCTTAGCTGAACGGGCACCATAGGCCTGCCCTTTTCCGGCTTTTGCCAGTGCTTTAAGATATTTACCATCATAATCTCTTGGACCGCCTATACCGATGGTATAGAGTTTTACATTCCTTTTTTCAATCATATTCAAAACATCAGGAAAAGGAATCTTGGACATATTGTCAATCCCGTCCGTCAAAAGAATGACGATCTTTGATTTTGCCTTACTCTTATCCATAAGATTATACGCCTGTACCAAAGCATCATTGATCGCTGTTCTTTTTCCTGCCATACCCAACTCTTGCATCTCGGTAATATTACGTAAAAAATCTTTTTCAAAGGTCAACGGTGAGGCGATGAATGCCACATCAGCAAAAGTAACGACACCAATACGATCATTCTCTCTTTTCTTTATAAAGTCACCCACAACCTCTTTGACCACATCAAATTTATTTTTATAAATATCTTTAGGATCAAAGCCCATCTGTCGCATGGAATCTGAAGAGTCAATGACCAACACAATATCTCTACCCTCTTTTTTAGAGTTGGTATAGTTTTTGGTCACAACAGGAGAAGCCAGAGCAATGACTGCTGAGACAATCCCTATCCACTTTAACCATGACAGAAGAGAGGATTTATTTGCTTTTTTAGCGATTAAATTATGCACATGAGGAAAAAAGATAGCTCGACTTCTCTCTTTGCACCAACGACTACAGGCTATAAAAACCAAAATCAGTAATAACAATAACGGGTATTCAAAACTAAATTGACTCATCTGCCACCTGCACATAGAGGTTGAAACGGTTGATTGTATCTTGATCCACGTCCTCTACCTCTTTTTTATATTTAAATTTTTCCAATAAAGGCTCTAACTGTGAAAAGAGCTCTTTTTTTCTATCGTCTGTTGCTAAAAGCCTTGCATAATGTGTTGCATCATAGGCTGCTTTTTTAGGATCACTCCAGTCAATAGATTTAAGCTTCTCCACATACCCTTTGGCCAGATTGATCTTTCTGTTTGCCAGAAACTTTTTACCTATAAAAAAGGCAAGCGCTAAAAGTATCAACACCGCCACTACAATTAATCCCCAGTAAAAATAAAAACTGTTATCAGGGATATCAAGCAAGGGTTTAATATCTCTCAACTGTGTTGACAAATTTTGATCATCTATAGGTTTCATACTTGCCTCCCTGGAATTTTTTCTATCATCGCATTGCCTTCATCAACTTTAAAGCAGGCTCTTCATGGGTATAGATCTTTGTAAAGCGTATACCCTGCTTTTTAAACTGTTTATAGAGCTTCTCATCATTATCATGCAGAGCCTTTTTATAACTCTTGAGTGTACCGGCATCTATATCGCCTTCAAAACTCTCTTTGGTCTCCATATCAATCAATCTGAGATACCCCAGTTCACTTGGGTTTTCTTCAAATTTATCTCTAACCATAATGGCAAAAACATCATGCTTCTTACTCAAAAGTTTCAAATCAATGTCACCTACAAAATCAGAGATTACAAAAAGCAGTGCCTTTTTCTTTAACCTGTTATTCAATGTTTCAACCAAGACTTTAAAATCAGCCTCTTTACCAAGTGGTTCAAAATCAACAATCTCTTCTACTGCTTTATGCACAGAAAAGAGTTTTTTACTTGGCTTACTCAACCCATACAACTTATCTGCAAAGAGCATATGGGAAAAAAGATCTGCATTTTTTACTGCAGAAAAGCCCAATGTTGCCACCACCTCGGCAACAATGTCTGATTTCTGTTTTACCGTACCAAAATAGACAGAACCACCCATGACGGAGACTACCACAACATTGAGTTCTCTCTCTTCTTTATAGACTTTGACAAAAGGTTTTCCCAGTTTTGCTGTAGTTTTCCAGTCTATCTTACGAACATCATCTCCGTAGACATACTCACGTAATTCGGCAAACTCAAAGCCTTCACCCTGAAACAGTGAGGCATTGTTCCCCAACATATCTCCATAGACTTGCTTTTTGGTTTTAAGAATAATTTTTTTAGCTGATTTTTTCAATGTCAAATCCTATGGAATTGGTACAGCAGCTAAAATTTTCTCAATAATGTAATCTTGTGTAACATCCTCAGCCTGGGCTTCATAACTTAAAATAATTCTATGACGCAGGATCTCTTTGGCAATATAAGCAATCTCAATTGGAGATACATAATCCTGACCTTTCAAGTATGCAATTGCACGTGCCGCTTTATACATATCGATACTTGCACGAGGAGATGCACCAAACTCTATAAATGCTTCCAACTCTTCTAAACCATAGGCTTTAGGGTCACGTGTAGCTGCTACCAGTTCAATGATATACGCTTCGATCTCTTCATCCATATGCACTTCAAGTGCTTCTTTACGAATCGTCTCAAGATCATCAATGGTTGCTACCTGTTGGATCTCTTCAAATGTATTGTTAGCAACACGTCTTGCAATTTCAAGCTCTTCTTCTTTAGTGTTATATCCCACAACCACTTTCATCATAAACCTGTCAAGTTGTGCTTCAGGAAGCTCATATGCTCCCTCTTGTTCAACCGGGTTCTGTGTTGCCATAACAAGGAACGGAAGATCGATCTTAAAGGTTTCATCTCCAATGGTTACCTGTCTCTCCTGCATCACTTCAAGCAGTGCAGACTGTACCTTTGCCGGTGCACGGTTGATCTCATCAGCCAGCAAAAGATTGGTAAATACCGGCCCCTGTTTAATTTTGAATGAATTGTTTGAGGGGTCATAGATCTCTGTACCAATAATGTCTGAAGGTAAAAGATCTGGTGTAAACTGAACACGTTTAAAGTTCAGACCCAATGTTTTTGCAAGTGCATTGACTGCTGTGGTCTTTGCAAGTCCGGGTACACCTTCAAGCAGTATATGTCCACGACAAAGCAGGCCTGCGAGGAGTCCCTCAACCATTTTGTCTTGCCCGACAAGTACCTTGCCTATTTCTGTTTTTATGTTTTGTATGATTTGACTCAATTTACTCTCCTAAATTGTTTATTAAGAGTAGTATAATTGAGTGAGGTTAACTAAAGTTTAATAATGCATCATTTTCGACGATATTAACGTTCATGCAGTGATTCGGAAAATGTTTTAATGATCGGTTTAGTCAAATAAGTGAGTACACTTCGGTTCCCGGTAACAATATCAACCTGTGTCGTCATACCCGGTGTCAAATAGATCTTCTCTCCGTTTTTTGCGATCAATTCGGTCTGCTCCATGCTGATAAGTACACGAAAATAGTACTTGACACCCTCTTTACTGTTCTCTTCAAGTGCATCGGGGCTGATATATTTTACTTTCCCATGGAACATCCCGTAGATCGTATAGTCATAGGCATCCAGCTTCACTGCGGCAATCTGTCCTTTTTTGACAAAAGAGATATCTGAAGGACTCATTTTAGCTTCAATAATCAGCTCATCTCCAAAGGGTACAAGCTCCATAATAATATCTCCGGGGCGAACCCTCGCACCTTTGGTAGTAATAAGAATATTATTTACCAGTGCATTCATAGGTGACTCAATAGTAGTACGTTCCAACGTGATCTCTCTGTCAGTCAACTCCTGCTCTTTGGTGGCCAACTCCTCTTCCGCTTTGGTCATGTCTGCCTGTGACTCTTGAAAATATTTATTCTTCGTACTGCTGATCTTCCCTTTCAGGTCAGCTATCTGGCGCTTGAGTCTAATGATCTCCGTTGCTCCGATATCACCGCTTTTAAGCAGAGGCAGATTAAGGTCAAGTTCCTCTTTTGCCAAAGCCATAGACTCTTCAAGTGCCTTGATGTCATCATGCAGAGCCTGTTGTCTTCGCTGAAAAAGTGCCTTTTGGTTTTCAACAAATTCTGAGTACTGTTTCAGCTTTTCATCAAATACAAGCGGTTTCAGATAGACCTCTGCCTTCAGCCTCGCAAGTGTCGCTTCTAGTGCTGCCACTTTTGCCTTACTGTCCTCATAGGCAGCCTTTACTTTTGACTCTTCAAGCTGAACCAGTAACTGTCCGGCTTTAATATGGTCTCCCTCATGTACATATATCTTCTCAATCACACCATCGATCGCCGATTGGATCTCCTGAGTTTTTGCAGCGGCAATCACCTGTCCTCTTGCATGTGAGATCTGGTCAATACGTGCATAGGAGGCCCAGATAAAAAAAGGAACAAGTACAATACCAAGAATGGCAAAAATGGTCCAGAGCGGATTGACTCTTGTCTGGTAAGGCTGTTTTCTACGTCTCATGCCACACCTTTTGACGAGGGTTTTACCCCAAGTTTCTTCAGTACCGTCTCTTTGGGCCCATCCAGTACAATTCCCTGTGCATTAACAACAATAATCCGGTCAACCAAAGCTAGGAGTGCTGGTTTGTGGGTCACTACAATCAACGTGTGTTCAGCTGTCATGAGCTCTACAAATGTTTTGATAAGTTTTTGTTCTGTCCCGTCATCCATATTGGCTGTCGGTTCATCCAGAAGAAATGCCTTGGCATTCATCAGAACCAGACGTGTCAAGGCGATCATCTGCTTCTGCCCGCCAGAGACACTCTCTCCTCCTTCAGGTACCGGCGTATCAAGACCTTGCGGCAGACTGCTGATAAGCTGTATGAGACCTGTTTGCACTGATGCTTCCATGATCTGTTCATCATTAATGCCTGCAAGCCCGAGCAGCAGGTTATCTCTCAATGTACCCGATATCAGTTTCACATTCTGGGGAAGATACCCTACAAGTTCATTCATACGGTTTCTTGAGATCTGATGCATATCAATATCATCAAGGTAGACCTTCCCCTCTGTGGGTTTATAGAGCCCGGAGAGTATCTTTAAAAGTGTGGACTTTCCTGAACCTATGGCACCAAGTATGGCTACTCTCTCCCCACTTTTGATCAGCAATTTCGGCACATTCACTACTGCTGTGTTCTCGCCATAGGCAAACTTTACATGGTCACAACGAAAATCTGTTCTGAGTTTTGCAGGATTTAAAGGTCTTCCTACCCCTTCATTGTCAGCATCAAGTGCATATATATTGTCAATATCTTCTATAGAAATTTTGGTACGTCCCCACTGTACAAGAAGGTTTGGAAGCATTGAGATAGGGGAGAGTACACGTCCGGAAAGTATGGTAGTCGCTATCAACCCTCCCATGGTAAGTTTGTCGGTTGTACTGACCAGGTAGGCCCCCATAGCCACAACAGAGATATAACTCAATTGCTGAAGAAAGCCTGCGGTGTATGTTGCCATGTCACTATAGTGTCTGATCTTTACATCATCATAGACAGCATCTTCGCTTAATGCATTCCATCGACTCAAAAGACTCCATCCCGCACCTGTTGCTTTAATATTCTCTGCGTTCTCCACACTCTCTACAAGCAGACCAAGCTTTTTATGAGAAGCCATGGTAGAAGTCTGAGACAACTCTTCGATCTTCTTTTTAAAACGTGTCCCAATAAGCACAGAGATAAACATAAAAACAAGCACGATACCACCGATCGTCCAACCAGAGATCATAATGATCACGGCCAGGAACATCAGAGAGAATGGAAAATCAATCAAAAGGTACATTGCTGCAGAAGCGATGAACGCTCTCACCGTAGCATACCCCTGAAGCTGCCCTGAAAGTGTCCCAATACTTTTAGGAAGCATATCTGCACGTATTTTTAGAAAACGGCTGAATATATCATGTGAATACTCCAGATCCATACTGACTGTTGCTCCATCTACCAGATAAGCACGAGAAAACTTCAATACCATCTCAAGCAGTATAGCAATAAAGACTCCAATACCAAGTGCCATCAGTGTAGAGAGTCCCTGTGTAGGAATGACCCTGTCATAAACCTGCATACTGAAAAAGGAGGTACCCAAGGCAAGGGTGTTGATACCAAGTGTGGCAATTGCCGCATGCATAATGACCGGTTTCTCTCTCAATGCGATCTTTTTAAACATCTCTTTCGCAGAGATTTTTTCTCTGCGTTCCTCCCTCATACGTGCCGCAGCGAACTGTGTGTCTTCCGGAAATTCCGGTACCACATGCAGACCTGTTTTTCCTTCATATTTCCATTGCCTGTCTGCTTCACGCTCAAGAACAATGGCTATGCCTTCTCCTGGAATCAGAGCAAAGAGTGGCAATGCCTGATGTTCCGGTGTATGGGTCCACTCCAGCTTTTTAAGACCCGCACGCTCAAACATGATCTCATAAAATTCAATCACTGCATCATCTTCACAAGACTCTAACTCTTTTTCAAGAATAGAAGCTTCATACTCAGTCAGTTTTAAAGAGGCAAAGGGTGTTGCGGTACATACTCTCACCAACCAGTGCAGGTCTGCTCTGGCCTGTGCAATATCGGCATAGATCACAGTCTTCCTCTCTTCTCAAGGTGTATGCGACCTGTCTGAAGTGCCAGACGATACGAAGAGACGATCATCATAGCACGTAGCGATGCCAGTGTGACATAGTTCATTGTCACCTCTCTGGACATATTCACAAGGTCAAGCCACTGACGTTTACCTGCCAAAAAAAGTCGTGTATAGGAGTCCAGTACCTTCTGTGAAGAGAGAATCGTCTGTTTCACACTGTCTAAGTTATGTAATGCTGTCGAATAGTCTGTATAATAACGTATCAATTCATCATTGAGCTCTTGCTCTTTGGTGCTGTAGTCATCCTGTGCCTGCATCATTTTATACTTAGCGCTCTCCATATTGGAGAGTGAGGAGAGACCGGCACCGGGGTTGAATGATACAGCAACATAGGCAAGTGTATCATCTTTTTCCGGGAAATCCTGATAGAGTGAACCTCTCTGATGCTCTGCACGCAGTGAGATATTTGGCATGATTGCTGCATCTGCACTCTTTTTTTCCGCTTTGGCTATGGATATCTGTGCTGTTTTCTTTTTGAGTGAGGGGTGTGTTTGAAGCATCTGTAAGCGCATACTGTCTAAAGATTTTTTCACTTTTAGGTAAACATCTTTCTTGAACTTTAAACAACCTGTAACACGTCCTGTAAGAAGTTTAAGCTGTCTTTCTGCCATCTTATAGCGCTGTTGCGCCGTCATAAGATCACTCTCTATCTGGAAAATACGGGAACGTACAAGGTCACTGTCTGCTTCAGAAGAGACCCCCGCTTTGACACGTCGGCCAAGCATTTCAGACAAAGAGAGAAGATCTTCTTTCCCCCGTTCAAATGCTTTTATCTCACCATCAGACCTAATCATAACTTCAATGATATCAAGTACCTTTTGAGAGAGTGCATAGCCGCTCTCTTTAAGTGTATACTGTGCTTCATCTCCTCTTGCATAGGCAAGATCATTCAAAGCATCCAGTTTTCCACCCGTCCATAAGGGCTGATCTATCCGATAGGTCTCCCCCCGTCTTCCTGCCTGTCCCTGTGAAAAATCAATGGACGGTGTGGGAAAATAGTTCCACTTTGCTCCCTCTATCTGTGCTTTGGCACTCAGAAGCATCTTTTCCGAAGCAGTAATACTGGGGTAATGGTTATACGCTTTTTGCAGTAGTGTAGAAACACGGGTAGTACATGTACTGTTTTTACCCGTAGGGATATAAATATCAAAAGTCTCTGCCTGTACTCCTACTATACATATAAAAAATACCAACCATTTATACTGCTTCACACATATCCTTCATAGAAAATTATCAAAATTATATCGTAATCCAAAGCATTATAAGATAAGCTGATTTACGACCGTTCTGCCATTTAGGCAGAACTCGTATCCTTTAAAAGCTTTAAATGATCGTTTGCTGTATTGCTGTCTCAACATAAAGTGTCATTGACGCATCATCTGTATTTTGATAAACATTGTAGGTATGGCCATTTAAGGATGCTGTACCATTGGACTGCCATGTACCTGGATTATCAGTAAGAGAAACACTGTCTCCACTGTCTCCCATAATGGTCAGTGTATTATTACCGTCTGTCATATCAAGAACATCTTGTGCAGTAATTCCTGAAAGTGTATGGTCACCGTTTTGTGTCAGATCGATCACTTCCATATCTTTGATGATGTCATTATTCAAAATACTCAGATCGATGTCAGTACCGGCAAGAAGTTGAAGCGTATCAATATTCGCACCTCCATCGATAAGTGTATCAAGATTGTCAAAGACAAAAGTATCATCTCCATCATCTCCACGCAAGGTGTCACTACCGGCACCTCCAACAAGGAGGTCATCACCATATCCACCCTCTATTCTATCGTTACCCGAACCACCGTATAGCTGGTCATTACCGTCCCCTCCAAGCAAAATGTCATCCCCCGTACCACCATCAAGAAGGTCATCTCCTGCATCGCCGGCTAGATGATCCGCATCTGCACCACCGTTAATAATATCGTTACCATCACCACCGTTCAAATAATCCTGACCGGTATCTCCATTGATTATATCATTACCATTTCCACCCGAAATGACATCATGTCCATCATTTCCACTTAGAGTATCATCACCGTCATCACCTATGATCTCATCGTTCAGTATACCCCCAGCAATATTATCTACACCAACCGTACCTGTGATGGTCTGGTCTGGTGTATGTATAGTCAACTGTGCAGTATCTGTCTGCCCATCAGTATCAGTCAGGGTATAGCCTACAACAATTGGAGCAAGATTCGACGGAATTGTACTTGGGTCCGGCAACGGAGTAAAGTCAACATTTAATATACTCACATAGTCTGTTGCTCTTCCACTAGAAGTATTTGTGTCTGTTTCTATTCTAATACTACCTATTCCGACACTATACGAAAAATTCATTCGCGTTTCAATAGCACCATTAAAGCTATCTAATACATTTCCATTTACATCATAAATGGTATAGGTAGCTGTACCATTCGCATAGTAATTATTTAATTGTATATCCTTAACTCCCCACTCATAAATAGCGGAATCAAATGTTATTGTAATTTCTTCTCCTTTATCAATGACCACGGAATAAGAGTCAAAATTGGAATTCATACCTACTCCATATGTAGAGTCTAAAATCGGTGTCGCATCTGGAGAGCTCAAAATAACACCTTGGTCCGCACTTCCGTCACGGAACTCTTCATGGACAGGAAGAATTGCATTCTCTGGTACAAACTCATAATATCCATTACTACCAAAAATCAGTGTCGAGCCATCACTGCTGTCTGTTACAACTGCTTTATACACCGTATTGCCATCTATATCAGTTTCCTGAGTATATGTCCAGCTGAGTGTTCCGGAAGTACCATCTGCAGGAATACCTGCTCCCGTATCTACGGAGAATGTGACTCCTTTATAGGTAAATTCTGTAATGGTAGCATTGTCAACAATTTTATCTACACCCTCTCCTTGTGCAGCAAAAGGTGTAACCGTATTGCCTAGAGCGGGACCACCATCTGTACCAATAGCATTAATGACATTACCTTCTGCAACTTCATACACATTAACGGTATCTAGATCATCTCTTGCATCTGGTGCATCATCTACTATGTTCAGTGTTGCTGTTGCTGTTGCTGTATCTCCGTCACCATCGAGCACAGTATAATCAAAGCTCACCGTATTACCAGCAGTACCGTTTGGTGCACTGATCGTATAACTACCATCCGTAAAATCAAACGTCAAAGTAGCATATGGAAAATTCACTGCATCTTGAACGATCTCAACACTGCTTCCAGATGCAGAGACATTTGAAGGTGCACTACCTATATCTACTGTTGTTCCGTCATAGGTTATTGTCGTTGCTGTACCACCTATATCAAGAGTGATCGATTGGACATACCCACCATCAGCCCCAAACTGAACATTTTCTATGGAGCCACTGGCTGTAATATTTCCACCAAATGCAGTGGGTACCGTACTTAAAAGTTCTGACTCAAGTTGCGCAACATCCGAAACAACAAGAGCATCATCTGCATCACCACTTCCAATGGAATCAATATTGTGAATATAGTTCAAGTCACTTAAATCCCCTGGAAGGCCTGTACCAATACCTACAGCATAAGAATCGATATGATTATCATTTACAAAGGTGTCAAACCCATTGCTATACAAATCTACATCCGTATCCCTGGTAATAGCACCATCTGAAAGAAAATAGGAAATATTCTGAACATTATCAGCCGGGTCTTGGGTATTTATATCATTTTGTAGTTCAAACTCTATCATTGCAGTCGGATCTACATAACTTGTTCCATCCTCTACCGTAGTATTTGTATCACCATCTGGATCACCAGGCCCTCCATTGGAAGCTAAAAGATCGTTGGAATAATTTGAATTACCTGCATCTTGAACTGCACTTATTGCTGCAGAGAAATCTGCATAGTTATCGTATGTACCTAGAACATGTGCTCCATCTGCAAAAAGGATGACTGTAACTTCCACCTGTGTAGATTGGTTAAAATACTCTGCACCCAGTGAATCCAAAGCCTCTTTTGCCAAAGTAAACCTTGTTTCCGTTGTACCCTCTACTGTCGTATTCATACTCGTAGAAATATCCAGTGTAAAGACAAGATTGAAGATATTCTCTTCTGATTCAGGAATATCCTGTACAACATCGCTTGCAACAGGTGCATCATCTATAATATTGATGGTCAGAGTATCGCTATATGTTGATCCGTTTGTAAACTCATAGGTAAATACTTCTGTAACATCATTACTTGTAGTATCTGTAGTTTGAAGTGTATAGACATAATCTCCCGCACTATAGCCTGCATTGCTGTTGTCAGCATAGACAGTCAAGAGCCCAAGCGGTGTATCGACCGTAATGATACCACTGGCATCCGGAGTATAGACTGTACCACCAAAAGTAACGGAATCAAGTGTATTTCCTGCACTGGCATCGTTGGCTAAAAGGTTACCTGTCACTTCAGACACCCCTTCTCCCGTACCGTTGATCAAGGCACTCTCATAGACTGTATTGACATCTGATCCGGTATTACCGACATTTACTGTTGTTGTCTCTGTTACCGTAAATTCACCATCAGATACAGTATAAGTCAAATCTGCACTGCCTGGACTACTTGCATCAAACTGAAGAGAAGTCAATTCTGCCAAGGTCAATGTATCGTTGACACTTACTGCTGTGCCATCACTTAAAGTAACCGTACCTATAGCTGCAGGTAAACCGGTGATTGTAATTAATAAGGAACTGTCATCCGTATCTGGGTCAGTAGGTGCTGTAATATTCAAATTACTATCTACACTGCCTTCCAAAACAAAGATTTCATTATAGACTGTTTCAGGAGCATCATTCACAGCACTTACACTAATTGTACCTGTATCACTTCCTGAAATATTTGCATAACTCTCATCAAATGCTTCTACCGTAACAGTTTTTATCGCTGTACTTGGATTATCTGAACTATTCTCATACGTAATCGAATTCAATACAGTTAAGTATTCATTGATATCTGTACCTCCAGAGAGTGTCAACTCCAAACTATTCCCCGTTGTATTCACAGACACGCTTACGCTTGTACCTGCAGTCAAATAATTCACCACATCCTGAGATGCAATATAGCCATCCAATGTCACAACTACAGATGAAAGGTTTGCACTATCAGCATCACTGATTGTCGTTCCGTTTAACATATTGACAGCACTTCCATTTTCTGTATAGCTCACATCAGGTACATTGCTAACAACCGGTGCCTCAACAGAAGTATTCGTGACATCAATACTGACTGTTGCAGTATCTGTCTCTCCATCTGCATCTGTCAAGGTATAGGTGAAAGTATCTGTACCTGTTGTATTTGCCGGTGGTGTGTAGGTAAATGTTCCATCATTATTATATGTTACAGTTCCACCTAAAGTTGATGATGTATCAGATGCCGTGATATCTGCATTATCAACCAAGGTATCATTAGTCAATACATTTCCAGTTACAAGTTGCGTATTTTCTGTTGTTGTATAACTATCATCTTCAGCAACCGGTGCACCATTGTTAGCACCAATCGTACCAATTCCCTGGACACCATCATTGGTCAAGTGAGCATCATTAGTATAATTCACAGTCTGATTAAAGTTACTAAGATCCAAACTGAAAGTTTCATCTCCTTCAAATACATCACTGTCACTATTGATCGTCACAGAAATCGTAGCTGTTTGAGAACCTGCAACAATGGTACCAGTTGCAGAATCAGCAACATAGTCAGAACCTGCCAAAGCACTAATATCTATCGTATTATAGTCGAAGGTTAGATCACTACCCAAAACTTCATCTATTGAAACAGTAAAAGTAAGTATGGCTGTCCCTGAAGAAGGTTCCTGTACAGATACATCTGTTATTGAAACTGTTGGGATCGTCACAACATTCACTGTAGTAATCGCAGTATTACTATCTTGCTGACCATCATTCACTGTCACTTCAATAGTACGTGAAGTACTGGAACCTGTCCCGTCATTACTAAATTGTATCGCCTCAATAGCACTCTCATAGTCCGCCAAACTTGCTGACCCGCTCAAAGTAACAATACCCGTTGACGGATCATAAGCACTTGCAGTAATACCCGCAGGTAAGCTACCAACATTTAACAGATCACCTGCTTCCGCATTAGTCAAAGTGATCGTAGCCGATTCAATATTCGTACTATCAACATCACTAACAGAAACATCTATATCCCCAATCGCTACTGCATTACCACCCTCTGTAAAGGTTGTTGTGTAATTATTACCAGAAGTGGTACTGTCATTTGCGTCTAGGTCTAGGAGTGGTGCAGTATCATCCACATCCGTTTCATTGAGTGTAATCGTAGCAGTCGTACTGTTTCCTGCTGCATCCGAAGCCACAACATCATAGGTACCGGAGTTCGGATTTTGTTCAAAGTCATTCACAGCTGAAGCAACACCCGCTGCTGTAATTGTAATATTACCACTATTATCTATCGCATAGAAACCATCTGTTGATGTTTGTGTTCCATTGGTAAAGGTATACCCTGTTACTGCTACATTATCAGTGGCAGTCAAGGTTGCTACTGTTGCATCAGCTACCTGGTTTTCTACATAATCGAATGATTGATTCTCAATCACTGGTGCTGTTGTATCTACTGTATATGTCTCTGTATCAGTAGCACTGCCTGTATTTCCGGCACCATCTGTCGTAGTCACTGAAGCATCCACTGTAGTGTCTGGATCAGCAGCAAGGTCTGAACCTG
>JALWLD010000054.1 GCA_027081115.1 Sulfurovum sp.
AGAGAATTGTCCATATACCATACTGGAGTTCATGGGTAACCTGGCGATCTTTCATAAAAAAGACCCATGGCTTTCTGTCCCTACCTCACGATAGGTTTAGCTTTATCATATGAATGAATTAGATAATATTAATATTATCTAATTAAAAGTATATCTATTTACTATTAGATAACTCTTAAGAGGCCTTATTTTGCGATAATTGACTCTTTTTCCGCTTGTATTCTTATAAGCTCTTTTTGGATCATTTCCTGTAGTTCCCCCATATGTTCTGTTACTTTTGCCTGTCCTACCTGCATACCTTCTGCTGCAATTTTTGGCATGAGTTCTACGGTTTTTTGACCTACAGGTGTTTGGTAAAAAGTGTTGAGCTCTTTTAATTCTTTGGCAGTATAGTTATTTGCATACACTTTGGCCATATCATCTTTAAGTGCATCCCAACCCATATATTTTTCAAAAAAAGCCATCATAGTTGGTTTGAGAGGTTCGAGTTGAGGATTTTGTTTGATCTGCATGGTGGTAATATTTTGAATCATTTTTTTATAGGTATCATCCATTTTCATGGTTTTGAGTAGTGTATGTGCAGCGAGAATAGTTTCACTTTGTGCAGGTGTTTCTGTTTTTACAGCTTCTGTGGCATATAATGGAAAAGAGAGTGTAAGTGCAGCTGTGAGTAGTAGTGATTTTGTGGTTGTTTTAATCATGATAGTCCTTGTTTTTCTATAGAAGAGTATAGCAAGGAATTACTTACTTTTATATATTTATTTAAGAAACTTAAATTTTAGTAGGTTCTTCATAAGCTTCAGAAGTTGAAGGCTCTGTTGACAAGAAAAATTATTGGCACTTCTGGTCAATATAGTTCTGCACAAATCTCCGTACATCAGCATAGACGAAGGAGTCTTTGTATCCATCTATTTTTCCACCGCTTGCATTGGGGTGTCCTCCACCATTTCCGATGTGTGCTGCCATCTCTGAGACATCAAGCTTATTGTTGCTTCGAAGGGAAAAGTGTCCTCTGAAGTTTACATCCATATAGAAGTCATACTCTGGATTCTGTACCATACAGGTATTACCGATGATGGAAGTATTTCCTACGTTGTACCCAAGAATACCTTTGTATCCTTTATATGTAATGGTAAGACGCTGCTTATCTTTTGTGAGTAGGTTTGTGACAAAGAATGCTACCAGATTGTCTTTTGTATTGTTTTTTTCTTGTAGGAAGAAACGTTTTTTGATCTGGTGCAGGGCATCATCGAGTACAATAGGGGCTTCCTTTTCATCAATGAGATTTTTTGCTTCATCAATGAGTGAGAGTTTAAAAGCCCTATCTTCTGCAGGGAAGAGGATGCGGTTGACTTCTCTGGCACCGGAGATCATCCCTAACATCACTTTTCCATATTCAAAGAGTGTATCATCTGAGACCCAGATATCAATGGCATTAATAGCTTTGACGATTTTTGCGAGTCTGTTCTCTTTGTCAAAGTTATAATGGGTTTGTAACCAGTCATAAGTAATGAGTGTTGCACAGCGACTTGTGTCAAGTTTGTACCAGGCAAATCGTTCTGCCGCTTTAGCACCTGTAGCATGATGATCAAGAAGTTGTAGTTTTGCACCAATACGTATGGACTCTTTTTCTATCCAGTTTCCCTCTTTTGTGGTAAGGTTAAGATCAGTGATGAGGATAAGTCTTTCGCTTTCTTCTTGCTGGATGAATTTGTCTTGTTCTATTTTTTTAACAATTTCTCCAAGACGGGCAGAGACTTCAGGACCATAGTTAGCATTAAAGCAGTCGATTTTTTGAAAACATTGTGTTGTGAGGTATTGACAACCGTAACCATCAAGGTCAATGTGTGAGAGATGATATACGTGCTGCATTTAGGCTTCTAGAATATCTGAAAGCATGAGACCGTTCAGGAAACTGTCTATTTTGGTTTGGAAATTCATTAAAAAAGGAGAGATCGCACAGCTACCGATGGTACCGTTTGGACATGTTCCCGCATAAGAAGTACAGTCAAAGACCGCCGGAGACTTACCTTCTGCAGCAAAAATAATACTGTTTATACTGATCTCTTCGATCTTCTTTGCCAAAATGAATCCGCCATGGGCACCTTTACGTGACTCTAAGATACCTTGTTTGGCAAGACTTTGAAGAATTTTTGCCAAAAAGCTTTTAGGAATACAAAGTTCATTTGCAAGCTGTTCTGCCCCAATCGGGCTATCTGATTTACGAATATTGTCTAAAGAGAGAAGCGCGTATTCGCTTGCACGGGTTAATAACATACATTTGACCTTCAATTTAATTAGGAGTATTTTACTCTAATTCATATTAAAGAGCCATAAACCCATTTATGAAGAGAACATCATAAGTCTTAAGTAAGTTTATTATGATAGAATTGCGGACTCATTTTGAGAATTAAATACCAATCAGGAGGTCATTATGGCTTTAGATCAGGCGAAAAAAGCAGAAATTATTGCTAAATACGCAAGAGGCGAAAACGATACAGGTTCGACAGAAGTTCAAGTAGCACTTTTAACAGAGAGAATTACTTACCTTACAGAGCACCTACAAACAAACAAGAAAGATCACTCTTCAAGACTTGGACTACTTAAATTAGTTGGACAGAGAAGAAGACTTATGAGATATCTTAAAAATACAGATCTTGGTAGATGGAATACTATCAAAGCAGATCTAGGAATTAGAAACTAAGAGATCTTTTTCTCCCTTTGCACTTGTCTTTAGAAGATAGGTGCAGTTACATACAAATATATGCCTCTTTACTTCACTTTCAAATTTTAATACAACTTGAGAAAGCTCTTCTCTCAGTTTTTTAAATCCTTAAATCTAAATATTAACACCCTTTTACTTTATATGTATGTGCTTTCCCATCTAAAAGTAATCTTGTGAGCTCTGATGCACTTAGAGGCTGGCTATAGTAGAAGCCTTGTACTTCATCGCATCCGTAGGATTTTAGCAGTGTGGCCTGTGCTTCGTTCTCTACACCTTCTGCAAGTACGGTTAATCCTAGTTGTTTGATCATTTTAATGGTGGCAGAGACGATGATCTTATCATCTTCATTCTCTTCTAGTTCGTCGATAAATGATTTGTCTATTTTGATCTTATCAAGTTGGAACTCTCTGAGGTTTGTAAGAGAGGAGAATCCTGTACCATAGTCATCTATGGAGAAACTACATCCAATGTTGCGTAGTTGCTGAATGTTCTCTTTTGCCAAGTGGTTGTTTTGAAGTAGGGTGCTCTCTGTAATTTCAAATTCTAAAATCCCTGCTTCTAATCCACATGCCTGCAGGTTCTCTTCAATAACAGAGACAAGATTTTCATCACTTAACTCTTTTCTTGAAAGGTTGACGGCAATATTAAGTGACTCAATCGACATATCTTGCCAGGCTTTAATCTGGCTACAGCAGTGTTGCATGACGAAACGACTGATATTGTGTATAAGGTTACTCTCTTCAGCGATAGCAATAAGGCGAGAGACAGGAATGTCTTGAAGTGCTTCATTATTACAACGCAAAAGTGCCTCTATGCCTGTAATCGAGCCATCCTTTAGAGAGAATTGAGGTTGGTAGACAATGGTAAAATCATCTTTTTTAATCGCTTGTTTTAAGGTACTTCGGATAAAAAAGTATCGGTTTGATGTATGTGAGAATTCTTTTTTATAAAAAGTAAAGTTATCTTTACCATGTTTTTTAACATCATACATTGCCTGATCTGCGGCATGGATCAGCTGATCGGCATCTTCTCCATCTGATGGGTAGCAGGATATACCAATGCTGACTGAAATATCTATGTTGTTTTCATCAAGTACAAAGGTTTTTGAGAGTTGTAGTCTCGTTTTTTCAATAAAATTTAAAATATCATCCATTTTTGTGAGGTTTTCAAGAATAAGAAGAAACTCATCTCCTGAAAGCCTTCCTACAATGTCACTTTTTCGTGTCATATGAAGTAGCCTTTGTGCAAACTCTTTAAGTAGACTATCTCCCGTTTTGTGGCTATAGTTGTCATTGATGTCTTTAAATCCGTCTATATCTATGAAAAGTAGTGCACCTTTTGTATTATTGCGTTTGGAACTTTGAATGGCATGTGTTAAATGTTCAAATAAAAGCGTTCTGTTTGGCAGGCCTGTTAATGTATCATGTGTGGCCAAATAGTGCATTTTTTCTTTGGAAAGTTGCAGTTCCGAGATATCTCTGATGATGACAATAACTGTATTTTTACCATTTTTTTTAATACGTGTAGGCATAACCCTTGCTTCAAAATACTCTTCTTTGGGTTTAAAATGTAGGGCATATTCCACACTTTGTAAAGATTGTGACTCAATTGCTTTCTTAATGAGTGAGATGAATGCATTGGAGAGGGTGTCATTGAAAAAGTCAGATACATGTTTGCCAATGATCTCTTCTTTGGGTTTATATAGCAGATGTTCTTTACCCTGTGCCATAACATCAAGGTAATTACCCTCTTCATCAAGAAGAAAAATGATATCAGGTATAGCCGAGACAATAGAGTTTAAATATTTTTTGTCGTTTGTTTTAAGTTGATTGTATATATCGAGTAGATATTGAGGTGATAGTATATTACGGTTTTCTTTTAAGTGATTCATAAATGTGCGCTTAGTATATTATTTGAACCGTATAGTTTGTATGCATGGTAGATACTCCTCCTTGAAAATAATAGTTTATATCGTATAGATATTAATTCTATCATTAAATAGTGTCAAAATAGTGTCAAAATAAACTTTAGTCATATTGACTAAAGTTTATTTATTATATTTATTAAAGAACTACTTGACAAACTTGGACTCAATGTTGTATAATATCTCCAAGCATTTAAAATGCAGTGTAATAATTAATGAAAAAGGAGGTCCGTTCATGAGTCAGGAAAATGAAAACCTTGAAACTTCTCAAAGAGAAGAAGTACAAGAAGAACAGACTGAAACACAAGAAGTAGAAAGTGCTGAAGTAGATCCTCTAGAAGAGGCACGTGCTGAGGCAGCAGACTATAAAGATAAATATTTAAGAGCACATGCGGATTTTGAAAATGCGAAAAAGCGTTTAGAGAAAGACAAAATGAATGCAGTTTCTTACGCCAATGAAAGTTTTGCAAAAGATATTTTGGCAGTGTTGGATTCTTTTGATAATGCATTGAGTTCTATTGATGGTGTAGATGAAGAGAATTCTTCAGAAGTACTTGAAAAGATGAAAGAGGGTGTAACCTTGACATATAATCAACTTAAAAAGATTCTTGAAAAGAATCATATTAAAGAGATTGACTGTGGAGGTGAGTTTGACCCTGAGGTACATCAAGCGATTATGCAGGTAGAGAGTGAAAACCATGAAGCTGGTGATGTAGTACAGGTTATGCAAAAAGGCTATACTATTAAAGACCGTGTTTTGAGACCGGCAATGGTGAGTACTTGTAAATAAAACCTGAGTCAATGCAACTAAAGTTGCATTTTTTTAGATTAAAATAGTGTAAAATACGTACAGAATTAAATAACGAATAAAAGGAAAAGATATGAGTAAAGTATTAGGAATAGATTTAGGAACAACAAACTCTGCAATGGCAGTGTATACAAATGGCGAAGCGGCAATCATCGCCAACAAAGAGGGTAAGAATACAACACCTTCTATTGTGGCATTTACAGACAAAGGTGAGATTCTTGTTGGGGAGTCTGCAAAAAGACAAGCGGTAACAAACCCTGAAAAGACGATTTACTCTATTAAGAGAATTATGGGTCTTATGTGTGATGAGCCTAAAGCGGCTGAAGCAAAAGAGAGATTACCATACCATGTTATTGACAGAAATGGTGCCTGTGCAATTGAAGTAGCAGAGAAGACATATACACCGCAGGAGATTTCTGCCAAAGTATTGATGAAGATGAAAGAGGATGCAGAAGCATACCTTGGTGAAACAGTAACAGATGCAGTTATCACGGTACCTGCATATTTTAATGATGCACAGAGAAAAGCGACTAAAGAAGCAGGAACGATTGCAGGTCTAAATGTACTTAGAATCATTAACGAGCCTACATCGGCAGCATTAGCTTACGGGCTTGATAAAAAAGATGCTGAGCAAATTGTAGTATATGACCTTGGTGGTGGTACCTTTGACGTCACAGCACTTGAGACTGGTGATGGTGTAGTTGAAGTATTGGCAACAGGTGGAGATGCATTCCTTGGTGGGGATGACTTTGACAATCGTGTCATTGATTTTGTAGCAGATGAATTTAAAGCAGAGTCTGGTATTGATATTAAAGCAGATGTAATGGCGCTTCAAAGAGTAAAAGATGCAGCTGAAGCCGCGAAGAAAGAGCTTTCTTCGGCAACAGAAACGGAGATTAACCTACCATTTATTACAGCAGATGCATCTGGACCAAAACACTTGGTAACAAAAATTACCAGAGCAAAATTTGAGTCATTGGTTTCTGATCTTGTAGAAAAAACGATCACAACGATTACATCAGTACTTAAAGATGCAGGACTTTCTAAAGCAGATGTAAAAGAAGTAGTAATGGTCGGTGGTTCAACAAGAGTACCATTGGTTCAGGAAAAAGTTCAGGCTTTCTTTAGCAAAGAATTGAACAAATCAGTGAATCCGGATGAAGTAGTAGCACTTGGTGCAGCGATTCAGGGTGGTGTACTTGCAGGTGATGTAAAAGATGTATTGCTTCTTGATGTAACACCGTTGAGCCTTGGTATTGAAACTTTGGGTGGGGTAACGACTAAAGTCATCGAAAAAGGAACAACGATTCCTGCGAAGAAGTCACAAGTGTTCTCAACAGCAGAAGACAACCAGCCAGCAGTAAGTATTCACGTACTTCAAGGTGAGAGAGAGTTCTCAAAAGACAACAAGTCACTTGGTATGTTTGAGCTTAGAGACATTCCTGCGGCACCAAGAGGGGTACCTCAGATAGAAGTAACATTTGATATTGATGCCAATGGTATCTTGACAGTATCTGCAGTAGATAAAGGTACAGGTAAATCTCAAGAGATTAAGATTACCGGTTCGAGTGGACTTTCTGATGAAGAGATCGAAAAAATGGTTCAAGATGCAGAAGCGAATAAAGCTGAAGATGAGAAAAGAAAAGCAGTAGTTGAAACAAGAAATCAGGCGGATGCACTTATCCACCAGACTAGAAAGTCATTAAGTGATCTTGGAGAGAACTTTGATGCAGCAGAAAAAGAGAGTATTGAAGCTGCGATCACTGATTTAGAAGAGACATTGAAAGATGACTCCGCAACAAAAGAGCAGATCGAAGAGAAAGTGAAAGTGTTGACTGAAAAGTCTCATAAACTTGCTGAAGCAATGTATGCAAAAGAGCAGGGTGGTGCAAACCCTGAAGCTAAGAAAGCAGACGATGACGATGTTATCGATGCCGAAGTAGAGTAAAACTCTACTTTTTTAGCAATTACAATTCTTCTTGTTCCTATGTTTTACATGGGAACAAATTCTTCTAACTTTTACAAATTTTAAATTCTTTATTTTAACTCTTGATAATGTATTAAAAATCAAAGGGCTGGAATACCATGACCCAGAAATTCATACCTTCATCTCCATAAGCAAGATCTAAACGGATAGGTACTTCGGCAGCCATGGCACGTAGGCTGATTCCTGCATCGTATTTCATATTTTGGAGAAGGTCAAGATTGTAGGTGTCATTGACTCTTCCGGCTTCAACAAAAGCTACAATTTGGAACCAGTCTATGGCCACAGGTATGAATTTATTAGTTCTGAAAGGGTTGTATTCCAGAACAGCTCTGTATTCAGCTGTAGCATAAAAGACGGCTTTGTCTGAGAAACGGTCATTTTCATAGCCTCTCATACGGTTAAAACCACCCAGTCTTGCACCTTCCCATGGTGGTGGACGCTTGCTATCAAGCTTTGTATCAATCGTGCCATTGAAATAAGTATTGTCATTGTCCCAAGAGAAGGAGTATCCTGTCCATGCAGAGAATGCCAACACATTTTGTTGAGACCATGAGAAGGTAGGTAGATTAATGTAGTGGTTGTATTTTGCTTCAAGGAAATCCCAACTTTGAAGTGAATCACCCTCTCCAAAATCCTTTGAGTACTGAACTTGGAATTGATAGCCTCTTGAAGGGTTGAGGTCGAAGTCGGTATTTTCATGGTAGAGGAAGAAACGTAAACCTGCGGTATTCCACTCATTTAAAGTATGTGCATCCGGATCCTGATAGTTTTCAAAAGAGTTATGGGAATAAAAGGTTTTGATACCCACAGAGGTCTCTCCTGTGACAAAAGGTTTTCCTCCTCCATATCCCTCTCTATTCATGGCAAAACCATTTTTAAGATCATAGATACGTTCCGGATTGTCGATCCCCTCTCCTATAGGTAGTACATAGCGAAAGGTAGTATATAAAAAGTCAGAATCACCGGAGGTTACAAAGGCATCATCCTGTACAGAGTTGTTTGAACCGTTCAAGTAGTGTCTTGCTTTTGGAAAATAACTTTTCATCCCATACATAGAGAAGAAGAGGCGGTTTGTAAAAGGTAGTTTATAGTCAGTAAAGAGAATAAAGCCTCCGCTAAAGTTTGCTGTATCTTCTTGTCCGTTTGTTATGATATCTTGTTCTGCACCGTAAAAGCCTGTGGCTATAAATGTGGTTTGTGGCTGAAACAGACCAGTTTTAATGACGCCTAAACCACCGGAAAACCCTGTAGATTCTGTAGAAAATATATAAGGAAGTACGATCCAGTCTTTCACATGAGTAAGTTTGGTCAGATTAACATCATCAAATATTTCAGTCATAAAGTTTTCTTCTGCCTGTATGGAAGAAGTTGTTAATAACAGTGCAGTGAGACTAGATAAAAGTAGGGTTTGCTTGTTTTTCATGGATTAATTATAGCCAAACAATATTATATTTTTTAGGATATAATATTTATAACAATAAATTGATATTTACAGGAGGAATTTAGTATGGAAATGAAGAAATGTAGGACACTGGAAGAGGCCAGAGAGAAGATAGACAAAGTGGATGAAGAGATCGTCAAATTGATCGCACAGCGTAATGACTATATTAAACAGATCGCACACTTTAAAACCTCTGTAGATGAGATAAAAGCAGAAGATAGAATAGAAGATGTTATTTCCAGTGTCCGTGAACAGGCAATCTCTTTGGGCCTCTCTCCAAACCTTATAAACGAACTTTATGTCAAGATGATAGATGCAATGGTAGAAAGTGAAGTAGCTGAGTTCAACAATGCCAAAAGCTTTTAAAAGCTTTTGCTTTGTGTACTCCTTTACACAGAGGGTATGTTAGAATACTCTATTGTAAAATGAAGGTTATAAATGAAAATACTGTTACTTGAAGATGATGTCATCCTTCAGGATATTTTAGAAGAATTTTTGCTTGAAGCAGGATATGATGTGGAGAGTTTCTATGATGGAGAGAAGGCACTTGATGCTATAGGTGCAAAGAGTTATGATATGTTACTGCTTGATGTCAATGTTCCTAACATAGATGGTTTTGAGATACTCTCCTATCTTAGAGACATTGGCAATACCACTCCTGCTATTTACATTACCTCTCTTGCAAGTATTGATGACTTGAAAAAAGGGTTTGATCTGGGGGCGGATGATTACCTCAAAAAACCTTTTGATCTTGAAGAATTGAATGCCCGTATTGAACGGATCATCAAAGTGCATCGTCTTCAGGAAGAGATAGAATTCGACGGGTTGAAATTCATTCCTAAAGCCCATCAGATTATTATGGATGACAAAGTTATTGATATGCGCCAAAAAGAGGCACAGGTTTTGGAGTATTTTGTAAGAAATACAGGGAAGATCATCTCTTGTGATGAGATAATTGAGAATGTATGGGACGATGAGTCTGTCCCAACCCATGCGACTATTCGTACGTATATTAAAAATTTGAGAAAAATGTTTACCAAAGACTATTTTGACAATATTAAAGGAGAGGGTTATCGTTTTAACATCGTATGAACGTAAATCAATACTTCGTTTTTTAACACTTTATCTTGGTTCGGTTTTTGTACTACTTGCTATTATTGGGTATCTCTTTTTTGAAAACAATAAAGCTTCTATGAAATCTACTATGAAGTTTGAAATGATGTATAAGTCTCGTATGCTTTTTTCTGAAATTGTCTTAGAAGCCATGTTACATGTCAATGGTGGTATGACCATAAAAAAAAGAGATACCTTTTTGAAACATCTTAAACATTGTCGTTTTGATGTGGGTTATTATGATGAAGATGGGAAAGTCATCATCAGCGGTATAAGTGAAAAGGTAAAATTTGATCATGATTTTTATAGAGAAAATGATCACTATTTTGCTGTGACAAAAAATAAAAGTGTACATCTTGGTGTCAAATATATTGTTTTAAAAGAGAGTGAATTGATTGGGCAGATACAAGCACTGCGTCTAAAGATCATTGGGTATTTGATACTTTCTTTTATTTTGATGGGAGTGGTAGGGTATTTCCTGGGGCGACTCTTTTTAAAACCAGTCAGAGAACAGATAGAGTCTCTAGATCGTTTTATTGCTGACACGACTCATGAACTCAATACACCTATTTCTGCAATTTTGATGACGACACAGTCTTTTAAGGGTGTGGAAGACAAGAAGATGAAACGATTGGAAGCATCAGCCAAAAGACTCTCTGTAATGTACAGTTCTTTAACCTATAGGCTTGAGGGGAAAACGGATCCTTCTGAACTGCTCTGTTTTTCAGGTATTGTAGAGGAGAGGGTAGAGTATGTCAGAGAGTTGATTGATTCAAAACGTTTACATATTATACTTGACCTTGAACCTATGCAAGTGTTTATATCAAGAGACTCAGCCTATAGACTTATTGATAATCTACTCTCAAATGCGATTAAGTATTCGGATGTAGGAGATAGTATCTTTATCTCTACAAAAAATCATCTACTTACCGTGAGAGACACCGGGATCGGGATTGATAAAAATGTACAAGAGGATATTTTTAAACGTTATAATCGTGCCAATGAAGAGCGTGGTGGTTTTGGCTTGGGTTTAAATATTGTGCTCTCCATCTGTAAACAGTATAAGATAAAGATAAACCTTCAATCAAAAAAAGGAGAGGGCAGTACTTTTATGCTGACCTTTCCCAAAACAAAAAAAGAGAAATAGTTCTACTCGACACTGTCCATCAATATACCAATGATATCTGTCATGGTCAAGATACCGTATAGTTCATTGTTATCAATGACCAAAAGACGTTTTATACTGCTTATGACCATCATTCTAGCTGCATATTTTACATCCAGTTGAGCAGAGACAGATATGGCTGGTGTAGCAGCAATGTCATATACATTCAGTAGGTCAATATCACCATCTTCTGCAACAATACTTTGTAAAACATTCTTGAATGTCATAAGACCATAGGCACCATCTGGTGTATTTTTTTCAACCACAACAGAACGTACTTTATGGATTTTCATAAGTTGTAGGGCTTCTCTTACTGTTGCCATAGGGGAAACACTTACCAATTTTTCTTTTGGCGTCATTACATCTTTTACTAACATCTTTGCTCCTTTTATATCATAGTTTTTATGTTGTCTTCAAAATTATGAAGTTCTTCTGTATCTAAACCTGCAACATGGCTCAAAGGGATAGTAAAGGCATATCCGCTGTTCTCATGGTTATCCAGATCAAAGTTGACACGTAGGGCTTTCATCACTTTCATGGAGAGCTTTCTAGGCAAGATGAAGACCAGTGCTGAGACGTTCTCTTCCAAGGTAAGACCAAAAAAGACTTTTTTCTCTTTTAAGCCAATATTTTTACCATGCAAAATGGTAACTGCACCGGCACCAGCCTCTTTGGCTACTTTGATAGCTGCTTCTTCATCTGCATCTTGTATGACTGCAATGAGTGCTGTAAACTTCATAGATTCTCCTTTTGTTTTTCAGATTTCTTCCGGTAATACTCTGCATGTATTCCATACCCCATAACCGTAAGCATAGGGAAAAGTGAAGCAAATGCAATAAGGCCAAATCCATCAATGAGGGGGTTCCGTCCTTCAATATTCTCTGCCAAACCAAGACCTAGTGCAGCTACAAGCGGAACAGTGACCGTTGATGTGGTTACACCCCCTGAATCGTAGGCAATAGGTACAATGTATTTAGGTGCGAAGTAGGTAAAGATAATCACCAAAATATAGCCTGCAATAATATAGTAATGTATAGGATCTCCTACAACAATACGGTAAGAACCTAAAGCAATACCGATAGCAACACCTAATGCTACCACTATTCTAAGTACATTTTGTTTAATGTTTCCTTCAGAAATATCTTCTGCCTTAATGGCTATGGCCAAAAGTGCAGGCTCCGCCATGGTAGTAGAGAAACCAATGAGAAAGGCAAAGAGGTAGATAAGTAGATTGTTCTTCATATCGGTCAGCTGGAAAGCAATGGTTTCTCCAATAGGGAAAAGTCCCATCTCCAAACCGACAATAAATGCATAGAGTCCCAAGATAACCATGATGATACCGGTGATGATCTTATGTAGGTGTGCTACGGGTTTTTTTATGATCATATATTGGAAAAAGAAGATCACGACCAAAATGGGCGTGACATCTTTAATGGTATTGACAAGTTCCATAAAAGTATTGTAGGCAGAAAATGTATACTGATGTACTACATGTACTGTTTGTTCCGGTATAGCTGTTGAAAGCTCAGGAAGTGTGGTAGGGTCTGCCATACTGTAGACAATGATGCCGTAGATCTGCACAAAGATCATGGGTGTAAGTGAAGCAAAAGCAATGAGTCCAAACCCGTCAATGGCGGGGTTACGACCTTTAATACTTGATGCCAAGCCAATACCTAATGCTGCAACTAAAGGAACGGTTACAGTTGAAGTGGTTACACCTCCAGAATCATAGGCCAGACCAATGATCTCTACAGGGGCAAAAAAGGTAATGATAACAACCAGAATATATCCAGCGATGATGTAGTAGGATACAGGATGTCCAAGTAAAATACGCAGTGTTCCCAGTGCTATGGCAAAACCAACAGAGAGAGCTACGGTCATACGCAGCCAAAAGGCATCGATGAGACCATGAGAGATGAGTGCTGCCTTATTGGCTATGGCAATGAGTGCCGGTTCTGCAACAGTGGTGGCAAAACCAATAGTAAAAGCAAAAGTAAGTAGCCAGAATACTGAGCCTTTTTTTGCAAAATCTACAGCAAGCCCTTCTCCAATAGGGAAAATACCCAGTTCAAGTCCGCGAATGAACAGAGCAAGCCCTACTGCAACAATAGTTAGACCTATGACTATGGATGCAAGATTTTCCGGTACAGACTGAATGATCAAGCCCTGAAAAAGTGCTACAACAATGATAATGGGAAGCAGGTCTTTAAAGGAGTTCTTTAAATCACCCGCGAATATCTTCAAGCTATCTTTCATGTGAGGCATTATATCCATACTATCGTTACGATATCCCTACTTTGATAAGTATGAGAAGAGAGAATATATCAAAAACACTATTAGTTGGGTATTTTTTACTTCTTTTACGATTTTAGTAGAGAATTTTCCTATGATTCTTGACAAAGAGAGAAAGAATGTTCTATGATGGATATATGAAAACAATAGTACTGACACTTTTTTTACTGTTAAGCAGTACCTATATCTTGGCCGATATCTCATCTATAGATGAGAGTGCAGCATTAAAGGTTTTTTCTGAAGATGCCAAAGAAGATAAAAAGAGTGATAACACAGCTGAAGAGAAAGAGTGTTTAGATACAGAACGTATTGTATTATTATATTTTTCTGATGAAATGCCTTCTTCTGCTTGTAAATCGGCTATACCTTCTGAGTATTTTGAACGGGACCATAAACCTCCACGCTTCTTCTAAAATAACTACCCCCTAATTTTATATTTTTACATGCTTGGTATAACCAGCTGTCTTTATCTATATAGTGCTATACCTTTTTTATTAATAAGGTAAACAGAGTTCTTTTTGGTAGAGAATATATGGTTGTACTCCTCTTATTTTAAAAGGAGATTATGATGATACGTACAAGTAAATTGCTCAAAGGAAATGAGCTCTTCAAAAACAGTTATTTTAAAAAGAATGAATTAAAACTGATCGAGTTGGCAAAACATGGGCAGCAACCTAAAGCACTTTTTATAGGCTGTGCCGATTCTCGTGTAGTGCCAAACCTAATCACTCAAACAATACCGGGTGATCTTTTTGTTATTCGAAATGTAGGAAACTTTGTAGCACCATTCAAACCAGATGAAGACTACCACTCTACTGCTTCAGGTATTGAGTATGCGGTAAGTGCGTTGAATGTTTCAGAGATTATTATTTGCGGTCATACACAGTGTGGTGCGATACAAGCCCTCTATGATGGTGTAGATACATATGCTTTCGTTCACACAAAAAAGTGGCTCTCCCTTGGGGAAAAGGCAAAAAACCTTGCAGTGGAAACTTTGGGAAGTGATGCTTCCAAAGAGAACCTGCTCCGTCTTACAGAGAAACTCTCTGTAGTATCACAGATAGAAAATCTATTGACCTATCCATATGTGAAAGAGGGTGTAGAAGCAGGACGCATACAGTTGCATGGGTGGATTTACAATATTTCAACGGGAGATATTGAATATTATGATCCAGATGAAAAGATATTTTGCTCTTTGGATACATTGGTATGAGTAGAGTAGAGGGTAGTAAGGTAGATACCTCTATTCTCATGTATATTTATGGTTAGATGAAAGGATAAAAAATGAAAGAAGAGAAAAGGTTTGACTACTATTTGAGCTATATTAAAGAGGATTTTCGTGCCAGTATAGTTGTCTTTTTAGTGGCTGTACCGCTCTGTCTAGGAATTGCACTTGCTTCAGGTGCACCACTTTTTTCCGGGCTTATTGCCGGTATCATAGGGGGCCTTGTTGTCTCATGGTTAAGTGGTTCTCAGCTAAGTGTTGCCGGCCCCGCTGCAGGATTGGCAGTGATTGTACTCAATGCTATAGAGACACTGGGAAGTTTTTCCATGTTTTTGCTAAGTGTGATGATCGCAGGTGTGATCCAAATAATCATGGGATACATGAAAGCAGGTACAATCGGGGCATTTTTCCCCTCATCAGTCATTAAAGGTATGCTTGCAGGTATTGGGCTTATATTGATCATCAAACAGGTACCGCACGTTTTGGGATATGATATTAATTTTGAAGGAGATGACAGCTATATGCTTGATGGAGCATTTATGAGTATGCAGGCTTTATTAGAATCTTTCCGTGCTTTTTCCCCTCAAATTACTTTGATAGGCTTAATTTCACTGTTGATTCTCATTGTATGGGAGTTAGATGCTGTAAAGCGCTATCGTATCTTTAATAATGTACCTGCTTCACTTGTTGTTGTGGTATTGGGTATTTTCTATACGATGTTCAGTACGTATTATTTCCCCCAATGGAGTTTGGAGAAAAGCCATCTTGTGTCCATCCCTGAAATAGAGAGTTTTGAAGCGTTGAGTGGACTATTTGTTATGCCTGATTTTTCAGCATGGAGCAATCCTCAAGTCTATGTGATTGCTATAACTTTGGCTATTGTTGCGAGTATTGAAACACTGTTGAGCCTGGAAGCGGTAGATAAATTGGATCCTTTAAAACGTGTGGCACCTACCAATAGAGAATTAAAAGCTCAGGGTGTAGGAAACTTCCTCAGTGGTATGATAGGTGGTTTACCTGTAACATCTGTTATCGTGCGTAGCTCTGTCAATGTCTATACAGGAGGAAAGACAAAAATGTCTTCATTTTTGCATGGATGGTGGCTTGTATTATCTGTACTTGTTTTGTCTTCCGTACTCAATATGATACCTCTGGCAACCTTGGCAGCTATTTTGATATTTGTGGGCTATAAATTGGCAAGTCCACATCTTTTTAAAACACTTTATAGACAAGGCTGGGATCAGTTTTTACCTTTTATTATTACGATTATTGCCATTCTACTAACGGATCTCTTGCAGGGAATTTCCATAGGAATTGTCGTAGGGCTCTTTTTTGTTATCCATAGTAACTATAAAAAAGCGATTAGTTTGAAACAGGAAGGGACACACTATGTGATTACACTGCATAAAGATGTTACTTTCCTCAATAAAGCACTTTTAAGAAAGCTGTTTTCGCAAGTAGAAGCTAACAGTACTGTCCTGATAGATGGAAGCAGAGCACAATTTATTGATCATGATATTGTAGAGACTATAGAAGATTTCATTGTTACTTCGGCTGATAATAATATTGAAATAAAAAAACAGTTATTTGTTGATATTGACGATAAAGAGGGGAATTGTATATAGGTTTTTATCAGGGAGTTGGCTATATACCTTTACAGTAGAGGGAGTTATTGTAGTTCTATTTTCCCTCTATGTAAAATGACTTTGCCTTTTTGTTCAAGCTCTTCGAATAGAGGGGTTACCTGATCTCTGTCTATTGTTCCTACATTACATGTCATAATATATCCTTTGTATGAACCTTTAATGGTTCGTATTTTAATTACAAGTGAATTATGACAAATTTTCTCCGACTTGTCTGTAACCTATGTTGCATAAAAATCAAAATTGTATTTTTTCTGTTTTTAAGATCCTGAATTTACTGACTTCTTTGTTTTCTTCAAGTCCTAATACTTTGGCACCTTTTGAGGTTAAGAGTTGTACTCCCAATGTAAGTGTAAGTAGATCTCCTGCCTGTAGAACTTCATCAAAAGCTACCTTTTTATGGCCATAAATAAGTGTATCTTTCAGGGTATCTGTAGCATCCCATGGCATAGCCTCTTTTCCTTCTTTTGCCAAGATACGGGTAAAGACAAAAGGCTCAAGGGTAATGGTTTTCTTTTCTCTTTCAATACTTGCTTTGAGTTTTCCTTCACGTAGTGCCTGGCCAAAAAGGGCATGGTTCGCCTGGTTGATAACATCGACTGTGAAGCCCTTGTCTGTTTTACTGACATTAAAGTCAATGTATTTTCCCATCTCTTTGTTCATATGGTAGATACCTGCTATACCATGAAAAGCATGGGTTTTGGTCTCATTGATGGTTACTTTTGAACCAAGTACTTGGGGCATATGGCAGGTGATACAGGTATTCTTGTCACCTTTTCCGATAAGTGCATCAAGCATGACTATATCAAAGTCATGCTCATTATTGGTGTGTGAGTGACAGCCCATACAGACATTGCCGTTGTAGTAGTTCTCATTGTTGTAGTCTATTTTGTGGTAAGGGGAATTTTTCACTGTTTTAACCAGACCAAACCATGAAGATTCTGTTTTAAACTCAGCAGTCTTTGACCCTTTTTTTGATGTTTCTGCAGTATAGAACTCTTTTAATTTTCCTGTAGTGATGTTGGTATTGGACATTTTACCACTGTCTACTTCTTTAATAGTATGACAGAAGACACAAGAGATAGGCTCATGTTTCTGGATATCATTTTCTTCTAAAATACCAGTTTTCATGACTTTTTTGTCACTGGGTGAGTGACATTTTGCACAGGTGTATCCTTTCTCATCTTTAGGATGTTTGTTCCAGTAGGCTTTATGGATGGGATTGTTGACAACTGAGGCTTTGCGATGTGAAGAGGTATAATATTCATTATAGATGATAGGGTGGCATTTTTGACAAATCTTGCTCTCATTTGATATAGCAAAAAGTGCAACGGTAAGGATAGTAAGTAGCAAGAGGAGTTTTTTCATTATTTTTTCCTATATTAATTAAAGTCTTAAATTATATAGAGTCTATATAAAAATGACATGAAGTTAACTTAATATAAGTATAGTATATGACAAAAATAAGGTTTAACATCTATTTAATATTGGGTATGTATACTTTCACAACTTAATAGACAGGGAGATCTTTATGCAAAGAGTCAAGAAAAATTTATGGATAGGACTACTTTTTGGATCTGTCCCACTATGGGCCTGTAACTCCTCACATGTTTTAGGTGCCGGTGGTTCAGGGGCAGTCTATACTATGTCTGCAGGGACAATGGAAGAGGGTGGCTTTTATCTGGGAATAAATGCTGAACGTTTGAGTAATACCCCTTTGAGTGATGCCAAAATAGCAGAAGCTATAGCAAATGGTTCAGAACATATACATAGTATTGACAGTATCAATACTTATTCTGTTTCTCTCTCTTACGGTGTGACAGACCTTTTAACTTTAAATGTTTTGTTACCGTATGTTTCACGTCAGAATATACGTGCAGGAGAAAACCATGCATATGATGCCAGTGTTATTCATGGAGATGTAGTTCACTTACATGGGGATTCAGAAGGCATAGGAGATATCTCTGCCATTTTACAATATAAAATTTATGATGTCGATAAAACAAAAATTGCGTTACTCGCGGGTATTAAGGCACCTACAGGAGAAACAGATATATATGATGGAGATGAACTTTTAGAAGCAGACCTGCAGCCAGGTTCAGGTTCATGGGATTACTTTGTCGGTGCAGCATTTACTAAAGATTTTGAAGGTTTTTCACTACATTCCAATATACTTTATAAATACAATACAGAAGGTAACTACGGGTATGAAATGGGAGATGTCTTTAGTTATAACTTTGCATTTGCCTATAAACTTATAGGAGAAGAGCATGAACATCATACTCAAGAGGAGCATCATGGTCATGAAGCATTTGATTACTCAATAGACTTTTTTGTTGAGTTAAATGGGCAGGTTGCACAAAAAGATATGCATTATGGGGTTGATGTTGAAAATACCGGAAACCATGTTATCTTTGCTACAACAGGATTACAGTTTATAAGCAACAAAGATTATTCGGCCTATATTGCTGTAGGTATACCTATCTATGAAGATTATAACGGTGTCCAAAGTGAAATGGACTATAAAGCAACCATTGGCATAGGGAAAAGCTTCTGATTCGGAGATGACTTGACATCCTTACTTGATTTACTTATAATCAAAGCATGAAAGCAATAATTTTGACTCTCTTTTTATTGTTAAGTTTATCTTACTCCAGTACGTTACTTTCGTATGAGAAAAATTTTCAATCTTCTATTATAGATTCATTTTGTGAAGATATCAAAGAAGATGCTCAGACAGATAAGAGTGATGACAGATTAGATATATGGCTTTCAGAGATATTTTGTGTACAGTTTTTCATTAGTGAACCCTTGGCATTTTCTCAATCTAAAAATTATACCTTCAGTTACGACCATACCCTCTACAAACCCCCACTTTTTTCCTAACTTTTTAATTTTATAACACCCTCATATTGCTTTTTAAACGTATAGCGTTTACTATGTTTAAGAAATTGAACTTTTTTACTATAAAAGGAAAAGATGATGAAACGAATAAATAGATTATTAAATGAAAATGATGTTTTCAAAAAAGGAGAAGAAGATGTTTAACAAAGAAACACTCTTTGGAGATATATTTGGTGGCTTAACAGCAGCGGTAGTTGCACTACCGCTTGCACTTGCTTTTGGTGTACAGTCAGGAATGGGTGCCATCGCTGGATTGTATGGAGCTATTGCTCTGGGTATTTTGGCAGCAATTTTTGGTGGTACAAAAACACAAATATCTGGACCTACGGGACCGATGGTCGTGGTATCTGCCGCTGTTATTGCGGGTGAAATTGCAATATATGGTTCACTCGAAGCAGCATTTGGAACGATTATTGCTACTTTTGTACTTGCTGGAATTTTTCAAATTCTTATGGGTGTATCTGGTATAGGTAAATATATTCGATATATGCCATACCCTGTAGTTTCTGGATTTATGTCTGGTATTGGACTCATTATTATTGCTTTGCAAATATTTCCATTTTTTGGATTGAAGTCCCCTTCTGATGTAGTGGAAATCCTTACCTCTTTAGGAAATATTGTGGGTCATGTCAACACACAAGCAGCACTGCTTGCTTTGGCAACAATAGCTATTATTTACCTTTTTCCAAGAGTAACAAAAAAAGTACCGTCAGCTTTGGTAGCTCTGGTAGGTTTGACCATCATCTCTGTTTTATTTGAGATGAATGTGCCTATAATTGGTGATATACCCAAAGGTTTTCCTGATATACATATAGATACACTACTCGCAATGGATTGGCATCATCCTATGAATATGGTTGTACCAGCACTTACATTGGCTGCTTTGGCATCAATTGATTCACTTCTTACTTCAGTGGTTGCTGATAATAAAACAAAAACAAAACACAACTCAAATAAAGAACTTATTGGTCAAGGTTTTGGAAATGTGGTTGCAGGACTCATCGGTGGACTTCCCGGGGCAGGTGCAACGGTACGTACTGTAGTGAACATTGATTCGGGTGGCCGTACACAACTCTCAGGAATTATCCATGGTGTTACACTTTTGATTATACTCTTGGGAGCAGGGGCCTATGCAAAACTTATTCCTATCCCTGTATTGGCAGGTATTTTGATTACGGTTGGTATAGGGATCGTAGATTATAAAGGGTTAAAACATATCATGCACGTACCTAAATCAGAAGCACTTATTATGGTGATTGTATTGATTCTTACCACATTTGTAGATTTACTTCAGGCTGTGGCTGTAGGTATGGTAATGGCATCTATACTTTTTATGAAAAGTATGTCTGATATTGCTGAAAATAAAGCGAGTGCCATCTTGATAGAGGAAGAGACAGGTGAAGTGATGAACTTGAAAGAAAAAGATGGAGATCGTTCGCAGCAAGTCTATGTACAGTCATTTTATGGTCCCATCTTCTTTGGTTTTGCGTCTCATTTTACAGAACTTATTACAAAGTTGCCAAAAGTGAATATAGTGGTTTTTCGATTGGAAGAGGTACCTTATATTGACCAAAGTGGTATGTACGCTATTGAAGATGCTGTTTTAGCATTGGAAAAAAGAGGCATTGAAGTCTATTTTGTCGGTATGCCTAAACAGGTGGAAGATATGCTACGAAATATTAAGCTCATCCCTGACCTGGTAAATGAATCTGAACTCTTTAGTGATTTTCAAGAGTTTAAAATATCACTCAATAAAGAATACAGTATCCAGAAATAATTTTTGTTATAAATTCTTCCCTTTTTTATACTGTTATGATTATTTCATAACGGTATGTATCTCTATTCCTTTTACTTCCCCAATAATAAAGTAAATATTAATAAAACGATAATTGTTATCAAATTAATTATGCTCTAAGAATAAAGACTCTATATTACGACTGTGATAATAAATATCAAAATTAAAACAAGGAAAAATAATGAAAAGAGTATTAACGACATTGAGCTTAGCTACAATGATCGCGACAGGAGCACATGCAGATTCATTAGAAGAGAGAGTGGCAGCACTTGAAGAAAAAAATGAGACACTGACTGAAGAGGTACTGGCATCACAAACAGGTGGTTTTACATTGGTAGATACTACAAAATCATACAATGGCATGGGTGCAGCAGCATCAAAAGTCTATTATTCGGATAATCCACTCTCTATTGGTGGGTATGGGGAGATGTATTATGCCAATCCAAAAGGAAGTGATGACTATGCCGATGTTTATAGATTTATTACCTACTTCGGATATAAGTTTTCAGACAATGTAATCTTGAATGCAGAGATTGAGTATGAACATGGTGCCAATGCTGAAGATGGTGGGAAAGTTGTTCTTGAGTTTATGTATCTTGATTTTCTATGGAAAGAGGAGATTAACTTTAGACTTGGACACTTGCTGGTACCTATGGGGATGATCAACCTTAGACATGAACCAACACTCTTTAATACGGTACAAAGACCAGAACTGGAGCAGGTGTTGCTTCCAAGTACATGGCATGAAAATGGTGCCTTGGTTTATGGTAGGTTCTCAGACCTTGGTTTAGCATATACTGTGGGTGTTGTGAATGCTCTCAATATGAATTCTGATGAAACAAAAGGTCTCTCAAGTCAAAATAAGTGGATTAGAAACGGACGTCAGGGAGCAAATAAAAAAGCACCTTTTGATCCTGCATTTGTAGCACGCCTAGACTATACAGGTACTACAGGTTTAGTTGTGGGTGGATCTGTCTATTATGGTAGTGGATCAAATCTTAAAAATGATCCTGTTAATGATATTTCGGGTTTAACCACAACGATGTTTGAAGTACATGCTTCATATGAAACCGGCCCGTTCAGTGCATCCGGACTCTACACACAAACCAATCTTGACGGTGCACAGAAGGTTTCTCTTGGGGCAGTGGAGAGGGCAAGTGGATATTATGTCAATACCGCGTATGATATTGGTGGCTTAGTTGGGATTGAGTATAAACTACCAATCTTTGCACAATATGAAAATTTTAATCCGGTGCAAAGTACGGTGGATGGTTTAAATGAAGAGAAATATAAGACAGAAAAGACTACAATCGGTTTGAACTTCTTCCCTGCCGATCAGGCTGTTATCAAAGTGGATTATGCACTAAGAGACGAGGGTATAAAAGAGAGAGAAGAGATCTTCTCTCTTGGATTAGGTTTCATCTTCTAATATTAGGAAATACATGTTACAGATACAAAACATATTTTTAGTACTGTTTCTTGGGATAGCTTTATCCCAAAGCAGTATGGCTAAAACCAATACAAAAATTGACACTGTGATCAGGTCTTCTATTCCTGAAGTGACAGAGGTGGAGGCAAAACAGCTTATTCTTTCTAAAGCGCAGTATGCAGTGATTCAAAAACAGGCAAAAGCAGCAGTACGTACTAAAGTCTATCGTTATTATGAGATCAAAAAAGGTACGTCTGTGGTTGCATATGGTGTATTGATCACAAGAAAAATGAGAACAAAAAAAGCAACTGTGCTTTATGTCTTTGATAAAGCAGGAAATTTAAAATTTTCAGAGATCATGGCTTTTGGAGAACCACCGGAATTTAAACCCAATGGGCAATGGATGGCACTTCTGAAAAATAAAGATAGTTCTGTATCATTGAGTATGGGAAAAGATATTCCGACTATTTCAGGTGCTACACTTTCTGCACGAGGCATTACAGAGGGTGCCCGAGTGGCCAGGGCTATCTATATACAGGTATTGAAGAAATAATCTTATGAAATTTTTAGTGACCAAAGACCTCTCGCACTCACGACTCTTGGCGTATTTGATGGGTGCTGTGGTGATGGCATTGTTACTCTATTTACTAATGGATGTTGTGTTACATGCCTATGTGATAGGTTTAGATATGACAAGCATAAAGAGTACACTTTTTGGAAATATGGAGACTTTTGAAGAACCTATGCTTATAGACTCACTTCTTTTACAGGTGCATGTAGATCTTTTTATGACACTCTTTACACTGTTGATACTCTCTTCTATTTATATTCGTCTGTACGAAAAAACATTTTTGATGAAAATGATACTTCATACTCTTTTTTTATCGGGTGTAGCAGCACCCATTTCTTTACTTGCAGCGTATATTTGGTCTGAACATTTTGTCTATGTCTGGCTTGGGAGTTTTTTCCTTTGGCACACAGTGGCACTTCTTTTGTCTGTGATGATCTTTAAAAGATTGAACTTCAAATGAAAAATCTCTCGCTTTATCGTATACCTATAGCTTATATGATTCTTTTCACCCTATTAATATTGGGAACGGGAATTTGGCTCTTCTTCTTGTCCCAAGGTTTGGCAGGTTCTGAAGGCTTGATCGCTACAATCTATAAAGTGATTCACTCTCCCGAAGCAAAAAGTCTGCATAACTTTATAGAGGTTGCTACACCTCATATGTTTGCTATAGGTGCGCTCATATTTGTCGTGGCACACTTTATGTTGTTCTCTACAAATATTACTCAACGAACATCATTAATGGTTTCGATGCTTCTTTTCCTCTTTTTCCTTTTCAATATCTTCTCTTATGGAGCCATTTTATTGGGATTCATAATATCAGGATGGATTAAATTGTTATCAATGACTTTGTTTGTTGGGACGTTTTTAGTTTTACTGCTTATGGTTGCTGTTTCACTTTGATGGATGATCACTGACGTGACACTGTAGTCTATCTTGCCATGTAATTGTCAATAACATTTTTAAATTTCCATAAACAATAGTGCCATTGGTTTCTACAAGTACATACCCAATCTCTTTGTGCTGTTTTAAAAATGGTATCGCTTCTTTTTTTGGCATGACTGAAACGGCTGTGGCATAGGCATCTATTTTGCTGTTGTTGGCTTTGCTAAAGAGTGATACTGAAACAAAATCTCTACCCTGTGAGGCTGTTTTGGGGTTAATGAGATGGTGTTCTGATCTTTGTGTTGTGTAACGTCTGTATGTTCCAGAGGTTGAGATGGAAAGATGAGGTATTTTTGCTGTGACTTTGGCAAAGGTACCTTGTGAAAAGGGAGATTGTAAAAAGAGTTCGCAGCGATGCAGACATTGGATGTCTCCACTTAATGCAATAATGCCTTTTGTAATATTCTGTTCATTTAAATAATCTGCTACTTTGTCAACTGTATATCCTTTCCCCATACCACCAAGATCAACCACAATACCTTTATCACTCTTAATACTTTTGGCACCAATCGCTATACCGTCAATATTGAGCGTGGCATTTTTAAGCTGTTTTTGTGTGGGGGAGTAGGTTTTTTCTTCTCCAAAGTGGTAGAGTTTTTTTGAAATCGACCCGATCGTGATATCAAAATAGCCGTTTGTCTCTTTATAATATTTTTTTGAAAGGATAATAGCTTCAGTCAGATAATTGTCCAAGGGTACAGTATGTGTTTTGTTAAGTTTTGAAAGTGTAGCATCAGGATCATAGCTGGAAAGTGAATCTTCAATTTTTTGAATACATTCAAATGATGAAGAGATCTCTTTGTTGTGCTTAGCTTCTAAAGAGAGGGTTACATAGGTTCCCATCAGAGAGCGGGTCCTGCTTTGTAGGGTATCTTCTGCAAAAAGTGTAAAGGGAGTAAAATATATAAAAAGCAGAAGAGGTATTAAAGATCTCATCGTTTCTCTAAAATAGTTTTCACTCCCTCAAAATCCCGCTCATGTCCGAAACAGCTGTTTGAGTTACAGATCATAAAGCCATCGTTTGTATCACTTTTTATAAGTGTAAAGGGGTAGGGAAGTGTGTCTATGTCCGTAATGTGGTCTTTGAGATTTTTCTCTTGGGCTTTTATAATAATGTCATCTTTAAGGTAACGGATGACCATACGACTCATTTTTGGGGTAGAGATAGGCTGTCTCATTACATCATACGAGTAGATCTCCAAAGTTTTGAACACAAATTTTTTATAGACAATATCTACAAGGGAAGAGATAGAGTAGAGTACATTAAGCATTGTAGAGACGGAAGAAGGATATGACGTATCATAAATGTCTGCATTGGTCTCAAACTCTCCTCTTGAGAATTTCCATTTTCCATGTTCATAATATTTCTCAATACTGGCATTGACAAGTTTTGTAGCTGTAATGAGATAGACTTCATCTAAAGTACTTTCATAGGCTTCAATAAGTGCTTCTGCCAAGAATGCATAGTCTTCTAAAAAGGCGTGTATCTTTGGCTCTTTTCCTATAAGAGTAGAGTGGAAAAGTTGTGAATTTATGTACATTGTAGAGAGGAGTTTGTCTAAAGATTTCATTGCAGGTTTAAGATATTTACTGTCTACACGGCTTGCTTTAAAGAGTGCAGTGATCATCATGGCATTCCATGAAACGATGACTTTTTTGTCAATGAAAGGGTAGATACGCTTATCTACTCTACGTTTTTTCAGCGCTGCAATAGCCTCTTTGTAGTAAGGGATATCAATGGATTTTGGGTCATTTACACGGACAATATTTTTGCCTTCAAAATTCCCCTCTTTAGAAATGTGCAGTGCTTTTGCCAATTTTTTATGTGTTTCTTCGGGGATGCCTGCTTTGGCAAATGACTTTAATGCTTTTTCATAGGTATAGACAAAATATTTTCCTTCTTCACCTTCAGTATCCGCATCTGAAGCAGAGTAAAAGAGTCTCTCTTCTGACATTTTTTCTAACATAAAGTCCAGAGTTTCAAAAGCCACCTCTTTGTAAAAGTCATTGTGGCTTGCATGATAAGCTTTGATATAGACACAAGAGAGCAGGGCATTGTCATAGGTCATTTTCTCAAAGTGAGGTACTAGCCAGTCATTATCAGTGGAGTAGCGACAGAAACCACCATCGACAAGGTCACGGAGCCCACCTTTTGCCATGGAAGAGAGAGATAGCAATGCCATGTTCAAAGGCTCCTTGTCTCCAGTGATCTGATAGAGGTCTATAAGTAGAGAGAGGGTTGAAGCCTGTGGAAACTTAGGTGCTTTGTTAAAGCCACCATGCTGGTTGTCAAAAAGTTGTTTTGATTGATCAATCAGTCTGCCAACTATGCTGTCATCCAGTTTTGTAGCCTGTATTTTGTCCTCTTTTGGATTGAGGTGGTTTAAGATCTTGTCTGCTTCGTTGACCAGTACCTCTTTTTCATTTTTATATTTGTCAGCAATGACCTCAAGCAGTGAAGTAAAACTCATCATGCCGTATTTGGGTTCATCGGGAATATAGGTGGCAGAGTAAAAAGGTTTGAGGTCATCAGTCAGAAAAATCGAAGTTGGCCAGCCACCAGGGCGGCCGTTCATGAGTTGGTAGACATCTTGAAAATGTTTGTCTATATCCGGTCGTTCTTCTCTGTCAACTTTAATGGAGACAAAATGTTTGTTAAGGATCTTAGCTGTTTTTTCATCTTGAAAAGATTCATGTTCCATGACATGACACCAATGACAAGAGCTATAGCCGATAGAGAGAAATATGGCTTTATTTTCTTTGCGTGCTTTTTCAAAAGCTTTTTCTCCCCAAGGATACCAGTCGACAGGGTTATCAGCATGCTGTTGGAGATAAGGGGAATTTTCATTTTTAAGATGGTTGGCCATAATTTACTATCCTGATTTGTGAATGATTAATACATTTTTGGTACTATTACACAGCTTATACACATATCTTACTATAGAATGGTATAAAAGTTTAATAAAAAAGAGAGAAAATGGGAAATTTCATTAAAAAGTTACTAATTTCGAGTTTACTTTTGAGTACATTTGGATTTGGTGGTTTTCAAAGTGCTTTGAAAAAGCAGAAGTTTTTACAGCCTGAAGAGGCATTTCAAATTACAGCAGTACAGAAAGATGATGTAATCAAAACCAAGATAACGATTGCAGATCATATCCATGTATATGACGATGATACCTTGAAGTACCGTATTGCTTCTCCTTCTAAAATTGACTTAAAAGTAAAAAGACCTCCTTCTCATGAAGTGGACGGCGATAAAGTATTTGAAAAAGAGATAGTTGTAGACATTCCTCTGAAAGATATTACCTCTAAAGTATCTGGAGATTTCATACTTGAAATTGAGCTTCTAGGCTGTTCTGATAAAGGTATCTGTTATCAGCCATTTGTAAAATCATTTAATTTTAAAGGTGCAAAAGCAGGTGTATTTGATAAAATTTCCTCATTAACAAAAGAAGGGAATACGGCAAAAATTGCAGATGTACTCAGCTCAGAAAGCTCCTTTTTCATTATTCTTCTTTTCTTTATATTCGGTTTGCTTTTGGCATTGACCCCTTGTGTTTTTCCTATGATCCCTATCTTGTCCTCCATCATCGTTTCTCAGTCTGGAGAGGGTAAACCATCGATTGCCAAAGCATTCTTTACTTCATTGGTCTATGTGGTCTCAATGGCACTGACATATACGGTAGTAGGTGTGGTAGCAGGATTGCTTGGTGCAGATATACAGGCAGCTATGCAAAACCCATGGGTATTAAGTGTCTTTGCAGCCATGTTTGTGGCCCTGGCCTACTCTCTCTTTGGCTATTATGAGATAGGATTACCTGCTTCCTGGCAGTCAAAGATTTCCAAAGCTTCTGATGAAGCTGGACAAAAAGGAGGGTTTGCTGGTACCGCAATTATGGGTCTCCTCTCAGCATTGATCGTGGGACCGTGTGTTGCTCCTCCTCTTGGGGGTGCGGTACTCTTCATTTCTCATACAGGAGATGCATTACTTGGCGGTGTAGCACTTTTTGTGATGAGTATGGGAATGGGTATACCCCTTCTTTTAGTAGGTATTGGAGCTGGTAAATTTATGCCAAAACCGGGTGGTTGGATGACTGTTGTCTCTCAAGTTTTTGGTGTGATGATGCTTGGACTCGCTATTTTCATGTTAGGACGTATTTTGCCAGATATGGTAACAATAATACTCTGGTCTCTACTCTTTATCGGTTCAGCACTCTATATGGGTGTCTTTAATGCAAGTACGGCAACGCAGGGTGCGAAAAAGCTTTTCCAGCTTTTAGCTGTTGTATTTATGCTTTATGGTGTATCTCTTTTCATAGGGGCATTGAGTGGTTCAACTTCTATGTTTAAACCGTTTGAGAAATTTACTCAAGTTGGTGTAGCAACTTCTGGTACTGTAACGACAAACAAGGAAGACAAAGCGAGTCACAGAGGCTATTCTGTAGCACGTCTTATGAAAGAGGTTAAAGCTTCAGACAAACCTGTTGTGGTTGATTTTGGAAAAGACTCCTGTACTGCCTGTGCAGAGTTGGAACATATCACTTTTCCTGACCCAAAAGTACAGGAGCAACTTAAAAACTTTACCTTCATTAAGATTGATCTGACAGAGAACAGTGATGATGACAAAGAGTTACTCAAACATTTTGAACTCTTTGGTACGCCAAATATTATCTTCTTTGGAAAAGATAACAAGTATATGCCGGAAAAATCTTTAACTGGATTTGTAAAACCGGAAGTTTTTGCAGCACATTTGAAAGAGATCGCAAAGTAAACTTCTTTTCACGTAAAGGCAAGTATTACTTTGTCTTTACAATTTAGATATAATACGACAATCATTGTGGGAGAACCACAAAACATTTATAAAACGGAACAACATGCAAAATGAAAAATCAGTAAAAACAGAGCCCCAACAAGCTACAGCAGAAAAAATCAGAAATCATAAAATTAATATCGGTGAAGTCAATACTCTCAAAATAGAGCGTGATACAGACTTTGGATACTACCTCACAGCAGAAGACTATAATGAAGTACTGCTCCCCAATGTCTATATCATGGAAGATGAAATGCCAATGGGCTCACTTTTAGATGTCTTTGTCTATACAGACTCCGAGGACAGACCTGTGGCTACGACAAAAATGCCTTATGCCAAACTGGGTGAATATGGATATTTTACTGTCGTGGACTACAAATCTTACGGTGCTTTTGTAAATTGGGGATTGCCTAAAGATCTTTTTGTACCTCTTTCTCAGCAAAAAGAGTACTTTACCATTGGTAAAAAGTATATGTTGCGTGTTTGTCTGGATGAGCAGACAGGAAGACTTTATGGAACACAGAAAATCGGTAAGTATTTTAACCGAGATATGAAGGGATTGCACCAAAACAAAGTCTTAGATGCCATTGTCCTTGCCCAGACACCACTGGGGTATAAAGTCATTGCCGATAATCAGTATGAGGGTATGCTCTTTTCCAATGAGATCTTTGAAAATATTAAAGTAGGAGATCGTAAAAGGGTCTATATCAAATCAGTAAGAAAAGATTTTAAACTGGATCTTTCTTTACAACCTATTGGTAAACAGGCCAAAATAGGTGAAGCTGAAAACACCATTTTGACCTTGCTTAGAGAAGCAGATGGAGAGATGTTATTTACCTATAAGAGTGATGCTGAAGAGATTAAAAAAGTGTTTGGTTTGAGTAAGAAGAATTATAAACGTACTTTAACAGAGTTGATTGAATCAAAAAAGATTGTTTTGACAGAGTCATCCATTAAACTTATATAAATCTTTTTTGCTTATACTTTAAGTACAATATTTAAAGGATATACGATGGAATTAACAGATTTATTAAAAATGGGTGCTTCATTGATAGAAGGCAATAGTGACAGTGCTACAACAGGATTGGATATTGGTAAAATCGCCAATGCAATGAAAGGACTCATTGCCAACTCTGATGGTTCTCTTGATCTTGCTGCTATTGTGGGCAGCCTTTCAAAAAATGGTTTAGGTGAGATTGTTGGTTCCTGGTTGGGTCAAGGTGAGAATAAATCGATTGCCCCTGATGACATTGCTACATTATTGGGTAACGATAAAGTGAATGCTTTTGCACAGGAACTCGGGATTGATGAAGTGAGTGCGAAAAGAGCACTTGCAGATGCACTACCTCAGGTTGTAGACAAGGCAACTTCAGATGAAAACAATGTAATTGATCAAATGTTAGGTGGTTCTGACAATGCTATGGAGATGCTTAGTAAGATGTTTCGTTAGGTGCGGGTAATTAGTTTTTTGCCTACCAAATAGCGATATATACCCATTAAGACAGCAATCTTACACAAGAAGAGGATTCATGCACATATTAGTACTCTACCTACTTCCTCTTCTTCTTTTTTCACAACCTTTTAAAGTCGCAAGTTATAATGTGCAAAACCTCTTTGATGCCAAAATACAAGGTACAGAGTATGAGGAATACCTTCCTGGCAAACATCACTGGTCAAAGAGAATGTCAGACATAAAGTTAGACCATACTGCTGAAGTGATCTGTGAATTGAATGCAGATATTCTTGCTTTACAGGAGATTGAAAACCGTGTCATATTTGAGGCTTTGCAAAAACGTTTAAAACGTGTAGGGTGTACCTACCGATATGCTGCAATCTCCCATAAAAAAGGCTCTTCTATTCAAGTGGCTCTTTTGTCACGATTCCCCATACAAAAATCTAAAGATATAGAAGTTTCTGTAGCACCCAGGGTACGAAATATTTTGGAAGTAGAAGTTGAAGTAGATGGCAAAGCGTTAACTCTTTTTGTCAACCATTGGAAGTCAAAAAGTAGAAAAGGGTACGAAAGCAAACGTGTGGCCTATGCCCAGCGGTTAAAAAAACGTATAGCGCGTATGCCGGCAAATAAAGAGTACATTATATTGGGGGATTTAAACTCCAATTACAATGCTCATTTGACGCTTAAAAAAAGGCTGAATGATACAGGGGGTAAAACGGGTATAGGAGAGATACTCAAAACCAACAAGAATGGGAAGCTTCTGGATAAAGCTGAAATCAGAAAGTCTCCCAAAGGGTTTCATTACAACCTTTGGCAGGAGTTGCCATACAAAGAGCGATGGAGTCATAAATTTTATGGAAACAGAAGTACTTTAGATCATATTTTACTACCACCCTCACTTTTTGACGGAAAGCATATTGATTATGTCAACCACTCTTTTTCTGTCTTTAAATCACCTACACTTTTCACAAAAAAAGGGTACATTTATGCCTGGGAGATCAAAGGTGGTAAACATACAGGTAAAGGCTATTCAGATCATTTACCTGTCTATGCATATTTTGATGATGCATCTTACATACCCACTTCAAAAGATAAAACAGTAAAGCAGGTCCTGGAGAAAAAAATTGACTATTTGTATACGGTTAAAAATCTCAAACAACCTGTTTTACTGAAAAATATAGTGGTAGTTTTCAAACGTGGCAAGTATGCGGTTATCAAACAGAGCCCTCAGGGAAGAGGAGTCTTTCTTTACGGTTCTGTACAAGATATGAAAGAGGGAGAACTCTATGATATTGAGGTACAGGAGATAACAAGCTATTATGGATTAAAAGAGATCACTGCTCTGGTTAAACATAAAGAGAAAGGTAAAATAGATCTTGAGCCCTATTATCAGTCTATAGATATACAACGTCAAAATGAGGTTGTAAGAGAGCTTATTGCAGTGTATAAAAAGAGACATTTAATCATCAATGGACAAAAGATCCCTGTCTATTTCAAAAACAAAAATCTTACACCGCCAAATGGTGCTAAACTAAAGATACACTATGCACATCTTGGATATTATAAGAAGTTACAGCTGGTTATATACAGCAAAAAAGATTTTGAAATATTGGAGAAATAAAATGACCTATTACACTTGGATATTGGCATTTCACGTGATGAGTTTTACCTCTTGGATGGCAATGTTGTTTTACTTGCCTAGACTCTTTATTTATCATAGAGAACACTCAGACAATGTTGCTTTTGGCGAAGTTGTCAAAGTACAGGAGTATAAACTTTATGCTTACATAGGCGTACCTGCAATGTGGGCAACTCTGATCTCTGGAGGTGTCATGTTGTATCTGAATCCTGCTATTTTTCAAAGTGGTGGCTGGATGCATGTGAAGCTACTTTTTATTGCTATACTTGTTGCCTATAGTTTTTCCTTAAACAGTATTCGTAAAAAGCTGATTGACAATCCTCAATATAAAAGTGGAAAGTATTTCAGATTTTACAATGAGGTACCCACTCTGTTGATGATCGTGATTGTGATCATGGTTGTTGTTAAACCACTCTAATCATAAAACTAAATAGTTTTGTGTTATAATCGTTAAAATTAAATAAAAAGGAAGAACACATGGAGTTAACCCCTATTAAAATACCTGAAATACCATTATCCTTTGAGATACCGGCATTGATGCACCCACCGGTGGATCACTTTATTATTGCTTTGCCAATAGTAGTACTTTTACTGGAAATCATCAATCTGTTTGCAAAAAAAAGAGCCATAGGTGTCATCTCTTTTCTTCTACTAATATTAACTGTTGTTGCAGCAGGAGCTGCGTATCTGACAGGTACTGTAGATGGGAAAGCAGCGTGGGATCTTCTTACTGAAGTAGGACAGTCAGAGTTAAAAGACCATAAGATCCTTGGTACTTACCTGATGTTGGCATCTGCTGTTGTCTTGGTATTTAAACTTCTCTCTGCAATTATTAGCAGAGGATTGATGAAAGCGTTGTATCTTTTTGTATTGATTTTCTTTGTTGTTGGTATTTTGAAACAAGGTAAAGAGGGTGGAGAGCTTGTCTATACTCATGGCGCAAATGTTAAAATTGTAAAAATCAAAGATGATGCATTGTTTGATTGTCAAGATGATCTGAGTGATTATGTGGCAGAAGAGAAAGAGGCTGAGGAAGAAGCAAAAGCAGCCAAAGAGGCTGAAGCAGCTGAAGGCAAAAAAGCTGAAGAAGTTAAAAAAGAGGAGCCTGTAGAAGTTGAAAAAACTGAAGCAGTCACCCCGGAGACTCCTACGGCAGAAACATCAGCTACACAGAGTGATTCACCTACGCAAACCCCTGTTGTAGAGACTCCTTCAGTAACAGAAGAAGTAGAAGTTGAAAAAGTACCTGAGGCTTCAGAAGCACAACCTGAAATAGCAACACACTAACTAACTAAGTGATTCCTTTTAGGAATCACTTATCTCTTATTTATGATGATCCATCTCCGGTATTATCGAAACTATCATGTTCATAGCGCTCTTTAGGAATTACTTTTTTCAAAGTTGAAAGATACTTTGCCATCTCAATAGTCTGATTTTCATCTAAAGATTTTGCAAAAGAGATCATAATCGTACCAAAAGCCGAACGTGTTTTTCCTCGTTGAAGATCTTTGAGTCTCCTAAGCAATACAGCCTCTTTTTGTCCTTGCAGTCTGGGAGATGCACCCATTCCCTCTCCATACATTCCATGACAAGCATTACAGGCATTTTGAAGATAGAGGGATTCCATATCGTTTGAAGCAAAAAGTATGAATGAAGTAACAGGCAAAAGGATAAGTTGTTTCATAAACATAGTATTCTCTTTTTTAAGTATTTTAGCAAAAGAATGTAAAAACATCTTTCTTAACTTAAATGAAACCCAAAATTCATATCTGATTTCATGAATAAGTTTGATTCAAGTTATGAATAAGTTTGATTCAAGTTATGAATAAGGTTGATTCAAGTTATGAATAAGTACAATTTACTATGTAACATTTGTAGGAATACTCCTACAAATATGATATTTGAGTTACAAAGCCAAACTTGTTGTGAATCAGGGACGGAAAGTTATGGGTCTCATAAAATAGAGATCTCCAGACTGCCAATAGATTTGCGAATGTTGCTGAAATACTCTTTTATGTTACTGTAAAATTTATAGTACACAGGAGTATGCCGTGTCCCACATTATGAAAAAAGTACTCAAAACAGTGCTTCTTCCCTCTCTTTTTTTTACTTATGCACATGCTATTGAAATTAAAAATCTTTCAGTCGCTGTCGATGTTGCGGGAAAACAAAGAATGTTCACCCAAAGAATGTTAAAGGACTATGCTATGGTCGGATTGGAGAATCACTTTGGAAATCCGAAAGAAGATTTGAAAAAGATCATGACTGATTTTGAAAACCATCTGGCTGCACTTATTGCATTCAACAAAGACAAAGCAACAGCAGAGAGTCTTGACAAAGTAAAAGTGATGTGGGATCCCATAAAAGCTTCTCTGAATGAAAAGCCGAGTAAAGAGAAAGCCAGAAAGATGCAGGAAGATCTGGAAAAATTACTTAAGCAGTCCAATGATGCAGTGGGACTTTTTGCCAAACAGACAGGGAAAACTTCCGGTGAGATCATCAATATATCAGGAAGGCAGAGAATGCTTTCCCAAAGAATGGCCAGTTTGTATATGCTCAAAGTATGGGGGATAGATGACCCTGAATTCAAAACAAAAATGACAAAAGCAATGGATCTATATAAAACATCTCTGGAAAAACTTAAAAAGTCGGAAATGAGTACTCCTGAGATCATGGTATTGCTAAATAGATCTGGAAAAGCATTTAGATTTTTTGAAGTGATGAACAAGTCAAGTAGTAAATTCATCCCCTCTCTTATTTACAAAAAATCAAATGAAATGTTAAAAGATATGAATACGGCAACGGGACTGTATGCCGCACAGGAGAAATAGGAGTATGGTTTGATGAAAAATAAAATTATAATTTCTTTGCTTTTAATTATCATGCTGAGTTTACCCGTCTCTGCAGTGGAGATCACAAGTTCGGAAGATGCTGTTAATATTGCAGGCAAGCAGAGAATGTATACACAACGTATATTAAAAGATTATGCCATGATAGGCATGGGAAATACTTTTGGTAAACCTGGAGAAGATCTTAAAAAAATTTCAAATGATTTTCAGGACCATTTGGAGTCTTTAGCAACTTATAGCAAGAGTGATGAGATTAAAAAAAGTATAGAAAAAGTGAAAATACTTTGGCTTCCTATTCATAAAACACTTGCTGAAGCACCAAGTAAAGAAAAGGTTGCAAAACTTCAGATAGATCTTGATGCACTTTTGAAGGCGTCAGATGAGACAACAAAACTTTTTGCCAAAGCATCCGGAAAAGCATCTGGAGAAATTGTCAATAAGGCTGGTCGGCAGAGAATGCTTTCACAAAGAATGGCCAGTCTATATATGTTGAAAGTTTGGGAAGTTGATGACCCTCAGTTCAAAACAAAACTTGATGAGGCGATGAAGCTTTTTAAAACTTCAATGGAGGAATTGGAAAGATCAGATTTGACAACAGAAGAGATCAAAGTCCTTTTGGTAAAAGTGAGAAGATCGTTTATGTTCTTTGAAATGATGAGCAGATCAAATTCCAAATTTGTTCCAACGTTGATCTACAAGAAATCGAATGACATTCTTGCCAATATGAATAGTGTAACACAAAAATATGTTGCTTTTGAAAGTAAATAAAGGAAAATTAGAAATGAAAAGAAAAATACTGAAAAATATAGGTTTAACGGCAGTAGCAATATTTGTATTGTCTGGACTAAGTATGGCACAAGAGGCAAAGGCACCGTCTGAAGATATAAAAGTAATAGCAGATACAGTAAGGTTGATCGATATAGCAGGTAAACAAAGAATGCTTTCTCAGCGTATTGCGAAAGATTACCTTTATGCAGGGGAAAAAATTGCACCGGCCAAAGCAAATAAACAACTCAAAGAGTCATTAGAAGAACTACTTAGTGGCCAACAAATACTTGTCAAATCTATTAATGATCCGGACATTACAAATCTTCTTGCATTTGTTGAAATGTCAAGTGAGGATTTTGAAGCAACTGCAAAAGAACCTTTTACTATAGATAATGCGCAACTTGTTATAGATTTAAGTGAATCTATGCTTGAAGGTAGTCAATATGTTGTTGACTCACTGAAAAAGACAGTGAAAATTAAAGAGTCTAAAATTGTAGGTCAGGCAGGTAAACAGAGAATGCTTGCCCAGCGTATTGCCAAATATTATATCGCTTATCATGCAGGGATAAAAGATAAGAATACTATTGATCAGATGAAAGCAGCAGTAGCAGAATTTACGGAGTCACATGCCGCACTGATGGCAAACTCGGCAAATACACCGGAGATCAACAAAAAGCTTAACGAAATCGACAGACTCTGGAAAATTGTATATAAGTTTTATCTAAATATTGAAAAAGGCGGGTTACCTCTGATCGTCTTCAATACGACAGATGATATTACGAAAAAGATGAATAAAATTACAGAGCTTTATGTGAAGCTATATAAATAAGGGGAAACCATGAAAACGTTATTTCGTGTTTCTTTTTTGTTGCTTGGCATAGTGATTTTTGCGGAAGCTGCAACAAGAGGAGACGTAAAGGTCATAGAAGCTTCTGAGAATATTAGATATTTAAGTCAAAAGATAGTGAAAGATTATCTTTTTCTATATAAAAATCCAGAACAGAGAGATGTCAAGAACAGACTGAAAAAAGAGTTAAATATGTTGAGCAGTGACTTAAGAGTAATTGCAACAACAACCAAAGATTCAGATACCAAAGATATGTTGGAGTTTCTTGCTTACAGTAAAGATCAAATTGAAGAGATATTCAATGAAAAACCGGATGAAGAAAAAGCAGCACTGATGCTTGACTACAGTGAAACACTTCTTGAAGGTGCAGATTCCATTGCACGTGCTCATAAGTATGATTTTTCAAATGAAGAAAAAATGCTCATGGCAACAAAAAAAATAGAGTATCTTCTTGAAAGAGTGACCAAATATTATATGGCACTAAATACGGGATTTGATAATACAACAAATAAAGAACAGCTCAATAAAGCCATGATTCAAATTGAAGAAAACCTTCTGAAATTATCCATATATAATTATCCAAAGGAAATAAAGAGTATACAGCAGGAACTTGATACTTCATGGACACCGACACGTAAGTTCTTTAATCAATCCAATACTTTGTTTATACCAAAACTCATGTTGATATCTGTCTCAAATTTAGAAAACATAGTATCCCAGTTGACACTGTATCACAGTAAAAACCAATAATAAGGAAATAGAATGAAAATCATCAATAACAAAAGTATCTTCAACTTCCTTATTTTGATTGTAATGATCGCATTTGCTGGTGCATCATATTATACATATGAATCTTATATCAAATATGAAAAAACTTTAGATGGAAGTAAAAATCTCCAATTTGTCGAACAGTTGGACAGTGTATTGGATGCAATAGCAAAAGAGAGGCTTTCGAGTGCTATTTATATGACAAATGAAGGAAAGAATGGTTTTAACGATGTTAAAGATACAAGAAATAATGTTGATCTGAAAATATCTGATATGTACCAGTATATAGATAAAAATAAAGTTTTTTCAATATATAAAAAACGTTTTGATTCCGCCAAAGAGAATTTGAAGTATGTACGCACAAGGGTTGATACTTTGAGTGAAGACTATGAAAGTATACTATTCGAAGTGTATCATAATAAGATATTTAACTCTTTGCTAGGAGCTATGAAAATTGTTGCATCTTCAGATGCTTCTCCTGCAATGAAAAGTTATTTACATACATATAGTACCTTCAGTAAGTTGAAGGAAAATATACAGTTGGAAAATTCAGGTATTATTTTTATTTTGCGTGCATCAAGAAAAATGAGTAATAAAGACTTGATATCGTGGGATAATATTCTATTGTATGATACACTACCGGAATTTGTATTATTGAAGAATAAAGCGATCGTATCTAAACTTAGTGGATTACTGACACCGGAGCAGTATAGTAAAATAGGGTTAAAAGAGCGTGCCAAAATATTATATGGTGCACAGACGGGAAACTATGATATTACTCCTGATGAATGGATGGCACAGGTTGAACAAAAGATGGAATATGTTGCTTTATCACAGGGTATTCTTTCTTTATCGGCTAAGAATTATGTGAAAGAGAATATTAATACAAGTAAAGCAGAACTGATACAGTATGCTAGTGGTACAGCGCTTACCTTTTTACTACTTTTGATACTTCTTGTTATTTATAATAATATCAATAAAGATAAGCAGCTTTTTGAAGATACACTTAGAGATATTGAAACCGTACTTAACATAGACCAGCAAAAAGAGTTAAAGATACTGATTGATAATAGAGAGATCAATAAAATATATAAATTCCTGACAGAAACCATCAGAGAAGCTAATCAGGCTAAAGACCTTTTTCTTGCAAATATGTCACATGAAATACGTACTCCGCTAAATGGAATTGTAGGGTTTACACAACTGCTCAAATCGACAGATGTGGATGCTGAGCAGAAAGAATTCATTAATGTGATAGAGCATAGTTCTGATAACCTGCTTGTTATTGTAAATGATATCTTGGATCTTTCCAAGATAAAAGCAGACAAGATCGAATTGGAAAACATTTCATTTAATGCAGTTGAAAAATTTGAGTCAGCCATAGAATCGTATGGGGCACGGGCTGCAGAAAAAGATATTGACCTTACTGTCTATATTGACCCAAAAATGCCAAATATGCTTAGAGGTGATCCTACTAAAATTTCTCAGATTTTAATTAACTTGGTAAGTAATGCCATAAAGTTTACTGATTTAGGAGGTAGCATAGATGTACGGATTGAAAAGCTTACCGAAGATGATAAAAATATAGAACTTAAGTTTTCTGTAAAAGATACAGGTATAGGAATTACCCATGAACAAAAAAAGAAAATATTCGATGCTTTTTCTCAAGCAGATGTAAGTACAAGCCGTAAATTTGGTGGTACAGGATTGGGATTGTCTATTTCCGCAAAGTTGGTTCAATTTATGGGGGGAAAACTTGATATTGAGAGTATCGAGGGTGAAGGTTCAACTTTCTACTTTACATTGAATTTAGATAAATCTGAAGAAGTTGCAGAAAAAGATATACCAAATATGAATGGATTTGATGTTGCGTTACTTGTACCAAATGATAATGTAAAGGAACAAGTAAATCCAAACTTGGAAGAGTATGTTGAATATACAGGAGCTACTTTCAGTATAAACAGTGTAGAAGAGATTCTTGAAAGAAAATCTTCTGACTTGCCGGATATTATATTTATTGATCATAGATATTTTGGTAGAGAAGGTGAGATAGAAAAATATCTTGACCTTGATACAAAATATATATTACTCACTACGAGTGATAAAAAAGACAAATTAGATGAGATTGAATATAAGATTGATAAAATTGTCTATAAACCTCTTAATTTGACCAAAACTTTAAAGTCACTTGATGTTGTACATGAAGAGACAAAAGAGGTGAAAGAAGTACTTGTCACCAATAGTATAATTTTTGGAAACTTGAATGTATTGGTTGCTGAAGACAATGCTATCAATCAAAAGCTTATTAAGAGTGTATTGAACGGATTTGGCATAGAGGTTACATTAGCCAATAATGGAAAGGAAGCCTTAAATCATCGTATAAACCATGAATATGATATGATATTCATGGATATACAAATGCCTGTTATGGGGGGAATTGAAGCGACTGAAAAGATTTTAGAATATGAAGAAAAACATAGAAAACATCATATTCCAATTGTTGCGTTAACAGCTAATGCTCTACAGGGGGACAGGGAAAAATACCTTAATGCAGGTCTGGACAATTACCTCTCCAAACCGATAGAATTAGACAAGTTGAGAACCTTACTTCTAGAGTATTTTTCAGATAGAATACTCAAAGACAATGTCGAAGTTTCAACTCAAGAAAATATACATAGTATGGAAGAAATTAATGAGACAGCTGTTATAGAGAATAATGAAATGATTAAATTTGACATATTGCTTTATAGAGAAAATTCACTGACTACACATATTTATGTAACAATACTGAACAATCTTGGATATGATGTAGATGTTGCTACTAGTATGGATAATTTTATGAATAAGCTGGAAAATAAATATTATCATTATATATTATTTGATGCAACTCATTTTATGAAAATACAGTGTTTAATGGTTGATCTTATTCTTAATAGAAACGCGGTACCGTTGATGTTTATATCTGATAAAGAAGAAAGTAATGCATGTTGTCAAACGTTAAGTATCAATGCAACAGCTGATGAAATAAAAAGGAAACTGGATCAGTAGAAAATTTTAGCCAGATAGAGACCTTCTGGTGGTGCAAGTCTGCTGGTATGTTTTATTTTGCAGTTCAACTGTTCCTTGAGGTCTGAGAATGTTATCTCCTGTGTGGTGCAACGCATTGCTGCATCAACCATCATTCTGACCTGTGAACGCAGAAAACCGTTTGCATGAAAATAGATGTAGTGGTAATTTCCCCGCTGCAGGTAAGCTGTTCTGTAAACCTCTCTGATGGTCGTATGGGTCACTGTTCCGGTTTTATGAAAGTAGGCGAAATCATGTTGCCCCTCAAATGCATGGAGAGCTTCTTTGAGAAGATCAGTATCGAAAGGCGCATAGTATGATACATATTTTTTTTCAAAGACTGAAACGTTAGATGTCTTGAACACATAACGGTAAACTCTTTTTTGTGCAGAGAACCTTGCATGGAAATTGAGGGGAACCTGTGTAATATGTTTGAATTTAACCTCTTTGAGTTTTCTGTTCAGTGTCATTTTCAATTTATCAAGATCTTTCCAAAACTCCGGAAGATCAAAGTGTATTACCTGACCTGTTGCATGTACGCCTGCATCGGTTCTTCCACTGGCAACAATGTCTGAATCTATATGTAAAGAATGCAGTGCCTCTTCAATGGCATGTTGTATGGTTTGTGTAGTACTTTTTTGTTTTTGAAAACCCAAAAATGCACTGCCATCATAGGCGATAACTGCTTTTACCCGCATACTATATCCTGCATTTAGAAGTACCTTGCGACCCGTTTATGAAAGAGTACTCTTCCTAATACAGAACTTAGGAATACAGAGAGCCCAAAGAAGTAAAAATTGCCCCACTTTTGTAGAGTGGATGCGATGACATAGAAGAAAAGTACGGCAAGAAAGATAATCAAAAAGGTACGGTTCTCCTGATAACGGGGATTGATCATAGTAAAGGCAGCAACCAGATAGACTGAGAGTAGTGGTATCAAGGAGACAAACATATAGAAGAGTAATCGGTGAAGTTTTCGTTCACTTGTTTTTGCTTCCGACCAGAACTCTATAATATCTTCAAAATGGAAATCTTTTTTTCTGCTTTTGTCATATACTTCAAGGGTTTTATATTTTGCCTGTTTGAGTTTAACATCACTGTAGGTATAGCCATATCCATCTTCGAGTAACAAAGAGGTAGCTTTGCCTTTTTTGTTGAGTTTACCTCTTTGGGCAGCAAAGAATTGCTCATTGTCTTTATTTGTACGGTTATAGATGACTATGTTATGAAAGTCTTTATCGACTTTATCTTTGACATAGATGTAGTACTCTCCAAATTTCTGACCCAGTTTTCCGGGTATGATATTGAGTTTGGCTTCAGCCTTTTTTTCTTGTTTGAAAGAGCTGTAGAACTGTTTGCTCAGAGGCATTCCTAAAAATGAGATATTTAGAAGGAGCAAAGAGAAAAGAAAGCCAAGCAGACGCAAGCCTTTGAGTACCTCTTTGGCTTTAAGACCTAAGGCATAAATGGCAATGAGCTCATTGTCTGTAGAGAGGCGTATAAGTACCGTGGCAAGGGCAGCTACAAAAGAGATGGGAAGTGTGTAGAAAACAATGTCTGGGACAGAGTACAAGTAGAGTAGTAAGAGTTCAGAAAAAGTAATCTGTATCTTTGCCGTGAGTACAGAGATCTTAACCAGATAGACCAGTGAAATGATGAGAAAAAAAGGAAGAAATATCGTCAAAAATGATTTTGTAAAATTTGATGATATATAAGCCCTTACGTTAACCATAAATAATCGTCTCCAAAAGTTTTGCTGACTCCATGTCATACAGGTATACAATAAATGTGGCCAGTGCTAAAAAAGGTACAAAAGGTACACCAGTTTTACGGTTGATGAGTGAAGGTATCATGGCAAGCAGTGCGGAAAGAAAGAGGGCTACAAAAAAGTTTGGAAATCCAAGCAGTGCTCCCATGGTTCCTGCGACGATTACATCAGCTCCACCCATAGCTTGCTTTCGTGCCAGTAAAGAGGAGAGCAGACCTATAAGGTAGAGACCACCAGCGGCAATGGCTGCATACATAGCAGCATGAAGGAAATCGGGTTGTATAAGTGCAAAGATGAGTGCGGCAAAGTTTACATTGTCAGGGACTGCCATATATTTGAAGTCTATCATGACCAGTGCAAAAAGTGCAGCAAAAGAGGCTGCAACAAAAGGCAGATACCAGACCAATCCCAATTTGAAGTAAATTGCTACAAAAATAATACCGGTAACAAATTCAACCATAGGGTATTGTTTGGCAATAGGTGCTTTACAAAAAGCACATTTTCCTTTTAAAAAGAGCCAGGAGAAAATAGGAATATTGTGATACCACTTCAGTGAAGTAGCGCAACTTTGGCATTTTGAGGAGGGAAATACTATGCTTTCTCCTTTGGGTATGCGGTAGATGACCACATTTAAAAAAGAGCCTATCATAGCCCCAAAGATGAAAACAATCAGTGTTATAGCTATATTTTCCATTTAAGATAATCCTCCAAATCGTCTTGTTCGTTGTTCAAAATCACTAATGATCTCGTCAAGTTCACTGTTGGTAAAGTCTGGCCAGAGTGTTTCAGTGAAGTAGAGCTCTGCATATGACATCTGCCATAAAAGATAGTTTGAAACCCGTTCTTCACCTGAGGTACGAATGAGTAGATCAACATCTGAATATGGGGTTTGCAGTGCAGAGGAGATATCGGACTCTTCCAATACCGTTTTACCCTCTGCTATGAGTCTGTTTACTGCATCAGTGATCTCGGCACGACCCCCATAGTTCAGTGCCAAAATATGTATGAGATCCTTGTTGTGTTTTGTAGCCTCTTCTGTCAGGAGAATACGCTTTTGCAGTTTAGTTGAAAAGGCGTTCATATTGCCAATGGCTTTGAATTGTACATTGTTTTTCTGGTATGTCTCCAATTCATCTTTCAAGTAGCGATCAAGAAGCTTCATCAAAAACTCTACTTCAAGTTTTGGTCGTTTCCAGTTTTCAGTACTGAATGCATAAAATGTTACGGTCTCAATGCTGGGATGTTTGGCACAGTAGGTAGTGACATCACGTATGATCTCAGCACCTTTCTCATGTCCTTTGGTACGGTTTAAGCCACGTCGATTGGCCCACCTCCCGTTACCATCCATGATTATGGCGAGATTTTTCAGGGGCTGTTTAATCATTGGCCAGTCTCTGAGCCTGTGAGAGTATAGCTTCTGAAAGAGAGAGTTTGTCTGCTTTCCCTAAAGGAATGATTTCACCTGCCGTGATAAAACTTATCTCGTTTTCCTGAGTACCAAAACTGTTACTATCTTGAAGGAGGTTATAGCACACAGCATCGACCTGTTTCTTGTCAAGTAGTTCTTTTGCAGCGTTTAGTCCATTTTGGGCATCCATTTCTGCTTTAAAGGCAATGGTTTTTATATCGATTTTATCGATATTGGAGAGTATATCTGTAGTTTGTTTGAGTTCGATCTTCCAACACTCTTCAATCATAGACTTTTTTAATTTTCCTTCTTGAGGGAATGCCGGAGTAAAGTCTGCGACAGCTGCTACCATAAAGAGAAAAGGCTCTTTTTGGATCAGATGTCTGTCTGAAGCATTCATAGAAGGTTTAGACATTTTACCTTTTTTGGAGACACGTACGGCATCTTTGGTATACTCCAACATCTCTTCAGCATTTTCTACATCAATGGTATAGATACTTTCAGGTAAACCTTCATTGCCTACGGTGGTAAGGTAACAAACATCGGCACCTCTAAGATAGAGTGCCAGACATAGAGCTGAGGCCATTTTTCCTGAAGAGAAGTTGGAGATATAGCGTACTTCATCGATCTTCTCGCGTGTACCACCACCTGTGACCACAATACGTCTATCTTCCCAAAATGTCTCTTTGAGTAGTTCTTTTGCAGTAGCAAAAAAGATCTCGGAAGGTTCAGCCAATGCGCCGGAGCCTACATCACCACACGCCAGAAGTTTTTCTTGAGGTTCAATGATCACGTAATCATTAACTCCCAGCATTTTGAGGGAACCCACGGTGTAATGGTTTTTTAACATTTGAGTATTGGCAGCAGGTGCGATGAGCATCGTGCCAGAAAATGCAAGTGCAGTTTGTGTGAGGATGTTGTCGGCAATACCTTTGGAGAGTTTATTGATAGTATTGGCAGAGCAGGGTGCTACGATGAAAACATCACACTTTTTTCCTATCTCAATATGGTTAAGGTCTGAAGACCAGCTTTCTGTCTCTTCTGTAAGGACAGGGCTTCGTGTCAGCGCCTCAAAGGTGAGTGCAGAGACAAAGCGTTGGGCACTTGGTGTCATTACGACGTGTACCTGAGCACCTGCTTTGACAAAGAGTCTTGCCAGATCACAAGCCTTATAGGCTGAAATACTGCCTGTCACACCAAGAAGTATGGATTTTCCGTTTAAGTTTACTTGCATTTATTTTGTTCCATTCTTTGTTATTTCAAAAAATTTATAGAAAAAGTTTTTAATAGTTTTCATAGGTGCTCTTGATATAGCCAGGGCACCTTTTTCCACGTTTTTGTTGATGGTAGATCCTGCTGCGATCATGACATCATCTTCAATGGTTACGGGTGCAACCAGTTGTGTATCAGAACCCACAAAGACATTTTTACCGATGATGGTTTTGTATTTGTTTTTCCCATCGTAGTTACAGGTAATGACACCTGCACCAATGTTGGAACCTTCTTCCACAGTGGCATCACCAATATAAGAGAGATGTCCTGCTTTGACACCTCTGAGTGTTGATTTTTTGATTTCAACAAAGTTACCGATGTGTGTGTCTATAAGCATAGAGTCTGGTCGAACTCTTCCCATAGGCCCTAAATCTGAATTTTCCAGGGTAGAGCTTTCTACTACCGAGTTTGCTTTAATGTGTGAAGATCTAATGGTGCTTGCACCTTGAATACTGACACCATTTTCCAAAATACACTCACCCTCAAATTTTGCACGGCAGTCAATGTAAATGGTTTCAGGCAGACGCATGGTTACACCTGCTTTCATCCACTCTGTTCTGATACGCCTTTGCATGATCTCTTCAGCCGCAGCAAGGTCAAGTTTGGAGTTGACTCCTTTAAATTCTTCTTCCTGTACATAGATCGGATTGACGATCTTTCCTTCATCGACAGCCATCTTGACAATATCTGTGAGGTAATATTCTGCTTGTGCATTGTTATTGTTTAGCTGGGGGATGTAGCATTCAAGCAAGGCAGTGTTGACCGAGTAGATACCGGCATTGACTGTTTTGGTCAAGAGTTGTGTTTTGTTACAGTCTTTTTGTTCAACGATCTCTTTGACCTGACCATGCTCAATGATGACACGTCCGTACCCGCTTGGGTCTTCGAGTTGGATGACTGACATATTGATGTCTGCATCGCCTGAAGTCAAAGCTAAAAGTGAATCTTTTGTAATGAGTGGCATGTCTCCATTAAGGATGAGTGTCCGGCTGTTTTGGGTCTTGACTCCCTTCATTGCACCACCGGTACCGGGATATTTCTTTGCATCCTGCATATGAAAGTGAATGTTTTCATAGTGTGTTTCGATCTCTTTTTGTATACGCTCTGCCTGATGGTAAAGTACAACTGTAATGTCATTAGAGACTTCCTGTGCAGCATCTATAGCATGAAAGAGCATGGATTTACCAGAGATCTCATGTAATACTTTTGGTGTAGTAGACTTCATTCTTGTCCCTTGACCCGCTGCAAGAATAACGACAGATAGTGAGTTTGTATTAGACACTTTTTGTACCTTTTGGATAAAATTACATAAATTATTATAGTATCGTGATTATATCGTATTGAAATTAAAGGCGTAAATTGAATTGTAAACATTTCGGATCTTGTGGCTCTTGTGGGCTTTACGAGCTAAATTATTTAGAGCAGTTGCAACAAAAAGAAGAGAAGGTTTCAAAGCTTTTGGCACCTTTTTATACAGATACATTAGAGCTGTTTGATTCTCCTGACTCTCACTACCGTGCACGGTCAGAATTTCGTATCTGGCATGAGGGGGAGAGATGTGATTATGCTATGGGAAAAATGCCGCTTGACGGTGTTCGTGAAAAAGGTGCCATAAGCATTGAAGAGTGTCCAAAAGTTATAGATGCCATTGAAAAACGTATGTGGAAACTGCTAGAGAAGATCAATGCTTCTACAGAAGTATTGAAAAAACGTCTTTTTGCTGTAGAGTTTCTGGCAACGACCACAGATGAGTGTCTCATTACTATGCTTTACCACAGAAAACTCGATGATGTCTGGAGTGAAGAAGCCAAGATACTTGAGTCTGAACTACAGTGTAAGGTTATGGGGAGAAGTCGTAAACAAAAAGTAATACTCTCCGATGAATTTGTTACAGAAAAACTGAAAATTGATGGTAAAACAGTCACCTATGTGCAGTATGAAAGCGGGTTTACCCAACCCAACCCCACAGTAAATGTCAAGATGATAGAGTGGGCCATCAAACAGGCAAAAACCATAGGATATGGTGACTTTTTGGAAGCCTATTGCGGGTTAGGGAATTTTACCTTGCCTCTTTCATACTATTTTGACAAAGTACTTGCTACAGAGATCTCTAAAAATTCCATCCATGCAGCACTGGAGAATTGTGCACTCAACGGTGTGAACAATATCACTTTTGCCAGACTCTCCTCTGAAGAAATGACAGAAGCACTGAATGGGGTAAGAGAGTTTACCAGACTTAAAGATATCGATCTGAACTCTTATAATTTTTCTACTGTTTTAGTTGACCCACCAAGAGCAGGACTGGATGAAGCAAGCATTGGGCTTATTTCAAAAATTGAAAATATCATCTACATCTCATGTAACCCTGAAACGTTGGCACGAGACCTTGAAATCTTAACGCAGACACATGAAGTACTAGAAGCAGCCCTGTATGATCAGTTCCCTCATACTTCACATGTAGAATCAGGGGTATTTTTGAAGAAAAAGTAAAGTTTTTAACGTTCATTGAAAGTTTAGAAGTCTAGGGGGTAGTTATCACTTTATCCTCAATTACAATGGAGAATTAAACAAAAAAGAAGAGAGACATAATAACCAAAAACTCTCTTGAAACCACAGTCAATCACACTATCATACTAGCTTACTCCATAATACTTATGGTACACCAGGAGAACAATAAGTAGTAATCCTGACTCAAACATCACTTACTGACACAATGCAAACAACCAAATCGTAGCCAAACTTATAGACAACCAAGTAGTAGAGAAGTCGTATAATAAACCATTATTATATTCTTTATAATAAAAAATATATTAAATTAAGTATAATTTAATATAAAATTCATATTTAGTTAATACTTGTATTATATAATTAGTAGTTCTTATTATAAATGGAGGTTGAAATGAACAAAAAATGGCATCTATGGTATCAATAATGGTACTGAGTAGATTGGATTACGTCAAATGACGCGATAATTATAGACTTAGATACATGGACAATGGGATTGTCTTATAGATTTCAATAAAAGGAAAAAATAATGAAATACAAGAATATTCAATCATGGATGCTGATGCTTTCTGCTTCTTCACTACTGATTTTAAGTGGATGTGGTTCTGATGGTACTACAACAGATAGTCCGATTACTACTACATTACCAACAACGACCACCTTACCAACAATTACAGAACCTGCACCGGGTGAATTAGGGTATCAAACTATCTTACCAACTGGAGAAATTGAGTATGTAGATTATAAGGGAGACATAAGAGTTGCACCAGCATCTGCAGCAGATGCAGAGTATCATACCGGTACAGGCTATGGCAGTACACTTTTTGATAGTCCTGCAAACAAATGTCAGAATTGTCATAATGAACTTTATGATACCTGGGCAAGTTCCATGCATGGAAAATCATGGACAGATCCAATCTTTCAGTCTAAGTTTCAAGATTTTTTACGTACGCAGATTAATAAAATAGGTGAGAATCCAACAGGAACTAAAGAGTATACAGAAGCTATGATTCCTAAAGTAGCACAGACATGTATTAAGTGTCATGCTCCTGGTGCATTTTATGCAGGTGACTTTAATGCAACGTTGACAACCTTAACAGCGCTAGCAACGACTGCTGATTTGATAGCTGCACAAGGTACGGACCAATATAATCTTGCAAGTACAACAACAACCTATGATGCGACACAAGAAGCAGCTGTTGTAGCAGTTTCGCATACCAACGGAAATCTTTATAAATTGACTTATCAAATTGGTCATGAATCCAATCTTGAGGGTATAACATGTGCATTTTGTCACAGTATTGAAACACCAAGGTTAATGAAAAGTGGTGATACCTACACATTGAAAGCAGATATGAGGTCTGGCCCACATGGACCTATTATTAGAAGTTTGGGTGAAATACTTTCACAGGAGAACAATGCTTCGGCACAAGATATGAATAACTTCTTCAGAATCTGGGGACCAGAAAAACCTGTAGAGTATAACAATACAAATAAAGGTCCGGATGACGTAGCAACAAGAGCAAGTGATGGTCGTTATACGATGACTAGTGCAGACATTAATGGAACAAATGGAAAAACACACTATACAGGCGGACCATACTATGGACCATTCGGAGTGAGTGGAAAATCAAATGAAAATGCAGATGATCAAACCGATCGTATCGCGTTGATAAACCCTCATTATGATAAGACAACGAACAATCACTTTGGTACAAGTGGCAAAGGCTTATGTCTTACGTGTCACCAACGTTCAGCAGGTGCAAAAACTGCAGCTGTAGTAGGGCAGTTCATGGAACTTTGTTCGACACAAATGGCAGTGACAACAGGTGGAGATACTGCGACAGAAGATACGTTAAGTTCTCCAAAATGTCAAAAGTGTCACATGGAGAGAATAGAAGGTAATCTTCTTCACCAATGGGCAAGACCAGACTTGAGTTTTGATGCTGCAACCTTTGAAACGGCAGTGGGGTATGCTCTGACCCCTGAACTAGATGAAAAAGATACTACTGTGCCTGCTGGAGAAAATCCTCAGCGTGATGGTTGGTATAATTCACATGCCTTCTTGGGTGCAAGTAAAACAGGTCATAAAACGAGTGCCGCTGCAAAAATAAAAAGTGGATTTGATGCTTCACTTGCACAAATCAATGATGGTGCAACACTTACTGTTTTGACTACATTTACCAACAAAACTGCACACATGTTCCCTGGTGCACACCCTATGCGTCGTGTATTAACACGTGTTATCGTCAATTCTGATCAGGGAGTGATTGATGTGTCAAGTAGTACAGGTAATTCATTCTTTACTGATATAGAAAACAATGTTCAACCATTAGTAGATAAATTACTCCATGTGAGTGCGTTGTCTCCAGTGACAGTACTTGAAAATGGGAGTGCAGCATTAACCTTCCAAGGAAAAGCGGCAGATTTAAGCGGTGGTATTGTAACTTCTCAAAAATTTGATGGTACGCCTGTCATAATTCCTGGAACAGACTATACATTGAGAGATCAAACTGTAACTGCCGGCCTTACAACAGGAACTGTCAATAATGCAGCGATTGTTTTAGATACGAACTTAAGTACGTTTACAAGAGTGTATGGACATGAAACAGGGAAGTTATATGACCTTGATAACAATGCAACAACACCTAGTGTATTTGTAGTTCGCCCAGGGTTTGATTCAAATACAGTTGAAAACGATAACCGTTTAAGCCCTAATGAAACAGAGGCATATACATTGACCTATGACATTACAGGTAAAACAGGTGTAAGTATTACTTACAAAGTATACTATATGCAAAAAGGTGCAAATGGTAAGTTCATTGTAGATCCAGCAACAGGTTTCTTAGACCAAGCAGCTAGTGATGCAAGTAAACTACTTGTGACGGAAGTAGGAACATATACCGAAGTAGTGAACTAAAACTTCTTCATACCATCCCTCTCTTGTGGGTGGTATTGCTTCACTCCCAATATTTCTTTTTTTATCTTATTCAAAATATATACAACATTCCAAGGTATAGGATAGAGAACTCTTTGCTTCCATTCCTAAAGCCAACCTACCCTTAAAAATAACCTCATGTCATATAATTCAAGGTTGACCAATAATTATTATTTTGTTTTTGGTGCTAAAACCCATAGTTCAACTTTTTCAGTATCTCTGGAGTCTCTGCGTTTTGTTCTTCTTGATGAGGCTCTGACATCTCTTTTTAGGTGCATATCTTTTCTAAAACGATTGTTTTTTTGAAGTTCTTCTATGATGGGGTGAGTACTTTCTTCATCGACAACTTGTGCAAGATTTGAAAATATGAGAACTACTTTTCCTTCAGGGGTAAGATGTCTGAGTGCCTGTTCAAAAAATCTTGGGAACAGGTTTTCTTCATAATACATGGCTTTATCGATGCCCTCTTCGAGTGTATGTTTCGCAAGTAACCAAGGTGGGTTAAAAACAATCAAATCAGCTTTCACCTCACAATCTTCAAAAAGATCACTATGATGCAGGGTCATTTTATTTTCATAGCCTAGTCGCTGGATCTCTTCAGATATACCTATGATGGCATTTTTATTGGTATCTGATGCATAAATATTTTCAAAACCATTTTGGATGAGTTGGAAAGACAATACCCCAGAACCTACACCAATATCTATAGCATTTGTTTTTGCTCCGTCATATTTTTTCAACCATTTGTCAAATAGCTTTAAATGATCAAACCGTGTAGGGAAATAGGTGCCATAGTAAGGGTGAATGGTCAGATCCAGGGTCTTTACTTCAAGCCCCTTTTTGTACCACTGCCAAGAGCTGTTCATCCCCTGTACTTCGGGGAAAGATACATAAAACTCTGATACATCAGGATATAACAGTTCCAGCCATCCAAAATCAGGAGATTTTTTAACAAGGAGACTATTGTCTTTTACTTTTAGTAATAATCTGTGTGAAGCTTCTCTAAATGCAGCACGGTAATCACGTTGTCCTTGGAAACTTTTGTCTGTGTATTTGCGTAAAAGGTTTTTTTTGAGTTCATTTAAAACCTGTAAACCGTTGCTGTAAAATTCTTCAACCAGTACATACTTTCCCTTAATCATCTCATCAACAGTCGCTACTGTATCCATTTTACGATAGAAGCTTATTGCTTCGATCTCTGTGGTGATAATATCTGGTCTGTCTGCCTGGAGTGATTGTAAATCTTTATTCATATAATTATACCCTTTGTTATGTGTTACAGTCTAGTCTATGGAGGCTTTGTTCTGGTTTGTTTTCTGACGGATTGATCTGTTATATGATTTTACTTAGGGTATTTTATGGACTATCTCGGAAAAAGTATGATATTATGGAGACAGAAGTACATACTACGGAGGTAAAGAATATATGGCAAAAACAAACTACTCTTATGAAAAAAGAGGTCGAGAAATCGAAAAGCAGAAAAAACAAGAAGAGAAGCGTCAGAAAAAATTGAATAAAAAGAATGAAGATAAGAAGGAAGAAGAATCTAAACCCTTATAAAACAGTGAATCCTATAAGGGTTTGGAAGCTTTGATTTTAGACTACATTAATGCTGCATGTTCAATCTTGGTACAGTGGTTCTGTACCACTTTCATACCGGCATCTTTTGCTTTTTGTGCAGCCTTGTTGTTAATGAGTCCCAACTGACCCCAAAATACATCAATATCTCCACGCGCAATAGCAGCATCGGCAATGGCATCAAAGGCATCGGCTTTTCTAAAGATGTCGATCATGTCTACTTTAAAAGGGATCTCTGCGAGTGAACGGTAAACCTTTTCACCTAAGATCTCTTCCTCTTTTGGGTAGATAGGCACGATCTTATACCCGGCATTTTTTAAATATTTGGCTACACGGTGGCTTGCTTTAGTCTCATCAGGAGAAAGACCCAGTATCGCAATCGTTTTTACACTGTTGAAAATCTCTCTCATCTCTTCAGGGTTGGAGTTTACTGTTGGCATTTCGCATTCCATTAAGAATCCTTTATTATGAATATTTTTTAATGATATCGAGGAAAGATAATGTCAGACTTAAATAGACAGAGGATTTAGTTCATAGTGCTATAATGTTGCTAATTATACAAGGGAACAACTATTTATGCCAAACCTTAGCCAAAGCAGTGATTTTAGAGATATCGTTGTGAACCGTACCCCACTTATTGATGTCCGTGCTCCTGTTGAGTTTGAAAAGGGTGCTTTTCCTTATGCTGTGAATTTACCTCTTATGAGCAACGAAGAGAGACATTTGGTTGGTATTAAGTACAAAGAAAAGGGTAATGAGGCTGCGGTAAAACTAGGCCATACCTTGGTGAAAGATGCAATCAAATCTTCACGTGTACAGGCCTGGCTGGATTTCATAGAATCAAACCCTGACGTAAAGCTGTACTGTTTTAGAGGAGGAGAACGCTCGAAGATCTCCCAAGAGTGGATCGCAGAAGCCAAACATGATATTGTCAGACTCAAAGGTGGTTATAAAGCATTTAGAAACTACTTAATGGAGGAGACCCAGAAGTCTATATCACATTTTAAACCCTATATTATCGGAGGTCGTACGGGCTCAGGTAAAACGATCTTGTTACATCGTTTGAATAACGTAATAGACCTGGAAGGTCTAGCTGAACATAGAGGCTCTTCTTTTGGCAGGAAGATCAAAGAACAGCCGACACAAATAGCATTTGAAAATGCTTTGGCTTATGCGCTTATACAAAAACTGGACGAAGGTTGTGATACACTGCTTTTTGAAGATGAGGGGGAGTACATTGGTCGACTTTATGTACCCAAAGCATTGGCAGAATATCTGAAACCTGCTCCTTTGATTATATTGGAGACTTCTACCAACGAGCGGGTAGAGATCACCTTTGATGAATATATCGTCAAAGCACAGGAGAGTTATGCGGAGGTCTATGGTGAAGCAGCCTTGAAGAAGTGGAGTGAGAGTATTCATGCGGCTATGTCTCGCATAAAACGTAGACTGGGTGGAGAACGATATAAAACGGTTTGTCAAATTTTTGATGATGCAGTAAAAGATCAAAAAGAGAGTGCATCTTTGGAAAGCTATAGAGTTTGGGTGCGCTATTTGTTGGAAAAGTATTATGATCCTATGTATGACTACCAGATAGAAAAGAACAGGGAACGTATTGTATTTAGAGGTACGGCAAAAGAGATAGAAAATTTTTTGGCCTCTGCCTTAAAGCAGAAGTGATATAATTTTACATTATTTTGGATAGGGAATGAAATGTTAGATTTACAGAGTATAGAAAAAGCTTACGATAGAGTATCGCGTGTTGTACATAAAACACCGTTTGCCTATGCACCGATATTGAGTGAAATCAGTGGGTATGAAGTCTACTTGAAAAAAGAGAATCTTCAGCGTACAGGCGCCTTTAAATTAAGAGGTGCATTTAACCGCATTGCTGCACTGGTAGAGAGTGGAAACAAAGGCGGTGTTGTCGCTGCTTCGGCAGGAAATCATGCACAGGGTGTTGCCTTTTCTGCCAAGTATTTTAATATTGATGCCACGATCGTTATGCCGGAGTCTACACCTCTTACTAAAGTACAGGGTGTCAAAGAGTTTGGTGCTAAGGTTATTTTGCATGGTGCAAATTATGATGAAGCCTATGCCTATGCCGTAACATTTGGTAAAGAGAACAATTTTGATTTTGTACACCCTTTTACCGATGAAGAGGTTATGGCAGGTCAAGGTACAGTGGCACTTGAAATGTTTAAAGAGATCGAAGATCTCGATGCACTGATTGTGCCTGTTGGGGGTGGAGGTCTGATTGCAGGAATGTCTGTAGTCTTTAAAGCATTAAAGCCCGATACAAAGATCATTGCTGTATCTGCTCAGGGTGCACCGGCTATGAAAAATTCTTTTGATGCAAAGCGGGCTATCGATACGACCTCGGTACGTACCATTGCAGATGGGATCGCTGTACGTGATACCTCTCCTGTGACTTTAGAGTACATCTTAAAAAATGTGGATGTTTTTGAATCTGTCTGTGAAGATGAGATTGCTGCAGCCATTTTGTTCCTGCTTGAAAAACAAAAAGTACTTGTAGAGGGTGCTGGTGCAGTAGGTGTGGCTGCGCTTTTACACGGAAAACCAGAATTGCCAAAAGGTTCCAAAATAGGTGTGGTACTGAGTGGAGGTAATATTGATGTAACAATGCTTTCACTCATTATAGAAAAAGGTTTGATGAAGTCAGCCAGAAAAATGAAGCTGATGGTTACTTTGGTAGATAAGCCGGGTGCGCTTCAGTCCTTTACACAGATACTTACCGACATTGGTGCAAATATTGTACAGATTGGATATGACCGAACGTCTATCGATCTTGAGTTTGGGGATGCACATGTTTCTGTTGCCCTTGAGACTAAAGGTGAAGAGCATCAGGCTCTGATACGTCAAAAGCTGACAGAGGGTGGTTTTGCTTTTAGAGAAGAGCATTAAGTTTTAGCTAAAAAGGAGTGAGCGTGGGAAGTGAAAGATCTATTGTAGCTTTGGATCTGGGGTCCAATACTTTACGTGTCACTAAGTTTGACTGTGTGAGTAAAAAGTTTGTGGCACAGTATGAAAAAGTTGTTAAAACAGCTGATATGCTTACCCGTACCGGTGTGATACACCATGAAGCTGTTGACAGAGTGATCTACGCCATTAAAGAGGCACAAAAAAAGATCAGTTTTCACGATGCAGAAGTACATGCTGTAACCACCGAGGCAATTCGTCAGGCACAAAATGAAAAAGAGGTGTTAGACAGAATTTCAAAAGAGACAGCAGTCTCTTTTGAAATCATTGATGGAGAAAAAGAAGCAGCCTTGACACTCATGGCTGTAAAAAACAGGTTAGCAAGACTGCATCATGCTGCACGTCAGTTTGTACTTGTAGACATTGGTGGAGGCTCAACTGAGTTGATCTTTCATTATGGAGAAGAGAGTTACTCCAAAAGTTTCCCTGTAGGTATTGTCTCTATAGCGCAAGGCTATGACAATATTCCCCAGATCCAAGCGGCATTACCGCAAGAGATGATAGAGATGCAAATGTACACAGCAGAGATCTATGCAACCAAAGGTAAACCTGAAGCATTTATTGCCACAGCGGGTACACCAACAACTGTTGCAGCGATGAAACTGGGGCAGACCTATGCTACCTATAACCCTACAAAGATCAATGGTACAGCCTTGAGAAAAGAGGAGCTTGATACCTATTTGAAAAAACTGCTCAAGATGCCTTTTGAGGAGAGGGAAGTGACAGTAGGTGTAGGAAGATCCGATCTGATAGCAGCGGGTATACTCATCTATAAACAGATATTTACCATTTTGGAATTTGATACGTGTATTGTGATTGATGATGGATTACGTGAAGGTGTAGCTTTAAATAACTGCCAAAAATGAGTGAAGTAAGAGAGGAGTCTGCAAAGTACATATCAGGGGATGGAAGAATACGCAGACAACCTCTTAGCAAGAAGTATAGTGGAACAGTTTGTCAAACCTTGTCAAAGTGACATATTTGTAAAATAAATGCTATTTTGCCTCTAAAATGTACCCTATACCATAGGCACTTCGTATGGTATCTTGAGGAATTTTCTGTCGTATACGTTTAATCAGTGAGGTAATAGCATCTGAAGAGAAATCTCTATTTGGCTGGTCTTCATAGAGATGATTGAAAATATCTATCGATGAGACCGGTGTATTTACTTTTGAGGCAAGAAGCGTCAAGACGATTTTTTCTTTTGGTTTGAGTTGTATTTCTGTATCATGCCAAAAAAGTTTTCTTTTTTCATAATCCCAGTAGACCCCTTCGTTTAAGTAGAGTGTATGTCTCTGAGACTCACTTAGACTCAGCAAAAGTTCATTCCGATACCCATCTTCCAGATACAAACCACACTCCAGTGCTTTCATCTGTTCTATAAGTGGAGTGATTTGTGCTTTTTTTATGATGGAACCATGTTGAGGTGCTATGATCTCCATATCAAGTACTTCTATTTTTTTGAGTGCGTAGTTAAAGATGTCACGACTGGGCATGTACTCAGCATGGAACTGTCTGGCTCTCTCAAAGTAATCATCACTCGCATAAAAATCCCAGGACTCGCCTATACCTCCAAAGATATCGCCTGAAAAAAGTGTTTTTGTTGGGAGTGCATAGGTTACAAAGGCACCTGGTGAATGACAATAGGGTGTTGTTACAAACTGCAGATCCAATCCATCCTCCTGCAAACGATGTGCATAACGGTCGATTTCATAATAGTCTGAGCGTATCAGGTAGTGTTTGATTAATGGTACCATACGACTGTGCGTAATAATACGCAGATCTTCCCGATCTATGAGCTTCTCCATTGCAGGTACGCTGGCAGCAAGGTCCGGGTCTTGATGATGGAGTATAATATATTTGATCTTGGACATGTCGCTGATGTGGTTGATCTTTTTGACGACTGCATCAAACTCGAGCATGGAACCCGGATCGACAAGTACTGAGGCATCTCCATTTTCTATGAGGTAGGGATGGCATTGAAAAGGATCATTTTCAAGATACATACCAACCCAATAGATGCGGTCAGCTATCTTTATAGCTTCATTGAAATTCATAGTAAAAGTATAGTCAGATGTGTGTTACTTTTTTATGATTTCAATCAAGAAAAAAGAGCATTTTTCTCTTATTTTGTTTCTCTAAACTCTAAGCTCTAATAATCTTTTGCTATAATCCACATACTATAAGGGCTGTTTTACTGCCTGAAAATTAAATATAATGGAGTGTAGACCATGCAAATGAGTGGTGCACAAATGGTATGTGAAGCGATTATCGCTGAGGGTGTAAAGACTGTATTTGGTTACCCCGGCGGCGCGATCATGCACGTTTATGATGAAATTTACAAACAAGAAGGTTTTGAACATATTCTAAACCGTCACGAGCAGGCTTCTGTACATGCTGCAGATGGATACGCAAGAGCAACAGGTGACGTAGGGGTAGCGATGGTTACTTCCGGACCTGGGTTTACCAATGCTGTCACAGGATTGGCAACTGCCTATATGGACTCCATTCCTATGGTTGTCATCTCTGGACAGGTACCACTTTCTCTTATAGGAACAGATGGTTTCCAGGAGATCGATGCAGTAGGTATCTCAAGACCTTGTACCAAACACAACTTTTTGGTACGCACACTTGAAGAGTTGCCACGTATTCTAAAAGAGGCATTTTATATTGCCCGTTCTGGAAGACCCGGACCGGTACTTGTGGATATACCTAAAGATATTACCGTTGAAATTGGTGAGTATGTTTACCCCGATTCAGTCAATATCCCTTCATATAAACCGACATACAAAGGGAACAATAGACAAATTGAAAAGGCAGTAGACGCAATTAAAAATGCTAAAAAACCTCTGCTTTACATAGGGGGAGGGGTTGTCCTCTCCAATGCAGCAGACCTGGTACGTGAGCTGGCAGAGAAAACACAGATCCCTGCGGTTGAGACCTTGATGGCAAGAGGAGTCATGGGTGCAAAAAACCCACTCCTTCTTGGAATGCTGGGAATGCATGGAAACTACTCATCGAACATGGCAATGTCTGAAACAGATCTTGTGATCTCTTTGGGTGCAAGATTTGACGACCGTGTTACAGGAAAACTCTCAGAGTTTGCCAAGTATGCAGATATTATTCATGTTGATATAGATGCAGCGAACATTGGAAAACTTGTTGATGTGGATTTTCCTATTGTTGGTGATGTAACCAAAGTAATTGAGAAAATGTTACCGTTACTCGATGATGTAAATACAGACCGTTACAATGCCTGGAGAGAGATCTTAAATCGTTATGATGAACTCCATCCGCAGTCATATGTAGATTCAGATGAAGTCATTAAACCACAATGGGCCATTGAACGTATTGGTAAATTGATCGGTGAGGATGCCATCATTACTTCAGATGTAGGGCAGCACCAGATGTGGGCTGCACAGCATTATCCGTTTGACAGACCTCGTCAATGGATCAACTCTGGTGGATTGGGAACAATGGGCTTTGGTTTCCCCGCAGCTTTGGGTGCCAAAAGAGCATTTCCTGACAAAACCGTAGTGAACATTACGGGTGACGGGTCGATCTTGATGAATATGCAGGAGTTGGTAACAGCTGCTGAATATAAGATACCGGTTATTAACCTTATCTTGAACAACCATTTCCTTGGAATGGTAAGACAGTGGCAAACCTTCTTCTATGAGAAGCGTTACTCTGAGACAGATTTGAGTTTCCAGCCAAACTTTAAAGCCTTGGCTGAAGCCTGTGGTGGTATCGGGTATGATGTTACGACCAAAGCTGAGTTTGATGCAGCAGTTAAAGATGCCATTGAACAGGACAAGGTCTGCTTTATGAATGTACAGACAAACAGATTTGAAGATGTACTTCCAATGGTACCTGCAGGTGGAGCACTTTTTAATATGATGCTTCCACAGAAAATAGAAAATAACGGGGAGGAAAAATAATGCCTAAGATTGTAAATGAAAGACGCGTTATCTCCGTTGTCGTGATGAATGAAAGTTCTGTATTGGCACGTATTACAGCACTTTTTGCAGCAAGAGGCTATAACATTGTTTCTCTAACAGTAGCGGCTATACCAAACTCTGATATGTCACATATTACTATTGAGACTAACGGTAGTACAAAAGTGATGGAGCAGATTACAAAGCAGCTTCATAAGCTTATCCCTGTCTATAAAGTAATAGAACATGAAGAGATGGTTGAAAAAGAGATGGTGTTGGCAAAGTTCCCTATAGCAGAGAACCTTTCAGATATCTCTGCGCTTTGTGCTGCCTATAATGGCGGTATTGTCAATGTAGGTAAAGAGATGGTCATTGCACAGGTGGCAGATGAACCTAAACGTATTAAACACTTTATTGAAGCAGCACAACGTTATAACCCTTGTGAAATTGTACGATCCGGTGTAGTTGCCATCGAAAGATAAACACATAGATTTAAACTGAACCTGTTCCCACTCTGTTTGTGGGAACAAAAAAAGGACTCTCCCTATGATTTACAAACTCTCCCAAATTACAGACCAGATTGACTTGACCTTTCGTGGTAATGATATAGATATAGACGGTATCCATACACTAAGTGAAGCGACTTCCACACAACTCAGCTTTTTTAACTCTGAGAAGTATGCTGATCAACTTCCTCAAACACAAGCCGCAGCTGTCTTGATAGAAGAGAAATATGCTGATCTTCTTCCCTCTGCAACCATTGCATTGATAACAGATGAACCCTATTTGAAACTGGCTTTGGCATCGAAGTTCTTTGCCCATAAGTTAGAGGCAAAAGGTGGACATCCTGCTATGGGAGAAGGGTGTGACATAGACAAACGTGTACATTTTGGTAAAAATGTGACCTTGGGAGACAATGTTACGATTTTGTCAGGATGCTACCTCGGAGATAATGTGACCGTAGGCTCAGATACACTTTTACATCCTAATGTCACGCTCTATCATGGTACAGAATTGGGAGAGAGATGTATTGTACATGCAGGGACAGTGATAGGCTGTGACGGTTATGGTTTTGCACATACGAAAATGGGCGAACATGTGAAGATCTACCAAAATGGTAATGTTGTTGTGGAAGAGGATGTTGAGATAGGTGCAAACTGTACGGTCGACAGAGCAGTATTTGGTACAACATATATACGTAAAGGTACGAAACTGGATAATCTTATTCAGATCGCACACAATTGTGATGTGGGTGCACATACACTGTGTGCGGCACAGGTTGGACTGGCAGGTTCTACAAAGTTGGGACGTAATGTCGTAATGGGTGGTCAAGCCGGTACGGCAGGACATCTGGAGATAGGAGATTTTGCAACCATTGCAGGTAAGGGTGGTGTAACCAAGTCTCTAGAAGGTGGAAAAACCTATGCAGGATTTCCTGCTATAGACCATAAAACATGGCTGAAGATACAAGCCAAAATAGCAGGTTTGGTAAAACGTAGAAAGTAACTTCTTTTTATGATATAATTATTTCTCTTACTAAAATTTAAAGGAATTATTATGAGTGGAACAGTAACAAAAGTAGATGAATTAATCCTGAGTGGTACAAAAGATGGAAAGATCTCCATCACAACGATCTCTGAGCCTTATGGACCAAAGAGTGAGTCTGTGGCAAGTATTGGTATCTCTTTACAGGCAGGGGCTGAAGAACCAGATTGGAAGGTACATATTCCTAAAGCCAATATTGATGCAGTTATCGCTGCCCTGCAAGAAGCTAAAAAAAGTTTATAAGTATTAAGGGGGGGGGAGCTGCTCTTTATTCGGCAGCTTTTAACCCTTTGTATGTTTGAAGTGCCGCATTCATCGCTTCTCTGTCAGGAATTTTACGACCTGCAATATATCCTATAATTTTATGATTTTCATCAAACTTTGGCTTGATCCATACTTCGACAAGATAATATTTACCTTCATTTGTCATATTCTTTACAAGACCTTCCCAGTAATTTCCACCTTTAATGGTCTCCCACATACCTTTAAATGCAACTTTAGGCATATCAGGGTGTCTGTTGATACTGTGCGGTGAACCTATTAGCTCTTTTTTGGAGTATCCGGTCAATTCTCTAAATTTCCGGTTAGCATAGGTAATGATACCTGCTGTGTCTGTCTCTGTGATCATTACACCACCATCAAATGGTACCTCTTCATCTATGGGTTCAGGTTTTGTAATTTGATTTCCTGTAATGATATTTTCAATAATTCTACTCATATTTTTTCCTTTTGAATCTTGAATTATTCAAGTATAAACTAATTTCAAAAATGATATAAGGGCATTTTAGAGAAAAATTTTCTTTAAATATGCCAAGTACTATAATACATACTGTTAACAATGGTACTGGTTTAGTGTGTAGTTTGTATGAAAAATAAATATAATAAGATAATCTCAGTATATGGTGGTAGCTGGGCTAACTGCAAGAGTCCCACGTAGCTTTCTGTCCTTATCTCGCAATAAGTTTAGCTTTTTCAATACGACAAATTCAGATGTATGATATCAATCTTATCCTTAAGTATCATATAGATAAGGGTTATTTCTTCAGGTTTTTCATCGCAATTTTGATACAATACAATACTTAGAATACAAGGGGCATTTTTTGTCTATTACAGAAACAATTAAATCACTTTTAAATGAACGTATATTGGTCATAGATGGGGCCATGGGGACACAGATACAAGATCTTGAAGTCCCTGCTGAAGCATGGATTGATGAAAAAGATGTGGATCAGGAGGGCTGTAATGAGCTTCTGAATGATACCGCTCCCGATATTATAAAACGTATACATAAACGTTATGCTATGGCAGGTGCCGACCTTATAAAAACCAATACTTTTGGAACGATGCCCTGGGTACTCGATGAATACCAGATGGGGGAGCGTGCCTACGAACTCTCTAAAAAAGGGGCACAACTCGTTAAAGAGATCTGTGATGAATACAGTACCCAGAAAGAACCTCGCTTTGTTTTAGGATCCATAGGGCCAGGAACCAAACTTCCCTCTTTGGGACATATACATTATGATGAGATGTATGAGGGGTATAAACTTTGTGCTTTGGGACTCATAGATGGTGGTTGTGATATTTTCCTTTTAGAGACTTGTCAAGATCCGTTACAGATAAAAGCAGCTATCCATGCCTGTCACGATGCCAGCAGTGAACGTGCGGTTGAAGTACCTGTTATGGTCTCTGTGACTATTGAGCTTTCTGGTTCTATGCTTATTGGTACGGATGCTACTACTATTGTGACTATTCTTGAGCCGTTTGATATTTTATCTTTAGGGTTTAACTGTGGAACGGGGCCTGATCAGGTAAAAAAACATCTTAAAACACTCTCAGAGTTATGTGCTATTCCCATATCTGTACATGCCAATGCGGGGCTTCCCCAAAACAGAGGAGGATATACCTATTATCCGATGGGTCCGGATGAATTTACCGATAAGCAGTTGGAGTTCACTGCGTTTAGCGGGGTAAGTTTTCTAGGTGGATGTTGTGGTACAACACCTCAGCATATACAAGCACTTAAAAAAGCAGTAGCGACTATGAAGCCTAAAGCACCTAGTGGATATGTAGAACCAAGTATTGCTTCACTCTTTAACACTACTGCACTTTTTCAAGAGCCGGCACCTCTTCTCATTGGTGAGCGTTCTAACTCTACGGGTTCTAAAGCCTTTAGAGAACTCATTATTGAAGGTGACTATGAAGGTACGCTACAAGTAGGACAGGCACAGGTACGTGATGGTGCACACTGTCTCGATGTCAACGTTGAGTTTGCAGGACGTGATGGTGCAAAAGATATGAAAGCGGTAATGGAGCTTTACAACCAGAAAATACCTCTACCTCTCATGCCCGATGCGACACGTGTACACACGATGGAAGAGGGCTTGAAGTGCATCGGTGGAAAACCCATCATCAACTCTGTAAACCTTGAAGACGGCGTTGAGAAGTTTCATGCCATCTGTAAGCTTGCGAAGAAGTTTGGTACGGCTCTAGTTTGTCTAACCATAGACGAAGTAGGTATGGCTAAAACCAAAGAGGACAAAGTAGCACAGGCAGAACGTATGTATGACATGGCAGTCAATGGTCATGGCATAGACCCACGCAATCTCATCTTCGATGTACTTACTTTTACGGTAGGCTCTGGTGACTTAGAGTATCGTGATGCAGCCATTCAGACACTTGAAGCCATACGTGAGTTGCATAAGCGTCACCCTGAGGTAGGTTCTACGCTGGGGCTTTCTAACATCTCTTTTGGGCTAGATGTGAATGCAAGACGTTACCTAAACTCAGTCTTTTTACACCATTGTTTACAAGCAGGGCTTACGACGGTTATTATCAATGTTAAGCACATTATACCTCTTGCTAAGATGAGTGAGGAAGACAAGGCAGTTTGTGAAGAGTTGCTCTTTAATCCAGATGATCAGTCACTCTTTAAGTTTATAGACCATTTTGCAGATGCAGTCATAGAAGATGAAGGTGCAGATGAAGCGTACGAAGCGATGTCTCATGAAGAGAAGATAGCCAAACTTCTTCTAGATGGTGACAAAGAGCGTATGATACCACTTGTGGAAGAGGCACGCCATGAGATAAACCCAGATACTATCGTCAATGAGATACTTATAGACGCTATGAAAGTGGTAGGAGAGCTCTTTGGTTCGGGACAGATGCAACTGCCGTTTGTACTTCAGTCAGCGGAGACTATGAAGACAACGGTGGACTACCTAAATCCATACCTTACGAAACAAGAGAAAGACACAGATACTACGTTGGTCATAGGAACAGTAAAAGGGGATGTGCATGATGTTGGTAAAAATCTTGTAGACATCATCCTCTCTAACAATGGTTATAAAGTCGTTAATGTAGGGATAAAAACAGACCTTCAAGAGTACCTAGATGTGGTTGAACGTCAGTCCATCCAAGCCATAGGTATGTCTGGACTACTGGTAAAGTCTACTGCAGTGATGAAAGACAACCTTGAAGCTATGGCCCAGATGGGTATGACTATTCCTGTACTCTTAGGTGGTGCAGCACTGACGCGTAGTTTTGTCGATGATTTTTGCCGTCCTATCTACAAAGGGCCTATTTTTTATTGTCGTGATGCTTTTGATGGTGTGATCGCCATGGGTAGAATAGAAAAATACAATGAAGACAACTCTGTGGGGCTTGATACACGTATGGCTGGAGATATGGTTAAACGTGAGAAGAAGGTGAAAAAAGAGGTCATCATTCCTCCTTTTGAAGAGATCAAAATGCCCCAAAAGGTAGAGATACCTACGCCTCCTTTCTGGGGGAGAAGAGTACTTCAAAAAGAGGATCTCGACCTCAATATGGTCTTTGACTGGGTCAATCAAAAAACAGTGATCAAGATGCACTGGGGCTATAAGAGTAAAGGTATGGAGAAAGAGGCATATCAAAAACTTCTTGATGAAACGGTTTACCCTGCCTATGAACGTCTAAAAAATGAATTTATAGATAAAGGATTGTTTGAACCTACGATCATTTATGGCTATTACCCCTGTAGAAGTAAGGATCAGGAGTTATACCTTTTTGATGAAAGTCAGGGATGGAATGTAGATGCCAATGCGAATCGAGAGCCTCTAGATAAAATCATTGGCAATGCAGTCACAACTTTTTCATTCCCCAGACAGGGAAGAAAACCCTATAGAGCACTTAGTGACTTCTTTAGACACGATAGACATGATGTGATTGCTTTAACCTGTGTATCGGCAGGATCTAAGTTCTCTGCATACGAAAAAGAGCTTTACGATGCAGGAAAATATTTGGAATACAACATGGTACATGGCTTCTCTGTGGAACTGGCAGAAGCGCTGGCAGAAGTAGCACATAAACAGATACGTCTTGACCTGAATATTGCTTCAGAAGATGAAGGACATACCCTTCGTGATGTACGTATGAACCGCTATCAGGGAGCACGGTACTCATTTGGTTACCCTGCCTGTCCGGACTTGGAGCAGAGTAGGGGTATTTTTGATCTACTCAAACCAGAAGAGTTTGGTATAGAGCTGAGTGAAACCTTCCAGATACATCCGGAGCAGAGTACTACTGCATTGGTAGTACACCATAAAAATGCCACCTATTATGCAGTCTAGTCAATGATTCCTATATTGGTATGGGTATAGGAATAATATAATGACTGCACGCTGTCAAAATAAAGGTCATACTTACCGCTAAGATAAATATAAATAATTTACGCATCTTTGTTACTTTTCATGATCAAAAGTATTACCCATCTCTTCAAAATCCAACATCTCGGAGATATTCTCTTTTAATGGTTTTGATGTTTTAAATCCATAAGAGATAAGGGTAGAGAGTACCTCTCCATTATAGGTATCCTCAAGTATTTTTATATAGGTTGGGTTGAGGTAAGGTTGTATACTTTTTAGGTCTATTTGCAAGTCAGCTCTGTATCGTTCAATGGCAGCTTCCTCTTTTCCATAATCTGCTTCCAGATCCTCTTTGTCAATATCGTCCGCTGCTTCAAGCATTTTTCTAAAGATAAAATCTTCAAAATTTTTGCTAATGATTTCAGCTTCATCATCTTCCCAAATGAGAACAACAGGATTTTCTCCATCTATGCTTATATTTTTATAAAATGTATAGACATTTCCTTCTGCTGTTTTTGCAAAAGGGATGAAATGATGGGTCTGGGTATCCCAGTCATCCGGGAATTCAAAGTGAAGTATCTCATCTGGAGTGAGCAGTTCAAAGTCTGAACCTCCAGAGTGGAGTAAAAGAGGTGCATTTTCTTTTAGCGTAGGGTAGACGTCATCTGCCCAAGTTTTGTTTTTTTCAAGTGGCTCATCAAACCCTCTCATCCAGTTGAGTTTGTCTGCTTCAAAGAGGGTTTTGTATAGTGCCGGATAAGTAAAGTTATGTTTTGCTTCTAGTTGTTCTAAAGTTGTCATAGGCTATTCCGAAATATAGTTTTATTACTGTATATCAGAAATCACATCAAGATTTGCTTCCACCGTTTATCATATCGGAGATTATGCCTTTTTCATCTTGGTTTTCGGCGATTATTACACCAATAATGTGAAGGGGAACAAAGATGAGTATGGCATTGAAAACAAGTTCGTGTATCTCTTTGATGTCATGAGCTATCTCTTTTGTGAGTCCTAGAACTTCATAAAAGTGTATGACTAAACCAGAGATGCTCATAAAAAGGATGATGGTATAGATACCGATATATCCTATTTTTACCATTTTTTTATGAAAGCTTTCTGATTTTAGGTTTTGGTAGTTTTGTTTACCACTATCTGTAAAAAAGAGGATAATACGCCACACAACTAAGGCTGCCAATGCATAGCCTAAAATGATATGCCACTCCCACATAGGAGCCCGTATAGCTTTAGCTAACACTTTTGCTTGTGCTTCGGTGACAGATAAATCAATCTCAGCTAGTTTTTGAGTAAGTAACTCAGAATTGGTTCTCCAGCTTAAAAATGTTTTACGTAAAAAGACAGTACCAAGCAGTCCTAATATCACTGCAGCATGTACCCAATGCCATAGTCTAAAATCTAAACGCCATTTTTTCATGATATACCATACTCCTTTCCATAGTTTTCTACGACAAAGTCAATATCTTTGTCTCCTCTTCCTGAGAGGTTGATGAGGATGGTACCCATATTTGGCTTTTTGGCTAGTTTGAGTGCGTAGGCTACTGCGTGGGCTGACTCAACCGCTGGGATAATCCCTTCTTCTCTTGAGAGTTCAAAAAATGCATCGATAGCTTCTTTATCATTGATACTTGCGTAGTTTACACGTCCTATATCTTTAAGGTAGGCATGCTGTGGACCTACAGATGGGTAGTCCAACCCAGAAGCAACAGAGTAAACCTCTCCGGGCTCTCCCTTATCATCCTGAAGCATATACGATTTAAAGCCATGCATGACACCTGGTGTGCCAAGTGTCATTGTGGCTGCATGTTCTCCTGGAATATCGAGACCTCTACCTGCAGGTTCTACACCGTGCATGGCAACATTTTCATCATTCATAAATGCTGTGAAGAGTCCAAGTGCATTTGAACCACCCCCAACGCAGGCAACAAGGTTGTCAGGCAGTTTCCCTGTCATTTGCATGAATTGCTCTTTGGCTTCTACGCCCACAATAGATTGGAAATCTCTTACCATTTTGGGGAAAGGGTGTGGTCCTACCACAGAACCAATAGCAAAAAACTGAGTGACCGGATCTGCCAGGTAGGCACCAAAGGCTGAATCAACAGCTTCTTTAAGTGTTTTTCTCCCATGTGTAGCAGGTACTACTTTGGCACCGAGTATATGCATTCTTACAACATTAGGATACTCTTTGGCTATATCGACTTCACCCATGTGGATCTCACATTCTAACCCTACCAGTGCAGCAGCGGTTGCCAATGCAACACCGTGTTGACCTGCTCCTGTTTCTGCGATCAGTTTTTTCTTCCCCATTTTTTTTGCAAGTAGTGCTTCTCCCAGACAGTGATTGATTTTATGTGCACCGGTATGGTTCAGGTCTTCTCTTTTAAAGTAGATCTCTGCTCCATATTTTGCAGAGAGATGTTTTGCATGAAAAACTGGACTGGGTCTTCCTACATAGTGTTGGTAAAGGTCGGTAAGTTCCTCTATGAAGTCTGGGTCTTTGCGTATCTCATCATAGGCTGTTGAGATCTCATCCATAATGGTTTGTAACTCTGGTGGTATGAAAGCACCTCCATACTCTCCAAAATACCCCTCTTTATTAGGTAGAGGGCAATCAAAAATATTTGTAGCCATGCTTCATCCTTTTTTAGTAGTTGATAGAATAATTGTACTCCAAAAAAGTTTTTGTGTGACTGAAACAATTTTGTGTTAGAATGTCCTATCAAATAAGAAGGAAACAAAGATGAAAAAAATAATTATGCTTATGTCTCTATTGGTGACCGTGTCACTTATGGGAGCAGATAGTAAAGTGGATGGAGAAAAGGTTTTTGAAGCACAATGTGCTTCCTGCCATATCAAGATGATCTCAAAAGATGACTTGGTCAAGCAGCTTAAAACGGTTAAGGCCCCTCCTATGGTAGAGGTATCCAATCAGTTAAAAAACAATATTAAAATAGTGGATGATCTTGATGATGATATACACCGAGCGGTTGTGATTGCATTTATTAAAGATTATGTAGAGTATCCGCATCTTGATAAAAGTATGTGTCAGGCGATGGCCCTGGAACGTTTTGGTGTGATGCCATCTATGAAAGGAAAGATCAGTGAAGACGAACTCAATGCTGTGGCAGCCTGGGTTTATGACTATTATATAGGAAAGAAATTTTAATGCAGATAGAAACAGGTCTCTACAGACACTATAAAGGAAATCTTTATAAAGTCATTATGACAGCACAACATTCAGAGACAGAAGAGTGGATGGTGGTATATGAGACTATGTATGGGAAAAAGAGTCTGTGGGTTCGTCCCTACAATATGTTCATCGAGAAAGTTGAAGTTGAAGGCAAGAGGGTAGACCGTTTTGAGAGGGTGGAAGATAAGTGTTAAATACCTTCCATCACTCGAGCTTCAAATTGTACCAGTGAATCATCGGCAAATTTAAAATGTAGTTCTATAGGCCTGCAACAGACTTCACAATCTTCTATATAGTCACTGTGCTCTTCAGAACTATCTAAAATCATAGAGATCTGTTCCCAACAGTAGGGGCAGGTAAAAAAATGTTCCATCTAGTGCTCCTTAAACCACTTTGTCACCCATTCAGGCAGGGTACAACTGTTGCAGTTCCCACTTCTGTCACAACGGGCCATTTGTATATTTCTCCAAAGTAAAAAGAGAAAGACAAAAGCCAATACCAGTTGTAATAAACCCATCATTATATACCCTTGTATAAGGTTTTGAACAGCAAATATAAACATAACGATCGTTACAATTAAACACATAGCCTTTGCACCTCTTTTTTTATCTGATTGTACTATAATTTTAGAAAAAGAGTCCCCATGTCAGCGATCATAGAACATTTTAAAACCCTCACTCAAATTCCTCACTGTAGTAAAGAAGCAGATAAACTTTTGGATTTTTTAGTGGACTTTGCAGCAGAGAGATCTTATACGGTAGAAGTAGATGAGGTAAAGAATATCTTTATTTATAAAGGAAACCCACATCTATGTCTTCAAGCACACTATGATATGGTCTGTATGGGGAAAGCACCTCAGATAGAGACTTATGTAGAAGAAGGGTGGATGAAAGCAAAAGATTCTTCTTTGGGTGCAGATAACGGTATGGCTATTGCTATGATGATGCAGCTTATGGATGAAGGTAAAGATCTTGAGTTTTTGTTAACTTCAGATGAAGAGATAGGATTAATCGGTGCCAATGAAGTAGCTTTTGATTTAATGAGCCCTTATATGTTAAATTTAGATTCTGAAGATGATGCAGAGGTCTACATAGGATGTGCAGGTGGTGTAGATATCACGGCTAGTAAGCAAGATGCTTATGTTGAAGGAAAAGGTATGTGTTATGAAGTGGCTGTAAAAGGTTTGGTTGGAGGACATTCAGGGGTAGATATAGATAAAGGGATTCCTTCTGCCATTAAAGTACTTGGTGAGTATTTATATGAAAATAGGATTACACAATTGGCAAGTATATATGCTGGTGAACGTCGTAATTCTATACCTTCTAATGCTGTAGCTATTGTATATAGTGAAAAAATGTTATCTGATGAGGGTGATATAAAAGTACGTTTATTAAAAGAGTCTCCTTCTGTATTTGAAGAAGGTGAAAAGGTCATTGACCTGATCCATGCATTTAAACATGGTGTCAGGGCACAAAATAAAACACTTGGTATCCCTGATGTCAGTATTAACTTGGCGATCATTACAGCAGATGAAGAGGGTGGTCTGCTCATAGAAACCTCTGCACGGGCTATGGATGCAGCTTCTCTTGAAGTATTAACTGCAGAGACTATAGCATTTTTTAAGATGTATGGTTTTGATGTACAGGTTGAAGATAAATATCCTGCATGGAAACCGGATCTCTCTGCTTTTACGGATCTTGTCTCCGAAGAGATGAAAAAAGTGTTTGGAAAAAGTAAATTGATGGCAATCCATGCAGGTTTGGAGTGTGGTGTTATTGCAGAGAAATACCCCAAGATGAAGTTTGCTTCTATAGGTCCGACCATACGCTATCCACACTCTACCAGAGAAATGGTAGATATACGCTCCGTAGAGAAAACCTACAAGGTGCTACAACAAATTATACAATCAGTTTAAATCATGACTATTATCATTTTAACTTAAGACAAGTAGGAGTAAAATTGGTAATATAGCATGAAGGAAGAAAATGAAAACAATATTTCAAGATATAGAGTATCTTCAAAAAAATACTGAAGACAAGAAGGCAAAACAGATACTTAAAGAGCTTGAGCAGAACGTTCATTTGCTTAAAACAAAGAGTGGTCTTACTCAACTTATGAATAAGAAAAAACTTGCAAAGATTACACGTAATGTGGAGTATGAAGAGGAGTTGAAAGATCTTCAAGTTGAATTGATAAAACTGCAAAATTGGGTCTATGAGAATAACAAACGGATCATGATTATTTTTGAAGGGCGTGATGCTGCGGGGAAGGGTGGTGCGATCAAACGTTTTACACAGTATCTTAACCCAAGAAAATTTAGAGTAGTTGCTCTTCAGAAACCAACAGAGGTTGAGACCGGTCAGTTCTATTTCCAACGTTATTTCCAACATTTGCCAAACCCCGGAGAGATCACATTTTTTGACCGATCCTGGTATAATCGCGCTATTGTTGAACCGGTCTTTGATTTTTGTACCAAAGAGCAGTATGAGAAGTTCATGAAGCAGGTACCAGAGATCGAACATTCATTGATAGATGATGGGATCATATTTATTAAGTTTTGGTTCTCTATTACCAAAGAGAATCAGCAGAAACGTTTTAAAGAGCGTATGACAAATCCTTTAAAGCACTGGAAATTGAGTCCTGTTGATCAAAAAGCACAAGAGATGTGGGACAAAGTGACACACTATAAAGAGGAGATGTTTTCTCGTTCACATACAGGGTATGCCCCATGGATCATTGTGAACAGTAACGATAAAAAGAAGGCAAGACTTGAGTCTATACGTTATGTACTCTCAAGCATAGACTATGAGGGAAAAAGTGATGCGAAGATCAACCTTCATCATGATCCTGACATAGTCGAACGTTATCATAGACGTTCACACGATGAACATTAAACCTTAAAAGTTTGGGTTGTTTTACAGTGTTTCTCCATAAAACAGCCTTCACATTCCGGTTTGACTGCTTTACATCTGTAGCGTCCAAAAAGAACCATGGCCTGATGCAGAAGATGTAGGTCGGTTTTAAACTTTTTGCTCAGTTCTTCTTCACACTTGACGGCCGTTTTTGTATCGCTTAATCCCAACCTGTGTGCAACTCTGTAGACATGAGTATCGACAGCCATAAGATTGGCTCCTGCATACTCTATCATGACTACATTGGCTGTTTTTTGTCCTACGCCAGCGAGTTTTACCAGTTCATCACGTTCAAGTGGTATTTCATCTCCATAGTTCTCTACTACAGATTGTGCCATTTTGATGAGGTTTTTGGCTTTGTTGTTGAAGAAAGAACAGGTATTGATATAAGATTTCACTTCATCCAGGTCTGCATTGGCAAGTGAGACTGGATCTGGATAAGCCTTGAAAAGAGCAGGAGTAATGATGTTTACCCGCTTGTCCGTACATTGTGCAGAGAGCATGACAGAGATAAGCAGTTCATAGAGGTTTGTGTATTCAAGTTCTGTAACAGAGTCTGGGTAATGTTCCAAAAAAAGTGCTTTGATCTCTTCAATTTCTTTCTTGGTCGCTTTTTTAACTTTTGCCATAATGTTGACACCTTTTTATTCATTCGGTTTAGGTGCAAAATTTTAGCATATTAATCAATGATTTACTAATCATGGATATAATCTTAAGTAAATTTTAAAAATTAAAGGAAATACATATGTTAAAACTCGCAAAAACTTCACTCTTGGCTGTAGCTGTCATGGCAACTTCTATAGTTGCTTCAGATATCTTGGTAACGGTGAATGGTAAAAATATTACAAAACAAGATGCTGAACAATTTGTAGCAGCGGCGCAGCCTAATGCACGCTATTCACAACTTGACAAAGCGCAAAAAGATATGATTAAGCAGAGACTTGTTGAAAAAGTACTTTTTACAGAGTTGGCAAAAAAAGAAGGGGTTGAGAATGATCCTGAATTTAAAGCAGCAATTGAAAGAATCAAAGAAGAACTTCTTGTAAATATTTGGATGAAAAAACAACTTGACAATACATTGGTAAGTGACTCTGAAGCAAAAGAGTTTTATGAAAAGAATAAAGAGAAGTTCAAACAACCTGAAACTGTTACGGCAAGTCATATCCTTGTAAAGACAGAAGATGAAGCAAAAGCGATCATCAAAGAGCTTAAATCTCTAAAAGGCGCTGCATTAAAAGAGAAATTTGTAATGTTGGCAAAAGAAAAGTCTACAGGCCCTTCAGGTCCAAAAGGCGGAGAACTAGGTACTTTTTCTAAAGCACAAATGGTGCCTGAATTTTCTAAAGCAGTCTGGGCACTCAAAGATGGTACCGTTACATTAGAAGCTGTAAAAACACAGTTTGGATACCATGTAATCTATCTTGAAAAGAAGAATGCAGCACTTGAGCTTCCATATGAGGCAGTAAAAGATAAGATCATTGCTTCTTTAAAACAGAAACAATTTGCTGTTAAGATCGCAGAAGTAGCAAAAGAGCTTAAATCAAAAGCAAAAATTGTTGATCCGTCAGCAAAAGAAGACAGTGCAAAAAAATAACGTTTAGATAGAGGGGGAGAGTTTATATGAAGAAAATTTTTGTGCTTTTATGCACTGTTACAGGTTTGTTTGTTACTCAAGCATCAGCAGATGGGTTGAAAAATTCACTTACAAATATGATGAAGAAAAAAGAGACAACACCTGCTATGGTGGACCTCAGCACGCTTTCTGTCAATGGAAAGCCTAGAGGGGCCCAAGCTCCTGTCAAGACACGATCATCCAAGGCTGTAGTCGCTATAGTGAATGGTCATAAAATCATTAAAAAAGATGCAGATGCCTATCTTGCAAAAAGAACCAACGGTCAAGTAAAAAACTTTGACCTCCTCCCTAAAAAACAACGTATTAGACTCATCAAGGAGATGTCTGTAGCAGATGTTGCCTCTGATATGGCAGAAAAAGAGTTGTCACAGCAGGAAAAAACAGCTGTATTAACCCGTATCTGGATGCAAAAAGAAGCTAAAAAAGTCAATGTTACCGATGCACAGGTAGAAGAACTTTATGAGAACATGAAAAAACGTGCTCTTGAAAATAACAGTACCCGACCTATCCCTGAATTTTCTGCTATTAAAAACAATATGAAGATGCAAATGACTGAAAAGGCCATTATAGGTAAGTTGATGAATGATGTGAAGATCAATGTCATTAATGCCAATATGATTGCCGGAAGTATCAATGATATTTATATTTCTATTGAAGATGCGAAAAATGCACTGCAGAGTGTTTCCAAAGGTAAAGCAAACTGGGAAACAATTTCTGACCGTGACAGACAACAACTTCTTCAAATGATCGCACCAAGTAAGCTTATTGAAGCAGCGTTGAAAAAAGATTTGACTGAAACAGAAAAGAAAATGGCTTTGTCAAACTATTGGATGCAGAATAAAATCATGAAAACAGATGTCAGTGATAAAGATTTAAAAGAAGCCTATACAAAACTTGAAAAAGCTTCCCAAAAAGCAAAGTCAAAAAAGAAATTGCCAACTTTTGAACAGTTAAAGCAGACCTTGCAGATGCAGATTGCAAAAGAGAAAGTTGTTGCAGATATTATGAAAAGTGCAAAAATAAAATTAAAGTAAGTAAGAGGAAATTTGAAATGTCTACAAAAGTTTTAGATGTAGTAAATGCAGGTGTTGTAACAGGAGATGATCTCCAACGTGTTTTTGAAATTGCAAAAAATGATGGTTTTGCTCTGCCGGCAGTGAATGTGGTAAGTACCTCTTCTATCAATGCTGTATTGGAAGCAGCTAAAAATGTAAACTCACCTGTTGTTGTGCAGTTCTCCAACGGTGGAGGAGCCTACTATGCGGGTAAGGGACTACCTTCAGCTGAAGCTGCTATTTTAGGTACGATCTCCGGTGCTCAGCATGTGCATACTGTGGCAAAAGCCTATGGTGTACCTGTGGTACTTCATACGGACCATGCTGCAAGAAAACTACTTCCCTGGATCGATGCACTTCTGGATGCTTCTGAAGCGCACTTTAAAGCACATGGTATTCCTCTTTTTTCTTCACATATGATAGATCTCTCTGAAGAGCCTATTGAGGAAAATATCGCTACTTGTAAAGTTTATCTTGAACGCATGGCTAAAATGGGTATGACACTGGAGATAGAACTGGGGGTAACAGGTGGAGAAGAAGATGGTGTAGATAATACTGACATCGATAATTCACTGCTCTATACGCAACCTGAAGAGGTGGCATATGCTTATGAAGAGCTTATGAAGGTCTCTGACAAATTTACTATTGCAGCATCGTTTGGTAACGTGCATGGTGTCTATAAACCGGGTAATGTAACGTTGACACCAACGATTTTAGATAACTCTCAAGCATTCATTGAAAAGAAATACAATACATCCAAGAAGCCTGTAAATTTTGTCTTCCATGGTGGTTCAGGTTCTGAACTTTCAGATATTCGTGAAGCTATTGGTTATGGGGTGATCAAAATGAATATTGATACCGATACGCAATGGGCATTTTGGGATGGTGTAAGAGAGTATGTCGCTAAAAATCATGATTATCTTCAAGCTCAGATCGGGAATCCCGATGGTGAGGATAAACCGAACAAAAGTTATTATGATCCTCGTAAATGGCTTAGAGCTGGTGAGCTTTCTATGGTTGCAAGACTTGAACGTGCGTTTGATGATTTGAATTGTGTTGGACGTAACTAAATCACCTACAAATACTATCATCTTTGAAGGTCATACTTTTTATTTAAAAAGAGATGACCTTCTTCATACAGACTTCTCTGGAAACAAAGCCCGTAAATTTTACTACTTCTTAGAAAATGATTTTCCTGATATTAAAAAGATAATCTCCTATGGCTCTGCACAGTCCAATGCGATGTATTCTCTTTCTGTACTTGCTAAGATGAGAGGGTGGGAATTTGAGTATTTTGTGGAGCATATAGCAGACTACGTAAAAGAGAATCCTCATGGTAATTACAAAAGTGCTTTGGATAACGGGATGCAGATTCATGTAGGTCGGGGTGTCCTCTCCCCGACAAAGAATACATTGATCATAGAAGAGGGTGGACGACAAAAAGAAGCAGAGTATGGCATAAAAATTCTAGCACATGAAATAATAGAGTGGCAAAAAGAAAATAAACTAGATGAGCTAAATATTTTTCTACCCTCTGGTACAGGAACTACAGCACTATTTTTACAAAAGCATTTACCAGATAACGCAGTCTATACCAATCCATGTGTGGGTGATAGTGCGTACCTAAAGAAGCAGTTTTTAGAGTTAGAAGAGGATGAAAAAACTCATCCAACTATTTTGTCTTTAGAGAAAAAATACCATTTTGGAAAACTTTATAGAGAAAATTACAAAATTTGGCTAAAATTACAACAACAAACGGGAGTGGTCTTTGACCTCCTTTATGACCCTCTGGGATGGCGAACCTTGACTGCTCATCCTGAGGTTATAGCTAAGCCTCTACTCTATATACACCAAGGTGGTGTGTTGGGTAATGAGAGTATGCTCCCAAGATATGAACGTAAATACAATAAAAAAGAGTTAGAAAATGAAAATATTTTACAGTAGTGATGATACTTTTGAAGCAAACTTCAATGAACTTTTAGAGCGTGGTAAGATGGATATAGAGGGTGTAACAAACATCGTCTCAGGTCTGCTTAAAGAGATACAAACTGAAGGAAACACTGCACTTAAAGCACAGATAGCCAAGTTTGACAGATGGGAGCCTAAAGAGGATGCTGAACTTCTTGTAAGTACAAAGGATATGGCTAAAGCCTATGAGAATATAGACCCCGTACTTCGTGATGCTCTACATTTAGCCTATGACCGTATTGAGTCTTATCACCAAAAGCTTATGCCTAAGACTTGGATGGACAAAGAAGCAAATGGTACTATCTTAGGGCAAAAAGTAACAGCAGTAGACAGAGCAGGGCTATACATCCCTGGTGGAAAAGCAGCTTATCCAAGCTCACTTCTTATGAATGTCATCCCCGCACAAGTGGCAGGTGTTGAAGAGATAGTGGTTTGTACCCCAGCACCAGATAATGAGCTCAATGAGCTTTTACTCGCTGCCTGTCACCTCTGTAAAGTAACACAGGTTTACAGAGTAGGTGGAGCATCTGCTATTGGAGCAATGGCATATGGAACGGAGACTATCCCAAAAGTAGATGTTATCACAGGGCCTGGAAATATTTTTGTGGCTACAGCTAAGAAGTTAGTCTATGGAGAAGTAAACATAGACATGATTGCAGGACCATCTGAGATAGGTATATTAGCAGATGAAACAGCAAGAGAAGACTATCTTGCTATTGACTTGCTGAGTCAGGCAGAACATGATGAAATGGCATCGTCTATCCTCATCACTACTGATGAAGAACTTGCTAACAGAGTAAGTGACAAAGTCGAAGAGTATTTAGGAACACTTAGTCGTGAAGAGATAGCTAGAAAGTCTATAGAAGAGAGAGGGGCGATTATCGTTACTGCTGATATGGATGAGGCGATTGACCTTATGAATGAGATAGCACCTGAACACTTAGAAGTGGTTACCAAAGACCCTATGGCACTGCTAGATAGTATCAAGCATGCTGGAGCCATATTCTTGGGCGAAAATACACCTGAGCCTATAGGTGACTATGTAGCAGGACCTAACCATACACTACCAACTGGTGGAACAGCGAAGTTCTACTCACCACTGAGTGTAGAGAACTTCTTGAAAAAGTCGTCTATCATCTCTATGTCTAAACAAGGGATGCAAGAGATAGGTGAACAGTGTGCATTGATAGCCAATACTGAAGGGTTAACTGCGCATGAGGAGAGTGTTAGGATTAGACTTAGAGATTAAGATATAGAAATAAAATTTAAAAATTTAGATGGATTAGAAACTAAGGAATATACTATTCGTGAAATGACAGATACATATTCTGATAAAGATAGAAATTTTTTAGGATTAGATGAATCTGATATATGGATTCAAAGTAAACGTAATCCTGTCTCTATAAATGCAAAAGTAACAATACCCGATAATACTGAAACAATAGATATTGAATTTGAAAATAAAAAAGATTTCGGTATATATATAAGTTGGTTGTGGTTTGGTGGTATAACTTTTATTCTTCTACTTGGTATTAATTCTATTTTAAACCTTTGGTAAATCTTTTAAAAAATATGTAGGTTGGGGTGCCCTCTCCCCGACATGAACTTGCATAAGAAAAAATAAATGTGTATTGATAGACAGATCTATCCCTATAAAAGATAACATATAGTCGAAAAATAAATGATTGTTTTGAAAATATAATGGCGCGGTGGACGAGACTCGAACTCGCGACCCCCTGCGTGACAGGCAGGTATTCTAACCAACTGAACTACCACCGCACCTAAGACCAACTGAATGGTTGAAAAGAATTGTACTTTAATTAGCTTAAATGTACATGGTGGTCGCTACAAGACTCGAACTTGTGACATCTACCTTGTAAGGGTAGCGCTCTACCAACTGAGCTAAGCGACCGTATTATGTTTACTGAGATTGGCGACCCCTAAAGGATTTGAACCTCTGTTTTTACGTTGAAAACGTAATATCCTTGGCCACTAGATGAAAGGGTCATCAAGAATTCAACATATTGTTAAAAATGGTGGTCGCTACAAGACTCGAACTTGTGACATCTACCTTGTAAGGGTAGCGCTCTACCAACTGAGCTAAGCGACCAGATATTGAATTTATAGTGGTGACCCTTCATGGATTCGAACCATGGGCCCACTCCTTAAAAGGGAGTTGCTCTACCAACTGAGCTAAAAGGTCACACTGGCGCGGTGGACGAGACTCGAACTCGCGACCCCCTGCGTGACAGGCAGGTATTCTAACCAACTGAACTACCACCGCACATGTGAACACTATAAATTAATTGTAATGGTGACCCTTCATGGATTCGAACCATGGGCCCACTCCTTAAAAGGGAGTTGCTCTACCAACTGAGCTAAAAGGTCATATTTTTGCACTTATAACTTGAATAAGTGGACGGAATTATAGCTCAGAAAGCTTTGATTGTCAAGAGAATTTGGTAAAAAATTAAATATTTAACCAATCTGCCATTTTTTCAATAGCAAAGACAGTGGCTTGCTCTTGTATAGCTTCTCTCTCTCCATGAAAAAAACAGTGAAATACTTCATGTGCAAATGGTGTTAAGATGCCTATATATACTGTACCTACAGGTTTTAACTTTGTGCCCCCTGTTGGTCCCGCGATACCGGAGACAGCCATAGCATACTCTGATCCTGCAAGATTTTTGATACCTTCAAGCATTTGAGAAACACATTGCTGACTAACTGCACCATAGTTCTCCAATACGATTTGATCTACACCCAGCCACAAATGTTTGATTTCGTTGGAGTACGTTATACATGAACCATTTAATACAGCCGAAGCCCCGGAAATAGCTGTAAAAGCAGCAGCAATACGACCTCCGGTACAACTCTCTGCAAAGCTGATAGTATGTCCCTCTGTTGTAAGTCTTTCAATGATAAGTTCAGTAATATTTTTAATATTTTTCATAAGATAATTGTATCAAAAGTAGCTTCTAAACGACTTTTCGATACAATCACGGGATAATATAACAGGGGCGACCCTACTAAGGTGTTATCGACAATGGATTTTAAAGACACACTTCTCCTTCCTAAAACCAATTTCCCAATGCGCGGGAATCTACCTAACAATGAACCTAAAAAGTATAATGCCTGGTTTGATGCAGACATTTATGAGCAGATGAAAACAAAGCGTGCCGATGCTGAAATGTTTACTTTGCATGATGGACCTCCTTATGCCAACGGTGATATTCACATAGGACATGCACTCAACAAGATCCTTAAAGATATCATTCTAAAGTATAACTATTTTCAGGGGAAAGCTGTACGTATGACGCCGGGTTGGGATTGTCATGGTCTCCCTATTGAGCAAAAAGTAGAAGAGAAACTTGGAAAGAGTAAAAAAGAGGCAATGCCAACAGAGAAGTTTAGAGAGCTTTGTCGTGCTCATGCTGCAAAATTTGTAGATATTCAGAGAGACTCTTTTAAAGAGTTGGGTGTCATTGCCGACTGGAACAATCCCTATGTCACCATGGACTTTAAATTTGAAGCCAATATCTACAGAACACTTTGTGAAGTGGCGAAAAAAGGACTTTTGGTTGAGAGACACAAGCCTATCTTCTGGTCTTGGGCAGCAAGGACGGCTTTGGCAGATGCAGAAGTAGAGTATGAAGATAAAGAAGATTACTCCATCTATGTACACTTTGAACTTTCAGATGCAGCAAAAGAGACATTGGGTCTTGAGGGGAAAGCAGGACTGGTTATTTGGACAACAACACCATGGACACTGCCTTCAAATACAGGTATCGCCCTAAATCCTGAAGAGATGTATGTCTTGACAGATGACGGTCATATTGTGGCAGAAGCACGTTATGATGCTATGATCGAAGAGGGTGTGGTCTCAGGCCATGCTTCAAGAAAGATCGCCGCCACTGAGATGGAAGATCTTTTGGCGATCAACCCTGTAAACGGAAGAACATCAAAAGTTGTACTAGGTGACCATGTACTCATGGATGGTGGTTCTGGATGTGTACATACAGCTCCTGGGCATGGAGAAGAAGATTACAAAGTAGGTCTTAAATACGGACTTGAAGTGGTTATGCCTGTGGATGAACGTGGATGTTATGATGAGTCTGTGGTTGGATTGAATCTGCTTCCAAATGCAGAAGAGTTTGTCGGTATGCACATTTTTAAAGCCAATGAACCGATCTTGGAAATGCTTGGGGATGCTTTATTGAAGCAGAGTAAATTTGTGCACTCGTACCCACACTGTTGGAGAACGAAAAAACCGTTGATCTATAGAGCAACAAACCAGTGGTTCATCTCTATTGATGATATAGCTGAAGGTGCAGAGAAAACTTTGAGAGAGACTGCAGTTGATGCCATAGATGGTGTTGACTTTTACCCAGCTTCTTCAAAGAACAGACTGAAGCCAATGGTAGAGGGGAGACCGGACTGGTGTATCTCGCGTCAGAGATCTTGGGGTGTACCTATAGCTTTCTTTAGAATCAAAAGTACTAAAGCCGTTATCTTTGATGTGGATGTACTTGAACATATTGCAGCACTTTTTGATGTGCATGGAGCCGATGCATGGTACTCTATGGGCAATGCGGAATTGCTTCCTGAAGGTTCTAAATACAACCCGGATGATCTTGAGAAGATCGAGGATATTTTGGATGTATGGTTTGATTCTGGTTCAACATGGAACTCTGTACTCAGTTCAGGAAACTATGATGCAGGGAATTATCCGGCTTCATTATATCTTGAAGGTTCTGACCAACATAGAGGTTGGTTCCAGTCTTCACTCTTATTGTCATCTGCAGTGAACAATAAAGCACCTTATGAGAGTATTATTACCCACGGTTTTACGATGGATGCCAAAGGTGAGAAGATGTCAAAGTCTAAAGGAAACGTAGTTGCACCTGAAAAGGTGGTAAAACAATACGGTTCTGAAATTCTCAGACTGTGGGTAGCACTTTCTGATTATCAGAATGACCAGAAGATATCTGATGATATTTTGAAACAGACAGCAGAGCAATATAGAAAGATACGTAACACCTTTAGATTTTTATTGGCAAATGTAGATGACTTAGATACATTGGTTATGGTTGATGCTTATGGAGAGTTGGATAGATGGATCCTCATTAAAGCCAAAGAGGTTTTTTCTTCAGTAAAAGCTTCATTTGATGCGTATGATTTCCTAAGAGGCTTTGCGACTTTGAACCATTTCATTACCAATGAGCTTTCAGGTATCTATATGGATATTACCAAAGACAGACTCTATTGTGAAGATAAAAATGATCCGCTAAGACGAGCAACACAATCTGCGATGGCACACATCTCTAAATCGATGCTGGGGTTGATCGCACCGGTACTTACCTATACTGCAGATGAAATTCTTGAGTATGCACCGGCACTCTTTAAAGATGGTATGGAAAATGTCTTTGACTTAGTGTATACACCGGTACCTGATGTAGCAGCTTCATTTGATGATACTGTTCTTATTGAAGCACGTGAGAAATTCTCTGAAGCGATAGACTCTTTGAAAAAAGAGAAGATCATTAAAGCTACACTTGAATTGGAAATTGCAGGAGATCTTTCACTGCTTCCAATTAGCAAGAGTAAAGATCTTGAAGATTGGTTTGTGGTTTCAGCGATGAAAACTTCTTCAAACTCAGAACAACTTGCTTCCTTTGAGGTAGAAGGAAAAACTTTTACTGTGCATAAAGCATCTGCTGCCAAATGTCCAAGGTGTTGGAGATTTACTTCACCTGCTGAAGATTGTGCCTGTGAAAGATGTGCAAATGTCGTTGAAGAGCTGGCCTAATAATGTTTGATCTTAGCAAACCGATATCAGTAGAGGTACTGCTTATGGCTATAGCTATTATTGTGGCACTGGTTGGTGTTGGTTTAGCTGTTGTATCGTATTATAAAAAGAAATTAGAGAAGTAAGGATCAAAGTGATTACATTAAAAGAAGCATTGACAAAATCTGCTGAAGAGTTGGCAGAACTTACAAAAGAACTTGAAATAAAAGCAAAAGCATCAGACCTTAATGCTTATGTGGGGTTTGAGACTTCAGGTCAGGGTGTGCCTATTCTCATAAAAGACAATATTCAGGTAAAAGACTGGTCTGTGACTTCAGGATCAAAGATCCTTCAAGGCTATATTGCTCCTTATGAAGCCACAGCCATTAAAAACCTAAAGTCAAAAGGTATGATGGCTTTTGGTAGAGCCAATATGGATGAATTCGCCATGGGTTCAACCACTGAGAGTTCTTATTATGGTGCGACTAAAAATCCGCATGGTACACAGAGAGTTCCAGGAGGATCTTCCGGTGGTTCTGCTGCAGCTGTTGCAGGGGGAATAGCCATTGCTGCACTGGGCTCAGATACGGGAGGATCCATCCGACAGCCGGCAGCTTATTGTGGTGTAGTCGGCATGAAACCGACATATGGAAGAGTAAGCCGTTTTGGTTTGGCTTCGTATGCTTCAAGTCTTGATCAGATTGGACCGATCACGCAAAATGTGGAAGATGCAGCTATATTATATGATGCTATAAAAGGGCATGATGATAAAGATTCAACCTCTGCAGACTTTGAGATAGAAGATATAGCAAACAACATGGATGCAGAGAGAAAGCTTACTATTGCTGTCATTGACAATTATATCTCTGAAGCAGATGAAGATACTCAGGGTGCCTATGATCAAACTGTAAAAGCACTGGAAGCAGCTGGACATACTATTGTCCATAAAAATATGCAAAATACAAAATATGATATTGCGACTTATTATATCTTGGCAACTGCAGAAGCAGCAACCAACCTTGCACGCTTTGATGGTGTACGTTATGGGACAAGAGCAGACTCCAAGAATACAGAAGAGCTTTTCTTCAATACAAGGTCTGAAGGTTTTGGTACAGAAGTAAAAAGACGTATTTTACTTGGTAACTTTGTACTTTCTTCTGGGTACTATGATGCCTACTATGTAAAAGCACAAAAAGTAAGACACTTGATCAGAGATGAGTTTAATGCTATCTTTGAAGAAGCGGATCTTATTTTATCTCCAGTTGCACCTTCTGTTGCACCAAAGATCGGTGCGATGGAAGATCCCCTTGAGATGTACAAGTCAGATATGTATACTATTGCGATCAACCTTGCCGGACTCCCGGCTATTTCACTACCTGTAGCTAAAAATGCAGAAGGTATGCCGATAGGTTTACAACTGATTGCAAAAGCATTTAACGAAAAAACACTCTTTGACGGTGCCTTGAGCATGGAAAAAGTAGTCAACTATACTAAATAATAAAGGAATATGATGAGAATCAAAAAAAGAGCATTAACATTTGAAGATGTATTACTTGTACCCCAGCACTCTACAGTGTTACCAAAAGAAGTGAGTGTATCTACACAACTGACAAAAAGAGTTTCTCTCAATATTCCTATTGTCTCCGCAGCAATGGATACGGTAACAGAATATAAAGCAGCAATTGCTATGGCAAGATTGGGTGGTATTGGTGTCATTCATAAAAATATGGATACCCAAACACAGGCATCTCAAGTAAAAAAAGTAAAGAAATCAACTTCAGGTGTGATCATTGACCCTATTTTCATCGGGCCTGATGCGCTTGTCTCTGAAGCTGATGCCCTAATGGCAGAGTACCACATTTCTGGTGTACCTGTTGTTGATGGAGCACAAACACTTATTGGTATTATCACTAACCGTGATATGCGTTTCATTTCAGATATGACACTTAAAGTCTCAGAAGTGATGACTGCCGCACCGCTTGTCACAGCTAAAGAGGGTACGACTCTCGAAGAAGCAGCTAAAGAGATGCAAAAACACAAGATAGAAAAACTTCCTATCGTAGATGATAATGATAAACTCATGGGACTCATAACTATTAAAGATATTGAGAAAAAAGAGAAGCATCCGAATGCAAACAAAGATGAACGTGGACGCTTAAGAGTGGCTGCTGCCATTGGTGTTGGACAGCTTGACAGAGCAGCTGCATTGGTTGAAGCCGGTGTTGATGTGATTGTACTTGACTCTGCACATGGACACTCTCAAGGTATCATAGATACTGTAAAACTTATTAAAAAAGAGTTGGATGTAGATGTAATTGCCGGTAACATTGCAACAGGTGCAGCAGCGCAAGATCTTATTGATGCAGGTGCAGACGGTGTGAAAGTAGGGATCGGACCAGGGTCAATCTGTACGACTAGAATTGTTGCAGGAGTGGGTGTACCACAGATATCTGCCATTGATGAAGTAGCTGAAGTTGCAAACAAAGCAGGTGTGCCTGTAATTGCTGATGGGGGTATCAAGTATTCTGGTGATGTAGCAAAAGCATTGGCTGTTGGCGGTTCTTGTGTTATGCTTGGTTCTGCATTGGCAGGTACCTATGAAGCACCAGGAGAGATGATACTCTTTAATGGTAGACAATTTAAAGAATATCGAGGTATGGGAAGTATTGGTGCAATGACCAAAGGAAGCACAGACCGTTATTTCCAGGAAGGTACCGCAGCAGACAAACTTGTTCCTGAAGGAATAGAAGGTCGTGTACCTTACAGAGGTAAGATTGCAGATGTGGTACATCAGATGATAGGTGGACTTAGATCTTCAATGGGATACTGTGGTTCTGAGAGTATCAAAATGTTCTGGGAAAAAGCAGAGTTTGTTGAAATTACTTCGGCAGGACTCAAAGAGTCACACGTACATGATGTAACCATTACTAAAGAGTCTCCTAACTACCATAGTTAATATGGGACTTTCTTCGTTCCCATTATTTTGATGGGAACACAGTTTATTTATCTTCTTCCAAAATAGTTATTTCACTTTTTTCATATATACTATAAAACAATGATATGCCCATTTTTACTCTTTGTTTCAAGAATATTTAAGACTTTATAGATAAACTATTCTTATTAATATTATAAGTATTAAGTATATTAAATAAGGAGTTGTTTTATGAAAACAAATACATTACTTAAATGGCTTGTGCTACCTGTATCTACATTGGTGCTTGTAGGATGCGGAGGTAGCAGTACTTCTACAGACGTTGTTTCAACCGCTGAGGCATTTTATGTTGACTCTGCTGTAGCCGGCTTGGATTATAGTTGTGGTTCTCAAACAGGGGTCACTGGCCCAAATGGAGAGTTTACTTTTGAAGTGGGACAGGGATGTTCTTTCTTTTTAGACAAGATCAAGCTGCGTGATGTTGCTGCGGATCAATTGGAAAACGGAAAAGAGATTCAGGAAACCAATGTAGATATTGCAAGGGTCTTACTCTCTTTAGACAGTGATCGCAACCCTGATAACGGCATAACTATTGATTCTGATATTTTAAGCTCACTGGTAGATGCAGGAGTATCAACTCTTACGGATATACTCAATGAATGGTCTGCTATAGTTCCTATTGAATGGACTACATTTACAGATCTGGTCTCAGAAACAGTTGCCAAAGCACACCTGATACAAAGCATACTGCAAGAACATACACTGTATACCAATATTTCAGGACAAGTCAATACACTTGAAAGTTGGACTTTTAATGCAGATCTAACTTCTGTAGCTGTAGTAGAAATTGAGGGTGGTAATGAGAATATAACCTTAACTCTCTCTTTTAACGAGGGAACACTAACTTTGACAAGTAGTACGGGTGATGTCGTGGAAATCACTACAATTACAGATGATTATATAGTTATTATGATAAATGGAGACCTCACGAGACTCTATTATGATGAAGCAAAAGCAAGAGCGTATTTCTTCAATTAATAGTTAGCAAAACTTCTACTTATTGCACCTTTGTGTGCAATAGTATTTTCCCCTTAAACTTACAGATACATACACAAACTTCAAGCACGTACAAGCTATAATTTAGGTAAATATTTTTACTAAGGATATAGTAATGCATGAACAAACATTGGCAATCCATGCCGGATATGACAAAGATGCTATGGGAACAATGGCTGTACCTATTTACCAGACAACTGCGTATGAATTTAGAGATACAGAACATGCTGCCAATCTTTTTTCCCTTAAAGAGCTTGGTAACATCTATACCCGCTTGATGAACCCGACTTCAGATGTGTTTGAAAAACGTTTTGCTGCACTTGAAGGCGGGGTTGCTTCCATCGCTACAGCTTCAGGAATGGCAGCGATATTTTATGCCATAGCCAATGTAGCTGAAGCAGGAGACAACATTGTAGTTGCCAAGCAGGTTTATGGTGGAACGACAACATTAACCGGGCATACCATTAAACGTTTTGGTATTGAAACACGTTATTTTAATGTCAATAACCCTTTAGAAATAGAAGCATTAATTGATGAAAAAACAAAGATCATTATTTTTGAAAGTATTACCAATCCAAGTATTGATGTGGCAGACTTTGATACTATTGTTGCCATTGCCAATAAACACAATATACTTACCTGCGTAGATAATACTGTTGCAACGCCTATTTTGTGTAAACCGTTTGAGTATGGAGTTGATATTGTGGTTCACTCTACCAGTAAATATACTACTGGGCAGGGACTTGCCCTTGGTGGTATTTTGGTGGAACGTCACAATCTTGTAGAGAAGATCAAAGAGAATGAAAGATACAGTCACTTTAATGAACCAGATGAGTCTTATCATGGATTGGTTTACTCTGATCTTCCTTTACCTCTCTTTACGCTCAGGGTAAGACTGGCACTTATGAGAGATTTGGGCGCAACACCGGCACCATTTAATTCATGGCTCAATATTCAGGGACTTGAAACGCTGCCACTTCGTATGAAACAGCATTCTGTTTCAGCGTTGGCAATTGCAGAGTTTTTAGAATCACATCCAAAGGTATCTAAAGTGAACTATCCTGGTTTGGCTTCTGATGTAAACCATAAAAATGCCCAAAAGTATCTCAAAGGGGGATATTCAGGATTACTCTCTTTTGAAGTTGCAGATAAAGAGACAGCACAGAAAATTGCAGATAGTACAGATATCTTTGCAGTGGTTGTAAATATTGGGGATTCTAAGTCTATTATCACACATCCAGCAAGTACCACACATCAGCAACTTTCAGCACAGGAACTCATTGATGCCGGTGTACCAGGTGGCTTGGTAAGACTCTCTGTCGGTCTTGAAGATACCCAAGATCTTATTGATGATCTTATAAAGGCATTAGGATAATCTTTTTGGTGTTGTGTCTTGCAACACCTTAGCAAACAAAAGCGCAAATACGATAAAATACTACAAAACAATCTAACATTCAAAAGCAGCACATGAAAATCGAAACCAAAGTAGCACATTTTTCTTCTCCTCTCTATCTTGAGTCAGGCCGTATTTTAGAGCCTTACGAGATAGCGTATGAGACCTATGGAGAGTTGAATGAAGCCAAATCAAATGTTATTTTGATCTGTCATGCACTCTCAGGTTCTCACCATGCTGCCGGTACTTATGAAGGTGATAGAAAAGCCGGTTGGTGGGATGGACTCATTGGTGATGGCAAAGCGATTGATACCCGTAAATTTTTTGTAATCTCTACAAATGTAGTAGGTTCCTGTTTTGGCTCTACTGGACCCATGAGTCCTAACTACCCCAGCGAAGATCCTTATCGTTTAAAATTTCCTGTAGTAACTATAAAAGATATGATCAGAGCACAGATGTCTCTGCTCTCCTCTTTGGGTATCTATCACCTAAAGGCCATAGTAGGTGGTTCGATGGGTGGTATGCAGGCACTTCAGTTTGCAGTGGATTATCCAAATCTTGCAGATGAAGTCATCTCTTTGGCAGCGACATATGCCACAAGACCATGGACCATAGGATTTAATAAAGTAGCCATTGAGGCGATACGCAGAGATCCAAGGTTTAAACATGGAAATTATGAAAAAGGAGACTTTGAAGAAGAAGGACTTGATGGTTTGGCTATTGGTCGAATTGCCGGACATATCTCTTACCTCTCCCCTGATTCAATGGATGAAAAGTTTGGACGTAACTATGTGAACAATGATGGTCTTTTTGAACTCTTTGGACGTTATGAAGTTGAGCGTTATATGGAGTATAATACCAACAATTTTTCACGTATTTTTGACCCACTCTCTTACCTATATATAGTCAAAGCCATCAATACATTCAATTTAAGTCGTGGATATGATTCGTTACATGATGCCATTTCACGTATTAAAGCCAATGTACATCTGATCTCTTTTTCATCAGACTATCTCTTTTTCCCTTCGGAGATGGAGCACATTGCCAAGATGATGGAACGTAACGGACAGAAACACAGCTATATAGAAGTGGAGAGTAATTATGGGCATGATGCCTTTTTAGTTGAGCTTGACAAGTTTGAATATAGTATAAAAGAAGTATTAAAAAATTAACATCTTAGGATCATTATGAAGACTGAAACATTTGAAGAAAAACTGGACTACTCTAAAGCACTTTTAGAAAAATTAATGAATCCCGAAATTACACTCGAGGAGTCCGTTAAACTTTACGAAGAGGGTCTTAAAAATATAAAAGAGGCACAGAAGCTCATTGAAGAGGCTAAAACAAAGATCACAGTGATTGAACAAGCCAATCAAAACATTGAGAATAATCTCTAATGTCCAGTACAAAACAGTTGGTTGTCGCTGCTCTTCAACTGCCAACATTGGGAATGAATGCAACCAGACTTGAGTTTTATTTGAAACAGGCACAAAGCAGGGGTGCAGATGTAATCTTGCTTGGAGAGTATGTCTTAAACCACTTCTTTAAAGAATTTACTACTATGTCGCCCAATATGGTAAAAGAACAAAGCCGTAAACATGTGGAGCTTTTAAAAAATCTTGCCAAGAAATATGATATTGTTTTTATTGCACCTATTATTTTAACTAAGAAAGATGGATACCACAAAACCATTGCAAAGATCACACCCAAAAGTGCTTCTTATTATGAACAACAGATTCTTTTACCATATGAACACTGGAATGAAAAGAAATTCTTTACCAATCCTCTAAAGGTACTCAAGTCTCCTATGACATTTACTATTAAAGGCTTCAAAGTAATGGTCATGGCCGGATTTGAACTTCATTTTGATCCTTTGTGGCAATTTGTTACACAAAAGAAGGTAGATCTTGTATTGTTACCTACAGCCTCTACTTTTGGCTCACATAACCGTTGGAGAGAGATCATTAAAGCAAAAGCTTTTTTACATGGCTGTTTTATTTTACGTGCCAACCGTTTGGGTGAATACTCCGATGATGAAGTCAAATGGAAATTTTATGGTGATACGATGCTTGTCAATCCTGAAGGGGAAGTAGAAATGATGCTTGAGGATAAAGAATCCATGCTCATTGAAGTTATTGAGAAAAAAGAGGTACTTGAGCATAGAAAAGCCTGGGGTTTTGAAAAAGAACTGATGATAAGAGAATCTCTATGATGATACCTGAAGAGTACTTTAACCGACAGATACAGCTTTGGGGTGAAGCTACACAAAAATCTTTACAAGATAAAAAAATAGCTATTATCGGTGCAGGGGGACTTGGTTCTACACTTGCTCTAGCATTGGGAACTTCAGGTATCGGTGAAATTCACATGGTAGATTTTGATACGGTTTCTTATCATAATATCCACAGACAAATCGCATTTACTCTTGAAGATGAGAGTAAGAATAAAGCCAAAGCAGTGGTAGCACTTATAAAAAGTAAAAATCCTTTTGTGAAAACTCTTGCCTTTGATATGCCTTTTGATGATTTTAAAGAGATGGGTAACCGTTATGATCTCATTTTGGATGCCACAGACAATCTTCCTGTAAGAGGAGAGATAGACAAGTATGCCAAAGAGAACACTATCCCTTGGATCTATGCTTCAGTAGAGGAGTTTAACGGACAGGTCTGTTTCTTTGATGAGGCCAATTTTCAAGTTTTTAATATTTCTGACCATAAGCCAGGAGGTATTGCTGCACCTATTGTTATGCATATTGGTTCCCTGCAGGCAAACCTTGCATTGCGATACTTGGCAGGCTTGAGTGTAGTAAAAGACAAACTCTATTATCTCTACTTTAATGAAGAGGGTGAACTTATGACACAAAAATTTGGTATGCCAAAAGTATAATTATAGATAATAGTGTTAAAATAATAAAAAATTAGGAGAATCTCTATGAAATTAAAAATATTACTTTTTTCAGCAACAGCTCTGTTCTTTGCAGGCTGTACACAAGAGACACAAAACTCATTAAGCCGTTCCCTACAGAATTGGACAGGTACGAATGGTGTACTTGAGGTATTTGCTGGAGACAAATTGGTACATAAGTTTCTAAAGATCGATAAGGTATCTACTGCCTATGGAAGCAATGATGGGAAAATGAGACCATACCGTTATGGTTATGGGATTGATGATCTTAATTTAAATGGTGAAGTGGACCCGGGTGAGAAAAAAGTCTATTTTGAATTTTCTGACTATTCAACATCTTATATCTTTTTTGAACGAAATACAAAAATCAATAAATAAAAGAAGGAAGAAAATGAAATTTATTTCAACAAAAGAAGCACCACAAGCAATAGGTCCATATTCTCAGGCTATTGAAGCAAATGGATTTATCTATACTTCTGGTCAGATTGCTTTAAAATCAGATGGCAGTATGGAAACAAGAGATGTTGAACACCAGACACATCAAGTGATGAAAAATCTTTTTTATGTACTTGAAGCGTCTGGTGCACACTTTAATGATGTTATCAAAACAACTATATATTTAGCTGATATGGATGATTTTAATACAGTCAATAATGTATATGCACACTACTTTGGATCTCATAAACCAGCCCGTAGTACAATTGCAGTGAAGACATTACCTAAAAATGCATTGGTTGAGATAGAATGTATAGCTCTTGCTGGAGCAGATTATACTTTTTAAGCTAATTCTTAAAATAGTAGGAGAGTTTAAAATTAGATTAAAATAGTTTTGGGTATAATCACGAACTTTTTAAAAATACATAGATAGTAAAGGGTTTGCAATGTACGCAATCATTAAAGCAAGTGGTCAACAATTCAAAGTTCAAGAGGGTGATATCATCTGTTTTGACAACATGAATCTTGAACCAAAAGCAGCAGTAGAATTCAAAGAGGTTCTTGCTGTAGACAACGGTGAATTAACTGTAGGTACTCCATTCGTAGAGGGTGCTGTAGTTAAAGGTGAAGTGATCAATGAAGGTAGAGATAAAAAAGTTATCATCTACAAGAAAAGAAGAAGAAAAGATTCAAAACTTAAAAGAGGTTTCAGAAGAGACTTTACTAGAGTTAGAATTACAAAAATCGCATAATTATAGAAGGAGCACAGTATGGCACACAAGAAAGGTCAAGGATCTACTCAGAATAACCGTGATTCAGCTGGACGTCGTTTAGGCGTTAAGAAATTTGGTGGTGAGGCAGTTATCCCTGGTAATATCATCATTAGACAAAGAGGAACTAAAGTTCACCCAGGTAATGGTGTAGGAATGGGTAAAGACCATACTATATTTGCACTTGTTGAAGGTGTAGTTAAATTTGAAAACAGATCTGCTAGTCAGAAGAAAGTTTCAGTAGTACCTGCATAAAATATTTTTACTCCAACGTTATGTTGGAGTAGACTTACATATATTTATTCCCCAAACATATATTTTCATTTACCTTTATTACTTTAAAGTATTACCTATTTCAGGTATCAATATTCGGCATAGGTTCGTCCTTCACAGTTACGTCTTCCTTCCCACCAACCTTCATTGTAGTCAAAGTCGTTGTTAAAGAGTTCATGGTTTTTCTTATACGTCTCTGTTGCGGTAATACAACCATCATGAGCACCTTGTTTGAAAGTGTCTGATTTCTGGCTTAAGTCTAGAGGTCTGTAAGGTTGAGGGGAACTTTTACTACTGCTGCTGCAGGCAGTAAAGAGTAGTGTAGCAGAGATAAAAAAAAGTGTATGCATTTTTTTGTTAAACATGAATGCTCTCCTGGTTTTGGGAAGTATAGAGATAAATTATATCAATAATTTCCCTAATTTAGATATAATTCCGTAATTCATAGCCACATATGGTGGTTTTTTTAGATTAAAAGGTTTAGATATGTTCGTAGATAGTGTAGAACTGATGATAGCATCAGGAAAAGGTGGTGCGGGTGCCATCTCTTTTTGGACAGAAAAATTTGTAGCTAATGGTGGTCCTGATGGAGGAGATGGTGGTCGTGGTGGCAACATCTACTTTAAAGTAGATAACAATACCGATACGCTTTCCGCTCTCCGTGGTAGACGTTCGATCAAAGCAGAGAATGGACGTCCTGGAGAAGGACGTAAGTGTTATGGAAGAAAAGGACAAGATACAATTATCACTGTACCTCCAGGCACACAAGTGGTCGATATGGAAACAGGAGAAGAGTTACTGGATCTTGTAAATGAAGGTGAGACTATACTCTTTTTAGAAGGTGGAAAAGGTGGACTTGGAAACATGCACTTCAAATCTTCTTCTAACCAAAGACCAACCTATGCCCAACCGGGTCTTCCTGGTATTACCAAGCAGATTAGACTTGAAATGAAACTTATTGCAGATGTAGGTCTTGTTGGTTATCCAAATGTAGGAAAGTCTACATTGATCTCTACCCTTTCAAACGCTAGACCACAAGTGGCTAATTATGAGTTTACAACACTGACACCCAAACTTGGGGTTGTGCTTATAGGTGAGTATGACTCTTTTATGATGGCAGACATCCCTGGAATTATTGAAGGGGCAAGTGATGGTAGAGGTTTAGGATTAGAGTTTCTTAAGCATATTGAGAGAACCAAGACACTACTACTTCTCATTGATGCAGCAAACTATAGAGAGATGAAGTATCAGTATGAAACACTGCTGATTGAACTACAGCGTTACTCGGAAACACTGGCAACAAGAAAGCATGCCGTTGCTATTACAAAAATTGATTCACTTTCAGAAGATGAAGTTAATCGTTTAACTGAAACTTTTTTAGTAGATATCCAATTGGAAGCGAATAAAACACTCTCTAAGTATAAAGCAGATGAAAAGTATATCTCTTACGGATTTGAAAAAGATTTTGGAGAGAAGTTACCAGAAGAGAAGCCATTGTTTGTATTGCCTATCTCTTCTGTAGCACACCTCAATACAGAAGCACTGCGCTATGCTCTGAGCGACTTTGTTAAAAACGTAAAAGAAGAAGAGAACGAGGAAAACTAGTGAGAATAGTCATAAAAGTAGGTTCTCATGTATTGACCGAGGGTGGTTCCATAGCCAAAGAGCGTATGTTCTCCTTGGTTGAACTTGTTGCAGATCTTAAAAAGAATGCCTATGAAGTGATACTGGTCTCTTCGGGTGCAGTTGCTGCGGGGTATACGCAATTGAAACTTGATCGGTCTTCGGTTGCCAATAAACAGGCACTTGCAGCTATTGGACAGCCTTTTTTACTTAAGATGTATCAGGAAAAGTTTGCACACTTTGATCTTTTATGTTCACAAGTACTTTTTTCTGCCGATGTTTTTGATTCTGAAAAACATATCACACATGCAAAAGTAGCTATAGATACTCTTTTGGAAAATGGAGTTGTGCCTATTATTAATGAAAACGATACGGTAAGTGTTGAAGAGTTGGTTTTTGGGGATAACGATAGACTTTCTGCACACGTAGCACACTATTTTGATGCCTCTATGTTGATTATACTTTCTGATATTGATGCCTTTTATGACAAAGATCCCAACCAGTATGTAGATGCAAAAAGAAGGGCAGTTGTTCATGACATTTCAGAAGAAGAACTCAATGCTGTACATACCCCCAATAATGAATTTGCTACAGGCGGCATTGTCACGAAACTACAATCAGCTGATTTTCTTATGAAACATGGAAGAGAGATGTTTTTGGCTTCTGGTTTTGACCTTTCAGATGTGAGAGCATTTTTAATCGATCATAAGCATTGTGGTGGCACACTTTTTAAAGTATAAAGAGAGAGATATGAAACAGAATATTGTCTACATGGGAACACCACATTATGCAAAAGAGATTTTAGAAACACTGATAAATGCAGGAGATATGGAAGTCTCTTTGGTCTTTACACAGCCAGACAGACCTGTGGGACGAAAAAAACTCTTAACACCACCTCCTGTCAAAGTATTGGCAGAAGAAAACAGTATCAAAGTATTGCAACCTAACCGTCTCAGTGAAGAGGGAATGAAAGAGACTATAGAAGCTGCTAGACCTGATTTTATCATTGTTGCTGCTTTTGGTCAGATACTGCCAAAATCTATTTTAGATATTGCACCGTGTATTAATCTACATGCATCATTACTTCCACAATACAGAGGCGCCTCGCCAGTACAGCAGTCTCTGCTAAATGGAGATGAAAAGACAGGTGTAACCTCAATGCTTATGGAAGAGGGATTGGATACAGGGGATATTCTTGAAAAAATCGAATTTATGATTCCTCAAGAGATGAGGTTGCATGCCTTAATGCAGCAATTGACAGAGGATGCCTGCACATTAACCCTAAGTACCATTCGAAACTTTGAAAATATCACACCTCAAAAGCAAGATGAATCACTAGCAACACTCTGCAAAAAGATAAAAAAGAGTGATGGAGAGGTTGATTTTGAAAATGCTGCTGTTATCTATAACAAATATAGAGCTTTTGAAGGTTGGCCTGGTATTTTTACTTCCAACGGTACAAAGCTTGACGGGATTACGCTATTAGATCCCACAAGTGCTAACAACGCGTATGAAATACTTGCATTTGAAGATACTGCTGTCATTGTAGGTTGCCAAAAAGGTGCTTTGAAAATAGAGATATTGCAACCAGCTTCCAAAAAGGCGATGAGTGCCAAGGCTTACTGTGTAGGAAGAGGATTAAAAGTTGGACATAGAATCCTTTGAGAGACTTCCCTCAACACAAACCTATCTAATAGAAGCACTACAGTCTGGTAGATTAAAAGCTCCTGTAGCTGTACTTGCATTAGAACAAAATGCCGGTGTCGGTTCACGCGATAATCAATGGTCAGGAGGCAAAGGAAACTTTTTTGCTTCACTTGCAGTTAATCTGGATGATCTTCCTGATGATTTACTACTCTCTTCGGCCTCTATTTACTTCTCTTTTATCATGAAGAAAACATTGGAGTACATGGGTGAAAAAGTATGGCTTAAATGGCCCAATGACTTTTATCTAAATGATGAAAAAGTAGGTGGTACAATTACCCGAAAAGTTCAAAATGTTCTGGTATGCGGTATTGGCATCAATTTAAAAAAATCTCAAAATGGCTACAGCTCCCTACAGTCCGATATAAGCCCTGAAAATCTTCTCAATAAGTACATCGAAACACTCTATGAATTTCCTGAATGGAAGCAGATATTTAGTGAATATCAGATAGAATTTGAATTAAGTAGAAGGTTTTCAACCCATATGAAAACCGATAAAAATAGTCTGAAAAAGGCTGAAAAAACGAGTCTTGTAGATGCTGTGTTGTGTGGGGACGGCTCGTTGTTATTAGGGGGGAAGAGAGTGTATAGTTTAAGATGAGTGAAGTAATCAGTATAGCCAACCAGAAGGGTGGTGTAGGAAAAACAACAACAGCTGTGAATTTAGCAGCATCATTGGCAGAAAAGGGTAAAAAAGTATTGCTTTTGGATATTGATCCTCAATCAAATGCAACAACTTCTCTTGGCTTTAGTCGTTCTGACTATGAATATAACATTTACCATGTACTTATTGGCAATAAAAAGATCTCTGAAGTGGTACTTAAAACGGCCATTAAAAAACTCGACCTTGTTCCTTCCAATATTGGACTTGTCGGTATAGAAAAAGAATTTTATAACCCAAAAAAGAAAAATAGAGAGTTAGTACTTAAAGAGAGACTTAAAGAGGTCTCTAAAAAATATGATTTTATTATCATTGATTCTCCTCCGGCACTGGGCCCTATTACTATTAATGCATTGAGTTCTTCTGACTCTGTGATTATCCCTATACAGTGTGAATTTTTTGCATTGGAAGGTTTGGCTCAGTTGCTTAATACTGTCAGTCTATTAAAGAAAACGATCAATCCAAAATTGAAGATCAGAGGATTTCTTCCGACTATGTATTCGGGCCAAAATAATCTCTCAAAACAGGTATTGGCTGATTTGACACATCACTTTAAAGATAAACTTTTCCATGTAAAAAAAGGTAAAGAGTGTATTGTGGTACCACGTAATGTTAAAATTGCAGAGAGTCCAAGTTTTGGTAAACCTGTCACGGCATATGCTTCCAAGTCCAAGGGTTCTGTAGCCTATAGAGACCTTGCGACAGTGATAGCAAGAGGTTAAAATGGCACTGGGAAGAGGACTGGGAGACATACTCTCCGAAGTAGAAGAAGCATATAAAAAAGATCTCTCAGATATAGACAGCTTTGATCTTGAAGAGAGTGGTGCAAGAGTTGAAGAACTTCTTGTTGAGAGCATTACACCGAACCCTTTTCAGCCACGTAAACATTTTGACGAAGAAGCACTTAAAGAGCTTAGTGAGTCTGTTAAAAAGCATGGTCTCCTTCAGCCTATTGTAGTCATTGAAAAAGAGAATGGCTATCTTCTTATTGCGGGGGAGCGGCGTTTAAGAGCGCATAAACTGGCAAAAATCCCTACAATTAAGGCTATAATAGCAGATGCTCATATTGATGAATTCAGAATGCGTGAACTTGCACTCATCGAAAATATTCAAAGAGAAAACCTCAATGCTATTGAACTTGCAAATTCCTATGCCGAACTGATTGAAGTTCACAATATCACCCATGATGAACTCTCTTCAATCGTACATAAAAGCCGTTCACAAATTACAAATACCATGCGTCTTTTGGCACTTAGTAGCTATGCAAAAGATAAACTCTCTTCTGGAAAAATCTCACAAGGACATGCCAAAGTACTGGTAGGACTTGATGAGAAAAAACAGAAGATCATCATCGACTCTGTCATTGGTCAAAAACTTTCTGTACGAGATGCGGAAAATATGGTCAAGAAATATAAAGCAAATCCAAATACAAGATCTAAAAAAGAATCAATTTCTTTCTTGGAAAACTACAGTGAATCACTTGCCAAAGCACTGCCGTTCAAACATAAAATAAAATCAAATAGTATTGAGATAAGCTTTGCTAATGAGAGTGATATTCAAAGCTTTTTAACCTTTCTGCAGAAACTCTAGCAAAAACTCCAAATTTTAACCAACATCTCATCTCCAAAATGGTAAAATAGCGCGAAATTACATGAGGAGTTTTAATGCTTGACATACATTTACCATTGATGTTGTTCGTTCTTGTATTGTTTCTGACTCTCTTGGTTGTTTTAAATAATATGCTGTTTCAGCCCTTGCTGAAATTTATGGATGACAGAGATGCCTCCATCGCAAAAGATTTAAAAGCAGCCAAAAGTCTCAGTGGTGACACAGATGAACTCAATGCTAAAGCAGAAGAAAATATTAGCAATGCTAAAAATGAAGCTGCAACAATTAGACAAAATGCCATTGATGCACAAAAAGCGGAAGCGGCTGAGAAAGTTGAAACTAAACAGAGTGAATTAGACAAAGAGTATGCAAAATTTGTTGAAACACTTACTGCGGAAAAAGAGAGCCTTAAAAAAGCCCTTCTTTCAGAAATGCCTCTTTTTAAAGAGAGCCTCAAAGCTAAGTTTAGCGAGCTATAGGAAGGATGAATATGAAAAAAATATTAGTATTGTCTTTGCTTATTGTACCTGCTGTACTTTTAGCAAGTTCGGGACACCATGATGGAGAGGCAACTCGTTACTTTCTTCAAACCGGTAGAGAAAACGATTTTTGGCCTAGAGTAGTAAACTTTACTATTTTTGCCTCAATTCTTTATTATCTATTAGCAAACCCGATCAAAGACTTTTTCACCAACAGAAAGTCAGGCATTGCAGATCAGCTAAAAGAGATTGAATCAAAGCTTCAGGCAGCAAAAGATGCTGAGAAAGATGCTCAATCACGTTTAGAAGAGAGTGAGAAAAAAGCGAAGCTTATCATAGAAGATGCAAAAAAAGAGGCAAAATTCCTAGCAGATAAAATGGCTGAGAACAATGCATCTGATCTTGAGATTATGGCAAAGCAGCTTGAAGAGAAAATGGCACTTGAAGAGAAAAAATCTGTAAGAGATATGATTGATGAAGTCTTAACTGAAAACATCACTAATGATGATATTGCTATTGACGAAGCAAAAGTTGTTGATATTGTGGCAAAGAAGGTGGCATAGATGGAAGAATTAATTGCTAAAAGATATGCAACGGCACTCTCTTCTGTTTCAAAAGATATCAAAGGTCTTTCAGATATCTTAAATGTTTTAACAGAAGCTATCAATGTGGAAGAAGTCAAAACAGCCTTGACCTCTCCTATTGTTGCAGCTGAAAAGAAGACAGAGATGATCCTTTCTACACTTGGTAAAGATGCAGATGCCACTTTGGTGAACTTCATCAAGATCCTAGGAGAGAACAAAAGACTTGATCTTATTCCAGCGATTGCAAAAGTGTTGAATGCAGAGTTACAAAAAGAGTCAAATGAGTATGAAGGCGTATTAAAAAGTTCGAAGGAACTTAGTAAAGAAGAGTTGGATAAGTTAGAGGCATCTCTTCAAAAATATACAGGTTCAACGATTAAATTGACACAGGAAAAAACAGATCTTGACGGCTTACGCGTTTCAGTTGATGATTTGGGTATTGAGGTTAACTTCTCTAAGCAGAGAGTTAAAGAACAATTAATTGATTTCATTAAGAAATCACTATAATAGTTATCTAAAGTAAAGGAGTATCAGTGGCAGTAAAATTGCAAGCAGATGAGATAAGTTCAATCATCAAAGAGAGAATTGAGAACTTTGAGATTGATGTTGACATCAACGAAATAGGAAAAGTAGTAGGTATCGCAGACGGTATTACAACAGTATATGGTCTTAACAATGTTATGGCTGGTGAAGTTGTAGAGTTTGAAAACGGTGCTAAAGGTCTTGTATTAAACCTTGAAGAAGCAAACGTAGGTGTTGTTGTTCTTGGAACAAGTGCAGGAATTAGAGAAGGTATGAGCGTAAAAAGAGCTGGTGACCTTCTTAAGACTCCAGTAGGTGATGGTCTTATCGGTAGAGTGGTAAACCCACTTGGTGAAGCAATCGATGGTAAAGGTGCTATTGAAGCAGCTGAACATAGATTCATCGAAGAGAAAGCACCGGGGATTATGGCTAGAAAATCAGTTCATGAGCCACTTCAGACAGGTATCAAAGCGATTGATGCACTTGTACCGGTTGGTAGAGGGCAGAGAGAACTTATTATTGGTGATAGACAAACAGGTAAAACTACTTTGGCGATCGATACGATCATTAACCAAAAAGGTCAAGATGTTGTATGTATCTATGTTGCTATCGGTCAGAAGAACTCAACAATTGCTGCTACAGTAAAAACACTTGAAGAGCATGGTGCGATGGATTACACAATCATTGTAACTGCTTCAGCAGCTGACTCTTCAGCATTACAGTTCCTTGCTCCATATGCAGGTGTAACTATGGCTGAGTACTTTAGAGACAATGGTAGACATGCCGTTATTTTCTATGATGATCTTTCTAAGCATGCAGTTGCATATAGAGAGATGTCATTGATCCTTAGACGTCCTCCAGGTAGAGAGGCATATCCAGGTGATGTTTTCTATCTTCACTCAAGACTACTTGAGAGAGCTGCAAAACTTTCAGATGAATTAGGTGCTGGTTCAATTACTGCATTCCCTATTATTGAAACACAAGCGGGAGATGTTGCGGCATATATTCCGACAAACGTTATTTCTATTACTGATGGTCAGATCTTCCTTGAGACTGACTTGTTCAATTCAGGTATCAGACCGGCAATTAACGTTGGACTTTCTGTATCTAGAGTTGGTGGTGCTGCTCAAATTAAAGCAACGAAGCAGGTTTCTGGAACATTGAGACTTGACCTTGCTTCATTTAGAGAACTTCAGGCATTTGCACAGTTTGCATCTGATCTTGATGACTATACAAGAGGTCAGCTAGAGCGTGGACAGAGAATGGTAGAGGTTCTTAAACAAGGACCATATGCTCCTGTTGCGATTGAAAAACAAGTTGTAATCATCTTTGCAGGTGCAAATGGTTACCTTGATGATATTGCTGCATCTTCAGTGACTAAGTTCGAAGCAGATCTTATGCCATTTATGGAAGCAAAATATTCAAATATCCTAGACTCTATCAGATCTGAGAAAAAGATCACTGATGAGACAGATGGAGAATTACGTAAAGCTATCGAAGACTTCAAAGCTTCATTTGCTGAGTAAGAAAGGCTAAACATGGCTAATTTAAAAGAGATAAAGCGTAAGATCGGAAGTGTAAAGAATACACAGAAGACCACTAACGCTATGAAGCTTGTCTCTTCTGCTAAACTGAAAAGAACAGAAGAGCTTGCTAAAAAGTCAAGAGTCTATGCTGAAAAATTGACTGAACTCTTAAATGAGATCGCTCAAAAAATGCAAAATGCCAATGCTGAGGGATTAGACAATGTATACTTTAGGGAAGTGAAAAAACCTAAAATGGTAGACATTGTTTTTATTACTGCAGACAAAGGTCTTTGTGGCGGATTTAACTCTCAGACGATCAAAAGAGTTAATCAAATGATCGCTGACTATAAAGCACAGGACACAAAAGTGCGTCTTAGAGCTGTTGGTAGAAAAGGTATTGATTATTTTAAATTCAACAATGTTGAATTAAATGATGAAATTATCGGCCTTTCTGCGGCACCTGATTTTGCCAAAGCTGCTGAGTTTATTACAGAAGTAGCTGAAGCGTATGTCAATGGTGAAACGGATAAGATCGTACTTGTTCATAATGGTTATGTAAACATGATAACACAAGAGGTTAGAGAAGGTCAGGTTCTTCCTGTTGACCCGTCAACATTGGAATTGAACTCTTCTTCTACTTCTGAACTTGAAGTTGAACCAGATGATGATGATACACTTCTTGATGCCTTGGTTAAGCGTTATGTTGAGTATACTATGTATTACTCACTTATTGACTCATTGGCGGCAGAGCACTCTGCACGTATGCAGGCAATGGACGCAGCAACAACCAACGCAAAAGAGATGGTTAAAGAGCTGAATGTTAAATATAACAAAGCAAGACAAGAAGCCATTACTACTGAACTCATTGAGATTATCAGTGGTATGGAATCAATGAAATAATTATAGGAGAAGAAATGACAGGTAAAATAGTACAAGTCTTAGGTCCCGTTTTAGATGTGGATTTTACAGACTACCTACCGGAGATCAATGAAGCATTAGAGACTACATTTATGGTTGACGGTAAAGAGCAAAAATTGGTTTTAGAAGTAGCAGCACAGCTTGGTGATAACAGAGTTAGAACAATTGCTATGGATATGAGTGAAGGTGTTGTAAGAGGCCAGGAAGTAAAAGCTACCGGTGACTCTATCAAAGTACCGGTTGGTGAAGAAGTCCTAGGACGTATCTTCAACGTTATTGGTGAGGCTATCGATGAAGCTGGTCCAGTAGATGCTAAGCAATACTGGTCGATCCACAGAGACCCACCGGCGTTTGAAGATCTAAGTACAGCAACTGAAGTATTTGAAACAGGTATTAAAGTTGTTGACCTTCTTGCTCCATATTCAAAAGGTGGAAAAGTCGGACTGTTCGGTGGTGCGGGTGTTGGTAAAACAGTTATCATCATGGAGCTTATTAACAACGTTGCATTGAAGCACTCTGGTTTCTCAGTATTTGCCGGTGTTGGAGAAAGAACACGTGAAGGTAATGACCTTTACTATGAAATGAAAGAGTCAAACGTACTTGATAAAGTTGCACTTTGTTATGGTCAAATGTCAGAACCTCCAGGAGCACGTAACCGTATTGCTCTTACTGGTCTTACTATGGCTGAGTATTTTAGGGATGAAATGGGTCTAGATGTCCTTATGTTTATCGATAACATCTTTAGATTTGCTCAATCAGGTTCAGAGATGTCTGCACTTCTTGGTCGTATCCCTTCAGCCGTTGGTTATCAACCAACACTTGCAAGAGAAATGGGTGCACTTCAGGAAAGAATTACATCAACAACAAAAGGTTCAATTACATCTGTTCAAGCTGTATATGTTCCTGCTGATGACTTGACTGACCCGGCTCCTGCTTCTGTATTTGCTCACTTGGATGCAACAACAGTACTTAACAGATCTATTGCTGAAAAAGGTATCTACCCTGCGGTTGACCCACTTGATTCAACTTCAAGAATGCTTTCTCCACAGATCGTTGGTGAAGAGCACTATGAACTAGCTCGTGGTGTTCAGCAGATTCTTCAGAAATATAAAGACCTTCAGGATATCATTGCGATTCTTGGTATGGATGAGCTTTCAGAAGACGATAAACTTGTTGTTGAAAGAGCAAGAAAGATTGAAAAATACCTTTCTCAGCCTTTCCACGTTGCTGAAGTATTTACAGGTTCTCCAGGTGTTTACGTTACACTTGAAGAAACAATCGAAGGTTTTAAAGGTCTTCTTGAAGGTAAATATGATCACATGAATGAAGCTGCGTTCTACATGGTAGGAAATATGGCTGAAGCTGTTGCTAAAAACGATAAGATTAATGCTAAATAAGCATTAATCTTAAAAGGATTAATATGGAACTTATGAAGCTAGAAATAATCACTCCAAATGGTGTGATCTTTGATGCTGAAGTAAAGCAAGTCACTTTACCAGGTGCAGAGGGTGAATTTGGTGTTTTACCAAAACACGCTACTCTGGTATCGTTACTCGATACAGGTGTGATCGTTATTGACAAAGCAGATGGATCTGAAGTAGCTGTAGCTATTAACTCAGGTTATGTTAAAGTTGATGAAGTAAAAACTACTTGTATCGTTGACGGTGCTGTTGCACTCTCAGGTGAGGGTTCTGACCTTGCTAAAGCACTTGAAGATGCAAAATCATTGCTCAAAAGTGCAGAATCTTCTAATATTGCTATCGCTGCGGCGGTTAGCAAAGTAGAACAGATCGGAAAGTCTCTCTAATTTGGGCTCTCTGCTTAATTATTTCATAGACAGCAGTGCAATTACTATTTTTGTACTGCTTCTGCTCTCTGTCTATTTTATAGCCACATTCTGGGTATTTATTGACAGATACTACATTATAAATTCACGCATACACTCAGAAGCAAGATCACTTAAATCACTCTATACAGGTCAGTCAAAATCAGTGGCGAGTAATTCACTTATTTTCACTTATCTGACACGTGTCAATACACCTAACAAAGCGATACTTGAAGCGGCATCTTCAGATGCTATCAGAGTTTCAACCAAGGGGCTTACCTGGCTTTCCATCATTGCTTCAACTTCGCCATTCATTGGTCTTTTTGGTACGGTTATAGGTATATTGGAAACTTTTTCAAAACTTGGTTCACAGTCTTCTGCTTCACTCTCTGTTGTTGCGCCTGCGATTTCTGAAGCACTTATCGCTACTGCTGCAGGTATTGCCGTGGCTATTTTTGCCTATACCTTCCATCTTATTTTAAAACGTAAGGCGTATGAGCTCTCTTCTCTTCTCTCTTCACAATCTGAAGTTATTCTTTCTCAAGTGAATGAGGACAGTTAAATGTTTTCATGGGATGACAGTCCGGATCTGAACATTACACCACTTGTTGATGTAATGTTGGTTCTTATGGCCATCTTGATGATCACTGCACCAACCATCACTTTTCAAGAGCAGATAGATCTTCCTCAAGGATCAAAGACTGTAAAGGTTGAAAAACCAAAAACACTTACCATCCGTATGGATAAAAATCAAAAAATTTACTTAAATAAAGATACCTATGCATTAGATACTTTTGCAGATGACTTTGTTAACAAGTCTGTAAAGTTCGATAAAAATTCAGATGTCTATATTCGTGCAGATGAGAACTTAAAATACAAAGATGTGATGTATTTGCTAAAGTCAGTAAAAGCAGCCGGTTTTGAAAAGGTATCGTTAATCACGCTATGATGGACATTAAGCCTTCAAAACTCATACCGGGTGCAATGGCTATAGGTATCTACCTTGTAGTAGTGGGCTTACTGGCTTTTTATTTTAATACGCGCACAGTAGATCAAAGTAAAAAATATGTACAAAAAGATGAACATCGTATACAGGTTGCACTCTCTTCTTCATCTAAACCAAAAAGTGTCACAAAGAAAAAGGAGAAAGTCAAGACTAAGAAGAAAGTAGAAAAAAAATCTGTCTCTAAAGTAAAAAAATCTATAAAGAAAAAAGTTATTAAAGAGAAGATTGTAAAGAAAAAACCTGTAAAAAAGAAGAAGCCTAAAAAGAATAATACCAAAGATCTTTTTGCCAATGTAAAAGCACCTGCAAAGAAAAATATTATTAATGTTACAGATAAGCCTATAAAGGCAAAACCAAAACATAATTTCATTAGAATGACTGATAATCCTGTGTCGGCAACCTCTCGTATCAACAACTCTTTAAAAAATCAAAAGAGTAAACAAAGTGGTGTAGAAAATGCCTACTTGGCTAAAGTACAGAGTCTTCTTGAAGGTTGGCCTGCACAAGCAGAATATGCTGGAGAAAAAGTAAAAGTCATACTCTATATACGTCCAAGTGGTTTTTTTGAATTCAAAATAAAGTCAGCATCACGCAATCCAGATTTTAACAGAGGACTTACTGAATACTTAGAACAACTTCAAGAGTTTGGTTTTGGACAGCATAATGGTGGTAGAACTTATAATTTCGAAGCAGAGTTTATTGCAAAAGAGTAAAGGTGTAGTACTTAAAAAAATAAGTTGAAAAGTACATCATCCTAGCCTGTAGAATGATGTAAGAAGATTATTCCGCTTCGATTGTTCTATCATGCAGTTCTTGAACAGGACGTTCATTATCTACATAGTATTTTCTAAATGCTTCGATTTGATCTTTTGATGCTTGAGCAGGTTGTTTAAGTAAGTACCACTGTACATTTTCAGAACATGGTGGTGTGGTAAGTGAACCTACATAGTGGAAATAGTGAGATGTATCTGCAGGAAGAAGGTCAGCAGGGTCTATGCGGATCTCTTTGTCTATACCACTGAGTACATTGTCAAGTGTAGGATTGTTTTTTCCCTCTTCAAAGAATACAGCAATGACCGCCAACTGTTTTGTCTCTGGATTTTGGTGAACAAGGTGTACAACCATATCATAACGCTTTCCATCAACTGTATGCTCTGATTTTCCATGGAAGTGGAATTGTAGAAGTTTAAATGTTTCTCCATGTAGTTCCATTGTTCCACCTTCTTTTGGTGTCACTTTGATGGAGTGACCATTGTCAATAACTTTTGCAGTAGTGTGGATATCTTCATGTAAATGTAGTTTATATTGTGCATTTAAGTGTACAGATTTACCTGGCACGATGTTAATAGGTGATTGTGCTTGACCCTTTGCACATGTCTTTGAAAACTCGCCCCAGTGTGTTGGTCCATTTTGGCTGTAGTCCCAGTGCTTTTCATGTTTCTGTGCTTTATGCTCTTGTGCAAATGCAACAGAACATAGTAATGATGCTGCTGTAGCAGCTACAAGTAATTTCTTCATTGATATATCCTTTTTTTTAGTAACACTATTATAAATGAATAGTGTTAAATGAGATTTAAATGGTATAGATAATAGTAGATAGAACTAAAAAAGTATAAAAAAATTTATTGATAATAGAGATCTGATTAGTTTTATTGATGATTTACTTCAATAAAACATTGCAGACATATATCCCACCACGGAACTCTTATCGCCACTTACATCTGCTGATGTCCTGTAGTCAAGTAATTTACTTGAGAGTTTCAGTTTGTTGGCTGTGAGTATCAATGCTTGTATACCTATACCTCCACAGGCTTCACACCCTTTCTTAAATTCATTTGTATTTAGTACTTCCACTGCCTTTAAACATGCATAATCAAGTTTCTTTGCTGTACCTAAAGAGTGAAAATGGCTAAGATCAGTGGAGATGACAACAAGATTATCGGGATTGTTCAAGAGTGCAGAGAGTATGCTTGAGAGTGTTTTGACTTCTATATCTCCATAAATAAGTTCAATAATTTTTGTTGTAGGAAAATAGTGTTTAATGAAAGGCATCTGTACTTCCGTAGAGTGCTCTTTTAAGTGAGCTTCTGGTTCAAAACCGATATTGAACTCTTTTGCAAGAGCAAAGAGGTAGGGGTTGTCTATATCAATGTTTCCACAAGGTGTTTCATAGTTTTCAAAATGGCTGGCTGAGATACCTTTAAAATAGTGATGGTGGCTAGGTCCTATAATCACGATACGTTTTGCTTTTGTCTTTTCTAAAAATCTATATGCCATATTGGCTGTGAAACCGCTATAAATGTATCCTGCATGAGGAACAATGATGGCTTTAGGATGTATAGATAACAGAGTTTTATCTATGTCTATTTTGTCAAGAACTGTATTGAAGTCTGCTATTAGTTTTGAAATCTCACTACAGGTAGCAGGATAGAACTGTCCTGATACAGCAGCTTTTCTTAAGGCATCACGCATTATTTCTCCTTGTACTCTCTGACTTGATAGATTGAGATCTCGGGATGCATTTCAAGACAGTTTCCCGGGAGACCTGCTTTCTGACAGAGGCTTATGAAAAATGTTTCAAAATCAGGTAACTGCTCCCATACTTGAGGCAGATATGTGGCATGTTTGCCATGATATCTCAGAACAACACCATCTCTTAATGGTACAAGTTTCTTTTTTAAATCATTTGCATCGTTATAGTTCACTGCTTTTGCCTTGGAGAGTATGGAAACTTCTATTTTTATATGATCTAACTCTTCGAGTGAAAGTGGTGGGAAACGTGGGTCATGCAGTGCAGCTGCCTGTGCATTTGCGATAATATCTTTATAGAGTGGTCGGTGGGCTTCAAGTGAGCCTATGCAACCACGAAGCTGATTGTCAGGTTTTGTGGTAAGTGTCACAAAGACAGCACCATCTTCCTGGAGTTCAGGATATTCCTGAAGTGCTTTGGGAAGATCAAAGTTCTCAGCCTGATTGAGTGCAACCAAAATGGCAGCTTTTGCTAAGGCAATGAGTATATCATGCATGCATCACTCCTTTAGATAGTTTGTATTATATTATTTTAACATAATTTGAAAAAGTGCCTTAATATTAATTAATGAAGATTTCAACTCCAGCTTGATACAATGTGTGTTAAAAATGAGGAATACCATTGCGATATATTTTACTTTTATTACTTTCTCTCAATCTTTTTGCCGTAGATGCTTCCCTTAAAATAGAAACAGATGTTGAGCATCGTACGCGTGTTGCTGTAGTGGATGGTTCTACTATACAAAATAATACATTTTTTAACACACTATTGGCAGACCTTAAAATCTCAGGGCATTTCCTTTCTGACACGACACACCATAAAGGTGGTTTTAATGCTAACTTTCTTGCTCCTTCTTTAAAGAGTAAAGAGTACGTTGTAAAGTACAACTTGGTACAGGGCAATGGAAGCAAATTACTTGTTCGTTTGTTGAAGGCTTCAACTGGTGCGGAGGTCTTTAAAAAAAGTTATGCGATCCCTTCAACGGCTAAAGTACCGTTTTTAGCGCATAAAGCCATTTCAGACATTAATGATGTATTGAAATATCCAAGTATTTCATGGATCAACCGCTATGTGATATATGCAAGATATACTGCCGCTAAGAAGAGTGAGATTATTGTGGCTGATTATACATTCAAATATCAAAAAGCTATTATCCGTGGTGGTTTGAACCTCTTCCCCAAGTGGGCAGATGCCAAACAGCAAAGCTTTTACTATACTTCATATGCAGGAGTGATACCTACATTGTATAAATTAAATATTTATACAGGTACTAAGCAAAAGATAGCTTCTTCGGAAGGGATGATCGTTTGTTCTGATGTAAAGGCCAATGGTTCAAAAATACTTGTGACTATGGCACCTGAAGCACAGCCGGATATTTATGAAATGTCTGCTTCCGGGAGTAGTAAAAAACGTGTAACCTCATTTAATGGTATTGATGTGAGTGGAAAATATGTTGATGGAGAAAGTCGCATTGCATTTGTTTCCAACAGATTGGGATATGCAAATATTTTTAAAAAGTCTATTGGTGGGTCTGGTGTCTCACAAGTAGTCTACCGAGGACGTAACAACAATGCTTTAGATGCCTATGGCAGCAAGATCGTTTACTCAAGCCGAGAGAGTCAGAACAGTTTTGGAAATAATAGTTTCAATCTCTACCTGGTCTCTTCAAATGGTTCAGGTAGAAGACCACTGACCACCACAGGAACCAATCAGTTTCCTCATTTCTCTACAGACGGTACTGTGGTACAATACATTAAACACAATGGTAGTAGCTCTTCAATAGGATATATTAATCTTCAAAGTAAACAGAGTTTACTTTTCCCTCTTGGTGGAAGAAAAATACAATCCATTGACTGGTAAAAGATCAAAAGGAAATCTATGAAAAATAAATTAGTATTAGCAGCATCTACAGTAGCATTGCTTCTTTTGAGTGGCTGTGGTCAGACTATGCCGGACCTACCGGGTAGTAATAAAAATATTTCAGATGCTTCAGCCATTACAGGTGATACCGTCAGTATCGATGAAAATGCCTATAATTCGGGAAGGGGCAACAGTAGCAGTGATGGTTTTCAATCGGTCTATTTTGATTTTGGTGAATATGGTATTGGTTCAGGTATGGAGGCTGGCATTGCCAGAAATGTATCTATAGGTGCAAAGAGTGCAGCAAAGATCAAGATAGAAGGTAACTGTGATGAATTTGGAACTGATGAATATAATTATGCGTTGGGTCTTAAAAGAGCAAAAGCAGTGAAAGACGCTATGGCGGCACGTGGTGTAAGTATAAGTAAGATGCTCATAGTGAGTTATGGTGAGAGTAATCCTGTATGTAGTGCTCCAACAGATAGTTGTTATGCTAAAAACAGAAGAGTTGATCTTCGTTTGATCAAGTAGGTTTTATATGATTGCTAAAAAAATAATTCTTATCTTTTGTCTATTTGGATCTGTAACAGCTTTTGCAGAATTTGATGGTTTTGGGTATGACTCACGTTATGATTCTCCTCCAAAAGATTCTTATGCTGAACCAAGAAAAACCATCCCTGCCAAACAAGTTATTATTCAAAATAGAAAAACCATTACGGCACTTCAAAGAAGAGTAGATGAACTTGAAGAGCGAATAAATGGTATTACTTCACTGATGGAAGGCTTGAATGCTACGATTGCAGAGATGAAAATGGCAGAAGGAACAGGTGGTGGGATTACTACTAAGCCAAACACTCCTGACAATACACAACTGCTTAAAGAGCTTGGATTGATGATAGATAACATTTCTGCCAACTATGTTTCCAAAGATGAACTCAAAGAGGCCTTGGCAGGGAAAACTTTGAGTAGTACCGGTAAAAAAAGAACGAAAAAAACAATAGAAGATTCCGGATCATTAGAAGGAAAAGCTACTTCAAAAATATACAGTGAAGGGGTAAGACTTTTTGTCAAACAGCGTTATGATGAAGCGAAGAAACGTTTTGTTGTTACCGATAAAAAGGGCTATAAACCAGCGGCTTCCAATTACTACCTGGGAGAGATCGCGTACTATACAAAAAAGTATGAAGATGCAATTTTTTACTATAAAAAGTCTGCCAGTCTTTATGACCAGGCAAGTTACATAGATGTGTTGCTTCTGCATACAGCTATCTCTCTTGAAAAGACAGGAGACAAAGGTCAGGCAAAGACTTTTTATAAGAATATTATAGATAACTACCCGGATAGAAAATCTGCAAAAATTGCCAAAGAGAAATTAAAGAAGTTAAAATAACCAAAAAACTAGAAGAGGATTAGAGCTCTGTAGCTCTTTTGTATGCCTCTTCGACGGCATCCATACAGGATGCTCTTACATTTCCCTCTTCAAGTGCTGCATACCCTGCAGCTGTAGTACCACCAGGACTCATCACACCATCTTTTAGAAGTGCAGGGTGTACCTCTTGAATGAGTGTACCAAAACCTGCAAAAAGGCCTCTCATAGTAGCCATGGCATCTTCTCTCTTAAGTCCCTGTTTTACAGCGCCATCTGCTAATGCTTCAGCAATGAGAGCAAGATAAGCAGGACCAGAACCTGCTAATGCAGTGGCGATGTCTATCTCTTTTTCAGAGTTAAGCCAAAGTGTCTCCCCCACGGCACCTAAAAGTGCTTCTGCCTCTTTTTGAAACTTCGCATCTCCGGTGAGTGTGGTCATAGAAGCTCCAACAGAGGCTGCCAGATTTGGCATTGCACGTACGACAGCTTTAGGTTTAAATGACTTTTTAAGTTTTTCTACAGAGGTTCCTGCAAGAACGGAAAAGATGACTCTTGCTTTACCTTTGAGTTGTTTAGAAACCTCTTCAACATTAGCAGGTTTAACACATAAAAGTACAGTTTTGTCTGCAACATCAAAGTCATCCAAAAGGTACTTGTCTACTTTTTTACCCAAAGATTTTTCAAAGTTGGAGAGCTTTTGCATATCTCTACCGACTACTTCAATGTTGTACTTCTCTTTGAGACCCTGAGCAATACTCAGTCCCATATTTCCATTTCCAATAAAGGTAATTGTTTGCATCTTTGACTCACTTCAATTAAATTGAATAGATTATATCATTATTAGCATAACTTTGTTAAAATGATTTCAATAATATTTGAGGATACACAATGGAAGCATTTTTACAAGAAGCCAAAGCGTCTAGCAGGATACTCTCTACACTGAGTGGTACAGAGAAAAATAGCATACTCAAAGCTATGGCACAAGGATTGAGAGACAATATGGCAACAATACTTGAAGCCAATGCTGTAGATATGATGGATGCTCAGAAAAATAATTTGACAGCGGCATTGAAAGACAGACTACTTTTGGATGAAGGTCGTGTGGAAGGTATGGCTGTTGCCATAGAAGAGATTGCCGCACTCAAAGAGCCTGTGGGTCGTGTGCTTGATGGTTGGTATGCAGATGCTGGGTTTAAGATAGAAAAAGTGTCTGTGCCAATTGGTGTGATCGGAGTTATTTATGAGTCTCGTCCGAATGTTACAGCTGATGTAGGTGCACTCTGTTTTAAATCTGGAAATGTAGCTATTCTAAAAGGTGGAAAAGAGGCAGAAAATTCTAACAGAGCCATCGCGTCTGTACTACAAGGTGTGCTTAAAGCACATGATCTACCTCAAGGTATCATCGCACTTCTTCCTGATTCTTCACGTGAAGGTGTAGCAAAGCTCATTAAACAAGATACCTATGTTGATCTTATTGTTCCTCGTGGAGGAGAAGCCCTTATAAAGTATGTCTCTGCCAATGCGACAGTCCCTGTGGTCAAACATGATAAGGGACTTTGTCATACTTATGTGGATGAAGATGCTGACTTTGAAAAAGCATTGGCTGTGATGATCAATGCAAAGTGTAGACGTACAGGTATTTGTGGTGCGTTAGAGACCCTGCTTATAGATAAAACTATTGCAGAAGTGATACTTCCTCGTATTAAAGAGGCTTATGCTGTACAGGGTACGGAGATAAGAGGCTGTGAAAAGACAAGAGAGACTATAGAGGTCAAGGAAGCAACTGTAGAGGATTATGCAACAGAGTATTTGGATAATATCTTAACCATTAGAGTGGTCGAAGGTGTAGATGGAGCTATTGCACATATTGAAGAGTATGGTTCACAGCACTCTGAAGCGATCATTACTGAAAATTACACCACAGCAGAGAAGTTTCTCAATGCTGTAGATGCAGCCTGTGTTTATCTTAATGCTTCAACACAGTTTACCGATGGTGGAGAGTTTGGTTTTGGTGCGGAAGTGGGTATAAGCACTAACAAACTGCATGCCAGAGGACCAATGGGGGTTTCTGAATTGACTACTTATAAATATAAGATATATGGAAATGGTCAGACTAGATAAGCACCACTAAAGTTTGATTTGATAAAATAGCGAAAATTTAATCTTAGGAATAGACATGACAATTACAAATGACAATTGTGTCGTAGGCATTGAGTACGAAGTAAAAGAAGCAGGAACAACAGAAGTTGTAGATAGTAACAAAGGTGGTCAGCCACTAGAGTTTATCATTGGGAAAGGTCAGATTATTCCTGGTCTTGAAAAAGCACTTGTTGGAATGAACGAGGGTGAAAGCGGTGACATTATGGTACCTGCAGCTGAGGCATATGGTGAAGTAAACCCAGAAGCACAGCAAACATTGCCAAAAGAGCAGTTTGAAGGTGTTGACCTTAAAGAAGGTATGACACTTTACGGACAAGGTGAAGATGGACAGACTGTTCAGGTAACAGTAACTTCTTTTGATGACAATGAAGTAAAAGTAGACTTTAACCACCCATTGGCTGGTAAAGATTTGATGTTCTCTGTTAAAGTACTAAGTGCTAGAGAAGCTACAGAAGAAGAGCAGGCAACTGGTCAAGTTGGCGGTGGTCACTGTGACGACGGTTCTTGTGGATGTGGAAGCTAATTTAGTTCTGTTTGACGTCATCTTTGTCCAAAAAGATGGCGTTTTATTTAGTCACATACTTTAGAAGTATGCTTCTTTATTACTCACAAACTAGAATAAAATAATGGTTATTTTAATTTAAAAATATGACAATTCGTCATTTTTCTCTCTATTTTTTACAATTCACTCTATAATACACTATGTCTAACTATTCAACACTTGAAATACAATCTATTGCTATTTTAATCATACTCTTCTGTTATTTTATTTTTCAGATAAGGGCTTTTGTAAAGAGTCTAAGTACCAAGAGTCTTTTGCAAAGAAATAGAAGCATTAAAAAACTCAAAAAACTCTCCTGGAGTGATTTTGAACTGTTATGTATGGAGTTGTTTGAGAAAGAGGGCTGGAAAGTACTCGGTAATGAAAAGAAAGGTGCAGACGGTGGTGTAGATATCTGGATGCAAAAAAGTTCTTTTAGACAAAAGAGATCAGCCATTGTGCAGTGTAAACGCTACGATGATGCCTTAGTAACTATAAAAGTGATTCGGGAAATGTATGGTTTGATGTATGAATATGATGTCAATGAAGCCTATGTTGTAACCTCTAACCGTTTTACCAAAGAGTGTTATAAGTTTGTTGAAGACAAAGCTATGATACTCATAGATGGAGAGGCACTGCTGAAGAAGATCTCTTAATCTTCTTCATAAAGTTCAAAGTCATCTTTACTCACACCACAATCTGGGCACTCCCAGTCCTCAGGTATATCTTCAAAAGCAGTACCTGGTGCAATACCAGAATCCGGATCTCCCACTTTGGGATCATAAATGTAGTCACATACTGTACAGATATATTTTTTACTCATGTTCAGTTCCTTTGTATGTTATATCTCATTGTATGATTAGTGTGTGTAATATATGTAGAATTATAATTATCTATAAAAATTATTGTACAATACTATTAATTAAAATAATTAATAGTGTACCGTAATGTAATGGATAGTTATACAAGGGAGTGAGTCAATGAGGGAAGAAGAGAGTAAGTTTTTTAATATCAATACAATGTTGAAAAATGTATTTGAATCATTAGATAGAGAGTGTAAGGATCGTAAAGTAGATCTTGTTTTTATTTTTGGAAAAAATGTACCTTGTCAAATGAAAGGGGATGTTACTACACTCTACATTGTTTTGGTAAAAATATTGTGTAGGGTACTTGCAAACTACAATAATGATGAGCTTCTTTTAAGTGTGGATGCTCCAGAAGATTTTTTACATAGAGAAGCAGTGACATTTAAGATCAGTAATCTTGCCTTGAGTAAAGAGGATCTGTTGTTACAACTACAAGGGATGTTGTCAGATAATCTTGAAAAGCTTGATGCACAACTTGCATACAGTGAGGAGAATGGGGGTAGTCTTCTTTTGACACTCCTGCTTACTAATGCAGAGTTAGGTTGTCGCAGACACTATAGAATGCCATTAAAAACTATGCTAAATAAAGATATATTATTAATTATTGAGAGTAATAATCTTGCGTTGAGCTTAACAAAGATGTTCAAATATTTCCCTATGAATATTGATCTTTGTCTTAAAAAATGTAAAAAAGACAGGTATGATTTTGCACAATATGACCTGGTATTGATGGAAGATAAATTGTTTGATTACCTATTTTATGAATTACTTCAAGAAGCACAAGAGAAAAGCGAGATGAAATTTGTACTTTTAGGCGATAGAGATATCTACAGAGAAGACGATGAATCTAAACTGCATACTTTTTTTCTTAAAAAACCGGTAACACAAGAGAGTGTTTATAATTTACTGGTTTCTATATTTGAAGATTTGCCAACCCTAGCATAATTTAAACATGGTAAAATACGTAAATTTATTTAAGGATTACGTATGTCAGTAAAATGTGCATTTTTATTCCCTGGACAGGGATCTCAAGCTCTAGGTATGGGAGAAGATTTTTTTAACAATTCAGATGTTGCCAAGCAGATGATCACAGATGCGTCAAAAAGAACAGGTATTGATTTTGAAACACTTCTTTTTACTGAAAATGATGATCTCGAAAAAACTGAGTTTACACAACCGGCTATTTTACTTGTTTCGGCAATTGCCCATAAGTTGTTTGAAGATGAAATGCCGATTAAACCGGTCTATGCTTTAGGTCACTCTTTGGGTGAATTCTCTGCATTGGTCTCTGTGGATGCTATTGATGCTATTGATGCGGTAGAGCTGGTCAACTTGCGTGGTAAACTTATGGCTGAAGCATGTGCAGGTCAAGATGTAGGAATGATGGTTTCTTTGGGACTGGATGATGAAGTTGTTGAAGAGATCTGCAATAAGCAAAGAGAAGCGGGGCTGAAAGTATGGCCTGTGAATTATAATGCAGCAGGGCAGATCGTTATCGCAGGAATCAAACCTGACCTTGAAGTTCTGGCCCCTATACTCAAAGAGGCAAAAGCAAAAAGAGCGATGTTGCTAAATATGTCTGTGGCATCACACTGTCCACTGCTTGAATCTGCAACAAAGCCATTGGCTGAGAAATTAATAGAGATGCTTAAAGATGAATTTATTGCACCTGTAGTTTCTAATGTTACTGCAAAAACGTATAATACAAAAGAAGAAGCTTTAGATCTTTTACCTAAGCAGTTGGTCTCTCCCGTACTTTATAAGCAATCCATTGCAGACTTTGATGATACTGTGGACTGTTATATTGAATTTGGACATGGTGGCGTACTTAAGGGCTTAAACAGAAGAGCAACAAAAAAACCTCATTTTGTTGTCTCCGATATGGCTTCTTTGGCAACGGCCATTGAAGAGATAGAAAAGTTAGGTTAATATGAATAAAATTGCCATTATGGGTGCTATGCCTGAAGAGATAGAACCGATCATCTCCAAGTTGGATAATTTAAAAGAGACCAAATATGCTGCCAATACCTATTATGAAGGTAGTTATAAAGGTCAAAATGTTGTAGTTGCCTACTCAAAAATTGGAAAAGTGTTTGCTACACTGACTGCAACATCACTTTTGGAAAAATTTGCTTGTGATATGTTGCTTTTCTCCGGTGTTGCAGGGGCAATTTCCCCAGATTTGAATATAGGCGATCTGATAATAGCAGATGGACTTTGTCAACATGACCTGGATATTACGGCATTTGGACACCCTTACGGGTATGTACCAGAAGGGGAGGTCTGTATTCCTACTGATGTAAATTTACGTCATATAGCAAAAGAGGTTGCCAAGGACAAAGGGTTGAGCCTTGTTGAAGGTGTGATTGCCACAGGTGATCAGTTTGTAGCCAACCCGGAAAGAAAAGACTGGATAGGTGAAACCTTTAAAGCACATGCGTTGGAGATGGAAGGGGCTTCTGTAGCCGTAGTATGTTCTTCATTGGAAGTACCATTCTTTATTTTAAGAGCTATTTCTGATTCTGCAGATATGGATGCTTCTTTCAACTTTGATGAATTTTTGGAAAGTTCAGCAAAGATATCAGCAGACTTTATACTCTCTATGGTAGAGAAAATCAAATAGTTTATGCCTGTAAATTCTGAAGAAATACCTAAAAAGAGAAGAGTCTTGCCTAAAACTATTCCCATGAGTAAAAAACTGCTTAGAATTATTGGTAAAACCAATGCAGAGTTTAAACTCATAGGAGAAGGCGATAAAGTACTCGTAGGACTTAGTGGTGGCAAAGACTCTTTAGCTTTGGTACATGCTTTAAAGCATGTACAGAGACATGCGCCTTTTAATTTTGAGTTTGAAGCCTGTACTATCAAGTATGGTATGCCTGATGAACATTATGATTTTTTATCTAAACACTGTGAAGAGTATGAGATCAAACATACTGTTTATGACACCAATATTTTTGAGATCTCTCACGATACTATTCGTGAGAACTCATCTTTTTGTTCTTATTTCTCTCGTATGAGAAGAGGGGCACTCTATACTTTTGCCGAGGAAGGTGGTTTTAATAAAGTGGCACTTGGGCACCACTTTGATGATACAGTAGAGAGTTTTTTTATGAATATGTTCTATAATGGTACAATGAGAGCTTTGGCTCCCATTTATAAAACAGGCAGAGGTTTTCACCTTATTCGTCCACTCATTCAAGCAAGAGAGACTCAACTGCGTGCCTTTGCAGATGATAATAATTTACAAGTGATAGGTGATGAAGCCTGCCCGGCCATGCTTAAAGATGTTAAAATGCCACATGCAAGAGCTTCAACCAAAGCATGGCTGTCAGGACTTGAAAAAGAGAATAAAGATATATTCAAAATGTTCAAAGCCTCTTTTAAACACATTCATGATGATACATTTCTCGATCCGGAGCGTTGGGACAGGGATGATATAGAGATATGAAAAAGTATTTGGGAATGTTGAACATACACTAATTACGAAGATAGAAGTGTATGTGGCGGGGATTTCCCGCCCCAAAAATGAAAGTGTTATTTTGTATAGAGAGGGTAAAGATTACTCTCTTCTGTTGCTATACGTGTACTGAGTGCTTCGACAATATCTGAGAACTCTTTTTTGAACCCCTGATCAAGAGCGATCTCTCCTTGTGCATAGTGGTCAAGAAACTTGACAACATCTCTTTGTATAGTTTTGATGGATTCTTCGAACATTTTAATGGTTTCAATCGTATTGTCTGAATCGCGATAATGATCTTTTAGATACCAGTAGAGTTTGATGTCCTCTTCCATAAAGTGTCCTAGCAATTCCATTTTCAGCTTTTTGATACCCTGTTTTGCTTTGACAATCTCATTATTTTCAACAGCTTTATTGATATTGGTAATGTGTTTGACAAATTTTTCATGGTCTTTGTGAAATTTTTTAATTAATTTCCCGTCAAAATCCGGTACTGGACTCTTTTTTTTTTCTTTTTTAAAAAAACTGAACATGATTATTCTTCCTTTAGAGTTATTTTTCAAAAATTATATCATAATACATATTAATAATAATTATTATCTAAAGATATTTTATAGTAAAAAATAATAACTATTAAAACTTGTGACCTACTACATAGGAACATGATTTAATACGCTATAATCATATATCTGAATCTCCCTCTTTTATCATAAAAGAGGGAGAATCTAACTTGTAATTGAAGAGAGAGATATGGGAAAAATAACAGCACCGGAGACAGACCGCATAGACAAGGTACTGGCAAAAGCACTTGATGTTAGCCGTAATCAGGTGGAGAGGTTGATCAAAGAAGGATTGGTAAGTATTGATAATAAAAAAGTGACCAAACCCAGCTTTAAAGTGACAGAAGGTAATGAGATATTATATACTTTCAAGGAAGCGGAAAAACGAGCATCTGTTGAGGTAGATTTTGATGTGGAAGTGCTATATGAGGATGATTATCTGTTGGTGGTAAACAAACCAAGCGGTCTGGTAGTACATCCCGCACCTTCGGTCAAGGAGGCAACACTGGTGGATTGGCTGGTGCAAAAAGGTATTTCTCTTTCGACAATCTCCGGGGAGGAGCGTCACGGCATTGTACACCGTATTGACAAAGAGACCACCGGGGCACTGGTGATAGCAAAAGACAACAAAACCCATGAGAAGCTCAGTGAACAGCTACAGGACAAGAGTATGGGCCGTTATTATCTTGCACTTATTGACCATCCGTTAAAAGAGGATGTGGTAGTAGATAAACCTATTGGTCGAAATCCTAATAACCGTTTAAAAATGGATGTGGTGCCACAGGGGAAAGAGGCGAAAACTGCCTTTAAAAAATTACTGACCTCTCCACATGATACGGAGCTGATCACAGCCAAACTCTATACTGGACGTACCCATCAGATACGGGTACATTTGAATACACTCGGCAGACATATTCTTGGAGATGATTTATATGGTTTTAAGAGCAAAAGAGATAAAATATCGCGTGTTAACCTGCATGCATATCTACTATATTTAGTCCACCCGAAAAGCGGTGAAAAAATGGAGTTTGTAGCCCCACTTTTTGACGATATGAAAGCCTATATATCAAAATATTTTAACCAAGAAGAGATCGATAGAAAGATAGATCCTTTAATCCTTGGTAGGGGATTTTTGTAATAATATTTTGAGCAGGTTGATGATTGAAATCCATTAAAACAGGAATGTTATGCCACACTTAAAAGTCACACCTTTCAATACCGCTTCTATCAATGAAAAAATTTCCACAAGTAAAGTAATGACTTTCCGTGCCATATCACTTACTGGCAATGATGAGGTAATCGGTGTAGAGTGGGGAGGAGAAGAGTTTCTTATCCAGATTAAACCTGATGAAAAAGCTACACTTGTTAAATATGATAAAGTAACCAGACCTCTTAAAGTGAACCTTCTTAAAGAGGCATTGGACGAAGTCTCTAAAGAGTTAGGTCTTGAGATACAAAAGTCAAATATCGCCATCTCCAATACAAAAGCAGCACTCTCATCAGAATATTTTAAAAAGATCGAAGATTTTGAAGATATTGTGTACCCTAAAAAGAAAATATCGGTTGAGGTCGGTTTTGGTTCGGGAAGACACCTTCTCTACCAGGCAGAGAAGAATCCTGACACACTTTTCATTGGTTTAGAAATCCATACACCCTCAGCACAGCAAGTACTTAAGCAGATAGAACTTAATAACATTGAAAATATCTGGGTCGTGAACTATGATGCACGTCTTTTCCTTGAAATGCTGCCTTCAAATGCCTGTGAGCAGATCTTTGTGCATTTTCCTGTTCCCTGGGATAAAAAACCTCTTAGACGTGTGATCAGCCCATCATTTCTTGCAGAATCTATGAGAGTACTTCGTAAAGATGGAAGACTTGAACTACGTACAGACAGTGATAATTACTACTGGTATTCACTTGAGACTTTTTTTGGGGAAGCCGTCCCTAAAACCCATGTGGAAATACGTAAAAATGAAGCTCTGGAAGTAATCAGTAAATATGAGGCAAGATGGTTAAGACAAGAAAAAGATATCTATGATGTCTATGTAAAATGTCTGGGAACTTCAGAACCCAGACATTTAGGTATAGACTTTAATTTTAATGATGTAAAATATACCAAAGGTTTAGAAGATCGTTTACCCAAAAAAGCAAAAGTGTATGATGGATATTTTGTGCATTTTGAACGTATGTATAAAATAGGAGAAGAGAGTCTTCTTGTAAAATGTGCGTTTGGATCGTTTGACAGACCTGAGCACAAATATATATTGCTAAGTTCCCAGGGATGCAGATATTTTGTTTCTCCGCCGGTGAAAACCACAGTCAACAGTGAAGCACATAAAATAATAATGGAGTTTTTGAATAATGTCTAATGTTATCAGCGCGTCTAATCTTACCCTTGCTTATGACAATGGCGCAAAAGAGATCATTAAAGATGCAAGTTTCAATATAAAAAAAGGGGAGTTTGTCTTTATTACCGGGCCGAGTGGTTCAGGCAAGTCTACACTTCTTAAAGCACTCTATGGTCAACTTCGACCAAGAGAAGGGCATTTGGTTATAGGTGGTCTTGATTTGGCCAATATACGCCAGAGTAAACTGCAAGAGCTTCGCACACATATGGGTATTATTTTTCAGGATTATAAATTGGTCAATGAGTGGACAGTGGCTAAAAATGTTGTATTGCCGTTGATGATAGCAGGGTATTCTGTAGATGTTCAGAACACACAAGCACAACGCCTGCTTAAACATGTAAAGCTTTCTGAACATGCAGATAAGTTTCCTATGGAGTTATCCGGTGGAGAACAGCAGCGTGTGGGAGTGGCCAGAGCTTTGGCAAAGAATCCGGTTGTAATCTTGGCAGATGAACCCACAGGTAACCTTGATGACTACTCCTCCAATGTAATTTGGGATCTGATGGAAAATGCTTGCCAGCAGTTAGAAACAACAGTACTTGTCGTAACACATAAGATCCCAACGATCTTCTCTTTGCCATATAGACATTTTATCATTGAGAGTAAGGGTGTGTATGAAGTTCATTAAAAACCACCTTATGTTCATCTTGCCTTTGATGGCTATTTTACTAGGTATTGAGTTTTATCTGGTTTTTGATCGTACAACAGATTCCTATGAAAAGGGTTTGAGAGATGGCTACTCTATGTTGGTTGTGACTAAAAAAGCAGCTAAACTTGCAGAGCTACAGAAACTAAATGCCCATGTAAGCAGTATAGAAAAGATTAAACGGGAAAATATCGTTGCTGAGATTGCCAAAGATATCAATAAAGGGACACAAAAAGAGATATTGGCTGCCTTGCCATATTTTTACAATGTTCATCTTGACACTTATGTGAATACTTCCGGACTTGAAAAGATCAAAAATGATTTGGAAAAAGATGCCAATGTCAAAAAAGTAGAAACATTTGGAAACTCTTACAGTTCTGCTTACAGACTTTTTTCTTTTATCAAATTCACTTTGAAACTTTTTATTGGTTTTATGGGAGTGGTAAGTCTTTTTCTTATTATTAAACAGATGGAAATATGGAAATATGCACATCAAAGACGTATGCAGGTTATGGAGATCTTTGGTGCACCGCTGATGTTGCGTTCAGGGGTCCTGTTTAAAGTGGCAATAATGGATGCCTTTATTGCTACGATCTTAACTTCTGGTTTTTTCCTTTATATCAAATACCAGTGGGCAGCAAACTCCGGTATAGATATTATGATGCAGAAACAAGAAGAGTTGTTTATTTTGAGTGATATTGGTATCTTACTAGGATCGGCATTACTCATTGTTATTATTGCCGTTTATTCAGTTGTTTTCTCAAGTAAGGGAGTGCAGGAGTGAAATCCTTCATACTCTTTTGTTTTCTCGGTCTTGCATTACTTCAGGGAAGTACTACCACAAAGAAGATCAAAAGTTCAAAACAAGCACTTTCCAGTACTAAAAAAGAAAAAAATAAAGCAAGTAGGCAGCTAGACAAGATCGCAAAAGATATTAAAAAAGCAGAAAAAGATATTGTCTATCTTGAAAAGATGATCGATAAACTCAGTAAAGACCAAAATAAAAAAGAAGAAGAGTATAAGAGACTTAAAAAAGAGTTAAAACAATCCAATGAAGAGTTTGAAAAAACCTCTAACGCACTGGAAGCCAAACGGCAGCAATTCATTAAACTACTTTCCGAACAGTTTTCCATTGTGTTTGCTATGGAGCAGGCACATGAACCTACCAGAGAGTCCATTATTTCTCAAGAGGTCTATCGGGCGTATAAAAAACAAAATACTAAAATGTTGGCCAATCTGAAAAAAGAGATCAGGTCTTTAAAAAAGCATAAAGAAGACAAGCTCTATCAGAGAAACAGAACAAAAAACAGAATCACAAAAATCATTAAAAAACGTGATGATTATGCCCAAAAGAAGTTGGCTAAAAAGAAACTGTTAAAAAAACTGGCAGAAGATGAAGAGAAATACAATGCAAAGCTCGAGAAGATTGTAGACAAGCAAAACTCGTTGCGTTCCACTTTGGCAGAGCTGAATATTTTACAGGCAAAAGAGGTTGAAAAAGCACGTAAAGAGGCAGCTGCGAGAAAAGAAGCGATGCGTCAGGAAAAAGAGAGAAAAAGACGTATACGTAAAGAGAAAGCTTTGGCTAAAGCCAAAGCAAAAAAGGCTAAAGAAGCTATTAAATTAGCAAAAACAGCAGAGGCTAAGAAGAAAGCAAGAATCGCTGCTAAAGCGGCACAAAAAGCTTCAGACAAAGTACAAAAGAAAGTCTATAAACCGTCAGAGAAAGTCAGAACAGTTAATACTTCTTACAAAAAATCAAAAGTCTATTCTTACAAAGGCGGGAAAACAATTTCACCAATTGCCGGTGCAAAGCTTATTAAGAAGTTTGGTACCTATGTAGACCCTATTTATAAGATTAAGATATTCAATGAGTCTATTACTCTTCAGGCACCGACCTCCAATGCAAAGGTACAAAATGTACTCAATGGAAAAGTGGTATTTGCAGGTAAAAGTTCCATGTTGGGACAAGTGGTTGTTGTCGCACACAGCGGAAAAATGCATACAGTGTATGCTGGTTTATCTCAAATTGCACCCAATATCAAAACGGGTCGTAAGATAAAAAAAGGGTATGCCATAGGTCGTGTGAAACAAAAACTCATGTTCCAGGCAACTAAAAATTCCAAACACATCAACCCTCTGAAATTAATACGAATTTAAGATACAATATAACAATAACACAAAGGCATCTTTATGAACAAACCATTTATAGAATTACCCGAGTTAACCTTAAAAGCACTTTTTGAATACAGTATCAAAACCTATAGTGATAGACCTTCTATGCAGTTTGTCGATGACAGACCTATGACCTACCAGGAGTTAGGTAAAAAAGTAGAAAGTATTCAAGAAATGTTACGCACCTATGGTATTAAACCTGGAGATAAAGTAGCCCTTTATGGTGAGAATATGCCAAACTGGCCGGCAGTCTATTTTGCTGTTACAACAATGGGTGCAGTTATTGTTCCTATCTTGCCTGATTTTCATACTTCTGAAGCTCTGCATATTGGGACACATGCAGAGTGTAAGGCTGCTTTCATTTCTCAAAAACTCTTTGAGACGATGCTTGATGAAAAGCAGCCACCTGCTATGAACCTACTCGTTATTCTTGACCGATTGTTTGTTTTGGAAAAGCTTTCTACCCCTTCTCGAATGGATCAAGTCATGAAAAAAGGGGAAGAGCAGTTTTCCAAAGCAATGGAAAAGATGGGGAAAAACAAAAAAGAGGATGTAGAGCATATTATTAAAGAAGATGATCTCGCTGCTATTATCTACACTTCTGGTACGACAGGAAGCTCCAAAGGAGTAATGCTTAGCCATAAAAACCTTGCATTTGATGCTACAGCGGCACAAAAAGTAGTAGATATTTATTCTGAAGACAAGTTCCTTTCTGTTTTGCCTTTGGCACATACTTTTGAGTGTACGGTAGGGATGATCATTCCTGTGTTAAACGGTGCATCTATCCATTATATACAAAAGGCACCCACACCTACAGTACTTATACGAGCTATGGCAACGGTAAAACCGGAGTTTATGTTAACCGTACCGTTGATAATTGAGAAGATCTATAAAAACAAAATTTTGCCTAATTTCCAGAAAAACTTTTTGATACGTACCCTCTACAGCATTCCTTTTATACGGAAACAACTCAATAAAATCGCAGGGAAAAAACTTATAGAGACTTTTGGCGGAAATATACGCTTTTTTGGTATTGGTGGAGCAGGTGTTTCTCCTACAGTAGAGGCATTTTTACGTGAAGCCAAATTCCCTTACTGTATAGGATACGGTTTGACAGAAACAGCACCTTTTTTAGCAGGGACAAACCCTAGTGTGACAAAATACAGAGCTATTGGTCCAGTCATTCCTGGTGTAAAACTGGAGCTTAGAGATAAAAATGAAAAAGGTATCGGGACATTGTGGGCAAAAGGTCCAAATGTAATGATGGGTTACTATAAAGACCCTGAAAAAACAGCTGAAGTGATGGATGAAAATGGTTGGTTTAATACCGAAGATATTGGCTATATTGATGAAGATGGCTACTTTTTTATGTCAGGGCGTGCCAAAAATATCATTGTAGGGCCTAGCGGAGAAAATATTTATCCTGAACAGATTGAAGCAGCCTTTAATGCCCATACTCTAGTAGCAGACTCGTTGGTTTTTGATAACGAAGGGGTATTAACCGCACGTATTTTTCTTGATTATGACAAGCTGGATGAACTCTTTGGTATGAAGCAAAAATCTGAAACAAAAACACGAGAGAAGATTAATGCTTTGCTTGAAGAAATACGTGCAGAGGTCAATGAGTCAGTCTCTTCATTTTCACGCGTACGTAAAGTCATAGAACAGCGTGAAGAATTTATTAAAACACCAACGAAAAAGATCAAACGTTACTTGTATGTGTAGGGCTTAACCCCCTCCTAAACCACTTTTGGATATAATCGCGAAATTATAAGGAACCCGTAAATGGTTCCTCTAAAGGTATATGTGTGATAAAAAGAGTATTGGTTAAATTTTCAGGAGAGGCGTTGGCTGGTGAAGAGGGGTATGGTATTGATACCCAGATTCTTAATTTTATTGCAGGTGAAATCAAAGAGCTTGTAGACAATGGTGTAGAAGTTGGTATTGTAGTAGGTGGAGGAAATATTATTCGTGGTGTTTCTGCTGCTGCTGATGGGATCATTAAGAGAACATCGGGAGATTACATGGGTATGCTTGCTACGGTAATTAACGGTGTAGCAATTCAAGAAGCTTTAGAACATGCAGGACTTGGAGCGAGACTTCAGTCGGCAATTGATATGCATGAGATTGGAGAGAGTTTTATTGTACGTCGTGCAAGAAGACACTTGGAAAAAGGGCGTGTAGTTGTTTTTGCCGGGGGTACAGGTAACCCATATTTTACAACAGATACAGCAGCAACTTTGAGAGCTTCAGAGATAGAAGCAGAACTTTTGATAAAAGCAACAAAAGTAGATGGCGTATATGACAAAGATCCAAACAAGTTTGATGATGCTGTAAAATTAGATACACTCTCTTATGATCAAGCATTGGCTGATGATATTAAGGTGATGGATGATACTTCTATTGCTTTGGCAAAAGAGAATGGTTTGCCAATCGTTGTATGTAATATGTTTGAAAAGGGTAACTTGTTTGCCATTATCAAAGGTGATATGAGCCTTTGCTCTATTGTTAAGTAACGCTCATCAAATAGGTATAGCTCCATTTGCCTACGCTGTTGTCAAGAGTACTTCAGCAATAGGCTCATTCGACTAATTGAATTTGATATAATAAAAAAGATTTTAAAGGAAAAATATGAGAACAGAACAGTTAACTGCAATTGCACTAGAAAAAGTAAACCATGACAAGTACCTTTTGGCAAATGCCGTAGGTAAAAGAGCAGAGAAGATTGCAAATGGTGCAGAGATTCTTCTTGATTTTGATACTTCAGGTATGAAATATGCAGACATTGCACTTCAGGAGATCGCTGAAGGTAAGATTATAGTCAGCTTAGAGAGCTAAACTGTTTTGGATCTCAATAAAGTTAAAGAGATTCATACAATAGAAGAAGCTAAGGCTCTTCTATGGGAAGAAGTTAAATCTCCTCAACCTGCAACACAAAAAGCCCTTGAACTGGCATTGACTGCACATGATGGTCAAAAACGTAAAAGTGGTGAACCCTATATTATCCATCCTATACTTGTGGCTGCTATTACTGCAGCATTTTCTGAAGATGAAACCATGGTACAAGCAGCATTACTGCATGATGTGGTAGAAGATACCTCTTTTGATCTGGAAGATCTTGAGAGAGAGTTTGGGAAAGATGTAACACATATGGTAGCAGGTTTAACCAAAATCGTTGAGATCCGTGATGAGGAACTTGCCTCATCTGAGTCTAATGAACGTCTTATTAACTCTGCTTTGACATTTAGAAAAATGCTCATTGCTTCCATTAAAGATAT
>JALWLD010000055.1 GCA_027081115.1 Sulfurovum sp.
CAGTAACATCTATTACTGACTTTGGTGCATTTGTGAAAGTAGGACCGGTTGAAGGTCTTCTTCATAACCAGGAGATTTCTTGGGATAAAAGTAAAAATGCCAAGTCAGAACTTAAAGTTGGTGATGAAGTAGAAGTGAAGATCATCAAGATCGACAGAGATGCAGGAAAAATTTCATTGAGTAAAAAAGCACTTGAAGACTCTCCGGTAAAAGCATTTGCTGAAACACATAAGAATGGTTCTATCGTTACAGGTACAGTGAAAGACAAAAAAGACTTTGGTGTATTTATCGCACTTGAGGATTCTGTTGATGCACTTATCAGAACAGAAGATCTACACCCACTTAAATTTGATGAGATCGAAAAAGGTCAAGAGATCAAAGGTGTGATTTCATTCATTGATGCGAATACTGACAGAATCAGAGTTTCTGTAAAAAGACTTGAGCGTCAAGAAGAGAGAGAAGCAATGGATCAACTCAACCTTGATCAAGATGACAGCATGACTCTTGGTGATGCTTTTGGTGACAAATTTAAAAAATAAGTCTTACACTTCTTGTAAGCTCTGCAACTATAAGGTTTTAATCTTATAGTTGTTTATTGCGCACTGCGCACTCTTCTGTACCAAATAGGTACACTAAATATTCAAAAAAAGGGTTATTAATGTCAAAAAAAACAATTGTTGTTTGTGACCATATACACCAAACCGGCTTGGACATTCTTGCCAATGACAGCGAAATAGAACTTATCAATGCGGCAGATGAGCCAAAAGATAAACTTATTGCAGAGATTATTCCTTTGGCAGATGTTGCTATTACCCGTTCTTCTACAGATGTAGATGATGCCTTTCTTGCCTCAGCAAAAAAAGTAACAGCTATTGTTCGTGCTGGTGTCGGTGTAGACAACGTTGATATTCCTGGTTCATCTAAGCAGGGAATTGTTGTCATGAATGTACCTACTGCAAATACTATTGCGGCAGTGGAGCTTACTATGGCACATATGCTTTCATGTGTAAGAAAATTTCCTTATGCGCATAACAACTTAAAACTTGATCGTGTCTGGAGAAGACAAGACTGGTATGGTACGGAACTTAAAGATAAAAAACTGGGTGTAATTGGTTTTGGTAACATTGGTTCAAGAGTAGCCAAAAGAGCAAAAGCATTTGAGATGGATGTTCTTGCATATGACCCGTATATCGACCCAAGTAAAGCAACAGACCTTGATATCAGTTACACAAAGAATTTTGAAGATATCTTGGCTTGTGACATTATTACAATTCATACACCAAAAACTGAAGAGACTATTGGTATGATCAACTCTGAAGAGATCGCCAAGATGAAAGATGGTGTGATCCTTATTAACTGTGCAAGAGGCGGACTCTATAATGAAGAGGCACTGCTTGAAGGGTTAAAGTCTGGGAAGATCGCTATGGCAGGAATCGATGTATTTAACAAAGAGCCGGCTATTGATCATCCACTGCTTGATCTTGACAATGTTACTGTGACACCACACCTTGGTGCAAATACAAAAGAGTCTCAGCGTAATATTGCTATTCAGGCAGCTGAAAATGCTATTGCTGCTGCAAAGGGTATCTCTTATCCAAATGCATTGAACTTACCGATAAAAGAGAATGAATTACCTGATTTTGTCAGACCATATCTTGAGTTGATCCAAAAAATGGGACATCTCTCTGCGCAAGTGACAAAGTCTGCAGTAAAGTCTATCAAAGTAACAGCCAAAGGTCCTGTAGCAGAATATATTGACTCTATGGTCACTTTTACAACGGTAGGTGTACTTACAGAGTCTTTAGCCGATCAGGTTAACTATGTAAATGCAGAGTTTGTAGCTGAAGAACGCGGTATAGAGCTCACGAAAGAAGTGAAGCCAAATACAAGCGGTTTTACCAACAAAGTTGAAGTCAAGCTGACAACTGCAGAAAGTACAATCACTATTGCCGGTACTGTATTTGACGATACAGTTCAGCGTATTATTGAAATTGATGAGTATATACTTGATGTTGAACCAAAAGGAACGATGATCTTCTTTAGAAATACAGACACTCCTGGCGTAATTGGTGATGTAGGACATATTTTGGCAAGTAATGCTTTGAATATCTCTGATTTTAGATTGGGTAGAGATAAAAAACAACAGGCATTGGCAGTTGTTCGTGTTGATGGACAGGTATCGAAAAAAGTCATCGATGAGCTAAATGCACTTGATGCTTGTATACACGTAACACACGCTACACTCTAACATTTTCTTCTATTTGAGAGAAGTTTTCTTCTCTCAAAAAATCACGTAAAAAATACCTCTTTTAAGCATTATCTAAAGTTATATTAATTATAATCCAACTCTATCTTATACTTTACGCTATAATATATTACAATAACAAATGAGGAGTTTAGAAGATGTTTATCCGAAGATATATTCTTTTATTGCTATGTACCTTTCCCCTGTTGGCTGGAGTAAAGCACTTGAGTTTGCCACAGGCCATTGAAATTCTGAAAAAAGACAACCTGGAGTTGAAGATATCTCGTTTTAATGAACAGATGAAAGCTTATGAAGCCGAGGCAACAGAAGCTTTAAATTATGGTAAATTAGATCTATCAGTGACAGGTATGCGTTCAAACGATGCAGGTAATGTCTTTGGTTTTAAACTTCAGAGTAGGGAAGCAACATTTGGAGACTTTGGATTTGCACAATTTGATCCTACAAATCCAAATATTTTAAGTCTTCAACCTGATGACCTGAATTATCCTGAGACAAGAAACCACTTCCAAACAAAAATTTCGTATATGTTGCCACTCTATACCGGTGGAAAATTGACAGAGTACAAGCATATAACACAATCACTCCATCGTATGAGTCAGTACGATACAGAAAAACTTTTAAATGCTAAAATTTATCAGGTTAAAAAAGCATATTATGATATTTCATTGGTAGATAATTATATTTATAACCTTTCCAAGATCATGAAAAATATTTCAAAACTTGAAGCGATCATAGGTACCATGGAGACAGAAGGCTATGCTAAAGATACAGATCTTCTGGAAGTACAGGCAAGAAAAGCAGAAGCGCAAAGTATGTATAACCAAGCTAAGCTAAATAAAGAGTTGGCTTATCAATTTCTCTCATTTTTACTCAATCAAAAAGTAGATAATATTAAAAAAGTTAGCACCATGGCAAAAATGCCTCGTGTCGATCTTCAGGCACTGCTTGACAACAATATTGATATCCAGAAGGCACGTTTAGGATTGGAGATATCTAAAATGGCAGTTGAAGCAGAAGAAGGAAATTTCAGACCGGAAATAGGTGCTTTTGGAGAATACGGTTCAGCAGACAATGCACTCTTCAATGACTTCTTCGATAAAGACTCTTACACTGTAGGTGTTCAAGCAAAATGGAATCTTTTTAATGGTGGGGCAGATCAGGCGAAACTTGAAAAAGCAAAAGTAAACCGTTTGATGGTGGAAGACCAGGTACGTTTGGCAAAGAAAGGTATTGAACTTCAGGTGAAGAAACTAAGAACAGAAGTACTTTCGGCAGATGCAGATATCCGCTCTTATACAAAACAGTTGGCATTTGCCAAAAAAGTATATGAGAACTACTCTGCACGTTACAAAGAGGGTATGGTTTCCATCTCTGATGTGTTGATAAAACAATCTAAACAGCTTGAAGTAATGTTAAAGCTTTTAACAGCTAAAAATAAACGTAACACTAAGATCTTTGAATTAGACAGTATTTTGAATAAAGGAGATAGAGTATGAAAAAAATAGTATTATTTATAGCCATCGCAGCGATATCTGTATTACAAGCAGTAGAGATAGAGTTAAGCGGATCTGTCATTTCAGACAATCAAAAAATGATGACCAGCCGATATATGGGCTATGTGAAAAATATGGCAGTGAGTGAAGGGGATATTGTAAAAAAGGGACAATTACTTTATGAGATTGACTCTAAAGAGATCGAAGCAGCAGAGAGACAGGTAGATCTTGCCATTTCTCAAGCAAGACTTGCTTTACAAATGAATAAAAACCAGTATAACAACGTTTTGACAAATCTTGCAAGACACCAAAGACTCTATAAAAAGAAGATGGTCTCCAAGTATGAGTTAGAGACTTTGGAGTTGGCTGCCAAGAATCTTAAAGATATGGTACAAATTGCAGAAGAGCAGGTTAATCAGGCTTTAGCTAAAAAAGATGAAGTCTTAAACCAATATAACTATTTGAAGATCTCTGCTCCCAATGATGGCGTGATCGTTGCTAAGAAAATCAATGAAGGGGAGATGGCTATCCCTGGTATGCCGGCTGTTGTCTTAACCGATCTCAGTCGTTTGAAAATTGTGGCTGAAATTTCAGAATCACAACTTA
>JALWLD010000056.1 GCA_027081115.1 Sulfurovum sp.
TGACCAGTGCAGAAAAGATGAAAAGTAGAGAACCCAAAAGAATAAAAAGTTCAAGAAAATTTTTCTGCTCATTAAAAGTAGGGCTAAAGTAAGCCCCCAGAAGAGTAATAATAAAAATAGCTATGATAGTTAGTGCTAGTGAACGATATTCACGCATACTATACTCCTTTTTAGGCTATTTCATACAGCTTTGTCAGTGACTTGACATCCGCTTTTCTGCCTAACCACTCCTGGTAAAGTTCAGACATCTCTTTAGCACCACCATTAGCTAAGATATACTCTTTATACCCTTTTGCTTTTTCTTTGTCAAACCCATTCTCTTCATCGATACAGGTGAAGAACGCATCTGCAGAGAGTACTTCTGCCCATTTGTAGGAGTAGTACCCAGCTGCATAGCCTCCAGAAAAGATGTGTGCAAAGCCATGTTGGAATTTGTTATAGGCAGCCGGCTTGAGTAGGGCGGTCTTTTCTCTAATCCCATCTAAAAGTCGCTGTACCTCTTCTCCCTGATAGAGTTTCTGGTGCAATTGGAAGTCAAAGAGTGAAAACTCTACCTGCCGTAAGATACCCAGTGCGGCTTGAAAATTTTTTGTCTCTTTGATCTTTGCCATGAGAGTATCTGAGATAGGCTCTCCACTCTCGTAGTGAAAACCAAAACGTTTTAAAATTGCAGCCTCATAGGCAAAATTTTCCAAAAACTGTGAGGGAAACTCAACTACATCCCATGCTACACCGTTAATACCAGAGACAGAACGCTCCTTACCTTTTCCAAAAAGGTGGTGTATAGCATGTCCCATTTCATGAAAGAGTGTGACTACATCATCATGTCTTAAAAGAGACGGTGTGGTCTCTGATGCAGGAGAGAAGTTACATACAACAAAGGCAGAAGCCAGGTGTTTGTTGCCTTTGCTGTCTACATAGTGTGTCTCCCAGTCATTCATCCATGCACCACCACGTTTCTCTTTACGTGCTTCCAAATCAAAGTAGATACGTCCTGAAAGTGTATCGTTCTCAAAAATATCAAAAGCTTTGACACAGTCATGCCATGTAGGCACCGTTGCAGCTTTAAAAGTGACACAAAAGAGTTCAGAGACGATATCGAGCATACCATTAAGTACTTTCTCCTGCTCAAAGTAGGGTTTTGTCATAGTGTCATCAAAGTCAAATTTTTCTTTTTTGAGCTTTTCAGAGTAGTACCCCACATCATAGCCTGCAAGGTCTTCAATCTCATCTGATTTTTTAGCAAAAGACTTGAGTTCCGAAAGTTCTACTTTTGCCTGAGGCAGTGCGGCATCTGCAAGATCATTTAAAAATCCAAGTACATCTTCTTGAGAGTTTGCATCTCTGGTCTCAAGAGCATAGGCTGCATAGTTTTCAAAGCCGAGCAGTTTGGCTTTCTCTTGCTTAAGAGCAAGTATCTGGTCGATGACTTCTGCATTGTTCGGGGCTCTGGTACTGTAAGCCTTGGAGATAGTTTTTCTATGTTCTCTATTTGGTCCATAGGTCATATAGGCAAGGTAAGAAGGGATCTGAAGTGTGAATTTGTATATGGTTTTTCCATCAATCTCTTCTTTGGCTGCATCAATATCTGACTGGGGCATACCTTCGACATCTTTAAACTCTGTCATAATGAGCTCAAAATCATTGGTGGCATCCAGTAGGTTTTGAGAAAAGTTGTTGCTGAGTTCAGAAAGGCTCAAAGAGATCTCTTCCATTCTTTTCTTTTTATCTTCAGGCAGTTTGGCACCGGAGAGTACAAAGTCTCGTATTTCATGTGCAACAACTGTTTTTGCTTCGAACTCTTCAGCTTTGATTTTTTCTATTTTTTTGAAGAGTGCTTCATTCTGTGCAATTTCAGACGAAAACTTAGAGAGTAAGGGAAGTGATTCCTCATAGGCTTTTTGGGTTTCATCAGAGTTCATGACGGAGTTTAGGTGTGAAAGTGGGGTAAAAAAGAGTCCCAACTCCTCATCAAGATCCTGAAGGGGTTTTAAGACGGTATGATACTCAGTATCATCACTTTTTGTGATATTGTCTATTGCAGCTCTTTGTTCATTGAGTAATTTCTCTAATGACTGGGGAAAAGTAGTTAAATTATCGATTTTAAATTCTTGAAACATGTAGTATATCCATAGGTAAATTTTGATGATTGTATCATAGCTATAATAATAAAAATCATCTATTAGTAAAGTTTAGATAAAATATTAGAAATTATAACTTGAATAAGGATATATTGATGAAAGTATTATTGATAAAAGATGTGAAAACACTTGGAAAAGCAGGTGAGATTAAAGAAGTGAAAGATGGTTATGGTCAAAATTTTCTTATTGGAAAAGGTTTGGCTAAATTGGCAACACCCGAAGTAGTAGAAAACTGGAAAGCTGAACAGGAGAGAATGGCAAAAGAGCTTAAAGAGGAGCTTGAGCGTCTTGAAAAAGAAAAGGTAGCGCTAGAAGCAGCCACAATTAGAATTGAAAAGCAGTCTGCACCAGTAGGTATCAAGGGTTCCGTAGGAAATGCAGATATCTCTGCTGCTATTAAAGAGCAGTTGAATATTGATCTTGACAAAAAACACATTAATCTTAAAAAAGCACTCAAGTCTACAGGGATCCATGAAGTGGATGCGAAACTGGGACATGCTATCCATGCAGCACTTAAAGTTGAAGTTGTAGGCGTTTAAATATGTTTGATGCAACTACGATACTGGGCTACAAAGCTGATGGTAAAGCAGTCATAGGTGGTGATGGTCAGGTTACTTTTGGTGATACCGTACTTAAAAGCAATGCAACCAAGATCCGTACTTTGCATGAGGGAAAAGTGTTAGCAGGCTTTGCCGGTTCAACGGCAGATGCTTTTAACCTTTTTGATATGTTTGAAGATATTTTGTCTGAGAAGAAAGGTGACCTTTTTAAATCGGTTATCGGATTTTCAAAAATGTGGAGAAAAGACAAACACCTTCGTCAGCTTGAAGCGATGATGATCGTACTCAATAAAGAGCATATCTTTATCTTGTCGGGTACCGGAGATGTGGTGGAACCACAGGATGGGAAGATCGCTGCGATAGGATCAGGCGGGAACTATGCTATCTCTGCTGCCAGAGCCTTAGACAAACATACAAACCTTGAACCAAGAGTATTGGTACAAGAGTCTTTGGAAGTTGCTGGAGATCTCTGTATCTATACAAACAAAAACATAAAAATATTAGAGTTATAAAAGATAAGGAAATAAATTGGATAATTTAACACCTAAAGAGATTGTTGCACATCTGGACCAGTATGTTATTGGACAGAATGATGCAAAAAAAACCATTGCAGTGGCACTGCGTAATCGTTACAGACGTATGCAACTCTCTGAAGATATGCAGCAGGACGTCACACCAAAAAATATTTTGATGATCGGTAGTACAGGGGTAGGTAAAACAGAGATAGCCAGACGTTTGGCTAAGATGATGAACCTGCCTTTTATTAAAGTAGAAGCCAGTAAATATACAGAAGTAGGGTTTGTCGGTAGAGATGTAGAGTCTATGATCCGTGACTTGGCGGTAATTGCCATGAATATCGTGCGTGAAACTGAAAATGAGAAAAATCAGGAGAAGATCGATAATTATATAGAAAATAAGATTATTGAAAAGCTGTTACCCCCTTTACCATCTGGAGCAACAGAGCAGAAGAAGGCTGAATATGAAGCTTCATTTGTACGTATGCAGGAGAAGTTTGAAAAAGGCGACTTGGATCATCTTAAGATCAAAGTAACTATGCCGAATAATCCTACTATGCCAGAAGAGGGGTTACCACCCCAAATGATACAGGTACAAGAGTCTATTGTTAAAGTACTTGGTGGCATGGGTAAAAAAGGACCCCAGAAAGAGGTCACAGTTAAAGATGCTAAAAAGATTCTTGCACAGGAGGCCAGCGAAGAGTTACTGGATGAAGAGCAGCTTAAAGAGCTTGCCCTTGAAAAAGTAGAGAAGGGTGGTATTGTTTTCTTGGATGAGATAGACAAAGTGGCTGTCTCTTCCAATGCGCAGGGACGTCAAGACCCAAGTAAAGAGGGTGTACAGAGAGACCTTCTTCCTATTGTTGAGGGATCAACTGTACACACAAAGCTTGGTATGGTAAAAACAGACCATATCTTGTTCATAGCAGCAGGTGCTTTTCATGTTTCTAAACCAAGTGATCTTATGCCTGAACTTCAAGGACGTTTTCCTTTAAGGGTAGAGCTTGACTCTTTGGATGAGGAGACATTGTATAGAATTTTGACTGAACCGAATAATTCACTCATCAAGCAGTATCAGGCGTTAATGAAAGTGGAATCGTTAGATCTTCTTTTTGATGAAGAGGCTTTACGTGCCATTGCCGCTTATTCACTGCTTGCAAATGAAAAGACTGAAGATATTGGTGCAAGACGTTTACATACGGTTATGGAGAAGATCCTTGAAGAGATCTCTTTTTCTGCAGATGAACATGCCGGAGAGACGATTACTATTGATAAAACTTTAGTAGAAGAGAAGATTGGTGCAGTGGTGGAAGATGAAGATACCACAAGATACATCTTGTAAAATTAGAAATGGAAATGGAAAAATATGTTTAATAATGATATGACCGATACAAAAGCCGGTTTTGTGGCAGTGGTGGGGAGACCCAATGCAGGAAAAAGTACTTTACTGAACCATGTGGTAGGAGAAAAACTTGCAATGGTTTCCAAAAAGGCTCAAGCTACGCGTAAACGTATGAATATCATTGTGATGCATGATAATGCACAGATCATATTTGTTGATACGCCGGGTATTCATGAAAAAGAAAGACTGCTTAACCAATTTATGCTGGATGAAGCCCTTAAAGCTATGGGGGACTCTGACCTTATTGTATTTCTTGCACCTGTGACAGATAAACTGACAGAGTATGAAAAATTTTTAAAGCTGGCACAGGCTAAAGGGGTTAAACATATGATTGTCCTAACAAAGATAGATCATGTGAAGAATGCAGATATCTTGGCCAAATTGGGAGAGTATCAAAAGTATCAGAATGAATTTGAAGCGATCATTCCTTTTTCTGTTAACAAAAAAGTGGGTAAAAAACAGCTCCTTGATGAAATTGCTAAACACCTTCCAGAATCTCCTTTTCTTTATGATACAGAAATATTGACTACAGATAATATACGTGATATTTATAAAGAGCTTATACGTGAGTCTATTTTCGAGAACTTGAGTGATGAAATTCCTTATGAATCGGATGTTACTATTGAGAAAATTGATGAATCTGAAGAGATGGATAGAGTTTATGCCACTATTGTAGTAGAAAAAGAGACACAAAAAGGCATTATTGTTGGACAAAAAGGTGTAGGGATAAAAAGAGTAGGGAAACTTGCACGTGAACAGATGGAGCATTTTTCAGGTAAAAAAATCTATCTGGATTTACATGTATCTGTTAAAAAAGGCTGGTCAAAAAATAGAGAGAGTCTGGAAGAGTTTGGTTATATTTTATAAACTCCTTCCCTAAAACAGCCTAATATATGAGAACTTTACTACTTCTAAATGATAAATAATTAAAAAAAGTTATATTTTAAAGAAATTTTTAATTTTGTAAGATTGTTTTAATATTATAACATATATAATTGTTCAACAAACAAGGAAGTTAGAATGTTTTTGAAAAAAAGTTCGGCACAATCGGCTATAAAAAATATTGTTACTCTGAACGCGTATACAGACAAAAAGTATATATTTAAAAGTGATATATTTAAACCTTTAAATAAACTCTCTTACAATACTTCAAATTTTATTACCTCTTACATTAGTAATAAAGACTTGATCAGTACTACAGTTAGTATTAGCCGTAGTATTCCAAATGAAGATGTAGCAGACATACTTGACATCAAAGCGTATGAAGAGTTGGGTCTGGATCAGGCAACCAATTATGTGATCTCATCAACGGAAGTTGAAAACTCTGGGGAAGAGAGAGAGTTCCATATATTTGTTGCCCAACCGGAAAGTTTAGATGAGCTCTATCTGCCTGTTAAACAACAGACTAAATATATAGACTTAATCTTACCTGCACCATTGCTTTATAAGGCTCTTTATAGAAGAGAGATTCTTCAAGATAATGGCACACATTGTTTTGTATACTTTACAAAATATGATGCCTTTGTTACCTTCTATAGAAATGGTGAATTACTCTATGCAAAATCAATTGAGTTTTCATTAGAACAACTTTATGATAAGTATTGTGAATTGGTGGGTGAAAAGATTGATGAAAAAGAGTTCTTTACTGTTTTGGAATCAGAAGGTCTAAAAACAGCTAAAAGTGACTATCAGCAGAACTTTATGAAGATTTTCTCTGAAGTCTTTATTACCATCAATGATATTATTATTTATGCCAAAAGAGCATTCCAATTAGAAACCATTGATCACATGTTCATAGGCTCGGTTCAAGGGCCAATTATTGGACTGGATGAGTACAGCCAAAACTACCTTGGTTTACAATCGGCTGATTTGAACTTTAATTATAATGTTAAGAATGATGAATGGTACACGGATCAGCTGCAATACTTGATGTTACTTTCAACGTTTGATTATATGGATGATGAAGAGTCAATAGTCAATCTTACGATGTATCCGCGTCCGCCAGCATTTGTGAATCGTGCATCAGGTCAATTTATTATTGCGACTTTTGCTGCCATTTCAATTGGACTTGCGTATCCGTTGGTTTATCTGATTGGATCTTATATTAATGATGCAAAAATTTATGCATTGACGATGGAAAATAATAAGTTGACTGCAGAGTCAGATAAGTACAAAAAGATCTTAGGTGCCAAAAAGAAAGAAATCGCTGCACTAGATACCCGTATCGGGCAATTGTCAAAAGTGTATGGCGGTAAGACCAAAACACTCAATGCTATCTATGATAAAAAAGTTCATTATAGGTTGAAGTCTGGAACTTTCTATACGATCGCAGATGATTTAAACAAGTTTGATGTACATGTAAATGCTATGTACAGTACTGATGATACAGTGTGGTTGTCACTAGTAAGTTCAGATGATAGAAAACTTACGGAAGTGATTAAACATATTTCCGATACACATTTTGATGAAATAAATCAAATTGATATTGAGCTAATTCAAAAAGATCCTGAAAGTTCCTACTATAAAGGTCTGCTAAAGGTGGAATTAAAATGAAGTTTTTAGAAGATAAATTAGAAGCATTAGATGCTTATTTTGAACCCAAAAAAGAGAGTGAAAAGTGGTTAATGATCTTAGGTGTTGCCGGATTCATTGCCTATATTGCATATGCCTATCTTCTGCCGTACACAGAAGATATGTATAATAAAAGTGAAAATACCAAAAAGAGTATTCAAAAAAGTATTATTGATAACAATACCTATTTGAACTCAATTACTGTTTCAGGTGATCGTAACTTTTATGTGAAGAAATTTGATCGTGATATTAAAATGAAGAAAGAGAGTATCATCAGGATCAATAATAATATTAAATTTATTGATAAAAACCTTGGAAAACTCTCAGATATGTTGTTTAACCAAAAAAGTTGGTCAAGATTTTTGAATTCAATTACACATACGGCTGAAGTACAAAATGTTAACTTAAATTATATTACCAATAAATATGTTGACAGTAATGGTAGTTTTGGACACGTATTGGAAATTGCACTTGGGTGTAAAGGTGATTACAGGAATATTGTGAAATTTATTAATGAGATTGAACAAAATACACTGGTTACTGATATTTATGGAACAAAATTTACTTCAGATATGAATTCATCTAACATTTTAGCAGATATCAATATTTCAGTATGGGGGATAAATCACTAATGAAAAATATACTATTAACAGTTTTGCTTTTTAGCGGTTCACTTTATGCTGATCTTTCTGTAGCACAGATTGAGAATATGGTACAGAATATACACCAAAAGAGAGTAGGGTTTGACCTTAATACATTAGAATCAACAAAGAATCCTTTTGTAAGAAAGAAAGAAGAAGATAATGTAACAACATTTGTAATACCTGAACAAGTGGAGGAAGAGGTTAAAATAGATCTTCATGCCATTATGAGTGGGAAGGCTTATATAAATGATGGTTGGAAAGATGTAAATGATACGATCATGGGTTATACACTCAAGTATGTTGGTAAGCGCGGTGTGGTACTTAGAAATGGTAATCATATTAAAAAGTTATTTCTTCATGATGAAAAAGATAACTTTATCACGATAGAAGGAAGGGAATAGGATGAAAACAATACAAAAAACGGGGATAAGATACTTATTGGTATTTTCTATGTTATTAGGGTTCGCAAGTACTCTAACAGCAGGGAGTTGTGCAAATAAACTTTTTAGTGTAACTATTGATAGTAAATTAACTGTAGGAGATGTTATAGACAACTTAGCTGAAACATGTGCTTTAACAGTGATTGTGAAAGATGATGCAGCTAAAAAGAGAATGAACAAAAAACTCTATTATGTTAAGTTGAAAAATGCCACATTAAAAGGTTTTTTAAATGTAATCTTAAAAGAGAATGATCTTCACTATACATTAAGTGGAAATCAACTTAAAATCTCATATTTGATCACTCGAACATTTAGAATTCATTATATTTCTGGACAGAGAATTGGGAAAAGTCATGCAAATGTAACAATTGCAAACTCTGCAAACTCCAACAACCAGCAGCAAACAGGTGGTGGACAGCAAGGTGGTAGTACTGGTGGACAAAATGGACAAAATGGAAATAATCCATCTAAAACGGGTATTTCAATAGAGAGCAATGATGAGTTTAAGTTTTGGAAGACTGTTGAGTCTGAAGTCCAGCGTATTTTGATTGGTGCAGGAGATGGTGGTACACACTATACTAAAACAGGTGAAGGTTGGACAGGACCAGATGGTCAGGTTTGGGAATATAATCCACTCGCACCAATAGTAAACCCTGAAGCAGGTATGGTTACAGTAACAGGAACAGCTAGACAGATTAATCGTGTAGCAAGATATATTCATACTGTCTCAAAACAGATCAAACAACAAGTATTGATTGATGTACGTATTTTATCCGTTTCATTTGATGATAGTACAACAACAGGTGTAGACTGGTCTCAGTTATATTCATTGCAAAACTTTACAGTTAATTCATTACAAATGGCACAGAAAAATGTCTCTTCATATACCTTTGATAATATAGATGGTATTACAGAGGCGGCATTTGCTTTGGGTAGTACACCTACAAGTGCATCACTTGTAAATATTACAGGAAATTCACAAGTTTCTGAAGTGGTTAAATTCCTTGGTACACAAGGTGATGTCAAGTCAATTTCAAGTCCTAGAGTAATGACTTTGAATAACCAACCTGCTTTAATCTCTGTTGGTAAAGAACTTTTCTATAAAATTCAGTCAAGCAGTACAGCAAGTGGCGGTGGTGGTGCAGTTGCGGCACAAGGTGAATATGTAGATTCTGTATTTGCAGGTATTTTACTTGATATTACACCGGAAATTGATGCAAATGGTATGATCACATTAAAGATCAACCCATCTGTATCTGATACCATTGAAACAATTACTTCAAATACCAATGGAGAAGCAAGAAATATTCCACCTGATTTAATTAGAAGACAAATTGCTTCAGTGATTAAAGTCAAAGATGGTGAACATGCTATTTTGGGTGGGCTTATCCTTTCTAAGACCGGTGTAGAGATCAACAAGGTACCTCTTCTTGGAGATCTTCCATTGTTAGAGTATGCGTTTAAACATGAGCAGAAGATTAATCAGGTTGAAGAGTTAGTCTTTATTATTACACCGCATATCATTAAAAATGATAAATCTGTATCACTTAAAGATTTGGGATATAGTAGAGTAAATGAAAAGTAGATACGAAGCTGCTAAGAATGTATTCATCGATTCAATTGATATCGATGACTACATTGAACTACATACATCAATAACGGCATATAAACAGCTTGAACATAGCATTGAAAAACCGTTAAAGATGATCCTTCTTTTTGGTAGACCAGGTACTGGTAAAAGTATCTTACTTAACCGTATAAAAGAGAAGTTGAAACATCAAAAAGAGATTCATTATTTTGATACTCCTGCAATTAATGAAAAAGAATTTTTTCACAAGTTATTTAAAGTATTGACGAAACAAGATTTGCCTAAAAATACAGAGGTAAATTTTTCAGCTTTAGTTGATTTTTGTAAAAATTTAAGAGGTAAACGAGAGATTATTATCTTACTTGATGAAGCACAGATGTATGGTCCAGAAATGATGGAAAAAATTAGACTGCTTTCTGATACTCGTGCTGTAAAATTTGTTGTTTCCCTACATAAAACGGATGATGAAGATCTTATAGCAAAGGAACATTTTCAATCTAGAATATGGGAAGTGATTGAGCTTAAAAATGCTTCTAAAGAAGATCAGTCAACGTACATACATAAAAAACTTTTAAAAAAGAATCTTTTTGAAATCGCAAATAGTGTCAAAGAAAAAAATATGAAATTTATTCATGCCTTTACAAAAGGTAACTTTAGAGAGTGTAATAAATTAATGTTTACTATCTTTGAAATTTGTGAATACTATGATGAAAATGAACCCAATAAAGTTAATTATGAGAAGTTGTCCAAAAGAATCATAGAGATGGCAGCCATTAAATTAGGATATATAGATGTATGATATTGACTTTCTTGAATCTCAATGGAAAAAGTACAATAAGAAAAAGCGCAGACCCTATTATGTAGGGAGTTTACTTCTTCTTACTATAGTCGGTTTAGGTCTATTATTTGTGATGAATAAAGTATTGATTTTGAAAAAATTAGAGAGTTTACAGACAAAAGAAGTATCTCTAAAGCATGAGAGTGTGTTTAAAGATTCCCCAATTGATACTTTGGCATTAAAAAAAGATAAGCTTGAGAGTGGTTTTAAAAAGATGCCTTCATCTTCAGTTGTTATTGATACCAATCCTATGGAACCTGAAGATGTGTTGATTGAAACAGAAGAGAAACCCAATACAACGGTAACAAGTAAACGAGAGAATAGTGATCGACGCGTAAGACCAAAAATGCATTTAGAGATTGTTGAGATGTCCGGAGAACAGGCTTATAAAGATGTTAAAAACCGTTTTTCTATTGCACCGGATCCAGATGATTCACTTTTTTTAGCGAGAAATTATTATAAAGATAAAAAATACACTAAGGCAGCCTACTGGGCATTGCAGACTAATAAGCTTAATGGTGAGATTGAAGAGAGTTGGCTTATTTTTGCTCACGCCAAGGCTAAGACAGGTCATAAAAATGAAGCCATACGTGTCTTATCGGAATATGTGAATAGATCTAATTCTTTAGAAGCCAGAAAACTATTGCAAAAATTAAAAAGATAAATAACAGAGGAGTAAGAGATGGTTAAATTGATTGAAATGATGTTAGATGAAAACCTTTTAACAAAAGATGCAATCTCAGCTTTGGTTAAGAGTAGACCACCTAAAAAAGTCTCTTTTGCAAACCTGATTGCAGAAAAAATGATTGATCTTCACTCTGTAGAGTTTTTTCTAGCCAAAAAGATTCGCCAAGGTGTGATATCTCTGCGTCACCTTGAAAAAATAGAAGGGATAGATACCGGACCTATTATTGAAGAGGTAGCAAAAGCATTGAATGTTGAGTATGTAGATCTTGATGATATTGAGATTGATATGAAGCTTTTTTCTCAGGTACCATATAAACAGTTACTCAAATTTAATGTAATTCCTATAGAAGAGAATGATTTTAATGTTCTCATAGTATTTGATGATCCTCTAGATATGGAAGCACAAGATGCTATTCAGAGACTTTTTCCTAAAAAACCAATTAAAATTGCTATCTCTAAACCACAACAGATACAGCAATATCTTCAACGTTTGGAGATTAATGAAAGTATCAAAGGATTGGTTTCAGATATACGTAGAGATCTCAATCAGGAAGACAGCTATGAAGAGAGTAATGATGAATCACCAGCTGTCTTAAAATTGATAGATATTGTATTGAAATCAGCTATATTTATTGGTGCGAGTGATATTCACATTGAGGCTACGGAAAAAAGTTGTGTCATCAGAGAACGTGTAGATGGGATGTTGCGTCAAAGTTTTACCTTTGATAAAGATATTTTCAACCCCTTGGCATCACGAATGAAACTTTTATCGAATTTAGATATTGCGGAGAAGAGAAAACCACAAGATGGAAGGTTTTCCACTACAGTTTCGCAAAAAGAGTTTGACTTTAGGGTTTCCACACTTCCAACTATCTATGGGGAATCGATTGTTCTTAGGATTCTGGATAAAACAAAAGCGATGATCAAACTTGAAGATGCAGGTATGAGTAAATTCTGTTATGACAGGTTCTCTGAAGCAATTAAAGTTCCATATGGAATAGTATTGGTTACAGGACCAACAGGATCTGGTAAGACAACGACACTTTATGGTGCATTGAATGCCATTAAAGATGTAAAAGATAAGATCATTACTGTCGAAGATCCAGTGGAGTATCAGATGTCTGGTCTTCAACAGGTACAGGTACGGGCACATGTTGGTTTAAGTTTTGCGGCAGCATTGAAATCTATTTTAAGACAAGATCCAGATAAGATCATGATCGGGGAAATTCGAGATCAGGAGACTTTACGTATTGCGATACAGGCAGCATTAACTGGACACTTGGTTCTTTCTACTCTGCATACCAATGATGCTATTTCTGCTGTTACAAGAATTTTGGATATGGGAATTGAAGAGTATTTGGTTTCTGGAGCACTGGTTGCAATCCAGGCACAACGATTGGTACGTAAAATTTGTACAAACTGTAAAAAAGAGACAATCCTTCCTGAGACACTATTAAAAGATGTAAAGCAGTATTTACCTGAAAATCCGACATTTTATGTGGGTGCAGGGTGTAAAGAGTGTGGACATAGCGGTTATTCAGGAAGAGAGATGATCTCTGAAGTATTAAGTATCTCTGAGACATTATCTCGGATGATCGCACGTAGTGCTTCAAAAGAAGAGATGACAAAACAAGCGATGGAAGAGGGTTTCATTAATATGTTTGAAGATGGTGTGAGTAAAGCAATGGCAGGGAAAACAACAATTGAAGAAATTTACAGGGTGGCAAGACTATAATGAAATATTTTAATGTAACAGTAATGGAACGGGGTAAAAAGCGTGAAGAGTTGATTAAGGCTGATTCTAAAATGGCTGCCATAAAACAGGCAAAGTTCAAGTTGCCAACAGCGGTAATGGTCATTAAGGCAACGGAGACATCGGCACCCTTGGGAGAGAGTCTTGAAGAGCTGTTTTCCGGTTTAAAGAAGACTTTTAAATCAAAAATACCAATCAATGATAAAATTTCAACGATAAGACAGATTGCTGTTATGACCGATGCGGGTATTGCTATTAATGATACATTGGAAGATGTAGCAGACAATACACACAATCAAAAGCTTAAAGAGATCTTCACAAAAATGAATGCTGATATTAATGCGGGTAATAGTATGTCAGATGCTATGGAGCCTTATTCTGAAGAGTTTGGTCATGTAGCGTTAGCAATGACAAACCTGGGTGAACGGACAGGAAATATTTCGGAATCATACCATAAACTGGCAGATATTTTGGAAAATATTAGGGATAATACGGCTAAGTTTAAAAAAGCAATTCGTACACCAATGATTACTATGGCAGCTATGGGAATTGCTTTTACTATTTTAATTATGGTGGTTGTGCCAAAATTTAAAGACATTTTTGCAAAATTTAAAACTGAACTCCCTCTTCCTACGCAAATCCTTTTGAAATTGGAATGGGCATTGAGCAACTATGGAATCTTTATTTTAGCAGGCTTAATTGGTATAGTGGTAGCCATAAAATACTTCTATCAAAACAATAGGGATTTTAAATTACAAATGGACAGGATGATGATACATCCTAAATTTTATTTGATCAATAAAGCGATTTTCCTCTCTACCATGCATAAGTATAATTTGGTATTTGGTGAATTGGTCCGTTCAGGTATTCCTGTCTCTGAAGCATTGGATACAGCCGTAGGTATGGTAGATAACCTTGCTATTAAAGAACAACTTTTGTCAGTGAATGCAAATATTGGTAGAGGTATGAACCTTGCAGATGCATTTGAAATAACAGGCTTGTATGAGAATATGCTTTTACAAATGATCAAAGCCGGTGAGGCGGGTGGTCAGTTGGATGCTATGCTTGAGAAGGTTACACAATATTATGATATGCAGTTTCAAGATCTTATTGATAATCTTTCTGCCTATATTGAACCAGTACTTTTATTTTTTATTGCAGGTTTGGTACTTTTGATGGCACTTGGTATCTTTATGCCTATGTGGGATCTTGGACGGGCAGTTAAGAACGGATAAAACTTCTATGTGACACAGAATCAACTCTGTGTCATAACCTTTTAAAGTCGATGATGTCTAATTGCTTTTTCTAAATCTTCGGGTGTATCAATACCAAAACTTTCTGTTTCTACTTCTGTCATCGCTATTTTATACCCATGGTAGAGTGTTCTAAGCTGTTCTAATTTCTCAATACTTTCCAAGGGTGCAGGAGTAAGTGTACAAAATGTTGTTAATGAACTCATTGTAAATCCATAAATACCTAAATGTCCTTTATAGGCATCAAAATGATGGTCTCTAGGGTAAGGAATTTTGGCTCTTGAAAAGTAAAGTGCTATATCTGTTTCATCTGTAACTACCTTTACAATATTTGGATCATCTGCTTCAGGGTTAGTAATAGTCTTGTAACAAGAATTCATCATAACTCTTTGATTGTCTTTGTTCTTTTTAGTTAAGTTATAAATGGCTTGTACTACCTCTGTTTCAATAAAAGGTTCATCTCCTTGGACATTGATGATGATCTCATTATGAGAGAGTTTCAGTTTCTGTGCGGCTTCATAGATACGGTCTGTACCACTTTGGTGTGCTGTTGAAGTCATCACTGCCTGAATGTTATGCTGCTTTGCAAGATCGATGACTTCTTGTGAATCTGTGGCAATGACAACGGTATCGATATTGGCAACGGTCATGGCTGTACGTATGACCATAGGGATACCTCCTATGTCTGCAAGAACTTTATTGGGGAAACGACTCGAACCGATACGTGCGGGGATGATGATCATAAGAAACCTTTTCTAGTTAGTGGTGTAATTTTACACCTAATGTGCTAAAATAGCAAGCTATTAAAAGGGATAATACACAATGGGTATGCAAAAACAGGCACTTTTATTACTAAATATGGGTGGGCCAAACACTATTGAAGAGGTAGAACTGTTTCTTAGAAATATGTTTGCCGATAAGAATATTTTGACTATGAATCCATATATGCGTCAATTTGTTGCCAATATTATTATCTCCAAACGACTGGAAGATGTGAAAGAGAACTATCGTTTGCTTGGTGGTAAATCACCTCTACCTGATTTAACAGATGATCTGATAGATCATTTAAAAACAAAACTTGACATGCCAATCTTTGCTGCAATGCGTTATGTTCCCCCGTTTGCCGATAGGGCTTTGTATCAATGTCAAAACGAGGGTATTGAGGAGTTAATTCTTTTCCCTATGTATCCTCAATACTCGACAACTACTACACTTTCTTCTGTAGAAGATATAGAACAGCGGTGTGAAAAGATGGGGTATCATCCTAAGATTACAGTGATAGATCCCTATTATGATGATTATGACTATATAGAAGCATGTTGTGAAAAGATCTTGTATGCTGTGGAAGGCAAAGAGACCAAAGAGTATGATCTTCTTCTGTCAGCACATGGTTTACCATTAAGTATTATTAAGGATGGAGATCCTTATCAAAATCAGGTAGAAGGGAATGCTTCGGCTATTAGAACCTATTTGGCTATGAAAGGGATAGAGTTTCATGATATTAAGTTGGTATATCAGTCCAAAGTAGGTTCATCTGCATGGTTAGAACCCAATCTTATAGATGTACTGCGTAACCCTACGCATAGAAAAGTACTTATCTATCCTTTGGCGTTTACTTTAGATAATTCAGAGACAGTTTTTGAACTTGATATTGAGCATAGAGAGATCGCTGAAAAATTAAAATACAAAGATTACTTGGTATCTAAGTGTATGAATACAAGTGAAAAATTTGTACAGCTTATTGTAGACAGAGTGTATGCTGCCACAGTATAGCTATAAAATGCGTATCCTGTTTTGGGTCGCATTGATAAGTTCATATATCTTGGCAATAATGCCTCAAGAGATGGCACCGACTTTTCAAAGTCTTTCGGATAAATCACTACATTTTATTGCCTTTGCAGTATTAACACTACTACTCAATCTCTCTTATCGAATGCCATGGTGGCAAAGTGTTGTCTTTCTTCTTTTTTATGCTCTTTATATAGAATTCTCTCAGATGTTTACACCCAATCGTTGTACCGAATGGTTAGATGTTGTTGCTGATGGTATCGGTATAGTATTGGGACTTGTTTTATATGCAGGCTATAAAAAGTTAGAGGTAATTTGTGAAAACAATTGAAGCGTGTTTTGAATCTTTGACAGAAGTGAACCGCTCAAAGTTCATCACACATTTAGTGCCTATCTCTCAATACGAAGGTTTACAGGCAAAACTCAAAGCGGAACATCCTAAAGCCAATCATGTAGTGTATGCTTTACGATACCTCAATGAATATGAACAGATTGTTGAGAACTCTTCAGATGATGGAGAACCCAAAGGCTGTGCAGGTACGCCAGCGTTAAATGTATTGCGTGGAGAGAAATTGATCAATTGTGCAGTATTGATAGTACGTTATTTTGGTGGAATTAAACTGGGAACCGGTGGTATGGCAAGAGCGTATGCTTTGGCCGTGAAGGATGTATTGGATATAAGCGGGTTACTGCCTTATGAAAAAGAGATAGAGTATCAATTTGTAACGACTTATTCTGAAATAGATAAGACCTTACATATATTAAAACAATATGGAATTACACAATATAACCGTGATTTTGGCATAGGGGATGTAAGCTGGATAATAAAGGGAAGTCAAGAACGCATTGAAGAATGTAAAGTCTATCTACATACAATTTCAAATTATTAGCTATAGATTTGTTTTTTTTATGTTAGAATAAATTTTAATATGACATTGGAGATATTTTGAAAATAGCAGAAAAAAAAGCACTGAAACGTGAATCTATTATCCAAACTGCATTACAACTTTTTTCTACCAATGGCTTTCATAAAACCACTATACCTGATATTGCAAAAAAACTAAAAATGTCTGTAGGGAATCTCTATAATTACTTTTCTTCAAAAGATATTTTGGCCCAGGAGATTATAAAGTATACTTCTGAAGCCCTGGGAGAGAAAATTCGTGTGGTTAATATGACAGAGGCTACCGCAGAAGAAAAAATACATCAGATAGTAACGATCTATTTTACTATGGCTAAAGAGAAGCCGGAGATGATAGAGTATTTTTTACGTGTCTACCTTTCCAATCGGGAAGTCTTTACGGATGGTTGTGAAGGAATGGTATGTGTCTCTGGATTTATTACCGAAATTATGATCTTTTTTGATGATACTGTAAATTCCGGTGAATTGCGTAACCAGGATTTTTTTTCTGCTTTTGGGCTCTTTATGGGCTACTTGGGGGGGATGGTATTTCTAAAAGGAGAAGGCGTTCTTCCTAAAGAGATAGAGCAGTATATAGATGATATTTCGCTCAATATATATCATGCATTGAAGGCATAAGATGTCAGGTAAGACCAGACCTAAGCTGCTTTGGCTACAGTCTATTACCTGTAACGGTAACACACACTCTTTTTTAAACCACCCGGATCTTTTTTCCATACTTTCCCATTTTGAACTGCTCCATCACCCTGTATTGGAGAGCGCCTATAATCTGGAAGATATATTGCAGAAAAAAATGACATGTGATATTTTGATCTTGGAAGGTTCTTTTCAGGAAGAAGGTTTTTTTAAGGCGGGTATAGAAGTTTCTTCTCTTATCAAGCACTATGCGAGTGGAGCAAAATATATTATTACTGCAGGTACATGTGCGACTTTTGGTGGTATCTTTAAACAAAAAGATCCCAATATGATCTCAGGTTTTTGTTTTGATTTAGAAGAGAAAACCATACGTTATGATATCTATGCTTCCAAACTTATCTCTCTACCGGGTTGTCCTATACATCCCAAATGGCTCTCTTATGTACTTCTTATGGTTGCTAACAAAAAACATATTGAGATAGACAATCTACATAGACCTGTAGAACTATATGGCTATACGGTACATACTGGATGCACACGCAATGAATATTTTGAGTGGAAAATTGATGTTAAGGGTTTTGGTTTAAAAGAGGGGTGTCTCTTTTATGAACAGGGGTGCCAGGGACCATATACCCGGGGTAGTTGTAATAAAATACTTTGGAATGATACCTCTTCTAAAACACGTGTGGGTACACCATGTTTTGGATGTACCGAGCCTAACTACCCACAAGTATCACTCTTTAGTACGAAGACAAATATGGGTATTCCTGCCAAAATGCCTCTGGGGATACCAAGACGTGCTTACCTTACTTTGACGGGTGTAGTAAAAAGTTTTAAGATAAAACGTTTCACAGAGCGTTTACTGGATTATGATAAATGAAAAAATTACAAATAAAACAACTCATAGAGAAAATTGAAGGAGAAGCGGAACTTGACTTTACTTTTTCTAAGGGAAAAATAGAGGATGTGAAAATAAACTTTGGATTTTACCGAGGTATAGAAGAAATATTACAAGGCAAAGATCCCAGAGATGCTTTAGTCATTACGCCAAGGGTTTGTGGTATTTGTAATCATGCACATCTGATTGCTGCTGTACGTGCTATTGAGAATGGATATACAAATTCAGGTGTTACGGTAGAACTCTCTTCAAAAGCCAAAGATATTCGGGAGTTTACGTTGGCTTGTGAGTTGATTCAAAACCATGTCAAATGGCTTTATATGACTATGTTGCCACAGTTGGAGAAGTATGTAAAGCAGGAGAGTGAAGAGAATTATGCTATTAAAGCGACTTATCTCTCTTCGGTCATCACGAAAGCATTGTCTATTTTTGCAGGACAGTGGCCACACTCTTCATATGCTGTACCTGGAGGTGTAACTTGTGACCCTACACATTTGGATGTTATCCAGGCTCAAAGTTTGGTTAGTGAGTGTATTACTTTTTTTGAACAGATTATGACTGGAGTATCAATGGATGTATACCTCTCTATAGACTCTGTCTCCTCATTACATGAAATAGAAGGAGATTTTGGGCAACTACTCTATCTTATGGGAAGTAATAAAATGGCAGAGATTGGACAGAGTCATGACAGGTTTATTGTTTTTGGAGATTCTCTGCTTTCTCGTTCAGGAAAATCAATAGTAACCACAGTTTCCAATGTAGAGAGTAAATATGTACATGAAGAATCTCAGGAAGGTACTTTGGCAAAAGCGGTGACCTATAAACAAAAACTTTATGAAGTGGGGCCGCTAGCCAGAGGTATGATGGCCAAAACACCTATCGTCAAAAACTTGCATAAACGATACAAAGACTCTTTGCTTACACGAGTCTTTGCCCGGGTTCATGAAGTTGCATTGTTGTTGAATCATGCTCATGACTTGTTGGATACTCTGGCATTGGATGAACCCTCTTGTGTTTTAGAAAGTGTTATTCCACTCTATGAGTTTGAGGGTACAGGTATTGTAGAAGCAGCGCGTGGTTCACTTATACATAAGACGGTTGTGAGTGATGGAAAGATCTCACAGTATGAAATCATTACTCCTACACAATGGAATCTTAGCCATGGAACAAAAGATGAGCAAGGTATTGCTATAGAAGCAATGGTGGGTGCTTCTAGTATCGAAGAAGCGACTTTTATTTTTCGTGCATTTGATGTATGTTCTGTCTGTACTACACAATAATTTTTTCTTATATATTAGAATAATAAGTTAGATAATAAATTATCAAATTCAATGATAATTCATTACAGTTTAAGTTAACTTTTCTTAGAATACTGAATACCTATTCACTTTATCTCTATGATGTAGTAGTGAATAAAATCAATAAGGAGAGTCGAAATGAGCATAGACAAAGAAGAATCCGTAAAGAAACTCTTTACAGCAGAAAGTGCAAAAGTAGATACCAACAAGGGTGATACTTTTTATGATGAATTGTATATTCAGTGTCAAAAAAGAATAGAGGATCTTAGAAAACTTGAACCTTTGAACAACCGTATGGATTTTACGCAAAGTATTGAAGATCAAGGACTTGAGAGAAGAGATTTCCTCAAATGGGCATCTGCTACAACAGCTATGCTTATGTTACCGGCCTCCTTTACACCACTTGTTGCAGAAGCAGCAGTGCTTATGAACCGTGTACCGGTTGTATGGATAGAACTCTCTGATTGTGCGGGAAACTCTGAAGCACTTTTACGTTCAGACGGGCCGCAGATCGATGAGATTATCTTAGATATCATTTCACTTGAATTCCATGAAACACTTCAAGCAGCTTCAGGGCATCAGGCTGAGAAACAGATGGATGAGGCGATGGAGCATTTTAATGGAAAGTATTTACTGTTTGTTGAAGGTGCTATTCCGTTAGGAATGGATGGACAGTATGGTACTATTGGTGCCAAAGCTGAGACATTTGTTGATCACTTGCATCGTGCAGCAGATGGTGCAGCAGCAGTTGTAGCTGTTGGATCATGTGCAACATTTGGTGGTATTCCTGCTGCTGCACCGAACCCTACAGATGCTGTAGGTGTAATGGATGTGGTAAAAGGTAAGCCAATTATTAACATTCCTGCTTGTCCTGCAAACCCTTCTAACATGGTCGGTGTTATTTTACATTTTGTACTTACAGGTAGTATTCCTGAGCTTGATTCTCTTTTACGCCCTAAGTTTGCTTTTGGGTATAGGATCCATGATAACTGTGAAAGACGTGCACACTTTGATGCTGGAGAGTATGTTGAAGAGTGGGGAGATGAAGGAGCGAAAAACAACTTTTGTCTCTACAAAGTAGGCTGTAAGGGTCCAATGACATTCAATAACTGTTCGATCATTCGTTATAACGAAGGGGTGAACTGGCCTATTGGTGTAGGACGTGGGTGTATCGGGTGTTCTGAGCCGGATTTCTGGGACAAGTATGCTTATGAAAGACCAATGGCAAATGCCAACATCAAAGCACCAACAGGTGGTGTTGAGAAAACAGTAGATGAGTTTGGTTTAGGTTTATTAACAGCAGCAGGTATTGGTATTGCCATTCATGCGGCAGCAAGTGCAGTAGCAGGTAAAAAAGAAGATGGAGGAGAAGCATAATGTCAGAAAATAATGCAACAGTTGAAACACCCGCACATGGAGCAGATGGTAATTTCCATAAGACAGATGCAAATGGAAATAAGCATATCATTGTAGATCCTATTACAAGAATTGAAGGTCACTTGAGAATTGAAGCAGTGATTGACAGTAACAATAAAATTGTCGATGCCTGGAGTTCTTCTACTATGTTTAGAGGAATCGAAACCATCGTAAAAGACAGAGATCCAAGAGATGTTGGTCTGATGACTATGAGAATCTGTGGTGTGTGTACCGGTACACATTATCAAAGAAGTATTGAAGCAGTTGAGGATGCATTTGACATTACCATTCCTAAAAATGCAAGATTGGTAAGAAACTTGATCCAGGGCGCATTGTATGTACATGATCACCTGGTACACTTCTATCACTTGCATGCTCTTGATTTTGTAGATGTAGTAGCTGCAACAAAAGCAGACCCTACAGCTACAGCAGCAGAAGCACAGAAATGGGCAGATGTTGCTGGACATAAACCATATATCTCGGGTGCAGCTGATTTTAAAGCAGTGCAAGATCGTATTATTAAGTTTGTAAAAGAGGGTCGTTTAGGTATTTTTGGTAATGGTTACTGGGGAAATCCAAACTATAAACTAACACCTGAACAAAACCTTATTGGTGTGGCCCATTATCTAAAAGCACTTGATGTACAAAGAGATATGGCTAAGATGCAGGCGATCTTTGGTGGTAAAAATCCACACCCACAATCTATAGTCGTAGGTGGTGTTACTTGTGTACAGGATATTAAGAATCCTGCGAGAATTGCTTTGTTTAAACAGTTACTTGTAGACAGTAATAAATTTATCAAGGGTGCTTATCTTCCAGATATCTATATGGCAGGTACTATGTATGCGAAAGAGGCGACTGACGGAAGTGCAACGTTCCATGCATCAAAACACAAAGGTGCTTTAGGTAAAGAGGTAGGAGGTACCGGTGGTGGTATCTTGTCTTATATGACTTATGGTGACTTTAGACTGGATGATACAGGTTTCTATAATTCTAAACTTTTCTTCCAAAGAGGACTTGTTCTTGGTGGTGATATTTCAAAGGTTGTTGAACTTGATGAAGCTAAAATTACTGAGGATGTTACACACTCATGGTATGAGGGGACAGGTGCACCTGAACATCCATATGATGGAACAACCAACCCTAAATATACAGGGCTCAATAAAAAAGAAGATGGTTACTCTTATCTGAAAACAGATGAGAAATATTCTTGGATCAAGTCACCACTCTATGATGGACAAAAAGTGGAAGTAGGACCTTTGGCTCGTATCGTAGTTGGTTATGTTAGTGGTGATGAGCGTACGAAAAAGTATGCAGGGAATTTCTTAAAGCGTTCAGGTCTTCCTTTGACAGTACTTTTCTCTACTGTAGGAAGAACTGCAGCACGTGCTATTGAAACTGAGATGATCGGTGATGCAATGGTAGGTTGGGTAGATGAACTTGCTAAAAATGCTGCTATGGGTGATTTAAGTACTTGGACCGAGTTTGATTTTGATACTGTTTCAAAAGATGCCAAAGGTAGAGGTATGGCAGAAGCACCAAGAGGTGCTCTTGGTCACTGGATGCGTATTGCAGACGGAAAAGTGAAAAATTTTCAAGCCATTGTACCTTCTACTTGGAATGCCGGCCCTAGAGGACCAAATGGTGAAGTAGGTGCATATGAAGCTGCAATTATCGGTACGGTTGTTGCCAATCCTGAAGAGCCGCTCGAGATTATTAGAACAGTTCATAGCTTTGACCCTTGTATTGCTTGTGCAGTACATGTGGTGGACACAAAAGGTAAGGAGTTAGCTGTTTATAAAGTTGACCCTACCTGTGCATTCTAAGGAGGACGTTATGTCTAAATCAGGATATAAACAGGTAAAAAGAATGACAGCTTTTATGCGTATAAACCACTGGGTTGTCGCTGTGAGTATGGTTGCAGCTGTAATAACAGGTCTTTATATTGGGCATCCTTATTACCAAAGTTTTATAGCAGATCCTGCCGTTGACAAGTATGTCATGGCTTGGAATCGATGGATCCACTTTATGGTGGCTATTATATTTGATGTGAGTAGTATTGTTGTAGCGTATATGTATTTCTTTTCAAGATTTGAGAAACCATATAAAAAACTGATACCTTCAGGGAATAATATAAAAGAGTTTGGTGCGGTTTTGATAAACCTTTTAACACTCAATAGAGTCAAAAAATTTGATTCTTCCCATGCAGATAGTTTTAATGCAGTATTTTTCTTTATTTTTCATCTGCTTTTATTGTGGATGCTTTTGAGTGGACTGCAACTTTATGTCCATGGACTTGAATCTGGATTGAGTAGTATTGGTTCTTGGTGGCCTGCTATGTTGCATTTGGCAACAGACTGGACCGTTCCGGTTAGCTCATGGATGATAGGTTCTACTGCAACGGGCAATAACATTATGGATGTACGTATTGTACATCATCTGTCAATGTGGCTTATCATTTCTTGGGTTGTATTTCATATCTATTATCAAGTATGGAGAACAATCTTCTGGAAAGAGGGTGATATTGCCATTGTTGTAGGTGGCAGTAAGTTCGTAAAAAAGGATAAAGAAGCGTAAAGCTTCTTTATCGAAGGTTCATAGTATTGGCATATAAAAAAATAGCACTCATTGGTATAGGAAATATTATGTTTCATGATGAAGGTATGGGTGCATACTTAGTGAAGTATATTGAAGAAAACTATGAGATACCTGAGAACTTAACTGTGGTTGAAGGTGGTACTTTAGGATTTACACTCATGACATATTACCAGGAGTATGACAAGATCATAGTTGTGGGAACAGGTTCCAAAGAGGGCTCTGTAGGTACGATATGTTCAGAAAGTGCCCAAGAAGTTATGGCAAACGAAAATATCACCCGAAAAACTGCCAATGAAGTAGAAATCACCATGATGATAGAAATTTGTTCATTTCATGAAGAGATGGGGGAAGTACAGCTTATTACTATGGTACCTGGAGATATTATAGAGGTGAAAAATGGTTTGACCGATGCCGTACTTCAGCATATGCCAAAGCTCGTTAATGTTACTTTGGAAGAGTTGAAAAGTTCTGGTATTGTGCTTAAGAAGAAAGTATCGGATGAGATCTCTTTTGATCATATATTAGATTATTATGCCAATCCTAAAGTAAATTATAATGAATTAATAGGGGTAATTCACTGACTATCTTTATCTTATATGTTATTGTTTAGTACACAGCCAGTATAAGAGTAAAACAGATTCCTTTCAATTTACTCTATTCAAATAATGCACACCTCCTTTTGCATTCTATTTGTTTTATTCTATCTGGTTGTGTAGTTAACAATAAATGATCACAAATCAACCTCTAGGAAATTAAATGTATTTTATTTTTGAAATAGCGTTTAGCTCTAACAAAAGCTATATTGCCGACCTTATTAGAGCCTATGCTAAACAGATACGGGTTGATGTAGAAGTACTACAGGCAACAGATAAAATTATTATGATATTTCAAAAAAAGGATGAAAAGCTTGAAGGCTTTTTACTGGGGTTGGAAACAGTACTTCCTGCTTCACTTTTCTTAGCGCAGGGGAAACATTATTTTTCCGATGAAAAACCGGAACTCATGCCTGTAGATACATGCCATCTGCCTCTCAATATTGCACCCTGTCCTACATGTCAAAAAGAGATGTTTGATGTGAGTTCCAGACGTTATTATTATCCTTTTACTTCTTGTAACCATTGTGGTTCACAACATCCTTTTGTAACAAAGTATCCTTATAGACGTCCAAATACAAGTATGAAATTTCTTGTTTCTTGTGAAGCGTGTGCATCAGAATTAAAAAATAATGCATTACGTTTGGATTATCCGCTTATCTCTTGTATAGAATGTGGTATTGCAATCCGTATGCTTGATAAACAGAGTGAACATTTGGCTCTGAATAAAGGGGATTTTAGAAAGCTGTTTGAAGTGAGTGGTCGTGCCATTGCTTCAGGGAAACAGGTACTTATGAAAACAGCCCATGGATATAGAAAATTCTTCAAATCTACAGAAGTATACAGACCGGCCAATTCTATTTTACTCATGGCTGACTCCAATGGATTTAATGATCATCTGATGATGGTGACACAAGAGTTTAATGCCTTACTCAGCATTGAACGTCCTCTGCTTAGAGTAGCAACAAAAAGTGATGAAGTAAAAGAGGTATATGGCTCTTCCGTGCTTGTGAAATATCCTGATGATGGTATGACGATGTTGTTGGCACGTGAGCTTATGAATGCCGGACTTCAGTATATCTCCTATGTAACATGTGAATCTGATGAAGAGGCAGATTTCCTAGTTGATTTTGATATGCCTGTCAATTCTCAGGAAGATACAAAGATATTCATCAATCAAGATGCAAAACTGTTTGTTTCAGGTGAACGTATTTTATTTCCTGCTCTTGTGCAAAACGAGAAAAACAGAGTTACTGTTGCACATGATCTTGCCTGTGTCCAAATTGAAGGAGAAAGTATTATAGACACTTTGGATGTGTTTGATACGGTAGAAACAGAGGAAGTGTATGTATTAGAAGGTGAATCATTTGATGGAGGACACTCCAATGAACATCGATTTGAGCAATACAAAGCTTCGATGATGTCCGTACTTGCAGAGCACTATAAAGTAGGAGAAAAAGCAATCGGTGTACATTTTGACGGGACATTGAATTTTCTTTATTATAATGGCAAAACGGTCATCAATGCTGTACCTGCTATCCCTTTTGAATCTGATCATCTCTGGGAAAAAATAGGTACACTCCGTGAAGGCTCTGACAGATTGGTAGATAATTATAAAAAAGCTTATCCTGAGGTATGGGAGCGTCTCAATAATCTTCAGGGGAATATGGATATTTTTGAAGTCACAGCGATCACACTTGGGCTTGATGATGAGAGTTTTGAAGGTATCTCAGCAGAGGCACTTAGTTTTTTAGGTAAAGGCGGGCTGCAGATAGACACCAGAGTAAAAGACAATCGTTTTGACAATTATGCATTTTTAACAAGCATCATGTCTTATCAGTTGGGTGATGTAGAGAATAACTTTATGTGTTACAGCATCTATGAATCATTTGGTGATTACATTGGAGAGATTGTGCCGCAACTTGCAGATAAAGTAGGTACAAGAACCGTAGTCCTGACTGGTGAGACCTTTGCCAACCAGTCACTCTATGGTAGAATACAAAGAACCATAGGCCAATATAAGCCTTTGATGAATAAAAACTTCCCTATAGGCAAGGAGAATGCGGTATATGGAGCTTTGTACTTATAAAATAGTCATTACAGGTACAGTACAGGGTGTTGGTTTTAGACCTTTTATTTATGCGCTAGCGCAAAGGTATTTAGTTACAGGGACGGTTAGCAATAATAGTAAAGGGGTTGAAATACATCTTAATACAGATAGTCTTACCCTCAAACAATTTCTTATTGCACTAGAATATGAATATCCACCTCTAGCCTCCATAGATAATATACAGCATAAAGAGATAGCGTATCAGCCTTTTAACGATTTCAAAATTGTAAAAACCCAAGAGCAAGGGGATGTGACTGTCAATATCCCTCCTGATGTAAGTATCTGTTCTGAATGTGAAAAAGAACTCTTTGACCCCGCTAACCGTCGTTATGGTTATCCTTTTATTACCTGTACACATTGTGGTGTACGCTATTCCATTATTTATGATCTGCCTTATGACAGGGGCAGTACTTCCATGAAGTTTTTTGAAATGTGTAAGGTATGTGAGGCTGAGTATAAAAATCCCTTAGACAGACGTTATCATGCACAGCCTATAGGATGTTGGGATTGTGGTCCCGCATTAGAGTTAAGAGCTAAGCGTGAAGTATTAGGCATAAGTCAAAATGATATTATTGATAAAACAGTTAAGTTTTTAAGAGAGGGGAAAATACTTGCTGTAAAGGGGGTAGGTGGTTATCATCTGATGTGCGATGCAAGCAATGAAGAAGCTATTCAAAAATTGAGAGATAGAAAACAACGACCTGCAAAGCCCTTTGCAGTGATGGTTAGAGATATAGCGATGGCTATGGAGTTGGGTGAGATAAATACACTTGAAGAGAAGTTGTTGAGTTCTAAGGAGCGTCCGGTTGTAATTGTCGGGGAGAGTAGACCCCTACCTATGGGAATTGCTCCTAATATCTCACGTATTGGACTGTTTTTACCATATACGCCACTACATTTATTGATATTGGATAAATTACAACGTCCTCTTGTAGCTACTTCTGCCAATGTCACAGATGAACCTATCTGTACAAATCTAGAAGATTTAGAAAAGTTACAAGGTGTATATGACTATGTGTTGGAGCACAATCGTGACATCGTTAATGGCTGTGATGATTCTATCGTGATGGTAGTTGGAGGGAAGCAAGTTATTCTCAGACGTGCACGTGGGTATGCTCCTGCAAGTATTAAGTTAGCTTTTGAGCTTGGGCATAATGTACTTGCACTTGGAGCTAATCAAAAAAGTACTATAGCTATAGGATTCGATAATCAAGCCATTCTTTCTCCACATATAGGCGATTTAGAGAGTATTGGTTCGGTAGAGTATTATAAGAAGAATATAGAGAGCCTAGAGCGTATGTATGACTTTAATGCTGAGGTTGTAGCTCATGATATGCATCCTCAGTATGAGTCTACCAAATATGCTAAAAGGTGCATTGGAAAACACACCCTACGAGAGGTCCAGCATCATCATGCACATATTCTTGGTGTCATGGCAGAAAAGCAGATATCAGGAAAAGTATTTGGTGTAGCTTTTGATGGTACGGGGTATGGTGATGATGGAAAGCTTTGGGGTGGTGAGTTTATGGTGTGTGATTATAAAGGATATGAAAGAGTTGCACATATTAATTATTTCAAACTCTTAGGTGGAGCCAAAGCTATCAAAGAGCCAAAACGTGTGGCACTCTCCTTACTTTTTGACCTTTATGGGGAAGATACACTGATACTAAACAACCCAACGACACAAGCTTTTAGCCCTAAAGAACTAAAAACCTATTTCATTGCATGGGAAAAGGGGCTCAATGCTCCTGAGAGTTCTTCTGTAGGACGCCTCTTTGATGCAGTGTCTTCACTTTTGGGTATCTGTCATGTGATGAGTTTTGAGGGTGAGAGTGGTATGTTACTTGAAGAGTTGTATGATAGTGCTGTAGTAGGATATTATAGTTTTGGATATGAAAATGGACAGATAAATGTACTTCCGATGCTTGTAGAGATGTTAGCTGAGAATGACACTACCATAGCTGTTTCAAAGTTTTTCCATACTTTGGTGCAGATGATAGCTATAGTTTATGCTCCGTATGACTTACCATTGGTACTAAGTGGTGGAGTATTTCAAAATAGAGTGCTTTTAGAATTGGTCTTTGAAAAATTTCCTGAGGCAATCATCTCCAATGCTATTCCTCCTAATGATGGAGGGATTTCTTTGGGGCAGGTGGTCTCTTCTTCAGTCATCAAGTAAAAAATCCAGATCTAACTTCTCAGGTTTGGCATGTGATCCGTCACAGTAAGGTGTACAGGTACTTTTTTTACATAAACATAAATGAAACTCAGAATCTCTGGTTGCTATAAACTCTTTTGGTGTAAATGCAGTCTCTTTGTGGCTTCCGTCACAGAGTACACCATCTGCACTTTTCCCACAGGTACAAAAATGATAGGTTTTACCTTTTTCAAGATAAATTCGTACAGGTTGTTTCATACTGTTTCCTTATGTTATAGTGTACTCATTTTTTCGTTAAATCTCCACTCGGCTTCTTTTAGATAAAAGATGAACTGCTCATCACTTACCCCTTTGTATTGCAAGATAAAGATTTCAAAATAGTCCCAAAATTTGGTAATGGTATTTTGTGCTTTTGAGAGTTTGGCAATTTTGTTGAAGTTGAGGTACTTAAGCAGCAGTTTGTTCTCTTGTTCATCATGATCATCAAAATGTTGCCGTTTGGTTTTGGGCATCATGATGTTATAGACTTTATTATCATAAGAGAGTGTAAGAAAATGTTGGAGTTTATGAATATTCTCTTCAATTTTGAGACTTTTTGGAAGATAGAGGTATTCATCATAACCTGTGACTCTGTCACTGTTACGTTGATATTCATTATCTGAATAAATAGCTATGTTTCGTCTGAATTTTTCATAATATTTCTGAACAGTCGCAAAGTGCATTTTTGTTAACCTGGAAGTATCTCTTACATGATAACCTTGGATAAAATGTTTCCAGAGTTTCTCTTCTCTTTGGATCTTTTGTGGGCTGAATTTACGTTTGCATCTTGCACACTTACGTTGTTTGTCTGCTAACAGATAGGTGTAGGGTGATTCACAGTAGAGACATTTCATAAAAAACTATAACATTTAGTCCTTAAAATAGAGTAGAAATTAATTTTTTAATATGAATTTAATTCTAGCGTACTATTATAGTGAATAGTTATTCATTTTTTGAAAGGATGTATATGGAACTGTCGTTGCTGGTCATTTTTTGGTATGGTATTCTTCATGCATTTGGTCCTGACCATCTTACTGCCATTGCTGACTTCTCTATAGGGAAGAATAAACGTAAAACACTGATGATTACTACACTTTTTGCCATAGGGCATGGGCTAAGTCTCTTCTTGTTTGCGAAGATACTCCAAAGTACTCATATCTCTGATAAGATATTGAGCTATGGTGATATTATCTCTGCTACAGTGATCATCGCTATGGGGGTATATCTTCTTTTTATGGTAGCTACTAACCGTATACAGCTCAAAACACACATGCATGAAGGTAAAGAACATACACATATATGGTTTGGGAAATCACATGATCATGATGATGCAGTGGCTAAAAGTTCTTCTTTTACTATGGGATTGCTTATGGGTGCTGGTGGTGTAAGAGGGATGTTGATAACCCTTGGTGCTGTAGGAAGTGGAAATGTAGATTTTACAATGATCGGTGCATTTACAGCAGGTGTAATGCTTGTTTTTGTAAGTTTTGGATTAGTAATACTTTACTTTAACCAACATTTTTTAGGTAATCTTACAAATGTAAGACGTGCTTTTGCAACAGCGGGTGTGATATCACTGGTTGTTGGAACAAATATTCTGATTAGTTAACTATCTTGGCATAGGTGAAGTTTTAGTGAGAGGAATTGTAAGTGAACTTTGTTCATTTACAAAGAGAAAATATAGATAAGGAGAACAATAGATGTGTACAGATTGTGGTTGTAGTATTAGAGGGATGGAAGAAAATGTACATGAGCATAGTCATGATGGAGGTAAAACGTTTCATAGTCATGATCATTCAAGTGAGGGTCATACACATGATGAGTCCACAGAACATCAAAAAGCACATGAAAACCTGCATCACAATCCACAACTCAATGATGCCAAGACAATCTCTGTCATACAGAAGATCTTAGATAAAAATGATCATGAAGCAGACCATAACAGAAGTCATTTGGAAGCACAGGGTGTACTTGGTGTTAACCTGATGTCCAGTCCGGGTTCTGGGAAAACGACACTTTTGGAGTATCTTGCAGACGTTGCGAACTTTAAGTTTGGTGTTGTTGAAGGTGACCTGGAAACTGAACGTGATGCCAATCGTCTACGAGCCAAAGGTATTTATGCTGAGCAGATACAGACTGGAACAGCGTGTCACTTAGATGCATTTATGGTACATAAAGGCTTACACCATATGCCTTTGGGTGAGATAGATGTCTGTTTTGTTGAAAATGTAGGAAACCTTGTTTGTCCTGCATCTTATGATGTAGGTACACATTTGAACATCGTTCTTGTTTCTATACCTGAAGGTGAAGACAAAATTGCAAAATATCCTGTCATGTTCAGACAGGCAGATCTTATACTCATTACAAAGACGGACTTACTTCCCCATTTTAAATATAATGTAGAAGCAGAAAAGGCTGAAGCAAGACGTATTAAACCCAATGTAGACATACTTGAAGTGAATGTCAATGATATTGATTCCGTCAAAGCTGTAGCAGAATGGATTGAATTTAAAAGAAAGATGAGAAGCTAACATGTGTTTATCCATTCCAAGTAAAGTAGTCAAACTCTCTGATGATAAAACAATGTGTACGGTTGATACCTTGGGTGTACAAAGAGATGCCAACCTTATGATGATGGAAGATGATGATGTCCAAATTGGAGATTATGTTTTGCTGCATATTGGTTTTGTGATGAATAAGATAGATGAAGAAGAAGCCTTGGCCTCAATAGAGACCTATAGAGAAATTCTCGAAAAGATGGATGAGGAAGAGCGGCGACATGCGATTTTGGAAGATGATGAATGTGAGGCTCGTGGAGAGATATATACTCAGGAGATTTCTAGCTAATGGCTGAACTTGAACTCAAGAATTTATATGATAATTTCCGTGATGGAGAGACTATAAAAGCTTATGCAAAGATCATCTCTGAAGATGCAAAAAAGTTAAAAAAACCGATCAATATCATGGAAGTCTGTGGTGGGCATACGCATACTATTATGAAATTTGGTCTGCCTCAGCTTCTTCCCGATAATGTTAACTTCATACATGGGCCGGGGTGTCCAGTCTGTATTATGCCCAAAGAGCGTATAGACCATGCCTATGTTTTAGCTATGCAGCCAGGGGTTATACTTGTTACTCTTGGTGATATGATTAAAGTACCTGGGTCTAACGGATCTTTACAGGATGCTAGAGCCAAAGGGGCAGATGTACGTTTTGTCTACTCCCCGATGGAGTGCATAAAGATAGCAGAGGAAAATCCTGAGAAAATAGTCATTTTCTTTGCCATAGGGTTTGAAACAACTACCCCTATGACAGCTGTACTTGTAGATCAAGTCATTAAACAGAGTATTACCAATATCTTTTTTCATATCAACCATGTGACCGTACCAGAAGTGATGGTAGAGCTTATAGACAGCCGTGATGTGCATGTGGACTCGTATAACAACCAGATAGATGCTTTCTTGGGACCAAGCCATGTAAGTGTCATAAGTGGTTCTAAGATTTACGATAAGTTTCCAAAAGAGTATGGTCGCCCTGTAGTAGTGACTGGGTTTGAACCAGTAGATGCCATGCAAGGCATTAGCATGATAGTCAAGCAGTTTGTAGAAAGCAGATGTGAACTTGAAGTTCAGTATAAACGTGTGGTAAACCATGATGGAAATCTCAAAGCCCAAGCACTCATAGAACAGTACTTTGAAAAGATGAGTCTTTTTAGATGGCGTGGACTTGGAAATGTACCTGATTCTGGACTCAAACTAAGAGAGGCATATAAAGCCTATGATGCGGAGGTACTCTATAAAGATGTTCTCCCTATCGCTGAGATAGAAGACCATAAACTCTGCATCTGTGGTGACATACTTCGTGGTATGGCGAAGCCTCAGGAGTGTACTATCTTTGGTACGGCATGTAAACCGACTACACCTATAGGTTCCTGTATGGTGAGTAGTGAGGGTGCATGTGCAGCATACTATAAATATGGAAATCTAATATGACAAAAACAGTAACCATCGCCCATGGAAATGGGGGAGAAGAGAACAACGAACTCATCAAGAAAATCTTCTATAAACACTTTGAAAATGACATCTTAGCCAAGAGTGAAGATGCCGCAGTTATTGAAGATGGAAAACTTGCATTTACCACTGACTCATTTACAGTAAATCCTCTCTTTTTCCCTGGGGGGAACATTGGTAAACTTGCAGTCTGTGGTACCTGTAATGACCTAGCGATGATGGGTGCAAAACCTAAGTATATGACTTGTTCGGTCATTATAGAAGAGGGCTTTTCTACGCGTGAATTAGAGAAAATAGTCAAGTCTATGAAAACAGAACTAGAGATAAACGGAGCTATCGTTGTGAGTGGAGATACTAAAGTTGTACCTAAAGGTGCGGTAGACCAACTCTTCATAAACACCACAGGCATAGGAGAGATAGAACATAAAGGTATCACGGCCTCAGGACTAAAAGAGGGCATGAGTATCTTAGTCTCTCGAGATGTAGGTGCACATGGAGCAACTATCTTTGCTGCACGTGAAGGCATTGAGTTAGCAAGCTCACTTCAAACAGATTGTGCATCACTATACCCACAAGTAAAAGCCCTCATGGACTCAGGTATCAACATCGTAGCCTTACGTGATGCTACCCGTGGAGGGGTAAGTGCCGTACTCAATGAATGGGCAAAGACTTCTGATGTTTGTGTAGAAGTAAATGAAGAGAGTATCCCTGTCCAAGAAGAGGTAAGAGGTATCTGTGAAATGCTAGGCTTTGAAGCCGTTGACCTTGCCAATGAGGGGACATTTGTATTGTGTGTGAACAAAGAAGATGAGGCTAAAGCTTTGGAAGTGCTGCAACAAACACATACAACATCATCCGTCATCGCTACAGTAAGTAAACAACACAATGGCAGAGTCATACTTAATTCCTCTTGGGGTACAAAACGGTTTTTAGACTTGCCTACGGGTGAGTTGTTACCTCGGATTTGCTAAATTTGTATGTATATGGTATTATACATATAGATAATATGTATAAAAGGATATATAATGACTATACGTAAAAACTTTTTATTTGAACAAGAAGTAGCAAAACATCTTGAAGAGTTGGCTAAAGCAGAGGGTAAGACACAAACTCAGATAGTTCAAGAGATGACAGAAGAGAGATATAGACAGATACGTAAAAAGAGGAAGTTAGAGGCTTTGGAAAAACTAAAGAATTCACCAGCAGCAAATATAGGTGACATTGATATACGACAAATACGTATAGAAAAAGCGTTAAAACATGCAGAATAATATTTTTGTAGATACGAATATCGTCATAGATATGTGTGACAACAGCAGAGCCCTTCATGAGAATAGTTTTTCATGCATTACAAACTATTTGGAAAAAGATAATTGTGAGATTTTCATTAATAGTGATACGCTTGCAAATGTATTTTATGTTCTCTCGAATCGTTCTACACTAAATGAGACTGAAGTACTTGATAAAATGATGTTTGTAAATGATATTTTTACATTAGTGTCTATTGTATCTGATGATGTTGTCATGGCATTGGAGTTATGTGCTGACGGTTCTACTCCACATAAAGATTATGAAGATGCTGTGCAGTATGTATGTGCGAAGAAGATAGAGGCTAACTTGATTGTGACTAATGATAAAAGGTTTGTTAGTTTGGATATTGAGTTGAAAATGACGGTAGGTTGATAGATGAGAAATAAAGAATATATATGAAATTAAACACAACTATTGAATTTTTGAGAAAAAAAGATTTTAAATTTATTAAAGAATTAGGTAGTGGTGCTTTTGGACGTACCATTTTACTTAAAGATGAATATATACATCATGAATTTGTATGTAAAAAGTATATGCCACAAACAGGCATAAAAAAAGAAGATTATTATCAAAACTTCGTAGATGAAATTAAGTTGTTACATTTAGTTTATCATCCTAATATTGTTAGAGTTTTTAATTATTATTTATATCCAGAACGGCAAACAGGCTACCTTTTGATGGAATATATTGATGGATTAGATATCCTATCGTATTTAAAAAAGTATCCAGAGAATATTAATAGTGTTTTCGAACAAACTATTAATGGTTTTTCATATTTGGAAGAAGAAAATATCTTACATAGAGATATTCGCCCTTTAAATATTTTAGTAAATAATGACCATGTTGTGAAAATTATAGATTTCGGCTTTGGTAAACAAATACATTTTAATGATGATAATAATAAAAGCATATCTATTAGGTGGTTTGGTGGAGAAGTACCAAATGAATTTAAGGATAAAATCTATAGTCATAAAACAGAAATTTATTTTATCGGTAAACTTTTTCAATATATCTTGGAGAAAGTTAATACTTCTTTTAAATATATAAATATATTAAAACAAATGATTAATCCTTCTTTGCATAATAGAATTGACTCGTTTAGTGAAATATACAAAAATATTAAAAATGATGTAACAATTTTTGAATTATTTACAGATGAAGAGAAAAATATTTATCAAGGCTTTAGTTATCAGTTTTTTGACTCTTTAGTTAGTGTAAAACCTTTAACAAAATTAGAGATGGATATAAACAAAATTATTATTGAATTGGATATTTTATGTAAACGTACAATGCTTGAAGATTATGTTGGGCCACAGCATGTGTTGAAAATATTTTTAACTAATAATTTTACATATAAACAGAATAATACCTTTAGGGTTGATCATTTACTTACTTTTACAAAATTGTTTAAACGATTTTCTTTTGAACAACAAAATGTTGTTTTGTATAATTTAGAAACAAAATTAGATGATGTCTTATCTATTTCATCAGATGAAATTCCTTTTTAGGTATGGTAATGAAACTCCTCCTCCTAGTCACCGCCTTTAACTCCCAAACCCAAGCAATCTATACAAGACTGCAAGACAGAGGAGATGTAGTATCTGTTTGCTTTGCTATTAGTGAAGCTCAGATGCTAGAGGAGATAGAAGCTTACGAGCCAGAGTTGATACTCTGTCCATTTCTAAAAGCGTATTTGCCAGCAAGTATCTATGAGAACTACCCAACATACATCTTTCACCCAGGACCCAGAGGGGACAGAGGACCTAATGCCTTGGAGTATGCCTTGCAAAGTCATACCAAAGAGTGGGGGCTTGTGGTGCTTCGTGCCAATAGTGAGTATGATGGTGGAGACATCTATGCAGAGCAACATTTTAAAGTACGTGATACTTACAAAGCTTCACTCTATAGACAAGAGATAGTTCAATCTTCATTAGATGCTTTAGATGGGTTGTTTGAAAACATAGAGAAAGAGAAGTGTGTACCTCAAAAGCTTAACCCAATACATGAGCGTTTTACACAAGCTAAAAGAGCCATAGACTGGGAGCATGATACTACACAGACCATCATCAATAAAATCTATCTCTCTGACTCTTTGCCTGGTGTGTTAGATGAGATACTTGGGGTTCCTTGCTATCTCTACGGCGTACACAAAGAAGAGAAGTTTAAAGGCAAACCCAAAGAGATACTTGCCAAACGTGATGGGGCTATCTGTCTAGGGTGCATAGATGGTGCAGTGTGGATAACACATCTTAAAGAGGTAGGTGGCTTTAAACTTCCTGCTACCTATGTACTGAAAGAGAAACTGCAAGGCATCAAAGAAGAACGTTTGCCTCTGATTTTTGATAAAAGTTATGATACTTTTTATGAAGTAAGTATGGAAAAACGAGACAATGTAGCCTACCTCTGTTTTGGCTTTCATAATGGGGCAATGAGTACAGCCCAGTGCATACGACTCAAGTATGCAGTGGAGTATCTAAAAACACAGTGCGAAGTGCTAGTACTCATAGGGGGTATGGACTTTTTTTCTAACGGCATACACCTCAATATACTAGAAGACTCAGCAAAGCAGGGTGAAGATGGTTGGGCAAATATTAACGCAATGAATGACCTGGTCTCTGCCATACTCTATGCAGATGAAGTAGTGACTATTGCCTCTTTTGCTCGTAATGCAGGAGCGGGTGGCGTCTTTATGGGGCTTGCTTGTGACTATGTGGTGGGTTGTGAAGGGGTAGTACTTAATCCTCACTATAAAACTCTAGGACTTAGTGGAAGTGAATACCATACCTATACACTCCCTAAACGCGTGGGAAGAGAAACGGCACAAGTACTTTTAGATGACTGTTTACCACTCTCAACGACAAAAGCGAACTCTTTAGGCATGGTAGATGAAGTCTTTGCTAGTGAGAATTACTATGAGGCATTACATACCTATGCTAAAGGTAAATATGATGATGACTTCATCTGGGACAAACAAGATTATTTAGAAGAGAACAGAGAAAAGATAGAAGCACTCAAGGAGAAAGAGCTTGAAGTGATGCATCCGGAATTTTGGGAGGCAAAGAGTGATTTTCATATGTTACGACAGGAATTTGTCTATAAGCGATGTCCTAAAGAGACTCCAATGAGATTGAAATTAAATATAATAAAGGAAGAAGTCTATGCATGAGTACAGTGTAGTACAGGCCCTTCTCAATCAGTGTGAAGAGGTGGCAGTACAAAACAGTGCAACGAAGATCACGAAGGTCATTACCAAAATAGGTGTAATGTCAGGTATAGAGACATATCTCTTACAAACAGCATTTGATACCTTTAAAGAGGGAACAATGTGTCATAACGCAGAATTTGTGATAAATATACAAAAGTTAAAACTTGAATGTAAAGAGTGTGGCAATGTTTTTGAAGTGGATGAAGTACGTTATTTTTGTACAGCGTGTGAGAGTCTAAGGGTAAAAGTACTTGATGGGGAAGATATGTATCTCATGAGTTTAGAAATGGAATAGAGGAGAAATAAATGCAAGAATATTGGGAATTATATATGAAACAACTGGAGGGTAAGCCTGCTTCCATACAGTTTAATGCAGGTATATCCATGGAACTTGAAGAGATGCAATACACACACCCTATAGTGGCATTTGTAAAAGCAAAACTTAAAGAGCCAAATGAAAATGGATTACTTTTTGAAAATGAAGCGCCAGAGATACTTTTTATGGAAGACAAGCTTGAAGCCGCGATGATTAAATTTCGTATTGGTAAGTATGTAGGGCGTGTTATTTCCAATGGCTATGTGACTTTTTTGTATTATGTGCAGTTCACATATAATTGGCCTGATTTTATTAATTTTGCTTTGGATGAACATAGCAGTTATGAGATCACCAATGGGCACCAGGAAGATGCCCAGTGGAACTACTATAAAAAATTGCTTTACCCTACAGCAAAAGAGTGGCAACTGATACAAAATCATAAAGTGTGTGAACAGCTTAAATCAAAAGAAGATAATCTCTATTTGGCCCGGGCTATTGAACATAAATGTTTTTTCCCTCAAGAAACAGAGAAAAAAGAGGCACTTATCAGTAAACTGGAAAGTGAAGGTTTTAAAATACAAGCAGAGTTAGAGAGTGAAGAGGGTGTGAAAGGATTCAGTTTTTACCGTATAGATAAACCTTTTTACCATGACATTGATGCCTTGACTTTGGAACTGATAGATCTTCTTGAAGATTATGGTGCAAGCTATGATGGTTGGGAGACCTCTGTAGTAAAGAGTTAAGCCCTACTTTGTAGAAAACAGACTTTTATTAAAGTTTGGTTATGATTTTTAATCATTCTTTACTATGAGATAAGAATTTTCTCTTTGTAGAGAGCTTTTGTGACGGTGATTCTTTGGAGATACTCGGTATTTTACATCTATTTAATAAGAAATCAATATGAAAAAAGGTTCTTCTCTCCTTGTATAAGTTATGGAGTTTGTCAATAGTAAATTATCAAGGGTTTTGTACTTATGAAAAGTTATTTGGGTAATTAGTTAATGCATTACATTATAGGAGACGTTCACGGACACTATGAGACTTTGATGCAATTGGTAAGCAAACTACCCAATGATGCCAAGCTTGTTTTTGTGGGTGATCTTATTGACCGTGGTTCACAAAGTGCAGAGGTTGTGAAGTTTGTACGTGAAGGAGGGCATGGTTGTGTAATGGGAAACCATGAACAGCTTATGGATACGTTTGGTAGTAGTTTTGCAGTGTTTGTAGAACAAAATGAACCTGTAAAAACCCATAGTAACTGGTATAGCAATGGTGGTATAGCCACACTGAAGTCTTATGGGCTTGTCACTTTGGAGGAAGGTAAACCTGTAGCAACACTCAATGCAAAAGAGAAGTTGGCACAGTTTAAAGATGACATCAGGTGGATTAGAAAGCTCCCCCTTTACATAGAACTGGATATTGCACATCCTTCAGGAAAACCCGTGGTTATCTCACATGCCCCAGTAGCTACAGTCTGGGGACTGCGTTACAGTGATGCGATGTATAAAACTTTTTTAGATATGGCGCTATGGAATAGAAGAGAACCAGATGAAGATACAAAAATTTTTAACATCTTTGGACATACGGTAACACCATATGGTGTAGAGATAAAATCACACTATGTCAATGTCGATACAGGATGCTATATGGCTCGCAGCGGATATGGGATGCTCAGTGCGTATTGTGTTGAGAGTGGGGAAGTAGTGAGTGTAAAGAGTTGAAAAATCATAAATCCAAACAGTTTTTATGGATACTGTATCGAGGGTTTGTCATCTGTGCTCTTGGTTATATTTCGATACTTCTAGGCATCTTTGCTACCGATGATCCAAGTACTACAATCATAGCTGGTATTTTTACTGGAATCTTCATTTTTACGATAGGATGGACAATATTTATTTGGCTTCCTTTAAGACTGTTTAAGTGGGTATTTAAAATCAAGCAGAGTAAAGCACACAGTTAAAAAAATGAGACAAGAACAAAAACTCCAAATCATTAGAACATGGGCAAAAGAGCACAAGATGCACTTAGAAGGTTATACAGACGAAGAGTTGATTGAAGATATTTGGTTTAGTTACTCTAATAATTATAAAATCAAATATGTTCCAAAAGAGATAGATGCTATGAAAAATATTAAAAGGTTTTGGCTTCAAAATGTAGAACTAAAATCACTTCCGGATAGTCTTTGTAATATCCAAACCATAGATGATTTAAGTGTATATAGAAATGAGCTTACTTCTCTTCCTCCCTGCCTTGGAAAGCTTAGAAAACTTGTCTATCTTGATGTGGAAGATAATTATCTCACTGCACTACCAAAGAGTATAGAGAAACTTCAACATTTAGTAATGTTAAGAGCAGGCAATAACAACTTAACACACCTTCCGGAAAATATAGGAAAACTTAAAAATATGGATAGACTTTTTTTAGCAAATAATCCTATTGGTGAGTTACCTCCGTCACTTAAGGATTGTAGCTCTTTAGAGATACTTGATTTAAGAGGAACAAACATAAGTACTCCTCCAAAATGGCTGGAGGAGATGCCCTCACTTAAAAGAATAGATGGATTTCCTGAACTTACACTTCACTTTCAAAGACTCCTTAAAACACAGGAGTATGGAGTGATGCAGATAAAGTTTCGTGAACTCTTTGACCAAGATATGACACAAGAACAGATAGAGAAAAAAATGAGTGGTATCATTGGAGATGAGGCTATGCCACTTGGAAAATTTGTTTGGAGTAGGGATTGGAGCAGTATTGAATACTATGTACAGTGGTTGCCACACTATCGAGGAGACTCACATGGTATAATACACAAAGATGGACGACATGAGAGTTTACCAACACTTCCTCAAATAGGCGAAGTAACACAAAGTGAGATACAGCTGCGAGAGCAACTTACAAAGAAAGGGCTTTTAAACATATGGTAGAAAATAGAGAATTATTTAGTACAGAGATATACAAAGAGGCTTTTGCTTTTGCTCTTAAAGCTCATAAAACACAGACAACTCCAGAAGGACTTCCATACTCTTTTCATATAGTTAGTGTGGCATTAGAAGTGATAAACTCACTCTCTCACTATTCCCTAAGTTTTGATGAGGCAAACATAGCCATTTGCTGTGCTTTGCTTCATGATGTAAATGAAGATACTGATATAAGAGTAACAGAGGCTCTAGGTGTAGAGAATATTGATGCAGTTATAGCAGGAGTACAGGCTCTTACTAAAGATGAAACACTTCCGACTAAACAAGCACAGATGAGAGATAGCCTGGAGAGACTCAAACAACAGCCCAAATGTGTACAGATGGTAAAACTTGCAGACCGTATCACAAACCTTGCCCCAGCCCCAGACTTTTGGAACAAGACAAAGCGAGAGAGTTATGTCAAAGAAGCAAAGATGATACTTGAAGCACTTAAAGAGTCAAATCCATACTTGGGAGAGAAGCTTCAAGACAAGATAGATAACTATGAAGTAGAAAAAGATGATGAATTCTTAGTATTTTATAGTGATAACAAGCAACTCATACTCGATAAAAATCATCCAAAATATCTGAAAACATTTAAATCAATCAATAGACTTAACAGTTATGTAGCAAGAGAGTATGGTTTAGAATTGTTTAGTAGCTACTCACATCAAAAAAGTGCTAAAGAGAGTGTTGGGATAGATTATATTGTAGAGATGTTAAATAGAAAAGATCTACTGGATTTAAATAAACAGATAGATAGTAAGATAGAGAAATTTATGACCATCATCTATGAGAGTGGAAAGTCTATTTTATGAATACGGCATTAACACTTTTTATCTTTGTATGGTTTATTGTTGTTTTGCCGATTTATGCAGTAGTGATACAGAAAAAGAAAAATAGGTATATTTTAGGATTGTATTTTATAGTTGCATCTGTTGTTTTGATCTTTTTTTCACTCTATTATTTTAAATACTATAAAAGTGACATGTCTCATACGACTATTTTGGAAGAAAGAGAAGCTATGTACCGGTACAATAATAAAGACAAAAAAGTACAACAAAAACAGAATGAAGCTTTTCGTAAGATGTTTCATAGTCTCAGTCCCCAAAAGCAAAAAGAGTTGATAGATTCACTAGATCAAAATCCGATCAAGGGATTTCGCCAGGGGCTTTAGTGTATAAAACCATAGATATGGGTGAGTTCCATGGTAGAAGCTATACGGGGTTTGGAGATAAGAAGTAAAGGGTTAAACCCTTTTTACTGCATAAAGAATCTCTTTTAAAGAAGTTGTTTTTTCTTTTTTTACTGCTTCTATGCCCTCTTTTTTCAAATAGTTCAGTGCAGTGTTGATGTAGCCTTCAAATGCCTCAGTGATTGTTGGACTGAGTGCCATATCGAAAGTGACATGTTGGGGTATCATACCCAAAATGGTTGCTTTTGGTAGAGATTTCCCCTGAAGTTCAAGCATATCTAGACATTGGATGACACCAATTTCATGAGCACCACCGCTGTTGAGACCATGTCCAGAAAGTTCACTCGAAGGGATGAGGTAGATGGATGCAGGTGTATCTTCTATTTCTATAGAGTCTAAAATGAGCACATGGTCGTTCTCTTCCATGATGGAAAAAAGGTTAATACCCTCAACACCACCATTGACTATAGATACTTCTTCTGAAAAAGTATAGTTTTCTTTGAGATATGTAGATGCATAGACACCCAGTCCATCATCTTTTTGAAGTACATTGCCTATGCCAAGTATTACCATATCTGTCCATTGTGTTTAATAGATAGATTATAACTTAGATTTGTTAAGTATTCTAATGCTTCTAATCAGTTTGTAGTTATATTACAACAATACTTTTCAGAAGTGTTATAACAACATTTAGTTCTTATAACGCTTCTTCATCCTCTTCATCTGTTCTAATACGGATAGTTTTAGAGATATCAGATACAAAAATCTTACCATCTCCGATTTTACCGGTTTTAGCAGCACTGGCAATAGCTTCTATTGCTTTGTCTGCGAACTCTTGTGAAGATACCACAATCTCAATTTTTACTTTTGGAATGAATTCGACTACATACTCTGCCCCTCGATAGAGTTCAGAATGTCCCTGCTGTCTACCGTATCCTTTGACCTCTGAGATGGTCATCCCTTCAATCCCTGCTTCTACCAGTGCTTCTTTGACTTCATCTAGCTTAAATGGTTTAATGATCGCTTCTATTTTTTTCATCTTAATTCCTTTTATATTTTAATGTTTTATATACTACGTTTAAATTCCGGGTAAGCTTCCATACCACATTCGATGGCATCTATACCTTCAAGCTGTTCATCATCTCCTGCACGAAGTACGAAAATTTTATTGACAATATAGATAGTCACAAATGAGATAGGAAAAACGATTGCGCCTACTATGACAATACCTTTTAACTGAAGTAAAATACTTACATCTGCAAATATCCCTACTGCCAGTGTGCCCCAGATACCATTGATCAGGTGTACTGAAAGTGCACCAACAGGGTCATCCATTTTTAGTTTATCAAAAATTGGAACAAAAAGAACAACCAGCGCACCGCCGATAGCACCAATGAGAATAGGAGTGTAGATATCATAAAGGTCTGGACCGGCAGTAATAGCAACCAACCCACCTAAAGCACCATTCAATATCATGGTGACATCAAACTTTTTATATCGAACATAGGTTAAGAGCCAACCAACGATCGCACCTGCAAGACCGGAAGTATTGGTATTCATAATGGTCAGCGCAACGGCATCTGCATTCTCTTTGCTTGAAATGGCACCAACAGACCCACCGTTAAATCCGAACCATCCAATCCAGAGTAAAAAAGCTCCCAGTACTACCAATGGGATATTCGATGCGGGGATGACTTGAATAGCCCCATTCTTTTTAAAACGTCCACGTCTTGGACCCATTATGAGAATGGCTGCGAGCAGTGCCCAACCTCCTGTAGAGTGGATGACTGTAGAACCTGCCAGATCGTGCATAGTTGAGATGTCAAAAGCCGTACCCAAGAGGAAATTGGCTCCCCAGGTAATATTTACAATAGTTGGGTAGATGAATGCACCTACAGCTATGGTAAAGAGTACCAGTGGAATGATACGTGAACGCTCACTGACCCCTCCAGACATAATGTTGATCACTTTTCCTACAAAGGCCATTTGAAAGAGGAAAAAAGCATATTTGCTCATACCGTCTTGATGGTCCCATGATCCAAAGGCATATTCGTAGCCTATCAGCATAAAGGCCAGAGAAGCTACTGCGTAGATCATGACATTTACTGTCAAGACCGAGGTGACGTTTTTTGTTCTTACCAATCCTGCTTCAAGCATTGCAAAACCAGGTACCATAAAGATGATAAGGGTCATAGCAAAGATAGCAAAGAAGGTATCGATGACATAATTTATTTCCATTCTCTTCTCCTAATAAAATTTACCCTTAGTGTAGCGTGTCTTAAAATAGAATAAGAATATGGAGTGTTTAAAAAATATGCATAAAATTATATTTTTAGGAAATTAGTGGTAAAAAAGTGATTAAAAATTAATCAATCAGGAGAATGCTGTGGTAAAGAGAATTTTCTCTTTACCACCAGTTAGAGCGATTTATACGTAAGGTTTTAGCATAAACACTTTAAGATTAAAGTGCTTCTGCATCAGTCTCATCAGTTCTGATTCTAAGTACAGAATCGATAGTACTAACAAATATCTTACCATCACCGATCTTACCAGTTTTAGCAGCAGCATTAATTGCTTTTACAGCGATATCTGCATACTCTTCATTGCTCACAACGATTTCTAGTTTGATCTTAGGGATGAACTCAACCACATACTCTGCACCTCTATAGAGCTCAGAGTGACCTTGTTGTCTACCGTAACCTTTTACTTCAGATACAGTCATACCTTCGATTCCTGCTTCTACCAATGCATCTTTTACATCTTCAAGTTTAAATGGCTTGATGATCGCTTCAATTTTTTTCATGTTAAAAATCCTTATATATTTTTAGGGGAAAGGATGAATCTATTATAGATTCATTCCTCTCTCTCCGTGTACTGACTCGTCAAGACCCATCTCTTCAGTCTCAGCATCAACTCTGGCACCACCTGTTAATGCAGATGCTACATAATAAACAACTACAGTACCAATAAGTGTCCAAAGACCAACAACAACTACTGATTCAACTTGAACCATGAATTGTCCCATTCTGTCACCACTCTCTTTAAGTGGACCGTCCCATAGAAGATCTTTGTCGTTCAATGCAAGTACACCAGTCATCAATGCACCCCAAAGACCAGCAAGGAAGTGGATACCGAATGCATCTAGAGAGTCATCATAACCGAACATTTTTTTCAATTTAACAACACCGAAGAATCCGATAGCTGCACCACCGATACCGACGATGAATGCTCCACCTACAGATACGAAACCTGCAGCAGGTGTGATAGCAACAAGACCAGCAACAATACCAGATGCAATCCCAAGAAGTGTTGGTTTCTTATAGACAACCCATTCGATGATCAACCATGTAAGACCAGCAGCAGCCGTGGCAATAGTGGTTGTAAGTAAAGCAACACCAGCAATTGCATTTGCACCAAATGCTGAACCGGCATTAAATCCGTACCAACCGAACCATAGTAGTGCCGCACCAGCAGCAGTAAAGATAATTGAGAATGGTTTCATGGCAATTTTAGGGTATCCGGTTCTTTTACCAACAAGGATAGCAAGAACAAGACCAGCTAAACCACCGTTCATGTGTACAACTGTACCACCGGCAAAGTCAAGTGCACCTGCATCAAAGAGAAGGGCACCGTCTCCACCCCATACCATGTGTGTAATAGGAGCATAAACAACTAGACCCCATAAGGCTACGATCACCATCCATGTTGAGAATTTCATACGACCGATCACAGAACCAGAAGCGATCGCTACAGTGATAGCAGCAAATGTTCCCTGGAATGCAATAAATACGAATGTAGGGTAAGAACCGCTTAGGTCTTTCCACGTAATACCATTTAGGAATACGTTACCGAATCCACCGATAAACTTTTGAACGCCTGCAGCTTCAGAAGTACCGAACGCAAGTGAATAACCTGCAACGATCCATACAACAAATGCAAGTACAAATGCACCCATAACCATTGCGTATGTGTTCAATGCATTTTTAGATCTTGACATACCTGCGTAGAAAAGTGCAAGACCTGCCGGTGTCATTAGTAGAACGAGTGCAGTGGACATCATCATCCATGCTGTATCACCCGAATCGAGTTTGTCTTCTGCAAATGCAGCAATTGGCAATAGTGCTGCCAGTAGAGCGAAAAGTTTTAACTTCATGCTATATTCCTTTGTTTTATAATTTAACAGTTGAATAATAACATGAAAGGAAGTATTTACTTTGGGCTAAATGATTAATTTTTAATCATTTAATAATACGTTAATATAATCTTATCTCTTCGATAAAACAGTATTATATATTTAAGAGATAAGCGGAATCTCCAATTTGATACTTCGCTCTTTAAGCAGGTGGGTAATATGGCAGTTCATGGCAATCTGCTTGATTTCAGCATCTGCATCCGAATAGCGTCCATTGGCTTCTACTGAGAGTTGTACAATAGGTTTTTTCTTCCCCTCTATAATGACATGTTCCCCTGTGAGGAGTTTGAGTGTAATATGTATAGAGTCTGAAGAACGAAAAGACTCCAGTGTTTTTCTTAAAAGTTTGGAAAAATTATTCTGATCGAGTTTAAATGCCGGTATATCATGATCAGTCAAGAGTTGTAAGGCATTACTGTTTTTTGTTCTAAAGAGTGCAATATTTGCTTCAAGTAGAAGGTTAATATCCGTGTTGACCAGTTTTTCTCTCTCTATAGGTGTGGTGGACTTGACTCTTGGTGCATTGTAAAAACGTATGGAGATCTGCTCTTCATTTTCATAGCCTACAGTAATAGCATAGAAGGTAAATGAATCATAGTTAAGTGACATGGTTGTTGTCTTATAGCCAAAGCTTTGCGGTGCATAGGCCAGTGCAAGATCATAAAGTTCCTGTTTTGAAACATAACCAAAGAGAATCTCTGCGGCATTGTTCAAATAGAGTATTTTACCTAATGATGAAAAGAGAATAAACGGGCTATTGTCCCAGTCTATAAAATTTTGGAAATTAATCGATTCCGTGTTCATGTATTTTCTTTCTTAATGTGTTTCTGTTAATGCCCAGTATTTGTGAGAGTTGTAGTTGTGAACCGTATTTGTGTAGACCTGCTTCAATGAGTGGTTTTTCATACAGGTCAAGAAACTCTTTGTATCCATTGTTTCCATCAAGTTCTTTTAGGAGGTAATGGTAGATGGCATCTTGAATATCTTGTCTGTACATGGAGTGTGTCATAAGATATTTGTAAATGGTACTTTTAAGGCTTTTGGAGTTTTGTGTCAGGTTGACGGGGATATCACTGTTGGGGATGTCATCGTCTTCTAACATTAAATTGGATTTTGCTTCTTTTATGAAGAGGTTTTTGATATGTTCCGTATCTTCTGGACGTTCTCTGAGTGAAGGTAATGTGTAGATAAAAGCAAAAAGTGAGTCAATTATCTGTTTATTACCTACATAGTTTGCTGTAGCAATAATACGTTTATTATCCAGATCAAGAGATTCTTGATTGCTCAATTTCTCAAAATCTGTAATGATGAGTTCATCATGCTCTTTTAGTGCAAGTTCAACAGCCTTTTGGTCTGATCCTGAGACAATGGGTGTATCAGGAAAGAGGTATTGTGCCAAGAGTTTTTTCCCGATATTGGCTTCGCCAATAATAATAGAGGAGACAAAAAGTGTTTTTGTGAGGTTAAACCCTTTAATGATATTTTGTACATGTTCTGAATTGGTAAAAAATTGTTCCATAAATTTACTTTTTGTGTGGTTTGACTGATTAAAAAATAATCATTTCTTGGTATTAAGAGATTATATCTAATCTATGTTAAACTTATAAAAGAAAATAATAAGGCACTCTCATTAAAAACGCATTTAATTACTTTTGCAATTACAATCCCCATTTAACATTAGAACAGTCTGTTGAATATTTTTCCATTTTAGGTGGTGTAGAAGAGAGTATTGAGTTGGATTTTTTTGATAATATTTTTTCTATGGTAGAGAGTAACTTTGTAGATAACTTTCAAAAGTTCCAGAGTCTTGTTTCTCCCTCTTATCTTGTAGAGAGCCCGTATCGTGAAGTATTGATGGCTGTGGCAAGAGGAGATGGCAAGTTTTACTCTGTATTGAGAAAAGCGAAGTTGAGTGAAGGTTCAGGAGAAGCGATCATTGAAGAGTTGATCGACTTAAAGATACTCTATATTGAACAGACCCGGGAGAGACCACTTAAAATACACCCAAAACATAAACTTAAAAAAGAGTTACGCTCTTACAGAGTACAGGATAAACTTCGTTTTATACAGCCCTTTATGCGTTTTTGGTTTGGTTTTGTAACTTACTACAGAGAAGAGTTGACAGTAGGAAAGAGCTGCCATTTTTTAGAAAATTTTGAAAAACATTATGAACGTTTGCGTACCTTGATCTATGAACAGCTTTGTGATGATCTGTTGGTAAAGTATTATGAAAAAACCACACCATTGTTAAGTAGTGGGTCTTATTGGAATCAACACAGTGAATTTGATATTTTGGCCATCACAAAAGATAAAAAGCTTATTTTGGGAGAGTGTAAATACAAAGACCGGAAGATATGTAAGAATGAGCTCAATAAACTTAAAGACAAAGCACTCCAGTCTGGCATACCTGTAGATGTCTATGCACTTTTTTCAAAGAGCGGTTTTTCCAATGAACTACTCTCTATGAAAGATAAAAACCTGCTTCTTTTTGATCTAAATGATCTGAAGATGTTATTGGATTAGGGTCTATACACCCTTACATTCTTTGCATCTTCTGCATCACGTAGATACTGTGCATGCAGTTGGCTCATAATTCCTTTTTCACAGTATAGTAGATACTCTTTGTCTTTCGGTAGTTTTTTAAACTCAGATTTTAGTTTATGAAAAGGTATCTTGATGCTTTCGCATGAAGTTTCAATACACTCAGCTTCTGTACGTATATCGATAACTACAAAATTATCATTCAGCTCAGAGATCACTTCAATGGGTGCTGCAGAGGTTACATCATCGATGATCTCATCTACATAAATTGTTTGTGCCTCTTCAACTGCATTGTCTAAGACAGCATAGTTGAAATGTTTTGCTTCTCTATCCATACGTTTGAAAGAACCATGGGTAATAGGGTTTTTGGAAATAACACCGCAATATTCTGGCATAGATTCTGCAAAACGGCGTGTGCCGATCTCGTCAGCCATATACATGATGTCAGGTTTATTCATGGTAGCAAGTGGACGTAAAATGAGTTTGTTTGTTACTTGGTCAATGAGTGCAAGGTTACGTAAGGTCTGACTTGAGACCTGTGCCACAGATTCACCTGTGAGAAGAGCATCTATCTCCATCTCATCTGCTACTTTCTCTGCTGCTAAAAGCATAAGACGTTTGAGTGTCACACCCATGTAACTCTCATGAGTTGAACGAAATATCTCCTCTACCACGGATTCAAAAGGTACAGAGATGAACTTTACTCTATGGGATGCACCAAACTTGGACCAAAGGTAGAGTGCTACCTGCTTGACACCGATCTCATGGGCAATACCACCAAGATTGAAGAAAATAAAATGTGTTTTGATACCGCGTTTCATAGTAAGGTATGAAGCTATGGTAGAGTCAAAACCACCAGACATCAATGAAAGTATGTCTCCTTGTGTGCCTAGTGGAAAACCGGCAAGTCCTGTGTGTTTAA
>JALWLD010000057.1:0-174396 GCA_027081115.1 Sulfurovum sp.
TTGTTGTATTGGTAATAGAATCTTTTGTATCTTCTGCTACTTCTACTGTTGCATCTCTTACATCTTTTGAAGTAGAAACCTGTGCTGTTTTTAAATCATCAGAAACTTTTACAGAAGTATCTTTTGCGTCTTTAGAAACATTTGTAACAGTTCTTTCAGCACTTTTACTTGTCTCAACTGCACCATCTTTCATAGACTCAACAGAGTCTTTTGCATCTTTGCTCATAGAGATAGCTGCTTCTTTCATATCTTTGAACATATCTCCAAAGCTAAAGTCTGCCTGAGCACTTGTCAATAGTGCTGCTGCTGCTACACATGATAATAGAGTTTTTTTCATTTTCCATCCTTTTAATTTTTTTAGATAACCCAATATTAGCACTTACCATTTAAAATAAAACTTAAATAGTATAAAAATAAGTAATTAAATTTTATGATGATAATCAATGCAACTTACTTATCAGAGATAGTTGGCTACAATAGCAGATGATTAAAATAAAATAAAAGGATGGAAAATGAAAAAAGTATTACTTGGTATGACAGTAGCATCTATGTTACTTTTTGCAAACGGATATACGCAGGCAGACAGAATACTGGACATGCAAAAAATGGCACAGGCAATGCAAGATATCCAATCTGGTTTTTTCTATAATAACGCAGATATTGTCAAAGTGGGTGTAAAAGATCTTAAAGAGACTATTGTTAAAGTCAGGCCTACGGATGAAGAAGTGAACAATAAAGATATATATGAAAAATGGCTCAATAATAATTTGCGTATGACAAACAAGATCCAGAAAAAGATCAAAAAAAAGGCTGAGGATATTGAAGAACGGTTTACAGATGGTGATGCGGTACAAGCACTGCAAGCATATAGTAAGATATCTGGGCAGTGTATGAAATGTCATGTAAACTTGAGAAAATGGTAGCTATATAGGAATGATTGATCTTAAAAAACTGATTGCTATTACGATTTTACTGCTGAGTATTTTGAACGCAGGAGAGATAATACTTACAGGTACGGTAGTCTCAGACGGACAAAAAATGATAGGTAGCCGCTATATGGGCTATGTTAAAAAAGTATACGTAAAACTTGGGGACAAGGTAAAACGTGAAGATGACCTTTATGAGATGGAGTCTGCAGAGTTTGATATTATGAAGACACAGGCAAACTTGATGTTGGAACAGTCGCAGATCGCTTTGGAGTATTGGCGTGATCGTCTGCGTGTGATCAATAAAAAGAAAGATAAACTTAAAAAGAAAAACAATATGGCTGGTTTTGACTGGGATGATCTTGAAGGTCAGGTTGAAAATGTCAAAGCTATGCTTGAGTCTACCAAGATCATGGTAAAACACGCTGCCGAGCAGGTTAAGCAGATGGCTGTTGTCTTTAACTATCTTAAAATGAAAGCACCTGCAGATGGCGTAGTGGTACAGAAGAATATTAAAGTTGGTGACATGGTTATGCCGGGGATGTTAACCATCATGATCGTTGACACAGAAAATTTGGAGATTGATGTCTCTCTTTCTGAAAGTATAATTGGTAAAGTAAAAGAGGGACAACGTTTAGCTGTTAAAATACCTTCAATTAACTATAGAACTGTAGGGACAATACATGCGATTATCCCGGATGCAAACCCTATGACACATAAGATTAAAATGCGTGTTACTTTTGATAAAGGTAAAGCAAATATTTTCCCGGGAATGTATGCAAAAGTAATCATTCCTGATAATTGAGTCATATAAGAACATAAATATATAGATTTCTACTTTAGAAAATGGTACACTAATCTTATAGCAAGTTTAGGAGTCTGTATGGATACGATATATGATCTCATTATTATTGGCGGTGGACCCGGAGGTATTGGGTCTGCGGTAGAAGCAAAAGTACTTGGACTTGAGAAAGTACTGATGATAGAAAAAACAGATAACCACTCTCATACCATCCGAAAGTTTTACAAAGACAAAAAACGTGTTGATAAAGATTGGCAGGGACAGACTGTTGAACTTGAAGGCAATGTTGCATTTGTAGATGGTACCAAAGAGAGTACTTTGGACTACTTTGACAAACTGCTTGATGATGAAGTCATCGATACACGTTTTAACTGTGCGGTTGAAAAAGTCTATAAGGAAGATGGTCTCTTTCATGTTACTTCTGGTTGTGGTGTAGATAAGGCACGCAATATTATTGTCAGTATAGGTCGTATGGGTAAACCCAACAAACCATCGTACAAGATTCCCGGTTCTCTTCGAACAAAAGTAAATTTTAATCTTGATAAATGTGGTAATGGTGAAAATATATTGGTAGTCGGGGGTGGAGATACAGCTGTGGAGTATGCCTGTGAACTCTCTGAGACCAATGAAGTAACTTTGAATTACAGAAGAGATTCTCTTACCCGTCCAAATCCGACGAATCAGGAGATGATAAGTAATTATGATGAAGATGAAGCCTTACGTTTAAAACTGGGTGTCGATATAGAAAGTCTTGAGAGTGAAAGTGGACAAATAAAAGTTAATTTTACAGATGGTGCTGAATTGTTTGATAGAATTATTTATGCGATTGGTGGCACGACCCCCTCAGATTTTTTGAAATGCTGCCTTATCACACTCGATGATGCGGGAGAGCCGATATTTGATAAGAATTATGAGACTGAGACATCTGGAATGTATGTGGCTGGAGATATTGTCTTTAACTCAGGTGGAAGTATCGCAATTGCACTCAATCATGGACATAGAATTGTGACACATATTTTAAATAAGGAGAGATAAATGGCAAGTGTATTGTTACCATTGGCAGCAGGTTTTGAAGAAGTAGAGGCAGTAGGTTTGGTAGATGTCATGCGACGTGGAGGTATTGAAGTTCGCATTGCTTATATAGATGACTCTATTGGGCATGGCAAAGTAGTTGTCGGTGCAAACGGCATTGGAGTAAAAGCAGATACCTCCATTAAAAATGTTATTTCTGAAGACTTTGATATGATGGTACTCCCCGGTGGCTGGGGAGGGACTTATGCCTTGGCTGAGAATAAGCGTGTGCTCGAACTGGTCAAAGAGTTTAAAGAGAAAAAAGTCATAGGTGCGATGTGTGCAGCTCCTTTTGTGCTTAAAAAAGCCGGGGTACTGGGTAATGACTATACTTGTTACCCTGGAGCTAAAGATGAGATAGACCATCCAGGATATAGAGAAGATATTAAAGTAGTGACTGATGGTAACGTGATGACTTCAAGAGGTCCTGGTACTGCAGTATGTTTTGGTCTTGCCATTGTTGAAAGACTTGTGGGTATAGAAAGTATGCAGGCTGTTAAAGACGGGATGCTTTTGGATTATTGTTAAATCGTGCGAAATAAAATAAAACATATCCAAACAAAAATAGACCAAGACCCCAAACTACAAAAAGCAGTGGCCTCCATAAAGCCTAAAAAAAGTGTATGGGGTGTTTTGGGAATTATTCTTTTTTTCTTTTTACCTGAGCTTATTACCTGTATTTGGCAAGATGAGCTGATAGACTGGGCACACTTGCATAGTATTACCGAACCTTTGGAGATGCAACGGTGGGTCTACCTTGAGCTGGAGGGTATGTTCCGTTCTGGTGTAAGCTGGTTTAATCTGCTCGTGGGTAGTTTGTTGCTTTTATGGCTTTTGAAATCTAAGTAATTTTAATCCTTTTTTAACCAAACTCTGCTATATTAAATCCCTAATATTTTAAAGGTCAATCATGTCAGAAGAACCAAGAAAAACTCCTCAATTTACCCACCTTCATTTACATACAGAGTATTCACTACTTGATGGTGCAAACAAGATCAAGGCATTGGCTAAGAAGGTAAAAGAACAGGGGATGACATCTGTGGCTATGACTGACCACGGTAATATGTTTGGTACTATTGACTTTTACAATACCATGAAAAAAGAAGGTATCAAACCGATCATTGGTATGGAGGCTTATGTTCATAATCAGGAGGAGTTGGGAGACAAGTCTGTACGTCAGCGTTTCCACCTTTGTCTCTATGCAAAAAATGATATAGGATACAAAAACCTGATGTATTTAAGTTCCCAGGCGTATATCAATGGATTTTATTATTATCCACGTATCAATTGGGATTTGCTTAAAGAGAATTCTGAAGGTCTTATCTGTTCTTCTGCATGTTTGCAGGGGGAAGTGAATTGGAACCTGAATCTCTCTGATAGAAATTTGAAATTTGGAGCCAAAGGTTATGATGAAGCCAAGCGAGTAGCTCTTAAATACAAAGAGGTATTTGGAGATGATTTTTACCTTGAGATGATGCGACATGGTATAGGTGATCAGCATCGTATTGACAAGCAGATCATTCAACTTTCCCAAGAGACCGGCATTAAAATAGTTGCAACCAATGATACACACTATACCTTGCAAAAAGATGCAGATGCACATGAAGCGTTTATGTGTATTGCAATGAACAAACTTTATGATGACCCAAATCGTCTTCGTCACTCGGTACATGAGTTTTATGTGAAGTCTCCAGAGCAGATGGCAGAACTTTTTGCAGATATTCCTGAAGCAATAGAGGCTACACAGGAGATAGCGGATAAGTGTAATCTTGAGATAAAATTGGGAGATCCGACACCGCCAAATTTTAAATTTGCAAGACAGAGAGCTGCTGAGTCAGGTATTGAATTACCACATCCTGATGTAGAGTACTCTCTTGAAAATGACATCGTTCTTTTTGTAGAAGAGTCAAAAAGAGGGTTGGAAAAACGTCTCAAGATTGTACCTGAAGAGAAACATCAGGAGTATAGAGATCGTCTACAGGTAGAGATGGATATTATCAACTCCATGAAGTTCCCGGGTTATATGCTTATTGTTTGGGATTTTGTGGATGCTGCAAAACAGATGGGTATCCCGGTGGGTCCCGGTCGTGGATCTGCAGCAGGTTCTTTGGTTGCGTTTTCTCTGGAAATTACTGATATTGATCCTATGCCTTATGGTTTGCTTTTTGAAAGATTTTTGAACCCAGAGCGTATCTCTATGCCAGATATCGATATGGACTTCTGTCAGGCACGTAGACAAGAGATTCTTGACTATGTGGTAGACAAATATGGCCGTGTGAACGTGGCACAGATCATTACCTTCGGTAAGTTGCTTGCCAAGGGAGTCATTCGTGATGTCGCACGTGTGCTTGACATGCCGTATTCTAAAGCTGATGCTATGGCAAAACTTATCCCGGATGAGTTGGGGATAGACTTGAAGGGTTCTTTTGAAAAAGAGCCGAAGATCTCACAACTTTTAGAGTCCGATCCTCAGGCAAAACGTACTTGGGAATATGCACTGGCGTTAGAAGGGTTGAACAGAAATGCGGGAACCCATGCTGCAGGAGTTGTTATATCCAATGAACCGCTTTGGCAGAAGACACCACTTTTTAAACCGACGGGACTTGATACACTGGCAACGCAGTATTCAGGGAAATATGTTGAAGATGTGGATCTTATTAAGTTTGACTTCCTTGGACTAAAAACGTTAACGGTTATTGAAGAAGCTTTACAACTGGTAGAACGTCGTCACGGAAAACGCATTAATTTCGTTGAAGAGAATATTGAAGATCCTAAGGTCTATGAATACATCTCAACAGGAGAGACACTTGGATTATTTCAGATAGAATCTGCGGGAATGCAGGACTTGGCAAAAAAGCTGAAACCAAACGGTTTTGAAGATGTCATTGCGATGCTTGCTCTTTATAGACCAGGACCAATGGAATCGGGGATGCTTGATGACTTCGTGGAACGTAAACACGGACGTGCAGCCATTACCTATGATTTTCCAGAGCTTGAACCCATACTTAAGCCAACCTATGGAGTTATCGTCTATCAGGAACAGGTTATGCAGATTGTGCAGACCATTGGTGGATTCTCTCTGGGTGGTGCTGATCTTGTCCGTAGGGCAATGGGTAAGAAGATCAAAGAGGAGATGGATAAACTCAAAGGAGAGTTTGCAGACGGTGCGGCCAAAAAAGGGTTTGATCGAGAAAAAGCGGAAAATCTCTTTGATCTTATTGTAAAGTTTGCCGGGTATGGATTTAACAAGTCTCACTCTGCTGCCTATGCAATGGTCACTTTTTATACTTCGTATCTAAAATACTACTACCCTACAGAGTTTATGGCGGCTATCCTAACTTTAGAAAAGAATAACACAGATAAAGTAGTCAAGTATGTAGATGAACTCAAACGTATGGGCATTAAATTACTTCCTCCAGATATTAATAAATCAGGATTGGTTTTTGAAGCACGTAACATAGATGGTGATGAGGTTGTCATGTTTGGTATGGGTGCAGTGAAGGGTGCAGGTGATATAGCTATCAATACGATGCTGGAGGCAAGAGGAGCTGATGAGTTTTCTGATTTTTCTGACTTCGTGTCACGTATTGACTCTTCAAAAGTAAACAAAAAAGTGATCGAGTCTTTGGTAAAAGCAGGAGCTTTTGACTGCTTCGGTTATTCTCGAAAAGCCATGTTGTCCCAAATAGAAGATATTATAGAGATGGCTAAAAAGGCAGGAGATGCGAAGAAACAGGCAGTTAACTCTCTTTGGGGAGATGATGAAGAGATGACTTCTGTAACATTGGAGTTGAACCATACAGATGAGTTTGAACCAATGGAGATACTTGATCTGGAAAAAGAGTCTTTGGGCTTTTATGTCTCAGGACATCCTCTTGACAAATACCGCGAAACGCTAGATGGTATCAAATATACACTCTCTTCGGAGATTGATGATTTAGCAGATGGCTCTCAGGCACTTTTCATTGGGAAGATTGAAGGTATAGTAGAGAAGATCTCTAAAAAAGGGAATAAATTTGGTATTGCCAGTATTATGGACCTGCATGGTAATATTGAACTGATGCTCTTTGAAAATCGTCTTAAAGAGTTGGAAGAAGATTTTGATATGTCCAAGCCAATTGCCTTTAAAGTGAAGATCACGAAAGATGGTGATTTTACCCGTATGAATATCTTGAAAATAGAGTCTCTCAAAGATGCCAAGAAAGAGAAGATCAAAGTTAAGAAAGAGGAGAAGCATACGCCTGAACCAGAACAGCCACCTCTTATATTGGCTGTTAATCTCATGCCTGATGCCAAGACAGTAGAAGAGTTGATGTGTCTTGTAGAACGTTATCCGGGAAAACGTCCACTTGAACTGCGTATCAAGTCCAAACTGGCAGATGTGATTATAGAGAGTAAATGGAAAGTCTCTGAGCTTATTTTGGAAGAGGCAAAAGATCTGGGTATTTACCTCGAAGAAAGTTTGAGTGTGGAGGGCTGATCATGGCACTGTCTGATGATGAAAAGGCATTCATGCTACTTGAACAAGCTATCAATAAAGCACAGGTATCACTGGAAAAAACAAAATATTTCCAACCTTTTTTAATGCTACTAAATACTAGAGGAAAGATAGAAGTATTTGAAAACGAGATAGAAGAGACCCAAGAAGCTTATGCTTTGCTGGAAAAGACAGCAAAAGAGAGTGTAAATATGGGAGATGTCGATGTGATGGTCTTGGCAGTAGATACGGCTATCCCTGAGAATTTTGCACAGGAGGTACCTCATGGTATCCGTTTACATCTTGAAGAAAAAAGTCAAATAGGTAAAAAAGTGGCAGCACGATTTATCTATGTGCCATATGAATTGAGACAGGTAAAAGGTGGAACCATGTATGTTAAGCTACACACCCCTATAGCTGTAGGATTTCCTGCAGAGTATATTGTGCCAAACAGATAATTTATACGAGGTTAAGATGTATTAAGCTAGAATATCTGTAGACGACTGTGTACTTTGGAGAAGGATCATCCTATGAAGATGAAAACATTATTTTTTATCTGTTTTTGTCTAACTACAGCTACTATTGCTGACACAAACACTTCTATAGTTCCCAAAAGCAATACCCTCACACAAATTGATAAAGATACCGAGATACTAAGACTCAAGAAACGAGTTGAAGCACTTGAAAAAGAGTTGGCAGTATATAAAAAAGTCAAACCTTTGGGTAGTAAAATACTTGTATCAAATAAATTGAAAACATCTGAAAAAGTCAGTGAAGAGAAAAAGTTTATTTTTCCTAAAGAAGCACCTGAAAAGCTTACAGTCTATTATAGTGCTGCACCTCAATCCGTAACAGATATTACCTGGCAACTTGAATTAAATGGATTTACTGTTCTTGCAAAAGATTCCATCTTGGAAGGCAAAACGGTGGTTTCTTTTACCAATGAAGCATTAACCGATACAAACAGTTTTTTATCTGTGTTGCATTTACTGGTCAATAGAGACAAAGAGGTTCGTGTACAAAATCCTTCCTATTTTGCTGCAGCATTTCTTCAAGATGACTATACATACGGAGAGTTTAATGCAACACTTCAAGCACTTGATCGTGCTTTGGGTGGTATGCATGAAGTAAAAGAGAAGTATAGGTATGCAGACCTTTCTTCATATCATTTTATGATCGGTATGCCAAGGGTAAAAGATACGATAGTCCTTGCAACAGGAGATGACCTTTTTTCTAAAGTCAAGGATGAGAATGCTTCAAAGTATATTGCTTATACATTACCGTTACCAAATGGTACGCTACTTGTTGGGCATAAACTTAAACAGAGTACGTATGATTATCTTAAAAAGATCAAAGCTGAAAACAACGCACAGCTATTTCCTTATAATGTGATGATTTCCAAAGAGAAAGCATTTATGCTTGATCCCAAATACTACTTGGCACTCTCTTTGCCACTCTTGAGTATGACAGACTTTCTCCAAATTGCTTCTGCCCCTGAGGTCATTGTAAAAGATATTAAAGAAGTCTATAAATAGGCAGAGATAGATGCTGATTTCTACACTAAGTGTGAAGAATAGTTACATATAAAGCCTTTAAAACCTACATATGTGTAAAATGGAAACAAATAATAAAGATAAGTTTTATAAGGTCATGTTTTCAATATAAATATCGTTAAAAAGTGTTACACTCCTATCACAATATAAACTAATTGAAGGAACATACATGTCAAATTTACCAAAGATCATATGGTCAAAAATTGATGAAGCGCCAGCATTGGCTACTTATTCACTGTTACCAATCGTAAACGCATTTACACAGGCAGCAGGTGTGACTGTTGAAACATCTGATATCTCACTTGCAGGAAGAGTACTTGCAGCTATGGGAAAAGCAGAAGATCATTTGTCTGAACTTGGGAAAGTAGTTTTACAACCAGACGGAAACATTATTAAGCTTCCAAATATATCTGCATCAGTAGGGCAGTTAAAAGATTGTATCGCTGAACTTCAAGGTCAGGGATATGATATTCCTGATTTCCCTGAAAATCCGGCAAATGCTGAAGAAGAAGCAATTCAAGCTAAATACAGCACTTGTCTTGGTTCAGCGGTTAACCCGGTACTAAGAGAAGGAAACTCAGATAGAAGAGCTGCAAAAGCAGTTAAGAAATTTGCACAAAACAACCCACACAGACTTAAAGCATTCCCTGAGAATCCAAAGTCTTATGTAGCACATATGGCTGGTGATGGTGACTTCTATGGAAATGAACAATCAGTGACTATGGACAAAGCACAAAAAGTAACTATTGCTCTGAATGGTTCAGAACTTGCTACTATTGATGCACTTGAAGGTGAAGTACTTGATGGTACTTTTATGTCTGTTGCTAAACTTAAATCATTCATTGCTAAATCTATTGAAGATGCAAAAGAAAATGGTGTTTTATGGTCTATTCACCTTAAAGCAACAATGATGAAGATTTCTGACCCAATTATGTTTGGTCACGCATTTACAGTATTCTTCCAGGATGTATTTAATAAATATGCAGATGTATTTGCAGAACTTAACGTTAACCCTAACCAAGGTATGTCTGACTTAGAGAAAAAAATTGCCGGTCATGCAAAAGAAGCTGAAATCAAAGCAGCATTCCAAGCAGTTGTTGAATCTGATAACCCGGAAATTGCAATGGTTGATTCTGACAAAGGAACAACAAACTTTAATGCATCTAACGATGTAATTATTGATGCTTCTATGCCTGTAGTGGTAAGAGAAGGTGGTAAACAGTGGAACAGAAATGGTGATGCAGTTGAATGTGTTGCTGTTATTCCTGATTCTACGTATGCTATGTTCCATGAAGAGATGGTAGCTGACTGTGTTAAAAATGGTCAATACGATGTAACCACTATGGGGTCCATGGCTAACGTTGGTCTTATGGCGCAAAAAGCTGAAGAGTATGGTTCTCACCCAACAACTTTTGAACTTTCAGAAGCTGGTACAGTAACGGTAACTGCCGAAGATGGTACAGAGTTAATGTCATTTGAATGTGAAGCTGGTGATATCTGGAGAATGTCTAGAGCAAAAGATATCCCAATCAAAGACTGGATCAGACTAGCTGTAGAGCGTGGTCAAATTGAGCAAGTTCCTGTTATCTTCTGGTTAGATGAAAACAGAGCACACGATGCAGAGATGATCAAAAAAGTAAATAAATATCTTCCAGAGTTTAATACAGACGGACTGGATATTCAGATCATGAATGTTACAGATGCTACAAGATTTACAAATGCCAGAGTAAGAGAGGGTAAAAATACTATCGCTGTTACCGGTAACGTTCTTAGAGATCACCTTACAGATATGTACCCGATCTTAGAGCTCGGAACATCTGCTAAAATGCTTTCTATTGTACCTCTTCTAGCTGGTGGTGGTCTTTATGAAACCGGTGCTGGTGGATCTGCACCTAAGCATGTTGATCAGTTCTTGGCTGAAGGTCACTTAAGATGGGATTCACTAGGTGAGTTCTTGGCATTGGCTGAGTCATTAAGATTTATTGGTCAGAAGCACTCTGATGCGAAGTTGGCTGCATTGACTGCTGCATTGGATGTTGCAAATGAAGGTTACCTAGATAACAACAAAGCACCATCAAGAAAATGTGGTGAGCCAGATAATAAAGCCTCCCACTTCTTTGTAGCACAGTATTGGGCTGATGCATTGGCAAATGGTGATGATGCAGAACTCGCTGCTAAATTTGCACCGGTTGCTAAAGCATTGAAAGAGAACGAAGAGAAGATCATTTCTGAATTGCTTGCAGTTGAAGGTAAAGCACAAGATATCGGTGGTTATTTCCATCCAAATGACGAGAAAGCAGAGAAGGCAATGAGACCATCTGCAACACTTAACAGCATTATTGATGCTATCTAAGCAGTTTTAGACTGCTTCTAACTGCTTTTGTTGTAAAATACGCAAAAGTGGTTTTACTGTAGAGGGAGCTTCCCCTCTCAGTTCTACTCCTTAGAGATAATTATTTCTCTGTTTCACTTCTTTGTATCTAGTGTAAAAAGATGCACATAGAATGGTTTTGCCTCATGTACCGCAAAGCATAATTGAGTACACAATATTACATTAACGGGTAATGATTTATGTTTTGCAAAGAGTATGCACTCTTGACGAGGTATTCTATGATTCTCACAAAAAAGGATTTAAATGAGTAAAGGTAAAAAAGTAGCCATTATTGGTGCGGGTAATGTTGGTGCGACTGTAGCATATGCACTTGCAATGAAAGGTGTATGTCATGAGATCGTCTTAAGAGATAGAAATGCTGAGATTGCTAAGGGTAAGGCACTTGACATGTCACAAGCAGCCAATGCGGCAAGAATGCACACCATTGTATCGGTAGCTGAAGATGCTTCAGGTCTTGCTGGGTCAGATGTTGTTGTAATTACTGCGGGAAGCCCAAGGCTTCCGGGTATGAGTAGAGATGATCTACTCATGATCAATGCAGAGATCACAAGAGAAGTGGTACAAGATGTAAAAGAATATGCACCTAATGCAATTATAATTATGGTTTCCAACCCTTTGGACGTGATGACATATGTGGCACTGAAAACATCTGGTTTCCCTAAGGAGAGAGTTCTTGGTATGGCAGGTATTTTGGATTCTGCAAGAATGGCACACTTTATTCATGAGAAGATTGGTTATGGTGCAGGGCAGATCCGTGCTTCAGTTATGGGGGGGCATGGTGATGATATGGTACCGCTTCCTAAGTTTTCAACAGTTGCAGGTGTACCTTTGACAGATGTATTGGATGAAGAAGATATTCTTGAAGTAGTTGAGAGAACCAAAGGTGGTGGTGCGGAGATCGTAGGTTACCTGAAAACTGGTTCTGCTTACTATGCACCGGCAAAATCAACCGCTATTATGGTTGAGGCGATCCTCAAAGATACTAAGCAGATTCATCCTTGTGCTGTTTACCTTGATGGACACTATGGACACTCTGATGTGGTCTCCGGTGTACCGGTTGCACTGGGTGCAGGTGGTGTTGAAAAACTTTTTGAAATGACACTTTCAGAAGGACAAAAGAGAAAATTTGCGAAAAGTGTTGACTCTGTCAAAACAATGATAGATGTACTTAAAGAGAAAAAGTTCTTTGATTAAGGAGAAGATGATGGCATTTAGAATAGAAAAAGATACAATGGGTGAGATGCAGGTTCCTGCAGATAAATATTGGGCAGCACAAACACAGCGTTCCGTACAAAACTTTCAGATTGGTATAGAAAAAATGCCTATGGAAGTGGTGTATGGCTTTGCAAATTTGAAAAAAGCCTGTGCATTGGTCAACAATGAATTGACACGTCTTGATGATGACAAAACAAATGCCATTGTAGAAGCATGTGATACCGTACTAGCTGGAGAACTTGATGATAATTTTCCTTTAGTAGTATGGCAGACAGGTTCAGGTACACAGTCAAATATGAATATGAACGAAGTAGTTGCCAACAAAGCAACTGAAGTACTCGGAGGGGACTTTACCAAAGAGCACCTTGTGCACCCTAATGATGATGTGAATAAAGGACAGAGCTCAAATGACACTTACCCAACAGGTATGCGTATTGCAGAAGTGGTTGCCGTAACAGACAACCTTATTCCTGCATTGAATCAACTCAAAGATACACTTGAAGCGAAGTCAAAAGCATTTTCTGATGTAGTAAAGATCGGTAGAACACACTTACAAGATGCTACACCATTGACATTGGGGCAAGAATTAAGTGGATATGTAGCGATGCTTGAGACAAACCTTAAACAGATCAATGATGCATTGGTATATTGTAGAGAGTTGGCTATCGGTGGTACAGCTGTAGGTACAGGGTTAAATTCACACCCTGAATTTTCCCAAAGGGTAGCAACACAGTTAAATAGATTTATGCCTAAGAACTATGGTTTTGTCTCTCAGCCAAATAAATTTCATGCTTTAACCGGACATGATGCTGAAGTTGTGCTCTCCGGGGCACTTAAAGCTTTAGCGGCAAACCTTATGAAAATCGCCAATGATGTACGTTGGTTGGCTTCTGGTCCTCGTTGTGGTCTCGGAGAGATCGAAATACCAGCCAATGAACCGGGTTCATCCATTATGCCAGGTAAAGTGAATCCAACACAAGCTGAAGCAATTACTATGGTAGCTGTACAAGTTATGGGTAATGATGCAGCAGTTGGTTTTGCCGCATCTCAAGGAAATTTTGAACTTAATGTATTTAAACCGGTCATTGCCTATAATATTTTACAATCGGTAAGACTTTTGGCTGACTCAATGAGAAGTTTTGATACAAACTGTGCTGTAGGTATTGAACCAATTGAAGCAAATATTACAAAATTTTTGAATGACTCATTGATGCTTGTAACTGCATTGAACCCATTCATCGGATATGAAAATGCTGCCAAGATTGCCAAAACAGCACATGCTAACGGGACTACACTGAAAGAAGAAGCGGTAGCACTAGGGCTCATGAGTGCTGAAGATTTTGATAAGAATGTCAAACCAGAAGAGATGATTGCTCCCAAGGCGTAATCTTTAAAAAATTACCAAAGGTAGCACCTTGCTGCCTTTTTTCTCCAAAACCTTAAAAAACTGTGTAGATATTTAACACTTTCATTAAATCACTCCTAATAATAATTCAATTAACCATTTATTATCGTACAAAGCTCTATAATAAAAGCAACTTATTGTAAAAAAAGGAGACTTTGTGAATATACATGAATATCAGGCAAAACAGATTTTCAAAAAGTATGGCATACCAACACCAAAAGGTATTATGGTAGAGAGTGTTAAAGATGCAGTGATCGCTGCTCAAGAGCTAGGCGGTCCTATCTGGGTTGTAAAAGCACAGATCCATGCAGGTGGACGTGGACTTGGTGGTGGTGTAAAGCTTGCTAAGTCTTTAGATGAAGTAGAAAAACTTGCAAATGAGATTCTTGGAATGACTTTGGTAACACACCAGACAGGACCAGAGGGTAAACTGGTTCAGAAACTTTATATTGAAGATGGAGCAGATATTCAGGCTGAGTATTATCTTTCTGTTGTACTTGACAGAAAACTTGAAATGCCATTGATCATGGCTTCAACTGAAGGTGGTATGAACATTGAAGATGTGGCTGAAAATACACCTGAAAAGATTGTAACAGTTCCTGTAGATCCAGCTGTTGGTTTTATGAGTTTCCATGGCCGTGAATTGGCATTTGGCCTTGGTCTGATTGATAAAGATGAACAAAAGAATATGATCAGACTGGCATCTAAACTCTATAAACTCTATATGGACAATGATGCAGAGATGATCGAGATAAACCCGCTTATCAAGACTGGTAAGGGTGAGTTCATGGCGCTTGACGGTAAAATGGGATTCGATAACTCTGCGCTTGGAAGACACCCGGAAATTGCAGCAATGCGTGATCTTTCAGAAGAAGATCCTGATGAAGTTGAAGCAGCAAAGTATGGTCTTTCTTATGTAGCACTTGATGGTGAGATCGGTTGTATGGTAAATGGTGCAGGACTTGCTATGGGTACAATGGATACAATCAACCATATGGGTGGAACACCTGCGAACTTCCTTGATGTGGGTGGTTCAGCAAATGCTGAAACAGTGGCAAAAGGATTTGAGATCATTCTTAAAAATCCAAAAGTAAAAGCGATTTTTGTAAATATATTTGGAGGTATCGTCCGTTGTGATCGTATTGCCAATGGTATTATTGAAGCGACAAAAATCACAGATGTGAATGTTCCTGTTATTGTTCGTCTTGATGGTACAAATGCACCAGAAGCAGCAGAAATTCTTAAAAATGCAAACATTGCAAACCTTATTGTTGGTGATGATCTTGGTGATGGTGCAGCAAAAGCAGTAGAAGCTGCGGCAAAAGCGTAAGGGAGTATATAGATGTCTATTTTAGTAAATAAAGATACAAAAGTAATTGTTCAAGGTTTTACAGGTAAAGAGGGAAGCTTCCATGCGGAGCAGTGTATTGATTACGGTACGAATATCGTAGGTGGTGTTACGCCAAACAAAGGCGGTCAGACACACTTGAATAAGCCGGTATTCAATACCGTGAAAGAGGCTGTAGCTACTACAGGTGCTACAGTTTCTATGATCTTTGTTCCACCAGCATTTGTAGGTGATGCAGTGATGGAAGCAGCTGAAGCAGGCATTGAACTTGCAGTAATTATTACTGAAGGTGCACCGGTGAAAGATATGCAGGCTGCTAAAGCACATGCAACAAAGCATGGTATGATGACCATTGGACCAAACTGTCCAGGTGTCATTACTGCTGAAGAGTGCAAGATAGGAATCATGCCAGGTATGATCTTCAAAAAAGGAAATGTAGGGCTTATCTCTAAATCCGGTACATTGACTTACGAAGGTGCAAACCAGGTATGTAATGAAGGTTATGGTATCACCACAGCTGTTGGTATTGGTGGAGACCCGATCATCGGTCTTTCATACAAGCAGATTCTTCCAATGTTTGAAGCAGATCCGGATACTGAATGTATCGTAATGATCGGTGAGATTGGTGGAGATCTTGAGATCCAAGCGGCTAAACTTATCAAAGAGCAGATCACTAAACCAGTGGTTGCATTTATTGCAGGACAGACTGCACCTAAAGGTAAAACAATGGGTCACGCAGGTGCAATTGTTTCGGGCTCTGCAGGTACAGCAAAAGAGAAGATGGAAGCACTTGAAGCAGCTGGTGTAAAAGTAGTTGTTTCTCCTGCCGAGATTGGTAAAGCAGTAAAAGAAGTACTTTCTAAATAATTACTTTTTTGACACAGAGGAGGCTTTTTGGCTTCCTCCCTCTCTCTTTTTTATTCAACTCTACACACTATAAATTCTATCTAATCTATATTTTAATACTTATTGTCATTATAGTAAAATAGTAAAGAAATTTGTTGCTTCAAATGGTAACAACCACACTTATACTGCCAATAATTCCTGCTTATTTATACCCACATTATTAAAAGTAAGCTATTCTATTTCTAGTGAATAGTAAAACTCACGTAATATTATTAAAAGAAAAGGGGAAACAATGTCAACAATAATGACAGCTCCAGCTAATACTCCAGTATGGGTAAATACAGCTAGATGTAAAGCTTGTGACATTTGTGTGGACGCATGTCCTGCAGGTGTCCTTTCTATGAAAGCAGATCCACATTCAACATTGGGTGCAAATATTGAAATTGTTATGCCAGATGCATGTATCGGGTGTAACGAGTGTGAACTTTCATGTCCAGACTTTGCTATTTATGTAGCAGAGAAGAAAGAGTTTAAATTTGCGAAGTTAACAGATGCTGCGAAAGCAAGACAAGAAGCAATTGAAGCAAATGGGTATAGATTACCAGAAGATTATAAGGAGGCTAACTAATGGCTGCAGGTGGAGATAACGTCGTAATTAAAGACGGCAAAAGAGAAGTAGTAATGCCAGGTAACCACTTGGCGGCATTAGCCGCTGTTGATAGTGGTTGTATGTTCTTTGGTGGATACCCTATTACACCATCAACGGAAGTAATGGAGTATATTTCAGATATTCTTCCTGCTGTTGGTGGGACATGTATCCAAATGGAAGATGAGATCGCAGGTGTTGCCGTTGCAACAGGTGCATCAATGTCCGGTGTTCGTTCTATGACAGCAACATCAGGACCTGGTATCTCACTTAAAGCTGAAAACCTTGGTCTTGCACAAATGGCTGAAGTACCATTGGTTGTTGTAAACGTAATGAGAGGGGGACCTTCAACAGGTCTTCCAACTCGTGTTGCACAAGGTGATATTGCTCAGGCAAAGAACCCGTCTCACGGAGATTACAAGTCAATTGCACTATGTGCAGGTACATTGGCAGAGTGTTATACTGAAACAGTAAGAGCATTTAACCTAGCTGACAGATTTATGCAGCCGGTATTTGTACTTCTTGATGCAACACTTGGTCTTATGCATGCAAAAGCTATACTTCCTACAGTAGAAGAAGTAAAAGCAGGAATTGTACCAAGAAAGAAATTTGAAGGTGCTCCTGAAGATTACAGACCATATGGTGTAGCACAGGATGAAGCAGCAGTATTGAACCCAATGTTCCAAGGGTATAGATATCACTTTACAGGTCTTCATCATGATGCTATGGGATTCCCAACAGAAGAGATTGAAACTTGTAGATTACTTATTGACAGACTTTTCCAAAAAGTTGATGCACACAGAGATGAAATTGAACTGAATGAAGAGTTTATGGTAGATGATGCCGATATACTTCTTATTGGTTATGGTTCAGCCTCACTTGCTATTAAAGAAGCAGTGGTAAGACTTAGAGAAGATGGTATCAAAGCTGGGATGTTCAGACCTATTACTATGTGGCCAAGTCCAGAAGAGAGAATGAATGAACTAGGAAAACAGTTCAAAAATGTACTTTCTATTGAACTGAACCAAGGTCAATACCTAGAAGAGATCCAAAGATGTATGGGAAGAAGAGATATTCATAAACTTGTGAAAACAAATGGACGTCCTTTCTCACCTGCTGATATTATTGCAAAAGTTAAGGAGGTATTTTAGTCATGGCATTTAACTACGATGGATACTTAAGAATGGAAAAAATGCCAACACTATGGTGTTGGGGATGTGGAGACGGAATCGTCTTGAAAGCATTTGTTAGAGCAGTAGACTCTTTAGGATATAACAAAGATGACGTATGTGTAGTTTCAGGTATTGGATGTTCAGGAAGATTCTCTTCTTATGTTGATTTCAATACAATCCACACAACACACGGTAGAACTATTGCTTTTGCAACAGGTGTAAAGCTTGCTAACCCTACGAAAAAAGTAGTTGTTGTTACTGGTGACGGTGATGCATTTGCAATTGGTGGTAACCACACAATTCATGGTGCTAGAAGAAACATCGATATGACTATGATTGTTATCCAGAACTTTATTTATGGTCTGACTAACTCTCAAACTTCTCCTACTACACCACAGGGTATGTGGACAGTAACACAGAAGATTGGTAACATTGACCCGACTTTTGATGCATGTAAGTTACTTCAATCAGCAGGTGCAACTTTTGTGGCACGTGAGTCAGTAACAAAGCCTAAAAAACTTGAGAAGATCTTCAAGCAAGCACTTGAGCATAAAGGTTTCTCTTATGTAGATGCATTGACTAACTGTCACGTAAACCTTGGTCGTAAAAACAAAATGGTTGCAGCTATGGATACACTTGACTGGATCGATAGTATTACAACAACTAAGAAGAAATGGGATGAACTTCCTGAAGAAGAGAAAATGAATTTACTTCCAACAGGTGTTTTACATCAAGATGAGACAAAAAGAGAGTATTGTGATGCTTACCAAATGGTAATAGATGCACACCAAGGTAAACGTGGAAAAATCACACAAGATGATTTTGATAAAAAGATATAAGGAGATACACAATGAGTACTAGAACAGTAATGAGATTTACGGGTGTTGGTGGACAGGGTGTACTTCTTGCAGGGACTATTTTTGCATCAGCAAAAATAAACCAAGGTGGTTTCGGAATGAAAACAGCAACTTATACATCACAAGTACGTGGTGGTGCAACGGTTGTTGATATTCAACTTGATGATAATGAAATTTGGTACCCATATGCGATCGATGGTCAAATTGACTTTATGCTTTCTGTTGCTGATGTTTCTTATCAGCAATTTAAAGTTGGTGTACGTGAAGGAGGAACTATTGTTGTAGATCCAAACCTTGTACATCCTACAGATGAAGATAGAAAGAAATGGAATATTGTTGAAATATCTATTATTACTATTGCAAAAGAAGAAGTAAAACTTGTACTTACTCAATCTGTTGTTGCATTGGCAATTGCCAATACATATACACATGCGATTGAAGATCAGCTATTGGTAGATACAATGCTTGCAGCTGTTCCTGAGAGATTCCATGCGCCAAACAAATTGGCATATGAATTGGGTCAGAAATATGCAAAAGAAGCGATAGCAAAAGCATAAGCTTTTTTCGCTACATTTCTGGATGATGGAGTTGTTCATTTATGGACATAAACTCCATTGTCCCAATAGTCAATCTACAAAAATTAAATAGCTTACTTATTAAGTTATTCTCTGAAAAATTCAAAACTTATTTTTACTTATCCTATAAAATATAATTAGTCGTATAATTCTACTCTTGAAGTAATTATAGTAATTGTGTAGTTTTTTTGCTTTGTTGAAAAAGTATTCCTTTTAATAAATATCTATGCTATAATCCGATTTAGGTGCAACAGGTAGTTGCTGGTAGTGTAAACTACGAGAGGAAAGTCCGGGCTGCAAGTGAGACAGGGCTCCATCTAACAGATGGCCAGAGTAATCTGAGGGCAAGTGCAACAGAGAGTAGACTGCCGGGCTTTGCCCGGTTAAGGTGAAAGGGTGGGGTAAGAGCCCACCGGTGGGTGTGGTAACACACTCAGCCAGGTAAACCCTGTCCGCAGCAAGAAGTATATGGTATAAGTCTCACAAGCTGTTCAATCAGCATACATACTTCGCTTGAGTCTGTTGGCAACAACAGGCCTAGATAAATAACTACCCACGACAAAACCCGGCTTATCGTTGCTCCTTACATTAATGCACGAAAGTGCATTTTTGTACATAATTCCCACATAATCGGCATTTAAAGCCATTTATAGATAATCTCACAATATTAAAATTACATCAAATAAACCTAATAATGCATCATTTAACATATACAGTTGTACTCTAATTTGTACTTTTTTTGATGTTTTGTTTTGGGTACAAGTTAGCATCATGGTATGAAATATTTTAGTTAAATATTGTATAGTTTCTTTGGTAGAATGGTCTTACTGATTAATCAGTCAAGGATTTGGGCTTAGCTCTCATTGCCTTCTACCTATAAAATCAGATAGTAGTCCGTATAATGACGTTAAGTTAGGGATTATTTTTAAAGCATCAGCTCACAGCTATCAACTTATCAGTAGTTTTTGGTCTACTGTTCTAATACAAATAATAAAAATATTTTGATTATTTGGGATAATGACCCTTATCCCATGGTTCTTGATTCGTCGCAACTTATCAAGTCAATAGTAAATATAGTTTTAAACAAACGTATATATTCTGTATTATAATAATAAATTTCTTTATTTTCTATTAAAGTTATTAAGAAGTTCATAATCCATAGTAAATGAATTTTTTCATAAATCAAATTATGTGATAGAAAATATTTTTGATAAAACATTTTTTAATTTTATTTGAACTGGGGAAGTAAGTTCATATAATACTTTCTGCCCTTGACGAGACAATCTGCGTTTTGTATTTGCAATATAAATTTTCTCAATACCAATATTTGTAATACTGTTTAAAAGAATATATGAATCATTTTGTAAAAATGGATAATATTTTTTTTCTAATAAAATACTATTACGTCTTTTTTTAGATGATATAGGAGCTACAAGTAGTGTTGTGAGTTTATTAACATATTTTAAAGGTATATCTTCAAGTATTACAGCATCATGTCTATAACTAAATTCATGACTTCCATAATTAAGACCTTTTTTATTTTTCATTTCAGTAATTGTAAATTCTTTATCTAATTCATGATACTTGCCTAATTCGTCTTTTATTAATGGATCACCAAAACCAACATTAACAATATTGTATCTTTTTACTTTAAATTCTTGAAATAAATTTTGTACTTGCTTTATATCAGATTGATGTATTTGTGCTAATTCATCCTGTCTGTCACTTTGACCATCTTCATACATTTCATCTAATAATGACATCTGATAGCTTTCCTTGAATTATGATTATTTGAGTAGAAGTCTAGCATATTAATCTACAAATCTATCAAACATATGACTAAGTACCTCTTTAGCACTATTACTTTTCATGTTAGAATAACGTTTGGTTGTAGCAGTTGAACTATGTCCTAAAACTGAACCAATCTGTTCTAAACTATAACCACTGTTAACACCCATAAACCCTATCAAGTGCCGTATATCATGCAATCTCATCTTTGGAAGTCCTGCTAACGCTCTAATATTTCTCCATTGAAAATCTATACCTGTACTAGATATATATCCTGTAGAACCATTGCCTTTAAAAATAAATCCTGCATCTTGCCGGTTAAGCTTGATAAGGTGGGTTTGGAGTAATAAAGTCATAGGTGCGATAATCATCTTTTTTGATTTATTGTTATCCGAAGGTACTTGATAAATCATTTTATCAAAATTTAACCATTCCCATTTCATAGAAGCTACTTCCATTTTTCGTCTACCATGCAATAGCCATATAAAATAAGCTCTCCATTTTGGGTCATCATAGTTGAGTATAATATCAAAGAGTTTTTTTGCTTGTATATCAGAGATTGAAAAGTAAATTTTATTATCAAATTTTGGTACAAATAATTTATGACCTATATTCTCACACTCAATACCTATTTTTGGAAGATAAGAATATAATCCACTTATACAGTCACGTATCTGTTTTACTGTAGCAGGTTTATATTTTTTATTTTTTGGATTTCTGCCTAAAATCATATCATCCATGATAGGTTGAATATCAGTTTCATTTACGTCTAAAGGGTATCTATTGCCTATATGTGATTTGAGATGTAAATTATAGTTTTTAGTGATATTGTAATACCATGAATCAGATAATGAAGCTCTACGAGATTCAACATATCGTTCAAATAACTCATCAATAGTCTTACCTTGATTTAGTACACCTGCTTTAATAGCATCTATTAATTTATATCGTTCTTTTACTGCAATAGTTAAATTAAATTGTGGTTCACTGCCTAAAGTTTTTTTATAGGCTTTTCCATTAACAGAAAATCTAGCGATATATGTTTTTTTACCGCGTCTATTAATTTTATAATAGATACCTTCATGACGTGTTGATTTCATGATGCTTTAATACACTTTATCTTGGTTGATTCAATATAATCAAGAATTGATTTACGATTATATTGAAATGGTTTGGTACTTGTGTAATATTCAATAAGGCGTTCATCTCTTAATTGGACTAATTTACGTTTTTTACACCCAATTAGAGTAAGAGCTTCATCTTCTGATATTCTTTCGCTTACAGGGGCTTTTTGTTGAGATATGGCTAATCTTGCACCCTCTGCACCAGCAAGACGAGCAGTATTTTCTATTAACTCTTTGAGTTCATCTTTTTGTAGTACGATTATTTCACTCATTATTATTCTCCTCAATTTTTTCTTTCAGTTTGAAGACATTAACTATATTATTATTTGCAATAACAAATTTATAATTTCCTTTCTCTAAAATAAAATAATTTCTTTCATCACTATTTTTACAAAGAGCTAATATTTTTATCTTTATTGATTGAACATCGTACCCCTCTACAATTTGGAGATAACGCAAAATAGCATTAGCAGTTACCCTAAGTCCTGTAGATGATTTTTGTTTTTTTCGTTTATTATGAATACCTAATTTTTTTCTTTTGGTACGTATTGTTTTTTGTAAATTTTTATATACTTTTTCTAATTTAGCTAAATCTTCTTTTTCTTCTTTATCTGTCATGATTACTCTCCTTTTCAAAATTAAAATACGTTTGTTTTGGATGGTCTACAATCTCATCTTCATTATTTTTAGCTGCATCTTTTTCATTATGTCTTTTTTGTCTCTCTTCATAGGCTTTAGCACCATAAGGAGATTTTAGAAGTATTTCATCTATTATTTGGTCTGTAGTTTTCAATTAAAAGCCTCCTTTATCATATGGATTAAAAATTTCATCATCTGGAAGATTAGGAACATATATATCTCCAAATGAAGTATTAAAATCATCAAGTGGCATTACTTCACCCTCTAATAATCCTCGTTCAATCATAGTGTTTTGTACATGTCCGTAATGCTTGATATTTAATGCAGGGTCATCTAAATCTAAAGAGTTGTAGTAGTTATAAAGTTGTATCGCTTTCATACGTGTTACAGGTGGGATATATTCATCTTCACTTTCAAACTCACCGTTATAAGTATCTACATGATGAAGTTTTGTACCAGATCTAAACATATAGTATTGTTCACCGTCTATCTCTATATCAACAGTTCTAATACTCATAGTACCTTGTGATTTTTTATCATCTTTATCGTATTGTTTGAGTTCAAACTCTTTTTTATTCCATAAGATGACATCATCATATTGTATGATTTTGGGTTGTTTTGTCTCAGGCTCTAAATACACGGTGACTGTATCATCTTGATAATGTTCTGTAAGTTCTAGTAATGAGAGTCTACCACCTAGAGGACGATAGACATTTAGGCTTATTAATGTTCTACTTGTGTAAAACCTACAGATACCGTGAAGTATGTACCACATAGTAATCTCTGTAATGCCTTTATTGTCTCTAAGGTCATCTAGTGTCTTATAGATGTACTTCATAAGATAGGCTACAGAGTCATCTATTTGTAGCTTGATGTAGCTCTTATCTTCTTTGTTTGTTTTATATCCTGCGTTATATTTACCATCACGTTTATAAACTTTTTCGTAAAGTTCGTAACCTTGTGGTATGTAAGTAGTGGCAATGTCTGCCATAGGTGCAGGGTAGAGACGGTGAACAGCTTGTACAAATCTTGCTACACGTTCTTTGGGTATCCATAGACTTATGTGTAGATGTGGTGTACCATCCTTGTGAGGTTCGGTCACTCTAAAATAGACACGTTCATCTTTTTCTAACTCTTGGTAGCTTCTGTCTTTTCTGATGACTTCAAACATCTTTGTAAGTTCTTTACTTGCCTTTTTAGGCTCATAATCCTTTGGGGATAGTGATACGGTTTTAGTCTTACCAGTGTAACGAGTAGACTTAGTAGTCTTATAATATTTAAAAAGCATCTTTTCATATTCTGTAGCCTTTTCTTTGGTGTGTATGTCATAGAGGATGATGTTCTTATGTGCGTACTTAGGGTTGTCGATTATTTTTCCATTACGTAGGGTCTTTTTAGGGTGGTACTCACTTGGTAGCGTGAGTGTGAGAAAGACATTTACAAGCTCTTTGCTTTGTGCATACTCAACAAGTGACCAGACACGGTGTTGTAGTTCTGCTATGTATCTATCTGCATTGATGAATGTATTTTTAAAGAAACTAGCCAACTGTACCTTTTCTCCCTGGATCTCTATGTAGTGAGAGTAGAGGAAGTCTTTTTGTTTCTCTATTTTGTCGAGTACCTGTTTTTTGTTTTTCTTTGTTAATCCGTACATAGTTCACTCCTAGAAATATTAATTGAACCTGTACTGTTAGAATCATGAACATGCATAAAAACATCTTGAACAATAGAAATCTTGTAATCAGAAAATAAATTAGGATATTTAGCATATTCTGTAATTATCCTATCGAGTTCGTTTAAAGCTTTATCTTTGCAATCAAAATAACCCTTAAGAAAACTTGTGACGCCTGTATCTCTATCTAAATGAATTATGTGGTACATTTTAACCCCTTTTTAAAATTGTCGGCAACCTTTTTATAGTTAGCCAAGGGACACACTTGAAAACCCCTCTCCGAGGGGTTTCAGTGTGTCAGTCTAATACCGTGCTACGCACGGAATATAAAGCAAATTATTATCTGCTAAATAAAAGTCATCTAATTGTTTGACCTTTATTTATCAGAGAATGTTACTACTCGGCGTAGTAACTGATTATTTATCACCCTTTGTCCCTCCAAGGGATTACACTACTCCAACGAGTAGTGTTCAAAAAATATATCAATAAACTCTCCATTCATCAAAAATAATTAATAGCAACATAATTAACATCTAGGTATCCACCTTTACAAGTTTGAAATTAACAATCAAAAGATTGTCTTTATCATCGTTATAATGTGATTGAAAAAGGTAACCAAGAACAGGGAGATCGCCAAGTAGAGGAACTTTGAAATTCTTTTTATTTTGGTAGGATTGTTCAAAGCCTACTAATTTTATTTCCCGCCCTGGTGTCATTCTAAATTTACCAGTTAAACCACGATTAGCTATATTGGCTATATTCTTTTCTTTATCATAATCAAGTAGTGAGGATATTTGTAAATCTAAAGCAAGATAGATATAGCTTTTTGAAAACTGTGGAGTTACTTTGATATTTAAACCAACTTGTACTGTAGAATAATTGGTTTGAGTTATTCCCTTTTCCGTATTGGTAACGGTGTCTTTGGCTACAGTTAAAGATTGTCCAGTGGTAAATGCTGTAGGTTCATCATCTTCAAGAACCAAGTAAGGTTTTGAAGTGATTTTAGCTATGCCATTAGATGTAAAGAATTTAAAAAGTGCTGTTACCGAAACCTTACTATCTGTTGCTGTATTTGTAAAATATGAACCATATTCACCCAATATATTTAGATCTATAAAACTACTCCTATAGATAGCATTAGCAAAAGCATTAATATCTATATGTTTATCTTTAAGAGCATTTTTATTGATTTCAATGATTGTACCCATTAGGGCATATTGTTTACCAGGTTTAAATGCTTCAAACAAGGAAAAATCAACCGCATCATTTTTAGATCTTACCAGGTATGCACCATTTGAAATATAGGTACAGTCATATCTCATTTGTTTACATATCTGATTAACTGCTTTACGAGGAAGATCAGTTTTAACACCATCAATAAAGAAATCATCTTCAGTCAATTCTTTTTCATCTTCTTTGAATTGCATTTGTAATTCATGCTCTTTTCTCTTTTGTGTAAGAGCAATATCTCTTTCAATCGCTTTTTGTTCTGCTTTTGATTTTTTAGTAATATTAATAAAATTACCAGATTTTTTATAGTTATATCCTGCATCAATTGCCATAGATCTAATTTCTTGTAATGTAGCATCACGTTTAAGATTATCTGAATAAATAATATATTCATCCAAGATATCTTTATCTACAACAAGTGTTACACCATATTTAGCATTCATAAGGTTTTGCAGATCATAAAATGAGTATTCTTTCGCTTGTATAAGTGAAGTAAGGATTAATGAAATCCCAAGTAGTTTAATTATCTTTTTCATATTTACCCCTTTTTGTTTTTTGATTAAAAATGAACGAAAGTCCTGTATCATCTACTGATAAATAGGAAGTATCAGTATCTGAATAGAGAACACGAATGTTTGAAAGATTTTGATCAATAAGACCAGTAATAAAATCATTAGATATAGATGTGAACTGATTTTCAAAGTAGCAGTTTGAGATATTCTTAAAAGTTACACATTTTACGACATTATCTATTCGGTGTATATCTTTTGTAAATTCACCATGAATTGGTTTTGTAATGGTAGCTTGTTTTGAAGTTATAGATTTACCGGAGTCATCCTCATAAAAATATTTACCAAGGATTTGATAACCAATATAAATTGAAAAAACAGCACCAGCGAGAAGTGATAAAAATAATAATTTAAGTTTTTTAACATTTCCATCACCAGTAGTAATATTTGCACCTACATCATACCTATTGTAGAGATCATCTTCAATTTCATACCAATAACTATCGAGTAAGTTATCCTTTTTACTTGTATCAGAATTGACCCAGTGTTGCAGCACCTTTGTTTTTCCAAAAGAAAAGAACATAGATCTAACACGTAGAAACCTATTGATTGCACCGTTATTATAGAATGTAGAATTTAGGTTTTGAAATTTTTGTGTTAATAACCACATTTCGATATGATGATGTCGTTTAAATTTCATAAAGTTTGAGAAACCTAAAGACATAGCTTTTACTTCTTTACTTAGATCTGTTCCAAGATAGTTATCAGCTTCATCACAAATGATGAGAGAAGAGAAATATTTAATATACTCTTCACTGATATTTTCTCTAATACGTTTAGCTATTGTTCCTTGACCATCTGTACTATATACCTGGTATAACTCACGTTCCTCTTTTGCAAAAGAAAATACTTCATGCATATTCAACCAAAAAAACTGAACATCACGACCATTTGTTTTTGCTAAATTATTGAAGTAATCAAAATCAAAACCGTCTATATTGATATACACTCTTTTGAAGGGCATTTGAGCATCTTTGTTAGTAAGAAGTAGATATAGCAATTGCATAATCAGAGAAGATTTACCTGCACCTGTTTCACCACTTAATATATTTGTAAAATATCTACTTTTAGGATCCACAAAAGAGAAAGGTTTAAAAAGTAATTTCATTACCATAATTAATCCCTTTTCAAGAAGTCAATAAATAGACGGATAATGAATGTAATTAACATAAAATAAAAGAAAATGGTAAGAGCTTGAAGTAATCCTATTTGATACATAAATACAGATGCGTTAATTAAATAATCATGTGAATTGATAGTATCAGCAATGTATGACTCAACTGATTTTCCATCTAAAAAAGACAAAGTATAGGTGTTATAAAAATATCCTAGAAGAAAAATAATAATACCTGCAACAATAGGAAAAAGTATAAAACGTTTTAGTAATGAAACCACAAAATAAGCAGAAACATAGCCCCAAACTAGAACAAAAAGTTCCTTTCCTCCCGTAAGTACACGTATGAGTAAACTAATAATACCCATTACAGGAGCAATAAGCCAACTAAGTTTTTTTGAAAAAAACTTTATTATAGGGGCAATAAAACGCTTTAATCCTATAAAAAAAAGTCTAAGCATGTGTAACTCCTCTAATTAAATAAAACATACCTGCTATAACAGCAATAAGTTGTAAAACAATTTTCAATACATCAAATATAAGACTGGTTTTAGAGTTATAGAATTGATCCACAGTAAATGTTAGTGATTTATGAACATGTATATATTCACTATCAATATTAATAGGTATATTAATCGTTTTGAAGTTATTGATATTCTGACCGGCATCAATAAATGGTTGCAGCGGATTAAAGAAATTATCCAAAAGATCATCTAGTGTAGAAGTGAGAAGATTTTGAGATTTATCTTGTAAATCTGCTGTTTGAGCTTCAAGTTCTGTTTTTATGTTATTTTCGAGATCTTCTTTTGATATATTAAGATCATTAAGTGCATCTCCAAAACGTGACATAATATCAGACCAGGTACTTGAATTACCATCCTCTAAAGTGTTATTAAAATCAAGATCTTCATCAGAGATATTTCCATCTTTTAAGAAGTCAAAAATATCTTTGACAGCTTTAGTAGTATTATTATTTGCTTCAACAATACGACTATCATCAAAATTAATAGTAATATTAGAATCACCTTGATTGGAAGAAGTACCTGGGGAAGTTCCATCACCACTAGAAGAACCATTACGCATAATATCAATCATAGTAGTAAGTTGATTATGCATATAGCCTAAATTTGTTTCTATATTGCCTACAGAGAGCATAAGATTATCATGATTACCATTTATTGATGTAATTAAATTGTTAGTATCATCATGTGAACGATCACCTTGATATTTTACTTCATTGTAAACCTTGTCACCAGAAACTTGAATACGACCACTAACTGTACCTAGATTATCATTGACCTGGGAAAGATGAACATTGGAATTATTTATCGCAGAAAGGATTGAACCATCATTAGTAATATTGTTGTTATTTGTAGTATTGTTATCAGCTGTGGTAGAGGTGTTATTGTCATTAGTAGTAGATGAATTATTATTACTATTATTTGTATTTGATGTCTCATTTTCTGTAGACGAACCATCAGTTGAGGATGTCTCTCCGCCTGAATTATTAGATGAAGAATTATCCCCAGAAGAACTATCAGAACTTGAACTATTAGCATCTGTTGTTGATATATCGGCATAACAACAAGTTTTTTTATAAACATTATCTATTGTAATGTCATATTTTACAATAGGATATTGTATTGTATTCAGTGAAGTTTCACACTCTCCCTGTGTTGTATATTCTGAAAAATAAGGAGTATTTTGAAAAGATTGTAAACAATCTGTTGAAGATGGGGGCACATATTTACAACGTTGATAGCGATTACAAGAAAGAGTTGAATTTTCAATAGTACCGTTATATTGAGTACATAAACTAATTTCACCTGCTTCAACACTAGAACCAACAATCCATTGTTCAGAATAGTTATAATTAGGGTCAATTGCTGGGAAAGGAGTATCAATACATACAGCATCAACATATTGAAAATATTCAGTAACTATTCGAATATTACAATTTGTACTACCCTCACTTACTGGGTCAAGTATAATATATGTATCAAGTTTTTCAGAAGAGCCATAACAGTTATAGTATATTCCGCTATGACGTGTACATAACTCTTTTGTTAAAAAATCTGTTTTTACTCTATTTGGATCAGGAATACGAACTTTTTCGGAAGGAACTAAACAAGGTGTATCCCACCCATTAGAGAAAAGAAAAGTAGAAAATATAATAAAAAATAGTACGTTTTTACTCATTATTATTGCCTAGAAATAGCTTTAATATAAGTAATGAAAAAATGATAGGTATCAAGACAGAAGTAAAAATACTGAAAAAGAAATTTAAAGTAAAATCATTTGTTAAATGTATTATGATGAATTGCATAATTAATCCTTTTTAATAAAAACAAAAATCACAGAACTAAAAACTAAAAAACCTATTAACAATCCAGTTAATGCAGCCATAAATTTATAATTTTGATATGTCATTTTTGTATCTTTTAATACTTGCAGTTTCTGACATTTATCATTAACATATTCATAGCCATATTCAAGATCAGAAGCCTTAAAAGTTTTAGTAGATGCTTTATATCCTGTTGATGAATAGGTATAGTAAAATTTATTATTTTGGAAGTAGTAATTATCTAAGATACATCTATTCTTTTTAATGTAGAGGATATCAGCAGATAGGAAAGATGAAAGGATAATAAAAATTAAAAATAGATACTTATTTTTCATTATTTTAGCCTCGTTAATCTAAAAAATAAACGCTTGATTGCAGATGCAAAACGTATATTTAAAGCGAGAATGAATAGTAAAGAAAAATAAAAACCTAGATCTGTTATATATATTTCCATATGAACCCCTATGATGATTAAAGGGTGATAAAACACCCTTTGAAAAGAAACTTATGCGTTTCCACCTTTACCAAGTCTGCCCCAAAGAAAGCGACCAATCAATACAACAGGGATAACTACTGCAACTACAGTTACAAGTAAACCAATGTACTCGCTATAACCAGCACTAAGGCTATTTGTTAAAGCCGTTTTTTGTTCAGCGGTAAGAACCTCTGCACTTACAGATGTAGCCATAACGGCACCTAGTGAAATAAGACCAAGCAATTTAGCTTTAAAAGATTTGAACATTTTGTCCATCCTTATATTTGAATTTTAGAGCAAGTCGAGACTTAACTCATGTAGATAGTTACCCCTATAACTACATCAACTAAGTATCTTATGCATGGAGAGTTAAATAGTAACCCTCACGCATTATTTGTTTATGTGAACATTTTTTCGAGATATACCACATGACAAAAAAGAGTAATTAGCTCGAAAAAAGCATCCTGCTATGAAGCTTTTTTGACTTCTGTTTTAGGCTCAATTGGCTTAAGTGGATTTTTGTCATGAATGGTATATGTAGCACCCTCAGACATCATCATTGCAGATTGCATTTGTTTAGTGTTTGCATCTCTCCAGCTTCTGTGTTCAAATGGCACAACAATGTACTTATCAATATTGCTTTTTAAGTCTTGATAGTAAGATTGGTCAAAGTTTATCTTTTCAACATCTTTTACTCTAAAACCATTTGCATCAATTGATACCTGTTCTACTGTTACTTCTACGAATGACTTAGTTACTTCACCTGTTTTTTTATCCTTAAATTCTTTTGGTATAACCTCAAAGATTTGCCCGATTAGTTGATATTGCATTTTTAACCCCTTAATTAAGATGTTTATTTGTTTTTACCCCTAGCTAATGCTGACCTAATGGTCAAGGCTAAATGAGGGGGTAAACTCAGATAGCCCTGTAATTTTAAAAATCAAATAAATAATCTTTGTCAAGATATAAAACAGGATTATCAAGATCAATAATTAAAGAACCATTTTTACTTGAAACCACTTGAGTTGAACAATCAACTAACTCATCTTCAGCTTTAAAAATAAAAGGAAAATTTGGGAAACCAATAAAAGGTTTGATGTTATCTATATACGAGTATTCATGAGAATAGCGTTTAGAAAAATATTGGAAAAAGTCTTTTACATCATTGGTGATACGTTCATCAAAACATTCTGTATAACCATCTTGATGTGTAGATTGTGCTTTTATACTAGGATGTAATTCAAAGAAAATCTTTAGAGTATCTTCTATTCTTTTTTGTGCTCTTTCAGTTTTGCAATATAGAGCAAAAGATTTATTTTCATCGAAATGCCAGTGAGCTAAATCTTTCCAGCGTTTTTGAAAATTATGTGTTTTACCAATTTTAATCATCTTATATGATGGTGAATAGAGTCCATATACAAAGTGTTTCATATTAGACTCCCATTAACTTAACATAAATAAGTGCTGATGTTGAAAGTGTGAATAGTGTTGCTAATACACCAAGAAAGAAATAATTTTTACAATCTTTGAAGAGACAGAGTTGGTTTTTTTTGTTCATGTGTTACCCCTAACGTTTATTTTGTTAAGAGCAATATAGAATAATTAGGAATAAAAAAGCAAAAAAAAAGAGTTAAATAAATAGTATATTCTAAGCGTAAAAAATGAATAAAAAAATATTAAAATATATACAAATTAAGCCTAAAATATATATAATGTATTAAAATTTTAAATGATAGTATTTGTAACAAAAAGTAACATAAAGGGTAAGAATGAAAAAAGGAATCTTATTAATTGTGGCATTATTATTAATAGGCTGTCAACCTCCTCAGTTTGTAAAAGATGGAGCTGCTAAATATAGAAAAGAACAAAATAAAAAAAATGAACTTACAAAAGTATTTAATAATGAATACAAAATTAAAAAGAATGAAGAAGTTAAATGTCTACTTGTAAGTAATTCATTTGATGCAAAAGCATATTGTCATAATAAAAGTAATTCAATACGGTTCTATTCAGATTTTAGATCATTAAAATCTAAATATAAAATTCTTCATAAAAATAATATAGATTACTCACATAGAACATCAAGAGATGCCTTGCAAAGTGGAGAAATAGCAAATATAGAATTATGGGCGACTAAAAAATAAGAAGTTTAACGGTAAAAAGTATAGGTAAAAAGAAAAGGGACATTGTGTTTTCATTTAATAATTGGAAAAAATTTAGAGACAAAATAAAACTATCAAATAATAAAATAGTTAAATTTGATTTACAATATCATCAATGTAATTTTAGAATTATATATTCACTTGCTCAAAATGTATTTATTATTGCATTACAAGGAACACAAAAAGGTTTTATATTAAATCTTGAATATTATCAAACTCATCATAATATAAAAAATGAATTATATAAAACATTAGCTAACTGTAAAGATACAGTATATGATCCAAATAAAAGGTACAATCCTTTTGATTTTTTAATAGAATTAGATAAATTCATAGGTAGTGAAAATATTAATTTTTCTAAACCAAATTCAACTGATTATCAAACTATAAATACTTGTGCAATACCAGATGAAGAAAAAATATTTTTTCAACGATGGATACCTCATAATACAGGACATGTTACAAATAAAAACCTATCAAAAATTGAAAAATTATTAGGATATAATATAAAAAAATTTTGTGAAGAAAATAATATTAGTATTGGATTTAGAAGTACTCCAACAGAACGTTCTTTAGAGATGATACAAGATTTTAAAAGTGATTATAAACAATTTAATAATAATTAACATGTACCAATAACTGTACCAACAAAGAAACACACAACGCTATAACGATAGGTGAATATAACTTATCGTTGCACCTATTATCTTTGTATAAAACCATATGTATTCGAAAAAACTCACTACAACAGGTTATTCAGTCTATATACCCTACTTTTTATCTATTATTAATTTCCTGAATTAGAAATCTACTAACATGAGTTTGGTATCAATATAGGTGCAGTAGGTCCAACGACTGTATATATCAGAAGTTTTATTCAAAAAAGTTTTGTGGCAGCAGGGGGTTTTGTCAATAGTGTATACAAATTATGATATTGTTGATGAAATTAGTACTGGTTATGCTTATGGAACCTATGAAAAGTATGTTGACGAGTAGTTTACATAGAACCTTATGTATGACAGCAAGCTGGAGTTTTTAAAATGTAAATAATAATTTTTATTATCTTCTAAGAATGATTTGAGTAAGATACCGGTATATGTATGATGAAAGGAACAGATATGAGAAATAAGATCATTTTTTTACTTATTTTTGTTTTCTCTTTTATTATTATGCATGATACTGTTCTGGATAATATGAAGTCAGATCATAGTAACTCTCTGGTACAGATTTCAGATTCAGATTCAGATTTAGGTGAAAAAGAGTATCACTCTTTACACCATCTGCACAACATGTTCCATTTTCTCGCAGTGATGGAGAGTGAATATTTACTCTGTGAACCTACTGAAACTGAAGTGTTGATTGCGACACCATTATTGGCATATCTCTATGCCGACAAAGAACAGGATGAACGACCTCCTATAGTATAAAATTCCCTTTTTACTTTTCAAAACATAGAGTAGTAGTACCGTAACAGTAAACTTTATCATAAAGTGAGCTGTTTTGTATATTACTCTACACTATTAGATCACAACTATATCAAGGCAGATATCAATGAAATAAGTCTATTTCACTGATTGTTGGTTGCCGTTATTACAAAGGAATTCAAAACAGATGCATAAGCATAAAAAATCAAGACAGGGGCTGCGGATTGTATGGCTTTTTGTTTTTTGTATGGAGCTGGGTATCGCTTCGACCTACTCACTTAAAGATGTCATTCAGAGCAGCAGAAACAATAATGTACTGCAAAAGGCATTAAAAAACAGAACCTTGGCGCAAACATCACGAAATATGGCAGATACCTCAGGCGATCCTTTTGAACTCATGGGTATGTTTACCAAAGCAGATCCCGATGTAGGGACAAGCGGAAATGAGTACATGGTAGGTATGAGTAAAAAAATCATGCTTGGCAATGTCTTGGAAGAGCAGTATGCTGTGACAGCATTGAAGAATGAAGCAGAGCGTTTGGATGGGGCTAAAAATATTGTTGCCTATGAGAATGGTTTGAAAAATCTCTACCACAGACACTGCATAGAGTATGAAGCCTACAGAACGTTTCAAAAGAATTATCATGATTTTAATACACTCTACCGTAAAAAGAAAAAAGCGTATCAGTTTCAGGAAATATCGAAAAAAGAGCTCCTCGAGCTGGAGATAGAGAAGAACAGACTTTATGCTAAACTCCAGGCACTTAAAATGGATCAGGAGATCTCAAAACAGAGTGTTTTTCGCCTAAGCATGCTCTCTTCCTCTTCCAATGCAACGCTTACATGTAGAGATATCTACCCAATAAGAAGCAGGGTCGCTCTGGGAGATACATTAAAACTTTCTAAAAAAGCATATGAAAAGAGGCTTCACAGTACAGAGACGAAGTTTAAGCGCTATTCACATACGTTGGAGTCTGTTGATCTCTCTATGCAATACAGTCAGGAGATCGATGTAGACAGGGTGGGCATAGGTGTCTCTCTTCCTCTGACATTCAGTTCTAAAAGGTCGGAACATGAAAGAGCGGCTGCACTCTATGAGAACAGTGCAGTACGCTTCTCTTTTGAACAGCAGATGAGAGAGAAACAAAATCTCATCATGCGCCTTAAAGCACAATTGAAAAATCAGGCACTTTTACTCAAATCGGCAAAACGTAACCATGATGATTATGTCAAAAAACTGCTGCCTTTAAGTAGACAAAGTTATGCGCTGGGAGAGACTTCGGTGATCGAGTATCTTTTGACACAACAAAGGTCATACCAGCTGCAGGAAGAGCTCTATACGACACAAAAAGCATATTATAAAACACTGTTCACGCTCTATACGGTCAGTGAAACAAAGGATAAAAGATGAAAAAATATATACTGCTGCTTATACTGCTGACAGCTATAACGTATGCAAAAGAAGTAAAGATCACATTAGAACAGGAGAAAAACTGGGAGATAAACGTGGAGAAACCACAGCTTTCAAAAAGTTATCCTCTAGGGGACTTCATTGCACAGGTGGTGACCCCTCCTACACTCTTGCATACTATTTCACTGCCTTTTGAAGCCAATGTGAAAAAAGTGAATGTGGCGAAGTATCAGAAGGTCAAAAAAGGTGAGGTACTTGCCGAAGTGACAGGGACCAAGTGGATCGAAATACAGCAAAAAGCGATCTCCGATGCCATTGAATTCAGACACCACCATCATTTGACAGAGAGAAAAAACATGCTTTGTAAAGAAGATATCATTCCTCAAAAAGAGTGTGTTGCCGCCAATGCAGAACTTGAAACAGACAAGATAAAAGTGGCTGCATCCAAAGCCCTGTTAAAGAGTTACGGTGCCAGTGAAAAGATGATAGAGAGACTTTTTAAAGAGTTGAAAATTTTAAGTACTATAAAGATCACCAGTTCTGTAAACGGAAATATTATTGAATTCAATGTACGACCGGGAAAGAGTACCACTCCCGATGATGCACTGTTCGTGATAAAACAGCAGGGTGCTTTATGGCTGGAAGCAAATATTGAAGCAGAAAGAACCATTAAACTCAAAGAGGGTGAAAAGGTCAGAGTCTCTATGGCAGGCCATACTTTTGATACTGAAGTATTGCAGCTTTCACCGGTGATCAACTCTGAAAACCAGACCAGACAGGTACGGTTTTTACTGCCTTTGGATGCACAGATCTCTTCTGGGCTGATCGCCTCTGCAAAGCTTACGCTTTTTGCAGATGTATTGAAAGTTAAAAAAACCTCTGTGATCAAAGAGGGAAATACCCAGATTGTTTTTATTAAAACCAAAGAGGGATTTGTCGCCACACCTGTTGAGGTGCTTGCAGAAGGTGACAAGCACTACTATATTAAACCGTCTCCGAGACTGAAGTATGACATTGCAGTCAATTCTATTGCCATTTTGAAAAATCTTTTAGGTGCTGACAATGAATAAAATCATAGGATTTGCACTTGCGCAGAGGATGTTCTTCTCTCTTTTGGCCCTGGTGATCCTGGGGTTTGGTGTCAAGACATATATGGAACTCCCCGTTGATGCTTTTCCTGATATCTCTCCTACACAGGTGAAGATCATCATGAAATCCAACGGGATGACACCGGCAGAAGTGGAGTCCAGAATCACAGTGCCTATAGAGACTAAAATGGTGGGTATTCCCTATGAAACGATGATGCGATCCACGACAAAATACGGTCTTTGTGACATTACCATTGATTTTGAGGATGGTACCGATATCTACTGGGCGAGACAGCAAGTGGGGGAGAGACTCACAGAGATCAAAGATGAATTACCGGAAAATACTATGGGCGGACTGGCTCCGATCTCTACGCCACTGAGTGATATTCTGATGTTTACTATAGAGTCTGACGCCCTTTCTCTGGAAGCGAAACGTACACTGCTTGACTGGATCATTGCTCCAAAGATCAGAGCCATTAGTGGCGTTGCCGAAGTCAATGCGCTGGGTGGGAAGGTAAAGACCTATGAAGTGGTACCTGAACTGAATAGAATGAGAGCTATGGGTGTGACACTCGACCAGATCTTTCATGCCTTGGAGAAGAACAATAAAAATGATGGTGCAGGGCGTGTATCCCAGGGAGTAGAGAGTATTTTGGTTCGGAGTGTCGGACGTTTGAAAAATATTTATGATATAGAAACCCTGCCCATTGCTAAAATTGAGGACAGGGTCATTACTGTTGGAGATGTTGCCAAAGTGCATTTTGGATTTTTAACCCGCTCGGGATTTGTAAGCAAGAATGGGGAAGGAGAAGCTGTACAGGGCTTGGTACTTGGTCTTAAAGGGATCAATACGGCTATTGTATTGGGCAGCGTGAAAGAGGAACTTGCAAAGCTTGAAAAGATGCTTCCCCATGGTACAAAAATAGATATTTTCTATGATCGTTCAGACCTGGTGAATTTGGCAACGGATACAGTTAAAAAAGCACTCTATGAGGCGATCGTTTTGATCATGATCATTTTACTTGTGATGCTTGGCAATCTTGCTTCAGCAGTATCGGTAGCTCTTATTTTACCTTTTGCACTGCTGATGAGTTTTATTGCTATGCAGTATTTTGGACTGACTGCGAACCTTATGAGTCTTGGAGGACTTGCTATTGCCATAGGGATACTGGTCGACTCTGCGGTGGTGGTGGTGGAACACATTACCGCTGAACTTGGAAGTGAAAAGCGTCAAAGACAGAATAAACTGCATATTATTTATGAGGCTACAGTAGAGATGGCCCCTTCCATTATTACAGGTGTGTTGATCATTATCATTGTATTTATGCCGCTGCTTACACTTGAAGGTTTGGAGGGGAAACTTTTCAAACCGGTAGCCCTCAGTATTATATTTGCCCTTTTCTCTTCTCTGATTTTGGCTTTGACACTGATCCCGGTATTGAGTTCATTTATTTTGAAGAAACGTCCGGACAAAGAGTCCTGGCTTATTAAAAAACTTACAGCATTCTATAGACCGGTACTTCTTTGGTGTATTGCCCATGTCAAAGCAGTTTTACTTTCTGTACTTGTACTGTTTGGCGGTTCACTGTATCTCGCGGCGATCACAGGTAAAGCATTTATGCCGACCATGGATGAGGGGAGTATTATTATTGGAGTGGAAATGCTGCCGTCAATCTCTCTTTCTGAGAGTTTGACACTTAATCTCAAGATACAGAAAAAACTGCGTGAATCTGTGCCTGAGATCAAAGATATCATTGCAAGAACAGGGAGTGATGAACTTGGACTGGATCCGATGGGTTTAAATGATACGGATACTTTTTTGGTGCTTAAAGGGAAATCGGAGTGGCGAGAGCCTTCCAAAGATTTTGTGATAGAGGAGATCAGAAAAGTTCTTGATCAATTTGTCGGTATTGAATACAGCTTTACGCAGCCTATTGAAATGCGGGTTTCTGAAATGCTTACAGGTGTCAGGGGAGACCTGGCTATTGCCATTTTTGGAAGTGACAATACCGTGCTTGAAGAGATCGCTGTCAAAATCAAAGCACTGCTTGAAAAAATTCCTGGAAATTCTGATGTCTATAAAAAGGCAAACGAGGGTGTAGAGTACTTTGAACTTGAATTTGACAAAAAAGCAATGGCCTACTATAACATCACACAGGAGGAACTCAATAATTTTCTTAAAGTGATGGTCACCGGTATAGATGTAGGGATCATTCAGGAAGGGATGCGCCGTATTCCGCTCACGGTCAAAGGTGAGGGAAGATTGAGACACTCTCTTGACAAGATCAAAAAACTTTATTATCCGCTGCCCGACGGGAAAGCTATTCCATTGAGCAATTTTGTCACATTCATCTCCAATACCGGACCGGTACAGATAGAGCATGAACACGGATATAGAAAAACCATTGTACAGTCCAATGTGGAAGGGCGTGACCTTGTCAGTTTTGTCGAAGAGGCACAAAAGTGCATAGAATCCGACATCAAGTTGCCGGCAGGCTATTATGTTGAGTATGGTGGTGAGTTCAAGAACCAGCAGCGTGCCGCTTCCAGACTGGGGATCATTGTTCCTTTGGCACTCTTTTTGGTCTTTGTGCTGCTCTTTATCTCATTTGGTTCCCTGAGTCAGGCAGTCATGGTCCTGATAAATGTTCCTTTGGCACTTATAGGCGGGTTCATAGGGTTGTATCTGAGTGGGGAGTATATGTCCGTACCTGCATCGGTTGGGTTTATTGCGTTGCTCGGTATTGCTGTATTGAATGGTGTCGTACTTGTGAATTATTTTAATTATCTTATAGAGCGTGGTACAAATCTGAAAGATGCGGTCATTGAAGGTTCGGTCAAAAGGCTGCGTCCGGTACTGATGACTGCGACCATTGCTGCTTTTGGACTGCTTCCTCTACTTTTTGCTACAGGGCCTGGTTCAGAGATCCAGAGACCCTTGGCCATAGTGGTGATCAACGGATTGATCAGTTCAACGTTACTGACACTGATCATTCTGCCAATACTCTATTTGCGTTTCTCAAAAAGAGAAGTATCCGGCAGAAATGTGGATGAATAAATCCACATTTTCTACTGATGGATCATATATTTAATAAAGTGACAAAAGTATTATAATACTGGTAACAGTGGATATGTTAATATATTTTTTATTCTGTTACATCACTTCCCTCAACCTTTATGTAGTGTATTTCTGAAAAAATGAGTAAAGAAGGGGGTAAGAAACTGTAGGAATATTGTTACGCCAATTCTAATCTCTCTTTCTTATAGCTGCGTAAAAAATTATACATTGTAGGAAGATAAAAAAGGTTTAATATGGTACCCCATAAAAGCCCAAAACCAATAGTGACTGCCAGTGGCTGAAAGGTCACTGCTTGTGCTGTTGCAAAGAATATCAGTGATGAAAGTCCTATAAGCGTTGTAGCAGAGGTAAGCACTATAGGTCTGAATCTTCTTGCTGCAAGCAAAAATATCTCATCTTTTTGCTTGGCTGTTTTCAGTGTTGACATCATGATAATACCGTCATTTACTATGACACCAGCCAGTCCCAGTGCACCAATAAGAGACGGAAGTGATATATTGAGTCCCATGATAAAATGACCTGCATATACACCAAGAAAAGAGAAAGGGATAACAGACATCACAATGACAGTTTCGCGTAAAGAGTTGAAAAGATAGAGTATAGAGATGAAGATCAAGATAATTGCAAGTATAGAAGCAAATAGCATTTCAGTCTCCATAGTTCTTTTTTGTTCTCTCTCTCCTTTAAATTTCAGCTTTATATTCTTTTCTTTTTTTAGCTTTTCAATAGTTGGAGAAATTTTCTCCAATACTTCTGTTGCCGTTATTACAGAAGTATCAACATTTGCAAAAACATAAAAGTTAGTTTCACCATTATCTTTTACCAATCTTTCTAAAGATTCTACTGTTTCAAATTCACAAATATCTTCGAGCTTTACAAAGGTATTGTTTTTCAAAGGTATTTCAAGTTTTTTAAAGTTCTCCAGATCATCTTCAATATTGAATGATTTTACTTTAATTTCTAAAAGCTCTTGACCATCAAAGATCGTACCAACTTTTTTTGAAAGATAAAGGTCAGAAATATAGCTGCCCAAGTACTTTTCAGTAAGCCCAAGTTCTTCACCGTAGGTATTGAGTTTGAGCTTTATCTCATCAACTCCGACCTTCACATTGTCACCAAAATATTTGATTCCTTTTACTTTGGAAAAACTATCTTCTATATCTCTAATGGCTTTGATGGCTTTTTGATAATCATCACTGATAACACCTATACGAATATCTGCTTTTGTATGGCCCATTTTATTTTCTACGACCATTAAATTATTTAAGTTAAATGTTTTTTTATACTTTTGCTCCTTCAACCATACTCTGAGATCTTTGGATATTTGTTGTGAAGAGATATCTCTGATTCTCTCTTTAGGATCATAATAAAAACTTAGATAAGGGGTAATATATTTATCTACAAAATTTAAAGGTTTCATTTTATGCAACTCTATAGATATATATCCTACATAAGGATACATTTCAGCAGAACCGGTTGCACTTCTTCTATACCCTGCTGTTGAGCTTACATGGTTTACAAAAAATCTATCCTTTTGCTTTAAAATATCCTTTTCCAAAGTTTGTACTATTTCCAGAGATTCTTCCAGTGTCTTTGTAGGCTTTGCTTTAAATGTTATATTTATGGACGAAGCATCAAAAGGTTGAAACATTTGAAACTTGGAGCTTTTTACACCTTGGTAAATTAAGGCAGGAACAATGATCAAAAAAGTTAATAAAAAACTTTTTTGGTACTTCACAAATAGTTTTAAGATCCTTGAATAGTATGCATTGATCTTTTCCCAGGAAAGTGTCCTTGAATTGAGAGAAAGCGTATGAGATGCATGAATAGGCAAAAAGATAAAGGATTCAATCAGTGATGCAATGACAAGTGCAGAAAATGCAATAGGGATCAGCTGTATGATTTCACCTAGCCTTCCACTTAGCATTAAAAGGGGAATGAAAGAGAATAGTGTGGTCAATGACGCAATTGTAACTGGTTTTGCCACCTCTTTTACCCCTAAAAGAGCTGCTTCTTTGGCAGAGTGTCCTTTTTCAATGTATTGTTGGATATTTTCACTCACAACTATCGCATCATCGACAATAATTCCAATGGCAAGTAATACACCTATAAGAGAATTGATATTAATACTGTACCCTGTAAAATAGAAATAGATAGCACCCATGACAAAAGAAGTAGGGATACCCAAAGCGATGATAAATGCTATACGGATGTTTATAAGAAGTGCTGTTAACAATGTGATGAGTATGACTCCCAGTAAGATATTGGAAATCACAATATTCAGTCTGTCTTTTATGATAGTGGATTTATCCATCCTGACATTAAAAACAACACCTTCTCTACTCATTTCAGAGATAAGTTTTTTAATATCCTGCGCTATACTGACAGCATCACCTTTGGGGTTTTGTGAGACAGCAAGTGTGATAGAATTAGCACCATTCATACTGGCAAGTGTTGATGAATCTTCATATTTTTTTTCAATACTGGCTATATCTTTTAAAGCAATTTGCTGATCATTGATACGTATAATGGTATTTTCAATTTCCGTAGAGAGCTTTTTTCCATCACTTGTAGAAATATAATATTGTTTTTTAGCATTTTCTATCTTTCCAAGAGGAAATATGTATGAAAGTTCTGAAAACATTCGTATAGTTTCAGACAAAGAGAGGTTATAAGCATTGACTTTTTTCTCATCTATCAAGACTTCATAAAAGAGTTCTGAATCCCCAAATATAGTAACATCCGAGACATCTTTAATAGAAAGAAGTTTACTTTTTACTTTTTTGGACAGACCTTTTAGTTGACTTCTGGGAAGTTTGGAAGAGAGTATGGATATATGCATAATGCTTCTTGAATGTGCCACACCTCTAATGACAGGTTCATCCATATCATTTGGAAGATTAACCCTTATAAGTGATATAGCATCTTCTACATCTCTAATGAGTGTGTTCTTGTCAACTCCTTTATCGAGTTCCAGCATGATAGAAAATCTGCCTGGAGATATTACTGATGTAACTGTTTGTACACCTACAATATTTTTAACTTCATCTTCAATCTCTTGTACAGCCATTTTATTTAAACTGTCTACAGAAGCTCCTGCATAAGAGCCTCTGATTGTTACAGAGTCAGGATCAATTGTGGGAGATATTTCTTTAGGAATTTGAGTATAAGCATATATACCTGCAGCAAAAAGAAGAAAAAACAGAGTATAGTTGATTTTATAGTTATCAATAAAAAATTTCAATACTCTTTCAAACATACACTATTCCTATTCTTTTATCTATGATCATTACTTTATTCAGTACTATCTTCGTACGCATATGCTTCATGCGCTAGTATCGCTGCTCCGTATGCAGTGGTTACTTGTGGGAACCTAGGGATAAACAACTCTTTTCCCAATTCATTTTCTATGGCCTGAACCAGTCCACTATTAAGTGCAGGTCCTCCATCAAAATAGATACTCTCTTTTATCCCAACTCTTTTAACCAGTTTGATGATTCTTTTAGCTATAGAATAATGCACGCCTGCAACAATATCTTCAACACTATGGTCATTTCCAAGAAGTCCGATGATCTCAGACTCTGCAAATACTGCACAGGTACTGTTGATTGCCAGAGGGGTACCTTCAGATTTAAAGTGATACTCACCCAGCTCATCCACTTCAAGCTCCAGATTCATAGCAACCACATCCAGAAATTTTCCCGTTCCTGCGGCACATCTGTCATTCATAGCAAAGTTTACCACATTTCCTTCGTTATCAAGTGAGATGGCTTTGGAATCCTGACCGCCAATATTTATAATGGTTTTAATTTCACATTCACCTTCAGCTGCAGCCACTGCACCCATAGCATTTGCAGTGATTTCACTTATATTTTCATCTGCTTCTTTAAATAGTTTTCTTCCATATCCTGTTGAAACTGTATATGCTATATCTTTTTCATCAATACCTAATTGGTCAAGCATCTCTTTTAGACTCTGCTTTGCATACTTGTAAAACATGCTTCCACTGGCACTTATTCTATGCCCTGTCAACTGTTTGTTTTCATCTACAAGTGCAACTTTAATAGCTGTTGAACCTATGTCAATTCCTACAAAATATTTCATAATTTTTTTCTCCGTCTATTTTTAAGCGATTCGACAAATGCTTCAATTCTGGTTGTCAGTTGTCCTAAATGACTTGGAGAGTAGTCAGTTTCAATATAGAGTATAGGTATTCCCTCTTTTTCCATGGCTTCCAAAACAGACCTCTGTTCCATCTCGTAGACCTGGCAGCCTGCAAATGCCTGATAGACTACACCATCAGCTTTATATTCTTTGACCAGATCAATAATTCTTCTCTTTCTATCCTCATTTTTTGTAAAGATTGGGCATGTACACCCTTTTAAATATCTATCTGCAACTGAATCCACCATATCGTACATGAACCACTCATCCACACTTACCATATCGTTGAACATCCTGTTGGATGAACATGTTTCATCTGCAACGATCACAGCATCGGACTGCTCTATCAAAAGAGGTATCTTCAGATTTGGAAATATCGGAGGTGAACCTGTATATACAATCCTCGGACTTCTTTTTCCTGCTGCATTGATCTCATCTTTAACTCTCTGTTCTGTCTCTTCTAAAAGTGCTGTCATTGCTTCTATCCAGCTGTCTATCTTGTCAAAGAAAAAAGCATTGGTAACCAAAAACATATCTGTTCCTAAAATAGGGATATGATGATTTTTTCGCAATATATTTAATTTATGATAAAGATGCTGGGCATATCCTACTTTTTTGATAGCCTCTTTGAGTTTTTTCTTTGTCAGTTTTTTATTTAGATCCGTTGACAACTCTTTTGTGAATTTTCTGACACTCCGTCTCCAATACTCTCTGCTCTCTTCACTCTCTTTTGTTCTTGGAAATTCCATATCAAAGACAGAATAGCCCATATCTTCAATGATAGCACCTGATTTTGTTTTTTGATCACAGGTTGTCGGAGATATTACCACATCTGGTTTATCTGAAAAGTTATTTGATGAGAATTGCCCAACAGTTGCTTTGACCAGGGGACAGGATTTTGCAGGAAGCAGATCACTTCCGATATCATCATCAGTGAAAAAACCGTTACATAGTCTAACAGGTACGGCATCAAGAGCATAGATTATCTCTGAGGGTACCTGTATGCACATCGTTCCAACCTTTACCTTGTTATCATGCAAAGCTTGCTGTTTACAGTGCACATTTTCATAAAGATCGTAAAAATAATCCATTGCTTTTGGAGGCTCTTTGAAATCATGTTTTATCTTATCGAGTACCAGAGCAGCTTCCATTGCTTTATGGCGGTTTTGTCTCTCTTTTGGAGTTTCTATTTTAGATTTCCTTACATCTTTAGTCATCTTTTTCCTCCAACTTATCCATCTCCATTCTTTTAGAAAAACCGCCTTTGGTTGATGTAAATACTTTCATATTCAATATATCAACATGTAAAGCATCATCTTCTGGGCAGGCAGCAACACACTTCATGCAAAGAATACAGTCATCTCTTAAAATATTTGTACTCTCAACATCATCAGCTATATCTTTGATCTGCATATCACAGACATTATAGCAGTCACCGCATTTTGTACACTTATCACCATCTTTTTTAAGTTTTATCAGTGCTGCATCACTAAAGATATAATGCATTGCACTCATAGGGCAGAAAAAGCAGAAAAATCTTTTTTTGATAAATGAACCCACAAAAAACAGACCTGTGACTGCCAAACCTAAAGTAGTCAATACCATTGCACTTTTTGTCGAAAAATCCATACTCCATTGAGATACATCTCCTACAAAAAGAGGTGTGATCATTCTGCCTGGACATATTTGGCAAAAAGCTGTTCTCCACTCGCCCCCAAGAAGCCCCATACCCACACCCACAGGAGCCAGTATCACAAGTACGAGCATGAAATATTTTATCTTTTTCAATTTATTGAATTGCGGCTGTGTATAGGTACTGTATCTGATTCCAAGTTTTTTTCGTAAACCGGTGATCCAATCCTGCATTGTTCCCAAAGGACAGGCATACCCACACCATGCCTTGTTAAATACAATAAACCATAATAAGAAAGTGAGGAAACCGATAAGAACAGAGATACTTGCTGCACTAAAAAGCACATCCAAAGGACGTGCAAGTTGATGCTGCAGAGGAAGGAAGTAGCACATACCACCCACTTCCCTGTCATATCCGCATGAAAAAACCGGGATACTGTTTCCCAGATTAACGGCAAAATAGCCTCCGTATACAAAGAGTATAAAGAAAAAGATCTGTAGCCAAAATCTAAATTTTCTTATGTTTGCATTGTTGATAAAGTCTTTAATCTTTTTCATTGAAATTCACCTCTTGAAACGGCTTTTCCCGTCTTCTTCTATACCAGTAAATAACAAATCCAGATAAAAGCATAGCGGCAACTGCTGCCAAAAGTCCATAAGCATATGATACATACCCACTCTTTCCTGGATAATAAAGCGATGCATATGTTGTTGTATAGTTTACATTTCCATATGCTTTATCATTGTATTTTCCATTACTCTTTTGTATATAAGATGCTGTGAGCAAAAATTTGTTTTTATGTCTTCTGTCAAACTTCTCCCACTGAGGAAAATAGTCTTTTATAAGGGTAAAAACTGCTATGCCGTCTTTATCTGTTTTAACTGTTTTAGACCATCCTGTTTGTGTAGAGAGTGTTACATCTGCCCCTATTAGAGGTTTAGAGTTTAGAACTACTTTTATTCTGATCTTCTCACCGGAGTAAAGACGGTGGTAAAAAGTCTCTCCTTCTTCTCTTAGTCTTAAGATATCAAAAGGGATCTCCTTTATCGTGTGAGCCGACATTTTTTCATCATCATACACTGCATCATTGCTATGGTTGAATCTTAAATATTCATATTTTGCTGTGTTAATATATAAAGTACCATCACTGACTGTTTTGTCGGTATAAAAAAGATTGTAGTACCCATTGTCCGGCATTTTAAAACTTACCGATTTACACCCTCTGCCTCTTGACTCTTTAGCTTTTGTTGTTTTTAGATTTGCATCCAACACATAAAGTTCGGCATCTATACCGCCTATACAGCTTAACGTATTTGTTCTGTCTATAAAAACAGGCCATACTTTTTTTGTAGGAACTTGCCCTCTTGAACCGCCATGCATATGTCCACCAGGTTTATCTCTTTTCTTGGCTGCGGGGTTTTTATCGGTAAAATAGACAATATCAGTGGCAGATACCTTTTTGATCATTCTGTTAGAGGATGTATCAAAATCTTTCAGTGCAATTTTGAATGCCGTGTCAAAGTCTACTACCTTCCCACCGTATCGTTTGGAAAACTTGACAGCATCCTCTTTATTGGCAAATGCATATTTACTTACTTTGCTCATAGTGGCTTTTTTCTTGCTTCCTGCAACATAAAATGCTCTTTTTGCATCTATGAACTTTAAACTTTTGACATCAACTACTTTAAAGTCTTTAATAGGCATTTTTTTAAGGCTCTTCTCTTCAGCCAGACAATGCATAGAACAATATTGTCTAATGCTCTCATACAGATGTGCTGCGTGATTTGTTTTGTAGAACATAGGGAGTTTCATACCGCAGGCGGCACAGGATGCTTTATTTTCTCCTGTTTGCAAGAGTATGGCTTTGTCTTTTGGAACACTCTGGAACATTGCTCCTCCAGCATGACTCCCATGCCCTCCTGAAGCTCTCCCGTATGTATTTAAAATATATCCTCTGTACATATTTACACTTAAGAAGAAGATGATTAAAGATGCGGCAAAAGGATATGCAATGATTTTTCTTGTTTTGTCAGCATCCAAAAGTTTCATTCTTTTATAAAGGATAATCAGTGCCCAGGCAATGGCAACCCATTTCAACAAGGCAAATAGATGAAGCCAACTATCTCCTCTATTTGCCAGTGATGCGACATCTCCAGAAAAACCAAAACCGTAAGCAAATCCTTCTACAATACGCTCATATCCTCTTGTAAAAAAGGTTTCAAGAGAGTGGGCAATGGACCCCAATATAAATAGTGGAGCATACGAGTACCCCAAGTTATAAAAAGTACTGCTAAAATCTTTTTTAAGTATCTTGGAAGCAATAAACATGCCGATGACTGCTGCTGAAATTGTAAAGAGCATCGCATAAAGAAATGCAAACAGTCCTACAGGGTCTACCGGACCAAAATTTATAAAACTTTTGAAGAATTCAGCTGTTTTTGACCATATCATATCACCTGCAGCATTACTTCTTCCAATACCGTGATGAAATGCCATAGTAATAGGAATGGAAGCCAAAATAAGTACAAATGCCCAGACTTCAGCTTTAACTATTCTAAATTTTGAAAAGAGTGAAAAAGAAGGCTTCTTGTATTTAAAACTGACAGCTTCACACGCAGCACTACAATCCATACATAAAGTACAATCCATCATAGAGTTTCTATTGTCAAAAGTAAATGGTTTTAAGTTGTAAGGACAAGCTGTTGCACATTCAAATGTTCTACACTCATTACATGCACTTTTATACGTTCCAAGCCAGGTAAAAGAGAGTTTGCCATAAGCTCTGGTAAGGGTGCCTATAGGACAGATAAATTTGCAGTAACTCATATCTTTATATAAAAAATAGATCACAAAAGAGAGTAAGGTCATCACTGTAAATAAAATGGCCGTACCCAGAGGTGTTCTATATACACCTGGGAACATATAGTAAATCCCCCACCAGCCTATCACAAGCAACATGAGACCTATATACCTGTTTTGCATCCATTTTGGCATTGTTTTTTTCAATCCGAATTTTGTAATATATTTACCCATAAATCCGTGAGGGCATATTCCACAAAAAATTCGTCCAAATGTCGGAAGAGTAACTACCATAAACAGAGACCAGAAAATGCCCCAAAACAAAGCAGTAGTAAATGTGTTCTCTTTCCCCGTATGGGCAAAACCAAAATAGAGTGCATATACAAACAAAGCCAAGACTACTATTTTAAGTGTCACTAAAAATTTATGATTTTTAAATAAAAAGCCCAATATCGGTTTTGCATAGATATCATTTTTGTCACGCTTTATAAAATCTACCACTTCTGTATCCTTTATTTGTAAATTAAAGTATTAAAACACCGTTTAATACCAATACTCCTACTATTATCAACAGTAGTGCTGCAAAGCGTTCTATCCATATTTTGTAAGAGGAAAACTGAACCATTAACCCTTTGATCATTTTTGAGACGATAAAGCCATAAAAGAGGATCGAAAAGATAACAGCTCCTGCTCCAAAGAACAATCCCAAGGCCGCTGCATTGTAAATTGTACTGCTGTTTACCGCAACTGCCAAAAGAGCCATTATAGGAGCACACGGATTGACTGACATAGTTGCGCCAATAGTAAAAAAACTCAGTTTGTTTAACTTTTGTTTCTTTACTAAAGGTGTTGTATGTCCACATGAATTAGCTGTCTTAAAACTTTTATAAAATAGAAAAAGCCCAATAGAGATAGTACTGACCCCAAGAATGATGCTAAACAGACTATTGTCATCCAATACCTGTTTTACCCAAAAAGAACTGAGATAGGCAATGATCGCTAAAAGTGTATAGCTGAATATCCTACCCAAACTAAAGGGCAATATAATCCCCAATGCCTGTTTTGTATCGTTTGAATTGCTGATAAGCAAAGGACTTAAAAACGGCATACATGAAAACATACATGCTGTTGCTCCGTAAGAGAGTCCTATGATAAAAATAGAAAAAAGAGTTGTTGATTCCAACTAAATTTTCCTAAAACTTTACAGTTAGTCCAACCGTATAAACACGTCCTGGATTTACGGTAAGCCCCATATCGCGTACATCATAGTAACCGTCATCATTTCTGTCACCTGTCACTCTTGGCATCATGTAGTATTGTTCATCAAACAGATTATCAACTACAGCAAAAAATTCTACATCCAAATTTGACACTTTTAGATCGTACTTGGTTCTTAAGTGAACTACTGAATAGCCATCAACTTTAATTTTATTCATTTCATCTGCATATTGACTTGATCTATAGTTTACTCCGGCTGTAACCAGCCAGTTTGGCGTAGCCCAATAATTTCCTTCAAGATAAATTGTATGTTTTGATGTTCTTGGTACTGTATTACCGGACAGGTCATAAGTACCTTCTACATAATCTCTATCTGTAACAGTGTCATGCAAAATCAACTTATATTCATCATATCTTGTATATTGTGAATCTAAATATGCATAATTAACTATAAAATAGTACTCTTTACTTCTATCCGTACTCATACTCAGTTCCAGTCCTCTATTTTGAACATCCGCGAAGTTACCATACATAATAGGGTTTGCTCTGCTGTCTGGGTCGGCAACATAGTTTCCGCCATTTCTTAGAATAACATCTTTTCTATCAAGCTGAAAAATAGATACATCATAAGTTATGAAATTATATTTTCCTCTATATCCCAGTTCATAGTTATATGTTTTTTCTGTTTTTATATCCGGATTATTTTCATATGTATATCTCCCCGATAAAATGTCTCCTGCATAAAGCTGAGAAATTGTCGGTACCCTGAATCCTGTTGAGATACTACCGTAAATAATCTGATCTTCTACACGTTCGTAGGTGGCACCAACTCTATATGAACCTTCATTAAAATCTTTATTCCAAGTATCTGCAGTTAAATTATTGGTATAGTCATATTCTATATTGTCAAATCTTGCATTTATGGTAGTAACAAGTTTATCATTTATCTTATATTTAAGTTCACCGTAGAGCGCATTGATATTTTCTTTATTGTTAGTATCGCTAGAGACTTCTCCAATAGGATGTAAAACTCTATCACGACCTGTATAATCAACCCTGTATTTACTATTTTTATCTTCTTCGTTTCTAGCAATATCAAGTCCGACCATATAAGCCAGTTTATCACCATCCATTCTATATTCAGACTTGAAACCATTTTGGAGTGTATTGGCATAAGAATCATAGATATGATCATCTCTAAGCCCATCACGATTACTGTCATATGCACCACTTTTATTGGTTGTAGTATCTTCATATCTATAGAGTTGTGCCATTAGGTTTGAATTATTGTCAAAATCTTTTGAGTAGGTTATAAAATATTTGGACAGATCAATATTATAATCAGTTGCATAACCTACCTCACCTATACTTGTTGGATTGGTTTCAACTTGATTGGTATATACTCCTGTATCTGGATTATAAGTCGTATGCGTGATTGAACCTGTATCATTTTCATATCTACTCGATATATCTGCTCCAAATGTGATGTCACTGCTTTCATCAATATAGTATTGTATTTTGCCATTAAATGATTTTGCCCAATAATCTGAATCTTCCCAGTATCCGTCACTTCCTTTATAGCTTCCTTGAAGTTGAAAAGCAAGATCTTCTGTACTTCCCATATAGCTTGCTACATATTTTTCATATCCATTGCTTCCACTTTCTGCAGTGACAAATCCTTCATTCTTACCTTTTGGTCTTTTTGTAGTGATGACCACAGCACCTGCCAAAGCATCATTTCCATACAAATAAGAAGCACCACCCTTAATGACTTTGATAGATTCAATATTATCCATATCTATATTTACACTACCGGCTCTCTCTTGTACTGGAACACCATCAATCACTATAGCAACACCGGGTTTTTCTCCCATATATACTTCACTTGCAATACCTCTGATATGTATTTTATTGGAATCTCCCTCATTTTTTCTTACTGTTACACCTGGGATATTATTCAATACATCTGCTAGATTTTCCGCATGATACTCTTCTACCTCAGGACCATTTAATGTTGCAGTACTTGAAACTTCCAATTTTTTCGTATCAAATTTATCATCAATTATTGATGACTCAACCGTAATCAACCCTAAATCTTCACTTGCATTCAATGTAGCAACAATTGCCAAAACTGCCGCTAACGAATATTTAATTTGTCTCATATATTATTTCCTCCTCAGAAAATTTATTTATTTTGACAAGTTATTGTTAATTAACTGTTAATTATGAAAAATATTAGTTTAATTGAGTATTTTTTCTGAAATTTTATAACTAGTGGGATACAGTAACAGTATTTAAGAGATGCTCTTTTATGGTGATTTCACAACTTATAGGTACACCTGATCTGTCTAAAACTTTTTTAAATGTTAGCTGGTATACCATTTAGCCTCCCATGTATATTTCTTAATTTCTATGCAATTGTAAACTTTCCCTAAAAACCCATATCTAAATTCATATTACGTTCATGTAGTGTAAGTAGGATACTCTTAAAATAATATAGATTTTATCTGTACAGATCAGGAATGAGATGATAATAAAACGAAATATTTGGATACTTTTTATTCTGATGAGTGCTTTAGTCTTGAATGGCTGTGGTGCTATTGCTGCAGCTGTTGTAAACCCAAATACAGATGAGATGCTTGATTATAATGTAACAGCAACTAATCAGTCTGTGCTCCAAATTTATGCAGCTAAAAGATACAGCGTGAATATCGGAAAATTTACAGATGTATCAGAGCATAATAAAACAGTAAAGTGTAGATTGATGACTTCTGTGACTCCTCCTAAGGATGAGACTTATGCAAAATATATTGAGCATGCATTTCAAAAAGAATTTACAAAAGCCAGACTTTATAATCCTCGTTCCCCTATAATCATTAATACTACGATTCATAAGATAGATGGTGGGTCTGTATATGGTAATGCTTATTGGGCATTTGATATCACTTTAACATCGTCAAATGGAGTGAGTTATCGGTTTAAATCAAGGTATGAATATGAATCTAGTATGTCTGCCGCCTATGCCTGTAGCGATATGTATAAAACATTTCCTCTGGCACTTCAAAAGTTGATACATGATGGGATAACAGATCCAAAGTTTGAACGACTGTTACAAAAGTAAATTAAAAGTGTAGAAAAAGATAAGATATGTTTTATTTTTTAAATACTTTTGTAACACTTGTATGAAGTGCGGAGAATAGATCTCGGTATTTATATATAATAAGAGATGCTACGATGGAGACGAATATAGAGCCTATTATGTCAAAAGGGTAATGCACACCACAATATACTCTGGAGAAACCACTTATAAGTCCTGTCAGTGAGAGAATGACTCCTATAGTTCTTGTCTCTTTAAAATACAAGAGAATGAATGCGACAGAGAGCATGAACGTGGTATGGTTTGAGGGGAATGAAGTTTTGGCTGAATGGGCAAGTATGTTTGTACCAAGCTCATCCATAAAAGGTCTGGGGTGGTAATAGATCTTTTGTATACTGTAGTTGATCACTCTTGCTAAAATGAAGGTATAGAGTGAGAGTAGTGCGATGAATTTTATGGGTCTTTTGCCAAAGAGAAGTAGTGCTGCAAAAGTAAGAATAGTAAGGTATTGTAGATATTCAGCAGCTTGTATGGCTAGAAGATCAAGAGTACTGCTTTTTGTTGCAAATTGGTTGATCTGAAAAAAGAGATAATGATTTATTTCTTCTAACACTTGGTTCTCCTTTACTGTTTAGCTATCGCCACCAAAAATGTCACGGGTGTAGATCTTCTCTTTTACATCGTCAAGTTCTTCTGTACGTCTATTGGTAATGATGACATCTGAGATATTTTTGAATTTATCGAGATCTTTGATGACTCTGGATCGGAAAAAAGTCTCTTCTTCCAAAACAGGTTCATAGACAACAACTTCAATGCCTTTTGCTTTGAGACGTTTCATGACTCCCTGAATGGAAGAGCTTCTAAAATTGTCACTGCCGCTTTTCATAACCAGTCTGTAGATACCTACTATCTGTGGATTTCTCTTGATAATACTATCAGCGATAAAGTCTTTACGTGTTCTGTTGGCATCAACGATTGCTTGCATCATGTTTCCCGGTACTTCCTGGTAGTTTGCCAAGAGTTGTTTGGTGTCTTTTGGTAGACAATAGCCACCGTATCCAAAAGAAGGATTGTTATAGTGCATACCAATACGAGGGTCTAGTCCTACTCCTTCAATGATCTCTTTGGTATTGAGAGCATGAGTTTGAGCATAGGTGTCTAGTTCATTAAAGTATGCAACACGCATTGCCAGGTAGGTATTGGCAAAGAGTTTGATAGCTTCGGCTTCTGTAGAGTCAGTAAAGAGTACGGGGATATCTTCTTTCATAGCGCCCTCTTTGAGAATTGAGGCAAAACGTTCAGCTCTTTGGCTTTTTTCACCTACAATAATACGTGAGGGATGAAGGTTGTCATAGAGTGCAGAACCTTCTCTTAAAAACTCCGGAGAGAAGATGATATTGTCTGTTTTAAAAGTCTTTTTGAGACGTTGGGTATATCCCACAGGTACTGTGGACTTGATGATCATTACAGCATTAGGTGCTATGGTCAGTACATCAGAGATCACTGCTTCAATACTTTTGGTATTGAAATAGTTGGTTTGAGGGTCATAGTCTGTGGGGGTGGCGATAATGATAAAGTCAGCATTTTTATATGCGAGTTCCTTGTCAAGTGTCGCTTTGAAGTGAAGATCATCTCTCTGGAGAAAATCTTCAATCTCTTTGTCTTCTATGGGGGAGATATTTTGGTTGAGCATCTCTACTTTTTCGGGAACGATATCAAGTGCTATGACTTCATTGTGTTGTGCCAAGAGCAAACCGTTGGATAAACCGACATATCCTGTACCTGCAATTGCTATTTTCATCTGAACCTGCTTTCTTGTAAAACTTTTGTCATTATACTGTTTTTATGACTGGTAATAGGCTTTATACCATTGGATAAATGATCCTATACCTTCATTGAGAGAAGTGGAAGGGGTATAATTGAAGGTCTCTGTAAGTGCCTGGGTATCTGCATAGGTGGAGACAACATCGCCATCTTGCATAGGAAGGAAGTTTTTCTTGGCTTTTTTCCCTAAATGTTTCTCTATGGTCTCTATAAACTCCATGAGTGCTACAGGTTCACTGTTTCCAATGTTATAGATGCGGTAGGGTGCTGAAGAACTCTGAGGTAGAGGGTTTTTGGCATCCCAGCTGGGATCCGGATCGGCGGGATGTAAGATAACTTGAATGACACCTTCTATAATGTCATCAATATAGGTAAAGTCTCTACTCATCTCTCCATGATTGAATACTTTTATAGCTCTGTCATGGCTGATTGCATCGGCAAAGAGCATAGGTGCCATGTCTGGACGTCCCCAAGGCCCATATACGGTAAAAAAGCGTAGACCAGTGGTTTGTATGCCGTAGAGATGTGCATAACTGTGTGCCATCATCTCATTTGATTTTTTGGTAGCAGCATAGAGACTGACAGGGTGGTCTGTATGATGTGAAGTACTGAAAGGCTGTGCCTGATTCAGTCCATATATAGATGAACTGGAAGCATAGGCCAGGTTTTTCACACCACTGTTTCTACATCCCTCAAGGATATTGAGAAAACCAACAACATTACTGCTGACATAGGCATGTGGATTTTCCAAAGAGTAACGTACACCTGCCTGTGCGGCAAGGTTACATACTGCATCGAAAGCTTCTTTATCAAACAGACTGGCCATCTCTTCTTTATTTTCAAGATCAAGTTTGATAAAACGGTGTTCTTCAAATGTGTCGGACCGTAGTGCCTGGTATGCTTTTATCTGCTTATGATCTATACCAAGTTCTGCAAGTCTTGCATGTTTGAGTGAGACATCATAGTAGTCATTAAGATTGTCAATACCTACAACTTCATGTCCCATCTCAAGAAGTTTTTTTGCTAGATGGAACCCTATAAATCCTGCTGAACCGGTAACAAGTATTTTCATTGTCTACTCCTTGTCCTCTTGATAATAAATCGTCCATTTCCCAAGTCTCTTTTTTTGTGGGTAGTAAGCTTTGAGCCATGTTTGTGCCGCAGAGAGGTCAACTTTATACACAACAAGAACGCTAGGGTTCTTTTTTAAGAGTCTTTCAAGACGTTGTCTTTCACTTTTTTGTGTAATGTTATAGAGGTATTTCTCCCATTTGTTGTCTGTTTCAAACTGTACTTCCCTATTGAGTGAACGGTCTCCGTTATAGAGTGAAATGATAGAGCGGTTCAGCTCAAAAGCAAGTGAAGGGAGTCGTTTATTATAAACGAGTATCTCCTGTTTGTCTAAGTGTTTCTCTTTGATCCATTGGGCTACAGGTGTAGCTATTTTAAAGCTCTGTACACTGTAAGAGAAGAGTGTGGTTGCTGCCAGTAGGAAGTAGGCTGCAGCCACAAAAGAGATAAATACACTTTTACTTTTTACTTCCATCGTACTACTACGCCAAAACCACACAAGCCAGAGTATTAGAAAAAATGAAATAGGTGTGAGTAGTGTAGGAAAAGTGATCTTCCCCGCTATCCATGGTGCAATACCCAATGCAATGAATAGAAGCAGTGCATAGCTGGCAATAAAACGTAAGACAAAAATACTCTTTTCTTCTTTTGTTTTTTGCAGCATAAGTGCGATAACAACTGCCAAAAGAGGGTACAGTGGCAGAATATAGAGAATTCGCTTTGAAGTTGAAATAGAAAAGAAAATGAGAGGTACAGCTACAGCAAGAAGCAGGATACTTTCTATAGTATCTGTAGAAAATTTTAACTTTAACTTCTTAATGAACCATGGTAGAAGTAAAAGCCAAGGCATTCCCAAAAGTGGTGCTAAAGCAATGAAATACCAGAAGGGTTCACTGCGACTGAAGACATTGTGTGAAAAGCGATCTACGGTCTGTCTTCCTATGAAGTAGTCCCAGAATGCAGGATTGTCTATAGCCAGGTAGAGGAACCATGATGCAGCGATGGCAATAAAAAGAGACCATGCTGCTATATGGTGAATGTTCCATGTTTGTTTACTTGTCTCCAAACGATTATAAAGTAGAGCAAAGAGGGTTGGAGCAAGAAAAACAACCGGTCCCTTGGTTAAAAAGCCCAGACCAAGAGAGAGTGTAAATATATACAACCAGAGGGATTGTCCCTCTTTACGATAACGTACCCAAACATAGATACTTAAAAGTGTAAAGGTTGTGAGGAAGGCATCAGTGGTCAGGTTTCGTGATGCAACCAGTACAAGTGGAAAGGTAAAATAGATAGCTGCTGCCCAGAGACCTGTCTTTTTGTTAGGGGTAAACTGTAGCGTTAAAAGATAGACAAGTAGCATTTGTACAAGTATGGCTATCTGTAAAAAGAAACGGGCTCCAAAGGCATTGACACCAAAAAGTTCATAGCCCAGTGCCGTGATCTGATAGGTAATAGGTGGTTTATGATAATGGTGGATATCAAGCAGGTTGGGGTGTAACCAATCTTTCGAGATGAACATTTCACGACCTATCTCTGCGTAACGCGCATCACTACTCTCTATGACTCCATAGGTACCGACTGTTGAGAGTAGAATCAGTGCTGTAATAAAAAGGAGAAAGAGCAGTGTTTTATCTTTGGTCATGTTGTCTCCTTTTTCTGTTTGAGTCCCAAGATAATATTGCGTATATAGATGAAAAACCCAAAAAGTTGACCGATGAAAAGTACAGGATCAAGCCTGATAATGGCATAGAAGAGTATCATGGAAGAGCCAATGAGACTCAAAAGCCAAAAACCAAAAGGAAGATGGGAGTTTTTGATCTTTTCTGAATATATCCATTGATAGACAAAACGGAATGTAAAAATGATTTGTGCCAAACTTCCCCAAATCAGTAACCAAAAAGGAATATCTTTGTTCTCAAACAGTCTGATGGTATCGATCTCTCCATTGTTAAAACCATGATAGATGGCGATCACAGGAAAGAGTATAAGAAAGTATCTTATGAAGATCGGAAGACGTTTCCATCGGTTTTGCAATTGGATATTTCTTATATAGATAAAATAGGTAATGGTCTGTCCCAGCATAATGGCAAAATCATCTCGTAGCCATCCATAGAGGAACATAAGAAGAGATGCTGCAATACTGAGCTCCCAAAAGAGTTCAGGTGTCAGTACCTGTTTAACTTTTTCTGATTTGATCCATTGTACGAGGAGACGGGCAGAGAAGAGTATCTGTGCTGCAAAACCTACAAGATAGATCCATGATCCGTATTGGTTCATTTACTCTCTTTACGGTTGTGTTGAGCGACCTCATAAGAGATATATCGACTTTTCATCCAACGGTAGGCAAAAGCATCCTGCAGTGGTCTGATTGAACGGTTGAAAATATTGAATTTGGATTCTCCTGCTTCACGCTCAAAGTGCTGTACTTCTATCTGTTTGACATTTCCTGACTCTAAAAGGATGAGTGCCGGGATAAACCGGTGCATACCATCAAAGAATGGAAGACGTTTGGCTACATCGGTTTTAATGACCTTCAGTGGGCAACCTGTATCGATGATCCCATCATCAATGAGGGAACGGCGGATCTTGTTTGCAATGCGTGACTGTATCTTTTTGCTCACTGTATCTTTACGTTTTGCTCTGTAGCCTATAACCGCATCATGTGCTTTGATATGTTCAAGTAGTTTGTCAAAATCATAAGGTGTAGTTTGTAAGTCTGCATCAATATAGGCAAGTAGTGGTGTTGTACAATGATCAATCCCTGCTTTAATGGCAGTACTCAGCCCACGGTTCTCTTTGAATGAGATATAAGAGAAGCCTGGATCTTCACAAATTTGCTTGATCTTTTCCAAACTGCCATCTGTTGAACCGTCATCCACAAAGAGTACTTCACTTTTGACAGAAGATTGTGAGAGGTATCCTTTTAAGACATCAGCAAGTCTATCCAGACTCTCTACTTCATTATAAACGGGGGTAATAATAGTCATTTGACTTTCTGTATTCAATATGTAGTTCCACCTTTAGGAGATAAGAGTATCATTTTATCCTTTTTTTTATTTCGTCTTTATTAGAGGTCTCCTTAAGCTGTTATATCTTACCATACCGGATTATATTATTCCAAGGAATTATTTTTGAAATATTTACTTCTACTCATACTTATCTACCATACGGCACAGGCGGCAGAAACTACTTATGAAACATCACTTTATACAGGTACGGTTTTCCTTTTTTTATTGCTATTGGGTATATCGATCGTACAAATGAGAAAAAGTGCACAAGACAAAGTAATATTGGCAGAAAAAGATGAGAAAATTACCGTATTACATCAGATTCATGCAGAACAGGAGCAGAATCATTTGTTAAAAGAGAAAGAGTTGGAGAAAGAGATATTGAAGTTGAATCATGCCAATGAAAACTTGGAGCTTAAACTTAAAGAGGGCACAAAGAATCAGGTAGTAAGTAAGATAGAAGAGCTTCAAGCCAAACGTCAAACCGTACAAAACAGATTTACTGAAGAAGTATAGGCAAGTAGTATGGCACAGCAAATGATTGAACAGACCACAATAAAAGATATAAATGATCTTCCTGGTACCCAGAAGAGTGAAGTCTCTGCGCAGATCGCTGCACAGGTTACTATGGCACTCAGTACACTGGATGGAAGATATAAGGAGAATGTTGCAAACTATGCGCAGGAGCTACATGCCTGTACCCACAAGATAGAAACAGTACGTATCAGTTTGGATCTATTGCTCAAAGAAAAAGAGCCATACAACAGTACATTGCTTGAGGTAGAAAAAGAGGTCAATCATCACTTGCGTATGCTTGAACACTTTACAGAAAAGTGGATACAAAAAGTAGTAGTCGTTACAGAGCTTGAAACGGAGTTTCAACGCTTGGATGAGTTTCAAAAGAAAGAAATGATATTCCGGCATAGACGAGAAGAATTAAACAGATTGGAACAGGATATAGGTGATACAGAACTTACACTTTTGAAATATGAACTTGAAAAAGAGAACCTTTTACTTAAAATGGAACCCATAGAGCATAAGATTCGGGCACTTCAAAAAAGTTTAGGGGAACTTGAGTCTCAAAAACGATATATTGAAGCTTCTCACCTGCACCGTATTACACAAGTCATGCCTTCTGAACAGGTACAACTTCCTGTTAATTAACGATAAAGATTGAGATACTAAAATACTTTAGTTCATTACAAGGAAAATAAATGAAAAAACAATTATTTGGAATAGCTTTTTTATGTGTGACGCAACTCTCTGCTTATCATGCAAGTTATAAGCTTGCACAGCAGGCTCAAGCAAGGGGCGACTATAAAAGTGCCATTACCTATACTCTTGAACAATTAGATGAAGACTTGAACTCTTATGGAGAAAATGCCAAAGAGATCATTATCAGTTATGGCCAACTAGGGTTTTTTTATGAAAAGTTAGGAAACTACGACAAGGCATTGGAATATTATTTCAAAGCGTTAAAAATAGAAAATAAACTCTTACCTAAAAATGATCCTACAAAAGCCACTACATATTACAATATTGGTTCTGTCTATCGTAAGCAAGGTAAATATAAAGAGGCACTTGAAAATTATGAGAAGGCGTTGAAAATGCAAAAGATTGTGTATGGAAAAAAAGATACACTTCTTTCAAAGACATATAATAGTATGGGTTCTGTCTATCGTAAGCAAGGAAAGTATGAAGAGGCACTTGATGCGTATGAAAAAGCTTTGAAAATACGGGAAGATGCTTTAGGGAAAGAGCATATCTCCACAGCTAAAATATGTAGCAATATCGGCTTGGTATATTATAAACAGGGGAAACATAAAGAGGCATTGGAAGAGTTGGACAAGACGTTGAAAATACAGGAAAAAGTTTTGGGAAAAGAGCACTCTACAACAAAAAGTACACAAAAAAATATTAATTATCTAAAAAAAGATATGTTGAAAAAACAGAAATAGTGTGACTTTTAGAGGAAAGGAGAGGGATCTCTTTCCAAGATTAACCCCCATTTCGCTATAATCAGTCAAAAAAGAATGACAATGAAGATATTTTTACTTTTTATAACACCGCTCCTGATCTTTGCAAAAGTACACTATGCAAAAGTTGAACCCTTTGACTCTGTGACACTGAAATCGGCTGTTAGTGGACTTGTCCTTGATGTTGACCTGGAAGCTGAAGGGACATTGGTATCCGGCAAGAGGGTCATTCATATTGATGATGTACTTGATATTGAAAATTTAAAAGATACGAAACAGAGTGTGGTCCTTTTGGAACAAATGTTAGGTATTAATCAAGAGATAGCCTCATTCCTTTCAGGTACAGTGAAAAGACAAGAGAGCTATTTTAAGCGTATATCCAAACTTTCTACTGCTTCAAAAACACAAAAAGACAATGCCTATAGTTCATTTACTTCGGCTAAAACACAATACCTGAATACAAAAGAGAAGATTGTCTCTTTGAAAAAACAGATATTAGATACTAAATATAAAGTATCACAGCTGGAAGATATTGTTTTGAAAAAATCTATTATTCCTGAAAATAAATATTTGTATAAATTGATGGTTAGAGAGGGTGACTATGTTTCTCCTGGGACTATTTTGGCACAAATACAAGATGCAAGCAAAGCCAAGTTGGTACTTTTTCTTGAACCAGAAGAGTTAAAAGATGTGGGGAAAAGAATGGTTTACATTGATGGTAAAAGAACAGAGTATAAAGTAGGTAAAGTATGGCGTGTGGCTGATGATAAATTTATCTCTTCTTATCGGGCAGAGATATATATTCCTGCACCCGAAAATGAATTTTCAAAACTGCTTAAAATTGAGATAAAATAGATGAAGCAAACCGCTTGTGCTTTAGACTGTTATGATGCCTGTAAAATTATTATGGATGAAAGTGGGTTTCCTAAAATAAAAGGAGATGCAGACCATCCTTCAGGAAATGGTGCTTTATGTACATTGCTAAATAAAAGTATCCACGAAGAAGCACGTATAGAAAAACCACGTATCAATGGTGTTGAAGTAGGTATGGATGAAGCAATGCACGCAGTAACAGAAGCATTTAAAGCACCTAAATCATTGCTTTGGCGTGGTTCTGGTAATATGGGTGTAATGCAGGAAATAACGAATCTTTTTATGAAAAAGGTTGGTGGGACACTTACCAAAGGGAGTTTGTGTGATGCTGCGGGGGAAGCAGGTATTATTGAGGGTAGAGGTGTCAACAAAGGTCTTCCTTTAGAACAGATAAAAAAAGCAGAGACAGTGGTTATCTGGGGACGTAATGTAACTGTAACCAATGCTCATTTGATGCCTTTTTTGGAAGGTAAAAAGATTGTAGTCATCGACCCGGTTAAAACAGCCATCGCTAAAAAAGCAGATTTTCATCTGCAAATCAGGCCACGTACTGATTTTTACATTGCTGTGCTGCTGGCACGTTTTGTCTATATGGAAGATGGGCAGCATGATGAGTGGCTTGAAGAGTTTGCCTCTGAATATGAAGACTTTTATGATTTTACCCGTGAACATCGCATTAAACCTATTTTAGAGTATTGCTGTACACACTTAGGTGAGATGGGGCAGATACTTGAACATATGCGCAATAAAAAGGTAGTATTTTTGGTTGGTACCGGTGTACAGAAGTACTCTATCGGTCACTCTGCTTTGCATGCTATTGACTCTTTGGCTGCCACTTTGGGACTTTTTGGTAAAGAGGGGTGTGGTGTGCATTATCTTTCAAATTCCAAACTTGGTTTTGAAAATCCTTTTGATGTAAAGTGCAACACTGTACAAAAAGCAACCACAGACTTTGCTTCATTTGACACAGTGTTGGTACAGGGAGGAAACCCTGCTGAATCTATGCCTGATTCTACACGTGTACGTACAGGTTTGGAGAGTGTGGAAAATCTTATCTATTTTGGACTTTATGAGAATGAAACTTCAAAAAGAGCCAAGATCGTCATTCCTGCTAAGAACTTTTTTGAAAAAGTGGATGTACGTTTGAGTTATGGACATCAGTATATACACAAGATGAATAAAATAGTCGAATCTAACATAGGTATCTCTGAATATGAATTTACAAAACAGCTTTTTGCTGCCTTTGGTTTTGAAAGTTTGGAGAGTGAAGAGACGTATATTGAAGGCTGGCTTGATCAGTGTGGTGAAGAGGAGGGTGAGTATATTTCTCCTGCTTATGAAGCTTTGCCGTATGAAGAGGGTTTTGGAGAGGACGGTGATGATGAATTTGTTTTTATGGATGAATTTGATGATACCTTTATCAATACCAAAAGTTTAACGAAAATACGTACATCGAAGAAGAATAAGATCACAGATGAGCGTCTGTGGTTACTCTCACCCAAAACCAATAAATCACTCAATACTCAGTTCAACAGGGGTACTACTGTACAACTTCATCCAGAACTTGGCTACACTGAAGGTGAAGAGGTATTACTTTCTTCAGAACATGGCTCTCACAGTTTTATTGTTCACTTAAATGAAGATCTTCGTCCCGACTGTGCACTCGTTTCAAGCAATACAATAGGTGTAAATTTTCTGACACCAGCCATAGTAAGTGATGAGGGAGACAATGCCTGTTATCAGGAAGTGAAAGTAGAAGTAAAAAGAGTATGAAATCCTGTAACACTTTTGGTAGAATCGTGTTAGTCTTACTTCTTTATCTGTTTCCTTTGTATCTTTTATCTGCTGAGCGTATTGATATTATTATCCCCAAACCCCAAAAGTGTGTTGCTTCTAAAGGCCATTTTGTTTTAAATAAACAAACGGGCTATAGTTCTGACAGTAGACTTGCTGTAAATGCTATTGTTTACTTGCAAGAGCACTTAAAACAGAGTGCCGGATATAGGTTGTCAAAGCGTAGTCGGTCCAAAGCAGCATTGCATTTTCATTACACTCTGAAAAGTGTCAAAAAGGCTGAAGGCTACAGGCTTATCATTTCAAAAGAGAATATTCAGATTGAAGCTAGGGACAGTGCAGGTTTTTTCTATGGGGTTGTCTCCTTGTTACAATTAATGGACCCCGTTATATGGGGAACAAAAAGAGCTAAAAATATATGGTCTATTCCTAGCTGTAATATAGAAGATTATCCTCGTTTCAAGTGGCGTGGTCTGATGCTGGACTCTTCACGGAATTTCTTTTCAAAATCATATGTGGAAAAGTTCATTGACAGGATGGCACAGCATAAACTCAACCGATTTCATTGGCACCTGACAGATGATGAAGGATGGCGTATAGAGATCAAGAAGTACCCTCTGCTTACAAGTGTAGGAGCAAAACGTGGACCGGGTACGAAATTACCTTTTTCAACCTACCCGGCTATGCGTGGTTCAAAAAAAAGAGTACAATCGGGGTATTATTCTCAAAAAGATATCAGGGAAATAGTTACCTATGCCAAAGCAAGAGCTATAGAGATCATTCCTGAGATTGATATGCCAGCTCATGCTAAAGCAGCGCTTATTTCTTACCCCAAACTTTTGAAGGATCCTCAAGATAAAAGTCGTTACCGTTCGGTACAGATGGTTTCCAACAATACCCTAAATCCAGGTATGGACAGTACCTATGTGTTTATAGATAATGTGATTGCCGAAGTGAGTAGACTCTTCCCTTTTGGTTATATACATGTAGGTGGTGATGAAGTACCTAAAGGTGCCTGGAAAAAGTCTCCAGCAGTAGTACAAATCATGCAAAAGAAAGGCTTGAAAAACAATCAGGAAGTAGAAGAGTATTTCTTTACCCGTATCGATAAAATACTAGAGAAACACCATAAAAAGATGGTCACCTGGCAAGAGGTATGGAAGGATAAAAACAGTTTAAGAGATAAAAATATTTATATGGCATGGAAGAGTACAAATGCGGCAAAGAAGATCATGAAAACAGGGAATAATGTGATTTTGGCTCCGGTAGAATATCTCTATTTTGATCAGCAGTACCGTAAAAGCAAAGGTGAACCAGGACATACCTGGTCGACCCCTGTGAGTACAAAAAAAACATATAGTTTTACACCATTACATTCTTCTTACGTAAAAGGTATAGAAGCCTGCCTCTGGTCTGAAACTCTGCTCAATATCAAGATCGCAGACTATCTTACCTGGCCAAGAGCCTTGGCTCTCTCTGAAGCAGCATGGACAGAACAGTCTCAACGACAATGGAAAAATTTCAAAAAACGTGTATCAGAATATGGACTTCCTCGTTTAAAAATACAGGGTATACACTACCGTCCTATGGTACGCTAAGGGTAGAGCAGGTATTTACGGCGTATTTTTTTAAAGGCTGAAAGCTCTTTTTGCCAACTCTTACGTATCTTTTTCTCTGATACCCCTGCTGTGATCTGTTTTCGTAGTCTATTTGAACCTGCAAGCTTGTCAAAAAACTTTTTATGACTAAAAAAACGTTTTTTCTTGGGGTAGTTGGCATAGGCATCCTGCAGATAACCAAGATTTAGTTTTTGTTCTTTACGCAGTGTAGAGAGCCTTCTTTGACTCAAGTCTATACCATAACAGTGTTCTCCTTTGAATTTTGGGTATGTTGCTCCTGCTATTGAACGTGGAATAACATAAAAGTTTTTTTTTGTGTAACTGTTTGCACAGTAGAGTTGAAAAGGTATTTTTGTACCCCTGCCTGCTGAAAAAACAGTACCTTCAAAAAATGCCAGAGAGGGGTAGAGTGCAATGGCGTTGTCATTTGGAAGATTGGGAGAGGGTTTGACAGGAAGTGTATAGGACCTTTGGTGTGTATAGTTTTTTAAAGGAATAACAGTTAGCCTTGCCTTTTCCCCACTTTTAAGCCATCCTTCGCCATTGATCATCCTGGCATACTCTCCTATGCTCATACCATAGACAACAGGTACAGGATGAAGCCCTATAAAAGAGCGGTATTTTTTTTGAAGTACTGGTCCATCAATATAATGCCCATTGGGGTTTGGTCTATCGAGGACTACTACAGGTATGTTATTCTCAGCTCCTGCTTCCATAATGTAATGCAGTGTAGAGAGATAGGTATAAAATCTTACTCCGACATCTTGAATGTCAAAGAGTATAAGATCAATACCTTTTAAGTCTTTCTTTGTCGGTTTTTTATCTTTTCCGTAAAGGGAGATGATTGGAAGTCTGGTTTTAGTATCATGATGGTTTCTAACATGTGCACCCGCATCAGCTTTACCCCTAAATCCATGTTCTGGAGCAAATATCTTCTTGACTTTGATATGATATTTTAAAAGATAGTCAAGTAAATGTCTGTTTTTTACTAAAGAGGAGTGGTTTACAACAAGAGCTATTTGTTTGTCTTTGAGAAGAGGAAGGTAAAGCTCTGGCCGTTCTGCCGCAGGTATGATTTTTTTGGCAGAAAGCAGGGTACTTAATACTATAAAAAGTAAACCAATGATATGTAGTTTCTGTTTTGAAGTGTTCATGTAAAAGTTATAACAAAAAAAGATTAATGCACAGAGAAACCTTTACATCTTACAGTACTTAAAAACACTTTGCTATAATACTAACAATAAAAATGGGAAATTATAAATGACTTTAGAACAACAAGATAAACAGTATGTATTGCAGACGTATGCACGTGACTATACAAACTTTGTAAAGGGTGTGGGTTCTACACTGTACGATGAGAATGGACGTGACTACATAGACTTTGCTTCCGGGATAGGGGTAAACTCTATAGGACATGGAAATGAGAAGTTGAGTTCTGCTATTTGTGAACAGGCAAAAAACATTATCCATATCTCAAACCTTCAAGTGATCGAACCTCAGGCTAAACTAGCGCAGAAGATCGTGGAACTTTCCGGCTATGAGATGGGGATCTTTTTTGCAAATTCTGGTGCAGAAGCCAATGAAGGTGCTATTAAAATTGCTCGTAAGTATGGGGAGACGAAGTTTGATGAAAAGCGTTACAAAGTGATCACACTTGAGCATTCATTTCATGGAAGAACCATTACTACAGTTAAAGCAACAGGGCAAGAGAGTTTTCATACACCTAACTTCTCTCCTTATCCGGATGGATTCTCTTATGAAAAAAGTATAGAAGATGTCTACTCTGCCATTGATGATAAGACTGTAGCGGTACTTATTGAACTGGTACAGGGAGAGGGTGGTGTGCAACCTTTTGAGAAAGAGGAGATACAGAAACTTGCTACTCATTTGAAAAGTAAAGATATCTTACTTATTGTCGATGAGGTACAAACAGGTGTTTACAGAACAGGAGAGTTTCTTGCTTCAAACCTCTATGAGATTGAACCTGATATCATCACCCTTGCCAAAGGCTTGGGGGGAGGGGTACCTATAGGTGCGGTAATGACCAAACATAAAGAGGTTTTGGTCGCCGGTGATCATGGTAGTACATTTGGTGGTAACTACCTTAGTACGGCTGCAGGGTTGGCTGTGTTAGATGTACTTAAACCGATGTATGAGAGTGGTGCTATTGATGAGACACTGGTCTATTTTTCTGAAAAACTGAAACATATGGCAGTAAAGCATGAAAATCTGTTCGAGAAAGAAGTAGGGCTGGGACTTATGCGAGGATTACGTGCAAAAAGTGCCGAGATCCAAGGAAGAGTGCTGAAAAATGCATTGACAGAAGGTCTGGTTGTTTTAAAAGCAGGACGTAACACAGTACGTTTTCTACCAAGTATAACCATTAGCAAAAATGAAATCGATGAAGGGTTTAAACGTTTTGAAAAAGCTATTAGTTCTTTGTAGTCTATTGAGCTCTTTACTGCTTGCAGATGAGTTAAGTGATATCCTCTCAACAAACAAAGAGTTACTTTTTGATTACGATCAAAAAAGTAATGAATTGCAAAGTGATATGTTATCTAAAAGCTGGATCAATCCTGTACAGGTACGTTATGGAAAAGATTATTCAACTCGGTTTAAAAGCGGAACGGTCGCTACGGGTACCTTTTCTGTATTTATTGATCAGCCTATCTTTAGATCGGGAGGTATTTACTATGCGATCAAGTATTCTGCTGCGCTGAGAGATGCAAACAGTGCTGAGATAAAATTTCAAAAACGTCAAATGATTGGAGATGCAGTTTCCATTTTATTTAATTTAAAAAAGAATAGATTAGAACAGAAAAAGATGCGTTTTTTGATCAAAAATGACAAGATAGATATACGTCAGAAAAAAGATTCGTATGATGCTGGTATTTTAGACAGTAGTTTTTTGGATCAGGCGATTCTGAAGAAGAGTCAGGATGAAGCAACACTGTTGGAACTTGAATTAAATTATTTGGAGTTAAAACAGCGTTTTTCTCTTTTAAGTGATAAAAAACCGGATAAGTTACGATTGCCAAAACTCAGAATGATGAGTAAAAAGAACTATACACAGCAAAATCTTGAATTGAAAAGAGATATTTTACGTGCAGAAGAGTCTTCATACAATGAAAAAGTAACTGTAGCCAAATATCTGCCGACGCTTGCTTTACAAGGACAGTATACAGATGGTGACCTTAACCCTCTTTTTGGAAATAGTGGGTTAAATGAGGGCTATTACAATTATGGATTTTCTGTCTCTATGCCTTTAGATATCAATACATTTTCAGATATAGAAGCAGCAAAGGTGGAAAAACTAAGAGCAGCAACACAGGTATTGGACAGAAAAGATACAGTAAAGGAAGAGTATCAGTGGATTGATAACTCTTTGCATATATTGGACCGAAAGATCTCTTTGGCTAGAAAAGATGAAAAGGTCTATAGTAGTCTGCTACGTTTGACAAAAGATCTTGTAAAAGCCGGAGAGAAGACTTCTTTAGATTCTGATATTATGTCTAACTCACTTCAAATTAGAAAACTGGATCAGAAAATTTATAGTATTGATAAACAGTTGAAACTGCTCCAACTTTATATTCGGGTGGAAAATGTATTTTAGTGACTATATGAACGAATGGCTTTACGGTAAAGAGGGATATTATAAAACATTTAAAGCTATTGGTAAAGAAGGGGACTTCTATACAGCAGTAAGTACTTCGGCTTTTTTTGGTGCCAGTATAGCAAACCATTTTTTTAAACTTATTCAAGAAGAGAAAGCAGATAAAAATGGATGGCTTATTGAGATTGGTGCACATCAAGGGTATTTGCTTTGTGATATGATACAGTGGTTGTACACCTGTGATCCAACACTTGTAAAGAGTTTGAAGTTTGGTATAGTGGAACGTCAGACAGAAGTACAAAAGGCACAGTTGGCATACATTCAGGAACGTTTTGGAAATGACATCAGTATTACGCATTTTAATGATATTGCTGATGTTAAAGTTGACTATGCCTTTGTAGTAGCCAATGAGATCTTTGATGCTTTTCCCTGTGAACTGCTCAAAGATGAAAAGATCGCTGTTGTAAAAGAACATCAAATTGAGTGGAAAGAAGCATCTTCAGAACTACTTACCTGGGCCAAGACTCATCGTTTGAGACAGGGAGAAATAGCTATAGGGTATGAAGATTTTGCCAAAGCCATGGCAGAAGGTATGAAAAAGTGTGATTTTGTTACTTTTGATTATGGTGAAAAATATGTGCGTAATGACTTCTCCATTCGTGTGTATAGAAAACATGAAACGTTTCCACTTTTTGATGAAGAGTTGCTACTCTCTGAGTCTTACCAAAAAGACGATATTACCTATGATGTGAACTTTGGACACGTGAGTGAAGCCTTTTTAAACACTGGGTTTAAAGAAGTTGCTTATGAGACACAAGCAAGAGCATTGGTACGTTTTGGGCTGATTGATCTGCTGGAATCATTTGCAAGGCAGACGACTCAGTCAAAATATCTAAGAGAAGCAGACAAGATAAAAACACTTATCGCACCTACGATGATGGGCGATAAGTTCAAAATGGTGCACTTTAGTAAATAGTACCTTGTCTAGAGTGCTTTGAGCATGGCACATTTTTTGAGTGCACCTGCTTCACTTCCAAGCATCTGTGCATATTTGTCAAATTTCTCTTGACCTATCATAGAGATACACTCTGCATTGCTCATGGCAGCAGTTGGAGATGCTACGACAGTTTCAGCAGTATTTGCACTCTCTTCTACTTTTTTACTTTTTTTCTTGTCTGTTTCCGGGTACATATAGTCTGATGAGAAGTTTTCATCTTCTACCTCTTTGAGCTCTATATGCTTTTTAGGTGGTGGAGGAACATTTACATAGTTCTGTTGTATTTTACTGTTGTCTTTTTTAACTACGTTAGCTTTTTGTTTGCCTGATGGTCCATAATAGGGAGTACATCCTGATATCAATAAAAGTGCAGTGAGTATTACAATCCAATTCTTCATCATTTTACCTTAAGTATTTGTTTTCATTATTGTATTGTAATATGCCCTAAAAAACAACACAGGATAGATAAAAGGGTATGCTGTGGAGTCTATTTGTACGTAATGGCAACAACAGCAATAGCAAAACCACCGTCATGGCTAATAGAGAGAGAAGCCTCTTTGATGTTATGCCTTTTTTGAGCTTCTTTTGATAGACAAAAATAAGGTGCTCCCCTATGGTCTTTGGCGATAATGATATCGTGAAATGCCAAATGTTCGCCAATACCACACCCAAGTGCTTTTGAAATAGCTTCTTTTGATGCCCATAAACCGGCAAGTGTTTCGGTTTTACGTGCCATAGCTATCTCTTTTTTTGAGAGGTATCGCTGTTTAAATTTAATACCGTATCTTTTTACCAATTTTTCTATCCGGTCTATACGGATAATATCTGTTCCTATTTTCATGGCAGTAGTGTAGCAAAAAAAGTATTAAATTGTATTGTTTTTTCTTATAATATTATTCTTACATCCATTCAACGACCTTTGAGACTTCGTCTGCTACAAAACATTTTATGTTGGTACTCTCTATGGGTTTATTGGGGATGACCGCTTTGGTAAAACCTTGGGTGTGTGTCTCTTTAAGTCTTTGGGTCAACCCTGAGACTTCTCTAATCTCTCCTGTGAGGCTGACTTCTCCCATGAAAAGAGTTTCTGCACTGAGTTCCCGGTCTCTATATGAGCTTAATATGGCTGCTATAATGGCAAGGTCAGCAGAGGGTTCATTTATTTTGATACCTCCGGAGATATTGATAAAAACATCGTAAGTTCCTAAAGGGAGGTCAAGTTTTTTTTCCAAAAGTGCAAGAAGCATTCCAAGTCTGTTATTATCGAAGCCTGTAGAGGAGCGTTTTGCATGACCGTAGGCTTCAGACACAAGGGCTTGTACTTCAATAATAATAGGTCTTGAACCTTCCATAATGACAGTCAGGGCTGAACCAGACTGCAGTTTCTCTTTGTTGAAAAACTTACCTGCCATAGATTTTGCATCGTTGAGTCCCTCTTTGTTCATCTCAAAAATACCCACTTCATTGGTAGAACCAAAACGGTTTTTAAAGCCTCGTAACAATCTGAGCTCAGAGTTTGTGTCTCCCTCAAAATATAGTACTGTATCTACCATGTGTTCTAGTACTCTTGGACCGGCAATAGATCCATCTTTGGTAATGTGCCCAATAATAAAGATAGGGATATGTTTACTTTTAGCAATACGCATCAGCTCAAAAGTGATGGTGCGTACCTGTGTTACAGAACCAGGTGCAGAAGGGGTCTCTTCTGAGTAAAGTGTCTGGATAGAATCAATGACAATGAATTCATAGGCTTCACTGGCAATCTCATTCATGACTGCAGAGAGGTTGATCTCTGAAAGGAGGTAGAGGTTGTCATGGTTGGCATCGAGCCTGTTTGCACGAAGTTTTATCTGTCCTGCAGACTCTTCTCCTGAAACATAGAGTACTTTTTTTTTGGTTTTTGCAAGGTTCCCTGCAATCTTTAAAAGTAGCGTTGATTTGCCAATGCCCGGGCTACCGCCTATAAGGGTCAATGAACCTGGTACTACACCGCCTCCCAGCACTAGGTCCAATTCTTTTGAACCTGAAGGGAAACGGGTAATGTTATCTTCATCAACCTGGGTAATTGGCATTGCTTTTCTCAGTGCTACTGTAGATGAAGAGGTAGTCTCTTTAAGAAATTTAATCTGCTCAGTGCTCAGTTCAATCATACTTTCCCATTCATTACAAGAGGTACATTTACCCATCCATCTTGGAGATTGGAAGCCACATGCCTGACACTCAAATAGGGTTTTTTTCTTTGCCATCTGCTCTACTTTTATATTGAATTGTCAGAGTATAAACTCTTTTTCTGGAAGTGTGTAAAAATATGTCATATTGACATATTTTCTTGGAACTAGAGTATAAATCAGTAATTAAGGAGGGATTGTTCTTTAAGTTTAAGATAGTTGATAATTGCTCGTACAGACTCAGAATAGTTGTCTGCCTGGATGGTGAATTCTGAAGTATGTTTGGTTAACGGGGTTACTTTCATTTGTATACTCTGTTGTTTGTTATGGAGGCTTAAGAGACCTTTTTTCTTGTTACTCCCTTTTGAAACTTCGCCAATTTTCTGTTCAATAATAGCTTGAATGGCAATATCAAAAGCCATTGCTTTGTCAATAAGCAAGAAGAAAGATTTATTGATAGGCCCATTGGATGATCCATGGCTAATACTCATTTCTGGCTTGGTCTTCAATTGGTGTGCGTGGTGTACTTTTCGTTTCATCAGTAAAGCAATGGCAATAAATACGGTTATGACAAGTGCTGAGAGAAAACCTGCAATGACTCCCAGTTTTAAAGCTTGGTTGAGTGAATACTGTGTTAAAAGTGCTGCAACTGCTATGATAATGAATAGCATAGAGATAGGCAAAATCATTGAGAGGTACAAGTTTAAAAAGCTTTTCATAGGTCTCCTTTAAATAAAGATCTCATCTAGTATAGTATTGACATATTCGTTAGCTTTAAAACGGATAAGGTCAGTTGGTTGCTCTCCGGTCCCAATATAAAAAATAGGCATTTGAAGTTGATCTGCGATACTTAAAACAGAACCCCCTTTAGCAGTTCCATCAAGTTTGGTAATAATTATACCATCAATTCCGATCATTTCATCAAAAGCTTTTGCCTGATTGATAGAAGAACTTCCCTGTGTACCATCGAGGATCAACATTTTTCTGTTTGGCGCACTTTCAAGTGCTTTGTTTGCTACACGGATCATTTTCTTAAGCTCTTCACTCAGGTTAGTTTGCGTGTGCAGTCTTCCTGCTGTGTCAATAATGACATTGTCCAAGCCTTTTGCTTTGGCTGACTCAATCGTGTCATATACTACAGCAGAAGGGTCATGACCTTGTTTGGTAGCGACAATAGGTATATCAAGTTTTGCAGCCCATCGGCTAAGCTGCTCTATGGCGGCGGCACGAAAGGTGTCTCCTGCACCCAAGATCACTTTTTTACCCTCTTGCTGGTAACGGTAAGCAAGTTTGGAGATAGTTGTGGTTTTTCCTGCGCCATTGACACCAATGATCATCTCAACAAAAGGTCTTGATTTACTCTCTTTCCAGTCTGCTGTATATTGAAAGACAGAGATCATGGAGTTAAATGCCTGAATACGGTTTATCTCTTCAGGCAGTGCCTCGAGTAGTCTCTCTACCAATTCATAGTTAACATCTGCTTCAAGTAATATGTCTTCAAATTCATCTTTTGGAATACTTTTACGTTTGGTCTCTACCACCTCTTTGATGGCGTCATTGGTCTTGCCTAAGACTTTTTTAAATAGGTTGAACATGGTGTGTTAATCCTTATGTAATACATTTTTTATATCGTGTTCCAACATCTCTATGGGGACTGCCCCCTCGTAATGAGCGTAGTAATGCCCATCTTTAAACAAAATGGTAAGTGGAATAGGAAGATCCTTGGGCAAATGAAGTTTTTTGATTGCCAGGTTGGCTACATCGTTATTTTGACTGCCGACTGATACAAAATAGTTTACCCCATACTCTTTGAAAAAGTCGTGTAAGGCAGCTTTTTCGGGTGTATCATTTACAAGTATTCCTGCAACAAATATTTTACCTTTATATTTGTTCTTCAGGTCTGCTAGATAAGGGATCTCTCCTTTACATGGAGGACACCAGGTTGCAAAGAAGTTTAACAAAATTACATTTTCAGATACATTTGAAATCTCTATATGTTTATTTTCAATAGTGACCGAACGGTTTGTTTCATTAATGTCACTGAGCATGAAGGTATATTTTGGTTCAACTGTGTTGTTCTCTTCTGTATTGTTTAACTCTGCATTTCTCTCTTGGGTATTTTTTGTTGTGACTTTGCTGCTGTCAGACTTTTTCTCTTCACAACCGGTCAGATATAACAGAAGAGAAGTGATAAGAAGAAGTTTAAATATTTTCACATGATTCCTTAAGAGCGATTGTCGTAATATGGTAAGGATTATACCAAAAGAGCACTAAATGGAAGTCATATAAATGCAAAACAGAAAAAAACAATTTCGCAAACACTGTCTGGAACGGCTTAAAAAGGCAAGTAGATATGGTGCATATAAAAAAGATAAGACTATTGTAAAATTTCTTTATGAGTATATAGTGATACAAAATGCCAAACAGATTATGTTGTATCTGCCTTTAGCTACAGAAGTAAATCTCTACCCGCTTATTCGACGTTTGCGTAGAGAAAAGCGAACACTCTATGTACCGTTTATGGAAGGTAAAAGTTTTAGGGTGGTAAAATATAGATACCCACTGGAAACAAAACGTTTTGGGATTAAAGAACCAAAAGATTCCAGACAATTTAGAACACATAAAATAGATATAGCTATCGTACCGATAGTGGGTATGGATGTTACACGTAGACGTGTAGGGTTTGGTAAAGGTATGTACGATAGATTTTTTGAAAAAGAGATTAAAAATATAAATAAAGTCGTGTTTGTGGCACGAGAACTCTGTTATAGTAAAGAGATAGTAACGAACCATTATGATATAAAAGCAGATTATATTGTCACAGCACAAGGAAACCATTTTTAAACTTTTTCTTTCGTAATAAAAGGATGAGTAATGTTAGGAATAATAGGTGCCGGTTTAGCCGGCACAGCCCTGGGAGTCGGCATAGGCTATCTCTGGCTTAAAAACAGTCGTAAAAATGCCTTTTCACATTTTGAACTTGAGGCAAAGGCAAAAGCAAAGGCTATTGCAAGTGAAGCAGAACTTTTACTGCAGGAAGCACATGTAAAGATCAAGACCAAAGAGTTGGAACAAGAGAGTGAGTTTCAAAAACGTGTGGCAGAAGTAGAAGAGCGAAATCGTGCGCTTATATTAAAGGGTAAAGAGCTCAAAAAAGAGGAAGAGAAACAGCGTTCCCTGGAAAAAAGGATTTTGGAAAAAGAGACTTCCCTTGAGTTACTAGAAGGTCAAAAACAAGCTGCTATTGAAGAGACGATCCTAAAAATGCAAAATGTTGTTTCTCTGACTAAAGAGGAGGCAAAAGCGTACATACTTGAAAAAGTAGAAGAGCAGAGTCGTTCTGAGGTAGCCGGTATTGTACGCAAGTATGAACAGATAGCAAAAGAAGAGGGGCAGAAAAAAGCCAACTATATCTTGGCACAGGCTACCACACGTTATGCCGGAGATTTTGCAGGAGAGCGCCTGATCAATTTGATCACTCTACCTAGTGATGAACACAAAGGGCGTATTATAGGTAAAGAAGGACGCAACATCAAGACGCTTGAGATGCTTCTTGGTGTAGACATTGTGGTGGATGAAACACCTGGTGTGATACTTGTCAGTTCCTTTAATCTCTATAGAAGAGCCATTGCTACACGAGTCATTGAGGTACTTGTAGAAGATGGGCGTATCCATCCGGGGCGTATAGAAGAGGTGCATACAAAAATACAAGAAGAGTTTGAACAAAAAACTTATGAGGAGGGGGAGAATATACTCATTGACCTGGGTATTTTCCCGATGCATGAAGAGCTTGTACGCTTGCTTGGACGTATGAAGTACCGTGCCTCGTATGGGCAAAATGCTTTAGCCCATACGCTTGAAGTTGCAAGACTTGCAAAAGTAATGGCAGCTGAGATGGGTGGAGATGAGAAGCTTGCTCTGCGAGCAGGTCTTCTACATGATATTGGTAAAGCATTGACGCAAGATTTGGGTGGCTCTCATGTGGATATTGGTGCAGATCTTTGTCGGAGACACAATGAACATCCTACGGTCATAAATGCTATTTATGCCCATCATGGACATGAAGAGCCAGATTCTGTGGAGTCTGCAGCTGTCTGTGCAGCAGATGCACTTTCAGCAGCACGACCGGGTGCCAGACGTGAAGTGCTGGAAAACTTTACCAAACGGGTCAAAGAGATAGAAGAGATTGCTCTTGGAAAAGCAGGTGTTACTCAAGCTTATGCTATTAATGCCGGGCGTGAGATACGTGTTTTTGCCAATGCCCAAAAGATGTCTGACAATGAAGCAGTACTTTTAAGCAAAGAGATTGCCAAAGAGATAGAAGAGAAGGTACAGTACCCTGGCGAAATAAAAGTCAATGTCATAAGAGAAACACGTGCTACCTCTTTTGCAAAATAAGCGTTTTGGCTAACGCAAAGTAAATAGAAAAAGAGGTATAATACGCGCAAATATTATTATATAGGCGAAACAATGTGCCAATAGAATGATAGTTCAGTGATAAAGGATAGATCTTATGGATAGATGTGACGAAATTGTTGCCAATGTAAAAATGGAAGAGTGTTATGCCGGTTTGAGTCTGGTATATGTGAACAATCCCGGTATAAGAGAAGAGATAGAAGCAGCAGTAAAGAAGGTAAAGAAAAAGACAGGTTTAAAGCCTGAATGTTTTGACAACTCTAAAGAACATACTGAAGCGAAGCAGTCAGTATATATCGAGTTTTCAGATGAAGTGCAAAGAGACAGTGGCGCATTTTTTGAACTCCTGTTAAGAGAATTGAATATTGATAAATGTGTCAATGAAACCATATAATAAAGGAAAAATGTTTATGATAAAAAGAATATTACTTGGATTGATGTTGTTGAGCGGATTAAACCTTATGGCTGCGGATACAAAAGCTCCGATTGTTGTATTGGAAACAAATGTAGGGAACATAGAGTTAAAGCTCTACCCTAAAGTAGCACCATTGGCAGTGGAAAACTTTACTAAACATGTAAAAGAAGGGTATTACAATGGTTTGATCTTTCATAGGATCATTAAAGATTTTATGATTCAGGGTGGAGATCCACGTGGTAATGGTACAGGAGGTAAATCTATCTGGGGTAAACCATTTAAAGATGAATTTGCTTCCAATGTAGTCTTTGACAGACCTTATCTGCTTGCTATGGCAAATGCAGGTCCAAAAACAAATGGAAGTCAGTTTTTTATTACTTTGGCACCAACACCTTGGCTCAATGGTAAACACACTATCTTTGGCGAAGTGATTAATGGTCAAGATGTTGTACGTAAGATGGAAAAAGTATCGGTTTCTCCAGGAAACAATAAACCAATGTTTGACCAAGTTATAAAACGCGCATATATCAAAAAATAGATGGACCTCGATACTTTACGTCAGGAGCGCCAAAAATGGTTAACCTGGAAGAATATAAAACCTTATCAGGAAGCTATTGCTGCACTGCGGGAGTATCCTAATGTAGAAGTAACACTGGGTGACTGTGTTACTATGCAAATAGATGATCTTTCCACTCAAGAGGCAGAGCAGATCAAAGAGACAGCTTTGTTGATGAAGCCTTGGCGTAAGGGTCCCTTTGGATTTAATGATCTTTACATTGATTCAGAGTGGCAGAGTCAGATTAAATATAATCTCCTTGAACCTCATTTTGACCTTAAAGATAAAATAGTAGGTGATATTGGTTGTAACAATGGTTACTACCTTTTTCGTATGCTCCCACAGCAACCTAAAAAACTGGTAGGGTTTGACCCTTCTGCGATCTACTACTCACAGTTTCAGTTTATTAATCACTTTATTAAATCAGATATTGTTTATGAACTTTTGGGTGTAGAACACGTAGAGTTTTATGAACATAAGTTCGATACATTGTTTTGTCTGGGAGTGCTTTATCATCGTTCAGATCCTGTAGCAATGTTAAAATCTTTATTTAAAGGTTTACATAAAGGTGGAGAACTTATTTTGGATACCTTTATGATAGATGGCGATGAAGAGATATGTTTAACACCTAAAGACAGATACTCAAAAATCCCGAATATTTATTTTGTACCTACAATTCCTGCATTGATAAACTGGTGCCATAGAGCAGGGTTTGAGACAGTAGAAGTGCTCGAGACAATGAAGACAGAAGCTCATGAACAACGTAAAACAGAGTGGATAGACACACAAAGTCTTGAAGATTTTCTTGACCCTAATGACCCTGAAAAGACAATAGAAGGTTACCCCGCACCTAAAAGGGTTTACCTAAAAGCTCTAAAGTCCTTGTAATTGATAACAATAAGAGTCATAAGAAAATATTACTTTTATTTTTAAATAAGGTACATTTAGCTATAAATACGCTAATAAATGAGAGAAGTAGAAAAAATTTAAGTTTTGGTTTACTTTTTGTATATGATTGGAACAGAACAAACAGATGAGAATATTAACAGTAGGCTTCAATGACGAATATGTCAAAGAGCTTGAAAAAGAATTAGATAAATACTTTATATGTATTGTAGACAATGCAAAAGATATGTATGATGCAACAAATTTTACAGACTTTAGACATTATGAGTTGGTTATTATTGTAGATGAGGGCGTGAAGTTCTCTTTAGAGCGTTATGTCAATGAAGTAAAAAAGAAAAAGAGTGAAACAAAGATTATGATCTTGACATCAAACTATATACAGCAAGAGAGTTTTTTTACTTTGGGTGTAGATGATGTAATATGTGAGCATTGTGAACATCCGGATCTTATTGCAGCAAGAGTACTTGCGAACATGAGACACCTTTTTGGTACTACGGTGGATATTGGTAAACTGGTTATTGATATTGCTAATAAAAAGATAGAGTATGATGAAAAGATCGTCTCTCTTAACGGTAAAACATTTGATATTTTGGCTTATCTTGCATTGCGTAAGCAGAGAGTATTTTCAAAAGATGAGATCATTAATGCACTTTGGGAAGAGCCGGAGTATGTTTCTGACAATACCGTTGAAGTGGCAATTAACCAGATACGTAAACGTTTGAAAAGTATTCTTGGGTTCCAAGTAATTCATACTGTACGTAGACGTGGGTATAAATTCTCTTATTAAATAAATTTTTTTCTTGTTCCCATGTTTCTGCATGGGAATGCATACTTCAATATGAGTTTCTTTTTTTAATTTTATTTCCTTTATTTTTTCTTATTTATATTATGGTGTTGTTCCTCTCAATACTTTTCTGGAAAAGTATTCAAAAGTCGTCTCTGTCCCCATGAAATCCTACAGGTACAAGGAGGGTGTTTACAGAGACAGACACACTTGTGTATGATTTGAGGAGGAAAATAGTATTTTGTTTTGCTATACTTTTGAAAAATAGTACAGGACTTTTTATGGAATTAAATACACATTTGAATATTGATACTTCTCTTTGCGGTAAAGTTGTGAAGCTTGAGAAGGGTTATACAGAAGTACTTCTCCATACCACACAGCAAATGTCAGCAGACAGCAAAGGTTTAGTTCATGGTGGTTTCATATTTGGCGCTGCGGATTATGCTGCGATGTCTGCTGTGAATGATCCTTATGTGGTTTTGGGAGCTTCTTCTTCAAAGTTTGTAGCGCCTGTGAAAGTAGGGGATGCTGTTTTGTGTAAAGCTTCTGTTGTGAGTGAAAAGCTGAAGAAGAGTGTGGTAGATGTTCAAGCTTTTGTGGAAGGTAGGCTTGTGTTTGAGGGTGAATTTATAACGTTTGTTTTAGAACAGCATGTGCTTGCGTAGAGTGTTGTCCTTTGACAATACCCTACGAATTTACAACGTTCTCTTAACTTGATCTATCCAATAAGGAATCACTCTCTGTTCTGCTTTGAGTGTAGTACTCAACCCATGACCAGGGTAGATTGTATAATCTCCTTCTAGTGTCAGTGCTTTTTCCAAACTTTTAACCATATCTTCACCGCAGGAAGCAGGAAAGTCCCATCTTCCTATACTTTGTTGGAAGAGGAAGTCTCCTGAGAGCCAGATATCACCTATCTCTATGATGGAACAGCCTGGTGTATGTCCCGGGAAGTGTCTGTATTTTATCTTTACACCTTCAATATTTAGTTCTTGATCACCAGTGATGATATGATCAGGTGTACTTTTTGGTGTTCCTTGCCCTAGAGGATCATCTGTCAGCATAAAAACATCGTCTTTGGGACAATAGATAGGAATGTTAAGTGCATTTGCTACTGAGGCATTGGACCATACATGATCAAAGTGGCCATGTGTATTAAGAATAGCTACAGGGTTTTTTACATTATCTAAAACCCAGTTGGTAGCATCTACACCAGGGTCAATAATGAAGTCTTTGTCATCGACTGTGATAATGTAACAGTTTGTCTGGTAGACACCCATAGGTTGCATTTTGATTTGCATGATATAATTCCTTATGCATTTTTATAAAGTATTAGAAGAAGCAATTTTAAGTGATGATATTGATATCAAAGATAAATACACGCTTCAGTGTTTTGAGTATTGTAACCAAAAAGAGGTTAGTAGTGAAGAAAATTTCAGCCCTTTACACTTTAAAGCACCTTCATATGCTTCTATCTGTCACATTGTAGACCCAAGAGAGTTGCCTGCACGTAAAGACTTTGCAAGTAAAGAGGGTTTGGCTACTTTGGTACATGCTATTGCACATATTGAATACTCGGCAATCGACTTGGCTCTGGATGCTGTGTATCGATTTCCTGGTATGCCTATGTCGTATAAAAAAGATTGGCTTGAAGTAGCTTTAGACGAAATACGACATTTTAAAATGCTCAAAAAGATTTTGGAAGAGTTGGGCTATGCCTATGGTGACTTTCCTGTACATTGTGGTCTTTTTGATGCAGCAGAGCATACAGCAGAAAGTATCTTGGACAGAATGGCGATTATACCTCGGTATTATGAAGCATCCGGTTTAGATGTGAGTCCCCAGATCATGAAGAAACTAGACAATAAACGTAAGAATCCTTATGTGAAATCTCTGCTTGATGCACTGCATATCATCTATGATGAAGAGATATCTCATGTACATAAAGGAGATAAATGGTTCAAATATCTTTGTGAAAAAGAAGGAAGAATGGGAGAAGTGGAAACTGTCTATTTTGAGATACTGGAGCGTTATGACCTACTCTCAAAGCATCGACCACACATTAATGTTGAGGCACGAAAAGAGGCAGGTTTTACCTGTACTGAGATTAAAAAACTCGGAGCAAAGGTTTGTCATGAATGATTTTGTTGAAAAGATGATGTTTGATCCAAAATGGTACCATTATATCATCATCATACTCCTCTCTCCACTCTCTTTGGTTTATGGACTCTTCATGTATCTTAGACGTCTTTTTGTAGAGAAAAAATCATTTGATATCCCTATTGTGAGTATTGGTAATTTAGTTGTTGGGGGTAGCGGAAAAACACCTTTTGTTATTGCTCTGGCATCACGTTATGCTGAGGTAGCGGTCATTTCACGTGGCTATGGTAGAAAAAGCAAGGGTTTAGTTGAGGTTAGCCAAAAAGGTACACTGCTTTGTTCGGTTGAAGAGAGTGGAGATGAAGCGATGTTAATGGCTACCTCTCTTCCTAATGCTTCAGTTATAGTGAGTGAAGATAGAACAAAAGCTATAGTAAAAGCTATAGACAAGGGTGCGAAGATCATCGTATTGGATGATGGGTTTAACCGTGTAGATATAGAAAAGTTTGAAATTCTGCTTGAGCCTAAAGCAATTAAAAACTATTTTCCTTTTCCCGCTGGTGCATTTAGAGAGTTTTGGTTTATGAATGTAAATGCAGATATCGTAGTCAAAGAGGAAGAGGATTTTGTACGTAAGGTTACACTCGAAGATCTCTCAGCTAAAATGCTCTTGCTTACGGCTATTTCTAATCCACAAAGACTGGATACTTATCTCCCACCTGAAGTTGTAGGGAAAATTTATTTGCCTGATCATGCTTACTTTGATGAAAACCATTTAAAGAAGAAAATGCAGGAATATGGGGCAGAAACCCTTCTGGTTACTGAGAAAGATAGAGTTAAAATGCAAGACTTTAAGTTACCCCTCTCAAAAATGAAGTTAAAATTAGAGATCAAAGAAGAGATATTGATGCAAATTGATATGTATATTAAAACCTATAGAGAAAAGGGTCCTCAATAATGCGAGCTAAAATAGATGTCGTAAAAACGCTGCTGGATGCACTGCCATTCATTAAAAAATTTTCCAATGAGAAAATTGTAATCAAATATGGAGGCTCTGCACAGACTTCCGATACGCTTAAAGAGCAGTTCGCACAAGATATTGTTCTGTTACACCTTGTAGGTATGAAGCCAATCATAGTGCATGGCGGAGGAAAGAGTATTACCAATCTTTTGGCCGATCTTGGTGTTGAGACTACGTTTGTAGATGGGCAGCGTGTTACAAGTAAAGAGGTCATGCGTATTGCAGAGATGGTACTCTCCGGAGAGATCAATAAAGAGATTGTATCGCTTCTAAATAACCATGGTACAAAAGCTATAGGGATTTCCGGAAAAGATGGTAAATTTTTAGAAGCAAGGCCAAAAGATTTTAACAATTTTGGATATACTGGTGTTATAGAAAATGTTAATCCTGAAATAGTAGATAATCTTATAGTGGATGGTTTTGTTCCTGTGATTGCTCCAATTGCTTCAAGCTCTTCTGTTGGGCACCCTGGATTTAATATCAATGCAGATCTGGCAGCTTCTCAGATAGCTGTGGCATTGGAAGCAAGAAAAGTACTCTTTTTAACTGATACAGCAGGTGTATTGGATAAAGAGATGGATCTCATTACCAATCTTGATATTGCCACCACAGAGGCATTGAAAAAAGACGGTACGATCCAGGGGGGAATGGTCCCCAAAGTTGATGCGTGTATTGAAGCACTTCGCGGTGGTGTCAAAAAAGCCCATATTATTGATGGACGGGTTGAACATTCTCTATTATTGGAAATTCTGACCAGTTCAGGTGTAGGTACTTGTATAGAGTTATAAAAAACCCATAAAAAAGAAGGGAGGACACATATTATGAAGCATCTTACTCCTTTTGCATACATTTTTTTCATTTTCATTTTTCTCCTCTCCTTAAGTGTTGCTTCTCCTATCAAACCTATCCCTGAAAATATTGATTTTAATGAACAAAAAGCTGCTTTAGGGAAAAAGCTTTTTTTTGACCCTTTGCTTTCCAAGGATGGTACGATATCCTGTGTAACATGTCATGACCTTCAAAATGGTGGAGATGATGGTTTGCAATACTCTTTTGGTATTAAAGGACAGGAAGGAACCATCAATGCGCCTACTGTGTATAATGCTGTATTCAATTTTCGTCAGTTTTGGGATGGTCGTGCAAAAGACCTTAAAGCACAGGCAAAGGGACCTATCAATAACCCCATAGAGATGGGACATAGTTTTGTAGACTTGATTCCTGTATTGAAGAAAAAAGGATATGACAAAGCATTTGAGTTACTCTATGAAGATGGTATTACAGAAGAGAATATTGTAGATGCTATTGCCGAGTTTGAAAAGGCACTCATTACACCAAATGCACCGTTTGACCGTTATTTGAGGGGAGATAAAAATGCAATAACTGCACAAGAGAAGAGAGGGTACATACTTTTTTCTTCCAAAGGTTGTATTCTTTGTCACAATGGGGTAAATATTGGAGGAAATCTTTACAATAAGTTTGGTATTTTCGAAGATGCAAATTCTATGAATATTGGTCGTTATAATATTACCAAACGTGAAGAGGATAAATATGTCTTCAAGGTACCCTCTTTACGTAATATAGCACTTACTGCACCCTATATGCATGATGGACGTGCAAAAACGTTGCGTGATGCTGTAGAAATTATGACAGAACATCAGCTTGGCAGGTATATGAGTTTGGAAGAGATAGAAGATATTGTTGCTTTTTTAAAATCTCTCACAGGTAAAATACCAAGCATTGCAAAAGAGAAGCCATGAGTAAGCTCAATAAAAGCTGGTCCTTTAGAGTAGACTATTTCTCCTTACTTCTGCTCTTTTTTCTGGTGACCCTTTTAACACTCTTTTTCTATCTTCTTCATATCGATAAAAATATCAGATACTATGACAACTATAGAAAGCAGTTTCAAAGTATGAGTAGAATTAATTATGAAATTGAAACAGTATTCCAACAAAAATATCGTTATGTAGACCATGATAAAAGTAGTCTACTTGTCAACAGCTTTGAGGTTCAACTCTCTTCATTGAAAAAGAGTCCACTCAGAGAAGAGTTTGGAGAACATATTTATCTGGATTTACAGAACTTGGAGAAAGATTATTATAGAAAACGTGATTACCTGGAAAGATTTGAAGCATTGAATTCACGACTGACCAATTCTATTCATACTATTTTTGATTTACGTAAAAGTATAGAAAACAGTTTTCAACATGTTAATGGAAAACAAGAAGAGATGCATAAACTCTTTCTTACTGTCTCTCAAATTTTAATGGATATGCCTTATGATAAAGAGACTTTTTCAGAACAGATGATACGGTTAAAAAGAGAACAGAGTGAAGACAAAATTTTCAAATATCTCTATTTGCATCTACAATATTTTATAGACAATATAGAAAAAATGAATCTACTACTTAAAGACAATACTACTATTGATTTAACTGGTATCATACAGCATGTACTTGATGATTTGAACTACTACTACAGCTCTATGCGGAATGAACAAAAGATCATTGCCATGGGATTCTTTATTTTTGCTTTTCTTATTTTGCTTCTTTTGATTTTTAATTACAGGAAAGAGAGAAATAAAAAAATAGAGCTGCTTGCATTTAAATCCGCTATTGAGAACAGTGATAATGCCATTGTCATTACCGACTTGAATCGACATATTGAGTATGTCAATGAAGCATTTGAAGATCATACCGGATATACAAAAGCAGAAGTTTATGGGAAGAATCCTAATATCTTAAAGTCAGGTTTAGTGAGTGAGGAGGTCTATCAAGACTTGAACAGTACCTTGGAACGTGGGGAGAAGTGGCAGGGAGAATTGATTAACCGTAGAAAGGATGGTTCTTTATTGTATGAGCGTGCATCTATTGTACCTATTTTTATGGAGGGGCAATTGGTACAGTACCTGGCTATCAAACTTAATATAACCGAATATAAGCGGCAACAGAAGATCTTGCAGCAATCTGCTACTGTATATGACACAATGGGAGATGGTATTGTCATAACTGATAGTGATAAAAAAATTATTTCTGTTAACAGTGCTTTTATCAAGATTTTCGGTTATAGTGAAGAAGAGGTACTGGGAAAAGAACCGATGATCATTGCTTCATTAAAAGAAGATGCAGTATTCTATAAAAAAATGTGGCATGAATTATTACATCAAGGCCGCTGGTCAGGTAGAATCAATAACCAATCAAAATCGGGAGAGATTATTCCTATCTGGTTAACGATTGCTGTGGTAAAAGATAAGAAAGGGAAAATTCAAAACTTTATTGCTGTCTATACAAATTTAAAAGAGATCATTGCTATGGAAGAGAAAGCAGAGTATCTTGCTTATCATGACTCTTTGACACACTTACCAAATCGTGCAAACTTTGAGAGACAAATTGAAGATATTTTAGCACTTTCCAAAATAAATAATGAAAAAGTTGCAGTATTATTTATTGATCTTGATCGGTTTAAAGTTATCAATGATACGCTTGGACATCATGTTGGAGATAGTATGCTTATAGAGATCGCAAAACGTGTGAAACACGTTTTAAAAAAAGATGATGTCTTGGCCCGTATAGGTGGAGATGAGTTTGTTATCGTTTTAACTGCAGTGCAGGAAAATAATGAAGTCCGATATATCGCAGAAAAAATATTGACTATCATTCGAGAACCTATTGTTGTACAAGATTATCATTTGTATACTACTGCAAGTTTGGGAATTGCTATATATCCTCATGATGGAGAGAGTAGAAATGAGATTATCAAGCATGCAGATTCTGCTATGTATCATGCAAAAGATAAAGGAAAAGACAACTATCAGTTCTATACTAAACAGCTCTCTTTAGATGTACAAGAGCGTTTAAATTTAGAACAAGAACTGCTCCATGCTATTGAGAGACAAGAGTTAGCGCTTTATTATCAGCCACAATATTATTTAAAAAGTGGAAAAATATGTGGTGCAGAGGCACTACTTCGTTGGAAAAATGAAAGTTTGGGATGGATCTCTCCAGATGATTTTATCTCTGTTGCAGAAGAGACGGGCATTATTATAAAGATTGGCTATTTTGTATTTGAAGAGGCATGTAAGGCCTATATGCGTTGGGAAGCTTTAGGGTTAGATATTGACAGTATTGCCATTAATATCTCTTCTGTACAGTTTCGAGAAGAAGATATCTTTGAAAAACTAAAAAATATTATGTTGGAAGTAGGTATACCGGCACACAAAGTTGAGATTGAGATTACTGAACGCTTTATTATGGAATACTCTACCGCCAATATGACGATACTTGAGGATCTGAGAAATATCGGATGCCGTATTGCTATTGATGATTTTGGTACAGGGTATTCATCTATGAGCTATATGAAAAGTTTGGCGCTAGATACAATTAAGATTGACAAATCGTTTATTAAAGATCTACCAAATGATGCCCATGATGCAGAAGTTTCCAAAGCAATTATTGCTCTGTCTAAAAGTTTAGGTTATGAAGTGACTGCTGAAGGGATTGAGACCGTAGAACAAGAGGTGTTTCTTCGCCAACATGAGTGTGATATTGGTCAAGGGTATTATTTCGCAAGACCCATGAATGAAGATCTCTTTGTCTCTTTTGTAAAAGAGGCAAATAAAATGGATAAATAAAGAGTTAAATAGAATATCTTGTTGTATAATCAATACAAGAAATTGTGAATTGCAAGGATAGAAGATGTTAAAAAATACACTAATGATCGTCCTACTTATGATATATGTTTCAGTACAAGGTATGGCAGAAGAGAGCAAACAAGAGACAACACTCCATAAAAATACCTATATTGCAGAGTGGCAGACTATTTATGGTGGAAAGGAAGATGATATTGCCTATGGCATTGTTGCTTTGGAGAAGGGTGATGCAGCGATTGTAGGGACATGTAAGTCTTTTGGTGCAAAACGTACGGATATCTGTATTACACGTATGAACAGTAAAGGTGAAATGAAGTGGCGATTGTGGTTAGGTGGAAAGAAAAAGGATGAAGGAAAAGCCATTGCACGTGCTGCAGACGGCAGTATTCTTGTGTTAGGACATTCCAAGTCATATTCTAAAAATTATGATTATGACCTACTTATAGCAAAAGTTTCTCTCGAGGGTAAATTGATCTGGGAGAAACATATTGGTGGGATGCGGGATGAATTTGCCGGAGGTATTGCCGGTACGGATGATGGAGGTGCATTGATCGTTGGCTCCAGTCAGTCTTTTGGTGAAGGCGATAAAAATGTATACATTGTAAGGTTGGACAAAGAGGGGAATGAGCTTGATGCCTACACTGTTGGTGGGGCTAAAGATGATGTGGCAACTGCTTTGACACGTACACGTGACGGGAACTTTGTGATGGTAGGTTATAGAGAGATCGAACGTGCTGGAGATGCAGACTTTTTTGTGATGAAGTTAGATCAACAAGGAAAGAAAATCTGGGCAAAAACCTATGGGGGAGAGTATGAAGATACGTTAGATGGTGTGACAGCTACAGTAGATGGAGGTATTGTTGCCATAGGAAAAACACGCTCTTACGGTTCTGAACAGTCTGACCTTACCGTAATGAAATATGATGCTTCGGGTAAACTCATCTGGCATAAGATCTATGGTTTTAAGTATTATGATTATGGCAATGCTGTAGCAACCACACGTGATGGTGGGTTTCTTTTGGCAGGAGGAACCAACTCATTAGGGAAAGGTAATCACTCTGTCTATATTTTGGCACTGGATAGAGCAGGAGAACTCATTTGGTCTCATGTCTATGGAGATGAACGTAAAGATGTTGCCCATGGTGCGGCACGTATGAGTGATGGTTCAATTATTGTAGTGGGAGAATCAAACAGCTTTAAACGAGCAAAAAACTTCTATATGATACGCCTTAAAAAGACAAAGTAGCGAGCTTTCCTTATCTTTTTTCGCTATAATCGCATATAAAATAATAGCCCCTGCACAGGCATGAGGGCAAGAGACAGGATAATCAATGCAATTTATTGAGACACGTGGGAATGATGGCGTAAAGCCGTCTTCAGTGGCATTTTCAGAAGCAATACTTAGTCCAAGTGCTAGCTTTGGTGGGTTATATGTACCCGAAACACTTCCGGATTTCAGTCAGGAATTTTTAACGAAACACCTTGATAGTAATTATAAAACATTGGCATTAGACCTTTTAAATGCATTTGAAATCGATATAGAACAAAAGGTTTTAGAAGCAGCATTGAGTAGATATGATGCCTTTGATGACCCTAGTAATCCTGTACCTTTAGTTTCCATAGAAGAGGACTGTTTTGTCTCTGAACTTTACCATGGTCCTACCCGTGCTTTTAAAGATATGGCACTACAGCCTTTTGGATATATTTTAGGTGATTTGGCTGAGAAAAGAGAAGAGCATTACCTTATCATGGCTGCAACTTCAGGAGATACAGGTCCTGCTACTTTAGAAACATTTAAAAATCAGAGTAATGTAAAAGTAGCCTGTCTCTACCCAGATGGGGGAACCTCTGATGTGCAAAAACTGCAAATGGTTACCGAAGATGCTGCCAATCTTAAAGTGATCGGTGTCAAAGGAAACTTTGATGATACACAACATGCTCTTAAAGAGTTGTTGGCTTCTGAAGACTTCAAATTAGAGCTAAAAGAAAGGAATATCAAACTTTCTGCTGCAAATTCAGTCAATTTTGGACGTATTATTTTCCAAATTATTTATCATATTCATGCTTATCTTGAAATGGTACGTGCCAAAAAAATCGCTATTGGAGAGAAAATCTATCTTGTTGTGCCATCAGGAAATTTTGGAAATGCTTTAGGTGGTTATTATGCTAAAAAAGCCGGTTTACCTATTGAAAAGATTCTTATTGCTTCAAATATTAATAATATTTTGACAGACTGGATTACTAGCGGCGCTTATGATCTTACAGATAGAGAGTTGATCTTGACAGAGTCTCCTGCAATGGATATTTTAAAATCTTCCAATATCGAGCGTGTGATGTTTGACAAGTTTGGTGCAGCACGTACCAAAGAGTTAATGGATGCTTTGGTCAGTGATGGAAAGTATCAGCTTAGCCCAGATGAGCTTGCACTTCTTCAAGAAGATTTTGTAGCAACCTTCTCTTCAGATGCTGAAGGAGAAGCAGTTATTGAAAAATATGCCAAAAAAGGGTATATTATGGATCCACATACGGCAACATGTATGAAAGCGTATGAGACATTAAGAGTTGAGGATCTGCCTGCCGTCATCTACTCTACTGCGGAGTGGACTAAATTTAGTACCACAGTGGCAAAGTCACTTGGACATGCAGTAAAAGATGATAGAGAAGCATTAAAATGGGTAGAAGCACATGCAGATGTCTCTGTCCCCTCTATGATCACAGGCTTATTTGATAAACCTGTCAAGCATACTATTGTTGTCGAGAAAGAATTTATCAAAGGAGAGATGTTAAACTTTATATAATATAAGTTTAGCATAATGTAATGTTTAGTAAATATGTAACACTGTGTCTTTTCCCCATGATTATTGTCTCGGCCTCTGCAAAAGGAATAATTGATTGTAGGGTAGCCACCGGTGGTATGTCAAACTGTAATCCATACAGCAAAAAATTTCTTGTTGCCAAAGAGATAAAGTATAAGAAGGACCAAAAAAAGCTGATTGTCTCTAAGACACTTCCTGTCCCTAAAAAATCTTCTGTAAGAGTTATTTCGGTTATTGATATGTTGGAGAAATATGTAAAAATTGAAAAACCAATACGTTATGAAGGAAGTAAAGAACGTCACTTGGAAGCTCTGAATATTGAAAGCCCAGAAGAGAGTAATGACCACTCTCTTGCACAAGAGATTGATATACGTAGAGAAGCTACGTTGAAAAAACTTCAACAGATGGAAGAAGAAGCCTATTCAAAATATCTTGCGGTAGAGAGTCTTGTACAAGAAGAAGCTAAAAATAAAGAAGAAGTACCTGCACCGGTTGTTGCCAAAGTAGAAGGTATTTATAAAGTAGAAAAGGGTGATACATTAAGTACGATTGCCAGAAAATTTTGTATGAAAACAGCTGAACTTAAAAAGATCAATAAGATTGAAAAAAGTGATACTCTTAAAATCGGTCAGAAACTGACTATTCCTTTAGAGCAGGAGATGGTAGATATTATTGCCAAGGCGGAGTATATTATTCAACCTGGAGACAATATTGGTTCTATCGCACAGGACTTTAATCTCTCTTCCTCGGATATCCTTAAATACAATAAATTAAAGAGAAACTCTACAATTTGTATGGGTAAAAAACTGATACTTCCTTTTCCTTATAAAATAGCGCAACTTGAAAAACAGAGAAAAAGAGAAGAGGCAGAAGCAAGAAAATCCAGAGGCTTTGGTAAAAGAAAACTTCGTGTGACAGCGACTGCTTATAGTTCACATCGCGGACAGACAGACAAAACACCTTTTTTGGCAGCCTGGAATAACCGTATACGTCCGGGTATGAAGATCATTGCTGTATCTCGTGATATGTTAACCACTTACGGACTTCGTAATGGTTCAAAAGTAAGGATTGGTGGATTGCCGGGCCTTTACACTGTACGTGATAAGATGAATAAACGATATAAAAAGCGTATAGACATCTATATGGGTGTAAACAGACGTAAGGCGTTACGTTGGGGTAGACGTAGCGTGGTGATCTATTTTTAGGAGAGAAGATCCTCATAGAGTTCCAGAACTTCCAGATAGCGGTCACTCTTCTCCTCATACACCTTTTTCAGAGCATTGAGTTCATCTGAAAGAATTTGCAGACCTTTTTCCTGATAACAGTCTGGATCCCCCAAACATTTGTTTAAGGCAGCTATCTCCTCTTCCAGTGTTTCAATCTCATCTGGTAAATGATCAAAGTCTCTTTGTTCTTTATAGCTCAGTTTTGTCTGCACCTTATTTTTAGGCTTTTCCTCTTTTTTCTCTGATTTTTCTACTTCCAGTTCCAATGCAGAGAGCTCTTTCATCTCTTTTTCTATCTCCAAATACTCTGTATAGCTCTGGTAAGACTCTTCAACGATACCATTCCCTTTAAAAATAAAAAGTTTGGAAGCAATTTTGTCTATAAAGTAACGGTCATGGGAGACAAAGAGTATGGCTCCCTGAAATGAAATGAGTTTGTCTTCAAGGATGTTAATAGTTTGAATATCCAGATCATTGGTAGGCTCATCAAGAATAAGACACTCTACATTTTTTGTAAAGAGCAGTGCAAGTGCCACACGGTTTTTCTCTCCACCGCTGAGTTGTCCTACTTTTTTACTCATATACTCTTCGGGGAAAAGAAATGTCTTAAGGTAGGCAAAAACATGCATATGTGAGCCTTGTACATCTACATGGTCCCCTCCATCGGGACAAAAGGTCTCTATGAGGGTATGTTCATCGTTAAGCATCTCTCTATGTTGGTCAAAATAACCTATAGAAAAATCTCCCCTTTTAATGCTCCCCGCATCTGGTTTAAGACGTTCAAGCAGCAGTTTAAGCAGTGTTGATTTACCTGCCCCGTTAACACCTACAATAGCTACTTTGTCTCGTTGCAGAATACGTGTTGTGAAATCTTCGATAAGTAGTTTCCCTGCAATGGAGTAGTTAAGGTTTTCCAGATCAAAAAGGAGTTTTCTTTTGCTTAATCCTTTTTCCCCTCTCCAGCTTTTTTTCTCACGCTCTAGTTCTACTTGCATTTTACGTATCAAGGTAGGATTCTTTTTTGCCTGCTCCCGAAGTTCAAAAACTCTTGCTTTTCTCCCTTGGTTGCGCTTTTCTCTTGCCCGGACACTTTTCCCCAGCCACTCCTCTTCCCGTTTGAGAAATTTTGTAAGTGTATCATGTGTTTTTGCCAGTGAGAGCATACGTTCCTCTTTAAGACGTAGGTAGTCACGGTATCCACCCTTGTAAGAGACCAGTTTTTGATTTTCCACCTCTACTACGGAAGAAGCAATGGTATCGATGAAGTGTCTATCATGGGAAATAAAGAGTAGGGTAAACTTCTCTTTAAGCAATATCTCTTCAAGGAATTCAACCATGTAGACATCAAGGTGGTTGGTAGGTTCATCAAGAAGCAGGACATCAGGTTTTTTTAGTACAAGTGAAGCCAGTGCTACACGGCGCTGTTCTCCTCCTGAGAGTGAAATGACCAGGCGGCTTTCATACTCTTTGAGTTTAAATTCTTGTAAAATACGCTCAATCTTGTCATCCAAGTTCCAGGCATTGTGATGGTCCAGATAAGCAGCGATATTTTCTAGCTTGCTCAAAAGTTCTCTGTTTTCAAAATCCTCGGCTACTTCACTACTTAATTGTGCATGTGCTTCTTGTGCCTCTTTCAGTTCAGTGAGTTCATTTAATATGGCATCTCTTACATTGAGATCCGGGTCAAAATGAGGCTGTTGTGCCAGCATCTCAATATGTACATTGTTACCCACTACACGTTTGCCTTCTGTTGGCTCCTCTGATCCTAACGCGATCTTCATCAGTGTGGATTTGCCACATCCATTTTGTCCTACAATGGCAATACGCTCGCCCTCATTGAGATGAAAGTCAACACCATCAAGAAGAAGTTTGATGTCATACTGTTTTTTAATGTTAAAGAGGTCAATGAGAGCCATAAAAAATCCTTGGGTATATATTGCGCAATTATAGCAAATAGAGTTTGGTTTAAGGCTTGATCTGGTATATTCCAAACACTTGAAACTGAAGGAACTTTATGCTTGAAATAATACTTGCTTTATATACCATTTATACATTTATGAGAATCTATATCTCTGTGATGCAGATAGGGTATATCAATGATGAAAAAAGAAAAGCACCGGTACTCATGCCTGAAGGCAAATATATAGTAGCAGCAAACTATGCTGTAGCCAAAGAGAAACTCGGATTGGTTGAAATGTTTGTAGATTATCTGATGTTTGTCTGGTGGATCATGGCAGGATTTGCTTTTTTGACCTCTCTTATTCATGTAGAAGGTACTATTTTGAAAGCAGTACTTTTCCTTTTTGGTTTTATTGCCATTAATTTTGCAGTGGGTCTTCCTTTCCAGCTTTATCAGACATTTAAAATAGATGAAGATTTTGGTTTTAACAAAATGACACCTAAAATGTTCATACTCGATAACATTAAGTCAGCAGCACTCTTTTTTATCATAGGGGGTGCGATCTTTGCATTACTCGCATGGATCATTTCAACTGTTGAAGCGTGGTGGCTTTGGGGTTTCATTCTGATGTTTACCATTGCAGTGATGGCCAATGTACTTATGCCATTTTTTATGTCACTGTTTAACAAATTCTCCCCTTTGGAAGAGGGGGAGTTAAGAGATGCTATTATCAATCTTATGAATCAGGCCGGATTGAAGAGTGACGGTATCTTTATTATGGATGCTTCAAAGCGTGATAGTCGGCTTAATGCCTTTTTTGGTGGCTTGGGAAAAAGTAAACGAGTCGTACTTTTTGATACGTTGGTAGAAAAACTTAACCAAAAAGAGCTTTTGGCTGTACTTGGACATGAGTTAGGACATTTTTCGCATGGGGATATCTGGAAAAACATTGGATTGATGGGTGTGTTACTTTTTATCTCTTTTTATCTCTTTGGTCATCTTCCTGATGCACTTTTTTTAGAGATGGGTGTAAGCCCAGAAGCAGGGGTACAGATCGCTATGCTACTCTTACTTTTACCACTTGTAAGTTTTGTTTTTACCCCAGTGATGTCATATGTGAGTCGGCATAATGAGTATGCAGCAGATGCGTTTGGTTCGAAAATGGGCGGGAAAGATAATCTGGTCTCTGCACTTATGAAATTGGTTACAGAGAATAAATCATTTCCAAAATCGCACCCTTTGGTTATTTTCTTCTACTATACTCACCCACCGGTACTGGAAAGACTCAAGGAGTTGGGTTATGATGCTTCAAATGTTGTGATAGAAGAAGAAAAAGTTGAAGAGCCTGCTCTATCCAAAGATGGAATCTTTGCTTATATGGATAAAGAGTAAGTATTAGTCAACACGTGCCTGTACATACCATGTATAACGTGCCTCACAGGTTAGTACATCTTCAATATCTCTGATCTCCACTTTGATCTGAAGTAGTGCTCTGCCTTTTTTTGCAAACTGTATTTTGAACTTCTCTACATCTTCTTCTTCTACAAAGGAGTAGGCAGTGATCTTCTGGGTGGCAGGTTTTTTGTATTTGATCTGTGCTTCTCTGACCAAGGGGATGACTTTTTGTTCAAGTTCCGGGAAGAGACTCTGTAAACGCATTCCACTCTCTGTCTCTGCTAAAGTAAACTGTGCTGCAGCATGAATAGTTTCCACATGGTTACAGATAGGCTTTTTAAGGCTTAAAGAGAGTTTCCCCTCCTCTTCCTTCATTCCAATATGTTTTACAAAAGGAATATCCGTAGCTTTGATAAAACCCTCTTCAAGGTAGCGTATACTTGCCTTGTCTGTTAAAAATCTTTTGACAAAAGAATTTTTCATTTTTTCAAATATTTTGCTTTTAGGAAATTGGGGAAACTGGTAGTTGGAGACCATTATATACCTTTTTAGGTTTAAAATAGTGAGGTAAGAAGACTTCGCTATAATTCCTATAAGTATACAGTATTAAAATAAATCAAACTATTTTGGAAATAAAAAATAATGACAATAAATGAAAGTATTAAGTGGGCAGCGGTGCAACTTGAAGAGAGTTGTGAACGGCCTTTGTATGAAGCAGAACTGCTTTTGTCCCACCATTTGCAAAAAGACCGTATGTTTTTGATCACACATGCTAGTGATGTAGTTCATAACTTTGATGCATTTGAAAATGTAGTCGCACGTAGAGCCAAACATGAACCCTATGAATATATTGTTGGATCTGCCAGTTTTTACGATATTCATTTGGCAGTTGAGCCTGGTGTCCTGATCCCACGACCGGAGACAGAGATACTCATTGATCTTGTTTCTGAGATCATTAAGAGAGAAAATATTACGAGTGTTGCAGAGATTGGTGTAGGTTCTGGTGCTATCTCTGTGGTGTTGGCACGTAAATTTTCTCAATTAAAAATGATAGCTACAGATATTTGCGAGATCCCTTTAAAAGTGGCGGCAAAAAATAGAGATACTTTTGCTCTACAAGAGCAAATAGAATTGAGAAAATCCAATTTAATCGATGAAGTCGATGAAGAGATTGAGCTGGTAGTCTCTAATCCACCTTATATAGCAGAAGATTTTTTATTGAACTCTAATGTTGTAGATTATGAGCCTAAAGAGGCACTGTTTGGAGGTAGGATAGGAGATGAACTTTTAAAGCAAATTATCGTCGATGTAAAAGAAAAAGAGATCAAGTGGTTGGCTTGTGAGATGGGCTACGATCAAAAAGAACCACTACAAGCTTTTGTTAATAAAATTGGAGTAAAATCCATACAATTTTACAAAGACCTAGCCGGTTTTGATAGAGGTTTTGTAATTGAATTTAATGCAAAAACGAGGAAATAGAGATGAATAAATATTTTAGAATGGTCACTATGGCATACCTGGTACTCTTGGGGGCAGTATTAGGTGCTGGACTTTATGCCGGAATAGTAGTAGCTCCTATTACTTTTCATACAGAGTTATGGTTAGGTTCAGAACTGTTAAGTCATTATCAAGAGGGGCTTATCATGACACAAAACTTTGTTAGACTCTCATACTTGGTAAATTTTATGCTGATTGCTGTGGCACTTTATGAAGGGTACAAATATAAAAAATTTGAGAGAGATACCATTACTCAGGTAGCTACTTTTTTTGTTTTTGCCACAGGTCTTCTTTTTTCACAGTATTATATCCCTGATATTCTTACAATGCAGATGGCAGGAGAAGAGATGACAAAAACAGCAGCATTTATCAATACCCATAAAGGTTCAGAGATTAATTTTAAGATTTTCTCTTTGGCATTGTTGGTTTTAATGGTTAGAAATATGCACAAAGCATGTAAATGAGAAGCGTAAGTAAATGACAACTGCTTGTCGTTTGTAGCTTTGGAACCGAAACGGTTGAAATGAAGTGTAGCCGCATAGGCAAAAGATAATATAAGGAGATAGAATAGAGTATGAGTGAACAATTGGAACATCCGTTTAAGCCTATAGTCTTTAAAGATACTGAAGTATTGATCCTTGGTTCTTTCCCCAGTATCAAATCGTTTGAAAACAACTTTTATTATGCTCATCCACGTAATCAGTTCTGGAAAATTTTGGAAACGATAACCTCATACCCTGTGAATAATCGTGATCAAAAGATATGGCTCTTAAAAGAGTGTAAATATGGTATTTGGGATATGATAAAAGCTTGTTCACGTGATAATTCATTGGATAGCTCTTTAGAAGATGAAGAGGTAAATGATATGGCTGTATTTTTAGAAGAAAACCCAACTATAAAAAAACTGGCATTTACAGGAAAAAAATCACAGGCACTTTTTGAAACCCATTTTGGTTATTTGGAAATACAAAGGGTATATTTGCCTTCTCCTTCTGCTGCCTATGCCAAAATGCCTTTTGATGAAAAATGTAAAATATACAAGGAGTTATTATAATGGCAGTTTGGGCTATAGGTGATATTCAAGGGTGTTATGACTCTTTGCAGAGACTACTTACAAAAGTTGAGTTTGACCCGTCTAAAGATACCCTGTGGATTGCAGGGGATCTTGTGAATCGTGGTCCAAAATCTTTGGAAGTCTTGGAATATCTTTATAGTCTTAAAAAGTCTGTGATCATTGTACTGGGAAACCATGATCTTGCACTGATTGCAGCCTATTATGGTGTAAAAAAATCCAATGAAACCATTGATCCTATACTTCAGTCTCCAAAAGCCAAAACACTTATAGCGTGGCTTTGCAATCAAAAGTTCCTGCATGTGGATTATGCTTTGGGGTATTGTATGTCTCATGCCGGTATCTCTCCGGAATTTGATCTGGGTATGGCACTTGAATATGCAAAAAGAGTTGAAGAGAGACTTAGACGTGACGATATTGAAATATGGCTCAAGCAGATGTTTAAACATGGAGTGGAACGTTTTAACAGAGAGGCCAGCCATATTGATATTGATCGCTATATTTTAAGCTCTTTTATCCGTATGCGTTTTTGTTACAAAGACCACCACCTCGATTTTGATCAAAAAGGACCTCCTACGGAGGCACTCAGAGAAAAAGGTTTAAAGCCTTGGTTTGAATGTGAAAATAGAAAAGAGATCGACTTAAAGATCATATTTGGACATTGGTCTACTTTGGGGTTTTATGATGATGACAATGTTTTAGCACTCGATACAGGTTGTCTTTGGGGGAAATCACTTACTGCAGCCAGAATAGATAGTGATGAGGTAGAAATAGTCTCAGTAGATTGTGCTTAATGGTTCAATATGCTATAATCGCGAAAATTATTTATGAGGATTACCGATGGCAACATATATTTTTGGACATACCACACCCGATACAGATTCTATTGTAGGGGCTATTTCGCTTAGTTATCTAAAGAATCAACTAGGTGAAGAGTGTATTGCAGCAAGACAGGGAGAACTAAATCCTGAGACACAATGGATCTTGAACAAGTTTGGTTTTGAAGCGCCATTGCTTAAAACACAATACGCAGGTGAAGATGTTTACCTGATTGATTTTATGGAGAGTTCACAAAGCCCTAAAGATATTGCAGAAGCAAATATTTTGGGTATTGTGGATCACCACAAACTTGGAGACTTGAAGACCAATGCACCACTTGAGATGTGGGTTCGCCCGGTTGGATGTTCAAATACAATCGTTAAAGAGATGTTTGACCATTATGATGTTGAGATCCCTAAAGACCTTGCTGGTATGATGATGTGTGCTATCCTGAGTGATACCGTGATATTCAAGTCTCCAACCTGTACAAAAGTAGATACCAAAGCATGTAAAGAGTTGGCAGAAATTGCGGGTGTAGAAGATTATAAAGCACTGGGTATGGAGATGTTCATCGTCAAATCGGATGTTTTAAATGCTTCTCCAAGAGAGTTGGTACTCCGAGATTTCAAAGATTTTAATATGGGTGGCAATATCATTGGTGTAGGTCAACTTGAAGTGGTAGACCTTTCAGTATTTGATACCATGAAAGAGGATCTTTTTGCTGCAATGAATGAGCTTAAAGAGGAAGAGGGTAGACATACGGTACTCCTTCTTTTGACTGACATTATGCAAGAGGGTTCCCAACTTTTGGTACTCTCTGATGATAGTGCTAAAATCGAAAATGCATTTGATGTGAAACTGGAAGATGCTCAAGTATGGCTCAAGGGTGTGATGTCCCGTAAAAAACAGATCATTCCATTCTTGGAAAAACAGTTTTAATATATCTTGGTAGGGTTGTGTTAACAACCTTACAAGTTATTTAACAACATGTCCTACAAATTTAGACATATTACTCAATATCTTTTCACCTTTTCTAAAGCCTAAGCCACATGCCTCATAGGCATAAAAAATACCGGCTTGATAGGATAGACCATCGTCATCGGTAGGAAGTTCTGTATATGCCTGGTAGACCATTTTATGGTTGTCATAGTCACCATCCACTGAGCTTACTTTTTGATTGTTTTCATCTATGATGGTCACAGAACCGCCTTCTCTCCCAAAGACAGGTTTCTCTACCTGCTTTTGAGCTTTTAAGGGCTCAAAAGAGCTTTCCAATAGAAGAGGGTGTTTGGGGTAAAGGTCCCAAAGTATTTTGAGTAAACCTTTACTTTGAAAGAGCAGGGTATATGCCGGGTTAAAAATAATTGCTTTTTGATTTTTAATGATATTACTAAGAAGCATGGCCAAATCTGACTCTTCTAGCGCAATATCTTCCCATGGAATCAGTTTGAACCAGAGTTCATAATTGGTATTGTTATAAAAAATACCCTCTTTACTATCAAATTCAATATCATCAATATATGCAAATTCAGTATTGTATCCGGCTTCATTGGCGATATGTTGAAGAAGCCTGACAGTATTCTCTTCTTCAGAGTTACCTCGTATGGAAGTAAAAAGAAAATTCCATCCGTCATAGAGTGTTTTAAAGGTAGAGACATCTTCTTCTAGCGTAACTAACCTTTTAAAGTTATTTACCAGAGCTTCATAGAGTGCATTGAATTGACTCTCCTCTTCCAAGTGGTTCTGTTTTAAAATTGCCCACTGCACAATAGCTGTTTCAAAAAGTGCTGTGGGGGTGTCTGCATTGAATTCAAGTAGTTTTATGGGTTTGCTGTCAATGCCACCTGCAAGATCAAAACGTCCGTAAAGGTGCCAGTGTACGTCATTTTCCCATGACTCTTTAATGATGTCAATTATATTAAAAGGTATACCAATTTCATGAAAGAGGTTGTTCTGAACCACATATTCCGAAGCTGCTACAAACATATCATAGAGTGTGTTCGCAGCTTCATAGTAAGCTTCTGCTTCTGCTTCTGAGATGACAACAAGTTCATCTGCTATATATGAAGTCTCATCAGAGTCTGTATGCCAGACAAAGCCCAGGGACTCAAGATATTTTGTATCAAGCGGGGTAGTTTTTTGTAGTTGTATCATGCATCAACCTCCAAAGAATCCACCCTTTTTACCTGAACTTTTTTTATTGCCAAAGAAACCTGATCTTTTAGAAGTGCTCTTTCTGGCTTTTGAAAAACTTTTTTGAGATCTTGAGTAGGTAGAAGGAGATTTGTATCCTGCTTTACGGTTATTCTGATAATTTTGATTGCCAAAAAGTTTATTACCAATATAGGAACCTATCATTGCACCTGCGATACTTGAAAGGAGTACTGAACCTAGACCCATACCTTGAGAAACTTCAGGATTTTGCTGTGTCAATACAGAGGTGCCATTGTCAATCTTCGCCTCTTCTTCTTTGACAAGTTTATCCATCTCTTCTTTGGTCAAGATACGCTCAACACCGTCAAGTTGTTTAAGTACTATACGTGTTTCATCTGCAGGGAATTCATCTTTAATTTTGTATTTACCCGGTGCAGTCTCTTCTATAATGACAAAGGCACCTTTGGCTTGAGCCTGTTCTTGTTGTTGACCGGAGTTTCCTGTACATCCGGTAACACCTGTCGCAAGCAGTGCACCAAGACCTGTTGCTGTTGCTAATGTTGAGAGTTTACGTAAGTGTTTCATAATGATTTCCTAAAAAAATTTAGCTAATCATAGCGAAAGTATATAGAGGGTTTTATTAAAGATTAGAAGGATATAAAAATGAACAAAGAGAGGAAGAGGTCCCTTTGTTCTAAGTCACATAAAAAGAAGAGAGGGGTTAGTCCATCTGCTTTCTTAAAAAAGTTGGTACATCTAAAATATCTTCATGGTCAGAATAATCAGCACCCATAACCATTCTTCTTGAACCAAGTGTATTGATCGTAGTATTTGCTGTTCCGGCTTCAGGAAGTTTTGGTTGTGTTCTTACTGTTGGTTCAGCAATAGCATTTTTATCTTCAAACCCTGTAGCAACAATAGTGATACGTACTTCATCAATATCCATGTTTTCATTGGTAGTGGTACCAAAGATCACAGAAGCATCTTCATCTGCAGATTCTTCAACAATGTTCATCGCTTCACCGATCTCCATAATAGGATAGTCCGGGTGGATGTCAAAGTGTACAAGTACACCCATTGCACCATCAATAGAGATATTATCAAGAAGTGGAGACTCAATGGCAGCTTTTGCCGCATCATAGGCTGCATTGGTTCCTGTACTGTAACCAGCACCCATCAATGCAAGACCTCTGTGTCCCATAACCGTTTTCACATCGGCAAAGTCAAGGTTGATATCATTTTCTCCATGAGAAAGGATCACTTTTGAAATCCCGCCAACCGCTTGTGCAAGAATATCATCAACCATTCTGAAACTCTCTTTAATCCCAAGGTTCTTCTCAACAATAGAAAGAAGTTTTTCATTTGGTACTACAATGATAGAATCAGATTCACGTTTAAGCTCTTCTAGACCCTCTTTTGCCAACTTTGTTCTTTTTCTACCTTCAAATTTAAAAGGAGAAGTGACAATAGATACAGTTAATGCACCAATCTCTTTTGCCGCTTGTGCAATGATCGGTGCAGCACCTGTACCTGTACCGCCGCCAAGACCAGCAGAGATAAATACAATGTCAGAACCTTCAAGCATCGCTTTGATATCTTCAAAACTCTCCAATGCGGCTTCTCTACCTTTATCAGGAACCATACCTGCGCCAAGACCTCTTGTTGCATTCATGCCTAGTTGCATTTTGAATGGTGCAAGGGATGAATCTAACGCTTGTGCATCTGTGTTGGCAACAATCAGGTCAATTGAATTGATCCCCTCTTGTATCATGTGGTTGATCATGTTTCCACCACCGCCACCTACACCAATTGCTTTTATCTTTGCGCCATTTGTTTGACATTTTGCTTCCACAATGTCTATTTCGAACTCTTCCATTTCTTCCTCCTTTTATGTGATATGTATTAAAAAAACTTACTAAAACAACTGTTTTGCCCAATTAGTGAGTTTTTTTAACGGGTTTTGTTTTTCTGCACCAATTTCCGGTAGATCTTCAAAGATGATATTATCTGAGAGATCTTCACTCTCATCTACATTTTTTTTCTCTTTTGACTCATCTCCATGATGTTCTGGATCTGTGATCTTAATGTTGGTTACATCATTAGTACGTATCTCTTTTGAGTGCAGGAGCTCTTGTTGAAAATCAATTTCATACTCTGTATGCTCTCCGGCTTTGTAGAGAAGAAGTCCAACGACTGTAGCGAAGGCAGGATCTTTCAGTTCATCAAAAAGACCTTCTACTTCACGTGGGTAGGCAATACGTACAGGCATCCCGGTAAAGATAGATTGTGCAAGTTCACGCATACCTTTGAGTTTGGTCATCCCTCCTGTAAGAATGACACCTGCACCAATCTGCTCCTTGAGTGCAGATTTTTCCAATGATTTTGCCAGGATCATCAGTGCTTCTTCTACACGTGAGAAGATCACTGAATGTACAATTTCCAAAGAGACACCATTGCGGTTCTCTTCATCTCCTATAATAGGTAGCTCAATCACTTCATTTGATGTTTCAATAAGATTACCGTGGCGGATCTTTACACCTTCTGCAATTTGCAGTGGTGTATGCAGTGCCATGGAGAGGTCATTGGTAATATGGTTGGAACCTACACCAAGGAAATCATTGTAACGAATAGAGTTTCCTGTATGTACAACAAGATTGGAAGTCTGTCCGCCTAAGTCAATGACAGTCACACCCAACTCTTTTTCATCTTCATCCATCGTTGCAATAGCTGAAGCGTAACCACTTAAAACAATACCATCGATCTCAACACCGGCTGATCGTACTGCCTTTTTAAGATTTGAAAGGTTTGATTTTTGTGTCATTATAATGTTGACATCTACTTCCATACGTGAAGCATTCATACCGAATGGATCTTCAATATAATCCTGATCATCTACTCTAAAGTTGTAAGGCAGGACATGTACCACTTCGTATTCATTTGGTACATTGGCATTGTAGAGTGCGGTTTGCATTACACGTGTAATCTCTTTAATAGAGATATCTTTGTGTGGTATGTTGACAATACCTGTAGAGTTTAGTGATTTTGCATAAGCATTTGAAATGGAGACGGTAGCTGAAGTGATATTGCTTCCAGCGATACGCTTGGCATCATTGATCGCTTTTTTAATAGACTTTGATGCAAGTTCTATGTTGGTAATGGCACCTTTTTTAATCCCTTGGGATTTAGTGATACCGTGACCTTGTATCTCGACTTTACCTTCGTGAATTTCAGCTATGATAGCACATATTTTTGTGGAACCGATGTCTATCGCTAAAACTGTATCACTCAATTTGTAAGTCCTTCCATATACACTTCTGTAGGATATTTTTCATCTAAAACCTTAATAAGGTTAGATTCAAATATATTTTGCTTTACCTGATTGACAGTCCCTGAAACAAGTTCTGTCTGATTCTCGTCCATAGGTAAAAGTTTTTGATCTATTATATTGTAAACTACAACTTTATCCAATATGCTTATAATACCCTTTTCTTTTGTAGATGTAAAGAGTTTTTGTAAAAATTGTAAACTTTCTTGTAAATTTAATGATTTTAGGTTGTCACGTCCCTGAAGAGTAACAAACTCAGAAACATCAGCATTGCTTTCATCCAGTGTTTTGAGTGTTGACTCAGCCAGTGCCAAAAGTGCTTTTTTCTTCGCTTGTACTTCATAGAGAGCTGTTACTTCTGCTTTGGCCTCTTCAAATGTTTTTATCTGAGGCTCTTTGATAGAAAGTATCTTTACTGTAGCATATTTGTCTGCAACTATTTTTGGTTTTAAAATGTCATTGATGTTCTTTTGTTGTATATCATCCCAGATCTCTTTTGACAAGCTGTTGTCATTGAGTCCCAAAGTGAGTTTCTCTGTACTTTCAAGTTTTCCTTTTTTAAAGGCAATATAGTTTTTCTGTGCTGTTTTTTTTGTTTTCTTGATCTTCAGGTCTTTTGTTACTCTCTCTTTAGCTTCATCAAAAGAGAGTTGCTTCCCACTTGCATCACTGTAGTTGAATGAGTTAGTGTCATAGAAGGCTTTGAGCTCATCATCAGTAACTTCAGTATGGGTACTATCTGTCCAGACAACAGCAAGCTCATACATTTTGGTAGTCATGAAGTTCTCTTTTTGCGTTTCCCAGAATGCTTTGAGTGTACTCTCGTCAAGTGTTACATTCACGTCTGTTGCAGTGAGTACTTTATAGGCAATTTTATCGGCTACATTCATAGCAGCAGAGATAGACTCTATCTCCAATGGTAATGCTTCTATTTGAAGTAGGTTGAGGGTCTTGGTGATGAGTAGCTCTTCTTGGAGCTGTGCTTCAAAGACTTTAGCCTTCATTCTTCTTGAATTTAAGAAGCCCTGGTAGATCTCTTTGTTGAACATACCATCTTTTTGAAAGGCTTTGATCTGCTCAAGTTGTGCAGCGATTTCGGCATCTGAAACAACAATGCCGTTTTCTTGTGCAAAATTTAAGAGTTTTGCCTGTGTATTGATACGTGCAAATGCCATTTGAACCAAGCCCAGTTCTTTGGCTTTTTTCTCATCTAGCTGTCCTTGCATCTGCTGGTTATATTGACCGTAGATGTCTGAATAGACGCTGTTTAGTTTTGATTGCGGAATTTCGATATTTCCTACTTTTGCCACATTTCCTGCTTTTGCACCAAAGTCATAACTTCCCCAACCCACAAAACCGGCACCAATAAACGCAATGGTTGCTACCCAAATGGTCCATACCAGATATTTATTGTGCTTTTGCATCCAACTAATCATATTTCATCAACCTTCAATCTAAAAATTTGTACAATATTTTACCTAAATAACCTTGTGTTAATCACACTGAACAGGCTTAAAATGACAAATAAAAACTCTGAAATGATGCAGCGTGACCTGGAAGTGATCTGGCACCCTTGCACACAAATGAAAGATCATGAAACTCTACCTCTTATTCCTATCAAATCAGGGAAGGGTGTTTATCTTTATGACTTTGAAGGTAACAGCTATCTTGATGCGGTAAGTTCATGGTGGGTTAATCTTTTTGGTCATGCCAATCCCTTGATCAATGCAAAAATAAAAAGTCAGGTTGATACACTTGAACATGTACTTCTTGCCGGGTTTACACATGAACCTGCTATTGAGTTGGCACATAAGCTGGTAGAGATTACACCTTCAGCTCTCAAAAAAGTTTTTTATGTTGACAATGGCTCCTCTGCGGTAGAAGCTGCACTGAAGATGTCTTACCACTATCATTTAAATGGGGGAAAGCGTAAACCTCTTTTTCTCTCGTTGACAAACTCTTACCATGGAGAGACCATTGGTGCACTCTCTGTGGGAGATGTGGCACTCTATAAGGAAACTTATGAGCCTCTTCTTATCTCCAATATGCAAGTACCTGTACCTAAAGACCAGACTCTTTTAGCAGCAAATGAAGCTTTAAAAGTGTTAGAGGAGGTGTTGATTGACAAATCTGAAGAGATTGCAGCATTGATCCTGGAACCATTGATTCAGGGTGCAGGGGGGATGCATATGTATCATCCTGCCTATTTGACCGGCGCAAGAGTATTGACAGCACAATATAATGTACACTTGATAGCAGATGAGATCATGACAGGGTTTGGCCGTACAGGAAAAATGTTTGCTTTTGACCATACGGAGGTTTCTCCAGATTTTATGACTCTCTCTAAAGGATTGACAGGAGGGTACTTACCTCTTTCCGTAGTAATGACAAGTGATGATGTCTACAATGCTTTTTATTGTGACTATAATGACTATAAAGCCTTTTTACATTCACACTCTTATACCGGTAATCCTTTAGCTTGTGCTGCTGCACTGGCAACATTTGAAATATTTGAAGCATCTGATGTTTTAGGTGAGAATACAAAGAAGGCAGCATATATACAAGAGAAAATCCAAAAGTTTAAACAATTTTCCCAAGTCAAAGAAATACGTCAACAGGGCATGGTTACAGCTATAGAGCTGAAAGGCTATGATACAAAGGAACGGATAGGGTTGAAAATTTATGAATATGCATTGACACAGGGGGTACTTTTGAGACCTTTAGGACCAGTCATCTACTTTATGCCACCCTATGTGATTAGCTATGAAGAGATAGATAGTATGATAGAAGTGGCTTATGAAGGCATTAGACGTTTGGCACTACCTTTGTAAAATCATTTAGTCAGGAATGATAAAAAGCCTTTATTCTCTTTTCTGAGTCTCTCATAGTGTGGTATGGCTCTTTGAATCCCTAGATCAACAGCTTCTTCATACAGTACTTCGGCTTTCTTTTTATCTTTAGGGGTATTAATACCATATTCATAAAACTGAGCCAGATCACAAATGGCTTCAGGGTAATCGTCATTGACCGCCAGACGGTTGATAAGTGTAAAGGCTTCTTCTATGTTCTGTTGGAGAAGATCCCCTTTAAACAAGGCTCTGGCGAGTTGAAATTGTGCGTATTTTGACTCTGTAGCTGCACAGAGAAGTAGAAGTGTAGCTGCTTCCTCAGGGTTTTCTTCTTGAAGATGCATAACTTTTTTTATGACGCTTTCAACATCCTCTTCTGTGTATCCTTCCTGGGCTATTTGGGCTAACCACTGATTGACAGAATCAAAACTCTCTTTTGGATTTGCTTCTATAGTAGGATATTGTACTTGCATATTGTTCAGTTTCTGCTCTATATAGGAGATAGCTTTGTAGTTTTGTATGGTAGGGACTACTTCTTCTTCATCCCCGTGGTTTTCTTCAGAACGCTCTTCGTTCTTCTCCTGCGCTTTTTCATAGATTTCTTCAACTTGTGAGACTGTTAAAACCTCTTTTGCTTCATCATCTTCTGCCGGGGTATTGTTTTGGACTTCATCTACTGTATTGACCTGATGTGTGACTTTTTCTAAAATATCATGAAGTAGCTCTTCTTCATTGAAAACCTTAGGTTCATTTTCCTTTTTGATCTCTTCTTTGGATAACTCTGGGAAGTCATCGATTTTTATCTCCGTGACTGTTGTTTCATGGTTATCAAAAAAAGTATCTTTTTCTATGGGGTTCTCTTCTGTAATATCATTTTCTAGGGTATTCCAAAAATCATTTTTTAAAGGGTCATTGATATCTATATCAATATTGTCAGGCATAACTTCATTTGTTTTTACATTGAGCAGCATGTCAAAATCTACTGTTTCATGTATCTTGGTGGGAGATACTTTTGACTCTTTGTCCATCTGCATCATATCGTCTAGTTCAAGGACGGTATTTTCATTTACTGGTGCAGGTGTCTCTACAGTGAAGAGATCAAACTCTTCTATAATAGCTCTGTCTTTAGCTTCCTGACGCTCTTTTTCATGCTGGAAACTTCTTTGCAGTATCTCATGATTGGGAGTTTCAATATATGTTTTTATTTGTGCTTGTGCCTGTGCATAGTTTTCCTCTTGAAGTGTGCTGATAATCTCTTGTATTTTCTCATCAGAGTGTAGAATTCTAAGTTTAAGGATTTGGAGTTGAATGGTTTCAATGTCGGTAATGGAGATCGCAAGATTAATAATACTCAATCTCTTTTTTGTCTGGTTCATGGCACAATCCTGTTTCAGGTTTTTAACTTATTTGAATAAGAAAGTATAACCAAACATACTTTACAAAAGTGACAACTCTATGATGATTGGGAGGACATGTTGCATTTTAAGACCGAATCAACCATCCCCCGTGCCATTTGTTCGGTACCCACAAGAATTTCATAGTTCGGAAATTCCTCTTTGAGTAACTCTTTTTCTATAAACCTGTCTACTTTAATGACAACTTTGGCATCAAGAGACATTTGAGTGAGGACTTCGCAAATAAGATGTAGTTTTTCAGAGTTATCCAATGCTACGATGACCACAGCAGAATCTTTGATATTGACGGATTCTAAAATGGTCTTATTGGCACCATTTCCAAAGATCACATTTTTTTTATTTTTCTGTGCCTCTTGTACATTGTATATGTTATTATCGATGGCAATGTAATTTACACCACGTGTATCGAGCTTATCAGAAATTTTACGACCCAAACGTCCATAACCAAGCACAATGATGTGGTCGTTCAGTGTAGTATATTGTGTCATTTCTGGCTCACTATCTTCCTCTTTGAGTAAAAAACTGGCAATAGAAGAGATGTTTCGTAGAACAAATGGAGTCATGATCATGGAGATAGCAATGGTTACAATGAGCACTTGAGAGACCGTGGGATCAATAAGGTTTTTCGCCCCTGCCAACTCAAAGACTACCAACCCGAATTCACCTAGTTGAAAGAGAGCTAAAGCAGTTTTCATTGCCACTCGTTTTTGTACGGACTTCAGTAGAAGTAGATAAATGATGGCAGATTTTATCAAGGTAAAGAGAATCAATAGACCTATAATCGTAAAAAAGTATTGACCAATAATAGTAAAATCGATCTGCATACCTACGGTAATGAAAAAGATCCCCAAGAGCAGATCTCTAAAAGGAATGAGATCAGCTTCAACTTGATGTTTGTATCGTGTCTCTGCAATGATCATTCCTGCTATCAGTGCACCCAGAGAGTATGAAAAACCTAAAGAGTGAGCCAGTGTTGATGCCCCCATGACAAGAAAGAGTACAGAACCTATAAAAATTTCATTGGAGTCACTTTTGACTACCTCTTTAAAAAAAGGTTCAAGTATAAATCTTCCAAAGGCCCACAGTGCGGCAAAAAGAAGAAGAGCGTCTATAGCAGTTTTGAATAGCAGTTTACTCATGGAAATATTATCTGTGGAGAGGATGGTAATCATTAAAAGAATGGGTACCACCATGATGTCTTGAAATATAAGAATCCCAAGGGAGCGTTTGCCGTATTCTTTACTGATCTCTCTGTTGGAGTTGAGTATTTTCAGGACTATGGCAGTTGATGAAAGTGCCAATGCTGCGGAGATGATGATGGAAGATTGAAAGTTTTGAGCAAAGGCATAATGTGCAAGTATATAAAAAACAATCATACTTAAACCTACTTGCAGTGTACCATAGAGGAAAACCTCTTTGCGCATTTTTACCAAGTGGCGAATAGAGAATTCAAGACCAATGGTAAACATCAGGAAAACAATACCAAACTCCGCAATGGTTTGCAACTCTTCAGAGTGTGTGGCATGTCGAATTTGTAAAAAATAGCTGATGATGATACCTGTAGCAATATATCCTATGATAGTAGGGATGTGAAAACGTAGAAGTATCAAATTGGTGATAGTGGCAATAAATATGGTTAAGACAATGATTTCAAGCATAATTTAGATGTTTAGAGGTTGGCACTTAAAGCCAAGAGTCTACAGGAATTTTCCAAAATGGATATTTTTTTTGCCATCTCAATGATATCTCTGTCATAACAGATCACACCAAAACCTTTAATGAGAAGCAGATGGGTATCACTTTTTTGAAAAAACTGGTGTATTTCGTAGGGTGCACGTTCTATCCAATCTTCTATGTTTTTAGGATCATAGACCAATACTTCTCCTAAGACTTTTTTCCCATAATAGTCCTGAGGAGAGACTTTCCCGTGTTTAAGAGAAAATGCAGTGGCATAGGGTGGCATGGTATAGGAGACATATTTGGCATTGGGAATAGTTTTGTATATAAGCTCATGGATATGCGCATCTGTTGTTGCCAGACTCCAACGGTAATCTCTCTTTTGACAGTCAAGTTTAACAAGAGATTCTGTTGTTACTTCATCTAAAATAGTATCTGCGGAGTTAATGATAAATGAGCTTGGTCCGATCCTGGCAGAGATAGATCCATGGTAGACAGAAAAAAAGTTTTTATGAAAGAGTGAAAGTGAAATATGTTTAATATCTTCGATGAGGTGTTTGTCCATGTGTGACTCTTCCTTTTTGTGTCTACTAATGAGATTTTGTATTATTTTGGTATTATAACACGTATTTTAATTAGAAATTAGAAATTAGAAATTTGTAATGAAGGAAAGTCGTGGAAACACCTCATATACCTGTACTTTTGGAAGAAGTGTTAGAAAGTTTTTCTTCTGTACCCGAAGGTTATTTTGTTGATTGTACGTTGGGGTATGCAGGACACAGCTCTGAAGTTTTAAAGCGGTATGTAGACCTTAAACATATCGGTATTGACAGAGATGATGAAGCTTTGTCCTTTTCTCAAAAAAAATTGGCACCTTTTGAAGGAAGAAGCAAACTCTATAAAGGTACTTTTGCTACTGTGCTTCCTACCTTGAAAGAAGTACCGATTACGGCATTGTTGGCAGACTTTGGTGTCTCCTCTTTGCAGCTTGATAAAAAAGAGCGTGGATTTTCTTTTACTTCCCAAACCCTTGATATGCGTATGGATGCCTCTGCTGCATTGAGTGCTTATGAAGTTGTCAACAGCTACAGTAAAGTCCAGCTTGAATATATTTTTGATACCTACGGAGAGGTACGCTCTTATAGAAAACTAGCCGGTGCCATAGTGGAATCCAGAGCCAAAAAACCTATACAGAGTGCTATAGAACTTTCCGAGATTGCTAAAACTGTTATCCCCGCAGGTGGCAAAATACACCCTGCTACTTTAATGTTTCAAGCCATTCGTATAGAAGTAAACAATGAACTCGGAGAGATAGAAGGGCTGCTTGATGCCATTGAAGCCAAACATTTTGAAAATGAAGTGGTATCTTTGATAACTTTTCACTCTTTAGAAGACCGCCTGGTTAAAAACCGTTTTAAAAAATGGAGTACTGCCTGTATCTGTGATCCTCATGCCATGCGTTGTACCTGTGGGAAGAACCATGCGTTAGGTAAAGCACTTTCACGTAAACCGATAACTGCAAGCAAAGAAGAGTTAAAGATCAACCCAAGAAGCAGGTCTGCGAAACTAAGATCATTTCGGTTTTCTACGAAAGCAGGGAATAATTAGTGGTAAAACAAAAGAAGAAAGCAGCACCTAACGGTATCACTTTTGGCATGATCTCGGTGGTCATCATGTCTATGACGATTATTCTTATTTTAACTATGATCAAGATCTACTTGAGCAATCAGATCTATTATGAGAGTAAAACAGTCAATAAGATACAAAGAGAAGTAGCTGCACTGCAGGCAGAAAATATCATTTTAAAACAAAATGTAGAGGCACTGAAGTTTAAAAACAGAGTTACAGATACTATTTTTGTCATCTCTGATACGGATAATGAATGATTAGACAATTTATTACTTTTGCAATAGATAAACCCATTATCAATCATATTTTGATGGTCTTTATGCTGGTCTTGTCTATTTTCGCCTATCATGATATTCCTAAAGAGATATTTCCTCCCTCTACACTTGACCAGATCAATATCACAGGTGGCTACCCTGGTGCTTCTGCAGATGTATTGGATAAGATGGCTGTTAAAAATATTGAGGATGATTTGAAGACCATCTCAGAGATTGAGAATATTGATACAGTTATTCAAAATGGTTTCTTTAACATTAAAGCAGATGTTAAAGTAGGCTCTGACAATCAACTGGTACTCTCTGATGTCAAAGATATTATTTCCAATGTAAGACGTGACATTCCTGCAGATATGGATGAACCCATTGCAAAGATCACAGTACATGATTTCCCTCTGTTGCTTATAGCTATATCGGGTAATGTAGAGACTAAAAGACTTTTGGATGTGGCAGAAGCCTTAAAGACAAAATTAAGTAATTACAAGGATTTAAGTGGGATTGCCATACGTGGTGATGCAGATGATGAAGTCCTCATACAGATTGATAATGAAAAGTTGACAGCGTATGGGCTCTCCAAAGATGCTGTCTATAAAGCTATCTCTGCTTTGAGTTCTATTTTTCCTATTGGTACTATTGAACAGAAGGGAAACCACCTCTACCTCTCTACAATCAATGGAGAAAAATCTGTGGAAGCATTGGAATCAACACTCATTAACGTATCAGGAAAGAGAGTACGTCTGGGTGACATTGCAACAGTTACGCTTGGCTTGAGTGAGAGTAAAGAGATTTCTCATTTCAATGGAGTTAAAAATATCTCTATTAACATTAACAAAACCAAACAAGGCAATGCAATTGCCTTGAGTAAAGAGATCAAAGCACTGCTTGTTGAGTTTCAAAAAGAGTATGAAGATGTAAAGTTTGAAGCCTATACCGATACTTCTATTTGGATTAAGAACAGACTGAACCTTGTCTCATCCAATATTCTTTTTGGCCTTATTTTGGTCTTTTTAGCACTTTTTATGTCTGTCAACTATAAGATAGCCCTGGTAGTTGCTATTGGTATTCCCGCTTCTTTTATGATTACCCTTATTGGTGCAGATATGATAGGTTACAGTCTCAATATGTTAACGCTTTTGGGTGCACTTATTGCACTGGGAATGCTTGTCGATGAAGCCATTGTCGTAGCAGAAAACATATATCGGCATATGGAGATGGGGAAAACTCCTCGTGAAGCGGCTATAGATGGTTCGGTTGAAATGTTCCCTGCAGTATTGACAGCTACATTGACAACAGTCTTTGCATTTTTGCCACTGCTCATTTTGAGTGGGGAGATGGGTATGTTCATGAAAGTTTTGCCTGTGATGATCTCTATTTTACTGATCTCTTCACTCTTTGAAGCCTTTTATTTCCTGCCTTTACACTCTAAAGAGTTTTTTTCTATGAAAGACACAAAGTCTGCACATGATCGCTCTGAATTTTGGCAAAAACTTGATGTAAAGTATGAAGCACTTTTATCAAAATTTTTAAAAAAGAAAAAACGTTCTTTGTTTGTTTTGGTTACTTTTATCATTGTTTTAACTATAGGTATGATGAGTTTAACCAAGTTTAAACTTTTCCCGGAATTTGACTCTACACAGATATATCTCAATGGTAAAGTAGATGTCAATTCTAAACTTGAAGATACTGAAAAAAGAGTTACACAGATAGAAAAGGCCTTGTTGGAGTATTATAAGTCACATGGAGGAGAGAAAGAAGTTTCATCCATTACTTCTGTGATAGGGATACTTTTCAACTCTGACCAGACTTTTGAGACAGGAGATAACCTTTTCCATATTTTCATTAATCTGCATGAAAAAGCCCCTGAAAACTTTTTTGATACCTATTTAAATCCTATTTTCTCATTGGAATATGATGGCTCAGATATGATACGTGAACAAAAAGCACAGGAGATAGCCAAAAATACACAGGATGAAGTGATAAAGAAATTTAAAGCTATGAAGCTTTCTACAGGAAATAATATTTTTACTGAGATCAATCTCTTTGTACCACAAACCGGGATTGTTGGCCATGATATTGAGATAGGGCTCAATACTATTGATGAGAAAAAACAGTTGGCTGCTATTGTCAAACTTAAGGAGGCTCTTGAAAACATAGAAGGTGTGTTTGATGTGACAGACAATGCTACAGAGGGAGTTAAGGAACTTAAACTTCGTGTCAATGAATATGGCCAGATGTTAGGCTTCTCAGAAGCATATGTGGCTTCTTTGTTAAAAGGTACATTTCTTAAAGGTGAGTATGGAAAGATGTTTGATGACAAAGGGCTGATACGTGTACGCATTGAAGATCCAGATAAAGATGAAAACCTTGATATCAAGTCCGTTAAACTGACCACGCCTGATGGTCAACAGGTAGTCAGATTGGATGATATTTGTGATTTCATCTATAAAAAATCATATGTTAAGATTTTTAAAGAAGATGGAGACAGAGTACGTACAGTGATTGCCAGAGTGGAGAGTAAGACGGTGTTAGCCACAGAAGTAATGCAGCAGATCAAACCTCTTTTAGAAGAATTTGAAAAAGAGGGTACCCATGTTATTGTCAAAGGAGAAGAGAAAGAGAACAATCAGATGAAAAAAGAGATGTCTGAAGCTGCCCTCATCGCTATTTTTCTTATCTTTATTTCTTTAGTCTGGATGTTTAATTCATTGGTTTTGCCATTGATCATTATCTCTACTATACCACTCTCTATTGTGGGTGCTTTGGTGGGTACTTATATCATGGGTATTAATATGACTCTGCCAGGTATTATGGGGATGATCGGTCTTGCGGGTGTTGTAGTAAATGATGGATTGATCATGTTGAGTTTTATCAAAGAGAGTAAAAACCATAATGAAATGAAAAAGAGGGCAGGACACAGGCTTAGACCGATACTGCTTACCTCTGTGACTACGGTACTGGGCCTCTCTTCCATGATCTTCTTTGCGAGTGGGCAAGCACTCATCATCCAGCCTATGGCGATCTCTCTGGGCTTTGGTATTGCTTGGGCAACGATACTGAATCTCTATTATGTTCCTTTACTTTACTCTGTTATTTATAAAGTACCTGAAGCATCAAAGTAGAAGTAAAAGGAAGATTAACAATTTTTGGCTATAATAATTTCCTTTAAAAATAATAAGATATAGGATAAAAAATATGAGCAATTATATCGATGAAGATGATGATTATGGTGATTATAAAGATGACTTTTGGGGACGTTCTCCACAGTCTAGTTACTTTGAAATAGCAAAAACTGCTAACCAGAATGTAGTAGAGACAGAACTTGAGGCTGTCTTTAGACGATTGGCAGTGGCCGAGCGTATGCTTGAAGAGAGAGGTCTTGATGAGGCACTTGAGCAAGAGATCTCTGCTACAATGATTGACAAAGATATCGATGGTAGAATGATGACTGTGTTCATTGACCTAGTTGCAAATATTGTGACGAAGTGCGAATAAGCAAATAGGATCAAAATGTTAAGTGCCGTAGAGAGAAAAATAGAACAGTTCGTTGCTGATTTAAATGACAAAGAAGTTACTGCGCTATATGCTAAGTTGCCACAGGGAAAAAGATTGCGTGCAAAGCTGATCTTGAAGATTGCAGGCAATACTCTACCTGTAGTAAAAACAGCTGCAGTGGTGGAGATGATCCATGCAGCGAGTTTATTGCATGATGATGTCATAGATGATGCTTTTACCAGACGTTCTAAACCTTCTCTCAATGCACTCTACGGAAATAAAACAGCCATTATGCTTGGTGATATTCTCTACTCTAAAGGCTTTTTTGAACTCAACAATATCTCAGCAGAAGTCTCTAGAATGGTTTCAAATGCGGTGACACAGCTTAGCCTTGGTGAGTTGAAGGATGTCTCTTTATCTAAGTCTTTTAATTTAGATAAAGAGATCTATCTAGAGATGATCTACCAGAAAACTGCATCACTTATTGAAGCATCTGCTGGTGCTGCTGCAATCTTGGCAGGGAAACCCAAAGAGGTCTATATGACCTATGGTAGAAATCTGGGACTTGCTTTTCAGATGATTGATGATCTTCTGGATATCACTTCAGATGCCAAAACACTTGGAAAGCCGGCTTTACATGATTTTGTAGAGGGTAAGACAACACTGCCTTATATCTATTTGTATGAAGTATTAAGTAAAGAGGAACAAGAGAAATTATCTATACTGCATGCCAAAGTATTGACTAAAGAGGAACAGTCCTGGATACTCTTAAAGATGCAGGAACATCAGATTATTGAAAGATCTTATTTTGAAGCTAAAGAACTTATAGAAGAAGCTATAGAGTTGATGGATTCTCATGGTGAAGAGGCACTTTCAGGCATTGCCAAAGAGATGATAGAGAGGGATTTTTAATGTATTATCAGGTCATCAGTTTTTCACATAAAACTTGTGAACAGGCAATGAGAGAGAAGTTGGCTTTTGCTACAGATGAAGAGAAGAAAATTTTCTTAGACCAATTGGTTAGTTTTGAATTTGTACATGAAGCATTTGTGGTTTCTACCTGTAATCGCGTAGATGTTGTTATGGCAACAAGAGACAATTTTTCATCGTACCATGCTGTACTGGGATTGATCTCACAAAAATCTGATGTGAATTTTTATGAAGTCAAGTCTACTGCAAAACGTGTGGATGATGAAGAAGCTGTTGCACACGTCTTTTCTGTAGTCTCCTCTTTAGATTCTTTGGTTGTGGGAGAATCTCAGATTACTGGACAGGTTAAAGAGGCGTTTAAATTTTCTGTTCAGAACGGTACAGCAGGACGCAAACTCAATAGATTGCTCTCTTACGCAGTGAAGTGTGCAGCAGAAGTGAGGAATGCTACCAATATTTCTCAAAATCCTATCTCTATAGCTTCAGTAGCTGTAGCACAGGCACATAAAATACTCGGAGACAATATTCAGGGTATGAAAGCCATCATTGTGGGTGCTGGTGATATGGGAGTGCTTGCTGCAAAACATTTGCTAAGAGTAGGCTGTGATGTGGTTCTCATAGGACGTGACCTTGAAAAGACACAAGCAGTAGCAGATTCATTGGGTGAAAATGTCAAAGCAGATACTATTGATACCTTGGCAAAATATTTGAACCGTTACAGACTTGTATTTTCTGCAACCTCTTCTCCTGAACCGGTAATAACACGTGAGCTTATTGAAAACGAGACGTTACCAAGACACTGGTTTGATATGGCTATTCCTCGTGATATTGAAGAAATGGGTCTTGAAAAACTAGAATTGTTTCGCATTGATGATCTTCGCTCTATATCCAATGATAATCATGCACTGCGTGAAGAACAGGCTGTCAGAGCTGCTGAAATCGTTGAAAGATACAAAGAAGAGTTTTATGCCTGGCTAAGAGCACTCTCGGTAGAACCAGTTATTAAGAAGATGCGTGAAGATGTGGCAGAAGCTATTGACAAAGAGATGAAACGGGCATTGAAAAAAGGCTTTGTTCCTAAAGAATATGAGGAGAATATGCGAAAAATGGCGGCGCAGATGTTTAACCGTTTCCTTCATGATCCCACTCAGAATCTTAGACGTTCATCTACAGCAAAAGAGAATGCAAACTGTATCGAATCATTTAAACAGATGTTTGAGATAGATACAGAAGCAATTGACGTAAAACAATATAAAAATGATCATCATACAAAAGGATACAGCGCGTGAGATTTTCAAGACTATTGGTTCCGACCACAAAAGAGACACCTAATGATGCTACATTGGCAAGTCATATTTATCTTATCCGTGGAGGATTCATCCAATCCGTAGGTGGTTCGGGACTTTACAACTTTTTACCTTTGGGTAAAAAAGTATTGGACAAAGTACGTGCGGTTGTTAAAGAGGAGTTAGACAAAGTAGGATGCCAGGAAGTTGCATTAAGTTTTGTGACACCGGCTTCTCTTTGGGAGGAAAGTGGACGTTTTGAGAAGTATGGGAAAGAGCTTCTTCGTTTTAAAGACAGAAAGAACAATGACTTCATCTTGGGGCCGACTCATGAAGAGATGATGGTGAATATGGTAAGACAGACAGTAAAAAGTTATAAGCAGCTACCATTAAATCTTTACCAGATAAATCTAAAATTTCGTGATGAGATTAGACCACGTTTTGGTTTAATGCGTGGACGTGAATTTCTGATGAAAGATGGTTATAGTTTCCATGCTTCGCAGGAAGATATGGAGCGTGAGTTCAATTTGATGGAAGAGACCTATAAAAAAATCTTTACGCGTTTAGGACTTGAATTTAGAGTAGTTGCTGCAGATTCTGGTGCCATTGGCGGTTCTGGGTCTAAAGAATTTATGGTACTTGCTGATTCAGGGGAAGATACCATAGTAGTTTGTGACAACTGTGACTATGGTGCAAACATCGAAGCGGCCATTCGTCAAGAGAAAGTTTGTGAAGCAGAAGCACCGGAAGCTGTTTTTTCAAAGTTTCATACGCCTGATACGAAAACTATTGAAGCATTGAGTACATTTTTCCATGTAGACCCATATTATTTGGTAAAGACAGTGGCTAAAAAGGCTTTATATGATGAAGGGAAATCAGAAACAGTACTATTTGCACTTAGAGGTTCTGATGAACTGCAAGAAGTTAAAGCCTGTAATGCTGTAGGTGCGAATGATTTGATAGAGGTTACAGAAGAGGAGTTGTCCGAAGCAGGATTGGTTGCAGGTTATATGGGGCCTACTACTGCACCTGAAGGTATTAAAGTAGTCTATGATAATAATATGAAAAATGCCTCTTCTATGATTTGTGGTGCCAATGAAGAGGATTATCATTTGATAGGGAATGATTTTAAAGGTATTGATGCTGCTTATGCAGACTTAGTAGCGGTCCAAGAGAATGATCTCTGTAGCTGTTGCGGAGAACCTCTACGTTACACTAAAGGAATAGAAGCAGGGCATATCTTCCAGCTTGGTACGCAATATTCTAAGCCATTGGGTGCAAATTTCTTAGATGAAAACGGAAAAGCACAACCAATGGTCATGGGAACATACGGTATTGGAGTGAGTCGTCTGCTAGCAGCCATTATCGAACAAAATCACGATGATAAAGGTTGTATCTGGACCAAAGCGTCTGCACCGTTTGATCTACAGATATTAGTCTCAAATATAAAAGATGAAGCACAACTTGCTTTAGGTGAGAAACTCTATGCTTCTATGCTTGAAAAAGGTGTAGATGTACTTTTAGATGAGCGTAAAGACCGTTTTGGTGCAAAAATGAAAGATTATGAACTGTTAGGTGTCCCATACGCCGTGGTCATTGGTAAGAAACTGGCTGATGGTTTGGTCGAATTTGTAACACGTGATGGTATGGTCAAAGAAGAGATATCTATTGATGCAATCTCTCCTCTATTAAATGAGAAGTTTTAAACTATGTTCTTAGCCATTCCTTTTTTCCTTATTGAATTGTATTTATCACTAAAGACAGGAGAAACCATCGGTTTCTTCTGGTCAGTTATTTGGATCATCTCTTCAGCAGTTCTTGGAATGATCTTTTTGCAGAACTCTCCACATGCTATTATGGGGCAGATGCAATCGGTGCAAAGAGGTAAATTGAATCTAAAAAAGTTTCAAGATGCCAGTATGGCATATTTTGTTGGATCAATTTTACTTATTATCCCCGGGGTATTTTCTGATTTTATGGGTGTGATTGCTTTAGGTTACACAATGTATTTACGTTTAGTTGCTAAAATAACACCTGAACAAACAAATTTTCAAAAAAACAAAGGAGATGACAATGTCATTGACGTCGAAATTATTGACGAGCACACTGATCGCATCAACCGTTCTTAGTGCCAATGCAGTACCTGATAACAAAACACTTGTAAAGTATGTAAAAAGAAATATTGTAAAAAACCCACAAGTAAAAGTAAAGGGTGTTACCCTTATAGAGAAGAAGACACATAAAGATCTTCCAGGGTGGACTATCTTGTTAACTACCATGGACTTGGAATATCAGAAAAAAGAGATCCATGCCCCTGAAATGATGTTTATAAAAGATGGCCTTATTACCGGTCACCTGGTCAACCAGAAGACAGGGAATGACTATAGAAATGAGATCAAACCAACGGTTCCCAAGACTATGTATGATGCAAAACATCTTCTCTTTGGAAATAAAGATGCAAAACACAAGATCCTGGTGTTCTCAGATCCACAGTGTCCTTTCTGCCAAGAAGTCGTACCTGCCATCTTTAAAGCAGCAAAAGAGCACCCTGAAACCATTGGGGTTTACTATTACCATTTGCCACTCTTGAGAATTCACCCGGTATCGGGTATTTTGACAAAAGTGATGCATATAGCTCAAGAGCAGGGGAAACTTGATATAGTTGAGAAGATGTATACACTTAAAATCAACCCGCAAGAGACCAATATGAAAAAAGTGCTGGCAGCTATTAAAAAGCATACAGGTTTTGTAGTGACAGAAGCAGAGCTTAAAGCCAAAGAGGTAGAAAAAGCACTCAAAGAGGATGAACTTGCGGCTTCAAAACTTATGGTGAGTGGAACACCAACTGTTTATATAGATGGTGAGTGGGATAAAATGAGAAACGGGTACGAAAAACTTATAAAATGAGAAGCGTTAGATAAACGACAATAATTTGTCGTTTATAGATTTGGAACAGAAATGGTCTGAATGAAGAGTAGCATAAAGGAAAGAGGGAATTTTTTGGAAAAACTAATCATAGCAACAAGAGCAAGTAATCTTGCTCTCTGGCAAGCCTACCACATCAAAGAGAGAATTGAAAGTTCTTTTCCTGAAGTGACAGTAGAACTCAACGAGATCACATCAAAAGGTGACAAGATACTAGATAAACCTCTTGCCCTCATAGGTGGCAAAGGGCACTTTACCAAAGAGTTGGAAGATGAAATGCTTGCAGGTAATGCACATTTGGCAGTACACTCTTTAAAAGATGTACCAACCTACATTCCAGAAGGTTTAGAACTTTGTGCCATTACAAAACGTCAAGAGCAGAGTGATGTACTCCTCTCTCATACCTATAAAAGCCTAGATGAACTTCCTGAAGGTGCAACTGTTGGTACAACAAGTTTGAGAAGACGTATGCAACTCTTAGAAAAGCGTCCTGACCTTAAAGTTAAAGAGTTAAGGGGAAATGTTAACACACGCCTTAGAAAGCTTAAAGAGGGGCAGTATGATGCCATTATCTTGGCATACATTGGTCTTTACAGACTAGACCTTCTTAAAGACATTCCTTTTGTAGAGAAACTGGATTTTTTTATCCCTCCTATGGGGCAGGCAGCACTGGGTATTGAGATTGTCAGTTCTGATGATAGAGTACGTCAGATAGCGATGTCTTTAAATGATGAAAATTCATTTATATGTACAAAACTAGAACGTGACTTTGTTTCTAAAATAGGAGCAGGATGTTCTGCTCCTGTGGCAGTAAATGCTGTTATTTCAGGGAATGATATCACCGTTAAGGCTATGCTTGGTTTTCCAAATGGTACTAACATTATGCATAAAGAGCTGACATCTACAGTTCAAGACTGTACTTTCCTTGGTGAGCAGTTAGCTGAAGTGATGATCAAAGAAGGTGCTTTAGAGATACTCTCAAAAGCAGAAGAGATTGCCTTTAAAGATGAAATGCCAGAAAGACTTTGATCTCTACGAAATGCGTTACTTGAATGCATTTCATCCCTACTCCCCATAATTTAAATAGTATTCAATGTTTATATATGCCCAAAGTTGTTGAAAAATTAATTTTAAGAGATTCTTTTTGTATGTAAAAGTAATTATATGATTTATAAATAAAAAGTTTGCAAATGAAGAGGAGTTAAAAAAGTTCCACCAAGCCAAAAGGCTTAGTAGAGTAGTTCTTAGAACTGGTAAGTTACACCAAAGTTCCAAGTATCAATTTGAGCATCATAACCTGTTGTATCGATTGGAGCATTAGGCTGGTCATCATAAAGTGATACATAGTCAACAAATACAGCAATGTTGTCTGTAAAAGAGTATGCTGCACCTAGACCCCAAGAGAAACCATCTTGATCATCACTGTCTGGAGCATCAGAAAAAGAAGCAGCTGATGAAGCATAACCCAATAGTGCATATACATCAAAAGCATCAGTTACTGGATACATAGGTTTTACATAGATTCCCCATGCATCTACACTCATATCATATGGAGTTACATCATTAATTGTTGAGTCAAGTCCAGCCCAGTATCTCCCTTCAACTGCTATGTAAGAGTTGAATTTATAACCCGCTTGAAACATGATTTCATCAAAATTCTCATCAAAACCAACTGGATCTGCTGGATTTGTAGCATCAATATTTAAGAGACCATAACCCAAACCAAGATAGAATCCTGCATCTGTTACTACTGGCTCAACTACTACTGGCTCTTCTACCGGAGCGATATCCCCACCTGCTACTGCGAATGAACTCATTGCTAATACAGCTACTGCTGATAAAACGATATTTTTCATAATATCTCCTTGTTGTGTTTAATTTATTACGACGTTATTATAACATCTTATCTTCAGTAGAGTCAAGTTTCTATATGAGAAGCAAATAAAAGAACAACAATAAATTGACAACTTTTCCTACTGTCAGGCAGCTTGGAGTACATTATCTCAATATATTTTAACTCACAAAGGTTACCAAATAGAGCATATTTCAGTCAAATTTTAGCTATTTTATATAAAAAGTAAACAAAGGTTAACACAAAGTGTCAACAGAATCTTCTAAATAGTTAACAAGTTCCATTCTATAAATATTGGTTTGAATCATGATATAATAATTCAAAAGTATGGATGAGGGAAAAATGAAAAGAGTATGGATATTGATGATATTTACATTTTCTTCTCTTTTTGCCTATAAAGAGATTGTTGTGGATCTCTCTGAACAGATGGCTTATGCTATAGAAGATGGCTTTGTGGCATTTGAAGGTCGGATATCTTCAGGAGTCATTGGAAGAGAAACACCTAATGGTGAGTATAGGATCCTGCAAAAGAAGCGTTTTCACAAGTCAAACCTCTGGCCAAAACCAGATGGTGGAGCAAAGATGAATTATATGTTACGTTTGAGTAACTCCGGCATTGCGATGCATCTGGGGCATGTACCAAATAAACCAGCTTCCCACGGATGTATCCGTATGAAGAGTGGATTTGCACAAAGGATGTTCAAGTGGGCAAGGGTAGGGATTCCTGTTTATGTTGAAGGGGATGCTTTGGATTATTTACACTTTAGAACAAATTATAAGAGTAAAGATTATTATGTAGACGATTACGGGATGATCGAGTATCATGATTGAGATGTTGTTTTATATCGGGGCAGAATTTATCATTCAGTGATAGTGATTTTACGGAAGCTTTGAAAGATGAGTATAATCACGATGATCTCAATGACCAATAGTAAATAATGAAGATCATAGACCTGTGTCTGATTGTCTGTAATCTGTTGGGCATTTAACACTTTATAAAAGATATATGCTATTCCCATACCTAAAAGATAACCCAGTTGTTTTGCTGTGTCCAGTTTGGTCAGTAGGAGATCTGTTTTAAGTAGAAGTGTTTCTGCTCTAACAAGGTAAGATCCAAAGACAAAAGTGATTTGATAACCTATATACATAAGCAGAGCAGTTTGATACGAATAGGCATAGAGTAAAAAGTAGAGTATTGCTGCGACCAGTACAAGTTCAACAAAGAGTGAGATACGGAAAAACCAGGTGGCATTGAGTATATGGTTATAGAGTCTTGCTACAAGTAGCATAGAAAGAGCAAGGTAGACCCCACCTAAAGAGTATATGGAGGGTTCCAGGGGTGTATAGAGTGTAAAAATGGCACCGACACTCAGCCCTAAAAAGAGTGAGTTGAAGAACTTGTATCGGATGAACCATTCAGGGAGTATTGTTAACATAAAGTATTATAGCTTAAAAGCTGTATTTTACTTTTGCGTACAAAGAAGCCCCTTCGCTAGCATAACCATAGACTGATTGATACTCTTTGTCAAAAATGTTTCTTGCATGGAGCGTCAAGTCAAGATCTTCAGCAAGTTTGGCTCCGAAGTTTAGGTTCCATAAGGTATAGTTTCCTGTTGGTACATCTGCTGCAATAGGGAATCCTCCATCTGTGTCAGTTCTATCTCCAATGTACTGTGCATCTATACCAAAGTACATGTTGCTGTCAGTGTAGTAATTGGCAGAAACATTGAGTGTGTCTTTTGCACGTCTTGGCAGGTCTGATCCATCATATTTTTCAAAGTCAATTAAGTGTGTATAGTTAGCATTTAGTACAAGGTTTTCCATTGGTGTGTAAGTACTGGAGATTTCTATTCCTGAGAATCTTGACTCTCCATCTACATTATAATAGCCATAATTAACATAATCATAATCTATGTAATCTTCTACTTTATTGTTGAAGTAAGAAATAGAGATGAGTTTTTTGTAGCTAGCAGTTATATCAAATCCTGTTGTATAGCTTGGATTTAGAAAAGTACCAAAAACAGTATTTGCAAATTGGAAAGAACTTGGTGCATCATACGAGGTATAGTAGTTAGCAGCAGTAGTAAATCCTTCCAAAAATGAATGCTGATGTTTCAAACCTATTTTGTAAGTGGTTTTATTGTCAAATTCATCATAATTGTCATAACGCAGGTTGGTTTCTAAAAGTGTTCTGTCATTGATATGATAGATATTTGAAATATAGACAGCTTTGTTTGTATACGCTGCTTCGCTTGCTGCGAAATCATTGTATTGGTTGAATCCATCAATATCCTTGTACTCGAGACCAAGAATCACTTTTCCTACACCATAGTCATATTTGTTTATAAGCGAATATTCTTTGATTGTTGCTTTGTATGCATTGACACCATCTCCAAAAAAAGGATTTGTAGTAAAATATTCTCTTTCATACTCTCCTTTACTTGCCTGGAAAAGAGCAGTGTAATTATTGTATGAAAAATCATAGTTAAGTGCATAATTGGTTTGGTCTGAAGTAGCATGACTAAAGTCATCATCCGCTTGCGCAAATGAATAAGAATCATCCCACTCTGTTTTTGTTTTGTAACGGTTGTAACTGAGTCTTAGTTTGTTATTTTCATTAAACGCGTAACCAAGTTTGATATTTCCATTTTTATTTTCATAACTGTCTGACTCAGCATCTCTTGGTGCTAGAGCTGAAAAACCATCACTGTCAAGGTATGAACCAAGTACCTGTGCAGTAAACCTTTCATCTTTATAAGAGAGGTCTGCATCAACGCCTTTGGTGTTATATGAACCATAAGAAAGTGCAAGTGAACCATGTACCCCCTTTTTAGGCTGTTTTGTAATGATGTTAATGACACCGGCTGAAGCGTTGGACCCCCAGATGGAACTTGCTCCGCCTTTTACGATTTCTATCTGCTTGATATTACTTGTGGTCAGTGCATCAAGAAGTGCTGTTCCATTAGTTGTACTGGGATCATTGAGTCTCATCCCGTCTATCATAACAAGTATCTGGCCTGAATCCATACCTCTCATAAAAAAAGAAGTAGGTTGTCCTAATCCTCCTGATTGAGCAACTTGGATACCGGACTGAGTGGAGATAGCCTGTGCTACAGTCTGGTAGCCTTTTTCTTCGATATCTTCAGCTGTGATGACTGTAATGTCAGAGGTTGTCTCAGCGATACTTTGTGTGGTTTTGTTGGCTGAGATAACAGTGATCTCTCCCATATCCACTTCTTCTGCATGTATATTTGTTGTTAAGAGTAGGGTTGCCGTGATAAGGCTAAGTGATTTGATGGTCATTATGTTTCCTTGTTTTATATTAGGTCTGGAATAGCCAAACTTATATGTGTTATGTATGTGTATAAATGTATAGAGCGTGTGTATAAAATTATGCTGAGTGAAGAGGAGGAGAGGTTTTATATTCTTCAATTTTAAAGGCATGGTTGTGGTACTGAACATTACTGTCTACGGTACATAATTTATTGAGAGTAGAATACATCGCAATAATTGCCAAAGAATAGTAACGTTTGGTATAGCCTCGTAAGTGTTTCATGTGCGGATTTTACACTAATTTAAATAAAATCGAGTATAATCCTTAAAAATATTTTTTATTATTATCAGGAGAATTCAATGGCAATTGAAACAGTTACATTAACAGATGAATTTAAAGCATTGGTAGCAGACGTTACTTCACAAGAGGGCTACAGAGAGCCGATTGCATTTGGTATTGCTAGAGTGGACAGGGGGCAGAAGAATGCTGAAAAAGTACTTCAGGCAAATTTTGGTCTTGTAAACTGGAAAGAAAATTATGGTTCTGCAGCGGTATTTATCAAGGCATTGCAAGAGGCAAACTGTGATGTAAATTGCGCAGCTTCTGAGTTTGTAACAACGATCAATGATAACTTTGTGCAGAATTGTATGGCTGCATTTGCACCATATCTTGCAGAAGCAACAGGCGAAGCACATAAAAATGTACAAGTCATTAAAACATTGGCGTCTATGGAAGATATTGCTAAGAATTTTAGAATTGTTTTCTTGTTTGAAGATGCAAATCCTCAGTCAGTGGAATCTGTCTATTTGAAGCTCTATTCTATTTCATTGGCAAAAGCACCACTTAGAAGAGTAAATCTTAATGGTGCCTTTGGCATCTTGTCAAATGTGGCATGGGTTGGGAATACACCTTATGAGCTTGACTACCTTAGAGAGAATGAAATAGAAATGAAACTCAACGGCACATTCCCAAAAATTGATTCTGTAGATAAGTTCCCAAGATATCTACAACACATCATCCCAGCAGATAATACAAGAATACTTGAAGCTTCCAAAGTAAGAATGGGTGCACAGTTGGCAGCTGGTACTACAGTAATGCCAGGTGCTTCATACATCAATTTCAATGCAGGGACACTTGGTCCGGTAATGGTTGAAGGACGTATCTCTTCTTCTGCGATTGTAGGTGCCGGTTCAGATGTCGGTGGTGGTGCAAGTATCCTTGGTGTACTTTCAGGAACTGACGGAAACCCTATTACTATTGGAGAAAATACATTGTTAGGTGCAAACTCTACTTGTGGTATTCCTCTTGGTGATGCATGTATTATTGATGGTGGTTTGGCAATTTTTGCTGGAACAAAAGTTTCCATAACAGAAGAAGAACTAGCGAAGATCATCGAAGCAAACCCAGGAAAAGAGATAGAGTATAAAAATATTTTCAGAGCCGATGAACTGCAGGGATTAAATGGTTTACATTTCAGACAGGACTCTACTACCGGAGAGATCGTAGTGAGAAGATCAACTAGAGAAGTACAGCTTAACGCAGTATTGCATTAAAATGTAAGTGGGGCGATTGTGATCGTACCAAAAGGTAAAAAATGAACGAAGAAAATGTAGTAGAACGTGTCTGTCTTTTGGCACTTATGAAAAAAGAGCCAGAAGAGACACTCCTGGATGTACAAAAGATGCTTGTTGAGACAGGTATGTTTGAGATGAAAGAGTGTAAAGAGGTGTTTAAAAAACTTGAAGATGAACAGTATATCTCTTCGAATGGCTCTTTGACTATGAAGGGTGTAATGGAAGCCAAAGTGGCTGAAGAGATGTTTAAGCAATGAGAACCGTTAATCAAATGACAATAGTTTGTTGTTTGTAGGTTCAGAATAAAAAAAGGATAAAACATGCGTGTAGACAAATGGTTGTCGGCGGTGAATGTTGTGAAGCGTCGTACGATCGCTACTGATATGTTAAAATCCGGCGTAGTTTTTGTTAATGATATGAAAGCAAAAGCTTCTAAAGATCTGAAGATCGGAGACAAAGTGACCATCGAGTATCTTAAAGGGGCAAAGTCTTACGAAGTGTTGCAGATACCTACAACCAAGACAATCCCAAAAAGTCAAAAAGAAGAGTATGTGAAAGAGTTGTAAATGAATATAAAATATCAATTTGAAAAACTGTTTAACAATGAGATGTCTGCGGACGAGGCACGTCAGTTTCTTATAGAGCTTTATGAAAAAGGTGAGAGTGGAGCTGATATAGCAGCAGCAGCTTCTGTAATGCGTGAGCACTCCATTAAACTTGCACTTTCTGATGCTTTACGTGAAAAAGCTATAGATATTGTAGGTACGGGTGGAGACAAGAGTGGTTCTTTTAATATCTCTACTACAGTTTCTCTTTTGCTTGCTTCTCTTGGACGTGTGGTGGCGAAACATGGGAACAGAAGTATTACTTCAAACTCGGGTTCTACAGATGTATTGGAAGCTTTGGGTATAAATCTTAATCTCTCTATGGATAATAAGATCAAGATGTTAGAAGAGACGGGTTTTTGTTTCTTTCCTGCAACAGATCATCATCCTGCCATGAATCATATTATGCCAATTCGTAAATCTATAGAACATAGAACCATCTTTAATCTTCTGGGACCTCTGACTAACCCCGCAGGTGCAAAAAAATATATGTTGGGTGTATTTGATCCTGTTTATATCAAACCTATGGCAGAAGCCTTGCTTGAACTAGATACAAAAAGAGCGTATGTTGTCTCTTCTCATGATGGGATGGATGAACTTTCTCTCTCTGGGAATTCATCATTTGCCTATGTGGAAGACAATCGTATTTCACAAGGAGAGATAAATCCTGAATCATTAGGATTTACACTGGCCTCAAAAGAGATGATACAAGGTGGAGATGCAAAGGTAAATGCACAGATCACAAAAGATATTTTTTCTGGTGTTGAGCAAGGCCCTAAAAGAGATATTATTGTGCTTAATGCAGCATTTGCACTTTTTGTAGATGGCGGGGTGAGAGATATAGATGAAGCTATTGAAATGGCAAAAGAGGGCCTGGATTCAGGGAAAGCTGCAAAGCATTTGAAAAAAATAGCTAAATTCAGTCAAACTGTATAACGTCAGATGATAAAAGAAATTACAGCATCACTTTTGGAATTAGATGGGGTAGTAAAGTATTTACATGAAGTTTTACCCCACAATGCCATTGTTTTTCTGAGAGGAGATCTGGCAGCAGGTAAAACTACTCTGACACAGGCAGTAGCCAAAGCCAAAGGTATTGATGCTGAAGTAACATCTCCGACTTTTTCTCTACAACAGTGCTATGCTGATGATCTTTATCATTACGATCTCTATCGTCTTGATCATGAAGAGTTTATGAACTTAGGACTTTTTGAAGAGTTTGAAAAGAATGGGTGGCATATGGTAGAGTGGGGCTCAGATGGGCTTAAAGCCTTTTTAGAAGGTGTTGGCTATAATGTAGCCCTTGTAGAGATAGAGAATCAAGAAGAGAAAAGATTGTATAGGATAACTGTTTAATGCACACACTTGAAGCCAGAGCACTTGCAAAAACTATTAAAAAGACCAACATAGTGCATGACATTTCGCTCATTGTAAAGAGTAGAGAGATTGTTGGTTTGCTTGGTCCCAATGGTGCGGGGAAAACCACCTCTTTTTATATGGTCTGTGGTTTGACAGATGCTACAGCAGGAGAAGTGTTTTTAGATGGAGAAGATATTACAAAACTGCCTTTAAGTTCACGTGCTCAGATGGGGATTGGGTATTTGCCTCAGGAGTCAAGTATTTTTAAAGACTTGACGGTGGAGGAAAATCTATTCATCGCTGCTGAAGCATTAAATATTGATAAAGAGAAAGTACAGCCACGTATCGAAAAACTTCTAGAGATCTTCAATATTGAACCTATACGTGCACGTATAGGTATACGTCTAAGTGGAGGAGAGAGAAGAAGGGTAGAGATAGCACGTGCATTAGTCGGAGAGCCTAAATTCCTTCTTCTAGATGAACCTTTTGCAGGTGTTGACCCTATAGCAGTACTTGATATCCAAAATATTATTAAACAGTTGGTTGATCTTGATATGGGAATATTGATTACTGATCATAATGTACGAGAAACTTTGGGCATTTGTGACCGAGCTTATGTAATGCGTTCAGGAGAAATGTTGGCAAGTGGTACTTCTGATGAAATTGCCAATGATGAAAATGTACGAAAGTATTATCTTGGAGAGCATTTTACATTTTAAGGATATTTTATGAAACTATCTGAGGCAAAAGCACTTCTCGATGCTGAAGTAGAGAAACGCAATGTACGCTCAGAACTCTCTCTTGAAAAACCGGATCCTCTTTTGATCGCTTCTAAATTTAAAGATGAAACCATTGCCCTTATCTGTGCACTGTTCGCCTATGGAAATGCAGCACTCATCGTGAATTTCTTAGCTTCATTAGATTTTTCTCTATTGGATGAGAGTGAAGAAAATATTCGTAAAACATTTGCTTCTCACTACTATCGTTTTCAAAAACCTGAAGATGTTATAGCTCTCTTTATTGCAATGAAACGACTCAAAGAAATAGACAGTATAGAAAATATTTTTTATGAGGGATATAAAAAAGAACATAATATTTTGGATGGTATGTGGTATTTTATAGAGGTTTTAAAAAATATATATACTCATCAAACTCAGGGTTACTCTTTTTTGGTGGGTTCTGTACCTAAAAAAATAAATACAGCAGGTACCTATAAACGCTATATGATGTATTTACGTTGGATGGTACGTAAAGACAGCTTAGATATGGGTTTGTGGTCCAAGGTAGATAAAAAAGATTTGCTTATGCCTCTAGACACACATACCTTTAAAGTTTCTCAAAAGTTGAAATTGTTAAAACGAAAATCGTATGATATGAAAGCTGTTATAGAGCTAACGGAGCGTTTTAGGAAATGGGATAAAACTGACCCTGTCAAGTATGATTTTGCTTTGTATAGACTGGGACAGGAAAATATCATCACATAAGTATAAATTCATATATATTAACCCGGTTTTTAGTACATTTTCTGTAAAATACGGGCAAATGAATCTCTTGAGTAGATTCGATATTAACTAGAGGATGTTTTATGGAAGGTGTATTTACTTACCTTGGTGCTATTTTCGGACACGGACAAATGATGTTCGTGGCGCACTTGATCTTAGTTGCAATTATTATTATTGCGATCGCAAAAATGGCTACAAAAAGCCTTAGAGCTGTACCTAATGGTACGCAAAACGTGATGGAAGCATACCTTGGTGGTGCTGTAGCTATGGGAAAAGATGTTATTGGTGAAGAACTTGCAAGAAAGTATTTACCTCTTGTTGCCGCTGTGGGTATGTTTGTATTTGTTTCCAACGTGATCGGTATTATCCCAGGGTTTGAATCTCCAACGTCAAACATTAATGTCACATTGCCATTGGCACTTTTGGTATTTTTCTATTATAACTATGAAGGTATAAAGAAAAATGGTGTGGTACATTATTTTGCACACTTTGCCGGACCGGTAAAAATACTTGCCCCTCTAATGTTCCCAATTGAGATCGTTTCTCATATTTCTAGAATCATTTCACTCTCATTCAGACTTTTTGGTAACATCAAAGGTGATGATCTTTTCTTATGGGTACTTTTGATGTTGGTACCATTTATCGCGCCACTTCCTGCATACCTTCTGTTAACATTCTCAGCATTGTTACAGACTTTTGTATTTATGATCCTTATCTATGTTTATCTTGCAGGTGCTGTAGCGATTGATGATGAACATGAGAAAGCACCAAACCCAGTTGTAGACACAATGGGTGCAGTATAAAAAGACAATGAGACTCGGGGAGAGACCACTGGGTTTCATTGTTAATTTTCTTTTAGGCGTTGCATGGGCTTTTGTGCTCATCGGTGTCACTACTTCCTTCTTTTCCTTTTACGGTACAAGTATTTTATCAGCAATTATTTATGCACTTATCGGTGCTTTACCTGGTATGGTAGCAGTACTTCTACTCGAATATATCATTACTTCAAAAGAGCAATATGAGGAGTTGAGAAAGCAGACTCAATTGCTTGAAAAACTTCTTGCTGCACAAGAGCAAAAAAATACATAAACTCCTTTATAGCACCAAAACGCTATAATCTTCTTAATTATTTCACAAGGAATTCCACCATGTTTGAAACCGTTATCGGTCTTGAAGTTCATGTACAATTGAATACAAAAACAAAACTTTTTTGTGCCTGTCCTACCTCTTTTGCAGAACACCAAAATACAAATACCTGTCCCACTTGTTTAGCCCTTCCCGGAGCATTGCCGGTTGTCAATAAAGAAGCAGCGATAAAAGCAATGCGTTTTGGGTATGCGATCAATGCGAATGTAAATCATACTTCACATTTTGATAGAAAGTCATACTTCTACCCGGATTCTCCTTCGGCCTATCAGATCACACAGTTAACCAAAGCCATTGTACAAAAAGGTGAAGTGTTTATTGATCTTGCAGATGGATCACAAAAACGTATTGGGATGACTCAGGCACACCTTGAGGCTGATGCAGGTAAGAATATGCATGAAGGAGAGTATTCCAAAGTGGACTTGAATCGTGCAGGTACACCATTGATGGAGATTGTTTCAGATCCGGATATGCGCTCTTCGGAGGAAGCTGTAGCATATTTGAAAAAGCTTCATGCTACGGTGCGTTACCTTGACATCAGTGATGCAAACATGCAAGAGGGATCATTCAGATGTGATGTAAATGTTTCTATTCGACCAAAAGGGCAAGAAGCATATGGTACGAGAGTAGAGATAAAAAATATCAATTCATTTAAATTTGTAGCTGCAGCAATTGCATATGAAGTACAAAGGCAGACAGAAGCCTATGAAGATGGTGTCTATGAGCAAGAAGTATATCAAGAAACACGTTTGTGGGATGTTGATAAAGGTGAGACACGCTCTATGAGAGGGAAAGAAGAAGCGGCAGACTACCGTTATTTTCCGGATCCTGATCTTCGTCCTCTGATCGTTACTGAAGAGATGGTAGAAGAGGCAAAAAAGATTCCTGAACTGCCAGATGCAAAAGTCAAACGTTATGTAGAAGTACTTGGGATTAAGCGATCTGATGCACTTGTTATTACTTCTAATAAAGAGTTGGCATACTATTTTGAAGAGATGTTGGAGCATGATGCTGTAGCAAAAACAGCAGTCACATGGTTGACCTCTGAGCTTTTGGGACGTTTGAACAAGGCCGGACATGATATTGAAGATTCACCAATCTCTGCAGCTACATTAGGTGATCTGCTTGCCAAGATGTCAGATGATACTATTTCTGGAAAAGGTGCCAAGGAAATTTTGGATCATATGATGGAGAATGAGAGTCGTGATATTGATGCACTCATTGATGAACTTGGATTGGCACAGGTCAGTGATGATGGCGCAATACTTGCAATTATTGATGAGATACTTGCAAATAATCAAGATAAAGTAGAGCAGTATAAAGCGGGTAAAGAGAAACTCTTTGGCTTCTTTGTGGGGCAAACGATGAAAGCAAGCAAAGGTACTGCCAACCCTGGTAAAGTAAATGATTTACTGAAACAGAGACTGGGTTAAGCTACAAAAATAAAATAGAAACAAGGAGGGGAAGATGAAACAGTTACTACTGTCTATTGCACTTCGTCTCCGTACTTCAAAGCGTTATAAACGAAGCAAAGATTTTATACGTGACGTACTTACAAATGCAAACAATCCTTATAAAAAATATGTAGATATAACAATTATTTTTCTGATTATTACTTCGGTATTTATTTTGATCTATGAGGTTAAAAATCCTGTACCAGAATGGATGGATATGTATGATATCTATTTTGTCTCTTTTGTATTTTCTATTGAATATGTATTAAGACTCTGGATACATAATGATCTAAGTGAGTATATTACAGAAGAGTATCATGATGCCCAGTTCCTGCAACGGGACTTTGAACCTTGGAATGCTCTGAAAGAGGGGATAACAGAAAAGCTGAAATATATGGCTACACCTGCTGCAATTGTAGATCTTTTGGCAATTTTCCCTGCCTATAGGCCATTGAGAGTATTGCGTATTTTTGTACTCTTTAGGGTCTTTAAATTGTTACGTTACACTAAAAGTATCAATCAATTTGTCGAAGTACTTTCCAATAAACGCTTTGAACTTCTTACTTTACTTTTCTTACTTGCATTCATAGTTATTACAGCGGGTATCGCTATTTATGTGCTTGAAGAGAGACTCAACCCAAACATAGAATCTCTGTTTGATGCAGTTTACTGGTCATTGGTAACAATAGCAACGGTGGGATATGGAGATATCTCTCCTGTGACACCTGAAGGGCGTACTATCTCTATGCTTATTATTATTTCTGGTATAGCGATGATCTCATTTGCTACCTCAGTTATTGTTTCTGCTTTTTCAGAAAGACTTATAGAGATGAAAGAGAATAGAATTGTTGAGCAGATCAATAAAAGTAAATCATTTTTGATCGTTTGTGGCTATGGTCAGATGGCAAAGATGTTTTTTAGACAAAATCAGAGTGATGTAGACAATTATATTATCTTGGATAAAGATATAGAACGGGTAGAAGCTGCACGAAAAGATGGATACAATGCCATACATGAAGATGCAAGCCGTTTTGAAACACTGAGTAAGTTTAATGTGGAACATTCCAGAATTACTATTTTGTGTCTTACTGCTTCAGATGTGGAAAATATCTATATCACGCTGAATGCGAAAAGTATCTCCCGAAAGATCCAGGTGATTGCCAGAGTAAATGATATTGATATCATCTCAAAGTTTGAGTATGCAGGGGCAGATCACTTACTGATGCCAAATAGAGTGGTCAATACTATGGTACATACAGCTATTACACAACCTACCATGTATAAAGCCATACATGCCATATTGACAGGTAAAAGTGTGGCCCGTATTGATGAAATTCATGTGCATGAGTTTCATCATGTTGTAGGAAAAACAATAAAAGAGTTAGATTTTAGCGGTAATAAACTATTGTTTATTGGTATACAGAGAGAGGGAAGTTTTATATTTAACCCTTCTCCCTCTGAAGAGATCAACCCCTATGATATTTTGCTGGTTATGGGACGACAGATATCTCTGGATTATTTTTCGGCAAAACAGATGGGAGCTGCATAATGGAGAGTCATACAGTACTTCTTTTTGGTTATGGAAACCATGGTAGGTTTATTGCAAAAGGACTTGTCAATGATGGTCTCCTTGTCAAAGTAGTGGAGTCTGATAGGCATTGTTATGAGCAGGCACTTAAAGATGGCTTTAATGATATTGTTTTTATTGATGTGACCAACGATGATGCATTAAAGGCACTCCATCCAGAAAAGTTTGAAAAACTGGTTTGTGTGATGGATGATGAACATTTAAATGTTTTTTTAACACTCTCTTTACATTCACTCTTCAAAGAGAGTTATATTTTGTCTATTTCGGACTCTTTGCATGTGACAAAAAAGTTGAAAATGGCTGGAGCAACGAAGGTAATAGACCTCTATGAAGTTTCTGCAAATAAGATACATAATATTTTAAAGCGTCCTATAGCAACTAAACTTTTGGAAGGATTTGTCCTAGAAAGGGATGGTATTGGTTTTAAAGAGATGATTATTCCTGAAAATTCGTTCCTGGTTGGTTCTACAACAGATGAGATTGATTTTTCTCCCTATGGTGTATTGCTGATAGGGATGATAGATGAAGAGCTGGGGCATTCATTTATTTTTATTACAGCAGGGATCAATCACAATTTGGATGCAGGTGATACCATTGTCTGTATTGGTTCTCGTGATAAGCTTGATATTTTTGCAGAAGAGATCAAAAAAAAGGGGAATACATTATGAAATTAGCAGTTATAGGTGCAGGTAAATGGGGACAGGCTTTGTATCATGCTTATAGTCAGGATAATGATGTTGTCATTCATTCTCGTACGGACAAAGAGATAGATAATTTTGTTTCTTTGGATGAAGCTTTGGACAGAGAGTATCTGGTTATGGCAATTCCTGCACAGTTTGTACGTGAGTGGATGGAAAATAATTTTGAAGACAGAGGACAAAAAGTTCTGGTAGCAGCAAAAGGCATAGAAACTACTACAGGTGCATTTCTTAATGATATTTATTCTGAGTTTCTTCCTGAAGAGAGGTTGGCTTATATTTCCGGACCCTCTTTTGCTGCAGAAGTGAAACAGTCACTACCCACAGCTCTGATGATAAGCTCAACAAACCTTGAACTGGCTCAAACCTATGCAGATGCATTACCTGAATTCATCAAGGGATATGTAGATGATGATGTGGTTGGAGCAGAGGTTTCGGGTGCTTACAAAAATGTTATTGCTATTGCCGGGGGTGTTTCAGATGGATTTGAACTGGGGAACAATGCCAGAGCTGCTTTGATCTCTCGTGGTTTGGTGGAGATGACACGTTTTGGAGAAGCTTTTGGTGCAAGAGCTGAAACTTTTCTCTCTTTGGGAGGTGCAGGAGATCTTTTTTTAACGGCCTCTTCCACACTTTCGAGAAACTACAGGGTAGGACTTGGACTGGCGCAGGGGAAAAGTATGGATGAGATTCTTGAAGAACTGGGGGAAGTAGCTGAAGGGGTACCTACAGCCAAGGCACTTTATAAAATTGCACAAGATAAAGATCTCTATCTTCCTATAGCAAGAGAGGTATATGCTATGATAGAAGAGGGTAAAGACCCTAAAAAGAGTGTAAAAGATCTGTTAGGTTAAAGATGCATCAACGAGCAATTAGTTTTTATCTGGATCAACTCTCCAAGTATGCAGGTGTTATAGCAGCTGTTTTGGTTTTACTGCTTGCACTTTTGGTTGCCTATGATGCAGGGATGCGCTACCTCTTTTCAGAAGGATCCATCGCATTACAGGAGATAGAGTGGCATCTTTTTGATATCATTTTTCTTTTGGGCCTCTCTTATGCTCTTAAACATGACAAACATGTACGTGTAGATATCTTTTTTGAACGTTACTCCTTTGATACAAAAGCGACCATACAAATACTGGGTATGCTTTTTTTAGTCATTCCTTTCTCTCTTCTTTTCTTGAATGATGCAGTAGATATGACCTATCAAAGTTTTTTGCAACATGAAGTCTCTCCTGATCCGGGAGGGTTGACAGATCGTTGGTTCATTAAAGCGATGTTGGTCTTTGGGTTTGTATTATTACTATTGCAAGCTATCTCAGAAGTTTTAAAAGCGTATCACCGTATGGGAAATAAAACGCTGTTATGGCGTACTTTAGCACTAGTTGTGATTTTAGGTATAGTCACTTATATGGCATGGTACAATAGGGTTGCTTTCTGGTTTGAGCCAGTATTTCTCATGTTCCTCTTAGCACTCTTTTTACTTATGCTTGGTTTTCAAGTAGCTTTTGTTTTTGCCGGTGTGGCACTTTTCTTTGCACTTATTACAGATGAAGTGGGATTACATGTTTTAGAGATGCTTCCTTATAGAACGTATGGAATCATGGGGAATGTTACATTAATGGCTATCCCACTGTTTATTTTTATGGGGTTAATACTTGAAAAGTCTAAAATGGCTGAAAATTTGCTCATATCTATGGGGAAACTTTTTGGGCAGGTCAGGGGTGGTTTAGCGATCTCTGTTGTACTTGTAGGAGCGATTTTAGCTGCAAGTACCGGTATTGTTGGGGCTTCGGTAGTTATGATGTCCCTTATTGCATTGCCTCTGATGCTCAACCATAACTACTCTCCTGCTTTGGCTTCAGGGAGTATTGCTGCATCTGGTACACTGGGGCAGCTTATTCCCCCTTCTATTGTACTCATTGTTCTGGGAGATCAGATGCATCTCTCTGTGGGAGATCTTTTTAAAGCAGCGGTTGTGCCAGGATTGTTATTGATATTTCTCTATATTCTCTATATCCTTATTTTTGCCTATTTCAAAAAAGAAGCAGCACCTGCCATTGTTTCAGATGAACAGTATGGGAAAGTACTCAAGGAAGCCATTAGAGCCATCATTCCGCCTCTTTTACTCATAGGGGCAGTGCTTGGGTCTATCTTTGCAGGTATTGCCTCTCCTACCGAATCTGCTGCTATTGGTGTACTGGGTGCGATGGGACTTGCCGCGATGAACAGAGTCTTTGATGTTGCACTACTGCGTTATGCTACTGTAGAGACAGTAAAACTTACCGCAATGATCTTTATGATACTTATAGGAGCTACAGCCTTCTCTTTGGTATTTAATGAGTTGGGTGGTGGTGATATGGCATTGAAATTTTTTGCAGAAGATATGGGAGATAAGTGGACTTTCATACTTATAGCAATGTTGGTTATCTTTTTACTTGGTTTCTTTATTGATTTTATCGAGATCGCTTTTGTTGTGGTACCTATTTTGGTACCGATTGTGGCATCGTTTGGTATTGACCCGATTTGGTTTGCCATACTGATAGCGATGAATTTACAAGCTTCTTTTTTGACACCACCTTTTGGATTTGCACTCTTTTACCTTAAAGGTGCAGCAGGAGATAAAGTACGTACAGGAGATATATATAAAGGTGTACTTCCTTTTATTGTATTGCAGGTAGTAGCATTGGGAATTATTGTACTTTTCCCTGATCTTATCTATGTTTTTGGGAAGTAGGGACTTATATTTCAAGTATGAGTTCATATAGAGTTCATGTATATTGCTTATACTCTTCATAAGTTCTATTGATTTATAGAGCAAATTTAATCCTAAAGGATAAAGTATGAAAAAATTAGCATTATTGGCATTACTTGCCACAGCAGCATGGTCAGTGGATTTTAGTCAAATGAGTACAGAAGAGTTAATGAACATGAGAGGTACATTGACTTCTGCAGACAGACCGGCTTTTAGAGCAGAAATGCAGAAACGTATGCAAACAATGTCTCCGGTAGAGAGACAGCAGATGATGCAAGGTCGCGGTGGTAAAGGTATGAAACAGGGTATGAAAGGACAGGGTCGTGGTATGGGGCAAGGTAAAGGTATGCAGAATAGACCAACCTTTGCAACCTTTGACACAAATGGTGATGGTAAGATGACAGAAAAAGAGTTTTATGATGCACAGGCAGCACATATGACACAAAAAGCCAAAGAGGGAAAAATGATGAAAAATGCAGGAAATGCTCCTAGCTTTGAGAGTATTGATACAAACCATGATAAGGTTGTGACTCCTGCAGAGTTCAACGCCCATCAAACACAACGTATGAATAGTAAAATGAAGAGAATGTAGCCAATTCTTTTTCTAGAGTAAGAGAATAGTTTCAAATGAAAGCAGTTTTTCTTACTCTCTTTGGAAATATGGGATAAATTTTTTAATCTATTGGTGTAGTAGCTGTCTTGATTGTAGAAAGTAAAAAGCCCATAGTCAAATTTATCTTTCTTAAATCTAGTTTTTTTGTATCGAACTTTATACAGAGTAGTGTAAATCTTAGAATGACTATGGCAATTACAATAGCACAAAATACCAATAATAATTTAATTAAATTCTCCCTTTATTATTTTCTTGAAAAATATTATGAAAAAGTACAACTAAAAATATTTTACCTCTCTCCTTCCTTGTAATTATTTGATACAATGTAAAAAAGATTTAAAGAGAACAATAATGCAAGCACGAAAAGCAATAAAAGAACTTTTAGAAAGAATGAATGCAAAGATCATAGGTCAGGAACATATTGTTAGACGCTTCGTGATGGGGCTGTTGGCAGACGGGCATATCTTGGTAGAGGGTTTACCCGGTTTAGCAAAAACCAGAACTGTACGAGCGATGGCTGAGATCATTGATTCACAATTTTCTCGTATACAGTTTACTCCTGACCTTTTGCCTTCGGATGTATTAGGACAGGAACGTCACTATGAAGAGGACGGAAAAGAGTTCTATCGTTTTCACAAAGGTCCCATATTTGGAAATATTATTTTAGCGGATGAGATTAATCGTGCTCAGGCAAAAGTACAGTCAGCGATGCTTGAAGCAATGGAAGAGAAACAGGTAACGATTGCTGGTAAAACCTTTAAGCTGCCAGAACTTTTTATTGTACTTGCTACACAGAACCCTATAGAGCAAGAAGGGACGTATCCTTTGCCAGAAGCACAGAAGGACCGTTTTTTGATGCATGTAAAGATTGACTATGTGACTATGGATTCTGAACTAAAGATGATCAGGATGGTACAAGAAGAGAAACACCATGTAGAAGATACGCAGGTCAAAATATCACAAGAGATGATCTTTGCAGCCAGAGATGAGATATCTAAAATTATTTTAAGCGATGAGGTAGGTAGATATATTGTTGATCTGGTCTATGCAACACGTTATCCGTTGCGCTATAGTAAACAATTGGATGTGATGATAGATGTCGGGGTCAGTCCAAGAGGTTCTTTGGCTCTGACACAATGTGCACAGGTGCATGCTTGGATGAAAGGGAACAATGAAGTAACGGTACAGGATGTACAGTCGGTCATTCATGATGTCTTTAGACATCGTATCATTAAAAGTGAGCATACACGTTTCTCCGGTATAGAGAATGATGAGATCATCGATATTATTGTAAAAACGGTTACACTACCTGCTTCAACCAAATAGTTTAGAGAAGAATGAGCCTTTGCCAGAGAGTTTGTCTATGATGCCAAAGTAGTAACTGGTGTCTTTTAGTCCTATCTCTGGATATTTGAGCTTTCCATCAGGCAGTACGGCAATGGTAAAGGGCACAGACTGCACTTTAAATGCTTCTGCAAGTTTAGGGTTACGTGAGACATCACACTTGATGACATATACACCATTTTCTTCACCATAGGTACTTAATCCATTATCTATAATTTCCATAAGAGTTTGACAAGGTCCACAAGTAGGGGAGTAGAAATCTAAAAAGACAGGTTTATCGTTCTGTTTGATGATCTTTTCATAATTTTTATCTGTAAGTTCCATGTCTGTATTCTACCAAAAACTTGTTACAATCCTTTTATGGAAAATATACAATTAGAACTTAAACAAGATACTGTAGATAACCTTTTGGCCTTTTCAGAACTCTTATATAAAGATGTCAACAAAATACTGGAGGAAGCTTTGGAACAATACTTTGAAAGTGAGCAGAAGAAGCTTATAGAAAAAGGTATAGAAGAAGATGCGACCATGACCAATCTTGACTATGATGAGTTTTGGGACGATGTGGATTTGGATTAACATTCAATGATGCATGTAGATAAAGCATATTTGGAGTCTACACTTGATAGAGAGATTCTCTCGTTAGAGTATTTTAGCAAGGGACAAATAGGAACTATTTATAAGGTTATAACAGAAGATAGCCAATATGTTCTAAAAACTTCTCAGACCTCATCACAGTTCCAAGTAGAAGCTGACATGTTAAAAGATATTAATAAATATAATATTCATGTACCTCAAGTATTTGATGTATCCAAGAGCACACTCTTAATGGAATGTATTGAAGAAGAAGAGATCTCGATAGATGATAAGGAGTTACAGGCAGCTGAGCTTTTGAGTACACTTCACACTGTAAGTAATGAAAGTAGGATGTATGGCTATTATTATAATACGGCCATTGCCTCTTTTGAACAGAACAATGAACAGACGCAATACAATTGGGGACTGTTTCTAGGGCAGATGAGGATCATGCCTATGGCTAAGATCTGTTATGAGAAAGGGTACATAGATCAAAAGACAGTCACACGATTAGAGGGGTTATGTAGAGATCTCTATAAATATATAGATATGAGTACAATCGTACCTTCACTACTTCACGGAGATCTATGGAGTGGTAACATACTATTTAATATGAATGGTGCTACACTGATTGATCCTGCCATCTATTTTGGAGACAGAGAGATGGAGTTGGCATTTATTTTGATGTTCAATACATTTGGGGATATCTTCTTTGAGAAGTACAGTGAAGTACATCCTTTAAGTCAGAATTTTTATGAGGTTAAAGTCCCACTTTATCAGATATACCCGATTTTAGTTCATGTAGCACTTTATGGTGCAGCATATACAGGAACTCTAGAAACACTTTTAAAAAGGTTGCAGGTATGAGATGGAATATAGGGAAGATAGCTAAAGAAATATTTATAGGGGCAGTGGCTGTATTCATATTAAGTAATATTATAAGCTATATACGTAAACCATCTTTAGATTCAGAGCATCTACCCCATTTTGAAATAACGCTTTTGGATGGTTCGATCTTCAAATATAGTGAGGGTAAACCTTTGGTAATTCACTTTTGGGCTGACTGGTGTAAGGTCTGTAAAGTGGAAGCATCCAATATTGAACGTGTTTCAAAAGAATATGAAGTATTGGGTATTGCCGTAAACTCTGGGGATAATGAAAAAGTAAAAGCTTATATGCAAAAGAGGGGGTTGACCTTTAAAGTCCTGAATGATGTAGATGGCAAATGGGCAAAAATGTTTAAGGTAGAGATCTTTCCAACCACATTTATTTATGATGGACAAGGAGAATTGAAATTTACTGAAGTAGGGTATATGACTACAGCAGGACTTCTTACACGACTAGCTTTATTGCAGTAGATTATGTATTTGCCAATCTGCCTTTATCATCATCTCTTTCAAATTCACATTGAAAGATGGTATGTTCAATCTCATAGTCGTCATGCAACTCTTTTTCCAGTTTGTCAATAACGGCATTGCTCTCTTTAAGTGTCAGGTTTTCTACAAAATCCAAATGGGCATCCAGGTAGATGTGTTTGTCATCTAAACTCCACAAATGCAAATGGTGTGCATTTTGTATTTGTGGATATGCTGTAATGGTCTTTATAACTGCATCTATATTGATCTCTTTAGGTGCAAACTCCATTAGAATAGAAGTAGAATCTTTAATGAGACCGTAAGAGGCATAGATAAGGTAGAGAGCAATCAGCATGGAAATGATAGGATCAACCCAGTAAATTTTCCAAAATAGCATGAGTAAACCTCCCAATACTACAGCTACTGAAGTGAGTACATCACCTAAAAGATGTAGGTAGGCCGCTTTAATGTTCATATTCTCATCAATATTATTTTTGAGGAGAAAAATACTCCCGCCATTAACCAAAATACCCAACATCCCAAGCCAAATTACCAGTGTTGAATTTATTATTTGTTGGTTGGATATTCTGCTTAGTGCTTCAAAAATGACATACAATCCTATGGCAATGAGTATGGAAGCATTAATGAGAGTTGCAAGTATCTCTGCACGTTTATAGCCAAAAGTACGCATGGCACTTCCCTTTTTTTGTGCAATTTGGTTGGCAGCATATGAGATGACCAAAGAGAGTACATCTGAAAAGTTGTGCAGGGCATCGGAGATAAGGGCCAAAGATCCGGAGATGATACCTCCAGTGAGCTGTGCAAGAGTAATGACTACATTCAGCACAATGGCAAGAAACAGATTCTTGCCACTTAAGTCATGGCTATGACTGTCAGACATAGGTATGACCTATTTTTTCTCATTGAGTCTGGACTGGTATTCTTGTGGGTGTTTACAAACAGGGCAGACTTTTGGTGCTTTTTTACCTCTATGTACATGACCACACACTTCACAGATCCACTCTTCGTCTTCATTTTCAGATTCAAACTCTTTGCCTGAGCTGAGACGTTCTAGTAGTTCCCGATACATTTTTTCATGTTCCACTTCCACCTTTCCAATAGCAGTAAAGAGGCGTGCAGCTTCATCATGTCCTTCTTCTTTGGCAATAGCTGCAAAGTCCGGGTACATGGTAAGATTTTCATAACTCTCTCCATTGATGGCATCTTGCAGGTTGGCAAGCGTATCTCCCAGAGGGTCATTACCATTCATGACATTATGCAGTTTGAGTTCCATTTTGGCATGCTGTATTTCGTTGTGTGCAGCACGTCTGAAATGTGTGGCTATATCTCGATAACCTTCTTTGTCCGCTACTTTGGCATAGTATTCATATTTATTTCTTGCCATAGATTCTCCCGCAAAAGCTTTAAGCAGATTGACCATGGTTACATTGTCGGTAATGCACTCCATCTCTTGACCACAACAGACTAAAGTTCCACCGCCAACATGGCTTACTTCTACTTCATTTCCACATTTTGCACATTTGTAACTTTCATATTTTTTCATGACATATCCTTTATGTGTTTTTTATAGTGTATCTAATTTAAGATAATGAATTATAAAGGATTCTAATTCATACATAATTCATTTTATATCACTATGATGCTAGAATAGATAAAAGGTTGGTTTATGACAGCAAGTATTTTACTTTTGGAAGATGATTTACAACTCTCTGATACTGTAAAACAGTTTCTAGAATTTAAAGGCTATGAAGTGCACTGTGCATATGATGGGTTACAAGCACAAAATATGGCATATGAGAAACATTTTGATCTTATGCTTTTGGATGTAAAAGTCCCACATATGAACGGGTTTGAATTTTTAAAATTCTTAAGAGATGAAGGTAAAGAGATCCCAGCAATTTTTATTACTTCTCTTAATTCTGTAGAAGATGTAGAGAAAGGGTTTGAAGTAGGATGTGATGACTATATACGAAAACCTTTTGCACTTAAAGAGTTGCTTGTCCGTGTAGAGTCTCTGCTTAAACGTACATTTGGTACACATGATGATAAAATTACTTTTGATAATGGCATGGTATTCGATACTAAGGAACTGATCTTGATGCACGACAATAAAAGAGTACCTCTTAAAACGAAGGAGCTTAAACTTCTTTCTCTTTTTCTACAGCATCCCAATGAACTCCTTAATTATGAAAAGATCAATGAGACCCTTTGGGACTACGATGAAGAACCAAGTTCCGGTTCACTGCGTACCTATATAAAGACATTACGTTCAGAGATAGGCAAAGAGAGTATAGAGACTATCAAAAATATAGGATACCGTTTTGTTAAAGAGTGAAAAACGAAGTTTGGCCAGATTTTTACTGACGTATCTGATCTCAACATTTATTCTTTTTTCTGTGGCTTCCTGGCTTTTTTATATTTCAGGAAAACATCAGATATTGGACCGCCAGGAAGAGGCATTGATGTATGAAGCTGAAAATTTACAGTCTCAGTTAAGGGCCTTACACCATTCAAATAGTGAAGTACTAATCTATCCTAAAGACATTCATAGTCAATCTGCGATTTATGATTTGGATAAACACTATATTTTTGGTACATTTCCAGTACCACCTTCATTGAACCATTTGGATGAGAAGAATAAACTGTACTATATCGAACATGTGGAACCATATTTTTTAGGAGCAGCCTATCTTTTGATTGCTAAAGATATTGATGAAACACCTATTGTAAAACTACAAAATAATATTTTAATTTTTATGTTGATTGCGGGTATTGTATTTTCAATTCTAGGGTATTTCCTTGGAAGACTTTTTGTTGCACCGATGAGAGATTCACTCAAACAGATGAACCGTTTTATCCAAGATACTACCCATGAGCTTAATACTCCCATAAGTACGATTTTAACCAATATTGAGATGATTGAGACATTTGGTAAATATGAAGAGAGCAATCGTGAACTCAAACGTATTGAGATCGCATCAAAGACTTTGAGTCGTATTTATGACGATCTTACCTACTTGAACTTGAATCACCGCTATCATAGAGATGTGATGCGTTTGGATATGGGGAAACTAATCGAGGAGCGTGTGCTTTATTTTGATGCAATGTCTGAGGCTAAACGTTTGGATACTGTTCTAAATATAAGAAAAAATGTTACCTTGCTCATTGATAAAAATGATGCAATACGTCTGGTGGACAATCTTATATCTAATGCCATTAAATACAATAAAACAAAAGGTACATTAATTATAACGCTAACAGAAGATATGTTGATAGTAAAAGATACCGGTATTGGGATCAGAAAAGAAGATATGAATATGATTTTACAACGTTTTCAACGTGCGAATGCAAGTGAGGGTGGTTTTGGTATAGGATTGGATATTGTCAATCATGTTGTAAAGAGTTATGGCTTTGAACTGGAGATTAATTCTAAGAAAGATGAAGGGACGGAAGTATGTGTAAAATGGAAAAAGTAATAGTTTTATTAACTGTGTTAAGTTTGCAACTGTTCGGACATCAAGAACAGGCAAGTAGTGATACACTTCAAAAAGAGTGTCTCTCCTGTCATAAAAAACAACAAGTACCAAATGCTCTCATTTATAAACGATATTTGATGAAGTACAGTACCGATAATCGTATACAAGAGGCAATGTTTAAGTATTTGAAAAACCCTCAACAAGAAGATTCTGTAATGCCAACACCTTTTTTCGGAAAATTTCCTATGCAAGAAAAAATGACAATGGATGATCAGCTCTTGAATGAGAATATTCAAGCCTATTTAAAAAAGTACAATATTAAAAAGAAATTGCGACTGGAAGAGTAATTCACTTAAAATTCATATGACTTAGCTATACTCTTTTCTTATCATAAAGGGAGTTTTCTATGAAATATATCTGGGGTATACTGTTATTTACAAGTATTTCATTTGGACAATCATTACATTATCTGATCGACTATGCACTCAAACACAGTACTGTTGTTAAACAGAGTAAAGCACAGATGGAGTTTGCAGCTGCACAACGTGAAGAGAGTAGAGCAGTACAGTTTGGTAGCATTGACTTGGTGGGAAGTTATACACATTACAATCTGCCGCGTACCTTGGCTCCGTTAACACCGGGGAGTATTGTTGGGAAGCCAGTTGATGATACTCCTACAACTAAAGATCTTTTTGGTACAGGTGTTATGTATACGGTTCCTCTCTTTACCGGTTTTGCTCAGACAAGACAAGTAGAGATGGACTCTATCGCGACACAACTTTCACACAGTAAACTTTCACTTACTAAAGAACAACTTGCTTACAATGTGGCTTCTCTCTATCTTTCGATATTGGCACTGCAGGATATGTCTTATGCCCAGAAAAAGTATGTCAAGGCACTTAGAAAATTAAGAGATATTATCAAAACAGAGGTAACACTTGGTAAAAAAGCATCTATAGATCTGCTAAAGGCTGAAAATGATCTTTATGGGAATATCTCTTACATGGAGGTGATCAAAGGTAATATTGCTATGACTAAAGCTTCCTTGGCTTCACTGGTTGGTTTGGATCATGTGGGGGAGATCAAGCCTATTAAAGTATCTGTAAAAAAACCAAACTACTCCATTAACCGATTGGTAAATGAGGCAGCAACACTGGACAAAGTTCATATTGCCGACCTGAACATTAAAAAAGCCAATAAAGGGGTTGAGAAGAGTAAGGCAGGACTTTACCCGCAAGTCTCTTTAAGTTCCTATTATGGCTATAACTATGGTGAAAATGATAGTACCCATATTACAAACTCTGGAGAATTTAACTCTCAGGAGAACTGGCAGATCGGTGTTAATGCCAAATGGACAGTATTTGATTTTGGTAAAAATTCAGCGGCTACACAAAAAGCCAAGATTGCCAAAATGCAGGCGACTTTTGAGAAGCAACAAACACTGTTGGACTTAAGAAAATCATTGGTGGAAGCTTATGAAAAGATGAAGCAGGAGTATGCGAATTATCAGGGAAATACGAAGCAGTATGCTTTATCAAAGAAGTCTGAAATGATAGAGAGGGTACGTTACAAGAATGGTGTCTCGACTATCAATGACCTGCTTTATGCAAGTTCTCAGACACAGTTGTCACGTGCAAAGTTGATCGAGAGTAAATATAATTATCAAAAAGGGAAGTTTTATATGGATTATTTGTTAGAAAGAGGGGTAAAATAATGACAAAGAAGAGAATTATTATGATTGTGGCAATTATTGCTGTGGTGGCATTGCTCATCAAGGGAAAGGGACTTTTAAAGAGTAGACAAGCACAGAATGCAGAAGAGCCATTGCCTTCAAAGCATGCACTGACAGTACCTGTGGTTAAGGCAAAACACGGAACACTTCAGAACAAAATATCTTTTTTAGCACAGGTGCTTTCAGATAAAAATATACAACTCTCTACAAAGCTTGCAGGATATGTAGAAAAGGTCTTGGTAGAAGAATCACAAGCAGTAAAGAAAGGTGATGTGCTTGTACGTATTGATGCAATTGAAATTCGCTCCAATATTGAAGCCTTGCAATCTACTCTTGCGGCACAAGAGGGAGATTTGGTATTGGTGAAAAGTATTTATGCACGTAATAAAAAACTATATGCAATCGGGGGACTCTCTCAAGAGCAGTTAGAGAGTTCAAAAGTAGCACTTTCGCTTAAAGCCTCAGCACTTGAAAGTACAAAACAGAAGATCACTCAGCTTGAACATCAGCTCTCATACCTGAAGATCGTTGCTCCTTTTGATGGTTATATCGATACTATTTTAATGCATGAGGGAGACTTGGCTGCTACAGGTAAACCGATTTTGAGTATGAGTAACGGGAAGAAGAAGTTGGTTTTCTCATATAGCCCTTCACAGCAGTCACTCATTAGAAAAGAACAGGATGTTTATTTGAATGGTAAAGAAATTGGGTATGTAAAAGCCATCTATACCACTGCCCAAAATGGATTGATATCTGCAGAAGTAAGACTTGATGAAGATATAGTACAACCTGCTGGCAGCTCTGTTACTATGGAAGTACTGGTTAAAGAGAAAGCTGGATGTATATTGCCTGATACCACGATTTTACATAGAAAAGAAGGTACCTTTATGATGGCTTATGAGAAAGGTAAATTTGTCCCTTTCAAGGTAGAGGTTGAGATGCAGAATATTGATCAGATTCTTGTTTCCCCTTGTCCCAAATCAGCAGTTGCACAGGCGAGTGAAGTCAAACTGGCACAACTTCCTGCCTTTAATAAAGTTAGCATCAGCGGAGCGAAATAATGTCTAAAGATTCCACTACCTGGGTAGAGAAGGTTTTACGAAAACCCCATGTTATTATCTCTTTTGTCGCACTTTTTGTGATGGCAGGGATGTTTGGATACAACAAGATACACAGAAATCTTTTCCCAAACTCAAATTACCCTGAGGTTGCATTGGTTATTGTTGAACCAGGCTCTTCTGCCAAAACAATGGCAAGTAACATCGCGGTACCTGTGGAAGAGGAACTGTATGCGCTTGACCAGATTCGTCGTGCCTATTCAACTACCATAGATGAAGTAAGTGTGATACGTGCGGAGTTTGAATATACAAAAGATATCGATACGGCAGTGAATGACGTAACCAATGCACTCTCCAAGATACGTGCAAAACTGCCTAATGATATAAGAGAACCACAGATTATTAAAATTACGGAAGCGACAGCTCCCGTACTTGTGGTAGCCATGTCTCCTAAAGAGGGGACGGCACTGAGTTTGGAGGATATACGTGACCTTGCAAGTGGAGAGATCAAACATACTCTGCTTCGTACAGATGGTATAGCCAATGTAGATATTTTTGGTGGTTATGAAAAAGAGTTGCAGATTATTGTTGATAAAGAGAAACTGGATGCTTTGCACCTCTCTTTAGGACAGGTTATCGCTACCATCCAAAAAAATGACAATGAGTATGCCGTTGGTTTCGTCAGCAATGAAGAACACCGCTATCTTTTGAAGTCTCAGGGAAAACGTGACAAGGTAGAGAAGCTAAAGTCTCTGTCTATTACACCCGATGTCAAACTCTCTGATGTGGCAAAGGTCTATTTTGGACATTATGAGAATTCAGCTGCTTATTTTGGTAACGGGAAAGAGGCGATTGCCCTTTCTATTCAGCGTTCTATTACAGCAGATGTAATTAAGACGATTGATAGGGCTGAAGGGATTATGGAGAAGTTTAGAAAGAAGTATCCCAGCATAAATTTTGAAGTAAGTGATACACAAAAAGAGACGATTGAACAGAGTACTATGAATATGTTTGATTCTCTTCGAGATGCAATTATTATGTCAACGATAGTAGTATTTCTATTCCTCGCTTCTTTCCGTCAAATTTTGGTGGTACTTGTTACTATCCCATTGGTGTATGCATCGACCATCGCTTTGATGTGGTTGGTAGGCATAGATTTTAACGTAGTAACATTGACTGCGATCATACTTGCGTTGGGATTGTTGTTGGATGACACAGTAGTGGTGATGGAAAATATCGAGAGGCACTACCGTGAGCTAGGCAAAGAGATCCATGCTGCCGTCTTTGACGGTACCAAAGAGATTATGTTTGCTGACTTCTCAGGAACGGTTACAACAATGATTGCACTCTCTCCAATGCTTTTTGTAGGGGGATACCCTCAAACAGTCTTTGCACCTCTGGTTGGAACACTGCTTTTAGCGTTGATTTCCTCTTATGTTATTTCTATTGTGGCTGTACCATTGCTTTCATTACATATTTTGGCAATTAAACATCCATTGCTTTTAAAAATAGAAAATGGATTTCACTCTGTTATTGGTAGAGCAAATGACTACATTCAGGAGTTCTTTGCAAATATTGTACGTGCTATTACCGCATCAAAAGCTTTAGGTTTTGTCTCCATCTTTGTACTGATTGCTCTTTTTGTTACTTCGGTAAAGCTTGTGATGCCAACCGTAGGTCAGGAGTTGATGCCACCAATGGATACTGGAGGGGTAAATATTAATATTACCACTGCTTCCAATCTTCCCATAGAGAAGAGTGAAGCAATCATGGAGAAGGTCAATAAAATTATTAAAGAAGAAGGGAAATTACTTCGTATATCGGGAAGTATTGGTTCTGAAGCAGGGGTTTTGAGTATCGGTTCGGGTTCTGATTTAAATCATCTTAAAATTGTTGCAACCTATGTAGACAGATATAAAAGAAAAGAAGATATCTGGGAGATCTCGCAATCATTAAGAGAGAAGATTGCGACTATTCCAAATGTAAAATATTTTGATGTTACACCATATGGTGCGACTGCATTGGCAAGTATCAGGGCAACAGTTGATGCAAAGCTGAGTGCTTCGAATATAGACCTTTTGCAGGAAGCAGGTGATATGGTTGAAAAGGCTTTGTCTCAAACCAAAGGTGTGGTTTCTACGTCTACAACATGGGATGCAGATAAAGTCGTATACAATCTTGAGATAGATGAAGCAGAGGCTTTACGTTACGGTTTGAGTCGTGAAGATGTGACTACACAACTTCAACTGGCACTTCGTGGTGCACCGGTTGCAAGTTTTACAAAAGCAAACAGTATGGATTATGCAGTAAGGGTTTGGTTACCACAAGACCAGATCAGTCACTTTAATAAAGTGATGCACCTACTTATAGATACAAGTAAAGGGAAGATACCACTTAATAAGATTGCTACACTCACTTCAAGTAAAGAGCCAAGTTTAATTACCAGAGAAGGTTTGGAGTATACTCTTGAAGTGTATGGAGATAGAGAAAAAGCAGCGGTTTCTCACATTATGGCAAACTTTGAAGAACAACTTAAAGAAGTGACGCTTCCTAAAGGTGTTGAGTTGGAGCAGATAGGAGATATTAAGCAGTTTAAAGCCTCTGCAGAGCGTATGATCGGAGCGATTATCATCGCAGTGATTCTTATCTTCTTTACCTTGATTGTGATGTTTGGAAATATCAAGATCTCACTGATGATTCTTTTTTCTATTCCTCTAACGATCATTGGAGCATCTTGGACAATGCTGGGTATTGGTTACCATGTTTCTATGCCGGCTATGATGGGTTTCATGCTTCTCTCCGGAGTCATCGTGAATAATGCCATTTTGTTGATACACTTTGCCATAGAACAGATCAATGCAGGAATGAATAAACGTGATGCAATGCTTGAAGCTATTAAGATCCGTACACGTCCTGTACTTATGACGGCTTTTGCCGTCTCAGCAGGTATGCTACCTGTTGCACAGGGTGCAGCCATAGGTCTGGAGAGACTGGCGCCACTTGGTGCTGTAGCTATTGGGGGTCTTATAGTGGGAACATTCATGACATTGGTGTTTATACCAATCATGTTCATCTGGACAGTTAAAGAGAAAAATATGATTGAAGAGGTTGCAGTATAATCAAGTATGGGAGTTAAAAATTAAATGTTACGAAGAGTAGTAGGTATCTTTATTGTCACAGGTTCAATACTTTATAGTGATACAGTTTCATTTACACTGGAAAATGACTTTTTTGGCAGTAAAGAGGACAATCATTATACCAATGGTGTTTCCTTGGTCTGGATGCAAGATAGAGAGCAGTATGATACATTTGATTTTATTTTTGGAGATCTTCAGACCCATACGGCATTCTCTTTTACCCATCAGATATTTACACCTACTGACAAAGAAGCTATAGAACCTATATGGGATGATCTGCCTTATGCTGGTTATGCCAAGTTCAATTTTCTGCTTTATAAATCTACAAAGAACTATTTTCATGAATTTGGTATAAATTTTGGTGCTGTAGGACCTGTAACACATGCAGAACAGTTACAGGATTTTTTTCATAAGGTAGTGGGTGATGGTAGGTTTCAAGGTTGGGACAATCAGTTGGAAAATCAATTCATGGCGGGCGTATCTTATCAATTTGCCTACAAAACTGACCCTCTGTATTTTCAGGGGTATGCATTGGATGCTATAGGGAATATACGAGGAGAAATAGGTAATTTTTATACGGGTGCTTTAACTTCTCTTACTTTAAGAGTTAGCTCTTCATCACAGAATACATTTATTACAGCAGGTACTTTTGTTGTGACAGATGAGAGTGAACTTTTAAATGTCAAACATACAGATGGATTGAACTGGGATCTCTCCTTTGGTATCTTTGGCAATGTGGTCCACAACTATTATCTTATTGATGATGCTATAGATATGGGGTATAATATTGAAGCCATGGATAGCAGTGTGGGCTGGCAGGCAGCATTCAACCTTATGTATGATGATTGGAAGTATACTTATAAGTTAAAGTCATCTCATGTGAATGATCAACGGCACAAACGTTGGGGTGGTATGACAATCAGTTGGTCTTTTTAGGGGGAGTGTATTTTTCATTATGTCAATTTTTCTGACTTTGAGTATCTTGTCTATTTTGTATTAGAGATTTACAAAGGATACTTTAGCTGGGGAAGAAGAAATGTAAATATCGTGTCAGGATATCCAATTCATATTTAGTTGATACAGAGGCTCTATAATTGGATAAAATATAAATATGGAGTGATGTATGGAATATCAGGCATTTTTTGATGAAATTGAGACAATAGTACTGCAGGATGAACTTGCAGCGTTTCTGGGAGTTAACAAAGACGGGATTATTGAGATGTCTTATCTAGATATAGTCAAGAGTGCAGGACACAGCTGTGGTACTGTTGCGGGGGCTTATCTGACGGCATTGCTTGGGTTGAAAGCACTTTTTGGTGAAGAGATACCAAAACGTGGTAAAATTAAGGTAGAATTGAAACGTTCAACAACAGATGAAAATGCTGGAGTGGTGGGCTGTGTACTCTCCAATATTACTGGAGCAACAACAGATTACGGTTTTGGTGGTATTCCTGGTGGAAAATTTTCCAGAAGGGAGCTTCTTTTTTATGAAGCTGATATCGACACCGATGTACGTTTTACCCGACTCGATACAGATGTATCAATAGGTGTAAACTATTATCCTCAAAAAGTGGTTAACCCTATGAAGATACTGATGTCTGCTATCGGAGAAAATGCTACAGAAGAAGATAAAGCTTCTTTCCCGGTACGTTTTCAGGAGATGGTGCATACACTTTTTAAAAATAAAGATACAGTCATTGAGATTGTAAAGTGACCCTTTGGGAGGAACTATGAAAAAAACTGTATGGCTGATAGTGTTTCTTGGTCTGCAAGGACTGAATGCACAAACTTTGACACTCAGAGAATCCATTACAAGAACACTTGCACACCATCCTGATGTAAAACAGTTTATGTTGCGTATACAGCAGGCAGAGCAGGGTTACAATGCGGCTTATGCAGACTACCTGCCTCAGCTCGATCTCTCGGCAACGTATTCTCCACAGACTACCTATGTACTTCCTGTTAATGGTTCTTTTCATACATTGGATGATACAGGATGGAATGCCGGTATTACATTACATCAAAAGGTTTGGGATTTTGCCAAAACTTCTGCTTTGGTTGAAGCATCCAAAAAAGATGAAGATATCTCTAAATTCTCACTGCAAGAGGTTAAAGCGCTATTGGCCTATAAAGTAAAGTCACTTTATGAACTTTTGGTTGTCCAACGTGAAGCTATTAAGGTACGAAAAAAAGATCTTGAAGCAAAAAAAGCATTTTATGATCAGTCAAGAGCTCTTGTGAAACAGGGCTTGAAGACAAATGCTGATGCACACCGTTTTCTTTCATCTGTTTATGTTGCCGAAGACAATCTTGCGATTGCCAAAGCCTCTTTTGAGAAAGCAAAAACATCACTTTCTCTTTATATGGGTATGCCTATAAAGAGTAATGTGAAACTGCAAAGCAGTGCTTTGAAGAAAAATGTGCATCCCAATAAATATGTAGAGCGTGATGTACTTGAGAGTAACTATAAAATGAAAATGGATGCACTGGTTGTTGATAAGAGTCGACTTATTCATAAGTCAACCAAATCTGCACAGTTTGGATCCATTGACCTGGTAGCTTCACATAGTCGTTTTGATACGCTTAACAGCTACAATACTGACTATGTAGGGGTAAGCTACAATATACCGCTTTATACGGGTGGTAGAATGACGGCACAGGAGCAGCAGGCAAAGATAGGTTACCAGATTTCACGTGAACAGAGAGCATCGGATGAGCTGGCACTTAAAGAGGAGCTTCGTGCTTTGTTGATTGATATAAAACGTTATAGCAAGACGGTAAAAGCAAAAAAAGCACAACTTGTTTCTGCAAAAAGTACACTTAGAGTACTTGAAGCCCGTTATAAAGAAGGTTTGGCTACCTATATTGAAGTCCTGGACAGTACAACACTTGTACTGAATGCAAAACTGGGTGTACTTGAAGCTTACTATTCAAGAAGTCTCGCACTTGATAGAATAGATTATTTAAAAGGAAAAATCTGATGCAAAAATGGTTAAAATATCTGTTTGTAGTTTTATTGATAATGGCTGCTGCCACACTCTTCTACAAGAAAGTCTATATTCCAAAGACTACGTATGAAACGGTGTCATCAACACGTGGAGATCTTAGTATTGAAGTGTATGGCATAGGAAATGTCGGGGCAAAAAATATCTACAGTATCACTGCACAGACAGGGGGGAAGATACTCTCCATTTTAACTGATGAAGGGAAGTGGGTTAAAAAAGGTGATCTGCTTATTAGTATAGACAGTGTTGATATTCCACAACTTCTTGCTGAGTCAAAGATTGCAGTAGCTAAAGCAAAATCAGAGTATGTTGCATCACAAAAAGAAATTGAAAGTCTGTTTGCACAAAAACGTTTGGCTCAGATTACCTATATACGCTACGAGAAGTTAAAAAAGCAGTCTTTTGCTTCCAAAGCAGAGTTTGATAAAGCAAAAGCTGATCTTGATGTGATCGATGCACAGATTGCTGCGAGTAAAGCACATATCACATCTGCCAAAATGGAGATAGACAGAGCAGAAAAAGGTTTGAATGCACTAAATGAGAAACTCTCACGCTATAAGATTTATGCACCAATTGATGGTTATGTGATTGCCCGCAAGGCAGAAGTTGCGCAGAGTGTATTACCATCACAGACCATTCTTCAAATTGTTGATCCCAAAAGTATCTGGATTAAAACCTATATTGATGAAAAAATCAGTGGGAATGTCAAAGTAGGTCAGAAAGCGACTATCAAACTGCGCTCTGAGTATGAAAAACGTTTTGTTGGTACTGTTAAACGTATTGTAGCGCAGAGTGATGCTGTAACACAGGAGAGAGAAGTGAATGTTGCTTTTGATTCACTCCCTATTCCTTTTTACATTAATGAACAGGCAGAAGTGAGTATTGCTTCTCATACCTATAAAGATGTGGTCAAGGTACCTACTCATGCATTGAGTTATTATAATGAAAAAACAGGTGTCTGGGTGGAAGAGAGTGGAAAAGCACATTTTATAGCATTAAAGGTTCTTGCACGTGGTCATAAAGAGGTTGCAGTATCTGGCTTGAAAGAGGGAGAGACGATCTTGATAGAATCATCAAAGAATAAAGCTCTCAAAGAGGGATCGAGTGTACACTGATGATCAATCTTGCTGAAAAAGATATACGACATACCTTTGGTAAATTTATCGTGACTGCAATGGGTGTAGGTATGTTGTTAGGAATTGTTCTTATTATGATCGGGGTTTATCGGGGAATGATCGTCGATGCCAAAGTATTGTTAGATGACCTCAATGTTGATCTTTGGGTAGTACAGGAAGATACACTGGGCCCATTTGCGGAAGCTTCACGTATTCACGAGGACCTTAAAGATTCTGTCTATGTAATTGATGGTGTGGAAAAGAGTACGGGAATCACGTTTCAGAATCTTCAACTACCTACTTCAAAAAAACCGGTGCGAGTGGTAGCGGTAGGGTTTGATCCTTTTGATACGGTTGATCCTATAAATCCTAATCGGCTTGTTGAAGGGCGTGGGTTGAGACGTGACCACTATGAGATCGTTGTCTCTGATAATATTGGATTTAAAATGGCTGAAGAGATCTCTATTGGGCGTAATACATATAAAGTTGTAGGTATTACACACGGAACTGTCTCGTCCGGTGGGGATCCTCTGGTATACATCAGTTTAAAAGATGCCCAGGAGCTACAGTTTTCTTACTCTAACAATCGTATACGAAGTGATCGTGCCAGAGGTATTGGAGACAGTACTATCAATATGCCTATGGTCAATGCCGTTGTGGCAACAGTACGCCCGGGTTACAGTATTGATGAAGTTGCAGAGGGTATTCGAAATGGATTGCATAAAAGTGTCTATACCAGAGAAGGACAAAAAGATATTTTGACCAAAAACCTGATAGAACGTGCCTCCAAGCAAATTGGTCTGTTTACAGCTATTTTAGTGGTGGTCTCTACCATTATTATTGCGCTTATTATCTATACTATGACACTGGAAAAAATGAAAGAGATTTCAATTATGAAACTAATTGGTATTCCTAATTCAATGATCATGAAGATGATTGTACAGGAGACTCTGTTGCTTGGTTTTCTGGCATTTATATTTGGTAATGTATTTTCACATCTTATCTATAGTAAATTTCCTAAGCGGGTGGTACTTGAGATACCTGATGCCTGGATGCTCTTTGTTGTCATTATGATCGCTTCGATTCTTGCATCTCTGATTGGTATTAAAAAAGTGATCAATGCAGATCCAGCAGCGGCAATAGGAGGCTAAAATGTCAAAACAGGCGATAAAAGTTGAAAATCTTGTCAAACATTTTGGAGAAGGGGACAGTCTTGTACGTGTGATAGAAGGGGCTGACTTTCGGGTGGACAAAGGAGAGTTGGTTGCACTTATTGCTCCTAGTGGTGCAGGGAAAACTACGCTTCTTATGATGATAGGCTGTGTGGAAGAACCGACAAGCGGAAAGATCTGGCTTGGGGATGAACTGGTTTATGATAACAAATGGTTGACTAAAGTACAACGTAAGATCCGTCGTGAAAAGATTGGGTTTATCTTTCAGGCACACTATCTTATACCATTTTTAAATGTGATTGAAAATGTTACACTTGTTCCTCAAACCAATGGTATTCCTGAAAAAGAAGCCAATGCCTTTGCCATGGAGCTTTTGGAATATTTTGATATAGCAGACAAAGCACATAACCTCTCTTCTGAACTTTCCGGTGGTCAAAATCAGAGGGTTGCCATTGCCAGAGCACTTGCAAACAAACCACAGATCATTCTTGCAGATGAACCTACTGCTGCACTTGATACTGATCGTTCAGTCTCAGTGGTTAAAATGCTTAAAAAGATTGCACTCGATCAGGATGTTGCCATCATTATGGTTACTCATGATGAAGCAATGCTACCATTTTGTGATCGGATCTTAAAGATAGAAAATAAAAAAGTTGTCTCACATGAAGTACCTAAAGAGACAACAATGTTATAAAGAGTAGTTGTTAACTACTCATTTGTTGTAGGTAGTCATGCATCTGAAAATAGCCTATCATCATTTCAAACATCATTCGCCACATCAATTCCATACTAAAGAACATGAGGAGAAAAAAGAGCTTGGCATAGCGTTGGTTCTTAACATCTAGAGAGGAAAAAGCATCTAGAAATATCTCATTAAGAGAGCGGATGAATTGTACATTTTCTACAAGGTATTTCCGACTTTTATAAAGTAGAATAGGGATGATAATCGCACCGATATAGTAGCAGACAATAAGAATATCTGCCGTTATAAAAGATTTAAACGTTAAAAAGTCAATAAGTGTTTGCATAGAGATATTATAACCTATTTAAAAATAGATCACTTTCATCTCTTTTTTTATGTTTTTATTAACGATAAAAGAGGCTGACTTGAAGTTGGGAAGATTAAAAAAATTGATAGTTTCAAAATTACTCAATCCTACACCCTCTTCAGGCATGACCAGACCTTTGTCTATTTTATGATTGTTATTCTCATCATGGTAAAAACTGACTGCATACTTTCCTTGTGGAAGGTTATTAAAGGTGGCTTTTGCATAGCCATTTTTCACTTTGACTCTTTTTTTCTTAAAGTAGAGGTTGAGTTTTTTATCAGGAATGGTTCCCTCTTTATTGTAGAGTGAAAACTGTACCTCTCCCTTATCATTCTTGAAGTTATCTGCTTCAACAGTTAACGTATAGCTGTCTTCAGAAGCAAAAAGTGTACTTCCTGATAAAAGTGAAAGAGCAAGTAATATATGTTTCATTTGTAATCTCCTTGGGTATGGAGTAAGACTATAACAGACAAATGTGAATTAAAGTGGGATTATATGGCAGGATTGCATTCTCTTTGTTAGCAGAGTGTTAATGATGTGTATGTTAGAATAGTAGAACTATACATTAAAATCAAATAATTTTATATTTAAAGGCATTGGCTTCATGAAACTTCTATTACTCGAAGATGACCATATCTTAAGTGAGACATTAGAGTTATTCCTTACAAAAGAGGGCTATGAAGTGGATGTTGCACTGAGTGAAGAAGAAGCCATAGAGTTGACATTTGAGCATCAGTATGACTTATATCTTTTTGATATAAATCTTCCCGAGGGTAACGGTTTAGAGTTCTTAAAAGCATTGCGCCATGCGGAAGATGAGACACCTACTATCTTTATTACGGCATTGACCGATATGAATTCTATGGCAAAAGGCTTTGAACTTAATGCTATTGACTACATCAAAAAACCTTTTGAACCCGAAGAACTGCTTATTCGCCTAAAGGCAAAATTTAAGGATGAGATACTTCATTACGGAGAGATAGAATATGATCCAAAGTCTCAAGTATTACGCAAAGATGGAAAAATTATCAATATAGGAAATGTACCTTTCCGTGTCTTTGTCAAATTACTTATGAATACAGGAAATGTGGTAACACAGGATATACTTTGTGAATGTCTGGAAAATCCATCGGGTAATGCACTGCGTGTTGCTTTGACTAAGATAAAACAGAAACTTAATATTGAGATAACCAATGTACGTGGTCAAGGATACCTACTTGAAACGTTATGAAAAAGAGTCTTTGTTTAAGAACTTCCTGGTTTTCTTTTCTCTGCTTGAGTTTTTACTCGTCTTTTTGTTTTTAGAGTTGTATCATACAGAAAAGAGAGAATATCGTCAAAATCTCTTTAAAACCATGCAAGTATGTAGTTATACACTTGAGTGTGATCAGTTTGAGTTTGACTTTGTTTCCAAAGATGAGGGAAACCCCAATACCTTGATAGGGAATAGTGAGCTGTATGCCTATTTCTCTATACCTACGTCAGAAAAGTTTTATATCAAGATTTTATATCCTCAAGAAGCACTTAAAAAAGATATAGATGAAATACAATCTGGATTCTGGATACGTTTTATTTTAGCAACATTTTTACTTTTTATCACCGCACTTTTTTTTACTTTTTATTCACTCAAACCCATACGAAAAGCGTTACAACTCAATGATGAGTTCATTAAAGACATATTACATGATTTCAATACACCTATAACCTCGATGGTACTCAATATTAAGATGTTCAAAGATGAAAAAGGGGAAGACCCCTTTATGCAGAGAATTTCACATAGTATAGATACGCTTCTTTTTTTACAAAATAATTTAAAACATTTTTTGTTTCATTCACCTTCACAAAATGAAAATGTTGATGTGGCTAAACTTGCAAAAGGGCGTATGGATTTTATTGCCAATGCCTATCCGAAAGTGATTTTCTCTTTTCATAAAGAAAATGATCTTTTTAAAAATACCAACCCCGATCTACTCTCCCGTATTTTAGACAATATTTTGAGCAATGCTGCTAAATACAACCGTCCTAAAGGATCTGTACATGTTGTAATAAAAAAAGAATCTCTTTTCATTGAAGATACCGGTAAGGGTATAGAAAATGCAGAAAAAGTGATGCAGCGTTACTATAAAGAGCAGGAGCGTGGACTTGGTTTGGGTTTGCATATTGTAAAGAAATTAACAACTGAGCTCAATATTGAGATAAAAATAGCTTCGACAGTAGGTGTCGGTACTACGATAGAACTGGATTTTCGACATATAAAAGAGGTAGATTCATGAGAATAGTAATATTTTTACTGGTATTTTTACTATACTTTACACCTTTATACCCCAAGTCTATTGATGCAGAGATTGAAGCGATACAAAAAGCACCGGTTTCGGAACGTTTTAAACTAATGAATGAACTTAAAAAGAGACTTGTAAAGATGAAAGAGAAAGAGCGTATCCATGCACTTTCAAAACTGCGAGCCAGTACCAAAAGTAAAAAAGCAAAAAAAGCTATAGGTAAAGTGGAACAACGTAGTAAGAGCATTGCAAAGCAACATTTAGAAAATGAGATGGAGAACCACATTGAGAATGAATTGGAGAACCAGATCCAGGAGAATAATGAAGAGAATGAAGGAGATGATGATGATTAAACCATTTTACACCATATTGCTTTTAAGTGGAGGTCTATGTGCTGAAGCTATACAAGATACAGATTTCGATGGTGTACCTGATGCACAAGATAACTGCCCCAACACCCCTTTTCTCAATCAGGTAAATTCCCAGGGGTGTACTACAAGTGTTTTGAGGCTCCCTGATGAGACAGATTATGACAGTATGACGATGACACTTGCAAGTGGTTATGAAAACAATGATGATCTTCCTGGTGTGACAAAACAGTATAAGACAAAGTTTCAAGTTAATTATTATCATAATGACTGGAGTTATTCTATACGTAGTTCATTCCGTACTAGAGATGATGACGGTGGCTTGGGAGATACAACATTGAAGATTCGAAAACGATTTCGTCTTAGTCCTGAAATCAGACTCAATTTGGGTGCTGGATTGAAGCTACCAACCTATGATTTCCTTGGAAACAAAACAGACTATAAACTCTATAGTTCACTCTATTATTATCCGACAGGTGCAGTCTCTTTTTTTGGAGGGTTTAATTACACCTTCATTCAAGATGAAGAGATCATGGGAGAGTTACAGAATAGAAGTAATCTTTATGTGGGTGCAGGATACTTTTTTAGAGATGATCTCTATGCAAATATTACCTATATGTATGAAAAGAGTAAGTATGTTTATGAACACCCTGAATATTCACTTTCAGGAACACTTTTTTATCAGGTGACTGACAGTTGGTTTGCCACACTCTATTATAAACAAGATATTTTAGATGAAGATCTTCATGAAGAACTTTACTTTAAGTTAGGATATAAATTCTGGTAGGAAGATACCTTTTTTTATATAAAAAAAGGTCTGTCCGGATTAGTTTAGAAGTATTATAGATAGGGAGAAGGAGAGAAAGGGGGAAAACTCTCCTTCTATTTTGAAGATTAATCTCCACTTGGTCCATTATGGCAGTCATAACAGCTCACTTTGTGTCCTTTTGTAAAGTTCTTTTGACCCCATTCTGTTGAGAATGAACGGTTCGTCCATGTAGATGAGAGTACAGAACCTCTATAGTCTTGACCATGACATGTTTTACATTGTGCAGGATTGTTTTCTGCTGCATCTTCATGATCTCCAACCCAAGATTGTCCTACAGGGTGCATACCATGAGGTCCACCAGTTACTGTTTTTGGTACAGTTGTGTGACATGCTGTACACTCTGCAATAGTACCGGTATGACCTTGCATCTGTTCACTGAGTATATTGTCTGCGTTATGTGCCGGATAGATAGCATGGGTAGCTCCATGACATGCTTCACATTGTAATTTACCATGACCGGTACTGTATCGGTAGAGACTAAGTCCTGTTGCTGGTGTATTAAGGTTGGTAGCAAACTGTGTATCGACCACATGTCTGAGTGTATTGGTTGCAGGATCGATTGCTGAGATCTCTCTTTTTCCATTGTAGTGACAAGCTTGACAGTTTGGCTCATTGAACCATCCTTCTCTGCTGCTACTTCCTACGGCAGTCATATTACCGTGACAACTCTGACACTGCATGGCATTGTTACCGTTAGCATCTTTTGCATCTCCCATAGCACCTCTTAGACATTTTGTCTGTGCACCAGGGTGGCAAGTATAGCAGGCATTTCTGTTGGTAATATCATCAAGTGGTAATCCATTTAATGGATCAATAACTTTTGAGTGCTTTGCATGTATAGCTGAAGTAAAGGCTGATATATTATTTACACCTGTACCAGGCAATGCATTGGATCGGTGACATGCCGCACAAAGAATGGCGGTACCAGCGTTGGCTGTGGCTTCAAGGCCATTGGGATCATAGTTATATCCCTTTACCTGTAATGCAGCAGTATTGTTGGTAACTGCATTGGGGTTCTTTTCATCATGCAAACGTAAAATATTGAACTTGAAATCTTTTTCAGGATCAGCATTATTTACCCAACCAGCTGCTGGTGTGGCATCAGCATTTGCTGAATTACTCTCATGACACCGTTTACAATCCATCTCGTCACTGACGGGTAGTACCGTTGTAGCTTCTGAGAGGATATTCCCCTGTGCATCTTTTGCAATTATTTTGACTAAAGGGTAATAGTTTTTACTACCATCATCATTGTATGGAGTTATAGGGATACCCTCTGCTTCCCACCATTGGTGTGTGGCATTAAAGGTAAGCTTTTGAGGTGTTGTACTCGGTGTCTTTACCCCGGTAAGTCCTGTATCTTTAGCCAGTACTGCACCAAAAAGTGATTTACTATGGTCCCAGAAGTTTGTTTTGTCAGTACTTGTGGTATTCATTTTCCCATCTGTACCCTTGACTGCTTCATAGGTTAGTGTTATTCCTGAAGTAACAAGGTCACCATTTTTGTCTTTAATTTGTGCATGCAGATTGTTGTAGGGAGGCAGGACTGAGAAGACTGCAAAGTCATTTCCATCCATACAGTGCATCCCCAGATCATTCCAGGCGGTTAGTGCATATTTGTAGGATGCATTGGGTGCATTTAGTACTGGATCACTGATATCTTCAGTATCTCCATCTTCACCTCCACCACAACCGGCAATCATTAAGGAAGCTGATAAGGCAAGCCATAATTTTTTATGTTTCATTTTTCTCTCCTTCTAGTAGAAATATTTCAAATTTTAACTTAAGAAGTGTTAGCGGTTTGTGTCTATAAAATATCTATAAAAGGATGTACGATAAAAACTTCATACTTTTTTCATACTTTCACTCTACAATGGCTTACTCTTTAAAAGAAGGAATGAATAAATGAAGTATTATATATTGGTATTCTCTGTATTTATGTTACTTGGGTGTGAACATGGAAAGATGATGGAAGAAGAGGTTATGACTACAACAGTTATTCATAAAACCCTCTATTATGGAGATATCGTGAGTGATAAAGTAGTTATGCTTGATATTGAAAGTATGAAATTAAGAGACAGTATTGACAGTAATGGACATTACCCCTATGAGGTCTCTGAAGGTTTTGGAACAGATCTTTTTGTGATCAATAGAAAAGACTATACTATAGGTATTTTAGATACATATACTAATACGATTGCAGATGCAGTTGCTCTGGACTTCTCTCCACGTTCTGTGAAGATCAACAATTTGGATGCTTTTTTAACCTCTTCAAATGCACCTTCTGGTGCAATCATCAATGGCAATATAGCTTCAGCAGCTTATTCGGACTCTAGTTACGTTGACCCTGTCTCTTATGGGGGGACTAATGCCACCGGACATCCGGTTTGGGTTGACAATAACTACTTTTTACTTTTAGATAGAACAGAGAATAGTCTAGAGCTTTATGTTAAGGGCAATTACTTGCCTATTGACAAGTTTAAAACAAAAAGTTCTATACATCATGTCATGTTGAAAAATGGATATTTTTACGGTATAGAAGAGGGGGAGCAGAATGTTGTCTCCCCTGGGATACTGAAGTTTTCTGTTAGTAGTGGCAAAATCAATATTATTCAGGAACGTCTTCTCTCCGAATTGAGTGGCTTACCAAGTGACTTTTTACCTGCAACCTGGGGTGCCCATCATGGTGCTTTTCATCCTACGCAAGAGTATATCTATATGGGATCATCAGAGGGAAATGTATTTGTTCTGGATTTAGCGACTCTTTCATTGAAAGATACGTTTAAATCAGGTAAAGGAGTGGGGCATATTTTATTTCATAATAATCTACTCATCACTACGAACCATTATGATACATTTAAATCTTTTTATGATGCAGCAAACCCGGTAAGTAATGTCTTTATTAAAAATATCTATTTTGATACAAAGGTTTATGCAGATATGACCATGCAGTCACATACTACGCATATCGTGGAGAATATGATGTACTTCATGTTTAACACAGATCATGACTCTACACTCTATGAGATTGATTTGGATCGTTTGCATATATATAGAGCATTAACTTTGGATAATCATACGTGTCTTATGGGGAGTTTTGTAGAGAGTGAAGATGCCATGTAAGGCATCTACCTATCATTTTTTTATACTTATCTGTGTAAAAAAAGAAGAGTGGTTTTTTTAAACTTGTCTCATATATTTTTGGCATAGTTCATATTGTCTATGAATTTTGTTGTAGCATTATCGGCCTCGTCCACCGCCGCCACGACCACCACCTGCTCCACCGGGGCCACCACCACCCATTCCCCCTGCAGCACCACCGCCTAAACTGGCAGCAGGACCTGCCCCTGATCCTGCACCACCACCAGGGTTGGCAATGTTACTTTGTCCCAAGCCGGATTGAAATTTGAATTTAAAACGTGATTTGTTCTTATATTCAAATATCTTCTCTTTCTCTTTTTTTTCTATCTCTGCATAGGTGTCAACAAAGGTAAAATAATAAGGTTTTTCTTTTTTCTTTTTTTTAGAAGCGCTGTGCTCTTTTGCATGCACTGTGACAGTGAGTATGACAATAGTTAATAACATAATGGGTTTTTTAAACATCTATTGCCTCACTTTCACAGAATTTAATCCCTTTTTAACATTTAATATAGAGGGTATTTATAGTATTATAATATAGTATTGTGAAATAAATGTAAAGTCCTACAATTTTATTCACAGTGTGTTCATATTTGAAACATATAATAGTAAGTTAGTAGTGTGATGAAGGAGTTGAAGATGAAAATATTATTATTAGAAGATGATCTTGCACTCTCAGATATTATTTTGGAATATTTAGAAGACAATGATAATGAAGTTGAGTTGGTATATGATGGGCAGGAAGCACTTAATGCAGCTTACGAAAGCCATTATGACCTCTACTTGTTTGATGTGAATGTTCCTGCTATCAAAGGATTTGATCTTCTTAAGATACTGCGTGAATCAGGTGATAAAACCCCTACGGTATTTATTACTTCTTTAAATGATATTGAAGATGTCTCTGCAGGGTTTGAAAGTGGTGCAGATGATTATATTAAAAAGCCTTTTGAACTGGCAGAATTGTTGATACGTATACGTAACATTCAAAAGCGTTCTTTTACACAAAAACGTTCTACACGTATTACCATTGCCAAAGATCTGATATTTGATATAGATAAAGAGGTTTTGTTTCAAAAAGATGAATCGGTGGCACTCCCTCTCAAAGAGTTAAAGGCATTGAAATATTTTTTACAATATCCCAATGAACTGGTCACTTTTGAGACACTTTACTCTGTACTTTGGGATTATGATGAAAATCCAACATCTGAATCTCTTAGAGCACACATTAAAAATCTTCGTAAAAGTTTGGGAAAAGATATTATTCAGTCTGTACGAGGTAGTGGCTATAGATTGCAAATAAGTGATGTTGGTGTATGAAAGCAGTTACTAAAAGTCTGATCTACTTCTTGGTAATTTATTTAGGATCCATCGCAATCCTGGGTGGTATCATAGGATACTTCTATTTTCATGACCAAAAAGATGTCATCATTGATAAGATGCATGTTGGTATGCGGCATAAAGCAGAAGATATCAATGCAAAGTTGGAGTATTATCACAATAAAAACAGTGAAGAGTTTGTTTTTGCAGAAGAGGGGTATGACATTGCCCTTTACAATAAAGATAAAGAGCAGATTGCTTCAACTTTTGGAGATGCCAAGCTTGATTTTTCACAATTCTTTTACAGTGAAAATGAAGAGTATTACCTTATAGAGTCACTTTATAAACAGTATTTGGGAGTCAAGTATATTGTTATTAAAAAGTCTTTACCTGTAGAGGAGATCAGGGCGGTAAAAACAGAAATGATGTATGCATCGCTTTATGTAACAGTATTTTTAATTTTTGTTGCTATTTTGTTGGCAAAAATTATGCTTTTCCCACTTAAAAATGTCATTTCCTCCTTGAAAACATTTATTAAAAATACCACACATGAGATGAATACACCTATTTCAACTATCTTAATGAGTTATGAACATTTTGATAAGAACAGTCTCAATACAAAACAGTTGCGTTCTTTGGATCGTATTGAAATTGCAACAAAAACACTCTCTACACTTTACAATGATCTTACCTACATCTCTTTTCATGAGCATATTGTCTATGAAAAAACAGAAATTAATGTTAAAGAGGTACTTTTGGAACGTGTCAAGTACATTGATACCTTTATTCGCTTCAAGGGTTTGCATGTGACTTATGATTTGGAAGATTTTATGTTTCATATAGATTCAAGAAAGCTTATCTTGCTTATTGATAATCTACTCTCCAATGCGGTAAAGTTTTCTAAACCCAAAGGAGAGATTCATATCAGTCTTAATCAACATGCTTTGTCTGTAAAAGATCATGGTGTGGGGATTGCTAAAGAAGATCAAGAGAAGATATTTAAACGTTTTGAGACCAGTAACGGTTTTGGAGTGGGACTGGATATTGTAAGTAATATTTGTCAAGAGCATCATATTAAAATTGCACTTGAGTCAGAAGTTTCAAAAGGGAGTGAATTTATATTGTATTGGCCTAGATGATCTTAAAAGATCAATCTAGGAAAGATAAATTGTTTAGTAGTTTGCGTTTTCATTTTGTGGGTATTCAGGGTGGCAGTATGCTGCACCAAGAGAACAACATCCTTCTGTAACTCCTAGGTTCTTGAGTCCATTGTCAAATGCCCAGTAGTGATTATAACTTCCTGAGAGTAAAACATTCCATGCTGCTATAAGATCTTGTGCATCTACTTCTTGGGCAATGGTTATCTCATCTAGGAGGTCATTTACATCCAGCACTTCCACTTTACATCCAACTTCGAGTGCTGTTTGCTGTGACTGGGTACCTTCTGCATAGAGTGAATCATAAAGATCTTGAACTTCCTGTACACCAAACTCACCTGGTGCAAATGCTCTAAGCTCTGCCTCTGAGTAGTTCTCTGTGTAGTCTACAAGGTTGGTAATGTTCAGATCATATCTTTGTACCAATTCTTCAACGAGTGCTTCGTGTCTTGTTTCAGATTGTGTAGCAATAGTTTCAAGTTCCTGTGTTGGGTAAATGACGTTGAGTTCAAGATAGAGGTCTTTAGCCATTTTCTCTTCATTCCACATAAAGGCAATAGTATATTTCTGTGCATCTGTCAAGTTTGACATTGGATATAAAGAAAAATCAACACCATTGGCTCCTTGGTAGTCATAGAGCAGTTCTCTCATAGTCTCTCTTAAGTGGTTTTGTGCTTCAGTCTGTGTACGTATCTGATTTCTGATAGTATTACCCGCATAGACAAGTAGGTTTTCAGCAGTAAATGTTTCTGCTTCTAAAGCCTCTTTATCACTGTCAGAGACCTGAATACCATTGTTAAGATTATTATCTGTATCCAGTGACTGTAAGAGTTGTGCCATCGCAGTGACTTGGGCATTCATAACTTCTGTTCTGGCTACACCTACAATATCTTGAGGAAATACATATCCGTCCTGTGGTACAGTTGCCACTTCTCCAAGTACAAGATTACCAAGTCTAAAACGGATTTGCTGCATATTTTGACAGCTAAATGCACCATCTGGTCCAGTTACTTTATCGTTAACACCGTCTGCAAGACAGTCATAGTCTACATTACTTACCGCAGAATCTACGAGGTATGCTGTTGTTAAGCTATCAACCGTTGTATCTGTAGAGCTACTTCCACATCCTACCAATGTTGCCATAGCTGCTAGTGTAATTGTTGAACCAATAAGGTATTTTTTCATCATGTTGTTTCCTTTGTAAATAACTTCCTTTCTATTTGAAAGGTTTCAGAGTGTATTGTAATTTATTTTTGTGAATTAAGTATGAAGTTTAGAAGCTTGCCCTTTAAAGATCAGGCTTTTACTGAGAAGAGAGATGTCTACATAAGGTTTTTGTACTTATCTATAATGATTGAGAAGTTTTATGTGTATCTGTTTAATAGAATGAAAGTTTTTAGTGTTTTATCGTAATACCTTTTCATACTTCTTTTTGTATTTTTCTTTTATCTTTTGTGCAAGCTGATGTACAACCATGGCGTAGTAGCTGCTGTGGTTATATCGGGTAATGACATAGAAGTTGTGTGTACCATACCAGAGTTCATCATAGTTGGTACGCTTAAGTTTGATGAGGTGTACTTTGCCGTTGTAATCAAAAGGTTCTTTAGGGTAGATATTTTTAAGTGATTTACGGTTGTATTTGTACTTGTAGCCTGTTCTATGCCCTTTATATCGTGTACCTGGGTAAGAGACACGAACTGCTACAGGTTCGTGTTTTCTCCAGTGATGGCGTTTGAAGTAGTATGCTATACTGCCTATGGCATCTGTATGGTTATTCATCTGTTTATGGCCATCTTTGTTAAAGTCTACGACAAAAGTTTTGTAGTTACTTGGCATGAACTGTCCCAAGCCAATAGCACCGGCATAAGATCCTTTGACATTTTTAGGGTTTACACCTTCTCTTTTTGCCATAATCAAAAATTCTTTAAGCTCTGAACGGTAAAACTTTTGCCGTCTGTTAGGTTCAAATGCTAACGTTGTCAGTGTATCAAAAACAGGGAATTTTCCTCTGTTGTACCCGTAGTGACTCTCTATGCCAATGATGGCAGTAATGTATTCAGGTTCTACACCATACTTTCTATAGGCTCTTGAGAGGTCTGCTTTATGGTTATGCATGTAAGCTACACCTTTGTCAGCTTTTCCTTTTTTTAAAAATATCTGCTCATACCTATCCCAGGATCCTACTCGTTTATAGTTTTTAGGTTTGACCCATTTAGGACGAAGAGAAGGAACATAGATGGCATGGGCTCTTTTTTGATATTTTGCATTGGAAAAGAGATGGTTCAGCTCAGAGCGTTTAAAATGGTGGTATTTGACCATTCTGTCTATAAATACACGTACTTCATGCTTTTTTGTATAGTCTTTTGCACAAAGTAGTGTAGTCAATAACAGTGTTGAGAATAATAACAGTTTAATGATCTTCATAAATATATACCTTAGGTTTTAAAATTCCATTGTAACATGCAAATGTCAATGAAATATAAATAGTAAAAATTTGACCATAACAAAGAAAGACTGGTATCACTATGCATCTTTGTGAAATTAAAGATACTGTGTCGGACGGTCAGTTGGAGCCATTGAGTTTTGAAGAAGTTAAATAGACTTCTATATTTTCTGCTGATTGCACAGATGCTTTTGAAGTACTTATATCTCTTTAATATACTGAGCTTAGAGCTTTATAATCAAACTTCAACTATAATCCTACAATCAGAAACTATTTATAAAGAAGAAACATGCCAGTAGAACAGATCAAAAATATTGTAGATTATGGAATTATAGGATTACTTGTCTTTTTGTCTTTCCTCACTTTTGCCCTTGCCATAGAACGGATTCTTTTTTACCGATCGGTAAAAGTAGAAGAGTATAGTCATGAGAAAGAGTTGGAACTTGATCTCTCCAAGAACTTGCCGACTATCGCTTCGATTGGGGTAAATGCACCGTATATTGGTCTATTGGGTACAGTTATTGCGATCATTCTTACTTTCTATATTATCGGTGATCAGCAAGATACTATTGACCCGGGTGAGATCATGAAACACCTGGCCTTGGCACTAAAAGCAACGGCTGCTGGGCTTGTTGTGGCTATTCCTGCTACTGTATTCTACAATGCATTGCTTACTAAGGTAGACAGGATTCTCTCAGAGTGGGAGATCCATCAGGACAAAAAAGGTCTTAGAAAATAATGAGACGAGAACGTTTTGACAAGATGAACGTTGTCCCGTTCATCGATATTGTTCTGGTTCTTTTGGTCATTGTTTTGGCAACAGCTTCGTTTGTTAACAACAAGACTATCAAGATCGACCTGCCATCTGCTTCTACTAAGAAACAAGAAGATAAGAAAAATCTTATTATTGCTATAGATAAAGATGGGAAATACTTCTTTAATCAGGAAGAACTTCCTTTAGACTCTATTAAAGAGAAACTTGCTGAACTCGACCCGAAAAAAGATACCGTTTCTTTACATACAGACAAAAAAACAGATTTCCATTACTTTGTGGATGTGATTGACTTTATGAAAGAGAAGGGTTTCCAGAACATCTCTATTGTAACAAAGTAAAAGTAGAAAGGTTATTGTGAAAAAGCATCGCTATAAAGTCTCTTTTTCCTTAACAACTCTTATTTATGCCTCTGTGTTTTTAATCTATGTCGTGATGATGGGAGAGCGTTTCATTGTTTCTCAAAAAGAGAAAGACAAGACACTAAACCTTTCTCTCTCCCAGTTTGTACCAGCAGTTATAGAACAGCCTAAAGAAGAGGAAGTACCTGAACCCAAAGAACCTGTGGTTGAAGAAGAGCCAGAACCTGAAATTATAGAACCAGAGCCTATTCCTGTTCCCGAGGTAGAAGAGAAGCCTGTACCTGAACCGGTAGTTATTAAAAAAGTAGAGAAAAAACCAGAACCCAAAAAGATTGTTAAGAAAAAAGTTAAAAAGAAAGCTGTCAAAAAAAGAGTCAAGAAAAAGAAAACTAAAGCATGTAGAGCTTCCTCCAGACGGGCTACCTCACGTAGAATAGATCCTAACAAAAAAAGTCGATTTCTCGCAAATCTCAGAGCTAAAATAAACAGAGGGAAATCATATCCACGAATTGCAAAAAAAAGAGGAATGCAGGGGACAATAAAAATCTGTTTTATCATTTTAAAAAATGGACATGTTGGAAACATTACTCTTAGTGGTCCAAAAGTTTTCCATAATTCTGCAAAAAGAGCAGTAAAAAAAGCATTCCCTCTTAACGTAAAAAATGCACCACTTTCTTTGCCTACTACCGTAAATCTTTCTTTACGTTATAAGTTACGTTAAAACCATTAAATTTTCTGCGTGGCTTTGTCTATGAGGGATATTAGATATTTATAATGTTGATTTGCTTATAAAAGATATAAATTTAACACTAATTTAACACAAGCATGTCATACTCTCTCACAAATAATTCAAGGATGAGGAAAATAATGAAAATACAAACAGGAATAGTACTTTCTTTGGCATGCGCAATGTCGCTATATGCTGAACCGGTAGATATGGGAACTATAGATGTTGAGGCAAAAGTTGATACAGAAATCGTTAAAGATGTACATGGTGAAGATATTAAGTCAGCAGACTTGGCAGAGGCACTGTTTAAACAGTCTCCTTCTGTATCACTTGTAAGAAGATCTGGAATCGCCAATGATGTTATTGTAAGAGGTCAGAAGAAAGACAACATCAATGTAACGATTGATGGTGTTAAAGTGTATGGTGCCTGTCCAAACAGAATGGACCCACCAGTATCTCACGTACTTACCAATAATGTTGATTATATCGAGATCAATGAAGGTCCATATAATGTAGAAGATTTTGGTGTACTCTCTGCAGATGTGAAGATTCATACGATTCAGCCTAAAGATGAGTTTGAAGGAGATATCAATCTCGGTTTTGGTTCATGGGGTTACAAAAAAGCAGCATTATCAGCTTCTGGAGCTATTACTGAAAATGTAAAATTCCTTATCTCTGCTTCTGCTGAAACAAGTGAACAGTATGAGGATGGTGATGGTAATAACTTTGTAGATCAGATACAAAGAGAGATAGATGCAGGAAAAGCTATACCAACAGTTCAGTATCAAGACCAATATAAAGATATGGATGCCTATACTAAAAAAACAGTCATGGCAAAACTATTTTGGAATATTACTGACAATCAAGAATTGAGACTCTCTTATACGGGTAACAGATCAGATGATATTCTGTACCCATCTTCAAAAATGGATGCCTTATATGATGACTCTGACTTATTCAATGTTGAATATATTGCCAAAGATCTTGGAAAGTATTCAAAAGAATTGAATATTCAACTCTATCAATCAGAAGTAGAACATCCAATGTCTACGAAGTATAGATTAATGGGTGCTGTAGACTATATGACTCATACATTGACTACTAAAATGCAGGGTGCAAAGATCAAAAACAGTTTTGATGTAGATAATCATACGATTACTGCAGGTATTGATTATTCTTTACGTAACTGGAATGGATGGTATACGAAGAATGAAATCCTTTTACCAATGGATTACTCTTATAGTATTGATGATGTAGATACAGAAAATATTGCATTTTTCCTCAAAGATACAATTACTATGGATAAACTTGTGTTAGATCTTGGTTTGAGATATGATGATACAACAATTACGCCTGCTAATAATCGTATGAAAATGGTACAGCCCGAAAATGAGTATAATGAGTTAAACGGATATATTTTTGCTACATATAATATGGATAAAGATACAAAGTTATTTGTGGGTGCAGGAAAATCTTCAAGAGTACCGGATGCTAAAGAGCTTTACTGGATAGGTGCTCCAAAACAGGTTACATTACCTGATGGTTCAATGAAAATGGTTGCACCTGCTATAGGTACACCTGATCTTGATGCCACGATTAATTATGAAGCGGATATTGGTTTTGAAAAGAAGTTTGAAAATGCAACAGTTAAAGCTAAAGCATTTTATTCACAACTTGATAATTTTATAGCATATAACGCTTCAAAAGCCGAGAATAAATATGAAAATGTAGATGCAACTATCTACGGATTTGAGTTAAGTGGTACATACATTGCTACAGCAGAACTCTATTTTGACTATGGTATGTCTTACCAAAGAGGTGAAAAAGACACTCCTCTAACTGGACAGACAGGTACAGATATGCCTGAGATCCCACCATTCAAATTTAACGCAGCAGCAAACTATGACTGGGATGAGACACTGAATTTCAGAGCAGAACTCATAGCTTCAGATACTTGGTCAAACTATGATTATGAGAATGGAGAACAGGAAATTGATGCATATGGTATCTTAAACCTTAAGGGTGCTAAGCGATGGGGTAACATTGAATTAACTGTTGGTGTGGACAATGTATTTGACACAACCTATGCCGTATCAAATACATATTATGACTTGATCTTGTTGCCAACAGGTAGCAATGATGTAGTGATGCTCATGAATGAGCCTGGGCGTTACTTCTATACAAACCTAAAGTATACGTTCTAATATCTTAAACATGTGGTGTTGTGACGGCATAACACCCGTGGACAATAGATATTTCTATATAATAATCACTGTTGATTATCATAAACCACCACGTGTGAACCTTATGGTGTATTTGGTTTTTTCTCTACTTTGCATTCTCATCTCTCCTCCGAGTTGGCCATAGACCAGGGTCCGAACAATTTTCAGACCCAGGGTTTGCACATTTTTTCCCATATCAAATCCTTTTCCATTATCTTCAATGATCAATTCGAAATGATCTGATTTTTCTTTTAAGTGAAATAGAAACTCTCCCTTTGTCATCAAAAGCATATTTGTAGGCATTGCTGATCAGTTTATTGATAATAAGACCGATGTAAATGGGTTCCCGCAATGGTAGATGGGCATCAATATCGGTTTCAACAGTGATATCCCTGCCACTCAAGGTCTTGAAGGAGGGTTCCAATATACTCCTGCATATCTATCTTTTCAATATTGTTTTTAAGCAGCAGTATATTGTAGGTTTGAGAGATCGCGGAGATCCTGTTCTCCAGATTGAGGAACTTCTCGGTGGTCTGTCTGTCTTTTATCTCATCGTTTTGAAGTCGTATCCTGGAGAGGATGATCTGAAGGTTGTTCTTGACACAGTGGTCTCTTTGAGCAGTAACTCTTTCATCTGCAACGCTTCATTTAGTTCTTTGGTTTTTACCAAGACCTCTTCCTATACCAATTCTGTACGATGTTTGTATTCATCCAAAATACGTGTATCCACCTTCTCTTTCTGAAGGATGATGTAACGGTCTGCAAAGGCCTGGTTGAGTATGAGTGCTTCAAAAGCCGTAGTGAACATGAGTATATTAGTGAAGTTCTGCATGACAGATGTGAGACCGATAGCATCGAATGATAAGAAGATAAGAGATAAAAATAATGCCGAAACTGGTAATAAAGAGCCTTGCCTGTTTGTGCCCGATCGTGTAGGCATAGATACCCGCACTGAGGTTGAATACAATGAACAGTGCGCCTGTGAAGATTACAAAAAGAAGAGGTACTTAAAAAGAGTATCTCCAGAAATGAGACGATAATAAAACCGTTATAGATATTATAGAGAGGTTTGATAGATTCTATTTTTAAAAAATGCATGGCAAAGAGTGCCACGGTGATCATCCTCAAATTCACTTTTAAAACCGGCATGAATAATGCTATTTAAAATTATATTAAAAAAGTGATTATGTCATATTTTTGTCACATGATACGGTTATAATAATATATAAAAAGGAGAAAATGATAATGAAAAGATTGTTAATGAGAATAGTACTGATTTTTACAGTATTCATTACAGGTTTAATAGCAGAAGATAATCCGCGTGCAGTCATCATCTTTGATGCATCGGGGAGTATGTGGGGGCAGATAAACGGTAAAGCCAAAATAGAGATTGCCAGAGATGCGTTGAAAAATGTGGTCAAGGAGTGGAACCCTGCTGTTGAGTTGGGGCTGACGGTTTACGGACACCGAAAAAAAGGGGACTGTAACGACATTCAAACGGTCATACCCGTAGGTAAAGTTGACAAGAACAATGTCATACGTACGGTGATGGACATTAAACCCAAAGGGAAAACACCGATCAGCCGTTCTTTGAGAAAAGTGGCTGATGAGATCAAGTATACCGAAGAGAAAGCGACGATCATTCTCATCTCGGACGGGAAAGAGACCTGTGACCCTGACCCCTGTGCTACAGCAAAAGAGTTGGAAAAAGAGGGGATTGATTTTGTGACCCATGTCATCGGCTTCAATGTGGACAAAAAGACCGACAAGCAGTTGGAGTGTATTGCCCATGCAACAGGAGGAGAGTACTTCTCTGCGAAGAATGCTGCGGCTTTAAATAAGGCTATGAAAGTCATTGCCAAGAAGGTTGAGGTGGTCACTCCTTCCAAACCAGTGGTAAAGAAGAAAAAACATAACCTGGTAGTGACAGCATCCGAGACTGAAGGTGGAAAGCTTATAGCGGCAAGCTGTAGCATCTACAATGAAGACAAGAGTGACCATTGGAGTATGACGGTTTACAAAAATAAGGCTGAGTCATACGCAAAAGAGTTACCTGTCGGAAAATATACGCTCGATTGCACATACAATGTATTTAAAAGAAAAGATATCCCTGTCGAGATCAAAGAGGGGGAAACAAGTAAGGTGCATGTGGTATTTGCACAGACAGGAAAAGTGTATGCGACAGCAAGAGAGACAGAAGGCGGTAAGCTTATAGATGCATCGTGCAGGATTTACAATGAAGATAAAAGCGATTGGTGGAGTCTTGGTGCATATAAGAAAGAGCCAAAGAGTCATAGCAGACAGATTCCTGTTGGGAAATATACCGCAAACTGTACCTACAATGTATTTGAGCGAAAAGATATTCCCGTAGAGGTTAAAGCGGGAGAGATGGCACATGTGGATGTGGTCTTTGGTCAGACAGGAAAAGTGTATGCGACAGCAAGAGAGACAGAAGGCGGTAAGCTTATAGATGCATCGTGCAGGATTTACAATGAAGATAAAAGCGATTGGTGGAGTCTTGGTGCATATAAGAAAGAGCCAA